>NZ_AUGS01000001.1 GCF_000422785.1 Pseudovibrio exalbescens DSM 16456
AGACCGATCGCAAACGAGATCGGCACACCGAACGTCACCAGCACGGCGAAAACGCCAAACAGGATAAGTGCGCTTTGCAGTTCCATGGGGGACTCTCTTCAATTCTCGGCTTACTCGGCCGCATCCTCAACTGGCTTGTCGTTCGGACCGGTGCCGGTGCCGTTGATCAGGCCGATGGCAAATTCAACGCAGTAAAACAGGATCACCGCCCCGGAGAACGGAATGGCTGCGTAGACATAGCCCATGGGAATGCGCAGGGCCGGAGAAACCTGGCCCGTGGACAAAGTCTTGGCCACAAGGTTGTAGCCGCCGTACAGCATGATCGTGATCGCAAACACCGCGATCGCAAGCGTGATGAACAGGTCCGAAAGCTGCTTCGTGCGCCCAACAAGCGAACCGGTCAAAAGATCAATCGCAAGGTGACGGCGCTGGCCAAGCGTATACGCCGCGCCAATCAAACCAATCCACATGAACATGAACCGCGCCATCTCGTCCGTAACCGTGCTCGGCTGACCCAAGATAAACCGCGATACAACCTGCCAAACAACACACACTACCAGAACAGCAAATACCAGAACGGTAACTGTGCTGAGCATCTTATTAACTATATTGGTCAGCGCCTTCATTTTTCTTCCCTAGTGATGGACTTGCGCCGAGCCGCCTGCCGCATTCCTCCTGCGGTGGGCGACCAATTTGATGAACGGTGCCTGGATGCGCCGTTCGCTGGGCTAATCCGGGTTATCCTGCAGGCTACGCAATAACCCATAGTCCGCAAGAATCTGCCGAAATAACTGTGCCCGTCTTTCATCGCGCATTTTTCGATATTGGTCAACCAATATAATAAAATGGTTTGACAATGAGGGCGAATTATAGAAATGTACAGGTGTCGGGGCAGCAGATTCTGTTCGCCTCCGGCATACCAAAGTGAGAACGATCACTGTGCGCTCAGTCCCATCTTGAGCTTTGATAAAAAAGGGTTTCAGCCCGTGCGTCGTCCTCCTGGCGTACGGGTTGGTCCCGAAGCCTCGGAAATCGGTCAACCAAGGTTTTTATGGGTTGGCCCGGGTTCTGGCGAACAGGTGCGCAGCCTGCCTCCCGGCAGCGCAATTTGGTCATTTGTGATTTAAGACGCAGCTCCGACACCCGCGACGGACTGCCAGACTGAGGTATTTGGAAGACGATGCTTGAGCGCATGGAAGGTGCCGACAACGCGTTGGCCTGTCTACACGACGAAGACTACGATGTTCCCTTCAACAAACAGAACCTGAATTATGAAGGCCTGATTTTCGTTGGAGGCCGGGAAGCCGAGTCGCTGAATGGCGAATGGAACTTCTGTGTCGATCTTCTGGACACCGGTTTGCGTCAGAAGTGGTTCGCCATGACCCCGATGCCGGCGGAAGAGCGGCCAGAACCATATGATTACGATCCGTATGTTGGTGAAACGGTACCGGTGCCATCTTGCTGGTCCATGCTAAAAGAGAAGTGGTACTTCTTTGAAGGTAGCGCGTGGTATACCCGTGCCGTGGATATTGCAGAGATGCCTGCCGACGAGCGCTTGTTCTTGCGTATCGGCGCGGCACAGTACGACTGCAAAGTTTTCCTGAACGGCGAGTTTCTGGGTAACCATTATGGCGGTTCCACACCATTCAATGTTGAGTTGACCGACAAGGCGAAAGTTGGCCAGAACTGGCTGATGCTGTGTGTCAACAACGCACGTACGCTGGATCGTGTGCCGATGCGTAACACGGACTGGTTCAATTATGGCGGTGTCTATCGCGCCGTCGAATTGTATCGCGTTCCGAAAACCTTCGTGAAGGATTTGTTTGTTCGGATGTTGCCGGACGACACATATTCGAAGATTGCCATCGACGTGGAAGTTGATGGGGATTCCAGCCAATCCGCCAAGGTTTCAATTGCCGAGCTGGGCATTGATGAAGAGATTGCTCTGGACGCCAATGGCAAGGGCAAGGTGATTGTCGAAGCGAAACCAGAGTTGTGGTCTCCGGAAACGCCGCGTCTATACGATGTGGTCGCTACCGCAGGCTCGGATCGCGTGACTGATCGTGTTGGCTTCCGCCAGATCAAACAGATCGGCGAAGAGCTGTTCCTAAACGGAAAGTCTGTATTCCTTCGCGGGATCTCGGTTCACGAGGATGATGAGTTTCAGGGCAAGGTCTTACTGGATGACGACCTGAAGCAACGGTTCCAGCATGCGAAAGAACTGAACTGTAACTTCCTGCGTCTCGCCCACTACCCGCATGACGAGCGTGCTTCGAAGCTTGCAGATGAGCTTGGCTTCATGCTGTGGGAAGAAATTCCGGTGTACTGGGCAATTGATTTCAAGAACCCGGCCACATTCAAGGATGCGGATAACCAATTGCGTGAACTGGTCAAGCGTGACCGCAATCGCGCCTCTGTCATCATCTGGTCCGTTGGTAACGAGAACCCGGATACGGATGAGCGTCTGGCCTTCATGAAGGGCTTGGTGGATACGGCCAATGAGATGGATGGAACACGCCTGACATCTGCGGCCTGTCTGGTCAACCACACCAAGAACCGCATTGAAGACCGACTGGCTCAGTACATCAACGTGATTGGTATCAACGAGTACTACGGTTGGTACGAAGAGAACTTTGATGATCTGATCGAGTTCCTGGACAACTCTGACCCTGGCAAACCGGTCGTGATTTCCGAGACTGGCGCTGATGGTTACATCGGCGAAGGGAAGCTGGAAAAGGGGTTCTTCAGTGAAGCCTACATGGCCGAGGTGTATCGCAAACAGATTGCAACACTGAAAGAGCGGGCCTTTGTGAAAGGTATTTCGCCGTGGATTCTCTACGACTTCCGCGTTGAACGCCGCCAGAACATGTACCAGCGCGGTTGGAACCGAAAAGGCCTGATCGCGTCTGACAAGAAAACCAAAAAGGAAGCGTTCAAGTTGCTCTCTGACTTCTACGCCACCTTGAAAGAAGAACGCTGATAGGGCTTTAGGAATGAAACTGGACGTCAACAAGCGTCGGTATCAGGATGTTGCGGCTTCTCTGCGCGATGAACTCGCGCAGGGTACCTACGCAATCGGAGATCGGCTCAGAACCGAGCGCCAGATCTCGGAGGAACTGGGTGTAAGCCGTTCGCTCGTACGCGACGCAATGATCATGCTGGAAGTCGAGGGGCTTGTTGATGTTCGCAAGGGGTCTGGCATTTATGTCAGACGCCTGCCCGAAAGCGCTGATGATGAAGGCAAGGGCAACGACATCGGTCCATTTGAGTTGCTGCAGGCGCGTCAATTGCTTGAAAGCAATATTGCCGGGTTTGCAGCGACTGTTGTCACCAAGGCAGATATTGTGCGTATGCGAGAACTGCTCGATCAGGAACGTGCAGAACTCGATGCGGGTGGTGATGCCTATATGGCCGATGAGCTGTTTCATCGACAAATCGCCATAGCGACGCAAAATGCGGTGCTTGTGAGCGCTGTCGACAACCTTTGGGGCATGCGAAACCGGTCGCGCATGTGGGAGAGACTTCATGACCGGGTTTTTGACTGTGGCTATCGCGTGAAATGGCTGGAGGATCACCAGTCCATTTTGACGGCCCTTCAATGTCGAGATCCGCAGATGGCTCGTCAGGCGATGTGGCAGCATTTGGAAAATGTGCGTCTGACACTGCTTGAGCTGTCGGATGTCGACGATCCTGCATTTGATGCGTACCTGTTTGATGCCGACCCCTTGGCGGCAGTGCGCGAAGCTTAACCAGGGCGTACGCCCTTTGAACCATAAAGAGAAAGCACATGGAACAGACTTGGCGCTGGTATGGCCCAAACGACCCGGTAACGCTCTCCGACATTCGTCAAGCCGGAGCCACCGGAATCGTGTCCGCTTTGCATCACATTCCGAACGGTATTGTTTGGCCGGTAGAAGAAATTCAAAAACGCAAGGACGAAATTGAGGCAGCCGGTCTGGTTTGGTCCGTTGTGGAAAGCATCCCGGTTCATGAAGACATCAAGACACGGACCGGTGACTTCCAGAAGTACATCGATGCGTACAAGCAGTCGATCCGCAATCTGGTTGCCTGTGGCATAACAAAGATCTGCTACAACTTCATGCCGGTTCTGGACTGGACGCGCACCGATCTGACTTTTGAGTTGCCGACGGGCGCAACCTGCCTGCGGTTCGATGCTGACATCTTCGCTGCGTTTGATCTGTACATTCTGGAGCGCAAAGGTGCTGAAGCTGAGTACACAGCAGAAGAGATCGAGCGTGCAAAGGCGGCATTTGCAGCCATGACCGACGCAGACAAGGACAAACTGGTAAAGACAATCATTGCTGGTCTGCCAGGCTCCGAAGAAAGCTACACGGTTGAGCAATTGCGTGAGCATCTTTCCACTTATGATGGCATTGATGCTGACAAGCTGAGAGAGCACCTGGCGTTGTTCCTGCAGGAAGTTATCCCAGTGTGTGTGGAAGAGGGCGCCCTGATGGCAATCCATCCGGATGATCCGCCCCGGCCACTGCTTGGTTTGCCTCGTGTTTGCTCTACTGAGAGCGACTATGAGTACATTGCCAAGGCGGTCGATAATCCTGCAAACGGATTTACCTTCTGTACCGGTTCTCTGGGCGTGCGCCCGGACAATGACCTGGTCGGCATGGCCAAGCGTTGGGCGGATCGTATCCACTTTGTGCACTTGCGGGCAACCAAGCGCGAGGACAATCCGCTTTCCTTCCATGAAGCCGATCACCTTGATGGTGACGTGGACATGGTCGGTGTCATCAGTGCGCTGGTGGATGAAGAAGATCGCCGCCACAAGGATGGATGGCAGGGTCGCATTCCGTTCCGTCCTGACCATGGCCACGCGATGTTGACGGACCTCAAGATGAAGTCAGCTCCGGGATATCCGGCAGTTGGTCGTCTTCGTGGTCTGGCTGAACTGCGCGGTGTCGAGCTGGCTGTTCGTCAACTGCGCGGCTGATCCATCGGCATTCTAGCTATTTGAAAAGGCCGGGGGCTTATGCCTCCGGCCTTTTTTGTTGCCATCGTCTTTTTGGGAGGAAACGACTCAGGCGTGCGCAGCTGCCAAGTGCTTTTCTGGCGCGGATGCGGTGGGGGAGACCATCGATCCAGGGCTGCGGTAGTCTTGCAGCCGGCGCAAGTTGGAGCGTGCGCGGCTGCGGGGTCTGTAGTCCACGTTGATGCCAAGCTCGTTGATCATGGCAACCAGTTGGCTTCTGGAATAGAAACCCAGCGCACTGAGCAGGGCGGAAACGTGGTGTTTTACGGTTGCTTCAGAGATGCCGAGATCGTGCGCGATTTGCTTGTTCAGCTTGCCTTGCTTGAGGTAGTTGAGGATGGTCGCCTGACGTCGTGTCAAATTTGCCAGTCCTTCATAAAAATCCTGCGAGAAAGCTACATGATTGTCGTTGGTCCGGTTTTCTGACGGATCATGGCGGATGCCGCGTAGCAACGTATCCTGAAGCTGAGAAAACTCTGCGGATTTGGAGATCGTGGTTTGAGCGCCCCGGGCGATGAAGTAGCCGCTCAGTCCTTCATCTTCGTGGTCCGTGATGATCACGAGCCTCACCATCTCGGTTGTCTCCTGCAGTATGGTGGCGGTGCTGAGGCCTGGTGCTTTGTCCATCTTCGGGTTAACGAGAAGGGTCGAACCCGGATGGGCCGTGGCGTGGCGCTGCAACTCGTCAAAACATGTGGTTGTGAACACTTTGACGCCGGGATACGCGGAGGTGTAGATGCCTGCCAGCGCAGCCGCGAAGGCTGGATGAGGATCGCCGATAACCACAGTTGCGCCGGTTTGTTTGATGCCGGCGGTATTCAGTATCGATTGGTTATCCCTGTACATAGTTTCTCCTCCCAAAGAACGCTGCCTAAGTGATTTAACCTAGCTCTTGAAAAAAATACATACATATGGTTTTTTTACAAGACACTTTGAGGGGAAAAATGGAAAAAATCGGAATCATGGCCTCGGAGCCCGGCTCGAAAACACATCAGGCGCAAAAAAGCGATCGGATGAAGAGGGATATCGTTCTTGCGGCAATAAAATGTCTGCACGAGAAGGGCTATCACAGTGCATCCATTAAGAAAATCGCGGAGGCGAGTTCGTTCTCTCAAGGTGCACTGCAGCATCACTTCAAGACAAAAGAAGATCTGATGGTGTTCGTCACGGAACGCGTGTTGGACAAGTCTCTTCGTTTGACCCAGCAGTGGATAAGTGAAAATACGGGAACGGCTCTCAAGATCTCGGAATTGATGAAGGACTGGTGGGAGAATCAAATGCATTCCCCAGAGTTCATCGCCATGATGGAAATACTGGTGGCTGCTCGTACCGAGGAGAGCTTGCGCAAACGCATTGCCCCCTCAATTGATGCCTATGCTGACAAGACTGAGGCTGTAATCACCGAGTATCTGCAGCTTTGCAATACCAACATCGTCAGCATTGATCTGATCCTTACCGCTTCCCGCAGCATGATGTCCGGTTTTGTAATGCTGGATGCCATGTTCCGTACGGATGAGGAAATACAGACCTATATCCATCAATGGGCTGCCATGCTGGATCTGATCGCGGACAGTCGTCCCGACCAGTTGGCTCATTGAATAGGTGGTTTGAAAGACAAGGTTAGCTCTCGACTTGGTCTTTCAAACAGCGCTTGGCCTCGCCGTTGATTGTTTTCAACTCACGAAGGGTTTGGTCGATCATTGCGCGCCGGTGTTCAAGATCGCGGATTGTCTCATCGGTTCGGTCGACGAGATACTCGAGTTGTTCCCGTTGTCCGGTGCCGGAGTGTTTGTAGAGGTCCAGGTAGTGCGAGATCTCTGTCAGCGAGTAGCCGATGGATCTGGCTCTGAGGATCAGCGCCAAACGGGCCCGATCCCGCTTTGTAAAGACCCGATGCCCATTGACCCGTTGAGGGGAGAGCAGGCCTTTGTTCTCATAGAAGCGAATAGCGCGAGTGGACACACTGAATTCTTCCGCCAACTCCGAGATGCCGAACAATTCCTGATCGGTCTCTGCGGCGATTTTCATGTAGTCTTTAGGTTTGCTCGCGCTATCTGCCATGATTTAGATGATTTCGCCAAGTTTCATGGCAACGCTCATGTCGCCGTCTACCTTGACTTTTCCCTGCATGAAGGCCGCTGTTGGGTTCAGATCGCCATCAATGATTGCCTGGAGGTCTTCCAGGGCCACGCTGATGGTGCAATCCGCCTCCTTGTCAGTGGTGGAGACTTCGGTGCCGTCGATCACCAGAATGCCATCGTCGCCGCAGTCGAACTTGATTGAGCTATCGAAGCCGCTGGATGCAACCTTGTCTTTAATTCCCGCAGCAATCGCGTCTACGCTCATTGCTTTTCCTCCGTTACGTGTAGAAGAGTGGTCGTGCCTCGTTGACGTATAGTGGAAGCTAGTGCAGTGTGCGGGATCAGTAAAGCGACGATGCCTTGAAGGCGCTGATTTTCCCACCAAAGTTCTAATTGTGCCAGCGGCAGAGTGATCGGAGGGCGAGGCTCGCATTGGGCATTGATCTTCCGGCGAGCGCAGCTATAACCGTCGAAATGGCAAATCCCAATCCCCCCTTCGTGTACGATCCACCAATGGTGCCGCAGTTGGATATTCTCCATGCGGATGACCAGATTTTGGTTCTGAACAAGCCCTGCGGTCTGTTGTCAGTGCCGGGTAAGGCTGAAGCTCACAAGGATTGCCTCGAAGCTAGAGCGCAAACCGCGTTTCCTGATGCACGGATCGTGCACCGTCTGGACATGGATACCTCTGGCGTGCTGGTCATGGCAATGAACCCTCAGGCGCATCGACATCTGGGTTTGCAATTCGAACGCAGAAAAACGAATAAAACCTACATTGCACGCGTTTGGGGGCATGTAACGAACGACACCGGATTGGTGGACTTGCCCTTGCGGTGCGACTGGCCAAATCGGCCCCGGCAAATGGTCTGCTATGAGCAGGGGCGTCCGGCTCAAACCCACTGGAAGGTGCTTGCACGAGAGCGGGAAACGACAGTTGTCGAACTCTCACCAATTACCGGCCGCTCGCATCAGTTACGCGTGCACATGCTCAGTCTTGGGCATCCTATCATCGGTGATCGGTTTTATGCGCAAGGCAGCGCTTTGACAGCCGGTGACAGATTGCATCTTCACGCGCGCTCTTTGGGATTACATCATCCCGCTGATGGCGAGTTCATCTGGTTCCATAGTGACGTGCCCTTTTGAGATCCGGAGAGAATCACCTAAGGAGCCAATTCCGGATTTGTCATGAAATTGTATACGCTGATGAACGTTTGACAGGCTTCTTACTGAGCGATATTTTTGGTTGGTATCGTATTTGAACGTATAAAATACGTGTAATACCGTATTTTATCGCCTTTTGATTTGTGACCAATTTGTTTTTATTGTGTTTCAGGTTTTCGGTTTTGAGCAATTATTTACAAAACTGAATTGGAATATCAGCGTTACATCTCATATATCTGCCAAAATTGATTTATATCATCTTGAGTGGACGTTTTTTGTTACACTACTGTTCTAGTCACTACGGGGTTAACGCCGGGCTTGGCGATCGATTGCGGGATTA
Source organism: Pseudovibrio exalbescens DSM 16456 (assembly GCF_000422785.1). GTDB lineage: Bacteria > Pseudomonadota > Alphaproteobacteria > Rhizobiales > Stappiaceae > Pseudovibrio > Pseudovibrio exalbescens. The sequence goes on from NZ_AUGS01000001.1 coordinate 8,588, forward strand.
TGTGACAAGCATGTCCTGTAATCGGCCCTGTGACTTCTCACTGGGCTATTGGAGGATCAACATGCCGGTCAGTAATCGCGAAGAACTCGACGCTCTCGTCGCGCGCGTTAAAAAAGCACAGAAAATCTACGCTGAGTACTCTCAGGAACAGGTAGATGCGATCTTCCGTGCGGCCGCTCTCGCAGCAGCTGACAATCGTATTCCGCTTTCACGCATGGCTGCAGAGGAAAGCGGCATGGGTGTCATGGAGGACAAGGTTATCAAGAACCAGTTCGCCTCCGAGTACATTTACAACAAGTACAAGGATGAGAAGACCTGCGGCATCCTTGAAGAAGACGAAACCTTCGGTACCATCACAATCGCAGAACCTACCGGCCTGATCTGCGGCATCGTTCCAACAACAAACCCAACCTCAACCGCAATCTTCAAGGCCTTGATCAGCCTCAAGACCCGCAACGGCATTATCTTCAGCCCACACCCACGCGCCAAGAATGCAACAAATGAGGCAGCGCGTATCGTTCTGGAAGCAGCCATTGAAGCTGGCGCTCCGAAGGATATCATCGGCTGGATCGATACACCGTCCGTTGAACTGTCCAATGCTCTGATGACCCACGACGACATCAACCTTATCCTGGCCACCGGCGGCCCGGGCATGGTGAAGGCAGCTTACTCTTCCGGTAAGCCGGCGATCGGTGTGGGCGCTGGTAACACTCCGGTTGTTGTCGACGAATTTGCCGACATCAAGCGTATGGTTGCATCCGTCCTGATGTCAAAGACCTTCGACAACGGCGTGATCTGTGCCTCCGAGCAGTCCGTGATTGTCGTTGATGCTGTTTATGAACAGGTCAAGGAACGCTTCTCCACCCACAAGGGCTACATCCTGAAGGGCAAAGAGGTGAAGGCTGTAAAGGACGTTCTGATGAAGAACGGCACCTTGAACGCAGCAATCGTTGGCCAGCCCGCCTACAAGATTGCCGATATGGCTGGTGTGAAGGTTCCCGTAGATACCAAGATCCTGATCTGCGAAGTTACCGACACCTCCGATGCGGAGCCGTTCGCACACGAAAAACTGTCTCCGACGCTGGCCATGTACCGGGCCAAGGACTATGACGATGCCTTCAAGAAGGCCGAGGATCTGGTCGCTTTGGGTGGCATTGGTCACACTTCGGTTTACTATACCGATCAGGACCGCTGTAAGGATCGTGTGAAGGAATTCGGTAACCGCATGAAGACGGCCCGTATTCTGATCAACTCTCCAGCTTCCCATGGCGGCATCGGTGATCTTTACAACTTCTCTCTTGCTCCGTCCCTGACGCTGGGCTGTGGCTCCTGGGGTGGGAACTCCATCTCTGAAAACGTTGGTCCAAAGCACTTGATCAACAAGAAGACTGTTGCAAAGAGAGCCGAAAACATGCTGTGGCACAAACTTCCAGAATCCATTTACTTCCGTCGTGGCTGTCTGCCAGTTGCACTGGAAGATCTGAAGGGTGCAAAGCGTGCGCTGATCGTTACCGACGGCTTCCTGTTCAAGAACGGTTACACCGACGAAACCGTAAAGACCTTGAAGAAGCTGGGCATGGAAACGGACGTCTTCTACGACGTTGAAGCCGACCCAACACTGTCCATCGTGCGCAAGGGTGCTGCGCTCTGCAACTCCTTCAAGCCGGACGTGATTGTGGCGATCGGTGGTGGCTCTCCAATGGATGCGGCCAAGATCATGTGGGTGATGTATGAACATCCAGATGTAGACTTCGCCGACCTGGCTTTGCGCTTCATGGACATTCGGAAGCGTATCTACAAGTTCCCGAAGATGGGCGTGAAAGCCAAGATGGTTGCGATCCCGACCACTTCCGGTACTGGGTCTGAAGTAACACCGTTCGCGGTTGTTACGGACGATGAAACCGGCATCAAATACCCGATTGCTGACTATGAGTTGACGCCGAACATGGCGATCGTGGACGCAAATCTGGTCATGAACATGCCGAAATCCTTGACCGCGTTCGGTGGTATCGATGCGATCACCCACGCGACTGAGGCATACGTCTCCATTCTGGCTAACGAGTACTCCGACGGTCAGGCGCTTCAGGCCCTCAAGCTTCTCAAGGAAAACCTCGTTGAAGCTTATGAGAAGGGTGCAGAGGCTCCGGTGGCTCGTGAGAAGGTTCACAACGGCGCGACCATCGCTGGCGTTGCTTTTGCAAACTCCTTCCTCGGTGTGTGTCACTCCATCGCGCACAAGATCGGGTCTGCGTTCCACGTACCGCACGGTCTGGCAAACGCGATGCTGATCTCCAACGTGATCCGTTACAACGCAACCGACAACCCGGCCAAGCAGACGGCGTTCTCTCAGTATGACCGTCCGACCGCCAAATGCCGGTATGCGGAAATCGCTGATCACCTGAAACTGACTGCTGTTGGCGACAACAACGATCAGAAAGTTGAAAAGCTGATTGCCTGGATTGAGAGCGTGAAGAAGTCCCTCGATATTCCGGCAGGTCTGAAGGACCTCGGTATCACTGAAGAGCAATTCAAAGCCAAGTTCGACGAAGTTGCTGTTGAAGCATTCGATGACCAGTGCACCGGCGCAAACCCGCGCTTCCCACTGATTGCCGAAATCAAGCAGCTGCTTCTGGACGCCTACTACGGTCGCGTCTACGTGGAAGGTCGGGCTGAAGATGTAGCCGATTTTGCTGCTGAAAAGGCGAAGAAAGAAAAGGCCGCTACTGCAGCTGAATAAGCGGTCAGCTCCTCAAAACTCATTGGCCCGGCAGCTTTCGCTCCCGGGCCTTTTTTTGTTGGTGTTGCTGTACCTTTGTTGGCCGTTGCGGTGAGGGCGCGATAGGGATTTCAAGAAGAGGGTGATCCTTGATCAGGTAGGATACGTAGTTTTAAGGTGCACAGATGAAAGGATCGCCCGCATGCGCAGCCTCAAATCTCTCGCCCTCGCAGCCATGATGACGAGCGCTATGAGTGTCAGTGCTCCAGCCGCACCCGCCAATATAAGCTTCATAGTGGAACGCAATGGTTCGCCTATCGGAACCTATTCAACGCGTTTTTCCGGCTCCAGCAACAATTTGAGTGTTGATGTAGACATGCGATTGCGTGCCCGGTTTCTTGGCATTCCGGTCTATCGTTTCAACTATTCGGCCAATGAGCGCTGGCGGAATGGTCAGCTGCAAGCGCTTGATGTATCGCTGGACAACAATGGCGAAAAACGCAATCTGGAGGGCGAGCGCGCTGGCAACAGGTTTGTCTGGACGGCAAACGGAGAACAGCGCAGCGTCAACGGAAACATTTTCCCGTCCAACCACTGGAATCCTCAGGTCCTGCGTCAAAATCGGGTTTTGAATACCCTGACTGGAAAGGTCAGTCGCGTGAGTATTCGGAACCGCGGAACTGAACAACTGCAATGCGAGAACCGGACGATCAATGCAACTCGCTATCAGTACACCGGGCAGATCGATACAGAGGCGTGGTATGATCAGCAAGGCCGGTGGGTGGGACTTCGGTTCAAGGCACAGGATGGATCGACAATTTTCTTCAGATGCAAAGGCTAGGGATGTCCCAAGACCGTTTACCGTGGAAGACAGCATGGGTCATTGGCGCAAGTTCCGGTATTGGAGCTGCCACTGCCAAACGATTGAGTTCGGCAGGCGTCAAGGTCGTTGTGAGTGCGCGAACGGAAGGGGCTTTGGAGGAGTTGGCGGCGACCTCCGCGAACCTGTGTGTTCAGACTGTAGATGTAACAGATGATGCCAGTGTTGGAGCTGCGTTCAACGCCGTGATGGACAAGATTGGCGTGCCCGATTTGGTCTTGTACAGTGCTGCCGTTTATACGCCGGGCGGTCTATCTGTCCTCACTGGCGACGAAGCGATGCATCATATGGATGTGAACTACGGCGGCGCGGTGCGGACACTTCAGGCAGTCTTGCCGTCCATGATGGAGGTGGGGCGAGGAGGGGTTGGTATTGTTTCCTCCTTGACGGGATACGCGGGGCTGCCGAACGCGGCGGTCTACGGGCCGACAAAAGCGGCCTTGATCAGTTTGTGCGAAACGATCAAGCCGGAGCTTGATGCCTCCGGGGTTGCGCTTTCTGTCATCAATCCCGGATTTGTGCGAACGCCGTTGACGGAAAAAAATACCTTCGAGATGCCATTCATCATCGAGCCTGATCAGGCCGCTTCCCATATTGTCGCCGGGCTGCGGCGCGGCAAGTTCGATATCGCATTTCCATGGCAGATGGCTGTGATGTTGAAGTTCATTCGTCTTCTGCCATATCCCATCTATTTCCGTTTCATGAAAAGATTGCTGCGCTCATGAGCCAATTGACTGACACTGCCTTGTCTGAACAAACCGCAGAAGCCTACGCTCGGTTTTTTGAAGAGCTTCAACCCGAGACCGTTCGCCAAGTGCACGATCTGGTGTCCGATGATGTTCATTTTATTGATCCATTCAACAATGTGCATGGCCGCGAGATGGTGGAGAAAATCCTTCACCGCATGTTTCACGACGTGCAGTCGCCTAAGTTCAAGATCCTCAATCTGATGTGGTCCGACGGGCTTTGCTTCATGAGATGGGACTTCAGTTGTCATCAGAAGCTGTTGGGCGACTGGAGCGTTCGAGGCATGACGGAGCTTCATTTTGATGCGGAGGGGCGTGTGTCAGCGCACTACGACTATTGGGATGCCAGCACTCATTTCTATCGGCATATTCCGGTTGTTGGCAGTTTGATCCGCATGATCAAGAAACGTGCGTCCGTCTAGGCTCGTTCCCGCATTTCGAGGCGTCTGCGGATTGATCTTTGAGCCCGTGTCGTGATCGGGAAATTCCACATGAGTGCGATAACGCCCATTTTAAGTGCTACTGGAAGCAGCGCGTAAACCACCGCAAGAACATCCAGAGAAAACTGAGAGTTTGGTTCACCAGCCCGGAAACCAAAGAACTCCACCAATGGCAAGCAAACCCCCGCAGCCACCGCAAGAGACAACTTGGCGGTCAGGGTCCATGATGAATAGAGAATCCCGCGACGCTTTCGCCGGGAGCGAAATTCGTCCCAATCTGTCACATCAGCAAACAGAGACGCCGGCAAAGCCAGATCTGCCCCAAGGCAGAGGCCGGTTATGACGCATACGATGCCGAATTCAAGCACGGCGCCTTCTGGCAGGAATGGCACAACAGTAAAAGTGATTGAAACAATGATGATCGAGACCAGCCAGAGTTTGGCTTTGTCTCGATTTCTGCTGAGATAGAGCCATAGCGGCAAACCAAGAATGGCACAGAAGAAATACAGAAAAATCAGCAAGTTCTTTTGTTGTTCTGTGGTCTTGAGAACATCCGTCAAAAAAAACGGAAACAGAACGGTGCCCGTACCATTGGCCAGTCCGTTGACAAGCCAGGCCGAGACGATAACCACAAAGGGTTTGTTTTTGCCAAGACTGTTAAGGAACGAGCGCCAATCGTCGCGCTGATGGTGCGTTTCCGCCTCTCTCATGCGGGGAGCTTCGCGGACCAGTGCGAGCAGAAAGCTGATTGTCGCCGCTCCGGTGACGATGGTTATGAGGGCGATGGCGAAGAACTGCTCATTGGTTGGGACGCCTGATGCCTTGAGAATTGCAGGAAGGGCGCTTGCCAGAACGATACCGGCCAAGGTTGCCCCTTCCCTGGCGGAGGCAAAGCGGGTGCGATCATAGGCACCAACGGCCAGCTCGGCGCCCAAAGCGTTGTATGGAATTGAGAAAAACGTCCATCCCACATAAAGCCCGCAGAGGAACACGACCATCTCCAGCAGGCTGGTTGACGGGTCGGGTATGGACAACAGCACCAGCGCCGGGGCAGCTAACAATCCGCCCAAGAGCATCCATGGTTTGCGCTTGCCCCATCGCGTGGGGAACCGGTCCATAAGCCAACCGACAATTGGATCTGTCGCCATGTCCAGCAAGCGAGCGATCAGAAGGCCAAGCCCAATCGCAGCCAAGCTTAACGAGGTTGCGGTGGCATAGTACTGCGGCAACAGTACCAGAACGGGCAGGGTGGGCAGGGCTGTCGCCAGCCCTGGCAAGGCGTAGAGGGTGAGATCGCGATTAGAACGCACGTACCACCTTGAAGAAGCCGACATCAATCGACTTCGCCTTGAAACCGGCTTCACAGTAGGCCAGATAGTAGTGCCACATCCGCTTGAAGCGCTCATCAAAGTTCATTGATGAAATGCGGGGCCATGCTTCTGTGAAGCGTTCGTTCCATGCCGCAAGGGTTCGGGCATAATCGTGGCCGAAATACTCTTCATGCACCAGCTTCAAGCCGCACCGTTCGATGATTTTCTTCAGAACGGACGGGCTCGGCAGCATTCCACCGGGGAAGATGTATTTTTGAATGAAATCAACGCTTTTGCTGTACTGGTCATAGCGTCCATCTTCGATGACAATGGCTTGAATGACCGCAGAGCCGTTGTCCTTGAGACGATCGTGGATGATCGAGAAATAATGATCCCAGTTGTCTTTGCCGACCGCCTCGATCATCTCGATGGAGACAATGTGATCGTAACTACCGTCGGTGTCACGATAGTCGCGCAGTTCGAACTGTGCGTTCTCCGAGAAGTTCTTGGCCAGACTGCGCTGGCGCGCATAGGTCAGTTGTTCGTTTGACAAGGTGACGCCGTGAACAAACGCGTCGCGCTCTGCGGCTTTCTCGGCAAAGCCACCCCAACCACACCCGATTTCCAGAATGCGGTCGCCGGCCTTCGCCTCGGCGAGGTCCAGAACACGATCGTATTTTTGCTGTTGTGCGGTCTCCAACGCTTGGCCTTCGTTGTATCGGTAGGCCGAGGAATACGTCATGCTCGGGTCAAGCCACTGCTCGTAAAAGGCATTGCCGAGATCATAATGAAAGGCAATGTTTCGCTTGCTGCCGCGCTTTGTATTGGCGTTCATCCAGTGCATGAGGCGATTGAGCCAACGCGTGGCTGTACCCTTCAAATGGATGCCGCGGAAACTGCGGGTATTGATCAAGAAAAGCTCGAATAGGTCTGTCAGATCCGAACAGCTCCAATCGCCTTCCATGTAGCATTCTGCCAAGGACAGGTGCCCGCCAAGGGCAAGACGGCGGAATGTGCGCTCCCGATGGATCCGAACCTCGACGGCCGGTGCCTCCGATGTCCGATGTCCAAACTCTGCACGGTCTCCCTCTGGGAAAACCAGTGTCAAATGGCCCTTTTCCAAGTGGTGCAACACGGCAACGATGGCGCGTCGCCACAGGTTCATTTTCGGGAGACGGGTCTGCTTTCGGGATGTATCAAGCGCGCTCGCTGCGACGCGGTTTTCTTCAACGCTCATTGAACTTCCTTGCCGTAAGTAATTGTATCTGCCGACATTCGTGTAACCAATTGCGCCGGAGGTTCGGGGCGGGGCTGAAGTTTGGCACCTTTGCGCCACATCTTGAGCGCCTCCCAATGGATCCCAGCAAGTATTTTGAATCCGCCCTGAAAATAGCGCAGAGCGAACCACAACAGACTTCGTGTTGTCAGTGCTTTTTCATGCCCCTTGAACGCAGCGGTGAGCACTGGCCCGTTACGATCAAACTGCCGAATGAGGATAGAGGCTGTCTCTCCCGGTTGCCTCACTCGGAAATGATAGGTGCAATCCATATGGATGAACGGTGAGACATAAAACTTCTTGTCACAGGCGTGAGCCAGTGCGTCCGATGAGGGATCAACTTCCGTGAGATAATGATGCCATTGCCCAAAGGTATTGCGTACCTGATAAAGAACAGCTCGCAGCGTGCCTTGCTGGTCGTGACAGAAGAAGATGGACAATGGATTGAATGCATGGCCGAGAAATCTCGGATAGGCCAGGAGCGTGATTTGTCCGACATCAAACGAAATGTCGTTATCTGTCAGCGCGGCCAAAACGAACTGGCGCAAGGACGTGTAACCCTCCGGCATGTGATCTTGCTCGAAAAAGCCAAAAATGTTCCAGCGGTTGACTGATAGCACCGGACTAAGGCGGTCAATTTCGGGCAGGCGATCAATGTCCAGAAACATTGAGAACACGGTGTAACGCAGCTTGTGGCTGAGGTCCTGATGTCGGGTATGCACCACCTCGCCAAGGTAGAAACGAGCCGGGCTGGTGTGGTTCGGCGATGGTGCGGGGGTGGTGCTCATGCCAGTTACTCCGCTGCAACCTGTTGCTGAAGCTGCGAAACAGTGGTGGACGGCAGAGAAATCCGGCCTGACTCGTTTTCAACGGTCCAGGGGCGGCGCACCCCGCCCAAGGCTTCCGCAACGGCCAGACCTGCTTGCAGTCCATCCTCGTGAAAACCGTGTCCAAAATAGGCGCCACAAAACCATGTGCGGTTGTGGCCCTGCAATTCCCAAAGGCTAGATTGCGCATTCATTGCGGCAGTGTCAAACAGTGGGTGACTGTAGACGAAGCTGCGCAGTACCGAGCCTTCCGCCGGTTGATGCGTTGGGTTCAAAGTCACGAATAGATCCTGATCGCAGCTCAAATTTTGCAGCCGGTTCATCCAGTAGGTCACGCAGAGATCGCCGGGGCATTGAGCCGTGTCGGTGCGTTTGATGTAGTTCCAGCTTGACCATGCGCGCCGCGCTCGCGGCATCAACGATGGATCCGTGTGCAGGAGCGCAACGTTCTTCTGGTACTGTATGGCTCCCAGCAACGCTCTTTCGCGATCACTCACGCCCAGCTTTCCGCTTTCCAGAAGGCGCAAGGCCTGATCCGAGTGGGTTGCCACGACAAGGTGATCGAACCGCTCGCTCTCGCCATCCCGATCCACCAGCTCAATGAAACCTGGCATCCTGTTTACGTGCTCTATCGTTGCGTTCAGTCTGACGCCTCCGGATATGCCTGCGGCCAAACGGTCAACGTAGTTTTTGCTGCCGCCGGAAACCGTGCGCCATTGCGGGCGATCCTTGAATTGAATAAGGCCATGGTTCTGGCAGAACCCAATGAAACTCTTGAATGGAAAGGCCAGCATGCGTTCAGCCGGCATGGACCAGATTGCAGCTCCCATGGGAATGAGATGGTCATGAATGAAACCGGATGAGTATCTCTGGTCTTCCAGATACTGAGAAAGGGTATAGGTGGTCGGTTTGCGCTGTGCGTCCTGCGCAGCTTCAGTGTAAAACCGACGGATGTCACTCAAGATGCTCCAAAACCGTGGCCGTACTAGATTGCGGCGTTGAGCGAACAATCCATTCAGACCTGTGCCTGAGTATTCAAATCGCCCTTCGTCCGATGACACAGCGAAAGACATATCCGAGTTCTCGGTTCGGACCGATATGTGTTGGAACAGTGCTGTCAAATTTGGGTAGGTTTGTTCGTTGTAGACAATGAACCCCGTATCGACGGGCACCACTTTGCCCCCAACCTCCACAAGCTGGGTGTTGGAGTGGCCGCCAAGACGGTCATCCTTCTCGAAGAGCGTTACGTCATGTTGCTTGGATAAAAGCCATGCGGCTGACAAACCCGAAATACCTGACCCGATAACAGCAATCTTCATTGACACTTGTTCCCTAATTTCAATCTGTTATTCCTATGGGGGTTTGTGCTTATTGGATCACTTCGAACCTATTTCGTTTTGATTTGATCCATGGAGCGCTGTCACGCGTAACAACAAAGTGTTCGAGCATCATAGGATGAAAACGTGCCCTATCACCAACGAGAAATTGAGGATTCGGGCGGCAGGGGGGCAGTGGTGAACCCCAACCGTTTAAGTCAGGTTCTCTCGTCGTTTAGTGAAACGCAGGATCGTGGGGCTTTTCGCGAGCTATACGATTATTATGGCCCGCGATTGAAACAATTCTATATGAAGTCGGGCACAGACGAGGCAACTGCAGAAGAGATGGTGCAGGAAACCTTCGTGTTGGTTTGGCGCAAAGCGCACCTATACGACGTAACGAAGGCGGCTGCATCCACATGGATCTTCACAATTGCCCGAAATCACCGGATTGATCGGATCCGTCGCGAAAAAAGGTTTGTATCTAAAGATGAACATTATTTTGAGACGGAGCTCGTTGCGGAAGGGGATCAGGATGAAAATGTTGATCAGCCCAAGATGTCTTCGATCATCCAAAAGGCGTTGGCAGAATTGCCAGCTAATCAAGCTGAGCTAGTAAAGCTGTCGTTTTACGAAGAAGTGACACATGCGGAGATTGCGAGCCGTTTGCAATTGCCGCTGGGCACAGTGAAATCGAGACTTAGACTGGCATTTGGGCGGCTGAGGAAGAAACTGGCAGAGTTTGAGACATGATCAATCACCATATCAGTGATGAAATGCTCATGAGTTATGCGGCTGGTGCCTTGTCTGAGGGGGCAAGCCTGTTTGTAGCCAGCCACATTCACATGTGCAAGAAATGTGCGCAGCGCGTCTTCACGGCGGAAGCTGTGGGCGGGGCACTGGTCGACGATCTGGATGGGGTGCCAATGACATCCTGCGGGTTTGACGACCTAATGGCGCGTATCGAGTCGGAAGAGCAGGTCTCGGCAAGCCAGAATGATATTCTGGTAGAGCCAGAGTTGAACCATATTCCAGAGCCTTTGCAGTTGCTACTGGGTAAGGATTACAAGGATCTGCCCTGGAAGAGCGTGGCACCGGGTGTGAAGCAGTTCATCCTGCCGGTTGGCGGGAATCGTGGCGAGAAAACACGACTATTGAAGTTGTCGCCCGGGTTTGTCACCCCTGAACATAGCCACAAGGGGTACGAGCTCACCATGGTACTTCAGGGGTCATTCTCTGATGAGAGCGGACGGTACAAACTCGGTGATGTACAGGAAGCAGATGGTGAAATTGATCACCAGCCTATTGCTGATACAGACGAGGACTGCATTTGTCTGGTTTACACAGACGCGCCTCTGGAGTTCAAAGGCGTATTAAATCGGATGCTTCAGCCCTTCTTTGGGATCTGACGGTATTGATGACACAGGAAAAAGCCCGGCTGCACAACCAGCCGGGCTTTTTTGTTGAGCCTCAGGACTTCTTTGCCGGAAGACGCGGTTCACTGCTCAGCCCCGAAATCAGGGAGAAACATGCAAGCAGCAATACAATAGCGAAGGGGAAGCCGGTAGAGACCGACATGGCCTGCAGCGCGGTCAGGCCGCCACCAACCAACAGCGCAATTGCAACCAACCCAACGAAGATCACCCAGAAGACCCGCTGTGTCAGCGGTGCGTTGACCTTGCCGCCGGCTGTGATCGTATCGATCACCAGGGAACCGGAGTCAGACGATGTGACAAAGAAGACAATCACGAGCGTAATGCCGATGAGTGAAGTCAACTGAGCCCATGGCAGAATGTTGAGCATTTCGAACAGGCGCAGCTCCACGGAGGCGTCAAAGATCGCTTGTTCACCCCCCAGAACTGCTAGGTCGATGGCCGAATTGCCGAAAATGGTCATCCAGAGGATGGAAACGACAGAGGGAACCAGCAATACACTGACGATAAACTCGCGCACTGTTCGGCCGCGGCTGACGCGAGCGATGAACATGCCCACAAACGGTGACCAGGAAATCCACCAGGCCCAGTAGAACGAAGTCCAGCCTTGGCGGAATTGATCGTCCTCACGGCCAAACGGCGCGGCAAGAGCCGGCAGATGCTCCAGATAAGCCGTCATGTTGTCAAAGAAGCTGGTAATCAGGTGCCACGTCGGTCCGACCAAGATCATGAAAAGGGCTAGCATGGCAGCGAGCAACATGTTGATTTCGGAAAGACGCTTCACGCCTGCATCAAGCCCGGCCACGACAGAGGCCATGGCGATGGCACTGATGCCGATGACCAGCATGATCTTTACGAGGCTTGTCGGCTCAATGCCAAACAGATACTGCAGCCCGGCAGTTGCTTGTTCAGCGCCCAGCCCCAGCGAGGTGGCCAGCCCTGAGAGGGTTGCGAATACGGCCAGAATATCAATGATGTGGCCAGGCCAGCCCCAAATCTTTTCGCGGAAGATCGGATAGAAGATAGAACGAAACGTGAGAGGCAGGCCCTTGTTGTAAGCGAAAAGCGCCAGAGACAGCCCGACAATGGCGTATACCCCCCACGGGTGTAGCGCCCAATGGAAAATCGTTGCCGCCATGCTGAGGCGCGTCGCTTCTGCAACATTGCCAGCTGCGCCACCTAAAGGTGCCCAGTCCGTCCGGCCCGCTTCACCGTAAACAACCCCGTCAATTGCGCTGGAGTAATGAGAAATGGGTTCGGATACACCATAGAAAATCAACCCGATACCCATGCCGGCGGCAAAGAGCATTGAAAACCAGCCGATGTAGCCAAAGTCGGGCACCGCCTTGCGTCCGCCAATGCGGATGCGACCCAACGGCGAGATGGCAATGCCCAAGGCAAGCACGACGAAAACATTGCCAGCGAGCAGGAAGAACCAGTCGAAATTCGAGGTCAACCAAACGCGCACGCCTGAGAATACGGGGCCGACACTGTCATGAAACAGCAGAACTGCCGCTACAAAACTGATCACCACCAAGCCAGAAATAGGGAAAACCGGCTGGTGAATGTCCAGGCCGAAGGGGCCGATTCTGGTTCTGACGTTGTCCTGTCCGACCTCGTAGTCTGTATCAATGATCGAAACTGCTCCGTCCGGAGCTGGAATTGCGTCTGTACCGGTAATATCGGTCATTATGCCTCTTTTTTGCGCAGCGGGGACACTCAATGGGAGAGGCGTCACACCAGTTTCGCTTGCCGAAATCTCGGGCGAAACATCGCGCGTTCTGTTTGTTTCCAGCGGTGGTCAAAGCGCAGGCACAATACAACAATACCCAGCACGCATGGTGCCAGTTTCACCTCCACCGAGGAGACTGGAAGTTGTATTGCAAAATCCGCAGCCCGACCTGAGGACCGCTTTTGTTTCTTGGGTGTTGTGGCTGGCGCTGCCCCACCCGACTGAAAGCGTTTTATGCGCCTGAATCAAAGACTTGCAGCATAAGAGAAGCCTTTGAGAAATCTGTTGTATGGTGCTTTCGAGGATATTGGGTACTCCTCGCGAAAGCGTCGGTCAATAGTGCTAATACGTAGAACGGACGCCGAAAATAAGTAGTATAACTTATTTGATGCCACAAGGTCGCAGGGCCTTGACGATGCTTCTGGGCCACGAAATGTGGTGGTTTCGTGTCAACGACGTGTAAAATTCTACGTGAACTAATTTACTGATCATAATTAGGTTTTTTAATCATGTCGGATTTGATCTCAACCTGGCGAGCAGGTTGAGGTTGAGTAATTTTTGACGGCACCTTGATAGGTGGCATCGGGCCGAAAATTGATATGATTTTTTTTAGGAAATCGTGATGTTGCACTCATGTTGATGACCAAATTCAGCCAAAATTGAGAGAATCTTTGACTATGCGTTTAAGGAGGTGGGGCCGTCCCTCATTCGCAGTAAACGAACAGATCCTGTAGGTTTTCTGCTAGGTTTTGTATTTATACCGATGAGTTGATCCTGTTTACTGTGCTCTGCGTACCGCTGTGAAGAAAACAACGAGAAGTGTTGGCGTGCAGATTGTTTGGTTCAAGAAAGATCTCAGGATCACTGACCATCGCCCTTTGATCGAGGCGATGCAGCATGGCACCGTCTTGCCGCTGTATGTGGCGGAACCGGAGTTGTGGCAACAGCCTGATGCCTCGGAGCGCCAATGGTGTTTTGTTAAGGAGTGCTTGAAGGAACTTGACGGGGACCTGCGCAAATTGGGGCAGGGGCTCATTCTGCGTATTGGGTCGGTGACCGATGTTCTGGATGAACTCAAAATGTCTTGTGGTGTTGCCGGAGTTTGGGCCCATGAAGAAACCGGCAATGGTTGGAGTTTTGCCCGGGATCGCACGGTATCCGCATGGTGTCGGTTGAATGGGGTGCGATTTCATGAGTTCCCGCAGACCGGTGTGATCCGGGGGCTATCCAGCCGGGATGGGTGGGCGCGCAAGTGGGACCGCTTCATGAGGGCGGACATTTTACCAGCACCCAAGACCCTCGAGCCTGTGCTTGATGAGCCGTTTCACCTCCCGACTGCTGCGGATTTGGGGTTGGAAGAAGATTTTTGCCCAGGCCGACAGCGCGGCGGCCGTCGAGAGGGACAGCGAATACTGTCATCTTTTTTGGCGGAGCGGGCGGGGCCATATCGCCGTTCGATGTCCAGCCCCTTGAGCGCTGAAAGACATTGTTCGCGCTTGTCGCCTTATCTGGCCTATGGGTGTGTTTCCATGCGTGAGGTTGCGCAAGCGACCTGGGGACGTCAAAGGGAATTAAAAGAACAGGCGAACCCACCTCAAGGGTGGAGAGGGTCTCTGTCTTCCTTCGCGGGGCGGCTGCATTGGCATTGTCACTTCATGCAGAAACTTGAGGATGCCCCTTCCATCGAGTTTAAAAATCTCCATCCGGCATATGATGGGCTGCGTGATGTGAGCAACGAATCTGTATTGGCGGCATGGTCTGCTGGGCAGACAGGATTTCCGTTCGTGGATGCCTGTATGCGTTATCTGCGCCATGGCGGCTGGGTGAACTTCCGGATGCGGGCCATGTTGATGGCGTTCGCGAGCTATCACTTGTGGCTTAACTGGCGGGAGCCGGGCCTTCATCTGGCACGACAGTTCGTGGATTATGAACCGGGTATTCACTGGCCGCAGGTGCAAATGCAATCGGGCACCACGGGCATCAATACTGTCCGTGTCTACAATCCCGTCAAACAGGGCTATGATCAGGATGGCGGTGGCGAGTTTGTTCGCCGGTGGGTTCCCGAACTGGCTGCGGTTCCCACATCGTTCATTCATGAGCCCTGGAAGTGGGAGGAGGCGTCGTCAATTCTGGACAAGAGCTATCCAGTTCCGATCGTTGACCACATGTCGGCTGCGAAGGCAGCTCGGCAGAAAATATGGGCGCTGCGCAAGAGTGAAGAATTCAAGCTGCGTTCGGCTGCCATTCAGACCAAACATGGCAGCCGAAAAAGCGGGTTAGCGCAGGTGCAGCAGAAACCCAAGGCCAGTAGGCGCAAAGCCGAGACACGGGGCGGGGATGGTGGTCAGATGTCGTTCTTGTTTGACGGCCCCAATCAATCTTGAAGGGTAGCCAAAAAAGCCTCTGCCGTTTGCAAGTAGTCCTTTTGCTTTTCCGGAGCCATGCGGGCCCATGTTCGGTATACCTGCGCAAGCCGTGGATTTTGTTGGAGCTTGGCGGCGTTTCGTTGCAGGAAGTGCCAGTACAGTGAATTGAAAGGGCATGCGTTCGGCCCCGTTTTCTTGTTTACGGAGTACCGGCAGCTGTCGCAGTAGTTCGACATCTTCTTTATGTAATTGCCGCTGGCTGCATACGGTTTGGAAGCCAGCAGACCGCCATCGGCAAACTGGCTCATGCCCAAGGTATTGGGTAGCTCTACCCATTCATAGGCATCCGCATAAACCGCCAGATACCATTCATGGATTTGTTTGGGTTCCACACCAACAAGCATGGCGAAGTTTCCCGTGATCATCAGGCGCTGGATGTGGTGGGCATAGGCATGGTGCTTTGTTTGCCCGATTGCTTGACTGAGGCAATGCAGGTCCGTTTCCGCTGTCCAGTAGAACCATGGCAGGTTTCGGTTTGCGTCCAGGGCGTTTTCGTCTACGTAGCCAGGCATTTTGAGCCAATAGATGCCGCGAATGTATTCCCGCCAACCGATGATTTGTCGGATGAACCCTTCCACGCAGTTCAGGGGCGCGTGCCCTTCATGGTAGGCGTGTTCCGCTTTGCGGCATATCTCCAGCGGTGACAGCAAGCCGCTGTTCAAGTACTGCGCGAGCAGGGAATGGTACAAGAACGGCTCGTCAGTAAGCATGGCATCTTGATAGTCGCCAAATAGGGGCAGGGCTTCCTCGATAAAGTGATCCAGCGCTTTCAGGGCATCTTCGCGGGTGACCGCATACCAAAACGGTTGCAGATCACCGAAGTTGTCGGCAAATCGAGCTTCCACCAGGTCAAGCACCTCACGTGTTATCGTGTCAGGTGAGACCTTGAACGGTTGTGGCATGAACAGGCTGTCGGAAGCCGGTTTGCGGTTTTCCTGATCGAAGTTCCATTGGCCGCCTTCGGGCTCGCTGCCGGCCATCAGCAGACCCGTTTTGCGGCGCATTTCGCGATAGAAATACTCCATGCGCAGTTGCTTGCGGCCTTTGGCCCAGCTACGGAACTCGGTGTGGCTGCAAACGAACCGGGTATCCGGTCTGATCTCCAAATCGCACGAAAGATCCTCTGCCAGTTCCTTGAAGGCTTGCAGAAGTCGCCACTCGCCCGGTTCGGTAAGAACGATGTGCTCGGGCTGGTAGTCGGCTGCCAACCTCTTGACTTCGCCGACAAGGTCGCCGGTGTTGTGTGCATCGTCATAGCGGGTGTAAGCAATATGCCAGCCCATGTCCTCCAGCGCCTTGGCATGGTGACGCATGGCGCTGAAGATGTACGCAATCTTCTTTTTGTGATGGCCAACATATGACGCTTCTGTGTGCACCTCCGCCATGACCACCAAGGAGGTCGCCTTGTCCATACCTTCAAGGCTGGACATGTCAGGGCTTAGTTGATCACCGAGCATGACGATAAGGTGCGATATGGACACGGGTTGGCTCTCCTGTTGGTCCGCTTGAGGGAGAGGATAGGGCGCTGTGGTTGGATTTCCGTTGACGTGTTACGCAATTCTTGTCGTACGGCAGGGATAGAGCTTTGCTATTCAAAGGTTTTTTGATCTTCTGCGCGAAAGTGGTCGTATCAAGTGGTGCTTGCACAGGGAAAGGATCGGACCATGACACTCAATCGTATCGTGATTGTGGGCGCTTCCGGTGGCATTGGCCGTGCGTTGGTGGAGCAATCCATTCGCCGATATCCGGAAGCCCAGATTTTTGCATTCTCTCGCGGACAGGCTGTGTTTTCCGATGCTCGGATCGAACCGGGATACCTGGACCTCGAGAAACCAGAGAGCATCAAAGCAGCGGCTCAGACAATACCGGATGGCGGGCTTGATCGCGTCATTGTTGCCAGCGGCATGCTTCATGATGATGCGTGCCAGCCCGAGAAGAGTTGGCGAGACCTTGAAGCTGACGCGATGTTGAAGCTCTACGCCGTCAATACCGTGGGGCCTGCTCTCGTTCTCAAGCATTTCGTGCCCCTGCTGCATCGGCGCAAACCGGCAACCTTTGCCGCCGTTTCTGCGCGGGTCGGCAGTATCTCTGACAACCGGTTAGGGGGATGGTACTCCTATCGTGCTTCCAAGGCGGCGCTGAACATGGTGCTCAAATCCGCGAGTATCGAGTATGCTCGCAAGAACAAGGAGGGTGTGATCGTCGGTCTGCACCCAGGCACCGTAGACAGTTCCTTGTCTGCGCCGTTTCAGGCAAATGTGCCTGAAGGCAAACTGTTTTCACCGGCATACTCGGCGAATTGCCTGCTGGATGTCCTCGATGAGCTGAGGCCGGAGCAAACGGGCCAGTGCTTTGCGTGGGATGGCCAACCGATTCCAGCCTGATTTCGCGGCTACCCTTAGCGTGAGCACCTATGGAAAATCCCTGCGAATGGATTTAAAACGTCCTCTGACACAAGAGGAATGGCAAATATGGCTTACACCAACGGGGCTGATCAGCCGCCGATTGAAATCGTCTTTATTGACCTTGATGGAACACTCGCCAACTCCTCCGGTGAATTTACTGCCCGCACGAGAACTGCGCTTAAACAGGCACAGGCGGCGGGCCTGAAGGTGGTTTTGGCAACCGGACGACCGGCGCATGTGGTGCAGCGTGTGTGCCGCGATCTGGATTTGGGCGGTCCCTACATTGCTTTGAATGGAGGGGCTTGTGGCGATATGGGAACCGGCGAGGTTGAGCTTGCAGGAGAGTTCCACCAAGAAGCAGCGCAAACGTTGTGCCGTTTTGTGCAGGGTTTTGATGCTCTGCTCGCAATCCATGATGCGACTGGTTGGTTCGCGGATCAGGAGGATGAGCGTACGCGCCGCCGTATCGCTTTCTTGCAACAAGAACCGCGTCAGATTGGCTATGAGCCCGGGCAGCTTGAAAAAGCAATCAAGATCATGGCGATTGGCGAGGATGAAGCCTTGCGTGCTATCGCGGCCGACTTGCCGGTTAGTGTCCAGCCACATATCGACTGCTTCCGGACGACCGAGTCCTATCTGGAGTTTGTGCCAAAGGGCCTGAACAAGGCGCAGGCTGCGCAGAAGTTGCTGGACGCCCATGGACTGACATGGGGACAGGCAGCGGCTTTCGGAGATGGCGATAATGACCGGGCCTTGCTTGAAAGCGTTGGCCACTCATTTGCCATGGCCAACGCACGTCCCGAGGTCAAAGGCAGTGCCCGCTTCCACGCCCCATCCAATGATGAGGACGGGGTCGCGGTGATGCTGGAAAAAATGGTTGCGGGCGAAGTCGCCTTTTAATTGTGATGTGGCGCATAAGGTGGCGCGATACGATGAAGGGGCGAATAATGCCACAGGTATCGCGCTGCCACATAGGCAACCACCACGGTTGCCACATAAAGCTCCAAGTGGGCGACGAGGCGAACCTGTGCCACGTATTCCGGTGACATGCCATAACCCTGCATCACATTGGCTGTCTTGAACATTGCGGTGGCTCCAATCACCAATGGAAAGGTATAGGCAGCGAAGGCAGGTGTGAACGACAGTTTGAGCAGTCGTCCCGAAGCCATGTAGATGAGCATCGTCATCAGGATCGCGATGCCGGCCAATACCGCGATGATCACCGGGGATGGGATTTGAACCATGGTCAGGTAGCCGGCGAGCGACAGGCTGGCCGGTGCTGCAAGAATGGCCAGGGTCGGTTTGGCAGCATCAGGAACTTTCGTGTGGAAGATCAACCGGTGCATCATGATCGGCAGCATGATTGCATAACACACAATCCCGAAAACAAGCAGACCGTTGGCCAATGGGCGCAGGGCCTCAACGCCGGGAAAGGCAACGTTCGCCACGATAATACCCACCGGAGGCACGAACCAGCTTGGTACCATGTGCGCCATGCGAAATACCTTTGCGCGATGAAAGACGAAGGCTGTCAGAAAGCCAAGGTGCAACACAACAGCGATGAGCCACAGGCTTGCACCCAAGGTTACTGACCAACTGGCCACGGACTTTGAGACCACCATTGTGGCCATTGCAAAGGTGGGGACCACACTGCCGACGACAGGGTGGCGTAGATCGTCCATCAGGCGACTGGGGTGAATGGTAAATTTGATCGCGATCATCAGAAGAAGGGCGGCGCCAATTGCGGCTCCTGCCATTTGCATCTGTCCGTGGAACTGGCCTGCGTTTTCCCAGCTCCAGCCCAGGCTTGCAATGCCAAGTGCGAGCCCGGCCATGGGGGTCGGCACGAAAGCAAGCCGTTCTTTCAGCTTCGTTGTCATTCAAAAGTCCCTCTTCAGGCAGAGGTTGCTCTGCGTCATATTCTTGATCCCTTCAATACAGGTTTCATTTTGTTTTGAATATTTGAAACTATTGAAATAGACATTCGTAATTAGTGAACGTTTGGGGTTGGAAATTCCATGTCCATCACGCTCAAGCAAATGAGAGTGTTTACCGCTGTGGCGCAAGAGCAAACTGTTACCGCAGCGGCTGAGCGTCTTCATCTGTCCAAGCCTGCGGTCAGCACCGCGCTTTCCGAGTTGGAACGCCTGCTGGATCATCGGTTGTTTGATCGAGTCAACAACCGTCTGCATCTGAATGCGCAAGGCCACAAGCTCTTGCCCCTTGCCAGTGAACTGCTGGAACGCAGTGAAGAAATCGAGGGAGTGCTCAGCGATGCAGATCCGCTGAGTGGTCAACTGAATATCGGTGGAAGCTACACAATTGGAAATCACGTTCTGCCGTTTGTGCTTGGGCATTTTCGCGATGAAACAGGCCACCGAAAGCAATCTCTGGTCATCGCCAACACAGCGCGGATCGCAACGATGCTGCTGGGTTTTGAACTCGATATTGCGTTTGTGGAAGGTCGGGTCGACGAGCCGGATTTGGTGTGTGAGCCGTGGCACGAGGATGAGATGGTGGTGCTATGCTCTCCACAAAACCCTCTCGGTGAGGGCGGGATGCTTTCTTATGCTGACCTAGCCGGGACCGACTGGGTGTTGCGGGAACCGGGATCCGGTACACGCGAGTTTTTCATTCAGCATGTGGCTCCGCAACTGCGTGAATGGCATTGTGCATTCGAACTCAGCAGTCATGAGGCGATCGTGAACGCAGTTAGCGCCAATCTGGGGTTGGCCTGTTTGTCCCGGATGTCGGCACGGCAGGCATTGGCTGAAGGTGGTGTTGTTGAGGTTCGTGTCCCTGAGCCGCTGAAACGCCAGCATTGGATGCTGTACCACCGGCAAAAGTATATGGGATCGCTGCAGAGCCTGTTTCTGGACTTTGCCCGGAATTGGTCACTGGACCACAACCAGCCTCTTCGCTAGGCGCGTTCCCTCCCCAGATTGAAAGGATGGTCGCGTTGTTGCGCTACCGGTAGCCTGCCATGTTGGGAGGATGCCGGGAGATGAGCAAAATTGCAGTAGTTGGTGCTGGCGTGTGGGCCTATCGACGGGAGATCGCCCACATAACCGGGTGTGAGCCGGTATATGTCAAGCATACGGCAATGCCTCCTGCGGGCGTGAAGGCTGTTGCGGGGTGGGGGTACAAGCCAGTGCTGAAGGATCCTCGTGCCTATGCTCAGCGCCATGGGCTCCAGTATCTGGCGTTTGAAGATGGGTTTCTCAGGTCGGTGTATCCGGGGCCGACATCGCCCGCGCTGTCGCTGTTCTTTGATGACACGGGCATGTATTATGATCGGTACCGCACCTCTCGGCTTGATCGACTGATCGAGCAGCGTAAAGGGCTCGACAACCGCAGTGTCGCCAGCCAGATCATTGCGCAGTTGAAGACGTTGCGCCTGTCAAAATACAACGCGTTTGATCCTGACCATGTGCCGTCCAGCCTTGCGGGTATTTCGCCGGGAACGGCCATTCTGGTCGTGGACCAGACGCAAGGGGACGTTTCCATTTCTGGCGCGGGCGCTGATCCCGACACCTTTCACGCGATGATGTCTGGAGTTTTAAGCGAGGCGGGCGAAAGGCCGATCCTCGTCAAGGTTCATCCGGAGGTCGTGAGTGGACGCAAGTCGGGGTGCGTGCCACACTCGGTTTTATCGGATGCCAGAGTGCGGGTTTTGAGCGAGCCAGTCTGCCCGTGGTTTCTACTGGATCTTGCGGAAGAAGTGCATTGTGTTTCGAGCCAGTTGGGGCTTGAGGCGTTGATGGCCGGATGTGCCGTGCATTGTTGGGGGCGTCCGTTCTTCTCTCAGCGTGGGCTTACCATGGATCGTGGAGCCAGTGATGCTCCGCAACCTGCGCTGGCTGCGCTGGATGATCTGATTGCCGCTGTTTATCTGGATTATGCTTTCTATTTTGATGCATGGACGCGCCAGCCCATCAGCTTTTTCAGGGCCTGCGAGCAACTGGCCTACTTGCGTCAAAAACTTCCGCAACAGGCTCCCTCCTGGCAGAACATGTTGCCGCGCGAACTTCATTTTCTGATGCATCGCCTGTTCGTATTACCTGAGCGTCCAGTTGTATCGCGCGTCTAAAAGAACTGTCGGATAAGGGTGTTCAGGTACGCCGGGATGGCACGGGCATCCACCTCAGCTTCGCGGATAAGCGTGTCGAAGTGATGGGTCAGCAGCTTAACGCGGTCACTGTCCCTGAATACAATATAAGATTGCCCAATATAGACTGCCGAGAGCAAGGGGCCGAATACGGTGATGGGGGCACTAAAAATGCGTTTGGCGTCAAAAAGGAAAATACGAAGGGAGGGGAACACCTCGTCGTAAACTTCCAAAAGCGTCTCCAGCTGCGCGCGGCGCACGTCGGCGGAAAGGCCGTGATAATACCCCGTGCCGGCGGCAAAGCTGTCGATCTCGTGTTTGGGAAGGGCAATCTCATAATCCGATCCGCGGCCCTTGAGCAGTTCAAGTCGCTCTTCGTAGGCCGCAATCACATCGTCGGGTGATCCTTCGAAGTGACTTGCATACTCCCAGCGCAGGACACCGCGTATCTTCAGCATATCCGGCAAGGTTGCAGGCACATGGCGGATCTTGTAGCCGGCAGCCTCCTGATGCCAGTTGAATATCTCTTCGTCTGCAGCTGCGCGTGCGGCTTTGGGCATTGCGAAAGATGTACGCAACAAGTCCCCGGCTTGTTGCGGCATGTCAGTCAGGCCCAACAGCCAGTCCGCGCTGACATTGAGCACGGCGGCACATTCTCCAACGACATGGGCATTCGGAAGACGGGCGTCCTGCCCATTGAGCAGTTGCGAGATCGTAGAGCGTTCAACGCCAATGGTCTTGGCCAGGGCGCTCTGGCTCATGCGGGAGTTCTCCAGCGCCTGTTGCAGACGATTGCGGAAACGGGCTGCGCGCTCACGTTTGTCCATTTTATAGGTCATGGTTTAATTAAATAAACAAATGCAGGTATTTGTAAAGAAGGTAATGCCTTCTGAAACAGGGGCGTTTCCGCTAAACGCGGTATGTAACCCTATGGAATCAAGGAGTAATCATGGATACGCAACTCAGAACGATCGTGAAGTCCTGTTTTTGGCAGCTCACCGGGTTGGTCGTTATGATGGGTGTGGGTTTCCTGTTTACCGGCTCTTATCTGACGGGAGGGCTGATGGCTCTCGTCAATGCGGGAATTGGGTTCACAACCTATTTCGTCTATGAACGGATCTGGGCGCGGATCAATTGGGGGCGGGTCAAGGCCTGAGCCCGTGTATTAAGCGTTTTGAAACCAGGTGATCCTGCTGTCCGCGGATCTGATGGTGGAGGCCTATCCTTGGAAGAGATTGAGCCGGAGCCGTTTGGCAACAGCGCGGACAGCAACCTGCCCACGAACGCTATTGCCATTACCATCAAGTGGTGGCGCAAACCCAGCAATGGCCAGTTTGCCGGGTGCTATGGCCAGCAAGCCTCCGCCGACGCCGCTCTTTCCCGGCAAACCGACGGTGTAGGCGAAATCACCGGAGGCAGTGTACAGGCCTTCCATCATCATTTCAGCAAGGATGTGTGCGGTATTATCTGGATGCAACACCTGTTCCTGCGTTGCCGGGTTCACGCCATGGTTGGCGAGTGTGGCGCCCATGATGGCCAGATCAACGGCGGTGATAAGGGTGGAACATTGCCGCGTGTAGATGTCGAGCGCCTCCATGGGGTCGGAATAGCAAGTTCCGGCTGAGTAAAGCAGCCAAGCAATTGCACGATTATGGAAGTTGGTGGTCTGCTCAGACAGGTTGACTTCTTCAGATAAGGACAATTGGCGCCCGGCAAATGCGGATTGTGTTTTCAATATCCTGTCCCAGCGTTCGTCAGCGGTATCTCCGGGCACAAGGCTGGCTGTTGCAATGGCACCGGCGTTTACCAGTGGCGACATGGGTTTGCCCTTGGCGAGTTCAACAGCTATCACCGAGTTGAAAGGCATTCCCGTTGGGTTCGCTCCAACCTTTTCGCGAAGAGCCTCGGAGCCGATTGAATCCATCACAGTTGCCAGCGTGAATACTTTGGATATGGACTCAATGGCGAATTCATATCGGCTGTCACCTGCTTCGAACAAACGTCCATCAGCGGTAGCGATCGCCACGCCGCACAGGTCTTCGTCTACTGAAGCCAGATAAGGGATGTAGCTGGCGTTTTCACCGCCAGTCTGATTTCGGGCCTTTTCGTGTGCCTGTTTCACCGTGTCTGTCAGAAGCTCAGTGGTGTAGGGGCTGGACATGGTGGGTGTCTCCTCAGGCTGTGTCCGCTGCCTTTGACCCGGTGTGTTGCCAGGTGAATGGCTCCAGTGCGTCGTCGTCCGTTTCCATCTTCCAGTTTGGCTTGCGCATGGCATAGATAATAAACGGCATCGCAACGAACACCACGTTGCCGAGAACCAGCAAGCCTACCCACGCGGCCGGACTGCCAACAGCAATCTGGGCTGGAGGAAGAAAGCTGAGGCCATAAGCGAGCAGGGCGCCCGCCAAACCCACACCCCCGATAATGAACATGCCGATTGTCCCGCCGGGCACGTTGTAGGGGCGTTTGAGGTTCGGGCTTCTCAGACGTAGATAGATAGCCGCTGCAAACATGAGCATGTACATGATCAGGTAAAGCATGATCGTGAGTTGGGAGAGGATTTGATAGGCCGCCTGAACAGAGGGCAGGATGACAAACAACAGAACGAGGATGGTGACAATGGCTCCTTGAATGAGCAGGATGTTCACCTGAACACCATTTTTGTTCACTTTCTGCATGAATGGCGGCAGGTAGCCCGCATGGCCAACCGACAACAAGCCGCGGCTGGGGCCTCCAATCCAGGTTGATACGCCGGCAAGCACACCAATGGCCAGAGCAACTGCCATTATCGGGGCCAGAAACCCAAGTCCGAACGCATCAAAGTAGTCGAAGTAGGAAACCAGCAGGCTTTGGGTGAGATTGATCTCACTTTGCGGGATGATGAAGCCAATCGCCAAGGTGCCGAGGACAAACAGGGCTACCGTAATGATAGATGATAAGAAGATGGCCTTGGGGTAATTGCGTGAAGGATCGTCGATCTCCTTTACGTGGACGGCGTTCATTTCCATGCCTGCGTAAAACAGAAAGATGCTGGAAGCCAAAACAAGGTTATTGAGGTTGGTCAGGTCCGGGATCAGATCGGTTTCACGAACGGGCATTTGAATGGGATTGCCCATGGCGAGCCATAACATGCCGAACAAGATGATGATGCCACCGGGGATGATGGTACCAATGAGCGCGCCGTATTTGCTGAGTTTGGCGCCCGCCGAGACGCCGCGCAGGTTGACCAGGGTCGCTCCCCAGTAGATGACAAGGCAGGTAACGAGAACATAAAGCTTGTTGGCGGACAGCGCCTTGTCCCAAGTCTGGTCGGGGCCGATAAAGGCCAGAGAGACCGCGGCGAACGTGAGAACAGTTGGAAACCAGATCGTGCTTTCAATCCACAAAAGCCAAATGGCAAGAAAGCCGATGCGTGTTCCGAATGCTTCGCCAACCCACCGAAATACGCCGCCTTTTTGCGGTAGCGCTGATGCCAGTTCCGCTGCCACCAGCGAAACAGGGATCAGGAAGAACACCGCAGCAAAAAGATAGTAGAATATGGATCCCAGACCATACTCGGCCTCGGCCGGCAGGCCGCGCAGGCTCACTACTGCGGCCACGTTCATGATGGCAAGCGTGAATACTGAGATCTTGACGACCCCAGCCGCGCTGGGCTGCCCTGTCTTGGTTGAAACAGCTTCTGACATGATCACCTCCAACTTGGCTGGGGACGTTTGGATCAATTGTGCTTGTAAGAACCACGTTCTTTTTCGGTCATCGGCACAGACACCGGATGCTGCTCGAAATGGGCGATGGCGCGTTGCATGTCTTCCAGCAACAGAGCTGCCAAGTCGCGACTGACGCCTTGCCGAACCATGATGCGGATGATGTCAGTATCCTGAGTGTTGGCGGGGAGTTTGAAGGCCGGTACCTGCCAGCCGCGTTCAAGCAACTTGGCGCTGAGATCATACAGCGAGTAGGGCAGGCTGGCGCCATCGCGTACCTTGAAGCAGGCGGCTGGAATGCCTGCCTCCGGGTCGCCGTCATTGATGAACTCGAAGGGACCAAGTTTGGATATTTCCCGCGCCAGCCATTTGGTCGTGTCATAACAGGCCTTTTGAACCCTGCGATACCCCTCTCGGCCGAGTCTGTTCATAAGGTAGTATTGTGCGATGACCTGTCCGGCGGGACGTGAAAAGTTGATGGCCAGTGTCCCGACTTCTCCGCCAAGATAAGGAACCGAGAAAACAAGGTCTTTGGAAAGCTCCTGCTCATCTCGCCAGACCACCCAGCCGACACCCAAGGGGGCAAGGCCGAACTTGTGACCGGATGTCGAGATGGATTTGACTCGAGGTAGACGGAAGTCCCAAAGGATATCCGGTGCACAGAATGGGGCGAGAAAGCCGCCCGAGGCTGCGTCTACATGGATATCAACATTGATGCCGGTTCGTTTTTCATAGTCATCCAGCGCTCTGGACAATGGCTCAACGAACTCATATTGGCCTGTGTAGGTGACCCCAAATGTGGGTACAACACAGATGGTGTTCTCATCTACTGCGGATAACATGCTTTCCGGCGTCATGTGATATGCACCGGGCTCCATGGGCAGCTCGCGCAGTTCTATATCCCAATACCTGCAGAACTTGTGCCAGCAAACCTGCACCGGACCGCAGACAAGGTTGGGCTTGTCAGTCGGCTTTCCCTCCGCCTGACGGCGCTCTCGCCACCGCCACTTGGCTGCGAGTCCGCCCAGCATGCAGGCCTCAGACGAGCCGGTGGTTGATGTTCCTACCGTGACAGTCGCCTCTGGCGAGTTCCAGAGATCAGCCAGCATGTGCACACAGCGCATCTCCAGTTCGGCCGTTTGTGGGTATTCGCTTTTGTCGATCATGTTTCGGTCAATGGCCATGTCCATGATCTTGTGAACCTCTTCCTCCTCCCATGTCTGACAAAAGGTGGCGAGGTTCTGGCGCGGGTTGCCGTCAAGATACAACTCGTCCAGCACAACCTGCATGATTTCATGTGCGTTGTGCTCGTCCTCGGGAAAGTCGTATTTTGGCAACGGTTTGGCGACATCGCGCCCGGCAAAGATGCTATCCAGCACGCTGTAGCGAAGTTCATCGCGTTTGTTGACAGTCATGGAGGTGGTCCTTCCTGCATTGGGTTGCAGCGTCCCAAGCGCGCGGGATGAGGTCCAATTCGTGCGGCTTGCATGCGAACCTGGCGCCTCCCGGCGTGATTGGGAAATAGTGTTTTGAGAAGTGGCTAGCTTGCGTTTGAGGCGCGGAGCCTTTGACGCAATGTTGTGGCTAGGCCGCGGAGCCTGACTGCTCGTTCTCTTTAATATGCTCGTGCAGTGCCTTGCGCAGCGCTTCTTCCTTGCTGTGGTCCAAGGATGTCTGCATGATTTCGCCGCCTGTTCCTTCCAGTCCCGCAAGGACCTTGTCCAGCGTCACCTTGTTGATCAACACGAACAAGGCGGCGTTTCCCGGCTGCAAGGTGCTGGCGACCTGTTTCATGAACTTGTCGTTGATACCGAAATCGGAGAGAGCTCCGGCGAGTGCGCCCGAAGCTGCACCTACAGCCACCCCTGCCAACGGCACCATGAAAAGGACACCGATCAATAAGCCCCAAAGGCTTCCTGTGGCGGCGCCAGCGCCTGTCGGGGAGAAAATCTGGTGGAGTTTTATGTGCCCATTCGGTTTCTTTTCCGCAATCACCGCATCCCCCATCTGGATGAGGTATTCCTTTTGAAACGCGAACAGCTTTTCTCGTACTTCCTCGGCTTTTTCGAGGGTGGGATAGGCAATGACCACTAGATTGGACATGGAAGGATCTCACTGTTGTTTCAGTGCTTTTATTATTGACCGACGTTTCAGGCATTGGCAGGAACCTGACGAGGCCATCGGAGAGTATTTGTGAAATGACGCAGGGTCAACAAAGAGCTGCACGTGTAGTTAAACAGAGGTGAGTGTTGCTTTCGGGGCAAAGCTTTCCCGCTACCCGCAATCTGCTGCGGGGAAAAAAACCGCCGCCAACGAGGTTGGCGACGGTTCCGTTATTAGTCAGAAAAGGGGGGGGTAGTCCGCCTCAGGCTGCAGTCCCTGAGCGTTCACGTACGGCCCGCAGGAAGTTTGTGACCTGATCGCGCAATTGCGCGGCACGCTCTTGCATGGTCTGGCTGGAGCTGTTGACCACCATGACTTGATCCTGCGTTTCTTGAGCGCTTTGAGCAACGAAATTGATGCTTTCTGAGACCTCGTTGGTAACGCGGGAGGCTTCGGTCACATTGCTTGCAATTTCTTGTGTGGCAGCATGTTGTTGTTCTACTGCGGCCGCAATTTGCGCGGATGTGCCCGACAGATTCTCGATTGTTTGAGAGATCGTGGAAATGGCTGAAACCGCGTGGTTTGTCTCCTGCTGGATCTCCGAGACCTGTTTGTCGATCTCCTCGGTTGCCTTGGAGGTTTGGTTCGCCAGTTCCTTCACTTCGGCAGCAACCACCGCAAAGCCTTTACCTGCTTCACCTGCGCGGGCGGCTTCAATGGTTGCGTTCAAGGCCAGCAGGTTCGTCTGTTCTGCAATGGCCTGAATGAGCGTGACAACCTCACTGATATGCTTTGCTGATCGGGCGAGCCGTTCCACGCGTTCGTTCGTGCTGGCCGCTTCCGAACTGGCCTGTGATGTCATGTCGTTGGAACGCTGTACCTGGCGGCTTACCTCGCTCACGGATGCTGCCAGTTCTTCGGCTGCTGAAGCTACGGCCTCCACATTGGAAGATGCTTGCATCGAGGCGGCTGAAGCGCGCTGGCTTTGGCTTGATGTGTGGTCTGCATTGCCTGCCAGGCGTTCGGACGCAGTTTCAAGTTCCTGAACTGCGGCACTGACTGTATCCAACAACTCAGAGATATCGCGGTCAAAGCCCGCGCAAAGTTCCTGGACTTCATTGCTGCGCTGTACAGAGGTCTGTTGATCTCGCTTCTGGGCTTCCTCAAGAGCTTTGCGGTTGCGCTCGTTTTCCTGAAACACCTTCATTGCAGAGGCGATCTGGCCAATTTCGTCAGTACGATCAATGTAATTTATGGTCGCCGAGTTGTCGCCTTCAGACATGCTGTGCATGTTGCGGATGAGTTCGGCAATCGGCATGTTGATGGAGCGGATTGTAATGAACGCAATTGCCGCTGCTACCAGCATGGCTATCAAAGAAATGATGATGTTTGTCGTGGCCTGTTTCCAGAACGCATGGTCGATGTCGTCGGTGTAGACGCCGGTCCCGATCATCCACTGCCAAGGCGCGAAACCCTCAGCCCAACTTTCTTTCTGATAAAGCGTATCGCCTCCGCCAGCCTTGGTCCAAACATAGGACACCTTGCCGCCGCCGTTCTGGGCTTGCTTGATCAACTCGCGTACAAGATAGACGCCATTTTGATCGCGGGTATTGATAAGGTTTTTACCGATGGCATCATCGTTTGGCATGACCAGCGTTGTGCCTTCGTAGTCATAGACGAAGATGTAGCCATTTCCGCCATCGTAGCGAATGTCGCGCATGGCTTGTTTGGCAAGGTCCTTTGCCTCGGCCTCGGTGAATTCGCCGGTTTGAGCGCGTTGATGGAAATGCTCAGTTATGCGCAGCGCAGAGCTGGTGATGTGTTTGATGCTGTCGATGCGCTCATTCACCATGGATGTGCGTAGCGCTGAGAGATTAATGAGTGAGAGCGCGACGGCAAAGGCAAAGATAACCAGGGTTGGAAGGGCAATCTTCCATGCGAGGGGGAGTCTGGACAGTGACATGTCTTTTCCGTTGAGTTGCAGCAGAACTCCAAGATCATTAGTTAAATATACTCAATGAATATTTAATAGATGAACGACAATCATTCAGACGCCCTAAATTTGGGTGTTTTGGCGCTAAATTAGTGCGTTTAGATAAGGAGTGAGATCTCTCATAAATGAAATATGCTAAATAATAAATTTCATCGACAGTCTTAAGTTATTGTAATTAAAGAATATATTGTGGGATATCAGTTTTCGAGGTGGAATGGTGGTGATGCGCCACATCGCCTCATATTTCTGTGGGCAGGAAGCGCATTTCCATTTTACCAAGGGACCAGCGGAAGGATGCTTTGGTGAAGACGGTGCCGAAAACGCTGTGCTAGCGAACTGAACAAAACATCATGCTTGACGTCTAAAAAATCAGCCCTCTACGGCTTGATCTAGCTGGCTTTGAAGGTACTGGTTAATATTCTGTTGGGATTGCGCTTTTTTGAAGTAATTGTTCAGATTGATGAGGTTCTCATTATTCTGGTTAACCACCTCGGATAGTATGCTATTCGCTCGATTATACGCATTCTCAAGCAAATCGTTTTCCTGTCGTGCGATTGCCATCGCAGTGGTATCATTTCTAGGATCAACAGATAGCTCATTCACCAAAACCCACCACAAAATGCGACATATATGGAAGACACCATAGTTTAAAATGTTTCGTGAAGGATTGTCAGGTTCGAGCTCTCTGTAGGCTCTTCTGCCTCGAATTTCTGCGAACTTGTAAATTTCGTGTGAAACCGCAAGCTGCCAGGGCTGTGCTTTGCCATAAATGTCATTGTAAAATTCAGGTGAGTACACCTTGTATTTCTGAGCTCGGCTAACAGTCGGTTGGTTCTTAAATATCGCCAGGTAGGCTTGACCTGCTTTTTCCAAGTCAATCACCTTGGATTTATGTACACCTGCACTTTTTGCTTCCCCCCTTTTTCTTTCGTAAAATAGGCCAAAATCTTCACTAATCTTCCGCTGAATAAGCTGCTGTATCTCGTCATTGGCATGAAGATCACGGGAGCCGATAGTGTTTTGGTTATTTGTTGCTATGACCACGTTGCTTATAAAATTAAAATCGTTAGACTCATATATCTTGACTTGAACCTTTACGTTATCTTGCAACTCTCCATCTTCAAATGCGGATCGCAAAGACGATGTAGTTTGGCAGCCATTGATAATCTGTACTTTTTCAACTCGAACTGAAGGAGCGTCTGGATCTCGCACCATCGACAAGCTTTCACAAACCATTGTCACTCCGTTGTTCATGTACCAGAAGCTGTCAGATTTTTGGTTGTTGGTCGCAGTTTCGTAAATCGATTTGTTTACTTGTCCACCAAGGCCGAGATTGCCTCTGACATTTGCGTCAAAGATTGCATCTCGAGGTTCGATTTGAGCGAGTTGTGCTAGGTCTCTGCCCTTCACCGTACAAAGAACGCTTCGGACTCCCCCGGTGTCAAATTCGACGATCGAAGGTCGATTTGCGTCATACACAATCGGTATGTCCGCAATTATTTGGCGCGCCCTATTGCGCCTTTGATTATTTATTCGATCGAGTTCATTGACTCCAATGAAGTGAAAATCAAAGCTCGCGAAAACTCCACTATCCGAAAATTCCCGCAGAATATTACCCTTGTTGGCTTGCGCTTCTTCGGCAATGTCTGCTTCGTCACCTAAAGTTACAAAGTAGCAGGAAACACTAACGCTGTTGTTTCCGTATTGCCTGATCAACTGTCTCGCGTTTTCAATTTTCTCTACCAATTTCGCATTTGGATTGGCTTGATATACGGACTGTTTGGACAGAAAAACAAATTCCAATCCTGTCTTCATAAGGGATACAGTATTCGCCGAAAAACCTTGTGTGTTTTTGACTTGAATTAGACGAATGTGAACCGATTGATTGCTATCATCCACTTCAATCTTAAAAATGTCGATCTGACGTTCGCCAGCCCCGTCGACCAGTTCATCATCCGGCAGTTCATCGAGGTCAGCATCGAACAATATGGAATAAAACCAATACATGAACGCGTCATCTTCTTCAACATTCAGTTCACTCGCAGCGTTTGCTATGGCATCGGATATAAATCCGCGTTTGATGGCTGTACTCAATTGATTAATTCCTTTGGTTTATTTAAATAGTATGCCTGCATTCTGATCCGCGCAATGCAACTTTAAGCTTTATCTCTCAAATAGTAAATTATATCCTTGAAGACGGATACCAGCTTAGTATTGAGCTGAGGCGGTCAGTTGGATAGCGGCGAATGCTTTTTTGCCCATGGCAGTCATAGCGGTGGGGGGGGTACTATTGTGAGCGGGAGCATCGTTTAATTAGTTTTTGGGATGAAGCATTCTGTTTGATGCTGTTTCATAGGACATGGAACCCATACGGCACCCAGCGCCTAATATGCGCACAAACGCTCAGCGAAACTTGCATCTATCATTTTAAAAATATTGGGAGAAATGGTAGCGAGGGAGGGACTTGAACCCCCGACACGCGGATTATGATTCCGCTGCTCTAACCAACTGAGCTACCCCGCCACAGGGTTGTCACTGTTTGTCAGTGACTGACGATCTGTGTGACCGCCGCGTCGTGTGAGAGGGTGTATAAGGCGCTTGAGATGTTCCGTCAAGCCTTGTTCGTCAAGATTTGTGGAAACTCGAAATCTTGTGAAAAAACATTCAAAAACAAGGGGTTTGCTGGGTTCGGCGTCGTGGAAAAAGCGCCTTTTTGCACGGGCTGTAGCGGTTGTCAGGCCTACGTTCGTGCGACGTAGGCCTGTGCCTTTACTTCGGCTGCGGGTCAGGAACTGGCCGGGAGTCCGGCTGCTTCCCAAGACTTTCCAATGAGGTTGCGCAGTGCATCCTCTGATTTTCTGTCTTTTTCCGCACGTTGGATCCAGCCGCCTCCCAGAACACGGGCATCCTGAGTGTCTTCGTCAAAAAATACGCAGGCCTGTCCTGGTGCTACGCCGAGTTCACCAGCGACGAGCTCCACAGTAATGTCATCGCCTTCCTTGCGCAGAATTGCTTCTGTCGGTGGGCGGGTTGAGCGAACCTTGGCGAATACTTTCAGGCCTTCCACAGGCAGGTCGTCGAAATGGCCGGCACCGATCCAGTTCACGTTGCGCAGGAGCAGCTTGTGCGTTGCCAGAAATTCTTTTGGCCCAACAATCACGCGGCGGTTGTCTGCATCCAGATGCACTACATACAGGGGCTCGCCAGTTGAAACGCCGATGCCACGGCGCTGGCCGATGGTGAAATGAATGATGCCTTCATGTTGGCCGAGTACACGCCCATCTACATGAACGATGTCTCCCGGATCAGCCGCGTGTGGGCGCAGCCGTGCAATCACGTCGGTGTAGCGGCCCTGAGGCACAAAGCAGATATCCTGACTGTCATGTTTATCAGCAACGATCAGTCCGAATTCTTCTGCCAGTGCGCGCACCTCCGGCTTGGTCATGCCGCCAAGTGGGAAGCGCAGGAAGTCCAGTTGCTCTTGCGTGGTAGCGAACAGGAAGTAGCTCTGGTCGCGATCCAGATCAACGGGCCGATACAGTGCGTTGCGGTTGCCTTCAAGCTTGGTGCGAACATAATGACCGGTAACCAGCACATCGGCGCCCAGATCTTTCGCGGTCTCCAAAAGGTCCTGGAATTTGACGGTCTGATTGCAGGTAACGCAAGGAATTGGCGTTTCACCGTTGATGTAACTGTCGGCGAAACGTTCAATAACCTGTTCGCGAAAACGGGATTCATAATCCAGTACGTAGTGAGGGATGTCCAGACTCTCGGCTACGCGCCGGGCGTCGTGAATATCCTGGCCGGCGCAGCAGGCTCCCTTTTTCTGAACAGCTTCACCATGGTCATAGAGCTGGAGGGTAACACCAATGACGTCGTAGCCCTCGCGCTTCATCAGACCGGCAACGACTGATGAGTCGACACCGCCGGACATGGCGACAACAACCCGCGTGTCTTCCGGACGCCCAGGTAGGCCCAGACTGTTAAGCATTTCGCGACTGACCTCTTAAATCTTTCATGCGCGTGCGCCACAGGGCGCGGTTTTCAGTGCTGCGCATATGGCATTTAATGGGGGTTTCACAAGCCCCGACACTTTTTTATCGACGCCGACCCCAAATTTGTACGGGACTATACTCAAAAAACTTTCAGCCGCCAATGACCCTCGCTCAGGAATGCGGAAAACTCTGCCTAGCTGCAGTCTGTGCAGGGCAAAAACTGCTGCCAGAGAGGGTTGGGCCGCGTTGTGCGGCATGGAAAGCCGCGGAAGCTCGCGGGTTCGGCTTCCTCTGACAAGTTGGCCTGAAGCTTGCTACCCTCACTGCGGAATTGTGTCTGCAGGCTCAGGGGAACGAATGGCCGGTACTCCATCCTTTGACCCGACCGGGGTCAATGTGCTGTCGAAAAATACCTCGCTCAAAGGAGCGTTGACGGGATCGGTCGGCATGGTCTCTGGGGTAAATGGAGCGTTTGCAGCACTGCTTAAAGGGCAGGCTAGCGCTGTCTCTCAGGGTCTATCCTCCAATGAAGCCGTTTCTGATCCTGGCGGCGAGGCCGACCTATTGCGCGCCGGCGGCGTTGCAACAACTGATGCCGCAGCAAGTACAGTCGTTGTTTCCCCTGGTGTACCGGGTGCGGTTACTGTCTCTGGCGGTCCTGCGAATTTGGCAGAGAACGAGGGAGGAGCCGACGATCCGACAGCAGCCCCGGCATCCTTTGCCAATGCCGTTTCTGGATCTGCTGACCAAAAGACATTGCAAAACGGTGCCTTGGTAGCAGCCAGCCCTTTGCGTGCGGCGGTTGGTTCGGAAAGCGCGGCGTTCGAGGTGCCTGCTCAGATCAAGGTCGGCGACGCGGCGGCCTCGGTCAGCAGATCGGGCGCCAGGGCTGGTGCAAGCAGTGTGTTGCCCGCTGGTATGACGGCGGAGACGAGTGCTGTGAAGGTTGCCCAACAAGCGCCATCTGAAGTAGGTACGCCTGCGCGCATCCAGATCTCTGCGAAGTCCATTGGCAGTCAATCGGTTTCCGCTGTACTTGATGCGGCCGATAGTGGTGTGCAGGGTGGAGCCAAAAGCGTTCCAGTTGCGTCAGGAGCAGTCGGCGCAGTTGATCCTGTGAAGGGCGGTTCGACGAGCCCGACTGAGGGCGGGTTTGATGCAGCGGAACAGCCGCCGCGGTTCTTCGATGTAAAGCAGCTCCAAGCAGCCGTTACAAAGAGTGGTGATGGGCCCCAACCCAATGTGAAAACGGCGTCTCTGGCCAGCCACACTCCTGTCCCACTGTCTGGAGCCAGCCCGGCTCTCAAGGCGTCCGGTGCCAGCTCACCAGCTGTCCCTGTCTCGGCCGCTCAAAATGGAGCAGCGGCGGTCGATAACCCGGCCATAGCTACCAGCAAAGCCGATGTGAGCTTGAAATCAGATCTGGCGAGCGCGGCGTCTCCAACGACGAATGGCGCCGCTGCTGGCGTATCTGCTGCTCAGGCAAGCCGTGCTGCTTTGACAGGTGATAGTGTGGGGACGTCTGTCTCTGCTCAGGTTGGTTCAGCGAAAACAGCCCCGGCAGCATCTGAGGAGCTTCAAGCGCCCACTTCAGCAGTAAAGCCTGGATCTGCGGGTTCCGTCGATCATATGGCGGCGCCTACGAATAAGGTGTCGCTGCCTCAAGACAGTGCGATGCCGTCCAGTTCACCGGTGGCTGAGGGGCGTTCATCTGTTGCTGCAAAGGCTGAACTGCAACGACAAACCCTGGACGCAAGTTCTCAAAATGCCCGCGGTGCTGCTTCTGCTCCTGTACAAATTAAAGGTACGCAAGTGCAGGAACAAGCGACCGTACGCCCGGCAGTTGAAACGGTTCCGTCATTGGCGCAGATGGCGCCCGATCGTATTCGTGTTACCCAAGTCGCGCCTGATCGAGTGGTGGATGAGGCCGTGCTCCGGGCGCAGGTGCCGTTGGATGGCAGTGCAGAAGATCATTCAGTTTCCACCAGCGGCTTGAAAAATGAAGCGGCTCCCAAAGCCAACGCAGCCCTGCCAATGATGCCGAAAAGTGTCAGTGACATATTGCAGGATCAGGAACAGGCGCTCGCCAAAGCGGTGGAGCGGCAAGAAGCGGCTGGTAAGGCTTCAACAGGTGCTTCGGATGCCGGACAGTCCAAGAGCGCTCAGCAGCACCAGTCTCAGGCGACGGCTGCTCATCTGGTGGCGCCACTTGCGCAAAATTCCACGAAGCCACGCGTCGCTCCGATTGATCTTTTCGGCAGCCGAAATGGGTCGCGAGTCGGGTTGGATGGTACCAGCCGCATGACAGCAGCTGCTGCTGAGGGGGCTGTGCAAGGGGTTGGTTCTGGCGATGGCGCCACGACAGGGAGCCTTTCTGGTGGAGCGGGTTCTCAGACTGGCGCACCAGCTCCTGCTGGTGCGGCCAGAACAGGCGCAACAGTTGGCCAGCCTGCTGGTGGGAAAACATCGGGAAATGGCGAGTTGCCCTTGATGTTCAATCAGGCTCTGGCCATGGGCGATGATGGATTGATGCGTGGTGAAGATGGGGAAGGACTGGATGAATTTGCTGGCCTCAGCCAGACTGGTTCAACCTCAACCAGTTCGTCTGCCTCCGCCGCTGCTTCGACGGCACTCGCGCGCGATGGCGCTCGCCACATCGCGCAAACAGTCATTCCCACCCTTGTCAGGCAGGCACAACGCGGAAACCAGCGTTTTGAAATCCGCATGGATCCGCCGGAGTTAGGCAAGGTGGACGTATCGCTTGAGTTTTCAAAGGACGGTAAGGTGCGGGCCCATTTGACGGTGGATCGTCCGGAGACGCTGGACTTGTTCATGCGCGATCAGCGTGCCTTGGTAAAAGCTCTGGGCGATGCCGGACTTCAGGCCAGTGATGATGGCTCTCTCCAGTTCTCTCTGAGAGGAGAGCAAGGCGGTGGGCAGAGCCATGGAGAAAGCGCTGGTGAGCATGCCAACGGCGGAAACCGAGGTGGGTCGTCCAATGCTGTCGGGTCAGATGGCACCACCGTTTCAAATATTTCCAAAGCCTATAGCGCGGCCTCAACCGGGGCTCTCGACATCTCGATTTAAGCCCGAAGGCTTGTGAGGAGACCAATACAATGACAACGATCGGAGATGTGAGCTCATCGGGCACCTCATCCTCGCAGAACAATGCTGCGACTCAGTCCATCGGTGCGAGCTACGACCTTTTCATGTCCATGTTGACGACGCAGCTGCAGAATCAGGACCCGTTGGACCCTCTGGATGCCTCGCAATACACCGAGCAGCTGGTAAATTACACTCAGGTTGAGCAACAAATTCTGAGCAACCAGAATTTGGATAAACTGCTGGTGCAATTGAAAACGCAAAATGCGAGTCAGTTTGTTGGTTATATTGGCAATGAAGTGACAGCTCTGGGCGATACAGCGAATCTCAAGGATGGCGAAGCCTCGTGGGGCTATACGGCGCCACAAGATGGCGAAGCCAAGATTGAAATCCGCAACAGCGAAGGCGGCATTGTCTTTAAAGACACGGTAGATCTTAAGGAAGGAAAAGGCGCCTATACATGGCCGGGAACCACCACTTCTGGCAGTACGGCGCCCGATGGGCAGTACAGCATTTCCATCAAGATGGCGAACCCTCAGGGCAAGGAGTTTGAGGTGTCCACTGAAGTAACTGGAACTGTTACTGAAGTTGATTTTACCAAAGGTGAGGTTATGCTCAAACTCGGTGATCTCGAGGTGCCGGTGTCAGAAATCACGAAAGTAAAGCAAGGATAATCGTGGTTAATATCCACTATGAATCTTAGTAATGAATCTTACCAAAACCTGACCGCCGGTTTAGGTAATTTTTAAAGGCCTTCGTCTACTCTCCATTCAAGCTAGGTCATGGTTTGTGTGAGAGTAGAATGACCGAACAAGTAAGTTCACGAGTAAAATACGTCATTGGTCCCGATGGGAGTCCTTTGACAATCGCCGATCTCCCTCCGCGTACAACAAAGCGGTGGGTGATCCGTCGGAAAGCCGAGGTTGTGGCCGCCGTACGCGGCGGACTACTTTCCCTCGATGAGGCTTGCCAGCGCTATACGCTGACAGTGGAAGAGTTTCTGTCTTGGCAGAGTTCCATTGAAAAGCATGGTCTGGCTGGTCTGAGGGCGACCCGGATACAGGACTACAGAAGTTGATAAGAAACTGCTTGTCGGGCTGGGAGGTTCGATCAGGTAGGCGTTAATAGGAAAGCCCTTCGTGCGGAAGTACGGAGGGCTTTCTTATTGAATGCATCAGACCACATTGAGCGGCCTATGCTTGCGGGTGCGTGAATGGTGGTTGACCGTCAGCCCTGCAGAACACGACCCCTCTGTTCTTGACGAAAATGCGGCGAGAAGGGGGTGGTTGACAGCCCCAGCGGGC
Organism: Pseudovibrio exalbescens DSM 16456; assembly: GCF_000422785.1. Classification (GTDB taxonomy): domain Bacteria; phylum Pseudomonadota; class Alphaproteobacteria; order Rhizobiales; family Stappiaceae; genus Pseudovibrio; species Pseudovibrio exalbescens. The sequence continues at coordinate 46,404 of NZ_AUGS01000001.1, forward strand.
AAATCAGGCAAATCACCCTCCTAACGTTTACCAGCCAATTTTAACCGTATATTCAATACCTATTGCAATTTGATAGGTAAATTTTGCATAAACTCTTGGAAAACTGGTGTTCGAAAATGGCTGAATTTGGCCAAATCTGGGCATTTTGACGAAAAGCTGGCTTAGGGCGTTAAGGATTTGTTAACCACATTGGCGGCAATTTTTGCCCAGTAGATAACCACGGGGCACCTGTGATTTGGGTGGTTTTCTACTCTTTGTGGCGACGACTATTAATGTGGGGCGACATCCGTGAGCGGCATCCTTGAGTTTTTGAAAACCCTCGGTCCTGCGCGTATTGGTGCTATGGGCGTCATGGCAGCCATTCTTATCGGCTTGTTTTCCTTTATTATTTTTCAGGCTACAGCGCCGCAACTCGTTCCTCTTTATACTGACCTGAGCATGGATGACGTTTCTGCCGTTGTTCAGGAACTGGAGGGGCAAGGCGTCACCTACGAAGTGCGTGACAACAGCTCGGCGGTTTTCGTGCCTGAAGAAGACGTCTACCGCCTTCGTATGGTGGTTGCGCAGGCCGGATTGCCTACTGGCGGCGGCGTCGGCTATGAGATTTTCGACAAGACGGATACATTGGGTGCAACCAGTTTCGTGCAAAACATTAATCATTTGCGCGCTCTGGAAGGAGAGTTGGCCCGTACCATCCGGTCTTTGGGCAAGATAAAAACCGCCCGTGTGCATTTGGTCATTCCGGAGCGCCAACTGTTTCAACGGGATCGCATTCCTCCGACGGCGTCTATCGTTCTGGCAGTACGCGGCGCTTTGGACGAGGGGCAGATACGGGCGATCCAGCATATGGTCGCGTCTGCCGTTGAAGGTTTGGAGCCCTCCTATGTGTCTATCGTAGATGAGCGTGGCGCATTGTTGGCCAGTGGTTCGGGGCGAGACGAGGGCAACTTCGGCGTGTCGGCTCTGGACGATCAGGCCATGGAGATCGAGAACCGGTTGCGCATTCAGATTGAGGAAATCCTGAATAACGTGGTCGGGTTCGGGCGAGCACGGGTAAAGGTCGCGGCTGATCTCAATTTCAATCGTCGGACTGAAAAGCAGGAGATTTATGATCCTGCCGGGCAAGTTGTGCGCTCCACACAAACACGGGAAGAAAACTCCACGTCGCGGTCTGGAGAGGATGCCGTTACTGTTGGGAACCAATTGCCAACCGCTGACCCACAAGCGGGCGGTGCGGGCGATCTGGATCAAGCCAACTCTTCCGAAGAGGTGGTGAACTACGAGATTTCCAAGAGCACCGTTACGGAAGTGATCGAGGCTGGGGAGCTGGAGCGACTTTCCGTAGCGGTGCTGGTTGACGGTACCTATGATCAGAACGAAAACGGTGAGGTCGTCTACACGCCCCGTTCTGAAGAAGAGATGGAACAGATCGCCAAGCTGGTGCGTACTGCTGTCGGATTTGATGAATCTCGCGGTGACACCGTAGAGGTCGTAAACCTCCGGTTTACCGAAAACGCATTGCAAGACGTTGAGCCGGTTGCCGGTGGGTTGTTCGAGTTCACGCGCTACGACATCATGCGCCTGATCGAGATGGGTGTGTTGCTGGTCATCTCAGTTCTGCTGCTGATTTTCGCGGTGAACCCGCTGATGAAGAAGGTGCTGGCACCCGTTGAAAAGGGGAGTGATCTTGCACCTGCGGAAGCGGCGGCGGGTGGCGCGTTGGTTACAACAGGGCCTGATGGGCAGCAAGAATATCTTGCGCAGTTGGTCGATGATCGGGCTCAAAAGCCCGCAATTCCCAGCAATGAGTGGATTGAAGACGCCAAGAGCGAGGCTGCATTGCACGCCAATTCGATTAAGGAAATCAGCGATATGATTGAGGAGCTTCCGACCGAAGCTGTCAACATTGTTCGCGGTTGGTTGAACGAGGCGGCTTAAGACTATGAACCAGCAACTTCCGACAACTGCAGGGCGCCAGCTAGAGGTTTCCGATGGGGCCGACCAGCGCGATCTCAGCGGTACAGAGCGTGCTGCGGTGCTGCTTCTGGCGTTGGGTGAAGAGCATGGCCGGACCATCTGGCAGGGGCTGGATGAGATAGAGGTACGCCAAGTCTCGCAGGCAATGGCGCGGCTTGGACCAGTTACCCCTGCAATGCTGGAGGAGTTGTTCGTTGATTTTGTTCGAAAGCTCTCAACGCGTGGTTCGTTGAACGGCAATGTGGATGTGACAGAGCGGCTGCTGTCTTCTTTCCTCAGCCCCGATCGCGTGGCCCATATCATGGAAGAAATTCGTGGGCCTGCAGGCAGGAACATGTGGGAGAAACTCTCCAATGTTCAGGAAAACGTGCTCGCGAACTATTTGAAGAACGAATACCCGCAAACCATTGCGGTTGTTCTTTCGAAAATACAGCCGGATCATGCTGCGCGCGTGCTGTCCTTGCTTCAGGACGAATTGTCCATGGAAGTGATCAATCGCATGCTGCGCATGGAATCCATTCAAAAGGACATTCTGGAAAAGGTTGAGCAGACTTTGCGGGTTGAGTTCATGTCCAACCTGTCTCAGACCAGCCGCCGGGACAGTCACGAGATGATGGCGGACATCTTCAACAACTTCGATCGGCAAACGGAAGCTCGTTTCATGGCTTCGCTGGAAGAACAAAACCGGGAATCTGCCGAGCGCATCCGCAACCTGATGTTTACTTTCGAGGACCTGCTCAAGCTGGACAACGCAAGTTGTCAAACACTGTTGCGCCATATCGAGAAAGACCGTCTGGCTCTGGCTCTGAAAGGGGCCAGCGAACAGGCGATGGAGTTCTTCACGGCGAACATGTCTGCGCGCGCCTCGAAAATGCTGATGGAAGATATGGAAAACCTTGGACCTGTGCGCCTGAGAGATGTGGACGAGGCCCAATCCCATATGGTTGCCACCTGTAAGGACCTGGCGGCGAGTGGCGAGATCATGATCTCCAAGAAGAAGGGAGATGATGAGCTTGTTTATTGATCCGGCACATGACGGGTTTGTGAGGCGCGCATGGTCACGGTGATGCCGGAAGGCGCTGTGCGCAAGCGCTTCCTTTTCGATACGGCCAATGAGGACCAGGCTGCGGCGGATGCCGCTGCAACACCGCCCGAACCCACGCTTACGCTCAGCGAACACCAGGAGCTTCTACGGCAGGCGGAAGCGCAGGCCTATGAACGCGGGCGCACCGAAGCTGTAGCCAGTGCGCAAGCACAAGAAGCCGCTCGCCAGACAGAGATTACTCAGGATATCTCTCATGGACTTGTCGAGCTGAGTGAGCGTGTCGAGCAGGTTTTGAAGCAGCAGGAAAAGAGCGCCGTCGCTCTGTGCTTTCTGATTGCGCGTCGGCTCTGTGCGCATCTGATTGCTCGTGAACCGTTGACCGAAGTCGTTGCGCTGATTAACGAGTGTCTCAAGCCACTGAGGCGGGTGCCTTCACTAACCATAGAGGTGCCTGAGGCAGATGCGCAGCACCTGGAAAAGGTCATAGGCAAGATTGCAGAGGCGAATGGATACAACGGGCAGATTCATGTCTCTGGAAAACCCGGATTGATGCGCGGAGATTGTCGGATCGAGTGGCCGGAAGGTGGTATTATCCGCGACCGGCGCAAGACGAATGAACACATTGAGGGCGTTTTGCAGGCGTATTTCAAGGCAGCGGATCGCGAGAACGCTGCGGCCGGCAAGACGAGTAAGCCCGAACCGATGGAGACGGACGCCTCATGAGTCAGAACAATGGCGACGACACTCAGGGAGTGGTGTTTGACGAGTTGGAAGGCAATGCAAAGCCAGCCAGTGCAAGCGGTGAGGATGCGCCCGTCAGCAACAAGTCCGCTGAGGATCTGGAGGCGGTTTTTGATGTGCCGGTACAGATTTCGGCGGTGCTGGGACATACCAAGATGCACATTTCCGACCTTTTGCAGCTTGACGCGGGTGTTGTAATGGAACTCGATCGTAAAATCGGCGAAGCCATTGACATCTATGTGAATGACAGGCTCGTGGCGCGCGGTGAGGTTGTGCTCGTGGAAGAGAAGTTGGGCGTCACCATGACGGAAATAATCAAATCCGACAAGTAATGGCGTCGGTACGTGAGGACAGGTAAATGCGGCTTTTGATTGTGGGCACTTTGGGTGGGCAGCTGACCACGGCGACCAAGATCGCCATGGATCGTGGCGCCTCGGTGTCCCATGCCTCCAACATCGACGAAGCGATGAGTGTCCTGCGCTCTGGCCGCGGCGCAGATCTGTTGATGGTTGATGTGAACGAGAGCATCGCCAACCTCTTGGAAAACATCGAGCGCGAGAGAATCCACGTTCCTGTAGTAGCCTGCGGGCTGGAAACAGATGCCAAAGCCGCTGTGTCAGCTATTCGGGCTGGCGCTAAGGAATACATTCCACTACCACCGGATCCTGAGCTTATTGCTGCCGTTCTTGCGGCTGTCACGGAAGACCGCCGGGATCTGATTTTCCGCGACCCGGCCATGGCCAGTGTCGTGAAACTGGCGGAACAGATTGCCCCTTCTGAAGCCTCAATTCTGGTTACCGGTGAGTCTGGAACGGGTAAGGAAGTTATCTCACGGTTTGTCCATCGCAAGTCCTCTCGGGCCTCCAAACCCTTCATCTCCATCAATTGCGCAGCGATACCCGAGCACCTTCTGGAAAGCGAGCTGTTCGGCCATGAGAAAGGGGCCTTTACCGGCGCTCTCGCGCGGCGGATTGGCAAGTTTGAAGAGGCGCACGGCGGCACCTTGATGCTCGACGAAATCTCGGAGATGGACATTCGCCTCCAGGCCAAGTTGTTGCGTGCCATTCAGGAGCGTGTGATTGACCGGGTGGGCGGCAGCAAGCCGGTACCGGTGGACATTCGCATTATCGCAACGTCGAACCGGGATTTGGGCGAGGCCGTCAAGGCCGGTACATTTCGTGAGGATTTGCTGTACAGGCTGAACGTGGTGAACCTGAAATTGCCGCCACTGCGCGAGCGTCCGGGGGATATCATCGAGTTGGCGGAGCATTTCCTGAGTGTTTATGCCAAGGCCAATGGGGTGGCTGCAGCCGGTTTGGGTGAGGATGCGCGTGAAGTGCTGCTGGCCAACGATTGGCGCGGCAATGTGCGCGAGCTGGAAAACACCATGCACCGGGCGGTTCTGCTGGCTGGCGGCGAAGAGATTGGCGCCGATGCGATCCGCATGCCGGATGGGTCGCCTATTCAGGCCGGCCCGGGGCACGAAACCGCAGCGCGGGCCGCAGCGCAGGCTGCGGAGGCTGTTTCCACAGTCATGGTTGGGCGCACGGTAGCTGACGTGGAGCGGGATCTTATTCTTGATACTCTGGACCACTGTCTGGGCAACCGGACCCATGCGGCCAAGATACTCGGCATTTCAATTCGGACTTTGCGCAACAAACTCAACCAGTATGCGGAGGAAGGGATCTACGTTCCGCAGCCGGGTGAGCTGCGTGCGCATACCTGACACGAGCGCGTAAAGGGGCATTTGGGCGTTCATGGCGGACAATGAAGTAACCCAGCAACCGGCTGCAGAAAGCGGCAACGGGGCCTCCAAAGGGGCTGGCGGTTTCATGACGTCTGCTTTCGGGTTGTCGATCCGCGACATTTACACAGCGGTACGCCACGGTGATCTGGGACTGGCGATTGGGGTGATGGTCATCCTTGTGATGCTCATCCTGCCCATGCCCCCCATGATGCTGGATTTGTTCCTCGCCATATCCATCATCTTTTCGGTCATGATCCTCATGACCGGCCTTTTTATTCAAAAGCCGCTGGAGTTCTCCTCGTTTCCAACGGTCTTGTTGATTGCCACGATGCTTCGGTTGGCGTTGAACATGGCATCAACCCGACTGATCCTGGCCAATGGTCACGAAGGCGAAGGGGCCGCTGGTAATGTGATTTCCGCTTTTGGCAGCTTTGTCATGGGCGGCAATTATGTCATCGGGATCATCGTGTTTGCGATCCTCGTGATTGTGAACTTCATCGTCATTACCAAGGGCTCGGGGCGTATCGCCGAGGTTGCCGCGCGTTTCACTCTGGATGCCATGCCGGGCAAGCAGATGGCCATTGATGCGGACCTTTCTGCTGGCCTGATTGATGAGGACGAAGCCCGCCGCCGCCGCAAGGAACTGGAGTCGGAATCCACGTTCTTCGGGTCCATGGATGGTGCCTCCAAGTTTGTGCGCGGGGATGCCATCGCCGGCCTGCTGATCACCTTCATCAATATTGTAGGCGGCATTGTCATCGGGGTTCTGCAGAAGGAACTCAGCTTCTCCGAAGCCGCGCAGAACTACACCCTGTTGACCATCGGTGATGGTCTGGTCTCCCAGATCCCCGCGCTGATCGTGTCCACCGCCGCCGGTATTCTGGTATCCAAGGCCGGGCTGCAAGGCTCCGCAGACCGGGAACTGGTCAAGCAATTCTCGGGCTATCCCAAGGCGCTCGGCATGTCTGCATTCGTCATGGTGATCTTGTCGCTGTTGCCGGGCATGCCGATGATACCGTTTCTCGCACTGGCGGGGCTGGCCGGGTACATGGCTCGGCGCGCATCGCGTCAAATCGAGGAGCAAAAGGCTACGGAAATCGCTGAACAGGTAACGGCTCAGGAAGAGGAAGCTGCGCCCAAGGAACCGCCGATCACTGACAGCTTGAAGCTGGATGAATTGAAGATTGAACTTGGTTATGCGCTGCTTCCGATCATCAATGGCCGCAACAAGGAAGAGACGGATCAGGTTACCGAACAAATTAAGGCATTGCGTCGCCAGATCGCTTCCGACATGGGTGTCATCATGCCGTCTGTACGTATTCTGGATAACATACAGCTGCAACCGAACGAGTATATCATCAAGGTTAAGGAAGTGGATGCTGGCTCCGGTGTGCTGTTCCCGAACCAGTTCATGGTGATGGATCCGCGCGGCGGCGAGGTTAAGTTGCCGGGGACCCAAACAACCGAGCCGACCTTCGGTTTGCCTGCAACCTGGGTAGAGGCGCAATACCGCGAAGAAGCGTCCCTGTTGGGATATACCGTTGTTGATCCTGCAACCGTGCTTTCAACTCACTTGACTGAAACCATCAAGTCCAACATTTCCGAGTTGTTGACCTATGCGCATGTTCAACACCTGCTGAAACAGCTCCCGGACGATCAGGCCAAGTTGGTGGAGGATATTGTCCCGAGCACCATCTCCATTTCTGGCATTCAGCGCGTGTTGCAAGCCTTGCTGGAGGAGCGCATTTCGGTTCGCGACCTGGGCACCATATTGGAGGGGGTTGCTGAAGCTGTTGGTTCCACCCGCAATCCATCCATGATTGCCGAACACGTGCGAACCCGCCTTTCCCGCCAGATCTGCGCTGCCAATCAGTCGCCTGGCGGTTATTTGCCGTTGATCAGCCTTAGCCCGCAATGGGAGTCGGCCTTCATGGAATCCATTATCGGCGATGGTGATGACCGTCAGCTTGCGATGGCGCCGTCCAAGCTTCAGGAGTTTGTTGGACTGGTACGGCAGGCATTTGAGGAAGCGGGTCAAGCCGGTGAAAACCCCGTTTTGCTGTGCTCAGCCCACACCCGCCCTTATGTCCGGTCTATCGTCGAGCGTTTTAGAGCCCACACCTTTGTTATGAGCCAGAACGAAGTGCATCCTCGTGCACGTCTGAAAACAGTGGGTTCCATCTGACCCTCTGTGTTCCGTGGGGGTTAGCGCTGGACCTCCGCTGATCGATGAGTATTGTTCCCCTTGCGATACTTCAAGAATAGGGGAGGGGATCAATGACGTCAGATGTATCGGGCTCGTGCCAATGTGGTCGTGTGACCTATCGTGTCTCTGGGCAGTTCGAGCACTTCTTTTTGTGCTACTGCAGTCGGTGCCAAAAGGATACAGGCTCAGCGCATGCGGCAAATCTTTTTTCAACCACGGCTCAACTCGTCTGGCTCAGTGGTGATGCGCTCATCAAGACATATCGGGTACCCGAGACGCGCCATCAGAAAAGCTTTTGCTCTGAGTGCGGCGCTCCCGTGCCGATGATGCAGATGGACGGAGAGCTGCTGGTTGTGCCAGCGGGCAGTCTGGATCAGACGATTACCAAAACACCGGATGCGCGGATCTTTCACGCCAGCCGGCCGGCATGGGCGGACCGTTTAGAGCAGATCCATTGTTTTGCTGAAGGCCCCGGTTGAGGATGGTTTGATCAATCTGGTTGATTGACATTGACCCCATCCTGCGTCACCTCACTTTCCATATTGCTATAGTTCAGGGAGTTTTCATGAGCACGATCCCATTGCACCTTGATGGTTATACCGTTTTGCCACAGGACAAGATTGCTTTTGTCGTTACCTATCTAGAAATGACAGAAAAGCCGGATTTGACGCCTGTTTCGAGGTCGGATCTTGCCCTTGAACAGCAGGAAGCCATGAGCGCGCAGGCATTTCGGGATGTGTTCAGGCGGATTGGTGAGCCTTGGCTTTGGTTCGGGCGGTTGACCTGCGCCGACGATGAACTTGAGGCTCTTCTTGCGCAAACCACGCGTGAAGTTTATCTGCCGATGAAAGATGGCAATCCAGTGGGCTTGTTAGAGCTTGATTTTGCGGACCCGCAGAATGTGGAACTGACTTACTTTGGATTGACGCCGGAAGTAGTCGGGGGAGGTGCGGGGCGCTGGTTGATGAACCAAGCCCTTGAAATTGTATGGGGCCGTGAGCGCACGCGGCGATTCTGGCTTCATACCTGTACTGGTGACAGCCCGCAGGCGCTCGGGTTCTACCAGCGCAGTGGCTTTGTGCCCTTCAAGCGAGCCATCGAAGTTGCGGATGATCCGCGTGGTCTGGGCGTATTGCCCAAGGACGCCGGACCTCATCTGCCATTCCTGAATGGTAAATAGTTTCAGTGTCTTGACCGCCGGATTTCGAACAGCCTTGCCGTTCTTTCGCTGTTTGTCTTCACCAAGCTGCGGAGTGGTGCCGGTCGTTCCTGAAAGCAGTTGCCCCAAGTTTGATCAAGGGTAACCCACCCGTGAGGAGTTGTGCCGTCAATATTAAAATTGTATTAATTTGGGGGTTAACATTGGTTAACCATTGGCACATGATTGCCGGTGGATGACCGGGTCGACCAATAGGCGGGAAGTGCCGTTTTGGTTAGGTTTGCGCCACTATATGGTAGCGGTGAGTGGCTCTGGGGGCTCAATGACAGAGGTGCGTGATAACGTTGTGCCACACGCGCGGGTTCGGTCTTTGCGTGAGGCCATTCGCAAAGTGCGGATGGCTGAAATTGAAAGAACGGATGTTGTGGTTGACCTGCAGGAAAGTGAGCGGGCTCGGCTTGAGATGCTCAGCGAAGAGCTGCAGGACGTTTTCCGCGAAGTGCCGGAAGACGACGATCAGTTCTCATTTCACATTGTTGGTGGATCGCAGCCCCGCTTGTGGATCGATATGACCAGTCACGTGCTGATGGCGCGAGACAAACAGACCTACCGTTTCGTGAAGGACACACGGATGGGGCGTGTGGTCCTTCTGGAATCCGCCAATCTGGATGATATGGCGGACTGCATCACCGAATACATCGCCGAACGGATCATTGAAAAGGACCTGTTCCTTGAAGGTGACTGGTTGATGCGGCGGCTGCGCGGCAAGGATCCGGACAAGGCGCGCGCGATGGAGGCGTTGGCCCAACACAAAAAGGAACAAGGTGGCCCGGCCGCGAGTTTCTGGAAGGGCATGTTCCTGTTTGTTCTTGGGCTTCTTGTTGGTGCAGCCGCGTTGGTTGCCTATGCGTGGTTTATCGTGCCGGGCGGAGTTTAGGGCTTGGCTCCTGACGGGATCTGAAGAGTGTGTGTCGCGATTTCGGTGACGCCGGTGTTGCCTTGTTGGAAGCCACGCTCCAACATGCGGCACTGCCATGCGCCCGGATTGCCGGAGATCTCGAAGGTGTTGTAGCGGGCTGCTGGGCGATGCGATCCCAAACCATTTGAGGCTGAGGGAACGCATACAACCGGCACGGGCCCATGAGCGCCGGCAATTTGCATTCGAGTGGCTTTATGAGTGTGGCCATGCAAGATCAGTTCAGCCCCGTGATCGGCAATGATTTTCCGGAACCTGCTGGATCCGACGAGGCGTTTGTGCCACTTGGTGGCTTCGCGCACGGGCGGATGGTGCATCACGACCACGCGAAACAAACCTTGCTTGCGCAAATGGTCCAGGGCAGTCCCCAGTTCGCGGAGTTGGGCTGAATCAATGTGACCTGTCGCCATGAAAGGGCCGGTGGCCCGTGCGGTGGAAAGGCCCACAAGTCCCACGCAGCCGCGGACACGAACCCAAGGAAAGAGGGAGTTTTCTGGTCGTGGCATCGTGTGATGAGCGATGTCGTCTCCGCTCATGTAGGCTTGCCATTCGGTCGTTGCCGCCTTGAAGGCTCCGGGCACATAGGCGTCATGGTTGCCCGGCGTCAGTGAAACGTCAGCCGGGCTTCCAAGCTCGCTCAACCACGCCTTTGCGGCTTCGATTTCTTTCGGCAGAGCGATATTTACCAGATCGCCACAAACAGCGATGTGGTCTGGGGCCTTTGCGTGAATATCGTCGACCAACTGGTCCAGATAGGAGTTGGTCATGGCGTGCGCTCTGTTGCGTTGCCAGTTGATGTAGCCCAGCACCCGTTTGGAGGCGAGCTGCAATAATTCAACATCTGGCAATGGGCCAAGATGGGGGTCGGAAATCTGAACGAGCTTGAACATCCTCTGGATATTTACTGGTGCCCGTTCAAGTTCAAGTGTTATTGTTATTTCCAGTTATTTTTTGTGGTTCTGACCCCAAAAAAAGAGCGTCAAATTGGCCATTAGCCGTTATAAGCAGTGTGCAGACAAGAAACGTAGGGGGTTTGAGCGCTGTTCAGGGCCGGGCGCCATTGAAAACGCGTGGTTTTAGCTCTGGAACGGAGCCAACGGATAAGCATAGTGTGCCTCAAGCAGGTTTATTGGGAGCATTAGTTGGTGCACGGAGTGCAATACAAGCAAACATGTTGCTTTACTCTGCGTCTGTTTAGCTGAGGCAGCACGAATGAGTAGTGCTGTTTTTGCATTGGAGGCATGCAGAATTGTGATGTTTCACGGGGAGGTTGCCGAGTGGTGGAAGCCGACGACCATCAAATCAGCCTAACAACGCGGATCGTGCGAGTCCTTGTGCATACGGTGGCGATGTTTCGCCGGGCGATGACGCTGGGTGTGCGTATCGCCGTTTTTGATGAAGCCGGTAGTGTGCTGTTGGTCAAACACACCTATTTGAAGGGCTGGTATCTGCCCGGAGGTGGCGTGGATCCGGGTGAAACACTGGAGCAGGCTGCCATTCGCGAGCTTCGCGAAGAGGCAGGCATCGTTCCCAGAACGCCCCCTGAATTTCTGTCCATGCACTTCAATAGGAATGCCACGCAGCGGGATCATGTGGCGTTCTTCGTCGTACGCAACTGGACACGCGACCCGAACTGGGAGCGTCCGGGTCATGAGATTGCGGAGATCGGGTTCTTCCCGGTTGACGAGCTGCCGCAAGGCACCACACCGGCGACGCGCCGCCGTTTGATGGAGGTGCGAAATGCGCGAGAGGCTTGTGCCTTCTGGTGAGCGTTTATCAGAAAGTTTATGCTTGCTCCGTCATTTATGATCTTTACGAAATTCGTGGCTCATGCTAACGGATTTCGCGTAAACCCATTGAAGGAAGTTTTCAGGTGGCACAGCTATCTCTCCGACGACGAATGACCTGTGGCGAGCGCCGAGTGCGTGACGCAGTTCGTCGTGGTTTTGCAGCTGTGTTCCATGGTCTCTGACAGGCCGTGACCACTGGGGAGCCGCGAACACCCGGTTCCAACAATGGTCATGTTATGCTGAAACCCCAATGGTTCATCCGGCAAGAAATGCCGCAGGACTCCCACCAAATCGACTTGATACAAGATGAGGCGTTTGGACCCGGACGCCACACGCGGACTGCGTTTCGCATTCGTGAGGGCGTACCGCCCTGCATGGCGCACAGTTTCGTTGGTCTGATGGATGGTGTTCTGGCCGGCTCAGTCCGGTTAACGCCGATCCATATCGGCGATACCTCCGCCATGCTGCTTGGCCCCCTTACTGTCAGCCCTTCCTACAAAAACAAGGGGTTAGGCAAAGCCTTGATGAAAACCGCGCAAGATGCTGCCCGTTGTTCCGGGGTTCCTGCCATTCTCCTCATCGGAGATGCGCCGTATTACGGACCTCTGGGCTATCAGAAAGTGCCCGAACATACCATGGAATTGCCGGGGCCTTATGACCCGGATCGCTTGCTCGTTCTCATGTTGCAGGATGGTCCGTTGCCGACCGGCTTGGTGCGGGCCGGGGCAGGGGCTACAGTGTGAGGGGTCAGCGCCCCTCACGATACCACATGGCGGACAAGAGCAGCAGCAGGACCCCTAGACCCAGAAAGCCTGTCATGAGCGGATATTTCCGAATGCCGTTCAGCATGCTTGCATCCGACCGTTTCAAGCCGATCCAGCCAGCACCGTGGTAGTTCGCGCCGCTGCTTGCGGCAATTACATCCGGAACTTCAAACTCCTCCGGGGTTTGGCGCAGGCGCACTATACCGCCGCCAGTAGGGTCGATTGTCTCCGCAAGACGATCTGGCGTGGAGATTACATCACGAAACTCTTTCGGGTTTGCCGGCCCAATGTTGATGAGCGTTCGGCGCACGCCGTCATCTGCTTCATACAGCCCGAGTTCGCCAACGCGCACAGTGGTGCTCCAGACGCCCGGCTCGTCCGGTGCCAGCTCATGAATGCTGGTTTGGCCCGAAGGAGTGGTCAGCACGACAGGGTCAACCTGTTCATCCAGGGTTTGGCGCAGGATCGTCAAGTCCTGTCCGTTGGCTTCGAGACGCAGGGTCTCTTCGTCCAGGTCCGGCTCCTGCATAAGCCAGTGCGCCAGACGGCGCAACAGACTCACATGCGGTCCGCCGCCTTCATAGCCTCGGGCCCAAAGCCACACATGATCCGACAGCAGGGTAGCGACCCGCCCTTCGCCAACACGGTCCAGCACCAAAAGGGGGCGGTCCTCGGCTCCGGTCATCAATTCTTGCCCGCTTGTAATCACGGAATCAACCACCCGGAACCAGCGGCTCCAAGCTGGAGGTGTTTGCTCTGATCCCGGGAGTTGACGCGTTACCGGATGGCGCTCTCCAAGACTAGAGATTTGCGGCTGGAATGGAACGTCCAGCGTTTGACCTGTTGGGGCTGCGGGCAACACGCGGCTCAGCGGGGTTTGGTAGATGGAGGACATGTCTGCATAATCTGGTCCGCCAGCTACAAGTACGGCGCCACCTTTCATGACGAACTGGGCAATATTGTCGAAGTATAACAACGGCAGCACGCCGCGGCGCTCGTAGCGGTCAAAAATGATGAGATCAAACTCATCAATCTTGACTGAAAACAGCTCGCGGGTTGGGAACGCAATCAAAGACAACTGGTTGATTGGGGTTCCATCCTGTTTTTCCGGAGGCCGCAAAATGGTGAAATGCACCAGATCTACGGCCGCGTCCGACTTCAGCAAATTGCGCCATGTGCGCTCCCCGGCGTGCGGCGACCCAGAAACAAGCAGAACCCGGAGGTTTTCGCGAATGCCGTCAACGGTCACCACCGCCCGGTTGTTGATTGGCGTGAGTTCGTTGTCGAGGCCGGAGACTTCAAACTCGAAGATGTTGTCACCTCCATGATCGATCTCCAGTGTGACCTCGAAGGGCTGGTTGACGCGGATTTGCCTCTGCTCTTCCGCGCTGCCATTGCGGCGCAGGGTGAGCGTGGCTGTTTGTGGCAACTCCCCAGTGCCAGCTTGCACGGCTTCCAGAACGACCGTCTGTTCAGATCCAACAAGACCAAATTTGGGTGCGGAAACGATGTGCAGGCGCCGATCTACTTCTTCCGGATGGCCTGAAAGCACCGCGTGCAACGGCGCATCAAATCCCAGTTGATCAAGGGTCTCCGGCACATCGTGAACCTGGCCGTCGGTTAACAGAATTGCTCCGCCAATGCGTTCAGGCGGCACATCACCCAGACTGTCGGCCAGTGCACTGAACAACTGCGTGCCATCGTTGCGCAGACCAGATGCCGGGTCCACGGTTACTTCGCGCAGGTCGAAACCTTCCAGCGCTTCAATCTGTGCTGCAATGCTGGTGCGGGCAGTGTCGGTGTCGGTCTCGCGCCCATCCAGCGTTTGGCTTTGGCTGCGATCGGTAACCAGCGCCACTACCGTTGAGAGAGGGCTACGGTCCTCCTGATAGAGGGCTGGATTGGCAATGCCCAGCAGCAGCAAGGTGATGGCCAACACGCGCAACAAGGCGCCCTTGAGCCGCAGGTACAGCAAGGCGATGGCCACAATGACAAAGAGTGCTGCCGCAGCATAGAGCCATGGCCACGGGATCAATGGATCAAACGAAAGGGACCAGATCATCTTCTTCTCCCTTTACTGACCGAGGCGCTCAAGCAGGGCGGGAATATGCACCTGATCGGATTTGTAGTTTCCAGTCATCACGTACATGAGGATGTTCACGCCAACACGAAAGGCCATTTCCCGCTGTGAGGGGTTGGGTGGGACTGTCGGATAAAGGTACGTGCCGTTGGAATCGATCGCCCAAGCCGCGGCCATGTCATTGGCGGTGATCAAGATGGGGGAGACGCCATCACTTACGCGCACAGGGCGGCGTCCTTGTGCCGTTGCAGCTGGCAAGGCCTGCACCCACAGCGGGCTGCCTGCGTATCGACCGGGAAACTCGTTGAGGATGTAAAAGGTTTTGGTAAGCACATGATCTGACGGCACCGGTTCCAATGGCGGTACATCAATGCTTTCCAGCATGGTCCGCAACTTGGTCCGTTCTGGCGTGCCGCTAAAGCCACCTGAGCCAGCGGTGAGTTGGTCTCGAGTATCGATCAACACAGTGCCTCCATTTCGCATGTATGCGTCGAGGCGGGCAATTGCTGCTTCACTTGGTTCCGGCATGTCAGCGGTGATCGGCCAGTACAGAAAGGGGAAGAACGCCAACTCGTCCGTTTCCAGGTCCACGCCCACGGGAGCCTCGGGTTCAAGCGCAGTGCGGGCTGTCAGGACGCGGGTTAAACCAAAGAGGCCCGCCCGGCTGATCTCATCAACCTCAGCATCTCCGGTGCGCACATAGGCGAGGCGAGTGTCCAGTGTGGCGTCAAGGGCGAATATGTCTGCGGCCGTCTCCTGTGCGTGGCTGGGCGTTGGCGCAAATGCCAGCGCCACGGAAACGCCAAGTGTGGCAACAAGAACGGGTTGGACCAACCGCCGCTGCAGCGCGCCTGAAAGGACGATGCGGATGACAGAGTCCAAAAGCGCAAGGCTCAGCACCAGTGCCCAAAGCGGCGCGCGCAGATCAACTGGTTCACTTTCCGGATAAGCGCGTGCAGCAGACTGAAGTTCCTGCGGCAGGTCGAGGCCCACCACTTCGTCTTCCGCCTTGAGCAAGTTGAAGGCTGTAAAAGCGCTCTCCGTGCCATAGAGGCCCGGTTGATGCTGCCAACTGGGCGAAAGGCTGGCCAACTCGGTTTCATTCAACGGCAAGGCTTCAGGCGGCGGGGTGGTGAGTTGCCCAGTGCCATCAAGAACACGATAGGGCGGCAGCATGGTCGAGCTTGTCTCGCTCGGCTCACTGTCCGTCTGAGCGTTGGTGCGAGCGGCCGCGTTGGTGGTAATGGCCTGAAGCATTTGGACAAAGGCACCGGAGAGCGGCAGGTTGGACCAGGTTGTATCTGCGGTCACATGGAATAGCACGATCTGACCTTGTCCGCGCACATCTGCCGTGACGAGGGGTGTCCCATCCTGCAAAGAGGCCCAGGTCTTGTTTGGCAGCTCGGCTGAGGGTTGGGCCAGAACCTGTCGTTGGACGGTAACATCGGTAGGCACTGTCAAGGCGCGGAACGGACCTTCCGCAGCAAACTCGCCAATAGGCTGTGGTTGCTTCCATGAGAGGCTGCCGCCCAACGTCCGGTCACCGCCGCGCAGGCGCACTGGAATTAACGTATCGCTTTCTCCTGCCATGTTCGGGCCGGCAAAACGCACCAGTGTTCCGCCATTCTCGACCCACCTGTTCAACTGGTCTTCAGCCGAAGCGGGCAGCGTGCCGATATTTGCCAGAACCATCACGGTAACCCCCTTGTCGATCAAGTCCGTGATCGCTTCCCTGAGGTCCGTCGAGCGTGTGGAGGGGAGGTCTGCAAAGGGGGCGAGGGCACGGTTGAGATAGTATCGTGCCGAAAGAAGGGGCTGGGTTTCTTGGGCCAGGCTATCGGTCAGAATGCCAACCTTGCGTCGCTTCCAACGTTCATCCGCCAAAAAAGTGGTGCCGCTGGCACGGTGGCCAGTGAGTGTGAGGCGCGCGATGTCATTACGTAGATCGGCTGGCAGGTCCAGCCTGGCAGTGCCGGTTTTTTCGCCGCTGGCGAGAGTTATGCGTTGTCGTGCAATGGTTCGGCCCTGTCCATCAACGGCCAGGACCTCTGGGCTCTCTGGCTCTTCGGCGTTCATCCGCGTTACATCAAGGCGCATCGATTGGGCATTGTTGCGCAGGTTTTTAAGTCCGTAGACCTGTGCATCAGGCGTGAAAATCTCGATGGTGGTTGTATCTTCATAAGTCGCCAGCGCCTGAAAAAAAATTTTATCCTCAGCAGTTTGCAGTGAGGAGGGAAGCCAGATCAGGGTTGTCGGCGGCGTATCGCTGGCAGCGGTTTGCATCAAAGGAGCCAATTGGGCGCGATCATTGGGCCAGCTGCGCGGTGCGAGGGCGCGCACGTGTTCTCGTGCTTCCGGGGCCCCTGTCAGGGCGGGTGTTTGGCGCGGACCGTCTGCGCTGGCAAGAACCAGAACGGGTCGGCCGTTTTCAACGGCTTCATCCAGCAGTTTCAGTGCGAGATCCTGCTGTTGGGACCATCCGGCTGCAGCATCCCAGCCATTGTCGATGACCAGCCATAGTGGGCCGGTGGTCGTGGTGGAGCGTGTGAGTGGATTCCACGTCGGGCCTGCCAGTGCAACGATGAGAGCAGCAATCAGAAGCAGCCGCAGCAAGGTCAGCCACCATGGGCTGTTGTTGGGGGTCTCTTCCTGTTTAGTGATCGACAGCAGCAGCCGCAACGGCGGAAACGTGGTTTGCTCCGGCCGCGGCGGGGTTAGTCTGAGCAGCCACCAAATCGCTGGCAGCAAGGCAAGTGCCGCCAGGACCCAAGGGGTTGCGAAAGCGAGTGACGCGAAAAGTCCACTCATGCGCTACCTCCAAACGCCCGTGCATCATCGCCAAGGCGCGCATGCAAAAACAGCAAGGGTTCATTCGGGGAGTGGTCCGTATGATGTTCTATGTAGGACCAGCCAGCACTGCGCGCCGCGGAGCGAATGGTGTGTTTGTGTTCCGCCAGTATGTCCTGATAGGAGCGTCGCCACTCCTCGGCACGTCCCGCCAGAAGCTTGCTGCCAGTTTCGGGATCACGAAATTCCATACGGCCGTTGAACGGGAAGGTTTCTTCGATGGGGTCCAGAATATGGACGAGATGACCCTTGGCTCCTGTGGCGGCCACTTTGCGGATCCATTCTACAGTTACGTCTGGCGGGTCCAGAAAGTCAGAAAATACAAGAACATCCGAGAACCTTCGAATGTTTTGAGCCGAAGGATAGGCAGTTTGCACCTTGTGGTGAAGCAGGGCTGTGGCTATTTTCTCCGCCAAATTGCGACTGGCGGTGGGCGCAACAACGTCAGGGACGCCGACACGCTCGCCCGCGTCACCGAGCAGATTGGCCAACGTCAATTGCAATAGCAACGCGCGATGCTGTTTTGTGGTTGCGCTGAGTCTGGAGCGGAACTGCATTGACTCGGAAAGGTCTGCCCAAAGCCACAGCGTGTGTGCGGCTTCCCATTCCCGCTCACGAACATAGAGATGCGTGTCACGGGCAGAGCGGCGCCAGTCGATACGCTTGACCGGCTCGCCGGTGTGAAAGGGTCGGAATTGCCAGAATGTCTCACCGGGGCCAGCGCGCTTTCGGCCATGCCAGCCCGCAGTGACTGTCTGAGCAAGACGTCGAGCCTCAACCAAAAGGTCCGGCAAGCTCTCCGAGAGCGCACGTGCCTTGACGGATACAGCCATCGTGTTGAGCGCGGTGGTGTCGTCTGTCGAGGCCATTGTTTTACTCCGTTTGCCGCCGTAATGCGCTACAACTGCTTTTCAACGATGCTGCGGATCACACCGGGCACCGTTTGGCCATCAGCGCGCGCGGCGAATGTCAACGCCATGCGGTGTTGCAAGACCGGTTCCGCCAATGCGCGAACATCTTCGATACTTGGGGCCAGACGGCCATCAAGCAGCGCACGGGCTCGAACAGTCAACATCAATGCCTGACTTGCACGTGGGCCGGGGCCCCATGCGATCAGGTCCGCAAGGGCATTGTCTGCCTCCATCTGGTCCGGACGGGCCGCGCGCACCAGCCGCAATATGGCTTCTACGACGGTTTCACCCACTGGGATCTTTCGCACCAGCGCTTGTATGTCCATCAGGTCTGCGGCTTCCAGAATGCGGGCAGCGGCGGCTTCATCAGCCCCTGTGGTTTCCAGCAGAATGCGACGCTCGGCATCCAGATCGGGGTAGTGGACATCGATCTGCATTAGGAAGCGATCGAGCTGGGCTTCAGGCAGCGGGTAGGTGCCTTCCTGTTCAAGCGGATTTTGAGTGGCCAGCACATGGAAGGGGCGCGGCAGGTCGTGCCGATGCCCTGCAATGGTGACGTGATACTCCTGCATGGACTGCAGAAGTGCCGACTGCGTGCGGGGGCTGGCGCGGTTGATTTCGTCGGCCATAAGAAGCTGAGAAAAAACAGGGCCTTGCAAGAAGCGGAAGGAGCGAGTGCCATCGGGACTCTCCTCCATGACCTCCGACCCGAGAATATCCGAGGGCATCAGGTCAGGGGTGAACTGAATGCGTCGTGCATCCAAACCCAAAACGGTTCCCAGTGTGTCGACCAGTTTCGTCTTGGCCAGGCCCGGCACGCCAACCAGCAAACCATGGCCGCCTGACAAGATGGTGATGAGGGACCGCTCCACCACGCTTTCCTGACCAAAGATGACGCGGGCAACTTCCTCACGCGCCTTGGTGATTGTGGTCACGGCCTGTTCGGAAGCCTTGATGATTTCTTCAGGATCCTGTGAGACGCCGGGGGGATTGGTGTTCATGCATGCTCCACGAAGCTTGGGGGCTGGCTGATCGGTCTATCGCCGGTTCTAACCATCATAATACAGGGTTCAAACAGGAATTGTTCCATGCAATTTCACAGAGATGTCAAAATTGCGGCATCTTTTACATGTTCCTCAGGTTGACTTAACATTCTGAGAACGCAGCGGCGTTTTGCCACTACCAGCGTTTAACTGTCAGGGTGGACAATTGCAGTTTACGCAAGAATGCATAGATCTTGTGAAGCCGCCTATTCGACCTAAGACGGGTGGGCGCGCACTGTATTTGTGTTTCCTGAGGTTTATCATGGGAACAGCCTTTGGAGGAGGGGCCTGAGATGACAACATCGCAATTGCCAGCCGGATTGCAAGCCCTGATTGATCGTGCAGGCGGAGATGGGAAGTCACTGCCTCCCATTGATCGCTGGGATCCGCCGTTTTGCGGTGATCTGGATATGCGGATCGCCAGCGATGGTCAGTGGTTTTACATGGGGACGCCCATTGCCCGGCAGGCGCTGGTTGATTTGTTCGCCAGCGTATTGAAACGGGAAGAGGATGGAAAATACTATCTGGTAACACCGGTAGAGAAGATTGGACTGACAGTGGACGATGCGCCGTTCGTGGCGGTCGAGATGGACTTCCAGCCGGGAGAAGGCGATGCCGGGTCGGTTTTCACGTTCCGCACCAACACGGGGGATGTTGTGGTTGCAGGCCCGGATCACCCGGTCCGTTTTGAAACGGAAAGTGACACGGGCGGGTTGAAGCCTTACATCCATGTCAGAGGGCGGTTGGAAGCTTTGCTCGCGCGACCTTTGCTTTACGAGCTGGCCGACCACATGGTTGAGAGAAAAATCGACGGCGTTTGTGTGCTGGGAATAGAAAGCAACGGGGAGTTTTTCCCAGCCGAACAATGAGAGGATAACCCGGTTTGAGCACCTTGAACGTGATGCACCCGTACCCGTTGGGTGAAACGTCTGATCTTTATTCGGCGGATGCCTTCCAAATGCGTGTGCAACAGCGGATGGACGTGCTGCGCGCTGTGGTGGGCGGAGACCATTTGTTAAATCCCGAGTTCAGCTACTGCGCTGAGCATCCTCACAAATTGCGGGATGCGGCCGTTCTTATCCTCGCTGTGAACCGAGGCCCCGACGCGCGTATCGTGCTAACCCAGCGCACTGCTCACTTGCGTGCCCATGCCGGGCAAGTTGCGCTACCGGGCGGCAAGATAGACGAGGAGGATATCGATCCGGTGGCTGCCGCGTTGCGAGAGGCTCATGAGGAAGTCGGGCTGGATCCGGCCCTGGTTACGCCGATCGGTGAGTTGGGATCGTACCTGACCGGCTCCGGGTATCGGGTGGTTCCGGTACTGGCCACGGCCCCGGCCGAGATTGCCCTTCAGCCCAATCCGGCAGAAGTGGAACACGTGTTCGAGGTGCCGCTCTCATTTCTCATGAATCCGGCAAACCATTTGACGCAGTCCCGCGAAATCGCTGGAAAGAAACGCTTTTTTTACGCAATGCCCTATGAGGACCACTATATCTGGGGGGTCACCGCAGGGATTTTACGCTGCCTTTACAACACGGTGTATGCCTGATGCTTCGAATTCTGATTACCCATGGCTTGCTGTTTCTCGTTCCTTTTATCGGTTACGCCATCTGGCTGTATCTGGGAAAAAAGGCGCAGACAGACAAGAAGTTCCGCGATGGACCGATTGCTTGGCTGGCAATTTCCGGTCTGGCGCTGGTAGCGGCCAGTTTCATCATCATGGCATCGGTGGGTTATGCCCCTCAAGGCTCGCAGTATCGCCCTGCCCAGATAATCGATGGGGTGTTCGTCCCAGGGGGATATGAAGAGCCGAATGGCTGAGTTGAAAACAAGCGACTGGCTGCAAACAGGCGCGATCCAGCGTGTGTTTGATGTGCTGGAGCAAGACGGAGACCGGGCTCGCGTTGTGGGTGGGCCGGTGCGAAATGCGCTTTTGGGTGAACCGGTTGAGGATGTAGATATTGCCTGCACGGCCTTGCCTGAAACCACCATGGAGCGCGCGGAAAAGGCTGGTCTGAAAGCTGTGCCCACCGGCGTTGAGCATGGCACGGTTACGCTTGTCTGTGAGGGGATACCGTTCGAAGTGACGACCCTGCGGGAAGACGTGGAGACGTTTGGTCGTCATGCAGTTGTCCGCTTTGGGCGGGATTGGGCCAAGGATGCGTCCCGGCGCGATTTCACGATGAATGCGCTGTACGTTGATCGCAACGGAGAATTGTTTGATCCGCTGGGAGGGGTCAATGATTGCCTCACCCGGCAGGTCCGTTTCATCGGAGATGCAACCCAGCGTATTCGGGAAGACTACCTGCGTATCCTGCGCTACTTTCGTTTCTTTGCGACCTATGGGCATGGCGAGCCGGATCCGGTCGCGCTGGCGGCTTGTACCGCCGAGCGTGACGGCATCACCGACCTGTCGGCAGAGCGTGTGACGAAAGAACTGGCTCGACTGGTTGAAGCACCAAGGGCGGCCGAGGTGCTGGAACTTATGCAAAGCGCAGGAGTTCTGACCCCTGCAGCCGGCGAACCGGTTGAACTGGACCGCGTGCAGGCGGTGATAAGTGCAGAACAGGCGCTGGGCTTGAACGGGGACAAGGACCTGCGTTTGATTGCGCTCAAAGATGAAAGATCGTGCGTTCATTTGCGTTTTTCAGGGATGTTTTGCAAGCGTGAGCACGCAGCCCATCAGGCCCGGCGTGCTTTGGCAGCCCACGGCTTTGGGCAGGCGCATCTGAAGTCGCTTGCCTATGACTTATCCGCCCCTGCAGTTGGTGATGGTATCTTGCTGTCTGCCTTGGATGTGTCGGCAGTAGAGGAGGTGCGCGCGCCGTGGTCCTTCGTGACGTCGTGGACCGTGCCGGAGTTGCCCGTCACCGGCAAGGATCTGGTCAAGGCTGGTGTTGTGCCCGGACCGCAGATCGGCACTCTTTTGGAGGCGGCCAAGAAGAGCTGGAAGGCCTCCGACTACACAAAGACCAAGCAGGCGCTGCTTGCCGAACTTCTGGCTGCGGGGGAAGCGGGCACGGAGCCGTCAGATGATTGAGCTACGCGGCCATCACCTGTTGTGCATGTTGACGTTTGTGGGCAAGGGCTACACCGCCGCCTTTACCCGCAATTACGAAGGCTTGATGCAACGGATGAACGCGGGAGAGCCGGTCAAGGTGGTTGCAGGGCCGGATGCCATATGCGCCGGGCTTTTGAAATCAGACCCCTGTGCTCATTGTCATGACGACAGCGTAAAGGAACGCGATGCAGCGGCGCTGCAGGCTGTGGAAGCGGCGCTCGGGCGACCCTTGCCACGTGAAGCCGCGTTTACGTTGAGTGCTGACGATATCGAGCGGTTGCGAGCCGGTTACAGCGCAGGTCAGATGAAAGCCGCCTGTGAAGGGTGTGAGTGGCAAACCCTGTGCGCGGAGATTGCCGCCTCGGGCTTTTCCGGGGTGCGGCTTTTTGGAAAATAGGGACACGAGCCTTTTATTTGACGCCGCGCTGACTATATCCAAGCGAAACATGTTTCTTCGACAATTGTGGGATCTCCATGCGTTTCATTCTCAAATCACGGCGCGTCTTGACGCTTCTCATCATGGCCGTCGCGGTCGTGTTCGTGACGGCTGAGTTTGCCGAGGCCAAGCGCGGCTTCAGCTTTGGCAGCCGCGGCTCGCGCACGTTCAGCGCGCCGAAGACGACCCAGACAGCACCAAAAACCCAACCGTTGGAGCGGTCCATGACACCGCGTCAGCAAGGCACGCAGCAGCAAGGTGTAGGTTCGCAGCAAACACGAACCCAGCAGGCCGGTGCCATGCAGCAGCGCCGCGGCTTGTTTGGCGGTGGGTTCATGGGCTCCATGTTGGGCGGCTTGATGCTTGGCGGCCTGATCGGCATGCTGCTTGGCCACGGTATGGGCGGCTTTGCAGGCTTTCTTGGTTTGATCTTCCAGCTGCTGCTGTTGGCTGGCGGCGTCATGTTGTTGATGCGTTTCCTGAGATCGCGGCAACAGCCACAGGCGGCTGGCGCAGGAAGTGGCTATGCGCCGCATCCCACTCAGAATTTTGAGTTCAACGACGCCGGTGGCGCGCGCGCTGGAGGCAGCTCCGTGCCCAATGCGGGAGCACGACCCGTTCACGATGATCACCCGACGGCATCCGCTACACCTGCGGATGATGAAATCGGGCTGACGGCTGACGACTTCGACAGGTTTGAAGACATGCTGACGCGGGTATGGACAGCCTACGGCGCAGAGGATTATGGCGCGATCCGCGAGCTTACCACGCCAGAGATCATGGGATATTTCGCGGAGGAGCTGGGGCAAGCAGCCTCGAATGGTCTCATTAACGAAGTGCGCGATATCAAGTTGTTGCAGGGTGACCTGAGTGAGGCTTGGCGCGAGGGGGCTGACGAATATGCGACAGTGGCCATGCGCTATTCATCCATTGATGTGACCCGTGAACGCGCAACCAACAAGGTGGTTGAAGGGAACCCGGATGAGCCGGAAGAGCGGACAGAGCTCTGGACCTTTGTTCGCCAGACAGGTGAGCCATGGAAACTTTCGGCCATTCAACAAGGTTGATCGGCCTTCTTTTTCAATGAAAGTGACAGTGTCCCGCCGGTTGGCGGGACATTCGTTTCATGTCGAGGTCTGACGGCACGAACGGGGCGCTGGCATGGATTGCTTGTTCTGGTGCGCATAAAGCACGACACGTATCGCCCGCCCCGTAAAGGTGCCGGATGCGAAGCTGACTAGGCCAGCATAAACGCCAATGAAGACCGGTGCTGATGCAAGGGCCGGTTCAATGGCCAGAGCGACGCCTCGCGCAAAATTGGCCCAGAATACGGCCATCATCATTGCCAGTGTGAGCCATTCACCCGCCAACTGGACATAAGCGCCATCTGTTCCTCGAAGCCACTTTCTTTGCCAATGAAAGCCGCTGAGCATGCCGAAGATGTAAAATACAGCAAAGCCCGTCCACGCAAGAACCGGATTGGCAAGCGAAGCGATGGAATTGGCGGACATGATGCCAATGAGCGGCAGGAGAAGGAATGTGGCGATGCGGGTTTGCCGAGGCCTTGTTGACCGCAGTCCGGCCCAGATCAACAAGGCAAGCAGAGGCCATACCCACACCGGGGCACCCGTGACGATTTGAAGTAGCATTTTGAAACCTGTTTTCCCGTCACTTTAATGAGACTGGCCGTGATGAGTTGGGTGTAATGCGGAGCGGTATTCCTGTTGCTGCGCCTTGTGGGCATCCCACCCGTGACTGGCAACCGCAATGCCCCATCCCAGCGCGGGCCATATGACCCAAAGCACGTCAGGGCTCGTGATGATGTTCACAAGCGCCAGCAGGCCCATGACGACAGCGTACTTCGTCAAGTGTCCGGGAAAAGAGCGAATGGTTTCGAGCCGGTCCTTTGATGCCTCGTAGGCATCCACTGCTTCCATCATATCTGGTGTGAGTTGTGTTGTCGGGTTTTGGGCTGCGACAGCAGGGGGATTTGGTGTGTGTGCAGGCATGGGTAGGGTCTCCCTTAACTCGGAAAAATCGGTCTCGAGAGCTGACGCGAGGCATTTCAGGGTTTCCGGGCTCGCATTGGCGCCGCGCTCAATGCGCTGCAAGGTGCGGGTGCTGACGCCTGCCATGGTGGCGAGTTGCTCCTGCGAGAAACCTTTTTCAATACGAAGCTGTTTGACCTTCATTGTGCGTTGCCCTCTCGAACTCACCTATCCATGCCGGTTTCTTGCCACAAAGACCACGACACAAGCACGACACTAACCTGTCACTGCGGTGACATACAACGCAAACCTGCGGATTATAAGGTAGTGCATCTGAGGTGAAGAACCTGACCCTGCCATCGTCACCCCAGTCCCGCGCTGGGGAATGCCCTTACCATCCGCCGCAATTTGTAGCTCTGGATGCCGGATCGATGTCCGGCATGACAGTGGTTGGAGGGGAGCGCTTGTCATGCTGGATACCGGCTCGGGGGCCGGTATGACAATGCTGGGTAGGATAGTCGCAAGGGTTTCACTCGCTTACAGCCTCGTGCTTCATTGCAGGCCGTCATCCCGCGCTTGACGCGGGATCCAGAGCCGCGGGGAAACACTTTGCATCAACCTTGAACACCACAGCACGCCGTAGTGCCTGTTGGATCCCGGATCTGCGCTGCGCTTGTCCGGGATGACCTCCGAGGGGTGTGACCGGGTTGATGGCCGCAAGCGACCGATGAAACTGCGGTGCAAACCATTGCCGCGCCACGTTACCATCCAACCTCCGAGAGACCAGGTGGCGTGGCCTCAACCTACCACCGTCATCCCGCGCTTGACGCGGGATCCAGTCAACTGGAACCAGGAGTGCAGGCGGCTGTAAGATGCACACCGCTCATTCCTACGGTGGATCTTCCCCCACAGCTGCTGGTGTTAGCGCGAGAAATCTGACCCTCTTGCGTCACCCCGGCCCTGAGCCGGGGTCCAGTCAGAGTACCCTTACCATCCGCCGCAATTTGTAGCTCTGGATGCCGGATCGATGTCCGGCATGACAGAGTGGCTTTTTCCTTTTGCTGTTGGATCCCGGATCTGCGCTGCGCTTGTCCGGGATGACCTCCGAGGGGTGCGACCAGGTTGATGGCCGCAAGCGACTAGCGCGGTTTGACCATCAGCTCGGGCCGGACGATGAGATCGAACTCCTCTTCCGTCACATACTCCAGGCGCAGCGCTTCTTCACGCAAAGTGGTGTGGTTCTTGTGCGCCGCCTTGGCGATCTCAGTCGCCTTGTCATAGCCGATTTTTGGAGCGAGTGCCGTTACCAACATCAGTGACCGTTCCACCAACTCCTCGATGCGGTCCTTGTTGGCCTTGATGCCGACCACACACCTGTCTGTGAAGCTGGCCATAGCATCACTCATCAACTGGATGGACTGCAACACGCTTTCCGCAATGACCGGCTTGAACACGTTAAGCTCGAAGTGGCCTGTCGCGCCGGCCACCGATACAGTGGTTTCATTGCCCATGACCTTGGCGCAAACCATGGTCAATGCCTCCACCTGTGTAGGGTTCACCTTGCCCGGCATGATCGAAGAGCCCGGCTCGTTTTCCGGCAGGCTCAACTCACCAAGGCCAGACCGTGGGCCAGACCCGAGGAAACGAATGTCATTGGCGATTTTCATCAGGGAAACCGCAAGCGTATTCAGCGCACCATGCGCAAACACGAGGGCATCATGGGTCGCCAGCGCCTCGAACTTGTTCTCCGCCGTCACGAAGGGCAGCCCCGTCGTTTCGGCAACTTGAGCTGCAAAAGCCTCTGCAAAGCCGGGGGTTGAATTGAGGCCCGTGCCCACCGCGGTTCCCCCTTGCGCCAAGCGGTACAGGCCCACCAACGACTGTTCGAGACGTTCGCGCGACAGACGAAGCTGGGCCACATAACCTGAAAACTCCTGTCCCAATGTCAACGGCGTAGCATCCTGCGTGTGGGTTCGGCCAATTTTGACGATATCCTCAAACGCATCAACCTTGGCCTGAAGCGCCTCTTCAAGGTGGCGCAGTGAGGGCAAGAGCTTGGTCTTGATCTCAACGGCCGCGGCGATGTGCATGGCCGTGGGGAATGTATCGTTGGACGACTGGCCCATGTTGACGTGGTCATTTGGATGGACCGGATCCTTGCTGCCCAACTCGCCGCCCAGGATCTCGATGGCCCGATTGGCGATCACTTCATTGGCGTTCATGTTGGACTGCGTGCCGGACCCTGTCTGCCAAACGGACAAGGGAAAGTGGTCGTCCCACCGCCCTGCTGCAACCTCTTGAGCAGCCTGCTTGATGGCGCCGGCCAGTTCAGGGTCAAGGCGCCCCTCTGCTTCATTGACCGTGGCAGCCGCCAGCTTGACAACACCAAGGGCATGCACCAGCGGCACCGGCATTTTCTCCTTGCCGATGGGAAAGTTGATCAGAGAACGAGCCGTCTGCGCACCCCAATACTTGTCTTCGGGAACTTCAAGCGGGCCGAAACTGTCTGTTTCTTGCCGAGTTGCACCCAGGGACGATAGCTTGTTCATTACGACCTCCTTTCACACCCGCGCTTCCCCTTGTCTAACGGGCAAGCGGTTGATGACCTATCCAGTCAGGTAGGCATGGACGCACGTGCAATCAATGTACATCTGCCTGCCATTGCTGTTCAGGGAAGACATGCCGGGCCTTGCGTCACCGTCAACGCCTTGTATGCTCGGATGATCCTTTCCCAAGACCGGACCACATTCATGGGCCTGCCACCAGTTTCCGCCATCGGTATCGAGAACTACCGCTCTGTTCGCAGCCTGTTCATGCGGGTTGGTGCGCTCAATGTTTTTATCGGTAAGAACGGCACGGGAAAGACCAATCTTTACAAGTCTCTGGAGTTGCTCCAGCAAGCAGCGCTGGGCCGAATTACCCGCGCCGTTTCCGAAGATGGCGGCGTGGAGAGCGTGATGTGGGCCGGGGGCCGCAAGGTTCATGACAAGGCCCAGATCCGACTGCGTGCCGATCTGGGAGATCTGTCCTACAAGATTACGCTGGGGCTGCCGAACCCTATTTCCGATCCCGCCCTGCCATTGGAGACCATGGTAAAGGAAGAGGAACTGAACCTTTTGACCGGACGCCGACCGGTATGCCTCATGCAACGCAAGGGGCCCAGCGTGTTTTTGCGCACCGCTGATGGAGAGCGGGTCACCTACGACAATGAATTGCTCAGTTCCGAAACCGCATTGGCGCACATTCGCGACGGTGCCCGGTTCCCCGAGCTGGATGTTGTCCGTCACACGCTCTCGGAGTGGCGGTTCTACCACAGCTTTCGCACGGACAAGGACAGCCCGCTCCGCCGCCCCAGCGCCAATGTAACAACGCCGACCCTGTCCTCCGATGGCTGTGACCTTGCCGCCGTGTTCGCCACTCTCAAGGAGATCCGACAGGATGTGCACCCCCTGCATGAGGCAGTAGCTGACGCCTTTCCGGGAAGTCGGTTGCAGATTGAAGCCAATGGCCAAGACTGCCGCTTTTCTCTTGAGACGCCAGAGATCCATCGGCCATTTCCGGCACGAGAGTTATCGGATGGCACACTTCAGTATCTGGCGCTTTTGGGCGGGTTGTTGTCCTATCGCCTGCCGGCGTTCGTGGCCTTGAACGAGCCGGAAACGAGCCTCCACCCGGACCTTTTGGAGCCGCTGGCTAAGGTCATCGCACAGGCTGCAAACCGGTCACAAATCTGGATCGTCACTCACTCAGAAGCATTGGCCGAACATCTGATTGACCATGCAGGCGCCTATCCTCGCCGCATTTACAAGGACGAGGGCCAGACACAGATTGATGGCTTGAAGGTCACCGGAGAATTTATCGGCGAAACCTGAGGTGGAATTTGACCGGCCCCAGATTGTTTCCTCAAGGGGAACACCTAGATAAACGGAAGTGTTCCACTCACCTGCTTTTGTCCGAAAGTACACGAATGACCGAGCTGAAACGGGATATCCGCGCCTCTTACACCTATCCGGCTGGAGTGCATCTGCAGCGCCGGCTGTGGATCGAGCCAGCTCAGCCTGCCGAACTGTCTGAAGCTGGCGTGAAAACATGGCTGCTGCAGGGAGCACATTACGAGCAGGACCTGCTTGATCTGTTCGCGGCCTTCATGGGGCGACTGGTAACCGCGGGCCATCCTGTGCACCGTGCCACCTTGCATATTGGCACCTTGCACCCACAACTGTTCGCCTACGGATGGATGTGGAACGGGCTTGAGGGGTACTGCGACGAGTTCAAGGTGGAAGAAGCCGCGCTGACAACGGATTCCTATCGCAAGAACCCGATCTACCGTGTGATCGAACACGGCGAGGAAATTCGCCAGTTTCTGCCCAGCGTCCCCGAAGAGTGCCTCAGCCCGCTTTTGAAGGAGTTGCGTACTGAGGGGTATACCGAATACGCGGCCCTTCCCATGCAGACCGGCGGCAACCTCCACCATACGGTAACGTTGGCAACCTGCCATGCCGATGGGTTCTCTGAACACCAATATGCCACACTGCGCGACCTTCTGGATGTATTCGCATTACACGTGGGCCGTCATGCCATCAAGCGCATCGCCCAGAACGTGATGGCAACGTATCTTGGCGAAGCAGCCGGTGAAAAAGTGCTGGCAGGCAACATCAAACGGGGGTCAGGTGAGCCTATCGAGGCAATTGTCTGGGCCTCGGACATGCGCGGCTCAACCGACCTTTCCGACAAGCTGGCGAACGACGAAATGCTGGCCGTGTTGAACCGATATTTTGAATGCCTCGCCGGAGCGGTGATCGACCATGGCGGAGAGGTTCTGAAATACATCGGCGATGGCCTGCTGGCGGTCTTTCCTTTCAACTCGGACACCACAGAGCATGAAGCAGCCCAAGCTGCCGTGGCTGCCGCTACGGACGCGCTGGCGCGGCTCGACAAGCTGAACTCGGACCCCGCCGAACTCTCTGGCATTTCGGGTTGGCGTCCCTTGCGGACGGGCATCGCCTTGCATCGTGGTGAAGTGTTTTTCGGAAATGTTGGCGCCCCGCAACGACTGGATTTTACCGTGACAGGGCAAGCCGTCAATGTCGCTTCGCGCGTGGAAGGCCTGACCAAAACCTTGGGCCACCCGCTGTTGATCACGGAGCCAGTCGCCCGGTCCTTGCCACACATGTTGACGCCGTTGGGCACGCAGGAAGTGAAGGGTGTCAGAGCACCGCTGGCGCTCTACACAACACCCAGCCAAGCCTGAAATGGTTGCAAGGCGTCTAGGAAACTGGTTTTTGGAGCATCTTCTGAACTGCAGCGAGATCTTTGGCCAGTCTCTCCAAGTCGGCAACGCTCATGTCCAGGTGGTCTACCGCGCAACGTTGCACCTCGCATATCCCTTGAGCCAGTGACCGTCCCTTGTCGGTCAAGCTGACGATGACTTGGCGCTCATCATCAACCGAGCGCTTGCGCCGCACCATGCCCATCTCCTCAAGACGCTTCAATAGCGGCGTCAGTGTGTTGGATTCTAGAAACAGTATCTCACCAAGTTCACTGACCCGTTGATCATCTTTTTCCAGCAGAGCCAAAACGGTGATGTATTGAGGGTAGGTCAAGCCCAGCTCTTTCATGAGCGGCTTGTAAAACCGGTTGAAGGCATGGTTGGCCTTGTAAATCGCAAAGCACAGGTGACTGTCCAGGCGAATGCCCTGAAATGGCCCAGCTTTTTCGTCCTCGGAGGAAGCGGTGTTTGGCGTTTGGTCTTTTGGCATCCGGTTGTCTGTCCTCTGCGAATTCGTTCTGGCAGCCTGCCCTGCATATTTCCATCGTGCGCGATTATTTCAAGCCTACCTTGACAAAGCAAGGTGCACCGACCAATCTACATCGTGCACGATTTTTTCACGCACGATATTAAAAATGCAGAAAGGAAGCAGTCATGTCCGTCAAAGTCCTCTACGAAACCAGTGCCATTGCAACCGGCGGACGCGATGGTACCGCCAAAACCCTCGATGGTGCGCTGGAGGTCAACCTCTCAACACCGAAAGAACTGGGGGGCGCCGGTGGTTCCGGAAACAATCCGGAGCAGTTGTTTGCAGCTGGATACGCAGCCTGTTTCATCGGCGCCATGAAGGCCGTTGCCGCCCAACGCTCTGATCTGAAACTACCAGCGGATGTCACTGTGGAATCCACTGTGGGCATCGGTCCGCGGTCCGAGGGAGGTTTTGGTTTGGAAGTGGCTCTCAAGGTAACCGTACCGGGCCTCGACAAGGCAGTAGCTGAAGAGCTTGTCGCGGCTGCCCACGACGTATGTCCATATTCCAATGCCACGCGTAACAACATTGATGTTCAGTTGACGGTGGCTTAGGACACTAGGCACGCATTGCCTGACGCCGGCTTCTTGCCGACCTCAGGCAGTACGGCTTGCTGGCACTACGGCGTGCCGTTGTTTTCAGGGTTGATGCAAAGTGGTTTCCTGCGGCTCTGGATCCCGCGTCAAGCGCGGGATGACGGTGGTAGGTTGAGGCTATGCCATCTGGTCTCTCAGAGATTGGATGGTTACGTGGCGCGGCAGCACATTGGCACAATAGTTTCACCGGCCGCTTGCGGCCATCAACCCGGTCACACCCCTCGGATGTCATCCCGGACAAGCGCAGCGCAGATCCGGGATCCAACAGGCACTACGGCGTGCTGTGGTTTTCAAGGTTGATGCAAAGTGTTTCCCTGCGGCTCTGGATCCCGCGTCAAGCGCGGGATGACGGCAGAAGGGAGGCCCTGCTGTCTGGTATCACGCGGGTCATGTGTATTGGCATGAAGTCAAGGCCACTTCACCACCGGTGGCATGGAGGACAAGATCGAGGCGACGTTGCCCCCGGTTTTCAAGCCGAAGATGGTCCCGCGGTCATAAAGCAGATTGTATTCCACATACCTGCCACGACGAACGAGTTGCTCCTCGCGCTGCGCCTCGGTCCATGGCTTGAGGTAGTTCTCACGCACAAGCTTCGGGTAGATCTCAAGGAATCCGCGGCCGACGGACTTGGTAAAGGCGAAGTCGTCCTCCCAAACGCCGGTGTTGTGATAGTCGTAGAAAATGCCTCCCACGCCCCGAGCCTCGTTTCGGTGCTTTAGGTAAAAGTAATCGTCACACCATTTCTTGTAGTGCTCGTAGTCAGCGCCCTCATGTTCGGCGCAGGCCGCCTTCATGGCAGCATGAAACGCGATGGTGTCCGGATCATCCTGAGTGCGACGTGCATTGAGAACGGGGGTGAGATCAGCGCCGCCGCCAAACCATTGCCGTGTGGTGACTACCATTCTCGTATTCATATGCACGGCAGGCACATGCGGATTGTGCATGTGGGCGATCAAGGAAATCCCGGAGGCCCAGAAACGCGGATCTTCATTGGCGCCGGGGATCTGGCCCCGGAACTCCGGCGAAAACTCACCGTGTACGGCAGATACGTGAACGCCGACCTTCTCGAAAACACGTCCCTTCATCATGGACATGATCCCGCCGCCTCCCTTGGCGCCTGTATGGTCGGTTCGCTCCCACGGTGTTTGCTCGAACCGGCCTGCCGGTTGATCGCTCAACGGTCCGTCATGATCGGCAATCTCGTCTTCGAGCTGCTCGAATGCGGCACAGATCTGATCCCGCAACTCACTGAACCAGCGTGTGGCTGTTTCTTTCTTGTCCTCAATGTTGGAGGGGATCGGTCCGCCGCGCTCGCTCATGCCATGCTCCGAAAACGTCGTTATATTTAGAATTGTTCTGAACTAAGTGAAATTACCAGCAGGTTCAAGCGGTTCTTTTGCCACGCCTCAAGAAAAGCCGTTGGTCTGGCGTAGAGCTTCACCCAGTACCATGCTGGCCGATATGGCCATGTTCAAGGAACGCATGCCATTCTTCATGGGGATCAGCAGGCGATGATCCGCTGCGGCATGGACATCTTCAGGCACCCCGGAACTCTCGCGGCCCATCATCAGAATGTCGTCGGAGGCATAGGCAAAGTCAGTATAGGGTTGCGCAGCTTTTGTGCTGAGTAGCAAGAGGCGGCGCCCTTCAGCCTCACGCCAGTCACGGAAGGCGTCCCAACTCATGTGCCGTTGTAGACGTGCCCGTTCGATGTAATCCATGCCTGCTCGTTTGAGAGCATGATCGGACAGCGGAAACCCCGCCGGTTCTATGAGGTGGATTTGAATGTCCATACACGCGGCCAGACGGAGTAGTGTGCCGGTATTTTGAGGAATGTCGGGTTGGTACAGCGCAATATCAGGCATGGTGTCTCACGAAGCACGATGGGCCAAAAAGGAGGCCGGATCATAGCGCTGAGCAAAGAAGGGGATAAGAGGCGTTGTTGGAAAGCTGTTGACAGCGGCCTGTTGTTTACACCGCCGACGGGCAAAAGCGCCTTATCTTTCATCTGCCTTGGAGTGACGCTTGTCAGCATCGATTTGTTGCCAATATACAACAGGTCTACTTTTGTTGAAAATGCCTCTGGGGCAGCTGTAGCCAGCGCCTGACGAATTGGGTAGGAACAACCTCGTTGCGGATATGGCAGCGACTCACCTGCGAAACGCGGGGGAGGCGAGCCTTTCACCGTCGGCGCCCTGCCGGCAAAATTGAGTGACCTTTTTGAAGGGGAGACGTTACATGACTACATTCTCTGCGCATGTACTGGGCCGTGTCTTCCCTGGCGTGACCGTTGCATTTTGCACCCGGCGAACCGCTTAAGCCCGCTCACTCACTGAACCAGCTTCATATTCTCCATATACACTTCGGGTAGAAGTGCGTCCTGTCCTCGTGTGGGGACTGGTGTCTTTGGCTTCTGCCCATCTCTGAAGAGACAGAACCATGATTACGAGCGTACTGTGGGCGCATTTGGCGTCCAGGTCGGATTCGGCGCTCTTGACCTCGCGCCGTCACCCGTCTCGCCTCCGCTTACGAGAGGCCCCGTTATCACCCAGTCCATTGCGGCGAGGTGGTGTTTTTCTTCTGCTTGTAATGGCCATCAGCTTGCTTGCTTTTGCGCCATCTTTTGTAACGGCATTGTTGTCCATCGAGGCTGTTGAACGCGGCGGGCTTCTGATCAGCGGGGCGGAATTTCGCACCGGCTTGTTTGGCAGTTTGATCGGAGCGTTTGCGGTTGGCCTCGGGATTGCCAGCTTTATCTGGACACTGGCCGATGGGCCGCTTACTCCTCAAGACAGATATGAGAGCGACGAGCGGACGCGATAAGCGCCCGCTCGAAACCCCAAAGGCAAAAAACCAAAAGTCAAGGATAGCCGGGATGTTCTCTCGCTTTGAAGGGTTGGTAGACCCTTTTGAAAAAACTGAAGTCAAAACGCCGCCATCGACATTCTGGCGGTTTATCTGGCATTACACACGGCCGTTTGCGCCGCTTTTATGCCTGGCGGCCCTGCTTAGCGCCTGTATCGCGGTGCTTGAAGTGGTGGTCTTCACCTTCCTCGGCGATTTGGTGAACTGGCTGGGCAGTGAAGATCCCAGCACCTTCTTCCAGAACAACTGGCCGCACCTGATCTGGATGGGTGTTGTCGTGCTGGTGTTGTTGCCAGCGTTGGAGTTGATCTGGCAGTTGGTGTTTCATCAGGGCATCGTCGGCAATTTTCCGATGATGGTGCGCTGGCGTGGCCATCGGTACTTGTTGCGCCAGAGCCTGCCGTTTTTCCAGAACGATTTCGCGGGTCGTGTGGCCAACAAGCTGATGCAAAGTGCACTTGGTGTGCGCGAAGTGGTGACGCGTATTGCGGACATCTTCGTCTACGTCATGGTGTATTTCACTGCGGCAGTGGTCGTGCTGTTTGCCGCGGACTGGAAGCTGGCCTTGCCGCTGGTGGTGTGGTTTGGCGCGTATCTGGTGGTGTTGTTCTACTTCGTGCCGAAGTTGAAGACGATCTCACGGGAGCAGGCGGATGCACGATCGGTCATGACCGGCCATGTGGTGGATGCCTACACAAATATCTCCACGGTGAAACTGTTTTCTCACGCCGAGCGTGAAGAAGACTATGCCAAGGCGTCCATGGCGGACTTCATGGATCCGGTTTATCGCCAGATGCGTTTGGTGTCGGTGCTCAACGTGGCTCTCACCAGCATCAATATGTTGTTGCTGTTCACGGTCGGTGCCGTTTCCATCGGTCTTTGGAGCTATGCGATCGTCAGCACCGGTGACATTGCCGTTGCCATTGGCTTTGTCTTGCGCTTGCAGGGCATGTCCCAGTGGATCCTGTGGGAAGTTGCAGGTCTGTTTGAAAACGTCGGCACCGTGCAGGATGGAATGGCAACGCTATCCAGGCCCTGCGAGGTGGTGGACGCGGAAGAAGCCAAGGATCTTGTCGTTCAAGATGCCGGGATTGAGTTCAAAGAGGTACGGTTTCACTACGGCAAAGAAAAGGGGGTTCTGGAGAACCTGTCACTTTCTATCAAGCCGGGTGAAAAGATCGGTCTGGTCGGGCGTTCCGGTGCGGGTAAGTCGACCTTGATGAACCTGTTGCTGCGGTTTCACGATCTGGAAGGTGGCAAGATCGAGATCGACGGCCAGGATATCTCCAAGGTCAGTCAGGAGAGCTTGCGGCAGGCCATCGGTGTGGTGTCGCAGGACACATCGCTTCTGCATCGAACCATTCTCGAAAACATCACCTATGGCAAGGAAGGGGCGACCTTCGAAGGGGCCCGCCTTGCAGCTGAACGCGCCCATGCGCTGGACTTCATCAATGAGCTGAAGGATCCGAAAGGGGGCAGTGGATTTGATACGCTTGTTGGTGAGCGGGGTGTCAAGCTGTCTGGTGGCCAGCGTCAGCGGATCGCCATTGCCCGTGTGCTTTTGAAGGATGCGCCGATCCTCGTTCTGGATGAGGCCACGTCGGCGCTCGACTCCGAAGTGGAAGCGGCCATTCAGGAGAGCCTGTTTGAGCTGATGCAGGGCAAGACCGTAATTGCTATTGCGCACCGGTTATCTACGATCGCAGCCATGGACCGGCTCGTGGTTATGGATCAGGGAAAGATCGTAGAAATGGGCGCTCATGAGCAGTTGCTGGAAGCTGGCGGGCTCTATTCCAAGCTTTGGGAACGCCAATCCGGCGGTTTTTTGTCGCAGATTGCGGCTCAATAACTGCGATTCAGAATGAATCAACCTACAGTCGTCGCGGGGAATCTTGCGACGGCTGATCCTGTCAGCGCTTGAATATACACGACTTTCTTCCTAGTCGTTTCGTCGCTAGAAGCTTTCTAATCCACCGAATTGCGTAATTTTCCCAATTTTCGTGCGACAATAAGTCCACTTTTCGCCGTGGTCGCTGGACAAGTGGGCGACTTGGTGTCAGATAAATCACGCTATTAGAATTGCGTAGTTCGCGCATGGGCGCCTGCAGCAGTATCACGGTCGATAACCAAAGAGTTTTCATCGAGTGACGGCTTGGTGGGGCGTTAAAACTGTAACTTGTTTCGAGAGGACGCGACCTTGGAACACTCGGACACGGCAGAACCGAATCGCCGCGATTTCTTGTATCTCGCGACCGGTGCCGTGGGCGCAGTTGGCGTGGGAGCGCTGGCATGGCCCTTTATTCATCAGATGAACCCTGATGCATCGGCATTGGCACTGGCGTCTATTGAAGTTGATGTCTCGGCCATTGATGTCGGGCAGTCAATCACTGTTACCTGGCGCGGCAAGCCGGTTTTCATTCGTCATCGTACGGACAAAGAAATTGAAGAGGCCAACAACGTGCCTCTTTCTGATCTACCCGACCCGATTGCACGTAATGCCAACTTGGATGCCAATGCTGAAGCAACGGATTTAAACCGTTCTGCAGAAGGCAAAGAGCCCTGGCTTGTTATGGTCGGGATTTGTACGCACCTGGGGTGTGTGCCGTTGGGACAAAAAGGAGATTTCGGCGGGTGGTTCTGCCCTTGCCACGGATCTCACTACGACACAGCTGGCCGCATCCGCAGAGGTCCTGCTCCGGAAAACATGCTGGTTCCGCCTTTCGCATTCGTTGATGACGAAACCATTCGCATTGGCTAACCGGTTCAGTTCAGGAGGCAGCTATGGCTGGGCATACCAAATATGTACCGCAAAGTGCACCTGCTAAGTGGCTAGAAGCCCGCTTGCCGGTGATCTCGCTCATTCGCGGGAGCTTTGTGGACTTTCCAACCCCGAAGAACCTCAATTATTGGTGGACCTTCGGCGGTATCGCATTTTTCGTTCTGGTGGTGCAGATCGTGACCGGCATCGTGCTGGTGATGCACTACACCCCACATGTGGACATGGCATTCGCATCCGTTGAGCACATCATGCGTGATGTGAACTACGGGTGGCTGATCCGCTACCTGCATGCCAACGGCGCATCGATGTTCTTCATCGCCGTCTACATTCACATTTTCCGCGGTATGTACTACGGCTCCTACAAGGCTCCCCGCGAGATCTCGTGGATCCTTGGTGTGATCATCTTCCTGTTGATGATGGCCACCGCATTCATGGGCTATGTGTTGCCTTGGGGCCAGATGTCCCTGTGGGGCGCAACCGTGATCACCAACCTGTTCTCGGCCATCCCTGTTGTGGGTGAGGGCATCGTGACCTGGTTGTGGGGTGGTTTCTCTGTCGGCAACCCGACGCTGAACCGCTTCTTCTCGTTGCACTATCTGTTGCCGTTCGTGATCGTGGGCGTTGTGCTGTTGCACATCTGGGCGTTCCACACCACGGGTAACAACAACCCGGTTGGTGTTGATCCCAAGTCCGACAAGGACACGATCCCGTTCCATCCGTACTATACCATGAAGGATCTGCTGGCGATCGTCGTCTTTATGATCTTCTTCTCCTGGTTTGTGTTCTACCTGCCCAACTACATGGGCCATGCGGATAACTACATCGAAGGTAATCCGCTTGTGACACCGGCGCACATCGTGCCTGAATGGTACTTCTTGCCATTCTACGCCATTTTGCGCGCTGTTCCGGACAAGCTGGGTGGTGTTGTGCTGATGTTCGGCGCAATTGCGGTGCTGTTCTTCCTGCCTTGGCTTGATACTTCCAAGGTGCGTTCGGCGACGTTCCGCCCGTTGTTCAAGATTTTCTTCTGGCTGTTTGGTATTTACTGCGTGGCTCTTGGCTATCTCGGTGCGATGCCGGCTGAAGGGATCTACGTGATCTTGTCACGGATTTTCACCACACTGTACTTCCTGCACTTTCTCGTAGTGTTGCCGCTGCTTGGCTTCATCGAGAAGCCGGATAAAGTGCCGGAATCGATCAATGATGCCGTGCTTGCCGATCATGGCAAGCCGAGTGCAGCTTGAGATCGGAGCGGGGGACTTTAAGACTATGAAAACACTTCTCGTCAAAAGCGCTCGTGCTCTGGCTCTTGCTTGTGGCGTTCTGATGGCTGGAACGGCGGCTCATGCCGCCGGTGAAGGCCCGCATGTGGAGCGCCAGCAGTGGTCGTTCTCTGGCCCGTTCGGTCAGTATGACAAGGCGCAGCTGCAGCGCGGCTTCAAGGTGTACCGTGAAGTTTGTGCTGCATGTCACTCCATGAACTATGTTGCCTTCCGCAACCTGGCTCAGGAAGGTGGCCCCGGCTTCTCCGAGGACGAGGTGAAGGCATTGGCAGCGGATTACCGGATCGAAGATGGTCCGGATGATTTCGGTGACATGTTCGAGCGTGAGGGCAAGCCTTACGATCACTTCCCGGCACCTTTCCCGAACGAGAAGGCTGCCCGCGCAGCCAATGGCGGCGCCTACCCACCTGACCTGTCGCTGATCGCCAAGGCCCGTGCCGTAAAGCGCGGTTTCCCGTGGTTCGTGACGGATATCGTTACGCAGTATCAGGAGAACGGTCCGGACTACCTCTACGGTTTGCTGACAGGCTATGAGGAAGCGCCGGAGGGCTTTGAGGTTCCGGTTGGCCAGTACTACAACACCGGCTTTATCTCCGGCGAGACGCTGGCCATGGCTCCGCCTCTGATGGATGAGCTGGTGGAATACACGGACGGAACGCCCATGACTGTAGATCAGTATGCGCGTGACGTTTCCGCCTTCTTGATGTGGGCCGCTGAACCGAAGCTGGAGCAGCGCAAGGAACTGGGACTTGGCGTGATGCTGTTCCTGATCCTGTTTGCGTCTTTGCTGTACTTCACCAAGCGCAAGATCTGGAAGGACGTCGAGCACTAAGCCTCGTCGGTTCCAACAATCTCAAGGGTCGCCAATCGGCGGCCCTTTTTTGTGTCCGCTTGCGGGATGGTTTAAGGTGCGCTCGATTTCCTTATCCTGCGTGCTGTTGTGCCGCGTGGGGCTCTGAAGTTTCCTGAAAGAAAGTGTTTGCAATGAAGTCTGTACTTGGAATTGTTGGCGGCTCGGGCCTTTATGATCTGCCGGGATTTGAAAACAGCCATTGGGAGACCATCGAGAGCCCATGGGGCACTCCATCAGACGCCGTACGCATTGGTGAGATTGACGGATTGCGAGTTGCCTTCTTGCCTCGCCACGGGCGTGGCCACGTTCACGGACCCAGTGATATCAACTATCGCGCCAACATTGATGTTTTGAAGCGGGCAGGGGTGACGGATCTGGTGTCGGTGTCAGCCGTTGGATCTTTGAAGGAAGCCTACGCGCCGGGCACATTCGTACTGGTGGACCAGTTCATTGATCGGACATTTGCGCGAGAGAAGAGTTTCTTCGGCAAAGGTTGCGTGGCGCACGTTTCTGTCGCCGAGCCGGTATCGCCCAAGCTGCTTGAACTTGTGGAGGCTGCTTGCCAAGACGAGGCGCTGTCTTACCACAAGGGTGGTACCTATCTGGCCATGGAAGGGCCACAGTTCTCGTCTGTCGCGGAAAGCCATCTTTATCGTCAGTGGGGATGTGACGTGATTGGCATGACCAACATGCCGGAAGCCAAGCTCGCCCGTGAAGCGGAAATGAGCTACTGCACTGTCGCCATGGTCACCGACTACGATAGCTGGCATCCGGGTCATGGTTCCGTAGACATTGCCGACATCATCCGGGTGTTGGGAGAGAATGTGGATCATGCGCGCCGCTTGGTGTTGAACCTCGCCAAGAGATTTCCGAGGGAGCACACGCCATGCCCCATCGGGTCCAATACTGCGCTTGAGTACGCGATCATGACGGCCCCAGCGAAACGCGACCCCGACCTGGTTGCCAAGCTGGACGCCGTGGCGGGCCGTGTATTGAACAGGGCATAGGTTGCAGGCGCCGTGGACTTGCATCCGCTTCCATGGCATCGTGAGGTTATGAGAACCAACTTTCAGATTTCTGGCGCGCGGCGTCTGTTGCGAATTATCAGCCCGGCCTGAACTGCCGGGCCGGGGTTATTTGCATCTGATTGTTAAATGCGCGTCCTGCGCTTTCCAAAGGGTTTTCTCATGTCACAAGACAAGCCTGTACTGCACCTGATGTGCGGCAAGGTCGCCTCCGGCAAATCTACGCTTACTGCAAGGCTGGGCGAACAACCGAATACGGTTGTCATCGCCGAAGATGAATGGCTTTCGGGCCTCTATGGAGACCAGATGGTCTCAATCTCCGACTTCGTGCGCTGTTCTGCGAAGCTGGAGGCGGTGATTGGTCCGCACATCGTCGCCTTGTTGAGGGCAGGTGTTTCAGTGGTGTTGGATTTCCACGCCAACACGGTCGAACGGCGGCGCTGGATGCGCTCAATTGTGAAGGCGACTAACGCCGAGCATCGGCTTCACTATCTGGATGTGCCTGATGAGGTTTGCAAGGCGCGCCTTCGAGCGCGCAACGCCATGGGCGAGCATCCCTTTACGGCGAGTGATGAACAGTTCGAACAGCTTTCGCGGCATTTCGTCGTGCCGAGCCCGGAGGAGGGGCTTGATGTTGTGGTTCACCGCTTCGACGGCGAGTGGTCGCCCATTGAAGCTGACTGACGCAGCTCATAGTGTGCCGCGGGTTCCATGTGCTACCGATGATGCGACCTTGGTCTGAAGGTCGGCGTGGTGTAGATTTGCCCGCTATTTCGGAATCAACGGAGAGCGCGCGCTCTCCGTCAACAAAGAGCAGGACCGTGTCTGAGAACTCAATTCGTGAAGAACTGATTGAATCCATTCGTACCATTCCAGACTACCCTTCAAAGGGCATTCTGTTTCGGGACATCACGACGCTTTTGAAAGACGCCAAGGCTTTTCGCCGTGCTGTTGATGCGTTGGTTCAGCCTTATGCCGGATCCAAGATTGACCAGATCGCTGGCATTGAAGCGCGAGGCTTTATTCTCGGCGGCGCAGTGGCGCACCAGTTGTCGGCCGGTTTTGTGCCGGTGCGCAAAAAGGGCAAGCTTCCTGCGGCTACCGTGGAGCAGGAATATGAATTGGAATATGGCAGTGATGTCATCGAGATGCATCGGGATGCAATCCAGTCGGGGGAGAAAGTGATTCTGGTTGATGACTTGATTGCAACCGGAGGTACTGCTGATGCTGCCGTCCACCTCTTGCGCAACGTGGGGGCAGACATCGTGGCGGCCTGTTTTATTATCGATTTGCCAGATCTGGGGGGACGTGCCAAACTTGAGAAGTTGGATGTTCCTGTACGCACACTAGTGGAGTTCCCAGGCCATTGATTTCCTTGAGTTCTCAAAGTGGTCCATGTTTTTCTGAGGCCTTTGAAAACCAATTCGAGTTGCTTTTGAAATGGCGGCGGGACGTCCGCCATTTCCTGCCTGATCCAGTCTCTCAAGAGGATCTTGATCATATTCTGACAGTTGCGGATATGGCGCCATCCGTGGGAAACAGCCAGCCTTGGCGATTTGTGGTTGTAGAAACTCAGGAGGCCCGTCATGCGGTCTACCAAAGCTTCAAAACGGCCAACAACGCTGCCCTTTCCGGTTACCGGGGGGAGAAGGCGAAGACCTACGCCTCGCTGAAGCTGTCGGGCATTGAAGTGGCCCCGGTTCAACTTGCCGTCTTTTGTGAGCAAGACCCCGAACAGGGGGCGGGGCTTGGCAGGCAAACCATGCCCGAGACATTAAATTATTCAGTTGTATCAGCTATCTATAATCTGTGGCTCGCGGCACGCATTCGTGGTATCGGAGTTGGATGGGTATCCATTCTGGACCCTGAAAGTGTGTCTGCGACACTTGGCGCACCAAACAGTTGGCAGTTGGTAGCGTATCTTTGTATTGGTTATCCGATTCAGGAAACAGATGTGCCAGAGCTGGAAACCAAAGGCTGGCAGGAACGGACTGCGCGGGAAAGCCGGATCTATAGCGACCGGGAACTGCGTGGGGCCGATAAGGTGAAGAAAGGATAAGGGATGGCGGTTGTTATCAGGCCGATTGATGAGCAGGACCACCCAATGGTGGTTGAACTGCTGGTTCGTCGCTGGACAAGTCCGGACATCCTTATTGAGGGCGAGATGATTGACGCCTCCCGGTTGCCGGGTTTCATCGCGCTTGAGGACGGGCGTCTCGTGGGGCTGGTTACCTTGATCAAGCGCCCGCACGAGTGGGAGATCCTGACGCTGGATTCACTACAGCGCTGGGGTGGCGTTGGAACCATGTTGCTGGATGCTGTTGTAGATGGTGCGCTCGCCGAAAATATTCCGCGGCTGATGGTGCGCACCTCCAATGACAACATGGATGCTTTCCGCTTTTATCAGCGCCGCGGTTTTCGCCTGGAACGGGTGGTGCAGGGCGCCATCGATGAAGAACGCAAACAAAAACCTGAGATCCCAGCCACGGGGCTGCATGGCATTCCGATCCATGACGAGGTCGTGTTCGGACGGTCTTTAGCTTAAAATTAGAAGTTTCCCATTACGGTACATAGTCGTTCTAAAAATGTTTTAAATATCGCTTTACTCACTGAGGGTTGGGGCACCCTTGGAGGTTTTATGACACCTAAGGTATTGGAGGAGCTGGTTAAAAACCATCGCACCATCAAGTTGGTGACAGCCCGGGAAATTTTGGGGTTGAGCAAAGCTGCATTTTTCAAGCTTGTCGATGAGGCCAGTGCACGGGGCACGGTTCGCCTGAGTGATGATCGGTTGATTTCGTTGGTACCTCAACCGGAGGAGAGCATCGGTGTGCGAATGCACAACCGATTTCGAGAAAAGGATGCAATCGGTCGGTTGGCGTCGGCGCAGATTGAGCCCTGTTCTCATCTTTTGATTGAGGCTGGAAGCACACCAACTTATTTCGTGAAGCACCTCAACCTTGGGGGGCACATCCGGATTTCGACCACCAGTCCATTGATTGCGCAAAGCATCGTCGTGCAGCACCGGGCGGCGGTGGTCGAGGTTATTTCGGGCCGATTGACGTCAGGAAATTCCAATCTCCATGGTACTGACGCCTTGCAGCGGATTGGCGAGATTGAGGCAGACTGGGCAATCCTCAGCCCTGTTGGGCTCAATGCGGAACAAGGTTTGGCTTACTATTTCCGCGAGGATGCGCGGGTATGTGAGGCGATGAACCTGCATGCCAAAAAAACCATGGTGCTGGCTGACAGCTTCAAGCTCGGTGTGCCGAGCCGGTTTCCGTTCATACCCTCCGAACCTGTCGATCTGCTTGTCACGGACAGTGGGTCATCTACGGAGCTGGAGGCGGTGTGTGAGGCGCTTCAGCCGAAGGAGGTGTTGCTGGCAAACCCAGATACAGAGGATGTGAGCGAGCTAACGCTGCTTGATACATAGTTTATTAGGCGATCATACTATAGTATATCTACGTGATTAATATACAGAATTGTCTGCTTGGGTGGGGTTTGACAGGGGATGGTGAGCGAATTGATGGTCGATGTGCTGGCCAATCTGGTCAAGCGATACAGGCGCATCGAGCTTAGAACGGTCAGCGAAATTTTGAATGTGGGCGCGCTCAGCATTGGCGAGATTGCGAATGCGCTTGCTGACAGGGAATTTTTCGACCTGTATGATGATACCCTGTTCTACCTCGCGCCGCGCGAAGAGGAACGCTACAGCGTGCGCTTGCGCAGCCAGTACAACGAAAAGCATGCGATTGGACGATTGGCATCAACGCTGTTTCGACCCGGTGATCACTTGTTGATTGAAGCCGGTAGCACCATGACCATTTTCACCCAACACCTTACCGAAGTGCCGGGCTTGCGCGTCTCCACCAACAACTACGCTGTTGCGTCACACATCGTGACAGCTTGTCCAACCTGTCAGGTGCACATGATTGGAGGAGACCTGAAAGCTGACGGTGGGGGGTGTCTTGGAGCGCTGGCGGAGACCAATGCGCGCCATCTGCAGGGCGATTATGCCGTGATCTCACCGGTTGGCGTATCGGCCGAAGGGGACATCATGTATTTCAATGAGGAAGAGGCTTCGTTTGCGCGGACGTTGAGCGAAACCTGCAAGAAAACGGTTGTGCTGTGCGACTCCAGCAAGGTGGGCGTTCCAAGCCGTCACAGGGCGATCCAGCCACAGGACGTGGATTATTTCATAACCGACAGTTATCTCAAGCCGCTGTCGCAAGCACGGCTGATGCGCTCTGGGCTTCGTGCCTTGCGGATCGCGCAGGTTGAAGTGGAGCAAGCCAGCGAAATCGTGATGCTGGATGTTTAAGGCTAGTCCTTGTCAACAAAAAAGCGCGGCCGTATAGCCGCGCTTGTTGTTTCGGAGTTGTAAGCGTCAGGTCACGTGTTGAACTTGAACAGCAAAACATCGCCATCCTGAACAATATATTCCTTGCCTTCGTCACGGGCTTTGCCCGCATCCTTGGCGGCGACTTCGCCTCCCAGACCTACGTAGTCATCATAGGCGATGGTTTGGGCTCGAATGAAGCCGCGTTCAAAGTCGGTATGGATGACGCCTGCTGCTTGTGGTGCCTTGGTGCCCTTGACGATGGTCCAGGCACGGGTTTCCTTTGGGCCGGCGGTGAAATAGGTAATCAGACCGAGAAGATCGTATCCAGCGCGGATCAAACGATCCAGACCGGGTTCTTCCAGTCCCATATCCGCCATGTACTCG
Organism: Pseudovibrio exalbescens DSM 16456; assembly: GCF_000422785.1. Classification (GTDB taxonomy): domain Bacteria; phylum Pseudomonadota; class Alphaproteobacteria; order Rhizobiales; family Stappiaceae; genus Pseudovibrio; species Pseudovibrio exalbescens. Next base: position 91,103 of record NZ_AUGS01000001.1, read on the forward strand.
CGCTGCTCTTCATCATCAAGCTGAGCAATTTCGGACTCGATTGCAGCCGAAATGACAACGCTGGCCGCGCCTTCGGCCTGCGCCTTTTCAACCACCTTCGCAGACAGCGCGTTGCCCGTTGCGGCAGAACCCTCGTCCACATTACACACATAAAGGACCGGCTTTGACGTCAAAAGGTCCAGCATGCGCAGCTGGCGCTTTTCTTCAGGATCCGTGATGTCCAGCGCGCGTACGGGCTTGCCTTCCTCCAGAATTGCAAGGGCCCGCTCCATGATTGGGAGCTGGATCTTGGCATCCTTGTCGCCAGACTGAGCCTTCTTCTTGAGCGGCGCGATGCGCTTTTCAAGGCTCTCCATGTCAGCAACCATCAATTCGGTCTCGACGGTTTCCGCATCCGCAATCGGATCAATGGTGCCTTCCACGTGGGTAATGTCGCTGTCTTCAAAACAGCGCAGGACATGGGCGATGGCATCCACTTCACGAATGTTGGCCAAAAACTGGTTGCCCAATCCTTCTCCCTTGGAAGCACCCCGAACCAGTCCGGCAATGTCCACAAAGGTCAGGCGGGTCGGGATGATTTCCTTGGAACCAGCGATTTCTGCGATTTTGGTCTGGCGTGGGTCCGGTACGGCCACATCCCCGGTGTTGGGCTCAATGGTGCAGAACGGATAGTTGGCGGCCTGTGCAGCGGCCGTCTTGGTGAGCGCGTTAAACAGCGTGGACTTGCCCACATTGGGAAGACCGACAATACCGCACTGAAAGCCCATTAGTCTTGTCCTTTCGATCCGAACAGCCGCTCAAGCCCTGCGGCGAGCGGCCCTTTTTTGGAAGCAGGCTGCTTTGCCTCGCTCCCTGCATGGGGTGCCGAAGGGGAGACCTCGGCGTCCTTGGTCTTGCGCGCTGCCGCAGCTTCGCGCGAGGATTGTTTCTTGTAAGGTTTACCCGGAGCCTCGCCCCGCGTTGCAAGTGTCACCTTGTTGGCGAACTGATTGTCCTGCCCTTTGGCGAGCATGGCCGCATTGTCTGCAATGGCTTCCAGAAGCGGGTCCAGCCAGTCATGATCGGCCTTGGAAAAGTTCCCCAGAACCCACGGCACCACACGATCCTTGTGGCCGGGATGCCCTATGCCCAAGCGTACGCGTCGATATGCATCCGACAGATGGGCGGAGATTGACCGCAAGCCATTGTGGCCGCCATGGCCTCCACCGGCTTTCATGCGAAACTTGCCGGGGGGCAAATCCAACTCGTCATAGAGCACGACAATGTCTTCGACGGGGATCTTGTAGAAGCGAGCGGCTTCACCAACGGCGCGACCGGACTCGTTCATAAAGGTCATGGGCTTCATGAGAAGGATCTTTTCCCCCTCAAGGGTGCCTTCGGCAACTTGCGCCTGAAAACGGGATTTCCAAGGCGAAAAGGTGCCATGGCGGCGATGAATTTCATCTGCCGCCATGAACCCGATATTGTGCCGGTTTTTCTCGTAGTTTGGACCCGGATTTCCCAGGCCGACAAGCAGCTTCATCTGGTGATCTCCAGCCCTTACGATAAAACCTTAGGCTTCGCCTTCTTCAGCTTCACCTTCGCCTTCACCGTCTTCATCAGACTCATTGAGGCCAGCTGGGGCTGCAATGGTGGAGATGGTGAAGTCACGATCTGTAATGGTAGGCTGGCAACCTTCCGGCAGCTTTACAGCGGAGATGTGCTGTGTGGAGCCGAGGTCTTCATTGGCCAGATCGACTTCGATTGCCTCAGGAATACTGGTTGCTGGAACCGTCATTTCAACCGTGTGGCGAACGATGTTCAGAACGCCGCCGCGCTTGATGCCCGGGCATTCTTCTTCGTTCAGGAAGCGTACCGGAATATCAACAGTCAGGGTGTCGCCTGCGGTAACGCGCATGAAGTCAATGTGCCATACGAAGTCACGGACCGGCTCAAGCTGGAAGTCCTTCGCGATCACGGTGATCTTCTTGCCGTCAAGATCAAGGGTGCCGATCTGGGACAGGAAGCCGCCGCGGAAGACAGCGAGCTCGGTTTCCTTGTAAGGCAGGTTGATGCTGATTGCAGGCTTCTTGTCGCCGTAAATGACTGCTGGTACGAGACCTTCACGACGAGCTGCACGAGCGGCCCCCTTGCCGACCCGTTCACGCACCGTTGCTTTCAGCTCATAGCTGTTCGCCATGGTGGTTACTCCTAAGTTTAGATATAAAAGAAGGCCGTTGAAGGGGCATTGCGCCTCTTCCTGCACGGCCAGGCTCACGTGTCTCCTCCAAGGGTGAACGACACGCGAGGCTCGTATAGCGGATCACTGCTGAAAGAGCAAGTAGCACAAGCCCCATGGCACCATGGAATTGCGCAGTCTGTGTACGTCGTTGAGAGGCGCTGCTTGAACCGGCCCAAGACGGGATGGGCCAACGAAAAAGCCGAGAGCGCAGGCTCCCGGCTTTGAACGGTTTTTATGGCGCTCTTGTCAGATGAAGAGGCTGGAAACCGACTTTTCCTGAGCCGTGCGATTGATGGCTTCGCCAATCAGCGGGGCAATGGAAATGGTTCGGATGTTTGGTGCTGCGTTGACAGCTGCCGTCGGTTCGATGGAGTTGGTAATGACCAATTCCTTCAACTTGGAGGCAGATACGCGAGCCACAGCGCCACCAGACAGGACACCGTGCGTGATGTAGGCGGTGACCGACTTTGCTCCTTGTGCCAGCATGGCGTCTGCTGCGTTACAAAGCGTACCGCCGGAATCGACAATATCGTCCACCAGTATGCAGTCGTAGCCCTTCACATCACCAATGATGTTCATCACTTCGGATTCGCCAGGCTTATCGCGGCGCTTGTCGACGATTGAGAGTGGCGCTTCAATGCGCTTTGCCAGAGCGCGGGCCCGTACAACGCCGCCCACATCCGGCGAGACAACCATGACGTTGTCCGTGGCGTAGCGCTCTTTGATGTCCCGTGTCATGACCGGTGCTGCGTACAGGTTATCGGTCGGGATATCGAAGAAGCCCTGAATTTGACCTGCGTGGAGGTCCATTGTCAGAACACGGTCGGCACCAGCGTTGGTGACGAGGTTAGCAACCAGCTTGGCTGAGATCGGTGTGCGTGGTCCGGCCTTGCGGTCCTGACGGGCGTAGCCGAAATACGGAATGACTGCCGTGATGCGGCGTGCCGATGAACGGCGCAATGCATCAATCAGAATCAGCAATTCCATAAGGTGATCGTTGGCCGGATAGCTGGTGGATTGCAGGACAAAAACATCCTCGCCGCGCACATTCTCCTGAATCTCGACATAGATTTCCTGGTCGGCAAAGCGGCGTACCTGCGCTTTTGCCAGGGGAACATCCAGATATTTCGAGATTTCTTCAGCCAGCGCGCGATTCGAGTTCCCCGCGACGATTTTCATGACCCGCAAGTCCTTCCTGGGCTGTGGTTTGGAACAATCGGCTTTGTGCCATTGTTCAACGATAGTTCAAACTTTCGGCAGAACATGCCGTGAATGAACGGCAACAGACGTCGCCGCCGTTGGGGCGCCTTTTAACAACCGGTTTGCGAGCCGACAATAGTCATAAGGACAGAACTGCTGTGATTTTTTAGCCAATCAGCATTATTACCAGCGTAAATCGTTTTAGTGCCGGCTAACCACTATTAACCCATGCGCTGATGGCCGCAACCGCCCTTGCGCCAACCCGCTTGAGTGAGTCGTTGCCGACAGAAGCCCATGGATCGCCGGATCCACCCTCAGATTGCTCCTGTCCCTGAATGCGGTGCAGACGGTTTCCGTTGTTGTCCATGATGTCGAAGACATAGAAAACCGTGGTCGTATACTTGTCACCCACTGCGGACAGGTAGCCCTGTACCCGATAGGTGGAGGGGGCACCGACGCGCCGGACAAGATTGATGTTTTGTGACCGCGCGCTCTGGGCAATGGCACGGGCCAGATCATCCCCTGCGTTGCCGGGAATGCCCGTGAACTGTTCAAAGGCAAAGGTTGCCTTGTCAGGGGCCACGGTTGGTGCAACCGAGTCCTGATTGATCATGGAATTCATCGTATTCAAGGTGCCGGGCGGAACCGGGTCGCCCCCACATGCAGCAAGCAGCAGCACCGAGCTTACGGCCAAACACCGTGACAATTCCTGAAACCTGATCATTTTCTTCCTTAACCGATGGCTGAGTAACCGGCGTGCATTGTGCCCCACACGCAGAATCCTCTTGGGTCCTAGCTCAACAATCTTTAACGCCCCTTAACGGGCAGGTCGAGAGAGAGCTTTGATAATGTTTCGGGCCCTTCTTTATGGGTAATGTAGGTTTGCCCCAGTGACATGGCGGTCTCACTGTCCGAATCCATGATGATCATATGCATGAACAGGACCATGTTTTCCTCGATCACCCGGTCGTTGCCACGGTAAGCCATGTAGGGTGCATCCATCCAGCTGGGGGTGAAGCGGGCGCCAAGTGAATAGCCGCAGGCATTGAGCCTGTGAGACATCAAGCCGCGCTCGTCCAGCACATCCGCATGAGCGGTAAACAGGTCCCCAAAGGTGTTGCCCACCTGCATTACGGTCTCGACGGAATGGAGCGCCGCCCGCGCCGCCTGATGCAGTTCTTTGTGTCGTGGTTTGGGTTCGCCAATGACCACGGTTCGCATCAAGGCCGCATGGTAACGCCGATAGACACCGGCCCATTCCAGTGTCAGTTGATCGTTTTCTGACAGAGTACGTCGTCCGCCCTTGTAGCGACACAGCAAGGCATCTCTGCCGGATCCGATAATGAACTCGTTGCCCGGATAGTCGCCGCCGCCTTCAAAAATGGCTCCTTGTAACCGAGAGAGAATGAGCCCTTCATCCGCGCCGGGGCCAGTCACTTCCATGGCTGCCTCAAAGGCTTTGTCGGCAAGGTGGGCGGCTTCACGGACATATTCCAATTCGGCGGGGGATTTTATGAGCCGCAGACTTGGGATGATGTCCGATGCGTCTTTCGTGTCGGCGAAGGCGCGCAGGGTTTCGTCCAGCTCCCGACCATTGGCCGCAGTCAGGCCATGGGTGTCGTACTCAATGCCAATACGGGCGCCGAGAAGATCCAGATCGAAAAGGATTTCCTTGACCTGGCCGACGGGCGACTTGCCAGCCACATCGGTCCAGAGCCGGATATCGCGGATGTTGGAAGTGTGTCGTGCCTGCCGAAGGTCAGCAGAGCGGGTAAGCAGAATGGGGTCTTCGCCGGGACGTACAATAAGGCACTGGAAGAAGCAAAAACCGAACGTGTCAAAACCGGTGAGCCAGTACATGCTCTCCTGCGCGAACACCAACAAGCAATCCAGTTTTCTTTCAGCCATCTTGGCTTCCAGCGCCTGTTTTCGGTTCTCGAATTCTTCAGAAGAAAAGTGAAGAGCCATCTGTGGTTTCCCCCTGGGTGTGGTCTAGATCAGCGCAATTGCCGATATCTGCCGGCCATAATCTGGTTCTTTATGGTGAGTGGCGCGGCGATACGAGAAAAACATCTCGGGTTCGGCATAGGTGCATCGATTGACAAAGGACACGCTGGCCACCTCTTCAGCGGCCAGTTGGTCCAAGATGAAAGCTGGAAGGTCGAACTGAGCATGGGCTTCACGCACGGACGGCGTGAAATAGCGTTCAAAGTCCGCGCTCATGGCGAGGAACTGGTCTTTGAACTCGGGGCCCACTTCATAGGCAGGTTGGTTGATCGTCGGACCCAGCACTGCGGTTATGGATTCGCGGCGGGCACCCAAGCCTTCCATGGCGGAAATCGTGTTTTTCAGAACGCCTGCATAGGCACCGCGCCACCCGGCGTGAGCCGCGCCGATAACGCCAGCTTTGGAGTCCGCAAACAGGATCGGGCCGCAATCCGCGGTCAGGATACCAATGGCGATACCCGGCCGGTTGGTGACGAGGGCGTCGGCCTCTTGTCTTTCGTCGTCGGGCACGGGGCCGGTAACAACCATCACATCCGGGGAATGGACCTGATAGGATGTGACAAGATGATCTGGGGCAACGCCCATGGCTTGTGCCACGCGTTGACGGTTGATCAGCACGTTCTTGCGATCATCCTTCGACCCCAAGCCTACATTCAGGCTCTTGTAAAGGCCGGATGATACCCCGTTTTCGCGGGTGAAAAAGCCATGCCGCAGTCCTGGCATGGTTGCCAATTCCGGCGCCTGGATCATCTAGCCTCCTCCATTTTGCGGGAAGGTTGACTGACTTCATCGCCGTTTGTCAATTCGCAGCGCTGGATTACAGAGAGTTTTCAGCGGAGAACGGCATGGGAGGGGTGGCGCTGGTCGTTACGGCAAGGGCCTTGAACAGCATTCCCATCTGGTTGTCCGCCGCCAGCCGTTCAACGGCCTGACGGATCTCATTCTGCTCTTGTGCCGTGCGGTTGGTGCCCAGTTGACCTGCGCGTTCCAGCAAACCGAGCTCAAGAAGAAACCGAGCTTGCGGTATCGGGCCATGGGTATGGGTGCCTGCCGTTTGTGCTGCGGTCTTGAGCGCCTCAAAGTTGACATGGGCTGTCAAATCGGCCTCGCCAGGCGTTTCCAGCGGCGAGACATAGGCATGATTTTTTACGGCTTGCAGCGTGTCTCCAAGGGCGGCAGCGGTATAGCCATAATCAATGAACAGGGCGAGGCCGCCATTGTCTGCAATGCGCTGGGCAATCGTTGTTGCAAGCGCTGTGGCTGCGGGTGCAAGTTCAAGAATATCGCCGGGCGATGCCGTTTGTGCGGCCAATGGCAAAGCATTCTCGTCCAGCGTGCCGGAGCCCAGCCCAAATACCAGTTCTTGAGTATCGGAGAGGCCGATGCAGCGCTCCACCCAAGCGTGTTGCGTTTTTACATATTGGTGGATGGGCAGGGCATCGAACAGTTCGTTGGCTACCACATACACCGGGCCTTCGGGGATTGTATCAAAGTGCTCGTGCCATGTGATGTCTGACGGTTTTAGGCGGTTCTTTTGGTTTTGCTGCAAGCGTGGACTGGTTTCCACCAGATGTACGCGGGCGGCTTTCATGAAGGCCGGGCGCAGACGTGCCACACGGAGGATATCCTTCATGAGTGTTCCGCGTCCCGGTCCCAACTCGACCAGATGAAAAGCCTCCGGCGCCCCATCCTGTTGCCATTGATGAACCAGCCAGGCGCCAATGATTTCGCCGAACAGCTGTGAGACCTCCGGAGCGGTGGTGAAATCACCCTTGGTTCCAAATGGCTCGCGGGTCATGTAGTAGCCGAAATCCGGATCCGACAGGCATAGCCCCATGTATTCGGCGATAGACATGGGGCCGTGATGGGCGATACGGAACTTGATCTTGTCGAGCAGTGTGGTGTGCGTCATGGCTCTGATTTCAGGTGTCGTTCCGGGCGGGTTGGCGTAGAGCGTAAACAGCGAGAGCAGCGCCCGCCAGAATCATCGGCAAACTGAGCAGGATGCCCATGGTCAGAAAGCCGGAGAGATAGCCGATATGGGCATCCGGGACGCGGTAGAGTTCCGCGATGGAGCGAAAGATGCCGTATCCCATGGCAAAAAGGCCCGCCAACGCGCCCGGTTTTTGCAATAACTTGAAGCGATGCATCAGGAGCCGCAATACGACAAAGAGCAAAATGCCTTCCAGTGCGGCTTCGTATAGCTGGCTGGGATGGCGGGGCATTGGTCCCCCGGTGGGGAAGACGACAGCCCAGGGCACATCCGTTGGTCTGCCCCAAAGCTCGGAGTTGATGAAGTTCGCCATGCGCCCGAAAAACAGTCCGATGGGCGCGGCGACGCCGCACAAATCCATCAGCGTCAGCAAGTTGAGACGCTTGAAGTGGCTGTAGGCAAGCATCGCAATGACCACTCCGAGGAAGCCGCCATGAAAGGACATGCCCCCGGTCCATACCGCCAGAATCTCCGCAGGGTTTTGCAGATAATAGGGCGCATTGTAGAAAAAGACGTAGCCGAACCGGCCGCCCAGTACGATGCCCAATGCTGCCCAAACGACAAAATCATCAATATCTGTCGCCGTCGGTCTGGAAGCCTTGGCGTTCCAAAGCGTGTCATTGAGAACGACCTTTCGCATGTATCGCCATGCGAGCAGAATGCCCACGATATAGGCCAGCGCGTACCAGCGAATAGCCAAGGGACCAAGTTCGATCAGAACAGGGTCGATCTGCGGAAAGGGGATGGCAAACAAGGGCATGAATGGACCAAGGGTTTGAAATGGCTTTGAGCCCCTACATGCGACATGATGGCGGCATCTGCAAGGTTGTCCGGATCAACTTTACATCAGGTACAGGAACACGCGGTGCCGGCGGTGGATGCTCAGCGCCTCAAAAGCGGTGTGCAACTGGGCGGTGTGCGGCTTTGACCCGCAAACTCTCTTGAAGTTGTGGGTACGGCACAATAGGTCTACACTTATTCAACGATATCGGAGCGTGAGATGACACAATCGCCGAACAAGATCCTTGACGATTTCGCCAAGCTGATGACCGACGCCGCAGGCGTGGCTCAGGGAGCCCGGCGTGAAGTGGAGACCGCCTTCAAGGCGCAGGCAGAGCGTTTTCTGGCGGACATGGACGTGGTGAGCCGCGAAGAATTCGACGCGACCAAGGACATGGCCGTGCGGGCGCTCGATGAGGTGGAGAGCCTCGAAAAGCGCCTAAAAGCGGCAGAAGACCGGATTTCCGCGCTTGAAGCGGCGATTACCAAAGAGAAAGACTAGGCACAGACCGGGCCTTGCGGGAGTGTTAATTATCTGTGGGCGATGGTTTGTCGTCCACAATTTTCGCGTTTTGGGAGGCTGCAGGCGTATATCCCGAGCAGGGAGCTTGCCTGTATATTTTTTTAAAACAAGGATTCGTCACCGGCATGCGGCCAATATGAAACCCAGGTCAAAGCCAGCGGCAGTCCAGCAAGAACACACGAAGTGTCTGGTCCTAGGGAACAATGCCTTTTGAAGGGATTGTTTTTGTTCCGCCCTCTAGCCTCGAGAGGACCGAGATGAGCCTCATAGATACTGACTTCGAGCAAGCGCCGAATCCTGTCGATACGATCGAGGATGTTGCGGCTTTGAACGACTGGTCGTTCGAGCGGCTTGGTGATGATGAAATCTCGATCTCCGTCAAGGGAAGCTGGTGTGACTACCACATTTCCTTTTCCTGGATGGAAGAGCTGGAAGCCCTGCATCTGGCCGCTGCGTTTGATCTGAAAGTCCCTGAGCCTCGCAAGACCGAAATTGTGCGTTTGTTGGCTCTGGTGAATGAACAGATGTGGATGGGGCACTTCGACTTGTGGAACCGCGAGGGCATTGTGATCTTTCGCCAGTCCTTGCTGCTGGCAGGTGGCGTTCAGGCCAGTTCTCAACAGATCGAGGTCATGTTGTCTCATGCGCTTGAGGCGTGTGAGCGGTATTATCAGGCATTTCAATTCGTCGTTTGGGCTGGGAAGACCGCGCAGGAAGCGGTCAATACGGCGCTATTCGAAACAGTAGGCGAGGCATGAAGTTAACGGCTGAACGTCCGCTCGTTCTGGTTGGAGCGGGCAAAATGGGGGGCGCCATGCTGGAAGGCTGGCTAGAGCGCGGTGTGGCTCCCGACAGTGTGTGTATCGTCGATCCCGCTCCCTCCGAGGAGATGAAAGCATTGCTTCAGCGCCGCGGCGTGGCTTGGCATTCGGTGTTGCCTGATGATGTGCGGGCAGGGGTTATGATCCTTGCCGTCAAGCCTCAGATGATGGCAAGCGTCGCACCGGGGATCTCCTCGGGTGTTGACGCCAATACCGTAGCCGTCAGCATTGCTGCCGGCACACCCGTGACGTTTTTTGAAGACACGTTCGGCCGCGATGTTCCGGTGGTTCGTGTCATGCCGAATACGCCAGCACAGGTTGGACGCGGTATATCGGCCGGCTTTGCCAATGCCGTTGTCACGCAAGATCAGAAAACCCTTGTTGCCGAGTTGATGCAGGCGGTTGGTCGGTTTGTCTGGGTGGAGGCGGAACAGCAGATCGATTTCGTGACTGCCATCAGCGGGTCTGGGCCAGCCTATGTGTTTCACATGGCAGAGGCCATGGCGGCTGCAGGCGTGGAACTTGGTCTTGATGCGGACGTAGCTGCGGAACTGGCACGCCATACAGTATGTGGAGCCGGTGAGTTGATGTATCAAAGTCCGTTGTCGCCTGAAGTGTTGCGCCAAAACGTGACCTCACCGGGCGGCACTACGGCTGCGGCTCTGGATGTTTTGATGGGCGAGAATGCCCTGACAGAGTTGATGGTGAAAGCTGCCAAGGCTGCGGCGCAGCGCGCAAAAGAGCTTTCGGAGCAATAAAAAGAACGTGTCACCCTCTGGACGAAACGCGTGGGGCTGCTAGCTTTACGTGCAAGACGGTTTTTTGTGTCAGGAGGTGGCCTGTGCCAACTGAGAAGACCCGCAAGCGCATTGTCGACAGTTTCATGAAGCTGCTGAGTGAGCAGGGGTATCGATCCATCACCTATGTCCAGGTTGCCGAGGCTGCGGATGTGGGTTTGGACACCCTGCGGGCCAGCTATGACAGCAAGCTGGACATTCTGGCAGCCTTTGCGCGCTCCATCGATCAGAAGGTACTTTCGGATTACGATAGTGAAATGGAAGGGGAGCCAGCGCGCGAACGATTGTTTGACGTGCTTATGACCCGGCTGGACTATCTGGAGCCTCATAAGTCTGCTCTGCGTCATTTGCGGGCCGCTGTTCAGGAAACCCCGAGCTTCGGACTTGAGATGCAACGCGTGTCGGTGCGTTCCATGGAGTGGATGTTGGCGGCTGCAGGCATTGAGCTGTCCGGATTGCGTAAGTTCGGTGTAACGAATGCCTTGTCGGTTGGTTTCTGGCGCGTGCTAAAGGTGTGGTTGGAAGAAGAGGACGCCGGCCAACCCAAGACCATGGCTGCACTTGACCAGATGCTGCGTGACGGTCAAGACTGGTTGCGTCGGGTCGATAAGGTGCAAAAGAAGCTGTCTCCTGTTGCCAAGAGGATGGCGCGTATGCGTGCCGGTTGTTCCCGCCCATCCTCCTCGTCCGATGACGGCCCCGCTGCCGCGACGGACTATCAGATTTAAACAGGCAAGAGGTTCCGGTTGTGAGCAACGCTGACACCCCTACGATTGAGTTTGATGATTTTTTGAAGGTAGATATCCGTGTTGGTCGGATTGTTGAGGCCGAGCCGTTTCCGGAAGCGCGCAAACCGGCGATCAAACTGAAAATCGACTTTGGGCCCGATGTCGGTATCAAGAAGTCGTCAGCGCAGATTACCGAGTTCTATGAGCCAGAGCTTTTGATTGGCAAACAGGTCATGGCGGTTGTCAACTTCCCGCCCCGCCAGATTGGAAAGTTCATGTCCGAGGTCCTAACGCTTGGATTCTCGGCGGATAGTGGGGGTATCGTGTTGGCCCGGCCAGATCAGGACGTTCCAATCGGGGCTCGGCTGCACTAACTGAATACAGGTTCGTACAGGGTGTGATCCTGGCCGGTCAAATGGGTACACGCACTCTGACCCGCAATCCGCCGAGCGGGGACTCCCTCAAAAACACTTCTCCGCCATGAGCGCGAATGATATCGCGGGCGATGGACAGGCCAAGCCCGGAGCCGCCTGTGTCCTGATTTCTCGCCGTATCCAGCCGGTGGAAGGGGCGGAATACATTTTCGCGTTCTTCCGGTGGGATGCCGGGTCCATCGTCGTCAACTGTCACGATCAACCAGTCGGGTGTTCGATGGCCTTTGATGCGAATGGTCGATCCGTATCTGGCTGCGTTGGTGATGAGGTTGAGCAGGCAGCGTCGGAAGGCCCGTCCCTTGATGACAACCAGTGGATCACCATCAAAGGATGAAGCCACGTCGGCGCCAACAACTTCCGCTTCTATCTCCAACTCCTCGAGCATCAGTGCGACATCGGTTTCAACGGCCTCTTCATCACCGTAGCCTTTGGAAAACGCGAGGTAGTCATCCAGCATCCGGTTCATCTCTTCAACGTCCTTGCGCAGAGCCTTCACTTCCGGGCTGTCACCCAAGAACGTGAGCTGCAGACTGAACCGTGTGAGGATGGTTCTCAGGTCGTGGCTGACACCGGCCAGCATGGTCGTGCGTTGTTCGACGTGGCGCTCAATGCGGCGGCGCATATCCAGAAACGCCATCGCGGCTCGGCGGACTTCCCGCGCGCCGTGGGGGCGGAATCTGGCGACCTGACGGCCCTTGCCGAAATCCTCAGCTGCGTCTGCAAGCTTTTCAATGGGACGGATCTGATTGCGCAGAAACAGCAGGGCCATGACGATCAGGATCAAGGAGGTCGCAACCATCCAGACAATGAAAATGTGAGAGTTTGAGGCGTAGGTCTGGCTTCGGCGCGCGATGAACCGAAGGTTTTCATTCTCCAGCTTGATGCGGATCTCTACAAAACGCCCGTCGCCGATCGTATCAATCCAGAAAGGCTTGCCAATCCGGGCAGCAATCTCACGGCTCAGGTACAAGTCGACCAGATCGAAAAAGTCCCTTGGTTGGCGTGGTGGGAGTGGTTCAGGCGGCATGACGCTGACCGACAAGCCAAGAGCGCTGGCTGCTATGCGTTTCACCTTTTCCGGATCATCCTGCGCACGAAATGTTTCCGTCATCTCGACCACAGAGGCGATCTCCCGCACAACAGCCTCCGATAGGCGGCGTGTGACCAGCGCATAGTGCCGTTCCATGAACACGAAGACCAGAACCGACTGCAGCAACACCATGGGAATGACGATGATGAGCAGGGCGCGTACATAAAGGCCTTTTGGCAAGCGATTGTGCAGCCAGCTTGCAAGCCAGTGATATGGCTTGAGAATGAATTGCAGAACCCGAGAGGCTTTGATCACGCGGGAGATGCTGAAGTCGCGCCAGCTGCTTCGATCAGTCATGAATCAGTCCGTTATCAGACGGTAGCCCACGCCGCGGACTGTCTGCAGGTAAAAGGGATTGCTTGGGTCTTCCTCAATCTTGCGGCGCAATCGGTTGACTTGCACATCAACTGTGCGCTCGCCGAGCGTGCTGTCATCGCCCACCAGATCTGCTCGTGTCACGGTTTGTCCGGGCTTGGCAGCAAATGCATTCAGGAACTGCTTTTCCCGGTCCGTCAATCGGACATAGTCCTCGCCCCTTTTCAGTTCCTCCCGCTCCGGGTTGTACTGATAGGGCCCGAAAGTGATCGTTTCAGGCTTGATCTCCTGCTTGGGGCCGCCGCGCCGCAAGATGGCGGAGATGCGCAGCAGAAGCTCGCGGGGTTCAAATGGCTTGGGCAGATAATCATCCACTCCCGCTTCAAGGCCCATGATGCGATCATCGGTTTCGGAGCGGGCGGTGAGCATCAAGATGGGCACATCGGACGTGCGGCGAATGTCTTGGGCGAGTTCAAGACCGCTTTCTCCGGGCATCATCACGTCCAGAATCAGAAGGTCGAATTGCAGGCCCTGCATGCGGCGGCGGGCTTCTGCAGCCTCTTTGGCCACCGTTACCCTGAAGCCTTGCTCTCCCAGGAAGCGTTGCAGCAATTCGCGAATACGATTGTCATCATCAATAAGCAGAAGGTGGGGTGCGGTATCCCCAGGTATGCTGGACCCCGTCACTGGTCACTCCTTCGTGGTACTTTGCGAAATGAGGCGCACAACATCATTGCGGTCGTTTTCATCAATCATCAGATACAGGAACTGGCGGACAATTTCATCACTTCCCGGGGGCATGAGTTCAATTGTCTTGTTGATCCGCTTGGTTTGCAATTGTGACAACTGCTGTGCCAGCAACCGGCCTTTGTCCGTAGTGAAAAGCAGGCGCTCACGCCGGTCCAGCGGGCCATGTTGCTGTTCGATATAGCCTTCATCAACCAGCTGTTTCAAAACCCGCCCGAGGCTTTGTTTGGTGATCTTCAGTATACCAAGCAGGTCGGAGACCCGTATTCCCGGATTGCGATGGACAAAGTGGAGGACCCGGTGATGGGCGCGTCCATAACCCAACTCGTTCAGCAGGACGTCGGGGTCGTCGGTGAAGTCACGATAGGCAAAGAAAAGGAGCTCGATCAAATCAAAACGGGGCGTGGTCTCTGGCATTCTCGCTCGCCTGTGGGGTGGTGGATTCCGGTCATTCTACAAAAAATACGTCAGCTATGTTGACTTATATTGGTTCGATTGTTACTTATTATTCGCGCTTTGAGAAATGATCGTATCAATCATTCCTGTTTTAAGGTAAGAAATGGGAATGTGCCTACAGACGATATTTCGACGAGACAGTCAATGGGCGCGGCTTGAGAGCGGTGCTGATCAACACAAAGATATTGTAAAACAGAACAGGCCCTGAAGTGACCGACCGAGCGCGGTCTTTCTTTGTCAATTGTTCGCCAGTGGAGTTTAAAAATGGCGGGTATTCCATTTGATCAACGTGAAGGTGTCATCTGGTATGATGGCGAATATGTGCCGTGGTCAGATGCGAAGGTGCATGTGCTCACTCACGGCCTGCATTATGGCAGTAGCGTTTTTGAAGGCCAGCGTGCCTATGGTGGCGACATTTTCAAGCTGCAAGAGCATACGGAGCGTCTTCATGCGTCCGCCCGTATCCTTGGGTTCGAAATCCCATGGAGCGTGGAAGAGATCAACCGCGTGTGCAACGAGTTGATGGAAAAGTCTGGCTTGGTTGATGCCTATTTGCGTCCGGTTGCCTGGCGCGGTAGCGAGATGATGGGCATCTCCGCTCAACACAACAAAATTCATCTGGCGATTGCTGCATGGGAATGGCCCAGCTATTTCAGCCCGGAAGAGCGTCTGAAAGGCATTCGTCTCGACCATGCGATGTACCGCCGGCCAGCGCCGGAAACGGCGCCTTACAAGGCCAAAGCCGCAGGCCTTTACATGATTTGTACGATTTCAAAGCATGAAGCGGAGCGCAAGGGATACACAGATGCGCTTATGCTTGATTGGCGCGGCAACGTGGCCGAAGCGACGGGAGCAAATGTTTTCTTCGTGAAAGATGGTGCTCTTCATACGCCGGTGCCGGAGTGCTTCCTCGATGGCATCACCCGTCAAACCGTCATTGAATTGGCAGAAAGACGCGGGCTTGCAGTTCACGAGCGCACCATTCTGCCGGAAGAGCTTAGCAGTTTCGAGCAGTGTTTCCTTACGGGTACTGCTGCAGAAGTGACGCCCGTTTCAGAGATTGCAGGCACGTTTTTCGAGGTTGGTGAGATCACGCAGACCTTGATGAGGGATTATATTGCTGAAGTTCAAGGTGGTGCAGAAGCAAAGGCGTTAAGAAAGGCGTCTTGAACACGATACCAGGTATAAAAAAAGCCATCGCAGCACCCAGCTGCGATGGCTTTTTTTGTGTGTTCAGGAGGCATCTTCATGCATGGGGTGAAACAGACGCCCTTTCTCCGTGATCAATACGATGATCAAAGCCGTTGTCCCCAGCAATAGATAGCCCAGCGTGAGCGGAATGGTGGTGCCGTTGTACAGAGCACCAATGCCCGCCCCAAGGACTGCGCCAAGTGTAGTGGTGACAAATCCGACCATGGCGGATCCAGCGCCAGCAAACGCCCCCAGAGGTTCCATCGCCATGGAGTTGAAGTTCGGCGCGATGAAGCCGAAGAAGAACATGACAAGGGCCTGAAAGGCATAATAGGTCCATAAGGTCATGGACCCGGTAAGGGCCAACGTTGCCCCGACAGCGCTGACGCCGATGAGCATCAGCAAGGCGCCATGGGACAGTTTGCGCAAGCCGAACCGTTCTACAAGCTGTGAGTTCAGGAATGCGGCTACAGATTGACCTGCGGCAATGAGCGCGAACACCAGGGTGAAGCTGGCCCCGAGGCCAAAGACGCCGTTGAAGATTTGCTGAGCGGAGTTGATGAAACCGAACAGTGCGCCAAAGGCACAGGACACAGCCAGCATATACCCCAAAGCGAACCGGTTCGTTAGAACAAGCCAGTAGGAGCGGGCGACAGTGCGCGGGTTCAGGCCCAGCCGTTTCTCCATTGGCAGACTTTCCGGCAGGCGGGCAAAGCACCAAAGCATCAGTGCGAAACTGAAGGCTGTAAGGAAAATGAAAATCCAGTGCCAGTGTCCAAGGAACAGAATACCCTGGCCAACCGTTGGAGCCAGAATCGGGGCTGCCATGAACACCATCATGGCGAGTGACATGATCCGGCCCATTTGGCGTCCGCTGTACCAGTCACGGACCATGGAAATTGTCACAACACGTGGGGCTGCTGCTCCGATGCCTTGAAGAGCCCGGGCCGTGAGCATGGTCTCGAAAGACTGTGCAAACAATGACAGCACTGCGCCGACGATGAACAGCAGAATGCCAGCCAACAAGGTTGGACGGCGGCCTAACCAGTCAGAAACGGGGCCAAAGATCAAAGAAGCCGCTCCCAGACCCAACAGGTAGGAGCTGAGGATCAATTGGCGGTTGTTTTCATGGACGACACCCAGTTCGTCCCCAATTTGAGGCAGGGCCGGCAGCATGATGTCGATGGATAGCGCATTCAGCGCCATCAATGCTGCTATCAGCAGGACCAGCTCAATAAGCGACAGCCCTGCGTGAGGCACGGAAGGCTGCCCCTTCGCAGTCGTAGATGACATGAATAATCCTTATTGTATTGTTCTGAAGCGCTTAGTTCTTATGGTGCGCGACGAAGAGTATGGCAGGGAAGGTCGGACCCTCTCGAGCACAATGCAGGGCATATAGCCGAAACGTCATGGGTCCTGTCAATGGTAAAAACCGAATGTCTGCAATGCACAGATGCGCCGATTACCGAGCGTCTTTAGCCATCCAGCGCGCTGCGTCTGTATCGTCTGTTGATTTGGCCTCAACCCACTGCGGCTCGTTTCCACTGGCAGGATGTTCCTTTTTCCAGAACGGGGCCTGCGTCTTTAGAAAGTCCATCAGAAAATCGGCAGCCTCGAAAGCCGCTCGGCGATGAGCGCTGGCCGTCACCACCAGAACAATGTTTTCCCCCGGCCGGATGCGGCCCACCCGATGGATGATGGTGAGCCCGGTCAGCGGCCACCGTTCCAAGGCAGAAGTGGCCAGCCGCTGTAACTCTGCCTCAGCCATTCCCGGATAGTGCTCCAGTTCTAAAGCTGCCAAGCTGCCGTTTTCATCGCGGCACAAGCCTGTGAAGGTAACAAGAGCGCCGATGTCCGTTCGTCCGGCCTTGAGGTGTTCCAGTTCCGCAGCCACATCAAAGTTACTGGCTGATACGGAGATTTTTGGAGTTATGGAC
The DNA here is from genome assembly GCF_000422785.1 of Pseudovibrio exalbescens DSM 16456. GTDB lineage: Bacteria > Pseudomonadota > Alphaproteobacteria > Rhizobiales > Stappiaceae > Pseudovibrio > Pseudovibrio exalbescens. Next base: position 108,343 of record NZ_AUGS01000001.1, read on the forward strand.
GACATGATTGGCTCCTGCACCCGTGCAATGGAAAGTCAGCCGCCAGTCATGGGCGGAAAGAATGCGACTTCATCCGCACCGGAAATGTCCGCTTCCATGGATACGTGCTGTTGATTGGCAGCCACGCGGATGAGTTGAGGGTCCTCAAAGGCGTAGGCGTAGCCTTCATCACGCTGGCTGAGCCACAGCATCAGGTCCTTGGCGGTGGTCACGCCGCCAGGAAGGTCAATGGTTTCTTCCCCAGTGCCCACGCGTTCGCGCAGCCATGCAAAATACAGCAGCTTCATTTCGCCTCCCTCGTCCGGCCAGCTAGTCTTCGATCAGATGACCAATACCCGCCCGGAAATAGTCGTAACCGGTATACAAAGTCAGGATAGCGGCCAGCCACAACAAGGCAATGCCTGCTTCTGAAACATAAGGCACAATGGCGTCACCGGCTGGGCCGGCGATCAGGAACCCCATGGCGACCAATTGCACGGTTGTTTTCCATTTCGCCATTTTGGTGACCGGGACACTAACGCGCAACTCGGCCAAAAATTCGCGAAGACCGGACACAAGGATTTCGCGGCACAAAATGATGATCGCCGCAATGACGGACCAATGCCCGATGGTGCCATCCAGTGTAAGCATGAGCAGGCATACAGAAACAATGAGCTTGTCGGCAATCGGGTCCAACATGCGCCCGAGGGCAGATTGCTGCTGCCAGGCGCGGGCCAGATATCCATCAAAGAAGTCGGTCACGGCTGCTATGATGAAGATCGCCAGCGCGACCCAACGTGAGGTATGTCCCGGAAAATAGAAGCAAAGAGTTATTGCGGGGACGGCAGCAATTCGGCCGTACGTCAGGACATTCGGAAGTGAGAACAGAACTTTGGTCGACATGTGAACCTGCACTGGGAGGCGGCTGGAGTTTAGCCGGGTTTGGACGCACATAGGGTCTGCCCAACGTCTTTAACAGAGGGAAGACTACGTGCGAAGGGGCTTGGTGACCGAATTTCAGTCAAACATGGAGTCGCTGACTTCATCGATAATTTGCCGGGCTTTTCGCAGGGTGAAGGTTGTCGCTTCTTCTTCCGAGCTGTGGGTGTCCGCACGAATGAACTCATGTTCCTTGATCACGCCGTCGACTTGCTTCGTGATGCGCCCCATGGTTTGCCACTGGCCGCCATTTTTCTGGGGCTCAGCGTAAATCAGGTAGCCTTTATACTCTTCAGGCTCGACCTCGGTGCGGGTGTCTTCGGTTTGCTTGCCGCCAAACAGCCGTGAAAAAAAGGACATGCTCAAACTCGTTTTCGAATGCATCTTTTTGGGTGCAAGTGCTGAACTTAGGACTCACCCACTGGCTCTACAATAGGCACGGAAGGGGTAGGTACGCAATCGTCCGGGCCAAGCATCCGACGCGACCAATGGTTCCTGCACAAGGAGGTGTAGGTATCTTCCCCCCCGATCACCACCTGATCGCCTTCTTCAACAATCCGTCCGTTTTCGTCGAGGCGGGCCACCATCGTGGCCTTGCGGCCGCACCAGCAGATGGTGCGTACTTCGCGAATGTTGTCTGCAATGGCCAGCAAGGCGGCGCTTCCGGGAAAGAGTTTTCCTTGAAAGTCGGTACGCAAACCGTAGCACATTACGGGCATGCCAAGGCGATCTGCGACATGTGCGAGTTGCCAGACCTGCTTCTCATCGAGAAACTGGGCTTCGTCCACCAAGACGGCATCCAGAGGACGGGAGTCCTTTTCTGCCTTTATGGTCTGGAACATGTCCGTCGCTTCGTCGAAGATCATGGCATCCGACTTCAACCCAATTCGCGAGGCGATTTCGCCAATCTTGGTCCTGTCATCCAGAGCGGCCGTGAACAGCAGGGTGCTCATGCCGCGCTCCTGATAGTTGTAGGAGGCTTGAAGGAGCAGGGTAGATTTGCCTGCGTTCATCGAGGAGTAGTTGAAGTAGAGCTTTGCCATAGATTCAAAGAATTCGTGTGTTGCCGGTTCCGTTCCGTGTCGCTGATCCCTTCATACAGGGATTCGAAGGTTCGATGGGTTTCTGGAACAGTTACACACAAGCCAGCTAACCCCGGTGCTATCGTTTCGGCAAATCTACATTGGCTATCAACGGCAAGTGATCTGAGCCCACATCTGCCGCCACCTTGACTGAGGAGAGCGAGAGCGGCGCGGATACGGCAATATGATCAACCTGCGAGCCGGCCAGATCCGCAAGCTCCGGAGCAAAGAAATAACGCGTGTTGCGAGGAAAACCGCGCTCAAACCGCGTTGTCAGGCTCATTTCCTCCAGGAGCGATGGAAAGCTTTTCGACCACGGGCTCGTGTTCCAATCACCGGCCACGATTACCGGCACGCTGTTGTCCGGATCGTTGGTGCGCTGGGCAACCTTTGCAGCGATTGTTTCCAGATAGGTGGTTCGGGCCAACAGCTTGGAGGGAATATGCGGGCTGGTTGGATGAACAGCATAAACCTTGATGGGTGTTTGCGCAGTTTCCACGGTGAACTCTATGTAAGCGTTCAACTTGCCATAGCTTAGCGGAATCGACTGAATGCGTTGCTGCTGCACATCTGAGAGGGGCAACTTGCTGAAAACGGTGAGATCGCTGTCATGGCCGTCAGGCGGAACAATGGCGTGTGTATAGGTGTCTGCCAGAAGGGCCTGCAACCGGGGCGTAGCTGCGCCTGTTTCCTGAAACAGAACGAGGTCCGGTTGGGTATTGTTGATCACAGCCATCAGTCGCGTGTCGTCATACTCAAAGCGTTCCAGATTCAAGCTCATCAAGGTGAATACCTTTTCCGGATCACCTGCAGGTTCTGGTGGCGTGAGGGCGCGAAGTTGATCATAGGTTCCCAGTCCCAATGTCAGCCATAGAGCGGCGAGCACCGGGGTTGTGTACCCGAGAGAGCGCGACAGGATGCAGGCCAAGAGTGCCACAGCAATGGACAGAAAAATGAACTGCGGTGCGAAAAAGGCGGCTGCCTCGGACAGGTAGTAGCCCGGTAGCCAATACGCCATGGCAACGAGCAGACCTAAAAGCCAGCTTATGCCAACAAGACATTTCGACAGGCGACGTACGTGGACAGCCAGACGGTCAGCGGAAACAAGAGATGCCAATCAATTCACCAGTGTCTGCGGCGCGCCAGTTATCGAAACGGCGCCGCCGGGGATCATTCATGGAAGTGGTCATAAATCAGTTTGGCCGTGCTTTCGGAGATTCCTTCAGCCTCCACCAAGTCTTCAATACCTGCTTTTGACACGGCCTTGGCAGTGCCGAAATGCTGAAGCAAGGCCCGCTTTCGTGCAGGGCCAATACCGGCAATCTCGTCCAGAGGGTTGGCGGAGATGGCCTTTTTTCGTTTTGCCCGGTGACTGCCAATGGCAAAGCGGTGGGCCTCGTCTCGCAGTCTTTGAACGAAATAAAGAACCGGATCGCGCTCCGGCAACATGAAACTGTCACGGCCATGGATGAAGAATTTCTCGCGCCCGGCGTCTCGATCGGGTCCTTTGGCGATCCCTACGAGGGGCACATCCGTAATCCCCATTTCCTCCAGTGTTGTGCGCACCGCTGTGAGTTGGCCTTGCCCGCCGTCGATGAGCACGAGATCGGGCCATTCGGGAATATCTGCATTGCTGAGGGGCGTCTCGGGCTGCTCAGGAAGCGCTTCTTCTGGCGCGGCCGGTTGTTCCGTGCCGGATCGAAAGCGGGCGGTTTGGATGTAACCTTCCGGCGCTTCCTTTTGCAGTCGCGCAAAGCGCCGGCTCATCACTTCCCGCATCATGCCATAGTCATCCCCCGGCACAAGGCTTTCGGACTTGATGTTGAACTTGCGGTAATGTCCCTTGGCGAAGCCTTCCGGCCCAGCCACGATCATGCCGCCAACAGCATTGGTGCCCATGATGTGGGAGTTGTCGAAAACATCTACTCGGCGGGGCATTCGGTCCAAACCGAAGGCTTCCGCCATGCCCTTGAGAAGGCGAATCTGGCTCGAGGTTTCGGCAAGACGGCGTCCAAGAGCCCCTTTGGCGTTGCTGAGGGCGTGATCCACCAGTTCCTTCTTCTCGCCACGCTTTGGCGTTGCGACGTCCACCTTGTGGCTTGCACGGGCAGTGAGTGCTTCTCGCAGCAGCTCCGCCTCTTCAATCTCGTGGGAGAGCAGTATGAGGCGCGGGGCCGGCTTGTCGTCATAAAACTGAGAAAGGAAACTTTGAAGGACCTCCTCAGATTCCATGCTCTTGTCGGCTTTGGGAAAGTAGGCGCGGTTGCCCCAGTTCTGACCGGTTCGGAAAAAGAATACCTGAATGCAGGTCTGGCCGCCTTCCTGAGCGACCGCGAACACGTCCGCTTCCTCTGTGTTCTGCGGGTTGATGCCCTGATGGCTTTGAACGTGGGACAGGGCTGCCAAGCGGTCGCGGTAGACCGCAGCGCGTTCAAAGTCCAGTTGCTCGGAAGCTTGCTCCATGGCTCGTGCAAGTTCCTTTTTGATCAGTTGGCTGCGGCCCGACAAAAAGGCCTTGGCTTCACTAACCAGCCCAGCGTAGTCCTCTTTCGAAACCTCACCCGTGCAAGGTCCTGCGCAGCGTTTGATTTGATAAAGAAGGCAGGGGCGTGTGCGGTTGCTGTAGTAGCTGTCTGAGCAATTGCGCACCAGAAACGCCTTCTGCATGGCATTGATTGTTTCGTTAACAGCGCCTGCAGAAGCGAAGGGACCGAAGTAACTCCCCTTTCGGTTTCTTGCGCCGCGATGCTTGATCAGCGCAGGTGCCTCGTGATCCTCGCTTATGAGGATGTAGGGAAACGATTTGTCGTCGCGCAGCAACACGTTGAAGCGCGGCCGCAGGCGCTTGATGAGGTTGGCTTCCAAAAGCAGCGCTTCGGGTTCGGTGCGCGTTTCAACAAACTCCATGGAAGCGGTGGCCATGATCATGCGCATGATGCGATTGGACTGGCCTTGAAGGCGCGTGTAGCTGGTAACGCGCTTTTTCAGCGATCGGGCCTTGCCAACGTACAAGACATCGCCGGTATCGTTGAGCATGCGATAGACACCCGGCCCCATGGGCAGGCGCTTGACGAAATGCTTGATGACATCGACGCCCTTGGTGCCTTCCGGCAGGGCGGATGTGCTGCTTTCGAATTCAATGGCGGGGGCCGTGTTCGGCGCACTGGAGGTGCTTTCAGCCTGTTCGGGCATGTCCTTGGTCCGACCGCTCATTCCTGATGCTCACCTATCATCTTTGTTCTGTTCCAATAAAATGGCTCTGAAGCGGGTGCAAGCTCCAGAGCCAATCTAGCAGAGTTCACGGAAACCGCTCTACAGCATCTGCTGGAGCCCTAGATTTTCCCAAGGGCAAAAACCCCGTAAATGTAACTGATGTAGCCTGCCGTCAGCAAAAGCCCCAAGCCGCGGCCCAGGCACATGCGGCGCATTGCAAAGATCAATAGCAGGATTGCGCAGCCGAGCATGACCCAGATATCCATTTCCAGAATCTGCTCTGGAACGGGGATCGGGGCAATCAGGGACGTAATGCCAAGGATCGCCAGAATGTTAAAGAGGTTGGATCCGATCACGTTGCCCAACGCGACTGCGGCATGCTGGCGTACGGCCGCCATCAGCGTTGTCGCCAGTTCCGGCAAAGAGGTGCCGAGTGCCACGACCGTCAGCCCGATGACAGCGTCGGACACGCCCCACGCCGAGGCTAGAACGACAGCGCCTTCTACCGTGTAGTGCGCTCCAATAGGCAAGCCAACCAGGCCGATGAACACATAGCCGAACGACAACAGTGCGTTTTCCGGGATCGATTCCACATCCACATCGCCCAGCTCTTCCAGTTCGAGATCGCGGTTGCCAGTTGCGGCCTTCATGGTTTTGCGGTGTTGATGGGCTGTGTGGGCAGACCACAGCAGAAAGCCTGCCAACATGGAAACAAGAACCACACCGGTCCAAAAGTCCAGAATTCCATGGAAACACAGGCCGATGAAAATCAGCGAGACGCCCACCATAAAGACAGCGTTGCGGGTTGCGCCTTTCTCGTCGCAAGGCGTGGGTGCCAGAAGAGCGGGCAGGCCCATGACAAGCAGTACATTGGCGATGTTTGAACCAACCACATTCCCAATTGCAATCCCGCCGTTGCCTTGAAGAGCGGCATTCAGCGAGATGACAAGTTCTGGCGCGCTGGTGCCAAATGCGACAATGGTCAAGCCAATGACAAGAGAGGGAATGCCAAGCATCTTCGCAATGCCGACGGACCCACGTACTAGAAAATCACCCGCAAAAATCAGAGCGGCGAGGCCGCCAACAAGGCTCAGGTATGCAATGAACATTCAACGATCCGGATCGTGTGTTGTTTATGCCAGCTTTGTTTTGAACCGGCTGTCTTTGTGCCCCCGCTATATAGGCAAGAAAGGGTGTGGCTTGAACCCCTGCGCCGAGTTTTCCAAGTGAGTGGCGCAATTCACACGATGTGGACACTACAAATGACAGGGGGTATTTATATGAATAACGTAGCGGCAACAGTAGGTTGTGCCCTGTGGCAAGGAATGTCGAAAATTTGCCGTAGTTTCTCCATTTTTCGAGGCTGATGCAGCCACATTGGATCCCCATAAACAGGAGGACGCGGATTCCGAGGGGGACTCGGATACCGTCGGACTGCCCCCGATTTCCAGCAGTCCTACCAAAGCCATATAAGTGGAGATAATAATATGCTGCGTATTGCATCAACAGCTGTCGCATTAGGCCTGATTGCCGGCCCAGCACTTGCCGCGGACCTTCCTCAGCCCCAGGAACCCATTGCCTACGAAGAACCAGTGATTGTATCTCAGTACGACTGGAATGGTGCCTATTTTGGGGCCAACATGGGTTACGGCTTCATGGGTTTTGACGGCAAGGCCGGTACCTCTGGCGCCCTTGATGACAACACCGACGGTGTAAACGTGGGTGTATACGGCGGTTACAACTTCATGGTTACCCCGCAGGTTGTGCTGGGTGTTGAAGGTGACATCGCTTACAACGATATCGACAATTCGGCTGGCGGCTTCAACGTTCAGTCCGATTGGAACGCCAACATTCGTGCCCGCGCTGGTTACGCGGTATTCGACGGCACCTTGCTCTACGGTACAGGTGGTGTTGCATTCGCTGACTTGAGCGCGAAGGGCAACGGCGGCAAGGATGATACAACCGCTGTGGGTTACACCGTTGGGGCCGGTGTTGAGCAGGCGTTTACCGACCGCATTTCCGGCCGCGTTGAATATCTTTATCAGGATTTCGGCAGCCAGGACTTCGATCTGGGCGGCACCAAGTACAAGACCGATGTGAACAACAACATTGTTCGCGCGGGTGTAGCCGTAAGCTTCTAAGCTTGGGTCATACGTGATGAAAAATGCGCGGCGGATTTCCGTCGCGCATTTTTTTTGACAGATTGTCCGTAACTGGTGGGCTTAATCTGTCGGATGCGTTGTTTCGAAAGAAGGGACGGACGAGGCGAAGTCTTCCAGCCATTCAACGAGTTTGGGGCACGTTGTCCGCCATGTAGCGCCGAGACGAAACTCCAGGTACCCCAATGCGCAGGCCAGTGCAATTTGGGCAGCATCCGGAGAGCCGTGGCTGACCCGAGCCGGTGGGTTGGCTTCAAAAGCAGACAACGCTCTGTCGATTTTTTCTTGCTGGTAGCTGAGCCAGTTGTCGTCGACCTTTTCCGCCGGGCGAAAACGGCGTTCATAAACGATGAGAATGGCCGCGTCGACAATGCCATCAGCGAGAGCTTGCTTGGTCAATACATCGAACCGTTCGGCGCCTGCGGGTAGCAGCTTCTCACCGCCTGCGAGATAGTCCAGATACTCAAGAATGACCGGGCTATCGAAGAGTACACTGCCATCTTCCAGAACGAGAGCGGGAATCTTGCCCAATGGATTCTGACTGCGAAGGGAATCAGATGGATCTGAGGTTTTCGCCATTTGCACGTCGAGGCGATTGGAAAAGCCCAGAACACTGGCCGCAATCTTTATCTTGCGCCCGAAGGGCGATGCACCGGACGATCTCAGTATCAGCATTGATTTGTTCCCGTAGAGCGATTTCAGATTGGAAGTTCAGAATGCCGATTTCAACTGCGATTGCAAGCGCGTCACGTTCCGGCGAGTTGCGCCGGCTTGAGAGTTTTTACAGTTGTCGATGTCACTTGGGTGTGACGTCAAACCATTATAGATTGTAGTTGTTGGCGTATGCGCGTGTCCATCCTTGGAGACGCCTTAGGGAGTCGCGCTAGTGGGAGTAAGACATGGGTAAGATAACACGCCGGGCGCTGCTGTTGGGCGGCGCCGGATTGGGCGTATCGGGAGGCGTTATGGGCTTGAGCTGGGTCCGGGGAAGCAATCGCTACGAAGATTTGGTCAAACGGACTTGGCAATCGGTCGAGCCGGTGGGTCAGGCGTTTCCAAATTCCCATGAAAGACTTGTTGCTTATGCGTGTATGGCGGCCAACGCCCACAATACCCAGCCATGGAAATTCAGCGTTTTTGAGGACCGGATTCATATCGCACCGGATTTCAATCGGGCAACACCAGTGGTGGATCCAGAGCACCGACACTTGTTTGCCAGCTTGGGCTGTGCAGTCGAAAATCTGAGTGTGGCAGCTCAGGCCTCCGGGTTTTCGGCTCCTGTTACCTTCCAGGATGACGGGTGTACAGTGCATCTTATAGGTGATGAAAAGGCGGCAAGCAGGTCGAATCCTCGCTTCGAAGCGATATCAAACCGCCAGTGTGTGCGGGCTAACTATGATGGCCGCTCACTCTCTGACGCCGATCTTCAAGGGCTTCGCGAGGCGCTTGATGATGAGGAGGTGAGTGCGTTTCTAGTGACGAACCGGGCTGAGATTGATCAACTGCGTGATCTCATTCTTTCCGCAAATTCGGTCCAGTTGAAGAGCCAGGCATTTCGTGATGAACTCAAGGCTTGGATCCGTTTCAGCGGGCGAGAAGCGGCTGAAACTCGAGATGGGTTATACGCGCCGGCTTCCGGTAATCCTGCGGTGCCGGGTTGGTTGGGGCGCAGGATCTTCGATCTTGTTGTTAGTGCTGATGGAGAGAATGCCAAGTATGCTGAGCAGATAGCCAGTTCCGCCGGGCTTGTTGTACTTGCTGCCCACCGGGACGATCCAATTGGCTGGATGCAGGCTGGCCAGTCTTGCCAGCGGTTTGCGCTGGAAGCGACGGCGCGCGGCGTGCGCTACGCCTTCTTGAACCAGCCCATTGAGGTGGCGGAGATGCTTCCCGAACTGCAGGCCATGCTGGGAACGGACCTGAGGCCCAATTTGTTGATGCGGTTTGGTTACGGGCCGACATTGCCCCGTTCACTGCGGCGGTCGGCGGAAGACGTGATTACCCGGAGTGGGTAGCCTTGGTGGTCGCCAGTGTCTCGCTCTCGGAATGCTCAGCCGCGAGTTGGGCCGCAAAAGCCTTGACCTGCGTCCAGTCGGTGTATTCGATCGAGGCGCGCGGATCGGTTGGGCCGCCCGTGAGGTGCATGATGAACTGGATCATGATGCGATCGAACAGGGAGTATTCCGGGTAGCGCAAAGCACCGGCGAAGACGGCATTTTCGGTTGGCTTGAGGCCGCTTTTTGCAATGAACTTGCGATAGTAGAGGTTCGTTTCAGGTGTTGACTTTTCCGGCTTGCGGGCTGTCAGGCAGACGGTAAAGGCAGCAACGCCAAGCTGGTTCAATCTGTCAAGGTTCGTGGCGATCCACTTTCGAGCAACCGGCAAGACGCGTCCGTAGCGAATGGCCGCGCCAACCACGATCTTTTGGCCAGCCACGACGGGCAAGGGTTCGGCTCCCGTGGCAAGCTCCTGCAGTTCCGCGGTGTGGCCATGCCCTTCCAGCTCTCTCGCTATCTTCTCCATGATTTTGCGAGTGTGTCCATCATGACTGGCGTATACGAGAAGAAACGACATGCCGCGCCCGTACCTGTTTGAGTGCCTGCTGATGCCGCCAATAAGCCGGCGGCGGATGTTTCAGGCACCATAACAGGTTTACGGGAGCACACTATTGGGGGAAACCCGCGCATGGTTGGTTGGGAGTAGGCAACCGTTTGAAAATGTTTATGTCTTTCGGGTCTTGAGCCTAGTACTGTGGCCGTACGCGGCGGCAGTTTCCGTCAAAGACGCGCCAACGATCGAGCCCTTGCAGGCAAGCGTCCACGCCCCAGCTCAGCCCCAGAAAGCCACTGTGCTCCGTTACCTGATAATAGAGCGTTTGATGGGAGCCATCGGAGAGGATTGCCTGGGCATGGCAATAGCGGCGGGCAAGGGGGCTCGGCCGGCCCACCCAGTATCCGCTCTGGCGTATCTTCAGCATGTCGTCTATCTGCCGGTCGTCGTAGTAAAGCGGGATCGCCGCTGCGATCTGACGTTTCACTGCGGTTTTTACTGAAGCATCTTCGCAGGTGGGGATGCGGGGCTCGCTGTTGTGTGAAAAATACACCCGCTTTTCTGAGGCTGGATCCTGAGGCGGCGAGGAGGGGCCATAATAATCAGCCGCTCCGGCGACCATGCCTGTGAAGCTCAAGGTTGCCAGCGCAATGAAGAGGCCTGCTATTCTCTTGAACATGATGTCCTGTCCGAGCTCCCGTTAACGTTGCCGCTTCACGATGCGTTATTCGTGGAATGGGGGCAACTCGTTGTTTCAGGGGGAGTCTATTCGTCAATCACGACTTCGGCGTGCCAATGAGCTCCGGGGCCGCGGGACAGGCGTTCGCACAGCCAAGGCAGGGCGATGTCCATGTCCGCTTTCAGTGTCCACGGTGGATTGACAACGAGCATTCCGCTGGAACTCATGGGTTTGTCTTCGCGGATTTGTCCGGCTCCCAACTCCAGTGACAGGACATTGCGAATTCCGAAGGACTCCATTTCCTTTATCAAGCGGTTGACGACCCTTCGATTTTTGATTGGGTACCACATTGCGTAGATGCCAGTCTGCCAGCGCTTCCACCCGCGGTGAATGCCCTCCAGCAATCGATCGAATTCGGATTCTACTTCATAAGCAGGGTCAATCAGAACCAATCCCCTGCGCTCTTTTGGGGGCAAGAAGCTGCCTAGTGCAAGCCAAGCGTCTATCTCGATGAGTTTGACGTGTTTGTCGCCGCCGAAATTTGTGATGAGGCTGTCGAACTCCTCGGGATGTAGTTCTGTCAGGGTCAGGCGATCCTGATTGCGCATGAGGTCACGGGCCAACACCGGGGATCCCGGATAAAGGTTGATTCCTCCCTGAGGATTGAGATCACGTACCACACTGAGCCAAGGATCCAGAACCTGTGCAACGTTCTTCGGAATTTCGGCATCGATGATGCGCCCGATTCCGTGGTGCCATTCTCCGGTTTTCTGGGCCTGTTCGGACGTCAAATCGTACAGACCAACGCCAGCATGGGTATCGAACACCCGGAAAGCACCTTCTTTTTTCTTCAGGTAGGTGATGATGGCGGCAAGAACCGCGTGTTTTAGAACATCGCCCAGATTGCCGGCATGGTAGATATGGCGATAGTTCATCTCGGGATCCTCACAGTGCTTTGCTTGTTGTCTGGGCTGGTATCACAGTCCGTAGGGTTTGCCTACACAGCCTGGCGATGCGGCAACAAAAAAGGCGGCCACTTGGGCCGCCTTGTTGTTTGTTTAAGATCCGCTTCAGTCCTGGCCGTAGCCGACAGGATCGGCGTCCATTGCGTCTGGAGAGGGGGATGCCTCGCCAGCGTCATCCTCCAAAAGCTGAAGGTTCACGGCCTTTGGGCCCTTGCCACGGCGATCCGGCTCGGTTTCAAAAGAGATCCGCATGCCGCTGTCCAGGCCTTGGAAGCCGGAACGCTCCACCGCAGAGATATGAACGAAGACGTCGCTGTCGCCTGCGTCCGGGGTAATGAACCCAAACCCCTTGTCCTGCTTGAAGAACTTCACCGTACCGATTTGGCGAGGGCCCCGCTCTACCGGCTGGCTGTCACGTCTGGGTCCCCTGTTTTCACCGGGGCCTGAACGGCCGGGGCCACGGTTTGATCCGCCTCCAAAGGGGCGGCCGGATCCTTCGCCTGCATTCCGATCGCGGAAGCCGCCGCGACCTTCAGAAGCATAAGAGCCTCTGTCTCCTGTGCCATGATCACCGTGGTTCACGTAGCGATCACGGGGATAGTTGTCTTTGGGAGTCTCGTAAGGACTATATCCGGGCTCCGCTCCGAGAAAGTCAGGAGCTCCGAATTCCGGGCCAAAACTGTTCGCACCACCAAACTCACGCTTGCCGCCACGCTTGCTGCGTGGGCGGCGGCCCGAATTCCCGTCATGCATTACTCTATCGCCTTTCCTGTCGGCATCAAGCCAAAGGATGCCAACACTTCCAAATAGCCACGCTAACGTGGCCGGTCGTCTACCGGTTTGACACCAAATTTGCGTTGTACGAAGCGGAAACCATATACATCAGACGCTTCTGCAGGAGATCTGACGAGTTCATGCTCTCAGCCACGTGACAAGGTACCGCACGCGGTACGGGTTATATCATAGGGTCCAGTTGCGTTTTTGAGCAAGAGAATACTTCGCCAAAGATAGTCAAACCCCGACATTGTGAGGGGTATTCTCATTTCTTGATTATCAATAATGGGAGGTTATGGAGATTTTTGAAGAAAATGTGTAAGTATTGTGACTGGTTTTAGGTCAATACCACTCCTTAGCCTTTAGACGGCTTGCCCAATACGTATCTGACGAACCAGCAGTAGTGCAGATTTGGTGTTGAGGAGCCGGGACGCAGAGGGCGCATTTTGCTTTCGAACCTGTTAGGGTCGGGCCAAATGACGAAAAAACGGGAATTTTCATGAGTGATACTGAAGGTCAGGCAGAATTGCCGCAGTTGCAGGTAACCGTTGTACCAGTAACGCCGTTTCAGCAGAACTGCAGCATCATCTGGAACACGCAAACCAAGCATGCGGCGGTGATTGATCCGGGTGGAGATGTGGAGGCCATTACCAATGCCATCACACAGTTGGGTGTCACGGTAGACCGTATCCTGTTGACCCATGGTCATCTGGATCACATTGGCGGCGCCGCCGAGTTGGCGCGGAAAACCAATGCGCCGGTAGAGGGGCCGCATTTGGCAGACAAGGACCTGATCGACGGCGTGGCGGATCAGGCTAAGCAATTCGGGTTGCCTGACGTGGAGGGGGTGACCCCAAGTCGGTGGCTTGAAGAAGGTGAAACAGTACAGATCGCCGGTGGCGATTTCGAGGTACTGCATTGTCCGGGGCACTCGCCGGGCCACGTCGTGTTTGTCAACAAGGAACTGCGGTTCGCCATTTCCGGTGACGTGCTGTTTGCTGGCTCCATCGGTCGGACGGATCTGCCCGGCGGTGACCATGCCACCTTGATTGCATCAATCAAGACCAAACTTTTGCCGCTGGGTGATGACATCACATTCCTGCCGGGCCACGGCGGGGCGTCCACGTTTGGACAGGAACGTCAGTCGAATCCATTCCTTGCTTGAAAATTCGACAAGTGATTAGTGAAGGATGGGCCGGTCCATGTTGCCGGCCTGCCCATTTTCTCGGGAAGGCTCCGGTATTACAACAGGGCACGCAGAGCGTCGATGCGCGCGTTCACCAGCCAGCCATAGTAGTTTTCTTGCGGTAGGCTTTCCGGGTCTTTTTCTCTCCGGGCTGCATAAGCTGCAGCGCGCTCCCATGGATTTCCAAGGTTATAGAGCGTCGCCGTAATGCCGGGGTTGGGAGAGATATCGATCCGTGCAACCTCGCGGTAGGCTTCGATGGCATCGCGTATCGCCGCGGCCGTATAGTGAAGCGACATTTCCGGATTCATGACCGTTTGGTAGATATCCATTGCGCGGTCAGGATCCAGCGCGGGGAACTTGCTGATTTCCTGAACCATGTCGTTCATCTTCAGTGCCGTCAGCGGTGTCAGTTGACCGATGCCAAAACTCTGGCCAGCAAACATGGGGCGGAAAAAGGTTTGGTGGAAGCGCTTGAGCGGATACTGGATGCCATCCACCTTCTGGCCTAGAAACGTCTCGTTCCATACCTTCTCATAGCAGCGCCAGCGTGCGCTGCTGTCCTTGAAGGTGTTACAGGTACGAAATTGCCGGCGCTGGATAAACTTCGTGACCTTCTCGCCTTCGTACTCGAACTCGATGCGCAACCCGGCGTAATTCAGCGCCTTCAGGTAGTAACCCTGCGCGCTGTCCAGACTGTCGTAGTTGTAGGTGTGTTCGCCCACGATCGCGCCAATGATGTGGATCGGATCAATCTCGTAGAGCTTGGCAACCTCCTTGATTTGTCCCATCAGGTCTTCGTCATTGCGCAACAGATCGAGAACGCGCTCGAACTTGTAGTCATAGGTGCGCTTGAAGGCTTTCGTGCGTGTTCGGGACGCGGAGGGTACCGGGGGCTGTTCCATGTTCATGTTGCCAATCGGCATCATGAGGATGTCCGGATCCGGAGTGCCTTTCGTTTCATCACGTGGAGATGCACTCGAATTCGCAGGCGCCTTCGGCGCAGCATAGGCTGCCGGGGCCGTGCTGGTCATGGCCAGAACGAGCGCAAGAATGGAGCCAACAAGATTGCCGAAATACAAGACGAGATTCCTTCCGAAGCACTGAGGCCTTGTCTGGGGTGAGAGTGAGCGGGCCGCTTAACCGGCAGTCTTAGACAACTCGCTGTCTCTCGTAAAACCGTGTTTCCTCAGTGGACAGAGCTTCGAGTGGGTTGCTGACATAAATTTTCGTGATCACAGCGTGTGCTGGTGTGGTCAGCTGCATTCATAGCCGCGCAGCTTGCCCGAGCCTTTCCCCACGATCTCAACCTTGACGCTGGTGATGCCTGAATTGACAAAGCCGATCTTCGCGGCCGCAGCCTTGGTTACATCAATGACCCGGCCTTTGACAAAAGGACCCCGATCATTGATGCGCACTTGAACCGACTTGCCGTTGCGCAGGTTGGTTACTTTCACCATGGTGCCGAAAGGCAGCGTGCGATGGGCCGCGGTCATACCGTTAGGGTTCGCCATTTCGCCGCTGGCGGTGCGTGACGTAAGGGCATACCACGAGGCTTTGCCACATTGAGCCGATGCGGCAGCAGATTTTGCTGTACCAGCTGCGCCGCTAGCGAGTGTTGGAGAGACAGGCTGGACCAGTGCCAATGCGCCAACGGCGACTGTGATCTTGAGTGTAGAAGAAAGCCAAGTTCGACCTTGACGCAGAAGCGCACATACGTTTGCCATTAAAGACCTCATCTTTTGGGATGAGGCGTACTAACTGGTCAAAGGCGGCAGAAAAAAGACAGTTTTGCGATAAATCGTGAGTGTTTTCACATTAAACAGAGATAGATTTTCTTTGGATTTTAGCTAAGTACTTAAGCATGCAAACAAACCTCGATGTCTCCCTTAAAAACACCAGTGCCCGACCTCAAGGACGATATGAATGGCTTGACATGGCGCGCGGGTTCGCACTGTGGGCCATGGCCGTCTATCACTTCAGTTGGGATCTGACCTGGTTCCAACTGGTCGACTGGCCTGTGACACAGGGCATCGGGTGGCGCATGTTTGCGGCCAGTATTGCGGGCAGCTTCCTGTTTCTGGTGGGGTTCAGCAGCGTACTGGCTCACAACAGCGGTGTGCGCTGGAGGCGCTTCTGGGTCCGGTTGGTGAAGGTTGCAGGGGCGGCCCTGCTGATTTCTGTTGGAACCCATTATGCGTTCGGCAGCGGCATGGTCCGCTTCGGCATTCTTCACAATATTGCGGTGAGCAGTGTTCTGGTCTTGCCGTTTCTTCGGCTGACTGCAGTCATCAACCTTGCGGCGGCGCTATTGGTGCTGAGTGTTGGCATTTATGGATACAGTCAACCGGTCAACGCGGTCTGGTTCTGGACGGGGTTGGTCGGCAGTCCGTATAACGCAGTGGACTTTGTGCCGGTTTTTCCTTGGTTTGCGGCGGTACTGCTGGGAGCGGCGACGGGACAGGTTTTTCAGCGACGGCAGATGACCAAACCGGCAATCCAGTCGGAACAGTGGGCGCGTCCGGCTGCGTCGCGCCAAGTGGTCCGCAGGGGGCTGGCATGGTGCGGACGGCATTCCCTCCTGTTCTATCTGGTTCATCAGCCGGTTCTTTTCGGCGCATTGTGGACGCTGGTGGCGCTGGGCATGTTGCCGGACCGAGAGGAGTTGGCCTTTCAACGCAGTTGCGTGGCGGCTTGTGAAGCCTCTGCAACCCAAACGCACTGTGAGGCCGTTTGCGCCTGCACAAAAAGCGCTTTGCAGGCTGAGGGGATGTGGCAGCAGGCCGTGACAACGCAGCCTGATCCTGAGATGCGAACGCGGATCCAGCAAACCTACCGTACCTGTTTTCTCCAAAATCAGAGGAATACAGAAGAATCGATCCCCGGCCAATGATCGATAATTGTTGCAAATTTGCACTGGTTGGACAGCTGTTTGGCTTTTCCCGAAGTTTTCCGGCTTAGGTAGCGTTTCTGTTTTTCTCAACACGCAGTCGTGTTTAGTCCGATGTACTGCCCTTTTTGATCGATTTTCAGCTCATAATCGGGCTTCCTAAGCCAGCTTCGGTATATCAGCTACGCAAAACTAGAGATTTCAGTATGTTCCCAAACAACTACTAGGCCTTACGGGGGAGTTGACCTCTGCGGCAGCCTTGTAAATATTTCCCCTTATAAATTCGCAGATAACCGTTTTTCTTGCCGTGTTTCTGTCCAGCCTGCTTGCAGGGAGGCGGCAGGCAACAGCCGGAGACGAAGACCTCCGGCGGGGGCGACCATGTCGAATTGTGCCGACATCCAGCCTAAGGGCGTGACAGGAACAACGGTTCGGGCAGATCAAGTCGCTCTGCATTTGGAGGGGGAATATGACAGTTTTGAATCGCGCTCTCGGCGCCGCTCTGGCGGCCGGAACCATTTTGGGCGCATCGGGGTCCGCATTTGCAACCGGGTGGGACGTGCAGGGGCTGAACAGCTACGACCTGCTGTTCTCCAACGACAAGTTCGTCATTCAGGGTCAGACAAGCTACGTAGACCGCAATGTTGATTTCAAGAACGTCAATGGGACCAATCGTGGCGGGCAACCGACGTCAGGTACTAACTCTGATGATGCGATCCCGAACGTTTGGCTCTATTCAGTCGCAGTGAAAGCCAATTTGTTCGAAAACATTGACTTCTTTGCTCGAGTTGATAACCCCTACATCATTCGCGAAGAGCCCGGATTTGATTGGGGCGGACGATATGCGATTGGTGAAACCGTTGCTGATGCCAATGGCATAGATGCAATGCTGTCGTACAAGCATGCCATCAACGACAGTAGCAATCTTCGTATCTTCGGCGGTATTAGGGCCGTTGATGTGACTTATGAGCAGAATTCGGCATTCAATCCCGTAACTACTGCGGTGCCTGCACTTGATCGTGTTGCTAGCATTGATGTTGAAACCGATGGTTACGAGTTCGGGTGGCGCGTCGGAGCTGCCTACGAGATCCCTGAAATGGCCCTAAGAGCCAAGATTTCCTATGATTCAGCCATTGATATAGATCTGGATGGCAGCTTTTCTACAAGCGGGGCAGTTTTGAATCCGCTAAACGGTAACCCTGTGATACCGGCTCTGGATACAACTGCTAAGGCCTCGGCTACACTTCCTCAAGCGGTTGAAGCAAGTATTGAATCAGGCATTGCGCCAGGGTGGCTTGTTTCGCTCGGCGTCAAGTGGGTTGATTGGAGTGTTCTGAACGAACTCGCGGTGGACTTCGGACCGAACGCTATTGGGTCAGCCGGTTCTACTCGAGTGTTGAACTATTCCGATGGCTGGGCTGTTGAAGCGGGCGTTTCGCATAAGCTGACAGACAAGCTCGGCGTTGGCGGGACCTTGACATGGGACCAAGGCATTGGTGGCCCCTACTCTGACTTCTGGGCGTTCGGTTTGGGTGGCGCCTATGATGTTTCCGACAATGTACGTTTGGCGTTGGGTGGTCGTGCTGTTTACAAAACAGCAGGTGATGGTGTCTATCAGATCGACGGATCGACACCTGTCACCGCTACTTACGACTACGGCTCCTCCTGGAACTTCCAGTTGTCTTCTCGACTGCGGGTTTCGTTCTAAGCAGCAGATGCCAGACTTTCATGATCTGATGATCGAACCCGCCGAATGTGCATTCGGCGGGTTCAATTTTATGGAACGAAGCAAGAACAACTCTTTTCTTTTATGCTAAGACGCGCCATATTGCGCGTCATGGCTAGCAAGAATCCCTCCAAGTCCTCCGAGAAGTTGCCCGAAGCGCCGGATAATGATGACGCCGGGTTTGGTGAAGCGCCGCAGCCGTCGCTTGATGGCGCTCCTCTCACAGGTGGTATCTCCGACTGGATCGACCAGATTGGTGCGGATGAAAATCCCGCCACTCTGAAACCCAAAGAGGCGCCTGCTGGGGCAAAACCCAAGGCCAAAGGGAAAAAAGCTCCCACCAAGGCCGCCGGTTCTTCGTCCAAGACCAAGACCAAGACCAAGACTAAGGCAAAGGCTGAGGGGGGTGCGCGCAGCGCACGCGGCACGTCCATGGGCGGAACGGCCGATCCTCGAGAACGGGCTAAAGGCGGCCTGAACCCGGTTGCCGGCATGGACATGAGCCTTGAAGACGCCGAACAGATGCTTCAAGCCCATGTGAAGCAGAACAAGAAAAAGAAGAAGTCCGATCTGCCAGAAGGGCCTACTGGAGCCACAGCAACGGTTCAGGCGCTGGCCGATCTGATTTCTTCTGGTAACCCGCTTCACAAGAATGGTGAGGCGTGGGTGCCCCACCGTCCGGAACGTCCTCAAAAGTCTGAGGGCGGTGTACCGATCACACTGGAATCGGCTTATGAGCCAAAAGGGGACCAGCCGACGGCCATTGCGGATCTTGTCGAGGGGTTGAACAACAACGACCAAACACAGGTTCTGCTTGGGGTTACCGGTTCAGGCAAAACCTATACCATGGCCCAGATTATTGCCCGGACACAGCGCCCGGCCTTGATTCTTGCGCCCAACAAGACACTCGCAGCCCAGCTCTACGGGGAGTTCAAGGCGTTCTTCCCGAACAATGCGGTCGAGTATTTTGTTTCATACTACGACTACTATCAGCCTGAAGCCTATGTGCCGCGAACCGACACGTTCATCGAGAAGGAAAGCTCGATCAATGAACAGATCGACCGGATGCGCCATTCGGCCACTCGGGCCCTGTTGGAACGGGATGATGTAATCATCGTCGCGTCGGTTTCCTGTATCTATGGTATCGGCTCCGTGGAAACCTACACGGCGATGACCTTCGCCCTGGAGGTTGGGGAGCGGATCGATCAGCGTCAACTGCTGGCGGATCTGGTGGCCCTGCAATACAAGCGCAACGACGCTGCGTTCCAACGCGGAACGTTTCGCGTGCGCGGCGACACCGTGGAAGTCTTTCCCGCCCACTATGAAGACAGGGCGTGGCGCATTTCCATGTTCGGTGACGAGATCGAGGCGATTACGGAGTTTGATCCGCTCACTGGCCGGAAAAGCGGGGACATGCAGCAGGTCAAGATCTACGCAAACTCGCACTACGTTACCCCACGGCCAACGTTGAATCAGGCGATCAAGTCCATCAAGAAGGAACTCAAGGAACGATTGGCGGAGTTGAATGATCACGGGCGTCTTCTGGAAGCCCAGCGGCTCGACCAGCGTTGTACCTTCGATCTCGAGATGATGGAGGCAACCGGCTCGTGTGCGGGCATCGAGAACTATTCCCGGTATCTGACGGGTCGGGCACCGGGTGAGCCGCCCCCCACCTTGTTCGAGTATTTGCCTGACAATGCCATCGTCTTTGCAGACGAAAGCCACGTCACCATTCCGCAGATCGGCGCCATGTATCGCGGCGACTTCCGCCGCAAGGCGACGCTGGCCGAATACGGGTTCCGGCTGCCGTCCTGTATGGACAACCGACCTTTGCGTTTCGAGGAATGGGATGCAATGCGCCCGCAAACCATCGCCGTGTCTGCGACACCCGGTTCCTGGGAGATGGAGGAGGCGGGCGGCGTGTTCGCGGAGCAGGTCATTCGCCCCACCGGCCTGATCGACCCGGTTATCGAAATTCGGCCGGCAAAGACGCAGGTGGACGATCTGCTTGGCGAAGTCCGCGAGGTTGCTGCCAAGGGCTTCCGCACACTGGTGACCACGCTGACCAAGCGCATGGCGGAAGACCTGACGGAGTATCTGCACGAAAACGGGGTTCGCGTACGCTACATGCACTCTGATATCGATACCCTGGAGCGCATTGAAATCATTCGCGACTTGCGGCTGGGAGCGTTTGATGTGCTGGTCGGCATCAACCTGTTGCGTGAGGGGCTCGACATTCCCGAATGTGCCTTGGTGGCCATTCTTGATGCGGACAAGGAAGGGTTCCTGCGCTCTGAAACATCGCTGATCCAGACCATCGGTCGTGCGGCGCGCAACGTGGACGGCAAGGTCATTCTCTACGCGGATACCATGACCGGTTCAATGGATCGGGCGATCAAGGAGACAAACCGGCGCCGTGAAAAGCAGGAAGCGTACAACGCGGAGCATGGCATAACACCTGAAAGCGTGAAGCGGGCCATCGGCGATGTGATGGAAAGCGTCTACGAGCAGGACCATGTGACGGTGGATGCCGGCTTTGCCGAGGATAGTGCCACCATCGGCCACAATCTCAAGGCTCACATTGAAGATCTTGAGAAAAAGATGCGCGAAGCAGCGGCAGATCTGGACTTTGAAACGGCAGCGCGATTGCGGGATGAGATCAAGCGTTTGCAAGAAACGGATCTTATGCTTTCCGATGATCCAATGGCGCGACAAAGCGCTGTGGTTCAACAATCCGGTGGATATCAGGGTGACAAGAAGTACGGCGCAGCCGCAAACGAACCGCCTTCCACATCGAAAGCGCACAAGCCACGTCTGGGCGAAATGGGGCCGGGAACAGACCTGTCGAAACCCAAAGGGGCTTCAACCGACAAGAAGCGGGGTCGCAGTTCAGGCGGGCGTCCCGGCACGCGAACCTATCGAAAGAAGTAGATCGTCACAAAGACCGAGCTGGCAAATGGGCGGCGTGATCCTGATCGCCGCCTGTTGGCGGTTGGCTCAGGTGCCGAGTTCGCGGCCCTTGCGCCAGCGGCGCGCCACCAATGGGGCCAGCTCCACCAACAAAACACTGAGGAATATCAGGGTGCAGCCGATAAGACCGGGTACCGGTAATCTTTCGCCCAAAAACAACGCGCCGGCGATCGCCGCGAACAACGCTTCGGATGAGAGCAGAATGGCGGCATCTGCTGGCGTGGACCATTGCTGCGCAATCGCTTGAAGGGTAAAGGCGACGCCGCCGGAAATCACACCGGCGAAGAGGAGCTCAACCATGGCTTCCTGAAGCGCTGCAATCGAATATGTCTCGAAGATGCCGCCCGCTAGGGTCCCGATGATGCCGACAAAGAAGAATTGAGTGGCAGCCGTGGCCATGGGGCGTCCGGTGCGCATCACCAGCCGGCCAAGAAGGATCACCTGCAAAGCCCAGAAAACGGCGCAGATGATCATGAGGAAATCGCCAAGATTAAGGGCTGACAGTTCACCGCCACCGAGCAAGTAAATCCCGGTCAGCGTCATCACACTTGCGGGCCAGACAATGACATGTGGCAATTGCCGGAAAAAGACCATGGCAATCAGAGGCGTAAGAACAACGTATATGGCTGTCAGAAAACCGGCATTGGTGACAGTCGTGACCGTCAAACCGTATTGTTGCAGCAAGATGCCTGCAGTGAAGCACAGACCCACCACAACGAACTCGGGCCACAGCTTGGGATCTATGACGTTTTGCGGCGCACGCTTTTTCTCCAGCCAAACCATGGGCAGGAGTGCAACACCGGCGAGCAGAAACCGCAGGCCGCTGAATTGCAGTGGACCAATCTTGTCCATGGCTGTCGATTGGGCGATGAAGGTGACGCCCCAAATCAAGCCGGTTAGCAGAAGGAGAGTGTTTGCCGTGATCCGAGTCATCAGACGTCAGTAGCTGACCGCTGACCCGGCGACAAGCTCAATCTAGCCGGTGCCCACCAGAAAGCACAGCGTCAGGTTGTGACTGGTCGTGTGCTGTCGTTGTCACAGGTTCATCTCGTCCAGCCCGGTTTCCAGATAATCTGCCAGATGAGGGATGCCAAGAAGATACGTGACGGTTGGGCCGGTAGAGCGTTCCTTGGCCTCGTTCAGGGCTTGATCCCAATCACCCTTGTCGTAATCGCCGCGCCCGATCCAGGTCAGCGCCACAAGCTCCGCAGCTTCATCAACATTCAGGTCAGACAACAGTTCTCTGATTTCTTCATCCAGAAGGTCGTCGTTTTCTTCCTCGGCAAGACCTTCGTGCGAATGGACGGCAACCAGATTCTCAGCGTCATAAGCAACCTCACCCTCGTGCCCGTCCTCATAGGCATCAGACAAAGTATTGGATGCCGCGCGAATCTTCTGAATGAACATGCGGATGGTTTCAGCAGATAGGTTCAGTTCTGTCGGCATGAGCGTCACCGTCTTCAGTTGATATTTCAATAGTAACGTCGGATCATCCTGAAGGGCAAGGGGATTAGCAGGCCATCCTCCTCCATCTTGTCGCAGAGTTACCTTTGACGCGTTTGGCGTCGGTTGCAGGAGAGGAGGTGCGTGGCCAAAGCCGTGTACAACCGGGATCGGGCCTCTTCGGGAGCCGGCTAACATGGATTCGCGGCGGGTGGAGCAACTATTTCAGAATAATCAAGAAATTAATACTATAGAAAACCGCAGGGAATGGCCATTTTTGGGGTTGTTAACCCTCATAGATTTTGAGTACCCTAAATTTACGGATGAAGAATCCTTAGATGACTTTAGGGTCATGTGGCGGGCCTGAGCTTGAGGTCGATGGACAACAGTTGTTCATCGACCTTTTTATTTGAACGGTTGCTTATTTCGTAAAGCGGTTTGTCAGCGAGTACAGGAACCAGCTTCCGGTTGAAAAAATGGCGATAAGCACCGTTACCAGCAGCATTTCCGGCACTGTAAGCCAGTCGATATCAACGGTTGCCAACGCAAACAGCGGCAAGGCAGAGAACGCAGCTATGCCGGTCAGAACCGGGCGCGCTTTTGCGAAGGTGGTCTTGTTGGTTTTGCTGTTCTTTTGCGTGTCCTGCATGGGATGATTCCTTCGTCCATCGGATGACCTGAAGGTGACGGTGCAATGCGGCAAAATCTCGCCCAAAACGCGAAAAATCATCGGTGAAACGGGGCAATTTAATGCAGGCGGTCAGTCTCTGCTGAATGCGTAGCGTTTTGAGCCTGCAAAGTTGAAGGCGACGGCACAAGCAGTGGCAATCACGAGAGCGCCAAAGGGCGTAAGGATGGGTAGGAAAAGAAGGATAAGCGAGTAAATGCCGTAGTTTATGCCGGCGCCTAAAAGGTTGACGGCAACGAAGCGACAATACTCTGGCCAGGGCTTTCCTTGGGAGCGAAAGGTAAAGCTTCGGTTGAGCGCCCAGTTGCTTGTCATGGCCGCCCAGATGGAAGCGACACGCCCGATGAAGGGACCTGCCCCCAACCACAGCATGAAGGCCAACACCAGTGAATCCACGACAAGGCCGCTTGCTCCCACTGTGCAAAAGCGGAGAAACAGGTTTTCTCGGCAGATTCGCAACGCGGTTTGAGGCAAGAAGGTCATGTCAGCGTCTGGCTTTGCTTTGGTTTGCAGGGCTCGGCACGTTCCGTGCTTAGTTAAGAATATGGTTGCGCGCAAGTTAATTGGTACTAATGCACCTTTTATTGGGCGAGATCGGTGAGTTTTGTTTGTTTTGGCGCGCAAGCTTCGATTACAGTTTTGTCTGCGATCACACCTGCATTTGTTCGTCACGCGGGTAGTTGGTCCCGCTAGCAAGAAAAACACCAAACTGCCGCTTTCATGGAGGTCATTATGGGCTTTATCGCCGATGCGCTCTCACGCGTAAAACCGTCTGCCACCATCGCCGTCACCAACAAGGCGCGCGAACTCAAGGCAGCTGGTCGTGATGTTATTGGGTTAGGAGCCGGCGAGCCAGACTTTGACACACCGGACAACATCAAGGCCGCCGCTATTGCGGCCATCAACGAAGGCAAGACGAAGTACACTGCAGTGGACGGGATTCCCGAGCTCAAGCAGGCCATTTGCACGAAGTTCGAGCGGGATAACGAACTGAAGTACGAGCCCAATCAGATTACCGTGGGCACGGGTGGCAAGCAGGTTCTCTACAATGCCCTGATGGCGACCATCAATCCTGGGGACGAGGTATTGATACCGACACCGTACTGGGTTTCCTATCCGGACATGGTTTTGCTGGCAGGTGGAGAACCGATTGTCGTCCACGCCGACAAGGAGACCTTCAAGGTAACACCGGAGGCTCTTGAGGCGGCCATCACACCCAAGACCAAGTGGTTCATCTTCAACTCGCCATCCAATCCGTCCGGCGCGGGCTATACGCGGGCCGAACTGAAGGCGCTGACGGATGTGTTGATGCGGCATCCGCACGTTTGGGTGATGTCAGATGACATGTACGAGCATCTTGTCTATGACGATTTCGAGTTCACCACGCCCGCACAGGTCGAGCCGGGTCTTTATGAGCGCACTCTGACAGTCAATGGTGTCTCCAAGGCCTATTCCATGACTGGGTGGCGTATCGGTTACGCAGGTGGCCCGGTTGAACTGATCAAGGCAATGGCGAAGATCCAGTCTCAGTCGACCTCCAATCCCTCGTCCATTTCGCAGTGGGCGGCTGTGGAAGCACTCAATGGCCCTCAGCACTTCATTCCGAAAAACAATGAGGTGTTCAAGGGTCGCCGTGATCTGGTCGTAACCCTGTTGAACCAGGCAGAGGGCCTGAGTTGTCCGGTGCCTGAAGGCGCGTTTTATGTCTTTCCTTCCTGCGCCGGTGTTATCGGCAAGACTTCGCCCTCCGGCAAGGTTCTAGAGACTGATCTGGATTTTGCGTCCGAGCTTCTGGAAACGGAAGGTGTGGCTGTTGTGCCGGGCTCCGCATTTGGTCTCGGCCCGAATTTCCGCGTGTCCTATGCCACTTCCACCGAAGCGCTGACGGAAGCCTGCAAACGCATTCAAAGGTTCTGTGCTGCGTTGAAATAAAGAAGCCTGATCGGCAAAACACGAAGGCCGGCCTCTACACGGGCCGGCCTTTTTATGTTTGCTCGCCTGATAAACGCAGGACAAACGGCTGTGATTGCCGCTTATTCTGAGATCAGCTCATCCAGAATGTAGTTGCGGTTGACATAGTCATTACGGTTTTCCTGCATCAGGGTTCGATTGCCGCTCAGGCTCAAGCGGCCGCCAACGAGGAATGTTGTGTCGTCCGTGTCGCGCAGACGAGCATCGCCGAACAGTGCAAAGCCTTGCTCGCCAAAGCTGCCTGGCCGCAGTTCAAAACCGGCGGCATAAATATCGTCACCGCGGATGTACCGATACCCACCATAAAAGCGCAGGTTCTGCGTCATGTAGTAGGACACATCAAGAGCGCCGACAATGTCGCCGTCGTCGTCAAAGACTTGGGCGCCGATCATGCCATCAAGACTGATGGGGCCGAAGTGCATTTGGCCTTCAGCGCCAACAAAGCCTATCTCTCCATCAGGGCGGTTAATGTGGGAGCCGGAGGCCACAAGGCCAAAGTACCCGGCGTCATATTGCCTGAAACCGAGGCGCGCGGTGCCGCCAACAAACCCATAGTCCGTTTCGCCGCCCACATTGGCGTCGAATTGCGCAGCGAAGCCGTTATGCAAATAGGCCACATAGTTTGCTGAAAGAAGGCCGAGCAGGTCACCATCCAAAGCACCGAAACCACCAGCTATACGGGCGTTGGGTGTTTGAGCAAATGCCAGGGAGGGGAGGCTGACAGCCGCAAGGAGGGCGAAAGCGCTCGCCGTTGTTCTGAGCTTTGTGCGGGGCATTTCTGATTCTCCAATAAGATGCCGTTGCCCCGAGATTTCGAGTTTTTGTTTAAAACAGTCTTGCAGTTTGTCCCAGATTGGTACGGGTCATTTAGAGTTAATTCTTATGGTAAACGGAAGGTGTAGAGCGGCAGTATACTTGGAAATTTCGACTTGTTGCCGGTTGGTTACGAGTCTTTGTTCAAGTGCGTCCGGAACCTGAAAAGCGCCCCAGTACGCTCCCTTATGACGCTGCGTTATTAATAACCTGCAGAAGCCTACCACTGCAAATTGACGGAGTAACCATCCCAAGTTTGCCACAAAGGCCCTTTCTTCTCCTCGGGTCGGCTGTTCAGTCGAAAGCAAAAAAGGAGATTGATCATGTCTCGCATTTCCCGATTTCTAGAGGTTGCCGTGGCCTCCGGCTTGTTGATGACTGGCGTGGCGTTTGCCAGCGACGGTGACGGGCCGACCGTTGAAGTAGGTACGCTGACCTGCAACGTGTCGGAAGGGGGGAGTTTCATCATTGGCTCGTCTCATACACTGACCTGCAACTTCAAGGCAGCGAGTGATGGTCGGATGCAAGCCTATACCGGCAAGATCAACAGTTTTGGCATTGATATTGGGCCCGTAGACAAGGGTCAGCTGGTTTGGGGTGTGTTGGCACCGGCAGCGGACATGAAGCCGGGCGCTCTTGCGGGAAGTTATGCAGGGGTCTCTGCTGGAGCCGCCGCAGGGGCCGGCCTGCAAGCTAATGTCCTCGTTGGCGGTCTCGACAAATCCATTGCCTTGCAGCCTGTCAGCCTTGAAGCGAACACCGGCATCAACTTGACGGCTGGAGTAACGGGTCTGTCCCTGTCAGCGGCGAACTGACTTAAACTATTCACTTTGCTGGTTAATTTCTGCGGCGGACTGTCACACACGGTACCGTCGCAGTTTTACGGCTTGATATCTCAGTGCAACTCCTGCGACGATAGTCTTCTGATCCGGGAGGGGTCAGGGAAAGGCGCGTTGAACTTGCAGCGCCCCGAGCGCTGACAAACGTGTCGATCCTTCATTCGGTACGGAGTAGCGATCATGGGAGAAAAGAGCGTTGGTGGTGCTGGCGGCAGGGTGAGCAGCCCTCGCTGTGTTGCGATAGTCGGGCCTTTCGCCAGTGGCAAAACCACATTGTTCGAGGCCCTGCTGGCACGCACGGGGGCAATCGCCAGACAAGGGAGCGTGACTGCGGGAACCACCTTGGGTGATGCGTCTGAAGAGGCGCGCAGTCATGGCATGAGTGTGGAGGCGAATATCGCCGACTGCACCTACAAGGGAGACAAATACACATTCATTGATTGTCCGGGATCGGTCGAATTTCTGTCAGAAAGCGACGCCGTTCTCAGTGGTGTGGACCTTGCCATTGTGGTGGCCGAACCGGATGAAAAGAAGATCCCCGCCCTGCAGGTCATTCTGAAAGCGCTTGAAGAAAAGCGTATTCCCCACTTCCTGTTTTTGAACAAGATCGACAAGGCGACGGGCCGGGTGCGCGATACGCTGGCGGCTCTTCAGCCTGCCTCGTCTGTGCCACTGTTGTTGCGCCAGATTCCCATATGGAAGGATGGCGTGGCCTCCGGGTACATTGACTTGGCGCTGGAGCGGGCGTTCGTCTATCACGAAGGTGAAGCAAGTACCGTCATTGACCTGCCCGATGAGGAGAAGGCCCGCGAGCTGGAAGCTCGCTACTCCATGATGGAAATGCTCGCCGACCACGATGATCACTTGATGGAACAGCTTCTGGAGGAAGTTGAACCGGAGGACGAGGTAGTCTTTGAGGATCTCGGAACGACCATGCGCCACTGCGATGTGGTGCCGGTGTTCATTGGCTGTGCCGAAAAATCGAATGGTATCCGGCGTCTTCTCAAGGGGCTGCGGCACGAAGCGCCGACCATCTCGGACACGCGGGCGCGAGTTGGGCTGGAGCCTTCAGACCCTGGCACCCTGCAGGTTTTGAAAACCTATCACACCCAGCACGGGGGCAAGTTGTCGGTCTGCCGTGTCTTTAGCGGCAAGCTCACAGACAGTTCCGTTCTGCGCAGTGTTGGTGGTGAGGAACTCAAACCGTCCGGCCTGTTTCGCATGAAAGGCGCGCAGCCCATCAAGAATGATGGTGCAGTTGAGGAAGGCGATCTCATAGCACTTGGCAAGTTGGAGGAGGTCAAAACCGGCGACACCCTTGGAATCGGACAGGCCCCCGCTGTGCCTCTGGATGCCCCGCAGCCTGCAGAACCGGTATTGTCTTTGGCTGTAAAGGCGGCAGAACGCAAGGATGAGGTTCGGTTGTCTGCGGCCTTGACCAAGCTTATCGAGGAGGACCCATCTCTGCGTCTGGTTCAGTCACAAGATAGTGGCCAGACCCTGCTGGAAGGACAGGGCGAGATGCACTTGCGTGTGGCCGTTGAGAAACTCAAGGGCAAATACGGCTTGAACGTGGAAACTGCCGAGCCGGTCGTGCCGTACCAGGAGACCATTCGGGCCGGAACCGAACTGCGGCGGCGCCACAAGAAGCAGAGTGGCGGTCATGGTCAGTTTGGTGATGTGGCGTTGAAAATCATGCCCCAACCGCGCGGTGAGGGACATGCTTTTTCTGATACCATTACCGGTGGTGTGGTGCCAAAACAGTACATCCCTTCGGTCAAGAGCGGAGTGGAAGAGGCGTTGCAAAAAGGGCCGCTGGGCTTTCCTGTTGTTGATGTGGGTGTTGTTCTCACAGATGGCTCCTATCACTCCGTGGATAGCTCGGATCAGGCGTTCCGCATGGCGGCCATATTGGCCATGCGAGATGGCTTGAAAGAGTGCAAGCCAGTGTTGTTGGAGCCGATCGACAAGGTCACCGTGGCGTGCCCTTCAGACGCGACTGCGCGTATTACAGCCATTGTGTCTGGTCGCCGTGGTCAGATCCTGGGGTTTGATGCCCGTCCCGGCTGGGAAGGTTGGGATGAGGTGCAGGCGTTGATGCCGGAATCCGAAGTGGGCGATCTGATCATCGAACTGCGGTCGGCGACTGCCGGTGTTGCCAGCTTCCGCCGCGCGTTCGACCATATGGAAGAGCTTTCGGGCAAGGCAGCAGATCAGGTGATTACCAAGTATGGCAGCCAAATGGCCTGACAGCTTGTGTCATTCGTTCGGCAAGGGGCGGCCTTTGGGTCGCCCCTTTGCTGTGAGCGACACGTTTTTGCAGTGATCACTCGGGCTTTACTTGAGTGTGAGGAGCACTGCTCCATACTAAACAGAGAATAAGTCAAAGTACGGGGCTAAACCATGCATGTGATCCATCGACCGAGCTGGGCGTTGCCAGAGGCTGCGGCCACGCCTGAAGAGGTGTTTTACAACCGGCGCCGCTTTCTGAAGGGGGCGCTGGCCGTGGGCGTCAGTACCTCTGCGGCTTCGGTTCTGGGGGCTTCTAGGGCTCTGGCTGCTGGTGATCCGACCGCGCAGTATTATCCCGCTGAACGCAACTCAGCCTTTACCCTCGACCGGGCGATCACGGATGAGGCGGTCAGTTCGACCTACAACAATTTCTATGAATTCGGCTCTCACAAACGCATCGCCTCTGCAGCGCAGGCTCTAAAAATACGCCCATGGACCCTCACGATTGATGGGATGGTCGAAAAGCCCCAGACACTTGATGCGGATACCCTGATCGGCAAAATGCCGCTTGAGGAGCGCTTGTATCGGCATCGCTGTGTTGAAGCCTGGGCCATGGCGGTTCCATGGACGGGGTTCCCGTTGTCTGAGTTGATCAAGATGGCAGCGCCTTTGTCTTCTGCGCGCTACATTCGTTTTGAAACTTTTGAGGATGCGACGGTTGCATCCGGCCAGCGGCAGTTCTGGTATCCATGGCCTTATGTCGAGGGCGTCACCATGGCAGAAGGGATGAACGAGCTGGCCCTCATGGTCACCGGGATCTACGGCAAGCCGTTGCCAAAGCAGTTCGGTGCACCGATACGTCTTGTCCTGCCGTGGAAGTATGGCTTCAAGTCCATCAAGTCGATCGTGCGCATCACGTTCACGGATGAGCGGCCTGTCAGCTTCTGGGAGCAGATCGCAGCCAGCGAGTACGGTTTCTGGGCCAATGTGAATCCCGAGGTGCCGCATCCGCGCTGGTCTCAGGCAACGGAACGCCTATTGGGTACGGAAGAAACCGTGCCAACACAACTTTACAATGGCTATGCGGAGCAGGTTGCTCACTTGTACTCCTCTCTCAAGGACGAGCCCCTGTACCGGTAGCGCATGGTATTTCCGGTCAACAATCGGTTATTGGTGCGTGGCAACGACAGCTGCTTGCCACGCATGGTCAGTTGGTCCGGGGGATAGTAGCTCGGTGATCTCGCCAAGCAAGACGGCGCTGGCACACAGAGCCAGCACAACCAACCCGCGCTTCATCTCTATCATACGCAAATACTTTCGAGCTGATGCACTGAAGAATCTCAAATCCTCGGTATTTATATCATTGTTTAAATAAACGATCATCCCACGAGCTTTCGGGGGAAGTGGTGCGCGCCCGAAAGGTGTCAAGCAGCAATTTTGAGAGGCATTCCGGCATTTCAGGTGTTGACCTTGCGTCAACGCATAGATGCTCAAAAATGGATCAATTGTGCTCATTTAGTGGGCGCGAAATGTGTCTTTCTCTTTTTATGAATGTTGCAGTGCAAACACGTAGATGGTCGAAGTGCATCACTCGCAGCCTGAAACTGCATTCGTGAGATTTGATTCATCACCAAAAATGATGAATTCATCAGGCCTATGAATTAAGGCATTGATTTATGGCAGTTTTTCGGGGCGAAAAAAAACCGGGCCTAAAAAGGCCCGGTAAGTTCGATTGATTAAACACCAAATTTTGGTGCAATCACCTTCCAGAGGGGAACAATTGACCAGACAGGCACGTCACTGGGAGGAGAGATGTGACGGCCCCATTGGTCAACAGCCACTGTATATATGCAGTGCATTCGCTGACACGCAATGGCCATTTTCTGCATTGCAGATATGCAAAAAACGTATATCTCGTGATCCAAACTGTCTATGAGGCAGGGCGTCGCACACGGATGAATTGAAATCGCAGGATCCTGCGATTTGTTTCCGTGGCGCTGTAAATTCTATTGGTATATCAGAATGGATATGGCTTTGGATAACTACCTCTAGGTGACGGGAAAAGAGACACCTAGAGGTTCATTTCATGTTGTTGCGAGAGAATCGCAATGTTAGTGCGACCAACGCTCGGCGTTGGATACCAGAAAATCACGGAAGGCGGTGACGCGCGCCGTGTTGCGCAACTCCGACGGATACACGAAGTAGCTGTCAAAGCTCGGCAGTTCGTCTCGGCCCTTGTCGAGTACGGTCACAAATCCCGTATCCCGTTCCACCATGTAGTCCGGCAGGATAGCCAGACCGACGCCGCGTTTAACGGCCCGCTTGATGCCGGTCAGGTTGTTGACCTGAAACGCTACATCCCGCTTTTGTCCGGCAGGCAGGCCCGCTGTTTCGAGCCAGTTCATGATGCGCAGATAGGTGGGTGTGTGATCGCCAATCGTGATCAGACGATGGTTCTCTAGGTCCTCTATGCTCTGCGGTGTGCCAAAGCGTTCCAGGTAGACCGGTGAGGCATATACATGGAAGTGCACGGTGAAGAGCTTGCGCTGAATGAGATCCGGCTGTGTCGGGGGGCGCAGACGAATGGCCACGTCGGCTTCGCGCATGGACAAATCCAGCTCGTCGTCCTGTGTGATGATCTCCAGTCGAACATCCGGATACAGATCCACGAACTCGTGAATGCGGGAGGGCAGCCACGTTGAGCCCAGTCCCACCGTCGTTGCAACGCGCAGAACCCCGGAGGGCTTTTCCTTGCTGTCCGTAAGGCGGCTTTGTGTCGCCTCCAGTTTCAGCATCACCTCGCGCGCCGTGCGATACAGCAACTCGCCCTGTTCTGTTGGCACCAGCCCGCGAGCGTGCCGATGGAACAGGGCAACCCCCAGGTCGTTTTCCAGCGCGCTAACCTGTCGGCTTACGGCTGACTGACTCATGTTCAATATCTCACCGGCGTGCGTGAAGCTGCCCGCTTGCGCTGCCGCGTGAAATATCCGCAGTTTGTCCCAATCCAATGACCGCCCCGGCATCCAGTTTGGCTCCCTTTACAATGCTCGACTATTCTGCTGCCTCTGCCGTTTCGGCTTCCGCAGCAGCCAGAAAGCGTTCTGCTTCCAATGCGGCCATGCACCCCATCCCGGCGGCGGTAACAGCTTGACGATACTTCTCGTCAGTCACGTCACCGGCAGCATAGACACCGGGGATAGATGTCTGGGTGGAATCAGCCTCGGTCCAGATATAACCGGTTGGCTTCATCTGAACCTGATCCTTGAACAGTTCCACCGCAGGGGCGTGGCCGATGGCGACAAAGACGCCGTCTGTTTTCAATTCCGTTTGTTCGCCCGTTTTCGTGTTGCGAAGTTTAACGCCCGTTACCACAGCGGGAGCGTCGGTTCCGACGATCTCCTCCACTGTATTGTCCCACAAAACGTCGATCTTTTCGTTCTTAAACAGGCGGTCTTGAAGGATTTTTTCCGCGCGCAAACTGTCGCGGCGGTGGATGAGGGTAACTTTTGAGGCCAGATTTGCCAGATAAAGCGCTTCTTCCACGGCAGTGTTTCCGCCGCCAACCACGACAACTTCCTTGCCGCGATAGAAAAAACCATCGCAGGTTGCGCAAGCGGATACGCCGCCAGCCTGATACTTTTCCTCGGATGGAAGGCCGAGCCATTTGGCCTGTGCGCCTGTGGCGATGACCAACGCGTCACAGGTGTACGTTGTGCCGCTGTCACTCTTCAATGTGAAGGGGCGCTTCGAAAGGTCGGCTTCCGTGATCATGTCGTAGATGATGGTGGTGCCGACGTTTTCGGCCTGCTTGCGCATTTCTTCCATCAACCACGGTCCCTGAATGGGGTCGGCAAAACCAGGATAGTTCTCTACGTCCGTGGTGATTGTCAGCTGGCCACCGGCCTGCACGCCTGTAATGAGCATGGTGTCCATCATGGCCCGTGCGCCGTAGATGGCGGCTGTATAGCCAGCGGGACCGGAGCCTATGATCAGCAGTGAGCTGTGTTTCGTGGTCATTTCGCTACCCTCGTGTCTGTGGCGCGTATTATCGCAGGCCAAACGGCTATGGTGAGCCGTGTCATTCAGTGATGGTGCTGCATCCGTTCACGGATGGCTTGTGCAATCACAGGAGTGGAGTCCAACGGCTCGTAGGTAGTACCTTCCAGCACTCCTGGGAAGGGGTGAAGGATGTTCATTTCCCTGAGTGTCCCCAGAAAGAGATCAAACTTCTTGTGTCCGCCGCTTGGAGAGAAACCATATATGGGCATTCCGGTCGCGGTCGCTTCTCCAACCATGTTCGTCGAATCGGTTGTCACCACGATACCATCTGCGTTGGCCAAATACTGGAGCAGCGGGTTGGGGCCGTCTCCCTCCCAATACAGATGGCGGCCTTGAGCGGCGAGCGATTTCAGGCGCACGGCAAGCGGTTCTGGTGTGCGGCGCGAGCTGGTTATCATCAGAGACCACGTCGTGCCGATCTGGTCCAGCGCATTGGCGAAGCGGTCAATGTCCGCATGGGTAAAGGTATGATGCTGGCTGTTTCCGCCCACCAGCACCGCCAAACGGGGCCGGGGCAGTGCTGCAATCTCGGGCCACACGTTCTGGCGTGCTTCATTGAGCCTTTCCTGCGAGAACCGGTGGGGCGCTGTCGGGCTAACGAGTACATTTTCGCCGCGCAGCTTGTCGTGGGACGGTACCCAGATGAGATCGGCTGCTCCGGTGCCCACACGTGGGTCCTTGAGGCAGACCGTCAATGTTTTGCCTCCGGACAGCTTTTTCACGGCGCGCAAATAAGGTATGGATCTGCGACCTGAAGCCACAGCCACATCGGGATAGGGTGGCGTTATAGGGCTATCGGGTTTGGTCGGTGCGTCCGCCGGATCGATCGGACCTCGTGGCATGAACCAGGAGAAGGGCTTGCGTGGGCTCACCTTTTTGACTTCAAAGGGCAAACCAACGGCTTCAGCCACGCCAATGCACTGTGCTTCATCCCCGGCCTTGCCGTCGGTTATTACCCACAGCTTGCCGCTGCTGGAGGCGGGCTCGGTTTCCTGAAGTTTCTGTTTTCTGTGCATTTTTAGTATAGTCTTTCAAAATGGCGCAAAGATGCTTCACTATTCGTGTATGCCTTGAGCTGATTCAATTTCATGGCGTTTTGCCATGTATAAGACAAGAGAAAAAAGGAGACGAGCTTGAAGGCGCGTCTTGATTCAATCGACTGGCAGATCCTCAAAGAATTACAACAGGATGGCCGGATTACCAATGTGGAGTTGGCGCGCCGGGTGGGCATTTCGGCTCCCCCGTGTCTGCGTCGTGTGCGGGCATTGGAAGAAACCGGGCTGATTTCCGGGTATCGTACGCTTCTGGATGAAAAGCAGCTTGGCTATGAAGTAACGGCTTTTGCCATGGTCGGTTTGCGCAATCAAACCGAGGCAGACCTGATCGCATTCGAAAAGCAGGTTGAGGACTGGCCTGTTGTGCGTGAAAGTTACATGTTGTCGGGCGAGGTGGACTTCATCCTTAAGTGTGTCACCAAGGACTTGGAAAGCTTTCAGAACTTCATCATTCGGGATCTGACGTCTGCGCCGAACGTGGACAGCATTCGCACAGCGCTGACAATCCGCAAGACCAAGGATGTGCCGTCTGTGCCCATTGCTTGAGAGGCTGCGCTGGCTATGAAAAAGCGGGCTGAGTGCCCGCTTTTTGCGTTTCTGGGTCAGGCAGCGCGGATGTCCTCGAAGAACCGCGTAATCGCGGCCTCAATTTCTTCGTTGTTGTGGTAGAGATCCGTTGCGGCTTGTGTGGCTGAAGCGGCGGCCGTATTGGCCTCGCAGGCGTTGGTCAGGATGCGTTCGATCTGTTCCGCGATGCCAACCGCATACTGGGATGCGGATTGGATGTTCATGGAAATCTCGTTGGTCGCAGCGCCTTGTTGTTCGACAGAGGAGGCAATGGTCGAAGAGACCTGACTCACTTCCTCGATCTTTTCCGTGATTGCCGAGATTTCTTCTACGCAGCGCTGTGTTTCCGATTGGATGGCGCTGATCTTGCTGGCAATCTCGTCCGTGGCCTTGCTGGTCTGGCTGGCGAGGTCCTTGACCTCACTGGCAACAACGGCAAAGCCCTTGCCGGCTTCACCGGCTCGCGCAGCTTCAATTGTTGCATTGAGAGCGAGCAGGTTTGTTTGAGCCGCAATGGCGCTGATCAACTCCGTCACGGCGCCAATTTCATTCGTTGCGCTCTGCAGGCCATGGACTGTTTGGTTGGCTTTTTCTGCGTCTTCCGAAACAAGGCGTGCGGTTTCGGCGGAGCGGGTTACTTGTGTGCTGATCTCGTTGACACTGGTGGACATTTCCTCCACGGCGGTCGCACCATTTTGAACGCTGTTGGCGGTTTCGCTGGCCGAGCTGCGTGCAGCTTCGGCAGAGCTTTCGCTTTGGGCGGCTGTCTGGATCAGTGCAGCCGTGCATTGTTCCATCTCTTTGCCTTTTTCAGCGGTAAGGCTCAAGACTTCCGCTATGCGGCCCTCGAAGGTGCGGATCGCGTTTTCAAGTTGGCTGTTGCGCCGCGCGCGTTCTTCCTCATGACAAATCTGATAGATGCTGATGGAAAACGCCATGTCGGCCATGACCGCCTTTTGTACTGCGGCAAGCTTGTGGGCCAGGGTGCGCGAGGTGAGATAATGACTGCGCATCAATACGGCGTTCAAATCGTTCAACAAACAGGTATAACCGCCGATATACCAATCTGGCGACAGACCGATCCGTTCATGCGCGCGGCCGATCCGCTCCACCTGTTCGAAGTAGCGTGGGCTGAAGCCATCAGTAAACAGCACTTCCCAATGCTTGGTTTGCGCCGCCTTGAGGCCGTCAACCTTTTCCTTCACAAAGGGGGCGAGGGCGCCCATGGCTTCCACGTGCTGGTAAAAACCGGTCAGAATGGTCGGGAGGTGCGGCTGGATCTCGGGCCAAAGTCCTTTCAGTGTCGCTCGGGTCTCGTTGTCGATCCCGAAAAATGTGAGGCGTTGCTCAACCTCTGGTTTCCCCCACATCGTAAACCTCCCTTACAGTGCGATCATATATCAGCTGCGTAGCGTGCTATTGTTAATTATTCGTATGCAAAACTACGAAATATTCTCGATTCCAGATAGGG
This sequence comes from Pseudovibrio exalbescens DSM 16456, assembly GCF_000422785.1. Classification (GTDB taxonomy): domain Bacteria; phylum Pseudomonadota; class Alphaproteobacteria; order Rhizobiales; family Stappiaceae; genus Pseudovibrio; species Pseudovibrio exalbescens. The sequence goes on from NZ_AUGS01000001.1 coordinate 144,593, forward strand.
TAAATCTCTGTAAAGCATGGGAAAATTTCAGGATATGAGTAGGTCGCATGCAATTTCAGAGAGTTAGGTGACGCTTACGATACGTCGTCTACCAACTTGAGAGCATTGCAACTAACGGGATACATGGCAAAAAAATGCCGCCTCGAGAGGCGGCATCTACCTTCAAATGAAAGGATGATTCAGATGAATTCCACTTTCATGACTTCATAGGAGCGTGATCCACCCGGGGCGGACACCTCCACGCTGTCACCAACGCTCTTGCCAATCAGTGCACGAGCAATCGGTGAGGAGATCGAAATACGGTTGCGCTTCACATCGGCTTCCACATCGCCGACGATCATGTATTTCTTTTCTTCTTCCGTGTCTTCGTCGATCATGGTGACAGTTGCGCCAAATTTGACAGTGTCGCCACTGAGCTTCGTCAGATCGATGACTTCCGCGCGGCCCAGCTTGTCTTCGAGCTCGCTAATGCGGCCTTCATTCAGGCTCTGCTGCTCTTTCGCAGCATGATATTCCGCATTCTCAGACAAATCGCCATGCGCACGTGCTTCGGAAATGGCGGCAATGATGCGCGGACGCTCTACCGATGTGCGATTTTTCAGCTCGTCATTGAGCATCGCATATCCATCAGCAGTCATTGGTACCTTATCCATGACTCGTACACCTTTCCAAAATTGCGGTAGGCCCGTGGCCTAGCACAACAAAAAATTGACCGGGCAGGGGGTAACCCACCCGGACCATGTGAAACTCTGAGCTTACTCGAAATAAGACTGTAGAGGTCTCACTTCAAGATTTCCAGCTAAATACGCCTCAATGCCCTTGGCTGCGGCAACAGATCCCGCCACCGTCGTGTAATAGGGCACTTTGTTGATCAGCGTCGCTCTACGGAGCGAACGGCTGTCTGCAACGGCTTCAGCTCCTTCGGTCGTGTTGAAGACCAGCTGAACCTCGCCATTCTTGATAGCATCTACAATATGAGGACGCCCTTCAAGGACCTTGTTGATCTTTGAACAGGTAATCCCCTGTTGCTCAAGGAACCGCTGCGTTCCTGAGGTGGCTATGATCTTGAACCCCACCCGTTGCAGGCGTCGTGCGGCCTGTGTGATGCGATCCTTGTCCGCGTCCTTCACGGAAATGAAGGCCGTTCCGCCGGTTGGAAGACTGTGGCCGCTGGCCAGCTGAGACTTGGCAAAGGCGATGGAGAAGTCGCGGTCGATACCCATGACTTCGCCGGTTGAGCGCATTTCCGGCCCCAGAATGGTGTCCACGCCAGGGAAACGGGCGAATGGGAACACAGCTTCCTTCACCGTGATGTGGTGCAGGTGTTTGGGCTTGAGATTGAACGAGGCAAGGCTTTCGCCGGCCATGACCCGAGCGGCGATCTTGGCGATCGGCTCCCCGATGGTCTTGGCCACGAATGGCACCGTTCTGGATGCCCGTGGGTTCACCTCCAACACGTAAATTTCGTCGTCCTTGATGGCGAACTGAACGTTCATCAGGCCGCCAACATTCAGGGCCAGCGCAAGTTTGCGTGTCTGGTCCTCAATGCGGCGGATCAAGTCCTGACCGATGTTGTAGGCCGGCAGCGAGCAGGCACTGTCGCCGGAATGGATCCCGGCTTCCTCAATGTGTTCCATCAGGCCGCAGACAAACACATCCTTGCCGTCACACAGGGCATCTACGTCCACCTCGATGGCGTTGGAAAGGTAGCCGTCAATCAGAACCGGTGCGTCCCCGGACACTACGACCGCTTCGTTTATGTATTGATGGAACTGGTCGTCATCGCGGATGATCTCCATGCCGCGGCCACCCAGCACGTAGGAAGGCCGGATCACAACGGGATAGCCGATCTGTTTGACGATTTGTTCGGCCTCTTCCACAGAGCGCGCGATGCCGTTCTCAGGCTGTTGCAATCCCAGATCCTGAAGCAAGCGCTGGAACCGGTCCCGGTCCTCGGCCAGGTCAATCATGTCTGGCGAGGTACCCAGGATCGGGATGCCGGCATCCATCAGGTCGCGGGCGAGCTTCAGCGGGGTCTGGCCGCCGAACTGAACAATCACGCCGCGCAGTGTGCCTTTGGACTGTTCCAGTTTCAGGATTTCCAGTGTGTCTTCGCTGGTCAGCGGTTCGAAATAGAGACGATCCGAGGTGTCGTAGTCCGTTGAAACCGTTTCGGGATTGCAGTTGACCATGATTGCTTCAAAGTCCACGTCCTTCAGCGCGAAGGCGGCATGGCAGCAGCAATAGTCGAACTCGATCCCCTGACCGATCCGGTTTGGTCCACCGCCCAGGATCACGACCTTCTGCCGATCGCTTGGTTCAGCTTCCGACATGATGGTGCCGGCGAATGGGGCTTCATAGGTGGAGTACATGTAGGCAGTGGGGGAGGCGAACTCGGCAGCGCAGGTATCAATGCGCTTGTAGACCGGGCGAACATCCATCTTTTGCCGTAGATCACGCACTTCACGTTCGTCTGTGTCGGTGAGTTGGGCCAGACGGGCGTCGGAGAAGCCCATCGCCTTCAAGCGCCGCAGGCCTTCTGCATGGAGGGGCAGTCCGCGATTTTCGATTTCTTTCTCGAGATCGATGATGGACTTGATCTGCTCAAGGAACCACGGATCAATCTTGCACAGGGCATGGATGTCCTTTTCACTGACGCCCATACGCATGGCTTGAGCAACATAAAGCAGGCGCTCCGGCGTTGGGGTGCCTAGCGCCTTGCGCACCGCGTTGATGTCATCGCCTTGGCCGGTCCCCTGAATTTCAATGGGATCAAGACCCACCAGACCGGTTTCAAGGCCGCGCAACGCTTTTTGTAGACTTTCCGGGAAGGTGCGGCCAATGGCCATGACTTCCCCGACGGATTTCATCGCCGTGGTGAGTTCCGGTTTGGCACCCTTGAACTTTTCAAAGGCGAACCGAGGGATCTTGGTGACAATGTAGTCGATGGTCGGTTCAAAGGAGGCCGGGGTCGCGCCGCCGGTAATGTCATTGTCCAGTTCGTCCAGTGTATAGCCCACGGCCAACTTGGCAGCGACCTTGGCAATCGGGAAGCCGGTTGCCTTGGAGGCCAAAGCGGACGACCGCGATACGCGCGGGTTCATCTCAATCACAACCAGACGGCCGGTATCCGGGTCAACGGCAAACTGTACGTTGGAGCCACCGGTCTCCACACCGATTTCACGCAGCACCGCCAGTGAGGCGTTCCGCATGATCTGGTATTCCTTGTCCGTCAGGGTCAGGGCTGGAGCAACAGTAATGGAGTCCCCGGTGTGCACGCCCATGGGGTCGATGTTTTCGATTGAACAGATGATGATGCAGTTGTCCGCCTTGTCGCGCACAACTTCCATTTCGAATTCTTTCCAGCCGAGCAAGCTCTCGTCGATCAACACCTGTCCGGTCGGGGAGGCCTCGATGCCCGAGCGCACGATTTGCTCGTACTCTTCCCGGTTGTAAGCGACGCCGCCGCCGGTGCCACCAAGGGTGAAAGCGGGGCGGATAATTGCTGGCAGACCCACTTCATCCAGGTGCTGCATGGCGATCTGGATTCCGGCCGCGCGGTCATAATCGACGATGTCGCCATTTTCGTTGCGGATTGCCGGTGAGGAGGCAATCGCGGCACGCGGATTTTCAAGCCCGATGCGATCCATTGCAGCACGGAACTTTTCACGATCTTCAGCCTTGTCGATCACATCTGCCCGCGCGCCGATCATTTCGACGCCATGCTTTTTCAGCACGCCCCGTTCTTCCAGTTTGAGCGCGCAGTTCAAAGCTGTCTGACCGCCCATGGTTGGCAACAGGGCATCCGGCTTTTCCTTGGCGATGATTTGTTCGACAATTTCCGGCGTGATGGGTTCAATGTAGGTCGCGTCTGCCAGATCCGGATCCGTCATGATGGTCGCGGGATTGGAGTTGACCAAGATAATTCGGTAGCCTTCTTCTCGCAGCGCCTTGCAAGCCTGAGTGCCGGAGTAATCGAACTCACAGGCCTGACCAATCACAATGGGACCAGCCCCAATGATCAGAATGGATTGGATATCGTTGCGTTTTGGCATTTTCACTCACAATCGTTCGCGTACCGCCGCGCCTCCTCAACATCTGGTTGAGCAGGTGGCAGGGTGGATGGCAGTTATGTCGGCTGAAAGTGCCTTATAAGAAATAATCCGAAGATGTAAAACCCTTACAAGCCAAATTCGCCTAAATTCTTGCAGTAGACTACTTTTTTTCTGAAAGAGCGGGCTCGGCTTCGAAGGCCAGAATGCGTTCACCGTTGTAGTCGGCGACACCTTGCTTCAAGGCAAAGCAGGCAAGACGCACCGATTTGGGAATCTCGACTGGTCGGCCATCTCGCTTGCCCTTCTCATAGTACTGGATCATACGCTTCTTCAGGCCCAGATACTCCGCGGCTTCCTTTTGCTTGAGGCCGAGAGATCGTCGCCATGCTTTGAACTGTTCAGGGCGCATGCCTGCGTCCGGTTTATTATGCGTGTCCATCTAAGGTTTTCGCTTGGTTGTATGAAAAAGGCGGCGCAAGTTTGCCACAGGAGCGGCGAAATACAAATGCTTAAAACGGTGTGCGCCAGCGAAATTTCCTCAGCCTGAGTATTGGTCAGTTCAAGTGCCAGTTTGCGCAGCTTATTCGGGCCGGGTCTGGTGGCAGAGTATTCAAGTCGTGACCCCTCATTAGAATATAAAAATTCAATAGTTGCTCAGTGCATGAAAGTGCATGAGTGGTGGTCAAATTCGTCGCACCCAGTCCCCATCCTGTGAATTGTTGGGATATGAAAAGTTCTCAATGCTCACAGTGGGGTAAGGTGACGCTGCGATAAATGACTGTATTGTATGGAAATATTTCATTATAGGCTGTGATGATGCCATAAGTATCATGACTATTTCATGGTTTACGCTAGAAAATGACTTGTTGCAGACCTCTGCTTATTCTACGTTATGAAGCTGTTACAAGGGATGGACTTTGGCGGGTGACCTTAAGGTCATGATCTTGCTTTTCTATCCATTGAATTGAATGAAATTTTATTGAAGGGCATTTTCTAAGAATATCAGGCGTTGTGTATACATTGGCGTGATCAAGTAAAAAAACTTGACCGCTGGGTGTATTTTTAAGGTCGATTTGTGTAAATTATCAATAATTTCGCGTTGAGAACACAATGACGGAGCGCGAAAGCGGATTACATTGTCGTTCCTTTTCGAAGCCTCTGAGGCACCTTAAACAGGCCTCGAGGCTTTACTGAATGGGGCGGCGGCTCTGGGAGCACTTACAAAGTAACGAGCTGAAGAGTGGTACTAAGGGGGGTAATGATTGGATAGTGCTGGCTGAGGTGGGCAGGTGGTCCGATCCAATCTTTAAAGCTCTTCATTAATGGTGAATGAATAAACCACCGGGCAAAATGGAAATGAATACAATTCCGACCAAGCTTGATGTCGTTCCTGATATTGCAGGTCCAATTCGCGATGATGATGGTGATGGCCAGCTGCTGGCGATCTCCGAAATGTCCGAGTTGTTCGGCGTTACATTGCGTACCTTGCGTTTTTACGAAGAAAAGGGATTGCTTAACCCGGTTCGTCGTGGGGCGCGACGGTTCTACCGTGCTCGTGATGTGGGCCGCATGCGCGTTATTCTGCAGGCCAAGAAGATTGGCCTGACCTTGGCTGAAGTCCGCCGCATCATCAAGTTGGTGGAAAGTGGCACAGCGCGGGACAAGCAAATCACCGAACTCAAGGAAATCTGCGTGTCTCAGGAGCAATTGCTGCTGGAACAGGAGCAGGCACTTAAAGAGCAGATCGCGGAAGTTCGCGGTGTTGTTGCAGCTCTGGGTCAGATCCTGGAGAACGAGCCAGCCTGAACTGGTTGAAATCGCTGTAAATAATAAAGCCGGCCTGCTTCAGGGTGCCGGCTTTATTGTTTTGGGTGGTTGCTGAAGCCCGCCGACCGTTTGTTGGCTGCGGGCTCAGGTCAATCAGGTTGCCGGAGCATTTCCAGCCATGAACTGCGTGAACTGCTGGAACAGATATTGGCTGTCCTGCGGTCCGGGCGAAGCCTCCGGGTGGTACTGCACGGAAAAGACTGGGCGGTCTTTGAGCTGGATGCCGCAGTTGGAACCGTCGAACAGTGATACGTGGGTTTGCTCCACTGTCTCTGGAAGGCTGTCAGGATCCACAGCAAACCCATGATTCATCGAGGTGATTTCCACCTTGCCGCTACGCATGTCCTTGACGGGGTGGTTGGCGCCATGGTGGCCCTGATGCATCTTGCGGGTTTTGCCGCCGAGGGCGAGCGCCAGCATCTGGTGACCCAAACAAATGCCGAAGACCGGTTTGCCGCTATCCACCAGCGCTTTGATGGTCGGCACCGCGTACTCTCCGGTCGCTGCAGGGTCACCTGGACCATTGGACAGGAAAACGCCGTCCGGGTTCATGGAGAGAATGTCTTCGGCGCTGGTTTGAGCCGGGACAACTGTCACCTTGCACCCTGCGTCTGCCAGCAGACGCAGGATATTGCGTTTCACGCCATAGTCGATGGCCACTACGTGATGGACCGGGTCTTCCTGACGGCCATACCCTTCATCCCATTTCCAGGCGGTTTCGTCCCAATCATAGCGCTGGGCTGCGGTGACGCTTGCTGCCAGGTCCATGCCTTCAAGACCGGGGAATGCCTTGGCTTCCTGCAGCAGTGCGTCGCGATCAAACTGGGCGCTGGGCTCGAAGGCGATTACGGCGTTCGGCATACCGGTTTCGCGAATGCGCGCGGTCAGGGCGCGGGTGTCAATGCCGGCAATGGCAATGATGCCCCGCGCTTTGAGCCAGGCATCCAGGTCCTTGGCGGCGCGATAGTTGGAAGGTTGCGTGATATCTGCCTTCAAAACAGCCCCGCGCACACCGGCATTGGATGCCATGTTGACGGTCTCGATATCCTCGTCGTTCACCCCTACATTACCTATATGTGGAAAGGTGAAGGTAATAATCTGGCCGGCATAAGAGGGGTCGGTGAGTATTTCTTCATAGCCGGTGATGGCGGTGTTGAAGCATACTTCTCCGGTTGCCGATCCCGTCGCGCCAAGCCCAAAACCCTCGATAACGGTGCCGTCGGCGAGGATCAGAAGGGCAGTCGGCGGAGTTGCGGACCAAGCGTCTACAGGTTTCATGACTTGCTTTCTTGATACAGTTGGTGACATCATGCGGCCATCAACAGCGAGCACCGGGGGTTGACTTTAGCTCATTGCAGTCGCATCAAGGCTGCGAATTTATGAGAAGGTAATGAACTGGTCAATATCACTTATTGTGAATAAAAGTCGCTAAACTGCTGAGATTTAGATCAGAAACCAATTTCCAATTCTTTCGAGATTATTCGCCAGTGGACGATTGATAAACAAGGGTTCCATGTAATGCTGCGTGAAAAACTGGCTGAGGCCCTGAAGCAAGCTACGCAAAACAATGAAAAACGGCGTGCTGCAACGCTTCGGTTGATCTGTGCCGCAATTCAGGACCGCGAAGCGGCTGCCCGTGAGCAGGGCCGTGATGGTGTCTCGGATGATGAAGTTCTCAACCTGCTGCGCCACATGGTTGATCAGCGGGTGCATGAGTGTGTTCATTGCGAAGAGAACGGAAATGAAGAGCTGGCTGAACAAGAGCAGCAGGAAGCGGATCTGATCCGTGAGTTTCTGCCGCCGCAATTGTCCGATTATGAAATGCAGCTCATCTGCAAGACGGTGGTCAATAATCTGGAGGCCAAGGGGCTTCGGGACATGGGGCGGTGCATGTCTCATCTGAAGGAAAAGTATCCGGGACAGATGGATTTCGCCAAGGCCAGCTGTGTTGTCAAACAGCTACTGCGTCCGGCTGCGCCCTGATCCTCGGGTCGGCGCGGCTATCCCGGCTGTTTCCCCATCCAATTGATGCTCTGCTTGACGTTGCTCTGTGTCTTTGGCTTAACTCGGTTCATCGGCCGGCCTTCGGCTATTCAGAGGTAATCTAAATCGCATGCGCTTCAGTCCGCAGCTGCTTGATGATATTCGCAATCGCCTTCCGTTGTCCGAGGTTGTCGGGCGTCGGGTCACCTGGGATCGGCGCAAGTCGCAGCCCGGGAAGGGTGATTTTTGGGCGTGTTGTCCGTTCCATCAGGAGAACACGCCGAGCTTCCACGTGGATGACCGCCGCAATCGTTACAAGTGCTTCGGTTGTGGTGAATCTGGTGATCATTTCAAGTTCCTGACGGAAACCGAGGGACTGAGTTTTCCCGAGGCTGTCGAACAACTGGCCGAAATGGCGGGTGTGCCGTTGCCAGCGCCGGACCCGCAGGCTGCCAAGCGACAGGAAAAGCGTACCAGCCTGACCGACGTGTGCGAGTTGGCTGCGCAGTATTTCCGCAGTGTCTATCTCAGCCCGCAGGGTGAGCACGTGCGAGCCTATGCTGCCAAACGCGGATTGTCTCAAGACATCCAGCAGGAGTTTGTCTTCGGATTTGCACCGCCGGGCCGAGATAACCTGAAGCGCGCGTTGATGGGCCGTGGGGTTGATGAAGCGTTGCTTGTGGAAGCAGGCCTCTTGATCAAGCCGGATGACGGGCGACCATCTTATGATCGGTTCCGCAATCGCCTGATGATCCCCATTCATGACGATCGGGGCCGGGCTGTTGCGTTCGGTGGCCGAACCATGGATCCGGAAGGCCAGCCAAAGTATCTGAACTCGCCGGAAACGCCGATCTTCCACAAGGGCACCATGCTTTTCAACGCGCACCGGGCCCGCCAGCACGCGTTTGAGCGCAAGCAAGCAATCGTGGTTGAAGGGTACATGGATGCCATTGCCGTGTGGCAGGCCGGCTTCCAGGGTGTCGTGGCCAGCTTGGGAACCGCGTTTACAGAAGAGCAATGCGTTCGGTTATGGCGGTTCGCGGACGAGCCCATCATCTGTTTTGACGGAGATGTTGCGGGCGTTTCAGCAGCCCATCGGGCGATTGACCGTATTCTGCCGGTTCTCACCAGTGGCAAATCATTTCAGTTTGCGCTGTTGCCGGACGGCAAGGACCCGGACGATCTGATTGCAGCGGCAGGACCTGCCGGGTTTCAGGCGGAGCTGGACAAGGCGCAGCCGCTCTCGCAGGTAGTGTGGGAGCGTGAAACCGGTCAGGCCCGCATTGATACGCCCGAACGCAAGGCGGCGTTGGAAAAGACGTTCGACGATCTCATCGGCCTGATCAAGGACGAGAGGGTTCGCAAACGCTATCAGCGCGATTTCCGTCTTCGGCTGTCCAACCTGTTCTTCGAAGAAAGCCGGCGTGCGCGCGGCGATAGTTACGGCGGGGGGCAATGGCGCTCCGGGTCTTCGTCCGGGGGCTATCAGGCGCGCGGACGCGGCGGCAGCTTCATGCGTGTCGAAGCGCCGGAGTCCGACAAGTTCGGCACCGAGCGTACCTTGTGTGCCATGTGCCTGACTTTCCCGGATCTGTTCGACCGGTATTACGAGCGCATTGTGCAATTGCGGTTTTCCAATGAACTGCATGCCCGTTTCATGGCGGAGTATTGTCGCTTTGCTACCGATCTGCAGGGCGAATCCGTTGCCCAATACTTCAATCATCTGGATGAACGGTTCTACCGCATCCTGTCAGAGGTGCGCGGGTCCGAGCTAGAGCAGGTGGAAACGCCAGCTGCAGCCGGCGTTCATCGCTGGGGGGAACTGCGTCACCGGTTGCCCATTTTGAAGCTGGATCCGCCGGAAGACTTCATCGAGCAGATGTTCGTGCACTTCATTGATGTGCTAGAGCTGGGGCGTCTGGAGACCGAACTTCAGGAAGAGCTGGATGCGGTGTCCGATAATATTGATGAGGCGGCGTGGACTCGCATTCAGGCCATGACGCAGGATCTGAGCCGGCGCCGGGAGGAATGCGCGCGGGATGATCAGCATCTGGCGGAGCGCGCCAAACGCATGCGCACGACAAAGGGCTCTGGTGCCGTAGAGGCGCATTATTAGGGGCTGGAACGCTTTCAAGACGTGGATGAAGGCAATATTTAGCGAAAATTAGATTGCTTAGTGTCGAATCACTCTTGCGAATCATGCAGTGCAAGCTAAATACACAGAACAGACAGCTAAGAGGAGCGCCCGAGGACCATAGCAGAGTCACAGCGGCGAATAGAGAATCTGGTTAGATGCTGTTGCAATCCAACGTATGCCGGTGAACAGGCCACGGACACGTGCGTCTACTTTTCAAAGAAAAGTGGTGCGGACGATGTTTTTTTGTGTCCGTCGCTTCCCGCGCTGGAACTGAGGTGGTCCTCAGGGTAATGCCGAGGATAGAACGCGCCTCCAGTGGCAACAGTAATTCGTAGGGCCCCTGAAGTCCCGACAGGGTGCCGAGTTTGAAAACGCGATAATCGCGAGGCTTATGCCCGCGGCTTTGGAGCAGAGTATGGCGACGAAGGCGACGCAAGCTGAAGAAACACAGGAACCGGCAGCAGGTGGTGAAGGACAGGATGGTCCTTTGCTGGATCTGTCGGTCGCCGCCGTCAAGAAGATGATCAAGACCGCCAAGAAGCGCGGTTACGTCACCTATGACGAATTGAATGAAGTGCTTCCGCCTGAACAAGTCAGCTCCGAGCAGATTGAAGACACAATGTCCCTTCTCTCCGAGATGGGGATCAATGTGATCGAGGCTGAGGAAGCGGAAGAAAGCAAGGAAGAAGAAGTCGAGGGGGGCGATCTTGTCGCTGCCTCCGGCACAGCCGTCGCCAAGACCACGACCACGCGTGAACCTGCTGACCGGACGGATGATCCGGTGCGCATGTACTTGCGCGAAATGGGGTCGGTTGAGCTTCTGTCCCGCGAGGGCGAAATTGCCATCGCCAAGCGTATCGAGGCTGGCCGCGAGGCCATGATCGCCGGCTTGTGCGAAAGTCCGCTTACCTTCCAGGCCATCATCATCTGGCGCGATGAGCTGAATGAAGGCAACGTTCTGTTGCGTGACATCATTGACCTTGATGCCACCTATGCAGGACCGGATGTCAAGGCGGGTCCTTCTGATGAGGATCTGGAAGAACAGGAAGAAGCTGGTGCCGGCGAGGTGCCGGATGCCGTTCGCGATCGCGAAGAAAAAGAGCGCAAGAAGCGGGCAGCCGAAGGAGAGCAGACGCAGAAGGCCGAAGAGCCTAAGCGCGCGGCTCCAGCGGATGAGACCGGCGAAGCCACTGAAGGCGGCGAAGACGGTACGGACGACGAAGATGATGACGACTACGAAGCCAATGTATCGTTGTCGGTCATGGAAGCCGAACTGAAGCCGAAGGTTGTCGAAACGTTCGACCGCATCGCGGAAGACTACGCCAAGCTGCGCAAACTTCAGGATCAGCTGGTTGAAAACAAGCTGGCCAACAAGACCCTGTCGCCGTCTCAGGAGCGTCGTTACAAGAAGCTCAAGGACGACATCATTCAGGAAGTGAAGAGCCTGTCTCTCAATGCAAACCGCATTGAGGCACTGGTTCACCAGCTTTATGACATCAACAAGCGCTTGATGGGCTATGAAGGTCGTTTGCTGCGTCTGGCAGACAGTCACGGTGTCAACCGAGCTGAGTTCGTCAAATACTATCAGGGCAACGAGTTGGATCCGAACTGGATCCGCAAGGTTGCAAACCTGTCCACCCGTGGGTGGAAGAAGTTTGTTGCCAATGAAGGCGACATGATCCGCGAACTGCGCCAGGAAATTCAGACGCTGGCAACGGAAACGGGCCTCGAAATCACCGAGTTCCGCAAGATCGTCTCCATGGTGCAGAAGGGCGAACGTGAAGCCCGCATCGCGAAAAAGGAAATGGTGGAAGCCAACCTGCGTCTGGTTATCTCCATTGCCAAGAAATACACCAACCGTGGTCTGCAGTTTCTCGATCTGATTCAGGAAGGGAACATCGGCCTGATGAAGGCGGTAGACAAGTTCGAATACCGCCGCGGTTACAAGTTCTCGACCTATGCCACATGGTGGATTCGTCAGGCGATCACCCGCTCTATTGCGGACCAGGCGCGGACAATCCGTATTCCGGTGCACATGATCGAGACGATCAACAAGATCGTGCGTACGTCTCGCCAGATGCTTCATGAAATCGGCCGCGAGCCGACCCCGGAAGAGCTGGCAGAAAAGCTGCAGATGCCGCTTGAGAAAGTGCGCAAGGTTCTGAAGATCGCCAAGGAGCCGATCTCCCTTGAAACCCCGATCGGGGATGAGGAAGACAGCCATCTGGGTGACTTCATCGAGGACAAGAACGCGGTTCTTCCGATCGATGCGGCAATTCAGGCCAACCTGCGCGAAACCACAACGCGCGTTCTGGCCTCACTGACACCGCGTGAAGAACGTGTGCTGCGCATGCGCTTTGGTATCGGCATGAACACCGACCACACTCTGGAAGAGGTGGGGCAGCAGTTCTCCGTTACCCGTGAGCGTATTCGTCAGATTGAGGCGAAGGCACTGCGCAAGCTCAAGCATCCGTCCCGTTCGCGCAAACTGCGGTCGTTCCTCGACAGCTGATCGCGTGGGTCAAAAGACAAGAAAAAGGCCGGTTCTTCAGGAGCCGGCCTTTTTTGTCAACGGATGAGACTGGTCCGCAGCTTGAACGTGAACAGGGCGGCGATCCCTGCCAGCAGTGCCATTGTGCCAAACACCACTGGTCCAGCCTGTACGGCGGCTTCAGCAGTCACCAACTCGCTGGTGCCGGGGGCGGACAGGCCCGAGATGGCGGCCAGCAGTGCTGAGAGGGCCGCGCCAATGGCAATACCGGCATTGGACAGTGTAGGCAGGATGCCAGAGGCGCGATCTCTGTCCTGATGGGAGGCGGAGAACATGACCGAGCGGGTAAGGAACTGGTTGCTGAGCCCGGAACCAAGGCCGGACAGGATGCACGATGCCACAAACAGGGGCAGTGAACCGGCCGCCAATGCAAGCGCCATGCTCGCCAGTGCCAGTGCAATGAAACTGATGCCAACGCAGATCAACAACGCGCGCTGGCGTACGTCCTGAACACTTGCGACGAACCATGCGGCCACGGTCCATGCGAAGGCCAGTGTGGCCATGGCATAGGCGGCTTCAGTAACGCCCAGTCCCCACAAGCTTTGCAAGATGGCATTGCCGTAGACCATGCGCACGGATGAGGCCATGGCGATCAGCAACAGGATCCACATCACCAGCCCGATGATGCCGGAGAGCTGGAAGGCGGTTTTTGGAATGAACGGGCTATGGGCTTTCCGGTCCCAGATTCGGACAAGCGCAAGAATGGTCAGCCCGATGACCAGATAGAGCGCCCCGGCGCCGATACTGCGCACTTCTCCAACAAAACTGATGGTCAAGACAGCAACTGCGATTAGCGCGAGGCGAGGTAACATGTCCATGTCCTTGCGCGAAGTTGCGGTCCGCTCACCATCTTCCCTGGGCATAACAACAGCTGCCAGCACCAGGAGCACGAAAACCAGTGGTAGATTGATGTAGTAGGCGGCCCGCCAGGACCAGGCCTCCGTCAACAAACCCGCTGCTACCGGCCCGATCCCTGCAGCAACAGCCCAAACAAGTGCGGTCAGGGAAAAAACGGTGGCCACAAGGCGCTCCGGATAGAGCTGGGGAATGACTGCATAAATCACGGCAACAATCATGCCTTCTCCGAAACCTTGAAGGAAACGGCCGACGAGAAGCAGTTCCAGCGTTGCCGCCGCTCCAGCCAGTACGGATCCCGCGGCCAGAACGAGGCTCGCCATCACAAATAATTGGCGTGCGCCAAGACGGCCCTTGAACGTACCGGTCACTGTACCGGACAAGATGGAGGCGACTTGAAACAGACTGAAGATCCAGAAGGCGCGTTCCTGACCGCCCACCTCACGAATAATGCTGGGCAGGATGGCATTTGAGACAATGCCATTGACTGCATGAGACCCAATGCCAAGACAGAGCAAAACACTGGGTAACAGATAGGGGGAAGAAGCCAGTTCCACGAAGGGGTGAACTGGTGGGGTGGGAGGCTGCAACGGTTGAGACTGTTCGCTGCTGGAAACTGGGGTTGTCATGCGAAGCCTATTTGAAAAGGTTTTTATTTTTATATTCCGGCCAGATAAAAAAAGTAAAGTGTTTTTATATTTAACGCGGTCGACGTGCCTTTGCAGCGCCCCCACATGGCGTGCTTGTCCTTCGTCATGTTCTTGAGATCACACTGTGTTTCGTGCGCAGTCGCGGATAGCCAAGAAAAGTTATCCTCCCCCTAGAGAGCGTGTATAGGGTTGAGAGGTGCCCGCGAACGAGGGCCGCGTCGGACCGTCCGACGCGAGTCGTGGGCCAGACGGGCCAATGGAAGGGGGTAACGCATCTTTCCAGAGGAGCCAGTGGAGCGTAACCCGAGCGAGGCCGCATGGTTCGGGGGGGTAGAGCCGTGTCAGGCGGGCGTACAGCGGTGGCAGGCAACTGCCTATCGCGTCTGTCAGGACCGGAATCGACGCTTCATGAAAATGTCTGGGCAAGGCGTGTTGCCGATGCCGAAGACTCATCTTTTACCAATGCGCAGGCATTGCCTGCACGCCTTGCCACTCCCGCCACGGCGGGCCTGTTTGAACGCCGCCGGCAGTGCCGAGTGGTGGTTTTCGTGCTGACTTTGGGGTTGGTGGGGCTGGATCCGCCGTTGGGTTTGCGTGTGCAGGCGGCCACTAGGTGCCTGCACACATGAAGGTGCCTCAAGCGGCGGCGCGGCCTTCTTCAACAGCCTCTTCGATGAACCGGGGCAGAGCAAAACTCGCCTTGTGTACCGCGGGGGTATAGTAGCGCGTTTTGATATCGGCTGCTGCAAAGCGCTTGGTCAAAACGTCAAGCGGTACGCTTTTGAGCCCTGGATTGTCCGTGGCCCAGCCGAACGCCATATGGCCGCCAACATAGGTGGGAATGGCGGCGATGTAAGCGGAGGCCTCGGCAAAAATGCGAGAGAATCTGGCGATGCTTGTAACCAGTTCTTGCCGCTGCAGAAATGGCACGCCGTTCTGGGTGACCAACAAGCCGCCGGGCTTCAGACAGTTGTAAACACTGGCATAGAAGTCGTGCGAAAACAGAACCTCGCCGGGGCCAACAGGGTCGGTGGAGTCCACCAGAACCACGTCGAACCGTTGATCGGTCTGCGTAAAGAATTTGGCCCCATCGGCGATCTTCAGGTGGAACCGGTCATCCTCAAAGACTGCAGAATTGAAGGTGGAGAAATGTTCCTTGGAAAAATCAACGACGGATTCATCGATCTCAATTTGTGTCAGGGTCTCCACACAGCCGTGTTTGAGCACTTCCTCTGCCATGCCGCAATCGCCGCCACCCACAATGGCAACATGGCGCGCCGCGCCGTGGGCAAACAGGGGCACATGGGCCATCATCTCGTGATAGATGAATTCATCAGCGGTGGTCACCTGAGTGATGCCGTCCAGCATCAACACCTTGCCGAACGTGGCGTTGTCGAACAACACGAGATGTTGGTGGTCGCTGCGGTCTTCGTAGAGCACCTGATCGGTTTCGTAGGTCAGTTCGAAACCGTCATGCAGGACTTCGCTGAATGTGCGCGGGGCCATCAAGTCACCTCTTTGCCGCGCAGGAGTTCACTGACGCGGGTTTGTTCGGGTTTGAAGGCATCCTTGAGAATGTCAACGCAGCGCTCCGGGCGTGCGTCGCCACACATGAAGACGTCAAAGGCTGCGTAGCCGCATTCCGGCCATGTGTGCACCGAGATATGGCTTTCCGCCAGAACGGCAACACCGCTCACGCCGGTGGGCTCGAAAGGATGAAGATGAATATGCAGCAGGGTGGCTCCGGCCGCTTCAACGCATTGTTTCAGCGTTTCCTCGATATACGCCTGGTCGTCCAGACGCGAGGCTTCGTAAAGATCAATGATCAAATGTGCGCCGGCGCACTGAACGCCATCCCGCTCAATGAAATGATCAAGTCTGTCTTGTGCAGGCACAGTGGCCGCAATTGCGTGTTTCGTCAGTTCTTCCTTTTGGGTGGTGCTTCTTGGCTCGTCGAAGATGGTGGACTGCCGCACAGTCTCAGGAGCCGCCAAGTCCATCCCCAATTGAAAGAGGGCGTCGTCAGACATCGCGCTCTCCCCAACCAGTAGATGTACCCCGGACCATTCCGGAAGGCCCTTCATTAACGGGAATCGATCTGAGGCTCAATGGGGAACTACGGGAAAATGGGTAGGTTTGTGCACAAAGTGCGCCATCCGACCTGCAAATTTCGGGGGCCGGATGGCGATTTTTTAGGGGGCAATGGCCAGCAGATCAGTCTGCCAGTTCGAAGGTCAGAACAACATTTGCGGAAAGCTGCTCTTCACCGGCGGAGATCGGGGTGGCGCTGTCCATGCTCGCCCGGGCTGCGTACATGACTTCCGGACGCGGATAGTTGCCGGAGCCGCTTTCGTTGATGGACAGAACGTCGCCCAGCTCTTGGCCAGCGGCCTTGGCGTAAAGTTCGGCCTTTCTCAGGGCATCTGCAACGGCTTTGGTGCGGGCCTCGTCCATCTTGGCCTGCGGGTCGGATACGACGAAGCTGATCTGGCCCACGCTGTTGGCGCCGGCTTCAACCATGGAGGTCAAGAGGCTGCCGAGTTTGGAAATGTCGTCTGCCTTGACCTCCACGCCGTTGGTGACCCGGTAGGCGAGAATTTCAGGCGCCTTGCCGGATTGGCGCGCTTCCGGGCTGTTGTCGTAAATCGGGTTGATTCCGAAACCGGAGGTTTGAATGGCTGTCTTTTCAATGCCGGCAGCTTCGATTTCGTCAATCAGAGCTTGCACCTTGGTGGAGTTCTCCGACAGAGCGGCCTGCGCGGTTTCGTTCTGTGTTACGACACGAGACACGACGATGGCCTGATCGGGCACCACGTTGACGGTGCCAACACCGGACACGGTGAGCGTGCGCGTGTCGTCGGTCTGGGCCATGGCAGGAAGCGTTGTGGTGACAACACTCAGGGCCAGAAGAGAGGAGAAGCCGACGCCGGCAAGCTTGGTGAATGACATAGTTCATGACCTCCATAGTCATTGAAAGGTGGGGGTGTAACTGTTCAAGAAAGAACGCGAGGATTGCGGCTTTACTCTGGCAGTCCCTTGTCAATTCAAGGATTTTGTTTTGTCTTCCAAGAGGATGGGGTCTCCAACCTCGCCATTACCCGAAAACAGGATGGCAATGGGGCGGGTGGCGGGGAACTGAGCACAGACCATGATGATGAACACCATGAGCGGCACACACAGCACCATGCCGATGACGCCCCAGATCGCCCCCCAGAAGCTGAGGGACAGGATGATGACCAACGGTGAAATGTTGAGGCTTGTTCCCATCAGGCGTGGGTCGATTATGCTTCCCAGCACGAACTGAATGGCGCCAAGTCCGATGGCCACAATCAAGAAACTGGTTAAATTGTCGAAGAACACCAAGGCAAACAGGCTGGCAAAGAAAACTGCAATCATGGAGCCGATGGTGGGAATGTAGTTCAGCATGAAGGTAATGAAGCCGAACAGTTCGGCATAAGGCAGTCCCACGGCCTTGAGCAAAGCGTATGTGAGGAATCCGGTGGCGAGGCTGATCGCGGTCTTGATGCCTACATAGTGGCGCATGCGTTGGCCAATTTCCCGACGGATGCCCAGAGCCAGGCGGGCCCGTTCCGGACGGTCGAAGAAGGCCTCGATTTTCCGATCGAACGTGCTTTCTTCAAAAATCATGAACAGCACATAGACGATGATCAGTGTGCTGGACCCTGCGATCGTCGTCACGACGGTTGCGGCCTGCGAGATTGCTTGCCCTATGGAGAAGTTGGGGAAAATATCAGCCAAGCCAATGGGATGGTCCAGCTTCAACTGGGTAGAGATTGTAAGGAATACCTCATTGAGACGTTGCTGGTATTCCGGCGCGTCCATCGCCATTTGTTGCAGGCTTGAGGAAACGATGTCGAACACGAACTTGCCGGCGATGGTCATTCCGACAAGGGACAGCACAATGCCAAGGGGGCGGGGGACAAATCTGCCGATATAGGGAATGGCGCGCACTGCTTCTGCAAGGGAGGAAATCAAGTACCACAGGACGGAAGCAATGATCAGGGGGACCAGAATTGACCTGCCAATCACGAGCAGCCACCCGGTTAGTGTAACAAGAACGAGGGTGAGCGTGAGTTTTAGCAGCGTGCTGTTCATTTAAGTACCCGTAATGGCGGCCATCTCTGGGGGTGCAGATTGGTAGACCGACCGATACATACAAGAGTTGGCCCTCGAAAGCATGAACTTCCTTCAAGAACATTGCAAATATGAGGAGGTGCGTACGCTTTGATCTGTTTGAAGATTTCAACAGAAACTCACCTCTGTCAAAAACTCCTGTGAAACAAGGGTGTTTACTCACATAGGTGGGTTGGTATAGGAAGTTTGCAGGTAAGGGCCTGTAGCTCAACTGGTTAGAGCCGTCCGCTCATAACGGACTGGTTGGGGGTTCAAGTCCCTCCGGGCCTACCACCTTCCCATTGCGGCGTTGAAAATGCTGCATAATTTCCTCCAATAGTCCCACCGATGAAGTTGAACGGAAAAAGTGGGACATTTTTCGATCCTTGTTGAGCTATTTCTCGTTGTTCAAACGCTGCTTTTGCCAGGTGCTTTTGTTCGGCTGCTCTTGTATAGAAGCTCGCCATTTTGGGGTCAGTCCAACCAAATACGGCCATTAGCTGTCGTTCGGAAGCTCCTGCTTCCGCGAGGTTGGTGGCCGCGGTTTTCCTGATGCCATGACTGGTACAGTTCCGCAGGCCAGCCGCATCGCACCAATCGCGCATTTTGTTTCCAAAGCCGTTCGCGGTAAACGGTTTGCCTTGTTCTGTAAGGATGAATGTATTTTGGGTTCTGGGAACGCGCGCCAGAATCTCCTTGAGCGCCGGAGGGATGGGCAGTGTTAACTTGCCAGCGGCCCCCTTCTTGCTATCTCCTTTGGTTGGCACGAAGGTTATGCAATCTTCAGTAATGTTCGACCAACCAAGCTTTACAATGTCTGATTTTCGGATTCCCAAATTTATAAAGATTTCAAATGCTAAGCGAGCCTTAGTGCCAATCGGATGCTGGCTTCGAAACTGAGCTACCTCTTTTTTTGTCCAAGCGTGATAGCCAGCCGACTCATTCATGTATTTGATCCCCTTTGCAGGGTTACTTTCAATGGGGAAGCGCTTCTTGATGCTGTCTGCCTCCATCGCCCAGTAATAAAGCTTCTTCACGTATTTCACGAGCTTGTCAGCAGCTGCGGGTGTCTTCCTTTTTTGAAGCTGATGACCTTCCAAGTGTTCTTTTTCAAGCCTTTGAAAAGGAAGGCCACCAACAAAATCACAATAGTTGTCGAGGACACTTCTTCGATCTGCTTGGGTGCTTGGGGCGTATTCGTGGAATGTTTTTGATTTGTAAAATTGCTCGACCAACCAACCCAAGGTGCCTGGCTCCCAAGCCGTGCGATTGTTTGGTTGTTGCTTGAGTTTCCCAGAAACCACTGCATGGTATTCCTCAGAAAACTCGCGGGTTAGGTTGCCATTTTGATCATAAATCTCAGCCCTGACCCTGTGCTTCTTCGCACCGGGCAGGCGAATGTAAACACGAATGTTCCCATGTCGGTCAACATCAACAGAAGTGTATTTGAAGGGGAGGGCCCTGCCTCTACCCGATTGTTTTGTCGAAAGGGTTTTCTTTTTCATTCGATTGTCCCTCGGCATTGCCCTCTTTCAATGCCTGCCAGCAAGCCGTGATTTCCGCAACATCCCATCTTCGAAGCCCCCTGACTTTAGACCCGTATGGCATCAGCCCGAGTTTTATCCAGTTGTCGAATGTTGAAGGGGAAATCTCTAGAAGCAGGGCTGCGCTTTCTCGCGTAACGGCGATACGCGACAGTGATTGGTTTTCAATTCTATGCATTTGTAGACATCTTGTGTGTTTAAATGCTCAGAGCCACACAAGCTCAAGCTAATGGAAGAGCTAGTGTTTCGCGGTCGAAGCATTCGAACTGTTCGCCAGCTCATCCATGCGCTGACGAATGCAGCGGATAACCTCACTATTCAACGACGAGCCGTTTTTGTGAGTTTCCAGTTCCAGAAAGTGTTTTGCGTCGTCCGGAAGGCGGACCAATAGCTTCGGCCAATTTTGCTTGTTCAACCCAATAACTCCTAAATTGCGGTGTATAGAATCATAGTGCTATTATGAAGCGATAGCATGATCGCATTATGGGATTATTGTCTAGATAGCACTCTACTAGTATCAACAGAAGCATGATTGGATCGACTAAAGCTAAACAAAAAGAACAGTTTGTAGTGCGTTTGCCGGATGGCATGCGTGATAAGATCGCTTTGGCTGCAAAAGAAAATAACCGCTCGATGAATGCGGAAATAGTTGCGCGGCTCGAAATGACATTTGTTGCTCCTACTATTAGTAGGCTGAAATGGCTGTTAGAGACCATGGAGAGAGTGCTCGGTAATAGCAAGTTTTCCTTGTCTCGATTGGCCGAAGCCATTGGTGAAGAAACACCCTATCGACTAGAGAGAGTTTTTTCGGGAGCAGAAGAGCCCACATTTCGACTTTTGGATTCAATTGCTGAGTACTGCGCAGTCAACTCAGACTGGCTGAAACACGGTGACAGTGTGCCGTTTAAGGTTTGTGTTGAAGGAACGTATGATGAAGATTTCCTTGAGTTTCTGGTCTCCGATAAACCGAAAACAATTCATGTGATTAGGGCTGATTCAGAAAAAGGTGAAGTTTGTGTTGTTAAACAATACGACGACCATGTCTGCACGACCATTCGTACCTATATCCACTTGAGCGATCATGTTGGAGCCACAGGTCAACGGCACCAAGTAGAACTCGCGAATACCAGTAAAAAACTGTACCGATATAGCGGGATATATAGCCGGGGTTGCATGATGCCAGATGAACAGTTTAGTAAATTGATAGCGGGCACAATTCACCCACTTCTGGCACTGAATGATGCAAGGTACTCAACTTGGTTTGATGATTGGTGGGACCCTCAAATGATAGCTAAAGTAACTAGAGAAAATGAGCCATGGAAAGGTTATCGAAAATTGGTCGAACGTGTTTTTGAAGAGTCTAAAGCCGCAGGACATATCAAAGCATAGCTTGTGGCCTTATAGTAAGAATAGCGCCACGGGTATCTCTCGAAATCACCCCTATGTTTTCGTGCATTAACATCTGCAAACTTAGACGGCTGATATCGGTTAAATACATTCACCTTCAAAGCAATTGAAAAAGAAAATAATTTAGGCTCTTAACATGAATAAGCTAGTTAAAAGAGTGACCGTGCAGTTCTACTCTATCGATGCCGGTGAAGGTTTCTTGGAGAGGTTCGCCACGGACTACACAACAAATAAGGTGAACTCAAATACTGCTAGAATTCTTACTTTGCGAGCGAAAAAGCATCTAGTAAAAATCTCAGGTGAAATCGTATTGGGCGGCGTCAAAGCGTACTTTGCAACAGTCGTCAAAGAGAGAAATACCTGGCAAACAAAAGCCACAAGTGATGGTAAAATATCCGGGATCCAGCTTAACCAAGGAATAATTGGCGACCCATATTACTTTTGTGTGGTGCCGGAGAAGAAGATTGTGTTGGGCTTTACATCAGGTCCTAGCGGCAGCTTAAAAACTGTTGCCGCTACAATGCTAGACCAGTTTAACAGCGATCGAGTGAACCGCATTAAACTTGATCTAATACCTAAGAAGAAAGAATTCTCAGCGTTAAAGGAACTTCCAGATGACAGTATTCTTCACTTTAATATTAAACCATTGTACCTAACCGACATAACTGATGATGCCCCTAAAATTTTGAAAGACTTGAGTTCTGCACCTTACATTGAAAATAGTATGCAGCTTTCACTTCAGCTCGAAATAGGCAGTTCGGCAGAGCAAAACCTTTCTAAGGAAACAGCTCTCGAGATCATAAGCTACTTGTCAGAACATGAAAGCTGCTCTTTGTTGAAGGTCAAGGGAATGGACGATCGAGGCAATAAAATCAGCCTCGACTTCGGTAGTGCGTTTGTGAACCATAAAACGGATATCTGGACCCGCGACAAGTTCATCAAAGAAGAGCAGGCTTGGGAAGTGCTGTCAGAAGCGCTAGGTAGCTACCTTGAGCATCATTAGAAATCTTCATTCAGTAAGCGGCGCACTTCTTTTTCAGTTATTGGATGAAGATCCTCCAATGCCCCGTCCTTTAGGAACCTCGCCAAGTCCGAGGAGCTAACTAGTTCCCAGGTGCTTGGTAGCAGGACGTCGATTTCTTTGGCAGCGTCCCTAGACAAGCCCAAGTTTATCAGATTAATCATTCGCTCATCGCAAGCACCAATCTCAATTAATGTGTGGAGGCGGAAATTCAGTTCATCTATGCCTCTTGCCGCCAATACGTTATCTGACAAAATCTGATAACACTTGAGTGCATTCGCTAGGCGGAATGTTATGTCGTTATTGATCGTTTTTATTACGTTCCTTACGCATCCGTTGACTACATCCTCTGCTTTTTTGTTTTTGTCCTCAATTTCCCATTCAATCCTTTTAGCAATTATCTCTTTAAGGCTGTTTCCTTGAAGCCATTTTTGCGCAAGCCAGCATATACGTTCCAACGAGCGCCCATCGGTTGGTACATAAACACCGCATTCCCGCAGCTTCTCAGATATTCTCAATAGGGTGCGGTATAGATCCGCAGATTTTGGATGTGGTAGCTTCCATTCCTCCGGGGCTTCTAAGTTTTCAAGGAAGCTGAAAAGTCTATTTTGCTGGATGTATCCAATTGTTGGATTGGCTTCTAGAGTGAAGCTAGTAACCTTAAGGGCTTTGAATGCCGCCTTAGCACTTTTTGAGAGATTGCGCTTTTCAGTATCACTTAAGTTTAGCTCCTTAGCGCTGAGGGTTGTGCTCAAACCGTCGCGCTCGTATTCCTTTATCAGCTTGTTAGCTATCGTATATATTCTGTATTGATCATTCTCATCGCTAGGTCGGCGACCGTTTAACGCTTCTAAAACTAGCTCAAGTTCTTCATTAAGGGTCTTGAAATAGGTTGGTATCTGTTGCTTTTCTTCTTCATTTTTATCGAAGTAATCAGTAAAATTCCATTCATCTGGCTTGACAAGGAATATGTTTCCGGAAAAGTGCCGCATCATTCTTCCTGCGCGACCTGTAATGTTTCTAACTTTTACATCCTCGATACGCTCGGGTGGGGCGTACTGTACTAGTTGTGCAGGATTGTTAAGAAAAAGGTTTTTTGCCGGTAAGTTTACGCCCTCTGCAAGCGTGCCAGTACAAACTATAAAGTCGATCTTCCCTTCCTTAGCAAAACCCTCAATCATGGTGCGAAGATTGGGAGGCAGCGGTCCATAGTGAAATGCGACCCCATGCCTTAGGTTTTCTGCCAATGAGAACTTATCATGAACAAAGTGTTCGATATATCCTGCGGCTTCCTCAAGTTCATCAGATGTTGCGAAATCTGCGCCTTTCGCTGTCTTTACTAACTCTGCGATTTCATTTGCCATCTTCTCGCAGTCTGATGTCCGATTTCGATACACAATGTTGCTATCACCTTGTCCTAATCTGAAAACAATGTCTGCAAATCTGGTCCCGGAGAAGCCTTTAGGAATCCTTTTTGCGGATCGTCTATATTGGCGAGAAATCAGCAAATCCCGCCCTTTCGGGACGACGTTCATCAAGATTTTTGCAACTGGCGAGTGAGTGGTTATCTTCTGTTTAAATTCAGTCTCGGAGAATATGGAGGAAAAGGAAGTGAGATAGGCCTGCGACGGCATGCTTATTATTATTTGAGGGAAACTGTCCTCCAGAAGCCTTTGAATTGTAAGGTGAAGAAGGACACCTCTGCTCTTGTCGGAAATGTTATGCGCTTCATCAATGAATAGATAATTGAAAGTTATGTCACCCTGTAGAAGCAACTCATGTAATCGCTCCTGAGTCATCACGAAAAAGGTTTTGTCCGAAAACTCCACTCCTCTTGGGACAGTGCAGACTTCTATTGTATCGGTTCCTACTAACTCGTAGATTTGCGCAGCAACTTCAGAAATCAAGGCGCGTGTTGGAACAATGATCGCGACAAAAGCTCCTTCGCTTTTCTTAACTTCCTCAACTAGATAGTTCAGAATAATAAAGGTCTTACCTGCAGAGGTCGGGGCAGATGTGATTAAATCGCAACCGGATGATAGATCTGTCCATAATGAACGCTGATAGTCCGTTAGCGGAAATGAAAGTTGCTCTACTGTGTTTAATTTTTGCCGAAACTCCATTTGCGCTTCTGTATAAAAGCTCAATCTAAATTGGAGGTCCGGATATCGTTGCCTGATAAGGTCGATATTCGGGAAGTCACCAGAGTTTACAAAAATGTTATTGGCAATCAAAGCGGTTTGAGGAAATTTTTGCCCGAACAAATCTAGTAGCATCGATAGTAGGATCGCGCCTTCTTCGACATGAGAGGGCAGTTCGGATTTGTAAAAAACTTGAATGGCGCTCAGTAGCTGCTTTAGTTCTCGTTGGCTTACCTCGCACTCTTGTCCTGAGAGGTTATCGACATAGGCATCAAACAGCTTCTGGCTTGCTTGCTCGTAGCCTTCACTAATTTCAATTTGGTGGGCCAGTCGCTGGTAGAAATCACTCATCCTTCAATTCCCATATAACCAATAAACTCATTCGTAAGCTCTTTAACGCAGGTAAACGGAAGCATTATTAGGGTTGTATTGGTTATGCTTATGTTATTACTTTCGATCTGTTTGAAGTAATGATTTATATAAGTTTTTGAGATCCTAATGTACTCTCTAATGAATTCTTTTTTGGAATATTTTGAAGAAAATAAATTGCTCTCTGTAAAGCCAATAAAGCAAGGTGAGTGTATAAGTTCTTGCACATTATTGTCTAGGAATGGGTTTAGTATTCGCAAAATATCATCTTTCGATGCATCATCTATATTTTCAAAATCGATATGGCTATCTAGCAAGTCAAACTCTTCTTCGTAGGCTGATTGAGCCGTGCCTATAGAGGTTGCAGCCTTTGTAGCCGCTGTTTTGAAACTCTTGTGTAGCTTGGATTCTCCCAAATACAGACGCAATTTTCCGTCGAGAAACTGACCATGCACTGCGTCAGCTCCAAAAACTGGCATTCTGCGGTCCATTTTCATTGAGACTTTGCTTAGCAATTTGGGTGCTTTAAGGTATACATCTAAGATCGTAAAGAGGATAAGCTCTCCCAATTCTCCCTGAGCGGTATGCTTGCTCAGCTTTCGAACAGCTTTGTTGAAGAGCGCCTTCGCAGCTCCAGGTCTATCCACGCCCAACTTTCTTTCAATTTCTGAGCACGAAAAGACGAAATTCGATAGTAACCCGTTCTTGACCGCCTCAAAAAAGGCAAGACGGTTTTGTGTTCCGCTCTCGAATGGCAAATAGATCAGGAGCGTGCTGACTTCACGGCCATCGGCCAAATTTAATTTTACATCAACTTGTTTCAGTACGTTTTTGATATCTTCCGCATTCTTAAGTTGCGGATGAAGCTGGTGATTCATCTTCTAATTATTTCCGAACCGTTGGCTTATTCTCAATTCGCTACAAACTAATAACGCGAATTTTAGAATGCAATATCAATTTAAGCGTGTTTTTTGGGAGTAGTTGGGTAATATGGGAGATTGGTAACGTAGAGTGAACTTCAGCAAATTTAATTTCAAGCGCTATGCGGGTGCAAGAGCTATGCTTCTCTAGAGGAGTATACTCCTCTGCCATTTCCAGTCCCGTGGGTATAGCTCTAAAATATTGAACTAATGGGCTTCAATAGCACGACAACTAGGACAGTTTTGATTTATAAATAGTTTATTGTGGGGAGTAGTCTGGGGGTAATGTCGCGAGCTTTGATGATTTCTTTAGGAAGGGTAACTTTTCATCTACTACTATGTTGAAACGTGTTTTGGCATGATCGTCTAATGCACTGCCTCCGCTTAGCCGATCGATCCTTTCGAACAAGGCCATTAGCCCACTAGCAGTTGTGGTGGGTACAACATGATATGCTCCTACACAATCACCTCTTCTAATCGCGGTTAAGTGGCCTGCCAGGATCGTCTGACAGCGTTGCGCTGATTTGAATGTGAGTGACCTTGCCCTAAGGTTTTATCCCGTTTTGGGTTCGCTCCAGCGGTCTTGGATTGCGGTATTTGGTGCGGTAGGGGTGGGGTGCGGTGCGGAGCCATTCCGGCTGCGTGGTACCGCAACACGTCGCGTGTTGATAGTCTGAGCGAACTCGGCGGGTGTCAGCCAGCCGAGGCCGGAATGTGGTCGATGATCGTTGTAGGCACTGCGCCAGTTTGAAAGCGCTGATCGGGCATGTGGCAGCGACACGAAGAGCGTTTCATTCAGAAACTCGTCTCGCAGCCGCCCATTGAAGTTTTCGATGAAGGCGCTCTGGATCGGTTTACCTGGCGCGATGTAGTGACACTCGATTTTAACCCGGTCCGTCCATTGCAAGATCGCGTTGCTGGTGAATTCGCTCCCGTTTTCACTGACGATCATCTTAGGCTTGCCACGCTTCTCGATGATCCGATCCAGCTCACGAGCAACCCGAAGGCCCGAGAGCGATGTATCGGCGACAAGGCCCAAGCATTCCCTGGTGCAATCATCGACGATCGTTAGCACCCGGAACCTACGGCCATCGGTTAGTTGAACCGACACGAAGTCCAGCGACCAGCGATCATTGGCCGTCATCGGGACCCGCATTGGCGCACATGTGCCGATCGCTCGTTTCCGACTGCCGTGCCTACGTGACGTCAGCGTCTCCTCCCGATACAGCCGAAAGAGCTTCTTGTGGTTCACACGGTGCCCTTCGCGTTTGAGCAGCACGTG
Source organism: Pseudovibrio exalbescens DSM 16456 (assembly GCF_000422785.1). Classification (GTDB taxonomy): domain Bacteria; phylum Pseudomonadota; class Alphaproteobacteria; order Rhizobiales; family Stappiaceae; genus Pseudovibrio; species Pseudovibrio exalbescens. The sequence continues at coordinate 171,469 of NZ_AUGS01000001.1, forward strand.
GAGGCGTCGATAACAAAAGCGACGGCGCTCATGCGCCACCGCCTTTACTTTCCGGGGGCTCGGCCTGCGGTTTCTGATCTTGTACTTCCTGTAGGGCGATGATTGTTTTTCCAGAATACTGAGCCACTGAAAGAAACTGGGTCGATACAGAAGGCTCTAAAATGAATTGAGACGCATTCTGGTTCAGATGCGTCTCCGACATAGAACTCAGAGTTCTAGGACGAGTTTGTTGCCCGTCGCTTGGTTCCTCATCGGTACCTCTATCCCATCCAGCTTGTACTCTCGCCGTTGGTATGTGTTCACCGAGAATCTTACGCCATCCGATGTCTCGAAAAGACAACGCAGGGCTGTGTTCCTGCCCCAGACGGCGGCAATGAAGGTGGCCTCAACGGCTCCTTTTGGAGCGTTGTCATAAGGGTAGTCGGTGACCTTGATGCCTGCTTCTCGGGCTTGAGCCGGGCTATAGCTGGTTTTAGGTAGTGTTGTAGTGGTCATCTGTGGGTTCCTTATCTTTCCATTCCGGTGGTTGGTGTGCGCGGCTTCATTGCAAGCCGCCGTTTATCTTGCTCTGGATCTGGGCGATTGAGTTCATGACGTTGTTGAGGGTGTCCGAGTGCTCGTTGTAGCTGGCTGGATCTGTCAGCAAGCCGAGCAATCCCGCGTTGAACTGAGCTTGCAAGTTGATTGAGGCGCTTAGACAGGTTTCCAGCCGTTCCAGTCGTTCGTTCAGCAAACCTGTCGAGCGTTTCTCCAAGTCGCTGAGCGCCTCGTTGGAACGCACTGAGGCGTCGGTCAATTGTTGCACGCAGTCCAACAATTCTCGCTCCAGGGGGCTTAAGTGTTCCATGGATTACTCCTTCATGTCTTTGCACGTGATGGTGGTTTGATTGGGGGTGCAGCGGGCCAGGGTGCCGTTTGTCAGGTTGAGCAGCAGGTATCCGTTCTGGCTGTCGTCCAGCGCGCTTTGAAGGCTCTTGGCTGTTCGCCATTCCTGATAGCTGGTTGCCCAGAACCAGGTTGCGCCCAGCACCAACAGCAGTGAAAATAATACGGCCAGAGCCAACAGGAGCGGGGACCATTTGCGCGCCTGATGATAAAGGCCGAGCTGCTTTCTCAAGTGGTTCAGCTCTGCTTCGATCTCGGTCTTGATTGCGCGATGCTGAGCGGCCAAATCGCGCGCGATTGTAGTCTGCGCGTTTTTGAGTATGGCTTTGATATCGGTCTCGAAGCTCGTCGAGGCTGATGCCATCAAGTCGGCGTGGTGCTGTTCGGCGGCTTGCATGTTGGCTTTCAAGCGTTCGCTGAGCAGTGGCTTCTCGGGTCCATCCTTCATGGAAGAGGCTTCCTTTCAAACGCCATCGGGTGTCGGTCTCTGGATCTTTCACCGTGAGGTAGGTCTTGCCTGCACGGGGGATTTCAAAACCTGCGGATTGCAAGGTTTCAATCATCTCTGGGCGGGTCGTGATGCGGCCCGCGACCACAAGCTCGCTGATCCAGTCCTGGATCTCTTCGCGGCTTTGCGCTCGTTGCTTGCGTTCGGTTGCGACCTTGGTTTCACGGGCGCGCGACGGATCTTCGGGGTCAGCCCAGCCATGCTCTTTGTTGAGCATGTCACGAAGGGCATCCATGGCTTTTAGGTAGCCAGGAGGAGCAATGTTCAGGCTGTTCCCGGTGGTAAGCTCCAGGCGCGGTGTGCAGAAGTGAAGCTCGACGCGGTTCTCATGGGTATGGCGCACCCACAAGACATCGTATTGATCCCGCTCCAATCCGGCAAAGGCCAGGGTTTCAAACCGGTCCATTACTGTGCGCTGCTGTGCTTCGCTGGGCGCGTCGCTCTTGTCGAAGCTTAAAACCCCTGCGCGATAGCTCCATTTGTTGCGGCTGCTGTCGATGAGCAGTTTTGTCCGCTCGGGATCTCCTGCAAGAACCTCCGGCAAAGGATCTCGCTCCTTCAATACCGGCTTGCCAGCCTCATCACGAACCAGGTTTCTGTTCTCGTCATAGGCCAGCACCTTGTTGGCCACCAGGTAGTCAACCGGGGCGGAGCCGCCGCCTTGGCCGTTCTTGAAGAACTTAATCAGCATCGCCAGGCTCCTCGCTCTGGTGCAGTGCCAGCAAGGCGCCAAGCTGCCGGTCGATGGCGGTCAGTTCCGTGATGATCTGCAGGCCGTTGAGCTGACGCGCTTCGCCCGCCGAGGTGGCCGTGTTTACAGCGCGGGCAATCTGGTTGAGGTTGGTGCCGATGCGGCTCAGCTCAGCAACCAGGCGCGGGTCCACCTTGGGTGCAGCACGACGCCGGGTCGGCTTGACGAGGCCCAGCGTTGCTCTGAGCAAGGCGGAGATGGTAACGCCCGCCGCCTCAGCTTGCGCTTTCAGCTTGTCTTTTTCCTGTGCCGTACAGCGCAAAACGACCGTCTCTGCGAGCTGGCGTTTGGGCGCTTTGGCGGGGTTCGAAGGGGAGGCTTGCCACCCCTCGCAAGGCTCCGTGTCGTATGACATGGGTCGCCTTGCTCTCAACTGATCGCCCATGATCCAACTCCATCGCCTTTGAGGTTTTTGAAGACAACGCGGGAGAGAAACTGCGGCTCGAAGGTCGCCCTTTGGATAAGTTTCCTGAAGCATGCCGCCGCATGGCGAACGTGCGCTTTGTGACCTTTAGGGCACTGGGTGTTCTTGTAGATGATCGAAACCAAGATGGCGGCTGTAACGCGGTTCAGGCGATGACAGGCCTGCGACCAAAGCTCGTCGCTGATGCGCAAGTCTCGCCTGAGCAAGTTCGCGGCCTCAATGAAGTTCGCCTGACTGTCCCCGCCAAGGAAACGCATGTTCTCCCGCATATCCTTGTGAGCGTTCTCAATGCATTGCTGAAAAGAAAACTGCACAGCGTTTTGCCTACAGTTCTGAATAAGTGTTTTTTGATGAGTGTTATATCGTGCGGACGTTTTGTCCGTCCGGGACGGCGCTTTTGTCTGTCCCGCTTCAAAGGCGTCAACAGACTTGCCCACACCCTGCTTTTTGAAAGACGACAGGAGGGAAGAGAAAGCTTCTATGATCTTTTTGAGCTGCTCAACGGCGCGAACACGCGAGAGGCGGCCAAACGGCAAGACCTCCAGGGCGCGCTCAATTGCCTCGGAAACGCGCAGGGCTCGGATCTCGCTAAAGAGGTGCTTTGCTTCCGCGCGCGCCCTGTCAAGCTCTGCAGATGCAGCCTCTCGCTGCCGGGCGATACGCAGAAGGTTGGGAACTCTGTGATCAATCAGTGGCTGCAGATTGACCCCGGCAGCCCAGATGATGCGCTGCTCACCTGCTTGTTCTCTTTGGCCAGCACGCCGACTTTTGGGTGCGTTTGTCTTTAACAGCCAACCTGCCTTCGCGAGGCGGTTTTCTGCACGTGTGACAGCCCGCTCATCAAGAAAGAGCTCCTGGGCAATGACTGGCAGCCGTTGCCAAACCGCGCAGATGCGACCTGCACGGAAGTCCTCGTCGCGAACCTTTAGAATGTAATGCTTGATGACCTTGATATCGGTTCCGCTCAAACCTGCAGCGCTTCCTTGGGCGTCGATCAGCCCCAAAAGGTCAGAGCGCGTGAACTCTTGGGGAAGGCCCCCATGGGTGAGCGTTACGCACATACCGCACCTCCATCAAGAAGGAGCGGCGCGCTGGTTGAAGTTAACCGCGCGATAGGATAGTTTCGAGATGCAATTGCATTCTTAAATGGTCCGTCGAGCGGGGTGGCAGCCCCCTCGGCGGATTTTTGCTTTTCAAGAACCCGATTATGTATGTCCCCAATGGGCTGGAGAGATTGATAAAGTGGGGCAGTTGCATTTGTAAGCCATTGTAATCTATTGGGAAGTGTTTTTGTCCCACTTTTCGCTAAGTGGTTGATTTTCCTCGCTTTCGCTAGTCCCTCCGGGCCTACCACCTTCCCACAAAGATCATGCTGACATGCGCCAGCTGCGGCGACGCCAGTCCTGATGCCCTGTCGATTTGACAGGCCGTGTTGCCGCGTGTCTCTGATGCTTCCCTAGTTCAGCCGAGTTGGTGGTCGGCCGGTCTTGATGATGGGCTTGTGAAGACCCGTTTGCGCTTGTTGCAAGCGATTGGGTGACAAGGGGGAGGCCGCCGCAAGAATCGGAGCCGTTGCCACAGGGCGTAAACGCGACAATGCTGTGGTAGCGCGTTGCACGAGCTTGTGTTCCGCCGGTGTTTTGGGCGGCAGCGCCAGCACGGATTGGTAAGCCGCGGTTGCTTCCTGTTTGTGCCGCATTGCCAGCAATGTATCCGCCAGTTGAGAGCGTGCTGCCATGTTCGCTGGTTCGAGCAAGAGTGCGTGACGCACGGCGACTTCGGCCTCGATGAGGTCTTTCTGACCATACTGGCATTGCCCCAACCGTAGCCATGCCAGCGCATTTTGCGGCTGGTTCTGGGTCAACCGACTAAAGGTTTGCACCGCGCCCTTGTAGTCTCGCTCGGCCATCTGGTGCTGGCCGTAATAGTAGAGCGCCTGCGGATGGTCGGGATCGGTTGCCAATACCTGGTTCAAGCCAGCCAGAGCCTGCTGGCGCCTGTTGGAGCGATAATCTCTCACCGTGGTTTTCAAGACACCGGGAAGTGAGCGTTTGTCCAGTTTGCCGGAGCGATTGCGCCCGGATTTGGTTTCGATCAATTGGCAGTGGATCCGGCGATCCTGTGCGCCCAAAGAGTATTTGTAGGGCTCGTTACCCCTCAGGAAGTCATAGGTCTTGAAGCCGTTGTTGATCGCCCAGTTGATTGAAAAGCCATGGAGCAACAACCCCGGAGGTGGAGTTGTCCAGCTCTCGTCCCGGCCAGCCAGTGCAAACAGCAGTGCCTCGCGTACCGGATCCATTAAACTCGCCAATGCTCCCAAAGGGCAGTCTTCATGCCATAGGACGGGCAAGAACAAGGTTCGAGCGGCACTGGCAGCCTTCAGCATGTGGCGGGACGTTGTGGCCAGTGTGTCAATCTTGTCGCCTTTTCGGGCCGCCCATTTGGTGTGCCAGAAGCCCATCAGAATATCGATATCCCGATCGACGGTTTCGGGCGTGGCGATGGTGAACTTGTAGCTGGGGTCCGCTTTCACCTTACGCGCAAACCGGCGCAGTTTTTGACGGGTATTGCTGCTCAAACAGGTGTCCAGATAAGCATCAAATGTTTCTGGTAGCTCAAGAACCGGACACACGAGGTTGTTGACGTTATCGCGTTTGTTGGTGCGTGAAGGATTGGAGGTACGTACTGCACCCTGTTGCAGTGGTCCCGTGAGAAGGGCCAGGCGCTCTTCGGAGCAATAAAGGTTTTCAAGCAGGATTTGCGCCCAGTCCATTTTTGCAAGATGGCGTCCCAGCGCGGGCAGGGCAGCGGAATCATACTCTGGATCACACAGGAACCCGGTGTAATCAGCCGCGAAATTCCCCGCCATGATGATGTCGTTATAATAAAAATTTCCAGTTTGGCTGTAGCGAGTTCGAATGCGTAATGGAAAGAGGGCGACATAGGGGGCCGAGCTGGAAGGGCGGGCGGCCAGTATCACCAGATTGGCCGTGTTCCTGTTGTACAGGCGGGAGAGCCATTGCCACGACAGAAAGTACTGTGCGCTGGGGTCTTTCTTGTAGAGCTCGTTCCAGTTGGACCGGAGTGCTTTGAACGCCTCCCGTCCCTCGATCAGATGAGTCTGCATGCCGTTGCCGCCATTGTTATTGTTGTTATCCGTGCAAGCCGGTCATTCAATATTTACTCAATATATTCTCGATAAATTACTCAACGTCAACAGTTCAGTGTTTGTGGGAGATGAAAGCAGGCGGGGCAAACGATGAGACCCCGCAGGTTTCTGCGGGGTCATGTCATGTCGTTTCGCTTTAGTTTGGCAGAAACTCGAAAAGGATGATTTCCGCGGTCTTACCCTTTGCAAGTTCGAGAAGACCATGACCACGGACCTGGGCGGCATCGCCCTCGCTGAAGGTTTCGCCGTTAATGGTCAATGTGCCCGACACGACGTGAATATAGGCGGGCTGGTCTCTGGTCAGTTCGTACTCAAGTGTTTGGTCGCCATCTATTTGTGCAGCATAGACATTTGTGTGCGAGTTGATCTGCAATGAGTTCGCCCGTCCATCCGGCGACAGGAAAAGCTTGAGGCGACCATTTCGGTCGTCAGGGTCAAATTGCAGGGTGTCGTAGCGCGGCCTGGTGTTTTGCTCCGCGGGAACAAGCCAGATCTGGAGGAATTTCACAGGATCCTTGTCCGACGCATTGAACTCGGAATGCTGCACCCCGGCACCCGCGCTCATGTACTGAACACCACCGGCGGAAACCACACTGCCATTTCCCATGGAATCTCGATGCTCCAGTGCACCTGATTGTACATAGGAGAAGATCTCAAAGTTCTGGTGAGGATGGGTCGGGAAACCACCGCCCGGTGCAACAAGATCATCATTGATGACCCGCAGTGTTTCAAACTGGATGTTCTCCGGGTCGAAATAGCTGCCGAAACTGAAACTGTGGGCGGATTTGAGCCAGCCCATGTCTACCTGACCCCGGCTTGAAGCCGGCTTTTTGGTGATGGAGATACCGTGATGGGTATTGGTCATTGCAGATGCCTCCTCTGATGGCGTCCAATTGTGCTGTTGTGTTCAGATTTATGGGTGTGAGGCCTGCAAACAAGCGCACGGGGCATGACCATACTGTTCATTTAGAGTGAACACTGCTCTCCGGCGACGAAAGGAATGCGCAGGCAATGGCGGAGCGGTGAAAATTTCTGGAGGTGCACGTGATTGTTGGTAACCCTGTGAAACCTTTGGATAGGCGGCTTTGCATTAAGACAGTGGCGTCGACCGGTCTTTAGGCTGCGTCCATCGAGTAGCGAGTCGGACAAAGCACCCTGTATGGCCCTAAGAGTATTACACACGGCAGACTGGCATATTGGCCAAACGCTGAACGGTTGGTCGCGCGCCTTTGAGCATGAGCAGTTCTTCAAACAACTGGCTGAACTGGCTCGCGAGCACGAGGTAGATGCTCTGGTCATGGCAGGGGACGTGTTTGACAACCAGAACCCCTCTGCCGATTCAACTCGCCAATTCTACGAGGCGATAGCGGCTCTTCAGGATCAGACCCCTCACTTCACTTCAGTCATTACCGCAGGCAATCATGACCCGGCAGGCCGACTGGAAGCCCCAGGTGTCTTGATGGATCGTGTGGGCGCGCACGTGGTGGGTACAGTGCATAGAACTGGTGAAGGGCTGGACCTTGATCAGCATCTGGTCCCGTTGCGCACGGCGGATGGAACCATTCATGCCCACGTGCTTGCCATTCCGTTTCCAAGGGCCGCCGACCTGCCCCGCGTCAGTGAAGAAGGTGAGCCGGAAGGCTCGGTTATTGTACGGGCGGTGCGTGCGCTTTATCAGGATGCAGTGTCTCAGGCGCGTGCCCGCATTGGTGATGACCCACTGATCGTCACAGGTCACCTGCATGTGTGGGGCGCGGAGGAATCAGAAGGGGCGGAGCGTCGGATTCTGGTGGGCGGAGAACACGCCATACCGCATAGCGTGTTCGACGAGAATGTTGCTTATGTGGCTTTGGGGCACTTGCATAAACCGCAAAGGGTCGGCCGCGACACCATTCGTTATTCCGGGTCACCATTTCCCATGTCGGTGACTGAGCAACCCTATCACCACTCGGTGACCTTACTTGAGGTTGAAAACGGCGGATTGACGTATCGCCAGATTCCATTGGAGCGACCGGTTGCCTTCCATCGCCTTGGACGGGGTGAGGAGGGGCTGTCACTCGACGCCTTGCCCGCCGTTTTGGATGAATTGGCTCTGGATGACACTGTGCCGCTTGATCAGCGGCCTTTCGTCCATGTGGATCTGAAGCCTCAGGTGTCGGGCTCGGGTCTGCGCGTGGAAGTTGACAGACTGCTTGAGAATTATCCGGTGCGCGGCGCCGGAATTTCCATAGTTTCCCCGGTGACGGAGGGACCTGAGATCACGGAGGCCGCGGCCCTGGTTCGCCTCAGTGATCTGGAACCGGAAGACCTTTTCAAAACAGCCTTCGCCAGTGTTCATGGCGAAGAGCCGGAAGCTGCCCATCTGGAATTGTTTCACCGCGCGGCAGCGGAGATTGAGTAAATGCGTATCCTATCCATTCGCGGTGAAGGGCTGGCCAGTCTGGCCCCGCCGTTTGAGATCAATCTGGAAGATGAGCCGTTGCACAGCGCTGGGCTCTTCGCCATTACAGGGGAGACCGGCGCGGGCAAATCCACCATTCTGGATGCGCTATGCCTTGCCTTGTTTGGCAAGTGCCCTCGTTTGACCTCAGAGGGCAGTGATGAGAGCGTTCCTGATGTTTCTGGAGATTCTTTTCGCGAAAAGGACCCCAAATCTGTCCTGACCCGAGGAGCCACCAGTGGTTTCGCAGAGGTGGACTTTGTGGGCACGGATGGAGAGACCTACAGGTCACGCTGGATGGTTCGGCGGGCGCGGGGCAAGGCGTCGGGTCGCCTGCAGAATGTGGACCGTAGCTTCATTCGTCTTCGGGATGAAAAGACGATGGAAAGCGGCATCCGTCAGGTGGATGCGGCGGTCGAGGCGCATCTCGGCCTAACTTATGATCAGTTCCGTCGTACGGTGTTGTTGGCTCAGGGCGACTTTGATGCGTTCTTGCGGGCCAGCGACCGCGAACGGGCTGCTCTGCTTGAAAAAATCACCGGCACAACGGTCTATCGTCAGATTTCGCAGAATGTCCATCGTGCTCACTCGGAAGCATTGGAAGCCGTGAAGACGCTGGAGATTGAAACAGGAAGCATCGGCCTTCTGGACGAGGCCAAGCGTACTGAGATCGAGCAGGACAAGGAAAAGCAGGAGGCCGCCTACGCGGCTCTGCAGGCGGATCTTGCTAAAACCGAAGCGTTGCTGACCCACATGAAGCAAGTGGACACGGCGCGGGACCAACTGAGGCAGGCTCAAGACCTGTTCACCTCACGCAAACAAGCCCATGAGGCGGCGGCGCCACGTCGGGCCTTGCGAGATCAACTCAAACGTATCGGACAGGTGGAACCTGCAGCAGAGGCTGTGGAAACGGCGCGCGCCACGCAGGAAAAAGTGGCGAAGGATCTGGAAGGGGCGCTTGCGGCGCTTTCCGACAAGACGCAGGCCCTTGAAGCTTCCAAGACACAAGAAGCGAGCGCTCAGGATGTGTTCTCCAAGCTTGAACAGGAGCTGGAAGCGCTGACCCCGCAATGGTCGCAGGCCTATCAACTGGATGAGGCGGTGCGTCAGGCCGAGAGTGCGGAACAGCAGGCCGGTGCTCAGCTTTCGGAAGGGCGCGCCCAACTGGACAAAGCTGAGAGCGAGCTTGCGGGCAAACGGGCCGAGCACGCAGAAAAAGACGCCCTGAAGAGCAAGTTGCGAGCGCAGCTTGAGCGCCTTCAACCAGTCCGGTCGGCTTTGGGGAATCCGGATGTATTGCAGGAGGACATCGATAGTTTCATGTCCCTGCAGCAAGCAGCCGTGGCTGGGAACGCGGACATCCAACAAGCGGAGCGCAAGAGGCAGGACCTTGAGGTCATCGAAAAGGAACTGTCTGAAAAACTGTCTCGCCTCGGAGCGGAGTTGGAACAAGCAGAGCAATCGGTCCAAACCCTCAAGGCACAAGATGTGGGTTTCGATCTTGAGACCAATCAGCGTCAACGTGAGGCCTTCGGCACTGTTCAGCAGGCAACCCATCGTCTGCGTGAGGTCCAACGGGAAGAGGCTGTTCTTGGTGATCAGGCGGCGGCCGATCAGAAGACGCTGGATGAAATGGAGCAACAACTCGTCACACTTTTGGTGTCGCAGGAAAGCGAAAAAGCTCGCTTGAGCGAGCGTCAGCAGCGTGCTGACGAGGCCCGGAAGGCGTCGGTGCTCGCCGTCTCCGCGCAGGACCAGCATGCTCAGCGCTTGCGTGCCGAACTCGTCGCAGAAGAGCCTTGCCCCGTTTGTGGCAGCGAAGACCATCCGTTTGCGAAGGAGGATGACAGCGATCTGACCAACCTGTTCAAAGAGCTGTTGGTTCAGCGAGACGCGGCGGAGCGCAGTGTTGCCGAAAGTCAAAGCACACTCGATGAGCTGCGAAAAACACAGGATCGAACCAACGCCTCGCTCGAAGCGCGCAAGGCGGCTTTGAAAGACCTCTTGCTCAGGCGGCAAAAAGCCCAAACCAATCTGGATGCGGAGTGGGAAACGCTGGAAAGGTCTGCCCATGCCGCGTTCAAAGCGCGCGGGGTTCAACCTCCGTTGGCGGATCGCGTAGAGGCGACGGATCTGGACAGGCTGGCCCGTGAAGTGGAACAGTGCCTGGGGGAGCTTAAAGCGTCTTCTGATGCATATCATGCGCGCCGGCGCACATTGGAAGACGCAGAAAAGCACCTGAACACTCTCCGTCAGCAGCGTGAAACGCTCCGGGATGAAATGAGCCGGCGAGGTCAGGAACTCGCCTCCATTCGCATGCATCTGACGGAAAAACTAACGGAACGCAGTGCACGCGAGACGCAAAAGGCGCGTCTTGTGGAGCGATTGAAAGATGCGCTTGAGGCAATCAATGTGACGATTGAGGCGCTTGAGCAGGATCCGGCTCAAGTTCGCCGCTTGGTCGCTGATACGTGCGCCCGTCATGACCGGTTGATGGCGGATGTTGAGCGTGCTGAGAAAGAGCTTGCAACGCTCGCAGATGCGTTGGGCAGACTTGAAGAACGCCGGGATGGCGTGATGAAAACCGTAGAGCATTTGGAGCGGACATGGCGGCAGTGTGCAGATGCTGTGCAGCAGCGTCGAAATGACCGGAAGGGCCTTCTTGGAGGCCAACCAACCGCCAGCCATCAGGAGGCCTTCCAACAACGTTACCGAAAGGCGCGCACGGACCTTCAGGAAATACAAAATCGCCGACAGACTGGCGAGCGTGAAGTGGCAGCCCTGAATGCTTCCGTCTCAGGCTTTCGAGAGGCCGGCACTCAGGCGAAAGAGGCGCTCTTAAAAGCGGACCAGCACTTCGAGGAGCAGCTTGCACGGGCAGAGTTGGAGAGGGCGGCCTTTGAAAGGTTGCGCGATCAAGCAAAGGCAGATCTGGCTCCGTTGGAGACTGAGCTTGCAACGCTGGAAGAAGAGCTTCGGGCCGCGGGCGAGGCTGTAGAGCTGCGGGAAAAAGACCTTGCCACTCTGGAACCCGACACGATTGCGGGCCATGAACGCGCAGTCGTGGAGCACAAAGCCGGTGAAACGCGTGAAGCTTTGCAGAAGATGGCCGAGACCATTGGTATGCTGCGCCAGCAGCTGGCCAGCGACGATACTGCACGGGAAAAAGCGGCGCAAATGGTCAAGCAAATTGAGGCAAAGCGGCACTTTGCTGATCAGTGGGGAGCTGTATCCAAGGCTATCGGTTCTGCGGATGGTGACAAGTTCCAACGGATCGCACAGGGAGTGACGCTTGAGTTATTGGTTGAACTGGCCAACAAGCAACTGAACGCGCTGAAACCAAGGTATCGGTTGAAACGAGCAGACAAGGGGCTCGGGCTCTTGGTGTTGGATCTCGACATGGCGCAGGTGCCGCGCTCGACTCGTTCCCTGAGTGGTGGGGAGCGTTTTCTTGTCTCCTTGAGCCTGGCGCTGGCTTTGTCCTCGCTGGAAGGTCGCCAATCGTTCGTCGACACGCTGTTCATTGATGAAGGCTTTGGATCACTGGATGGTGAAACGTTGGATGTCGCCATTGATGCGTTGGAGTTGCTGCAGGGACAGGGCCGTAAAGTCGGTGTGATCAGCCACGTCGAAGCCATGAAAGACCGCATTCCGGTGCAGGTTCAGGTTCAGCGGCAAGGTGGTGGGCGAAGCCGTGTGCGCGTTGTTGCGCCGGATGGATGGGTTTAGGCTGACGAAGTGACCTTCAGTTTGCGTGGCTCTGCTCGAGCTTGATGGGGAGCATCGAATGCTTCCAGACGGCGAGCCACCGCATGCAGGGCCTCTATGTTGGCGTTCACTTTTCGTTGCGCTTCGGTATGGAGCGTGTCCAGCATATCGTCCGGGGTTAGCTCTTGTGGGCGTCCGATAAGGTAGCCCTGTACTTCATCGCACCCTTCGTTGCGTAGCAGGTCAAACTCAGCCTCAGTTTCAACGCCCTCTGCAATAACTTCCATGCCGAGGGCCTGACCCATTTCGATGACCGAGCGGATGATCAGGGCGAGGCCAGAATCTGATGTGGCGCCGCTGACAAAACTACGATCGATCTTGAGGCGATCGAACGGGAAGCGTCGCAGGTAGCTGAGGGATGAATAGCCGGTGCCGAAGTCATCCAGAGCGATGCCGACACCACGGCGTTTCAACTCCTTGAGCGTGCTCAATGCGCGGTGATCGTCATAGACCAGGACACTTTCCGTGACTTCAAGTTCCAAGCGGTGGGGTTCAAGGCCGCTATTGGCCAGCGACATCTCGACATGCTGAAGCAGATACTCGTCGCAGAACTGTATTGGGCTCAGGTTGACGCTGACACGGCACTTTTCCGGCCACTTGGCTGCTTGACGGCAGGCTTCGTCCAGCACCCAGCGACCAATGGGGATGATAAGCCCGCTTTCTTCTGCAACAGGTACGAAGTCGCTCGGGCTGATCGACCCCTTATCTGCATGGGTCCAGCGAAGCAGGGCCTCATAACCGACGATACTGCGGTCATCGACGCGGGCTTGCGGCTGGAAATGCAAGACGAGGTCATTTTGTTGAATCGCCTTGCGCAGATCCACTTCAATGGAGCGGCGCATGCGGACCCCGGCTTCCATTTCCGGCTCGAAAAAGCGGAAGGTGTTGCGGCCAGCTTCCTTGGCCTTGTAAAGCGCCATGTCCGCATTGGCGAGCAACAGATCCGGGTCTTCGCCATCATCCGGGCACAGGGCAACGCCGATGCTGGCGCTGGTGCGAATGGTAATGTCGCTTGTTACGGCTATCGGCTTTGAAAGAATTTCCAGAATGCGGTTGGCCAGCAGCCCGACTTCGGCCTTCGTTTTCAGATTGACTTGCACGATGGCGAATTCATCCCCGCCCAAACGGGCGCAGGTATCGTTGTGGCCCACACAACTGCGCAGTCTTTTGGAGACGCCCTGAATGAACTTGTCACCAATCGGATGTCCATAAAGGTCGTTGATTTCCTTGAACCGGTCTAGGTCGATCATCATGACTGCGATGAGATCTGCCCGGGTTGCCCGGGTTTCAACTGCTTGATGGAAGCGGTCCCGGAAGAGGGTTCGGTTCGGCAAGTCAGTCAGCATGTCATGCTGGGCCAAATGCAGGATTTCTGCCTCTGCCTTGCGTTGCTGGCGAATATCGCGGATGGCGGAGAGCCGGAAGACGATTCCGTTGAGCTCCAGCGGGCGCGCACGAATCTCGACGGGGATGCGCTCTCCTGTGGAGCTGAGTACCACGGATTGATAGGGAGCCTGATGCGTGTTCTTGAGCGCGCGTTGGGTGAGCTTGATGTAGTCTGGTGGAACGAAATCAAGAATAGGCCTGCCGGTAATGGCATGTTCATCGCGGCCAATCAACTCGACAAAAGCCTTGTTGGCTTCGAGGATGCGCCCGTTTTTCGAGATTACCAGCCCTTCGAAAGTGCCATCGGCAAAAACCTTGAGCTTCTGAAAGTCCGCACTGTGGGTGTCATGGGGGCCCGTAATTGCCTTGCGGTCCTCCTCGCTCTGCAACCTGTTGAGGAGCTCGTTGAATTGAAGGGTCAGACGAGCGTAGTCATCACCGTGTGGGATCTCCAGCGGACGGGCTTCGCGCACCTTACCGGCAAGCACATCTTCCATTGCCTGCTCAAGTACAACGCGTTCGTAGTAGGATTCTTCCAGTGATGCCATATCGCTGGAACTGATGACTTTCTTGACCAGGCCTTTTCGATCAAGAATGGAGAACAATGTGAAACCGCAGCCTACAACCCAACCGGCATTTACAAGAACACCAAGGGTTTGCGCCAGCAACTGGCTCTCGCGCGAAGTGGTCTCAAGTGCATCGACCGGAACGAGGATTGCCGTACTGATGCAGCCAAGGGCGGCAACCGAGGCGTATGCAAGAAGGCTGGCGCCCAACGGATTGGTGTTCCATGAGTTTCGGAAGTGGCCCCGGGCGCTGAAATAGATAAACGTGCCCAGAACACCGGAGATTGTCGCTGTGCCGACATCTAGGAGTTCTGGTGCGGCGGAACTGAATAATAGTCCCGCTATCATGCCGGCGATCGTTCCCGCAAGCAGTGGCAGGTCTTTCTGAAAACGAGCCAGAAATCCCCCGGTTAGCGCGCCAAATACGCCGGCGGTTATGGTGTTGTGAAACACCATTGGAACCAGACCGGAAAACAGCGGGAGCGACCCGACATTCAAGCCGGCCTAACCAATGATCATCAACAGTGTACCAGCGATGATATAAATCGCATTGGCATCCCAGTCGCGCCGCGTATCAAAGACGAGTTTAGCCTGAGAGCGAAAGTGCGGGGTGGAAACCAGAGCTGAGGCCGAAAACAGAAAAGAGGTGAGGTGAATCACCGTAATTCCCGAGTGATCGATGAACCCTAGTCCTTCGATCGGGTTCATGAAGGAGTCGTTTTGTGGAGCACCCCACACCCAATGTGTATACACCGGGTAGACCAGCGAACCCACTACGGCTGCCGTGATCATATGGCCCTTGAACGTGAGAATACGTGCCAAGGGAATGAAGACGAGCAGGATCACGATGGCGCACATCGCCACGTGATATCCCGCGATCGACAGGGAATAATGGTTCAGCTCCAAAAGGAACAGGAGTGAGGGGTCATAGCCAAACCACCCACCGACGCTCTCGCCGAAAGCAATCATCAATCCAACGGCACTGAAACAGGCAACGCCAACTGCAAGTGATGTGAAGGCTCGAGTTATGATGGCATTCGTATCTCGTGATCCGTAGATCGCTGTGAAGATCAAGAGAAGGCCGAGGGGAAGAAGAAAGGAAATGGAGGCAGTGACCATAGGCCACAAGTGCTCCAGCGTGGTGATGGAGGCATTCACTTCGGTCGTTGAGGAGATGCCGATCATCGATGATGCCGGTTGCGTGTCGGCAAGCAATCTCACAGGGTGAGCGATGCTTTCCCCTGATCTTGTCAAACTGCCTGCGATAAACGGCAGACCAGCTTGCAATACTGCTCGCATTCACGCCCCCTGATGTATAGGCCCCTCTGCCCGCGTCTCTCAACGTTCCTTGAAGAGTACGGTGTTTAAAGCAAAGTTCCTTTAAAAATCTTTACTTACGGGTCTATGACATATTTTTGTCAAAGGCGATGCTTGAATGATACACAAATGCAAAAGACAAACAAAATCCTGCCCTTGATTAACGAAATAATAATTGGGGTTTATTTGTTACCTTAGGGTCGCGTTTACGTTATAGGGAACTTGGTGTTGGTTTTTCATCCGTGGTTAAACGCTCGGAAAGCACTCTAAATCATCATCCTTGTGCGTCATAAGCCGGGATACGACCGGCGAAATGTCAGGCCAAGGATAACAATAATGAAATGGGCCGCATTCCTCGCTGCGGGTGCAATTGCCGTCATGCAGCCGACAGGTGTTGAGCATTCGCTGATCCTGCCTTCATGGCAGGCTCCAGAAACCCGTCATCGTGTCATCGAGTTTGTAGAGCGGACTGCTCGCCCCGAAACAGCGGACTATCAATCCGTGGACAGGCGTCTTGTGGTTATCGAGGCGGACGGCTTGTTGTGGCCAGAGCCTAAAGAACGTAACGCGGCCTTGGCTCGCACAGCGGAACTGGCTAGCTATCGCGACCGGGTGATCGAGAGATATCTGAGTGAAATACATTTCTCTGCAGTGGATGGCACTGACGGTACTACGGCAACTGCTATGGGTGAGTTGATCGACTTGATGCAGCGCCGTGACTATCGCGTTCTTGTTCTGACACGGGAGCACCCAGAGGTTGCCCGTTTTTTGCTTGAGGAAAAGTACAATCTGCCTCGCTCTTCATTGATTGGTCCCAGATTGGACTTGAGCTTTGATCAGAGTGCGCCGCGTGTGCGTCTTACGTCATTGAGACCCATGAAGGGTATGCTCGGCGCAAACGGCAGCACTGATTACTATCTGAACGAGATCTACACGCGTGAAGGACAGCGGCCGCTGGTTGCCATTGGCCGTACAGAAACCATTCGGGGATTTCAGCGCTGGATGGCGGATGCGCTGCGTCCGGCGTTGACTGTTGAACTGGTGCCAAGCAAAACGGCAAACGACGGCCCTGAGGATGAGCTTCTGGATGAATGTGAGGGCTTGCGACAAGAATGGGCTCGTGATGGCTTCGGTCTTGGTGGGTCCTGCCGTGTGTCTGCTTTGTTGTTTGACGCTGGGGGAGTTGGCGCGGCAAACCGCAAACGGCGCTGATTGGATGCCAAGCCATTCAAAATTTTATCAAATTCGGGCCAATCATTGATTTGTCTTGAGATATGTCAATGTGTCCGTAATGTGATCGCGCTATATATCACACCAGCTTCGGCTGACACTCGGATGGGGGAGTGTCAACTCCTTGGGCGCGACCGCACTGGCGGGACGCGCCCCTTTTTTGTTCATGTCACCGGCGCAGTACCCAGAGCGGCCAGACCGGCCTGTGTTTTTTGGCCTTCCGTCAAAAGCCAGCCGATGAAACTATCGCAGGCCTTGGGGTTCTGTGGATGGGTGGCCCTCACGATTTCATAGCCATTGGATACCTTTGTGAAGCCAAGTGGGGCAACCAGGTTGCCTTGTTCAAGGTCCTGCGCCACCAGTGCCTGCGATGCCATGGCCAGACCGAGACCGGAAACGGCGGCCTGAAGGCACAGGAAAAAGTGCTCGAACCAGAGTGCTTGATGAGATGGCAGCGATGCGTTGGGGGCGTGATGCCACCCCTGCCAATCCTGCCAAGAGCCTGGTGCGGTTTCTGAATGGATAAGCGTTTTGGACAAGAGTTCTGCAGGAGCTGTGCGGGCCGTGATGTTGTTATCGCTCGCAAAGGCCTTGTTGCAGACCGGCCCCATAAAATCATCCATGAGCGGGATGTGTCCGGGACGGGCTTTCTTGCCCCGTGTCCCGACCCAATGAATGGCCACATCCGCCCGCCCGGAAGAAGCATCCTCCAACTGGCTGGACAGGGATAGTTGGAGTTTGATGGAGGGGTGTTGGTGGTAAAAGGTCATGAGTCGCGGGACCAGCCAGCGGACGGCGACGGTTGACCCACAGGCAACCACAATAGGCTTGCTTTTGCGGCTTTCGCGGAGTTCTGCAAGGACTTGCGTAATGTCATCCAGCGCGATGCTGAGACATTTTGCGAGAACCCGGCCTTCTTCCGTAAGTTCCAAAAGACGGCCGCCGCGCACAAACAGGGGAAAGCCGAGTTCGTCCTCAAGCTGTTTGATTTGGCGGCTGACGGCACCGTGTGTGCGCAGCAATTCTTCAGCTGCGCGAGACATGTTCAGGTGGCGCGCTGCGCTTTCAAATGCGCGCAAAGCCGTGAGCGAAGGGAGTGGGGCAGCCATACGGGAACGTTCTTGGTGTGAGATAAACTCACAGTAGTGCGCTATCATTTCGATTTTATGACAACTCATTGCCCGGTATAACGGTGGGGAATGGAGCACTGAGTACACTCCCTGCAGTGCTCTCCGGCGGGCGGGGCAGCCCGATCACGATGCACTACAAATAAGAATGAGGGCAGTAATGTCTATGGTAACTTACAGCGGAACCCGCTTTTTTGAACTTGTGGCCTTGTGGGTTCACCGGTTTCAGGAGCGTGCCGAAATGCGCGCCGAACTTGCAACAATGGATGATGGCGTCATTCGCGATCTCGGCTTTACGCGTTCACAATTGAAAGCAATGGCAAACAGACCTTTCTGGCTGGCCTGAACAATGAAAAGTGAACGTCGAAACTGAGGGCTTG
Organism: Pseudovibrio exalbescens DSM 16456; assembly: GCF_000422785.1. Classification (GTDB taxonomy): domain Bacteria; phylum Pseudomonadota; class Alphaproteobacteria; order Rhizobiales; family Stappiaceae; genus Pseudovibrio; species Pseudovibrio exalbescens. Next base: position 189,420 of record NZ_AUGS01000001.1, read on the forward strand.
CTTCTGTGCGAAGCAAGCCTTTTTTGTAGGTGTCCATCACAGTCTGAAGCCGGGGTGATGTGGGCAAGCGAGGCTTTTGCTTGCAAAACCGTGTTATCCATTGCCCCGCGCCTTGCCTTCCTTTATGAGTGGCCCCCAGAGATTAGAGTTTCAGCGAACAACAATTCAGGAGATGTAGGCACCCAATGGCGCGCCAGTTCATCTATCATATGCACGGGGTCTCCAAGGCCTACGGTGCAAAGAAAGTCCTCGACAATATCCACCTGTCTTTCTATCCCGACGCAAAGATCGGTATCCTCGGCCCGAATGGTGCAGGTAAATCGACCCTGCTCAAGATCATGGCCGGTCTGGACAAGGAATACACCGGTGAAGCGTGGGCCGCAGAAGGCGCCAAGGTTGGGTATCTGCCACAGGAACCGCATCTGGACCCAGAAAAGACTGTGATGGAAAACGTCATGGAAGGCGTTGCTCACAAGCAGGAAATTCTGGACCGCTACAACGAGCTGATGATGAATTATTCTGATGAGACCGCCGAGGAAGGCGCTCAGCTTCAGGATTACATCGACCAGCACGACTTGTGGAACCTGGAAAGCCAGGTGGAAATGGCCATGGAAGCGTTGCGTTGCCCTCCCGGTGAAAGCGACGTGACCAACCTGTCCGGTGGTGAGCGCCGCCGTGTGGCCTTGTGTAAGTTGCTGTTGTCTGAGCCAGACCTTTTGCTGCTCGACGAGCCGACCAACCATCTGGACGCCGAGACCGTGCATTGGCTTGAACGCCACCTGCGTGAGTTCAAGGGCTCCGTGCTGATCATCACCCACGACCGTTACTTCCTCGACAACGTAACAGGCTGGATTCTTGAGCTCGACCGTGGTCAGGGCATTCCATACGAAGGAAACTACTCCGTTTATCTGGAGAAGAAAGAAAAGCGTATGGAACAGGAAGGCCGCGAGAACATGGCTCGCTCGCGTGCGATCAAGCGCGAGAAGGAGTGGATGGGCATGTCTCCGAAGGGCCGCCAGACCAAGTCGAAGGCACGTATCAGGGCCTATGACGATCTGCTGGCCGCTCAGGAAGAGCGTATGCCGTCCATTGAGCAGATCATGATCCCGGTTGGAGAACGCCTCGGCGCTAACGTCATTGACGTTCAGAATGTCTCCAAGGGCTTTGGCGACCGTCTGCTCATTGATGATCTGTCGTTCAAGCTGCCACGCGGTGGTATCGTTGGCGTGATCGGTCCGAATGGTGCCGGTAAGTCAACGCTCTTCAAGCTTCTGACTGGGCAGGAAAAGCCGGACAGCGGAAATATTGAGATCGGTGATAGCGTTCACCTGGGCTACGTTGACCAGTCTCGCGACAAGCTGGATGACAGCAAGACCGTATGGGAAGAGATCTCCGAGGGCGCTGAGGTGATCTACCTCGACGGCAAGGAAATCAACTCCCGTGCCTACTGCTCTTCCTTCAACTTCAAGGGGCCTCAACAGCAGGCGAAGGTTGGCGATCTTTCAGGTGGTCAGCGTAACCGCGTCCATCTGGCGAAGGTTCTTAAGTCTGGCGCCAACGTTCTGCTGCTCGACGAACCGACCAACGACCTTGACACCGAAACGCTGGCAGCTCTGGAAGATGCGCTTGAAAACTACGCCGGTTGCGCTGTGGTTATCTCGCACGATCGTATGTTCCTTGACCGTCTTGCAACACACATGCTGGCCTTTGAAGGTGACTCCCACGTTGAGTGGTTTGAAGGTAACTTTGAAGACTACGAAAAGGACAAGGTGCGCCGTTTGGGTGCTCATGCAGCAGATCCACGTCGTATCAAGTACAAGCCGCTTACCCGCTAAGCGACTGGCATTCCTGATTGAGAAGGCCCGCTCTTGCAGCGGGCCTTTTTGCATGGTGATGTCATGGGGGCGGTGGGGGTGTTGCGCCGCTCTGCCATTTCAGGTTCGCGCCCCAGACCAGATTGGTGTAGCCCTCGGGTGCCTTGTCCGTATCTTTGGGCGGCTTGGAGCCGTTAACCCAGATGTGATGACCCGTCAGGCAGTTGCCTTCAACGACGTCGCCGTTCTTGATCCAGATGTAACTGTTCTGAGCGCCCCCGGAACCCGTGAACTCCATTTTCGTCCATTCAGGTAGATAGGGAAGAAAGCCGCCGTAGGCGCCTTTATCGTCCGGTTCATATGTGAAGCCGTTGATCTTGATTGGCCCCAGGGTCATGCTGCCACCGCCAATGCCAAATTGATAGAGGCCCGTACTGGGTTGAACCGGGTACTCTTCATAGTAGCCCGTCTGTGTATCCTTCAAAACATGCAGCGTGACTGTCTTTGTTGCGTCCGCCTGTATCAATGTCTTCAGGTTGCCATCTGAGTAGGGGAAGCCGTAGGAGTTGGTGTATTGATGAATTACTTGAGCGTACTGATTGCCGCCATGCTCGAAAGGCTTCATTCCTGAGAAGTATTCACTGTCGTTGGGGCCGTTTTCACTGAAGTAACCCTCATTGAAACCTACGAGGATGTTTCGGATGACGGAGTTCAAGATCTTCTTCAGACCTGCATGTGGGCCGTTCTTTTGGATGGCGATGTTGAAGTCCTTGGGCTTGCCATTGTAAAGGTAAGTACCGCCCGCACATTGGTATAGGGTCTTTGTAGTAAGGTTCTTGTCGTCAATGGTGATCGTGTTGCCATTGTCGTCCTTCAACTCCATCACGTTGTTGTTTTTGTTCTTGGCAGGATCGGTGAAGTGCCCTTTGAAGGTCACGGCACTCGTCCTTGCCGGTGCGTCGGATGTGATGGACACTGGCGCGTTGGCCTGACACAGGCGCGTGAGGTATGGGGTGAACGAGGCGTAACTTTCTGGCGCATGCACCGGCGACAGGACCTTCATGTATCCTTTCTGGCATGGCACTAGGGCTTTGACGGGCTGCTCCTTCGTGAAGATTTTCTCTAGCGCGCCTATCAGCGAGAACTCATGGGGATCGTCCATTGGAACTTTCATCGGCAATCTGGTTCCAAGGTTGAATGGCTTGCCGTTTTCGGTGCCTGACAAAGCCAGAGGCAATCCGACTATATCCACGCTGGTAAGATTGATCCAAAGGGTGCCGTCCTTGTCGGTTTTGCTGAACTCGATCCATCCGTAGTACTGATCGTCATCCAGCTTGGGGGAGGGACCTATGGACCCCAAGCAGACATATAGCCGAGCGCTTTTTATTGTCTCGAAGCTGACCACGGTATCTTTGGTCAGCTTTGTGGCTTGGTCGAGCGGTATGGCGTGTTGTGGCTGTTGCCCCTTCGCCATGTTCTCTGCCGTCAGCAGGACATAGATCTCTTCATCGGTTCGGTTGTTCTGAATGCTGATGGTGGTTTGGGTCATGGCTGCTCATCGCCTTTTGGGGGCACAAAGACAAAGGCGGAGCCTTGCCCCGCCTTGAGAAGTTTTGGTCTATTCCGCGGCTTGGGTTGAGGTGCTGGAAGAGCCCGCCTCGATGGCAGAGTTCATGGCTTCGATCCAGTTCAGAACATTGTCTGAAGACGATGAGCTGGTGGCAAATTGCCAGCCCATGACGCCGCCGAAGTCGGATCCCAGCTCCTTTGCAAGTGGCGTGATGACGTCGCTCGCCAAGTCACTGGTATCCAGATAGCCACTGCTTGCATTATCCGATGTGGTGGGTTTGCCGACGAGCATTTTGCCGACATCAAGGCCTTGAGCCTTGATGCCCATGATGCTGGAGGGGAACACCGGACTGCCGGTCAGTCCGGCGACCTTTTGTTTTTCTTCAGCACCGTTGCTCCCAACGTACCAGTCATTGTTATAGTACTGGATGTTGAAGAGATCGATGTTGTCGCCCGCGTTCTTGGCAATTGTGCTGTAAATGCCCAGTTCACCCGGATAAAAATAGGGGCATTGCGGAGCATGGGTGATGAAGTTCTGGGAACTCGGCAGGGCGGATTTCAGGGCGCTTGAAAGGTCTACGAGGAAGGTCGTCGGGTCGTAGCTGCCATCTGAAATTGCTCCTGTGTCTTCCCAATCGATGTCGACACCATCAAGGCCATGCGTCTTCACGAAATCGGCAATCTGAGAGGCAAAGCTGTTTACATCGGATGCCGCTGCTTTCCAGGCGCTGGACGCAAACACTTCTCCACCGACAGACACCAGAACCTTGCGCTTACCTCCCTCTTTCGCCGTGGACAGGATTGAAGGGTCCTGAACTACAGCCTGTAATGGATAGTCCATCTGCAAGGTCGAGCCATCCGTGGAATACAGAAATGCCTGTATGGCTATGGTGCATGGGCTTCCCGACAACTGGGAAATCGGGACATTTGTGTTATCGGCGTAAATCACGATTTGGGATGCGGACATCGTTTTTCTCCTTTTGGGCCGTGATGACCTGCCGGGGAGACGATTCCTAACGTGCATCGTGAGGTGGCTGCGAGCCGTTTTGGCGTCCAGTGTCAGCCGCCAGTTAACGATCCCGGGACAATTCAACTACAAAAAACTGCGTATAAGATTTAACAGTTCGGCAATGCCCTTACGTATATGTGCGAAAATGCCGCATTGAAGCGCCGTGCCATTTGATCCAAATCAATTGCAAATAATTCTAAATAGCAGGTCCCTCATGAGTGTTATTGAAGAAACTGGCGACGAGCGTGATCCCCTTTTCATGCGGCTTCTTTTCCTTGTGCCGATTATCGGATGGCTGTTCCGAGACGCGGTCTACGGAAAAAGTGACGCGAAATACTATTTTTGTGCCAACTTCTTCGTCGGTTGGGCACTGGCAATCTACTTCTTCGGTTATCCGGCACTGATTATCCCAACACTTGCCCTTGTGGTGTTGGCCTTCACCTGGATCGTGGCCGTTTGCCGCTAACAAGACGTGTGCGGGGCGAGCTTACTCGTCCTGCGCTTCCAAGAGTTCGGTCTCAGTTATGACCATGCCCCAATCGCCCAGTTGAGCGATCATGTCAGAGACCACGCAATAGCGTGCCGCGGCTTGGTCCAATCCATCTTCCAAGAGCCTGTCATAATCCGTATAGCGGTGGCGGACGTAGCTGAGTGCGCATAACCTAACGGCAATGTGAAGAGGCAAATGACGCAAATGCGGGGCATTGGCCATGCGTTTGATTTCAGCTGTCTCCGAAAATGGTGCGCTCGGCAACATGGTGCTGACAATTGTCGAAAGGGCTCGTTGCCGTTTTGTTGCCATGGTCTCTTGTGACGGATAGCCTCGAATTTGATCAGGCGTGTTGGTTTCTCAGATCCTCGGCGGAATGAAAGTTGAGCAGTTGCTGCAAGGTGAGGGCTGCCCCCACACCGCCGCGCTGACCAAATGTGCCGCCCAATTGATCAAATGTCCATTCCTGCACATCACTTCGCAAGTTCGTTGCAATGATTGGCAGTGAGAGCTGTTCCGCGAAGCTGAATCCAGCGCGCAACAGGCCCCGCCCACTGCGATTGGCATTCAGCCGTTCAATCATGGGGGCTTCCATCTTGATGTACGTGAGCTGCAACTGGCTGAGGTAGGAAAGTGATGCAATGCCGTTGCCGAAGTTTGCAAGGCCCACACGGAACCCCTCAGACAACAGGGATTGAAGGCGCTTCATCACTTCCTCGAAATTGCGAGGACTGATGCTTTTTTCCTCGATATCCAAAATCAATCGGTCGGGTTGGACCTTTGCAGCTGCTACCGTGCGTGCCAAGTCGCTGCAAAATGTGTTTCGGCACAGTGTAGAGACGGGGGTTGGGACAGAAATGGATACGGCTGTACCAGATTCTGTTGTCAGATAGCGGCTATCAGCAAGAACAGTTGTGAGGGTCTCCCTGAAGAGGCTGGCCGCCAAACTGTGGTCTGCCATATAGTCAAATAGGGTTGCATTGGTCCCTATTCGTGTAGGGCGGTTGGCGAACACGGGCTGAGCAGACAAGTGTTCAACGCAATTGGTGCGCAGGTTCAGCACTGGCAAATAGGCCGCGTTGATCTCGTGAGTATCTATGGCTTTTCGAAGTTGGTGGTTCAGCGATGCGCAGCGCTGGCGTTTGTAACGCAGGGTGCTGGAATAAAGACGCACCTTGTTGCGCCCTCGGTTTTTAGCTGCGTAAAGGGCCACATCTGCGCACTTCCGCAGCTCTGCTGCATTTGGCGCATGCTTTGGATAGCAGGCAGCCCCGATGCTGGCTGTCGGGCGAATGATATCGTTGTTCAGATCAACCGGCTGGTTGATGAGTTCCGGTACCAGTTTGAGCACGCGCCGCACTTCCGCGCATGTGGTGTTTGAGAGGAGGAGTGCAAATTCATCGCCGCCCAGCCGAGTGACCATGTGGCCCCGATTCTCCAGGGTCTTGAGACGCTGCCCGATGGTTTGCAAAAGGCTGTCGCCGCATTCGTGCCCAAGCGTGTCATTGACCAGCTTGAGATGGTCAATATCGATCAGAAGGATTCCGATCTGGCTGTCTGAATGGGACGCGGTGTGAAACGCTCCTTCCAGTCCCTGCTCGAAGGCGAGGCGGTTTTTAAGGCCGGTCAGTGTGTCGGTCGCCGCGATCCGTTTAGCGTCTTCGGCTTCGAGCGTACGGTCTACGTGATCCGTAATCGAGATAAGGAGACATTCTCGCTGTCCGTCAAAAACCTCCGTTATGGTGAGTTCGTGCTCAGTGGGGTGTTGGCCACGCGTGGTTCCAACAACGGCCTGCTCATATCCGTGCAGCGTTTCCAGATCGGTAGATTCAGTCTCATCATTCCGAGATGTCGAGAACCTGTAGATCTCGTTGAGGTGTGTGATATGGCCGCCGGGCATAGTTAGAGAAAGTAGCTGCCTTGCTGCGTGGTTCACCTCCATAAGGCGTAGAGTGTATTTTTCTACCAGAACAGTTGGTGCCGGGTGCGCCTCAAACAGAAACGGTGTGTTTTGTGCGGTTGGGCATCCCGCAACCGGCTGATGACAATCACGCGTTTGGTGGCGGGATAAGAAACCGGAAGTCTGCCGATTTATGTCAAAATCGACGTCGGTCTGCCATTCGGTTGTCAGGTCCGGCGCAAGGCATTCGCCCAGAATGCGAGCATAGCGTGTCAGATACTCCGTCGATTGCCGCCCCGGTGGGTGAGGCTCTTCGGATGGCAGCAGAACGAGCGCGCCTATGACCTGGTCTCCATGATGAACAGGGGCCATGGCCTCCGGGTGTGTTTCCAGTTCCGTGGTAAAGCTAGAGGCGCCGGCTGGGCATTCGGTCCCGCAGGTGCCCTCAAGCCATGGGGTCGGCATGGTGAGGGGTGTTTGCGACAGGTCCGGCGCCAGTATATAGCCACTGCCGAAGCACAGATAGCGGACAGGTTGCTGGTAGAACAATTCGAGCGTTTGCAGCGTCGCAGTGATGAACTCCAGATCCGCGGAGGACTGACCCTGAGGGTGAACCTTTGAATACTCTTGAAACTGCCTGAACGATAATGTCATTTTTGTCTCGATAATTTAAGTAATACTTGTTGTTTACTGGACTATAGAGGTAAGCATTTGCGGGATTCATGGTTTCTATGTCCATCCTGAAAAAATAGGGGTGTTTTATGCGAGGTTATCCTTCGATAACTGTTGGCAAAATTCTGAATTATGGTGGATAACAACGTAATTTGCCTAATAATAAATCAAGGTTTGGTCGTTTTAAGAGCGTTTCAGCGAGTGATTATATATCACTGCATGTGTTGAAAAACATTGGGTTGTTGCGAACCGGTAATTAAACAAGCGTTCGGTTTTCAAATAACTCCGTCCATGTTACATATTGCGCATGAACGAGCGTACGAAAAATCGGCTTCTTTATGCACTCAAAGCGCGGGGCCCTCAGACATCGGCGGATCTGGCGGCGCATCTTGATGTGACGACCGTGGCTGTTCGTCAACATCTGGATGGGTTGTTGGACGAAGGTTTGGTGCGCTTTGAAGATGTGCGCGGCACCGTGGGCCGCCCCAAGCGGGTATGGTCCTTGTCAGAGCATGGAAATAGCCGGTTTCCGGACAACCACAGTGGTTTGTTGCTGGATATGCTGGATGGTGTGCGGGCGCTCTATGGCGAAGATGGCATGAACCAGCTCATCAATCGCCGGGAAGCTGCCATCCGCGCTCAATATGATAGCTTGATGAGCGGTGTTCATCAGCTTGAAGAGCGATTGAAACTACTGGCAGACCAGCGCAGCAAAGAAGGTTACATGGCCGAGGTGGAGCAACAACCGGACGGCAGTTTCCTTCTGATTGAAAATCACTGCTCCATTTGTGCAGCGGCCCGTGCTTGTCAGGGTTTCTGTCGATCGGAGCTTCAGTTGTTTCGTGATGCGTTGGGCCCGGAATGCTCTGTGGTGCGGGAGGAGCACATCGTATCGGGTGCGCGCCGGTGTACGTATCGTGTCAGAGCCTTGAAGAGAGCTTCTGCGTCAGGTGAGGCGTGACAGGAGTATGGCCAGCTCCAGCCGGCTATTTACATTCAACTTGGCATAAATGTTCTTGCGATGGGTGCGCAGCGTGTTCTGGGTAATGGAGAGAGCATTGGCGATTTCCAGCTCGGTTTCAGTACCAGCAAGGTGCTCTAGGACAGACGCCTCACGTTCTGTCAGATAAAAGATGCGTGCTGCGCGAAGGATCTTGATTGACCAATCGGCCTCCAGATCCGTGATGAACATCAAGGTGTTGTCCGCCGCTTCGCTTGCCTGACCTGCGCTGACCATTTCAATATGAAGTGGCCGCAAGAACTCGCTTTCGCGCCGGATAACAAACTCGCTCGGCTCTGACGGCTCATCCTGATCTATGACTTTTTCCATGGCTCTGGCGAAGTTTTTCTGTGCGACAACGTCCACCGGTTCAATTCGACCAGCAATGATCCGGAAATAGTTTACATTCGTGATCAAGTCAGCGGCTGCGGAGTTGACGGCCTCGATAACCCCATCCTTGTTCAGAAGCACCACACCGCGGTTGAGGCGGTCCATCGTGTCGAACAGCACGGCCATTTCGCGGGGTGGCGGTACAAATCTGTCAGCGTTCAGCGTTTCCGACTTGCTGGAAGAAAACATTTGGACTGCACTTTCCAGAAGGGCGAGAATTGTGGCCCATTAATTAGTTGGTTTCATATTGCTTGGCAGTTTATCGCAGGTATTGATCAATCAAATCTGTTCGGTAAGCCCCGATTATTATTGTTCCCATAGATGAGCAATGGTCAAGTGTTTTCGACACGATAACGGTTCCTTATTATTGTCTCCAACTCTTCAAACAAGCTGGTGCGCGGCGATGACTTGCGCCAGATGAGGCCGATCTGCCGCATGGGTTGAGGGTCTTCAAACCGCAACAAAGCTACCCGGTCGTCGTTGACTTCGGCCGACACGCAAATTTCCGGCAAAATGGTGACACCATATCCGTTGGCTACCATTTGCATGATGGTTGCCAGACTGGTCGCGCCAAGGCCGTCGCCATACTTCAGCGCATAGTTGCCGCAGTAATCGAGTGTCTGGTCGCGCAAGCAGTGACCTTCTTCCAGCAACAGCATTCGGTTGAAGTCAATGTCATGTGACTGAACACGCTGGCGTTCATCCAGATCCGGCGAGTTCTGGGTGGCCAGAAGAAAACGATCGATGAAGAGTGGACGCTCCTCAAGGTCCGGCTCGTTCAGGGGCAGGGCGGCGATTATGGCGTCCAGATCCGACCGTTTGAGTTCTTCTATGAGTGTGTCCGTCATGGTCTCTCTGAGCCGGACTTGCAGATCGGGCAGTGCGAGTGCGATGTCCGGGAGGATTTGAGGAAGCATGTACGGTGCCAGAGACGGAATGACGCCAAGGCGGATGGAGCCGGATTTGTCGGCGCGGGCGTGCGCTGCATAGGCTTCAAGGTCATTCAATCGCCCCAGAATGTCGTTGGCGCGAGCCAGGACCGCTTCGCCGTGTGCCGTGAGGCGACAGGCTTTCGAGGTTCTTTCCAAAAGAGGCAGCCCCATCGCGTCTTCCAACTCGCGAATCTGCATGGATAGCGCGGGTTGCGAAATGGAGGCCGCCTCTGCGGCCTGTCCAAAGTGAAGGGTTTTCGCGAGGTGCTGGAAATACAGGAGTTGTTTGAATGTAATCATACGATCAGTTTATCTTATCATAGCCTATTTACAATCTGATTAGACCTGATTGATGGGGATGGCTACGTTCCTGCCCGTAGAACGAATTCGGGGTTCGAGCAGTGCCCCAAAACTGCGATTTCGGGTAGGAGAAAAAAAGATGACACAAGACAAGCGGTTGACGACAACGGCGGGCGCTCCGATCAGCGATAACCAAAACGCTCTGAGTGCGGGGCCTCGCGGACCGTTGTTGATGCAGGACTATCAGTTGCTTGAAAAGCTCGCGCACCAGAATCGGGAGCGTATTCCGGAGCGCACAGTTCATGCAAAAGGGTGGGGCGCGTATGGCACCTTCACAGTGACCAATGATATCACTCAGTACTCACGGGCCAAGATATTCGAGGCGGTTGGCAAGACGACTGATCTTGTCGCCAGATTTTCGACAGTGGCCGGCGAACAAGGCGCTGCGGATGCAGAGCGGGACGTTCGCGGCTTTGCTGTCAAGTTTTATACTGAAGAAGGCAATTGGGACATGGTGGGGAACAACACCCCGGTATTCTTCATCCGTGATCCCTACAAATTCCCGGATTTCATTCATACGCAAAAGCGTCATCCGCGAACCAACCTGCGTTCGGCGACTGCCATGTGGGATTTCTGGTCCTTGTCGCCTGAGAGCCTGCATCAGGTCACTATCTTGATGTCTGATCGCGGTTTGCCGACGGACGTTCGGCATATCAACGGATATGGGTCACACACATATTCTTTCATAAATGCGAGAGGCGAACGGTTTTGGGTGAAGTTCCATTTCAAAACCATGCAGGGCCACCGGCACTGGACCAATGAACAGGCGCAGGAGGTTGTGGGTCGCACGCGCGAGAGCACGCAGGAAGATTTGTATTCTGCCATCGACACGGGCAATTTTCCCAAGTGGCGCCTGTGTATTCAGGTGATGCCAGAGTTGGATGCTGAAAAGACGCCCTACAATCCTTTTGATCTGACCAAGGTTTGGCCGCATGCAGACTATCCGCTGATTGAAGTGGGCATCATGGAGCTGAACCGCAATCCGGAGAATTATTTCGCGGAGATCGAACAGGTTGCGTTTTCGCCTTCCAATGTGGTTCCCGGTATCGGTTTCTCACCTGACAAGATGCTTCAGGCTCGGTTGTTTTCCTACGCGGATGCTCATCGGTATCGGTTGGGGACGCACTATGAAGCGCTTCCGGTAAATGCGCCCAAGTGTCCGGTTCATCACTACCACAAGGATGGACCGATGCGGTTCTTTGCCAACAATCCTCAGCCGGACGCCTACTATGAGCCAAATTCCTTTGGGGGACCTAAAGAGGACCCAGAGGTGGCAGAGCCGCCGCTTCGCATTTCAGGCAATGCAGATCGCTTTGACCACCGCGCCGGCAATGACGATTACAAGCAACCTGGCGACCTTTTCCGCCTCATGACTTCAGAACAGCAGGGACGATTGATGGACAATATTGCAGCGGCAATGGAGGGCGTTCCTGTAGATATCATCAAACGGCAGATTGTGCATTTTTATCGTGCAGATGCAGCCTACGGCGAGGGCCTCGCGCACAGGATGGGTGTCGATATGACGGATATCGTGCAGTACTCCAGCGCAGAATAATCGAAAATCTGTTGCTAACCCACGGGCCGCAAAGCGTTATCTTTGCGGCCCGTTACATTTTCGCCTCGACCTTTAATGAGCCTGTTAAGGCAAGGTTAAGCTTAACAGCGAGCTTCCGTTAAAAACCACGTTTTATTCAATTCGTCATAGCTCAAGCTATTTTTTCTTCAGACCCACCTGATACTTTTAGTAAAAATTATCTAGAGATTGGTGCAAAGCAGATGTCCGGTTTGACGCAATCGAACTTGGTAGATTTTGACGCTCTCGCTCTCGAGCAAGATGAGAAGCGTCGCAGCGAGCTGGCCCGCCATGTCGCGATGCTGTTCTCGCGTACATCCGAGCGCTGTACGGATGAGCAGATCGCGATCTATGATGATGTGATGGTGCGCTTGTCTGCCATGATTGAACAGGAGGCGCGCGCCTATCTTGCGCAGAGCCTGTCAACGCTGCGCCGGGCGCCGGAGCGAACCGTGCTCAAATTGGCCAAGGATGATATCCAGGTGGCAGAGCCGCTCCTCAAATCCTCAACTGTTTTGCGTGATCTCGACCTCCAGGATATTGCCAGCAATCAAAGTAACGAGCACCGCCTTGCCATAGCACAGCGCACGATCCTGCCGGAAAGCGTGACAAACGTGTTGGTCGCGGAAGGGGATTTGCCGGTAAAGCGCTCGGTTGCTGCCAATGCAGGTGCGCAGTTAAGCGATGCCAGCGTTGAAAAGCTGATTGAGACCGCTGCAGATGATGAGGTTCTTCAACTGGCGATTGGTGAGCGAGAGGATCTTGTTGAAGGTCAGATCAAGCAACTCATCGAGATAGCCAGTGAAAAGGTCAAGATACACCTTCTTGAAAGCGGTCGTATGGAAGAGGCCGGACGATTGTCGCAGGCAGCTGGTGTGGCGGCAAGCAAGTTGGGTAACGAGTTTTGGCTTGGGCGATACGACTTTGAAACTGCGGAAGGCAAAGTCTATGGCATTGCGCGGGAGGGCCAACTTGGTGAACACCACTTGCGCCAGTTCGCTGAGGAGGACCGTTTTCCGGAAGCCGTTGCTGCTTTTTCCGTTATGGCGCGACTTGGGGCCGAGGAAGCCCGCCACTGGATGGTGCGTGAGGATACAGACCCCTTTATCGTCGCAGCCAAGTCGATTGGCTTGTCATTCATGACCGTAAGAGCTTTGCTCAAGATTGGCCCGTGGCGCTATCGTCTATCGCAGGTGAGACGCGAACATGCCCTCGAGTTGTTCCAGCGGTTGTCTTTGAAGGAAGCAACTCGTTTGTTCAGCATCTGGGAAAAACAACAAGTGAGCTAATAATCGCTTCTTCTGCATCCGACACTAAGTCATAATGAAATATTAGAGTATTCTGTGCTTCAAAACATGAAGCACAGTGCTTGTGCCGGTGTTTCACGTGTGGCTCGGAGTAGAAGTAATGCCTCGGCTTGTTCCCGATAGAGTGCAATTTGATGCCAATTTCCGCGTGAGGCCTCACAGCGGCGGCTGGCAGATCCTGCTCTACGCTTTCGTGATTGTTTGGTGTTTTATCGCCGCTCCGCAAGTGGGCTGGGCCAATCCTGTCCTGTTGGGGCAAGTGGCAACGAGCGAGCAACAATCCGCTACCAAGCCCGAACCAGCCTCGGTGAATACGACTGCAACTTCCTCTTCAACTCCCATGATGGATGTTCAGCATGCCTATCGCTTTGAGGAGAAAGTGCGGGAGATGCTGGCAGAAACGGGGACCACAGCAGATCAAATCCGACAAGCGATGTCGCAGGCGAATCCGGGAGGCGGTGGCGATTGGCTTGCCAATGGGTTGGTGCTGGGATTGGTGGCGATTCTGGTGGGCTATGCCGCCGGTGCGTTGGTCCAGCGTTGGGGGCGGCTGAACTTTCTCAGTTTGTACAGTCAAAGCCCTTCCGTGCGGGCGGAAAAGGTTGGGTTTCTGCTCACCCGTGCCTTGATGATGTTGTTTGGTACGGTGTCGAACGCCATCGTGTCCGGAGTTCTCATTCTGATTTTCGCTCAGGGCCATCCACCAACGCGCATGACCGCGATGGTGATGCTGGGTACCTTTTTGCTATACCGGTTTGTCTCGCTTGTTGCCTACAATGTTCTGGCGCCCCGGTATCCAGACTATCGAATGGTCCCGTTGCCGAATGAGACTGCGCGGGGTTTGTATCGTTCGCTCATGATCGTGTTCGCGGTCGCTGCCACCATGCTGGCCGTGTGCATATGGCTCAACAATCTCAATGTTGCCGAAGAGGCTCACAAGTTGAGCCTTATGCTGACCTCTCTTGTTACAACTGTCCTTTTGAGCGGTGTTGCTATTGTTTATCGTCGACCAATCGGTCTGGCGCTGACAGGGTACCCCGCCAATCCGGAGGAGGTGACCGGGTGGCGCATGGTGGTATTGCGCTATTGGTTCTTGCCGGTGGTGGCGTATTTCGTGTTCGCGTTTGCAGCCACAGTATTTCGCCTTGTTCTGGATTTGCCGTCCGCGATGGGGCTGGTAGCTGCACCCTTGGAGGCCGCGCTTGTTGGTGCCGTATTCTATGCGGTGCTGATCCTGCTCATTGATCGGTTCCTGCTGCCATACGTCAACACTGACAAGGGAGTGGCCAAGATCAAGAAGCAGTTGCTTGAAGCCCACGAAAAATCCGAGAATGCCGCTGAGGAAATTCCCGAGGCAGAGCTGGAGGCTCAGGCGCAAGCGGAAGCAATCGAGCGCGAGCGCAAACGAGAACCTTACCGCCATCTTGTGGACCACGGAGCTCAGATCCTGACGGTGCTGGCCATGTTTGGTTGGTTGCTTGTGGATTGGGGCATCTCTATCAGCCGGGATGAGTCATTCCTCGGCAGCCTTTTCGAGATTTTTCTCGTGTCCTTTCTTGGGTACATGGCTTACAGGGCGGTGCAACTGGCAATTGACCAGAAGATTGAGGAGGAGAGTCCCTCTTCTGAACACGGGGCTGGCGAGTTCGAGGTTGGTGGTACCGGTGAGAGCCGTATTGCAACCTTGCTGCCGATCTTTCGCAACTTTCTTCTGATCACCATCGCGGTGATTTCGTCCATGGTTGTGCTATCGGAACTTGGCGTGAACATCGCGCCGTTGTTTGCGGGCGCCGGTGTGGTCGGCCTCGCAGTCGGATTCGGGGCACAAACCTTGATCCGCGACATCTTTTCCGGTGCGTTTTTCCTTATTGATGATGCGTTTCGCAAAGGCGAGTACATCGATATTGGTGAAGTAAAGGGCATGGTGGAGAAGATATCCATTCGCTCCATGCAGTTGCGTCACCACAACGGGCCATTGAACACGGTGCCGTTTGGAGAGATCCAGTTTGTAAAGAACTTCTCCCGCGATTGGGCAATGATGAAGCTGGCCTTCCGGGTCACTTACGACACGGACGTGGAGAAGGTACGCAAACTCATCAAGAAGTTTGGTCAGGAATTGTTGGAACATCCGGACTATGGGCCAAAGTTTTTGCAGCCGGTCAAATCCCAAGGCGTAATCTCCTTCGAGGACTCGGCCATGATTGTGCGCGTCAAGTTCATGACCCGACCCGGTGATCAGTTCGAGCTGCGCAAGGTCGTTTATGCGGGGATTCGCGATATCTTTGAGCGCGAAGGCATTCATTTCGCCCATCGGGAGGTCAAGGTGCGCTTGTCCGACGAAGATGCTCCGCGCAAGCTGACGGACGACGAGAAGCGGGCTGTCGCTGGGGCTGTTTTGCCCGCCATTGAAGACCAAGAAGCGGAAGATCAAGCCGCGGCAGCAGCAGGATCCCGCTGAATTCGACGCTTGTATAATCTCTTTCTTGTGTCATCCATCTCCTGCTTTATCCGTGTGGCCGCGTGTGTGTTCGAGCGGGCAAGGGGTATATTATTTTACCTGACTGATCCATTGCGATGCACTTTTCTCTTGAACGTATAAAGATATCTTTATATCAATCTCTCTGTTGATTTCAGAGATCGGGTGCGTCGTGATAGACAGCGTCATAAATACACAGAATGAAAAAGCCGGCGTTGATGATCTGGTCGCTTGCCTGCGAGCGACCGGCGAAAGTACGCGTGTTCGTTTGCTGGCTCTTCTTAAAGAAGGAGAGCTGACGGTCAAGGACTTGACCAGTATTCTGGGCCAAAGCCAGCCGCGTATTTCCCGCCATCTCAAGCTTCTGACAGAGGCAGGTATTATCCAGCGCTACCCGGAGGGCGCCTGGGCCTACTACCGGCTTGGCGATACGGGCAGCGCAGCGGTTGCGCGCACGATCCTGCAGCACGCCGACAGTACAGACCCCACACTGGCGGCTGATCGCGAGAGACTGGATTCTCTTCGGCGATCAAAGGCAGAAGAAGCTGCGGCCTATTTTGCATCGCGTGCAGAGTTCTGGGATCAGGAGCGTACCTTGCATGTACCGGAAGCCGCCGTCGAGGCGGCTATGCGCCAGGCACTGGGGTCGCAACCCTTTGACAGTTTTCTGGACTTGGGTACCGGCACCGGACGGCTGTTGGAGTTGTTTCAAGACCAATATCGACGCGGCATTGGCATCGACACCAGCCAGAGCATGCTTTCCGTTGCCCGAGCCAACCTTGCGAAAGTCGGCGTTTCTCATGCTCAGGTTCGGCAGGGAGACATTTATGCGCTGCCCATTCCGCCAAAATCGACTGATGTCGCAGTAATTCATCAAGTTCTCCACTATCTGGAGGAGCCCGCTCGTGCTCTGCGCGAAGCGGCGCGCACTCTACGACCCGGCGGGCGTTTGCTTGTCGTTGATTTCGCCCCTCACGACCTTGAATTCTTACGCGAAAAACATGCTCACCGGCGCCTTGGTTTTTCTCATGACCAAGTGGCGCGCTGGTTGGCCGACGCCAACCTTGATCTCGTCACTCAGCAAGACTTGTGTCCTGAGGCGCACGCGGACGAGCAACTGACTGTAACCTTATGGCTGGCACGGGACCGACGGATTGTTACGGACCTGCCCATAGCCGATACAACCCAGGAGTTTGCATAGATATGGCATATATTGATCCAGGCCGCCGGTTCCGGCTGACCGGACATTCAGATATCGCCGTTTCCTTCGAGTTTTTCCCGCCAAAAACGGAAAAAATGGAGCAGACCCTATGGAACTCCATCGAGCGGCTGGCCCCTCTGGAACCCAATTTCGTATCGGTTACCTATGGCGCAGGTGGGTCGACGCGTGAACGGACCCACGCCACCGTCTCGCGAATTGTCAAGGAAACCAATCTGAAACCGGCAGCTCATCTGACCTGTGTGGATGCCACTTGCGCCGAGGTTGATGAAGTGGTGCAGGGGTATTGGGATGCCGGCGTTCGCCACATCGTTGCGTTGCGTGGTGATCCCGCAGCTGGTGTGGGCGAGAAGTACATTCCTCATCCGGGGGGATATCAGAGCACTGCGGATCTGATCGCGAGCATCAAGCGCATCGGTGACTTCGAGGTATCTGTCTCTGCTTATCCTGAAAAGCATCCGGAAAGCCCGAGTTGGGATGTCGAGATGGACGTTCTGAAGGCCAAGGTGGATGCCGGAGCCACTCGTGCCATAACCCAGTTCTTCTTCCGCAACGAAGACTACCTGCGGTATGTGGAACGTGTACGCGCGGCCGGGATTGAAATTCCTATCGTGCCGGGTATCGTGCCGGTGACGAGTTTTAAGGGCATTTCAAGTTTTGCGGCCAAGACGGGCGCCAGTGTGCCGGACTGGCTGGCGCGTCGCTTTGAGGGGCTTGATGACGATCCGAAGATGCGCGAGCTCGTGGCCGCTGCCGTCGCGGCGGAGCAGGTGATGGACCTTGTCGACCACGGCGTTAGCGATTTCCATTTCTACACGATGAACAAGGCGGATCTGGTTTACGCCATTTGCCATATGCTTGGGCTGCGCGAAAGTGAAGCTGCGCCGGAGCCGGTCGCTACCGCCTGAATTCTTACCAGTTTAGATAGAAAAGTTTTGTAATGAGCATTACCCCCAGCCTGAAGAAAGCAACAGCGTTCGATCAGCTGACAGCTGCCGCCAAAGACCGGATTCTTGTGCTTGATGGTGCCATGGGTACCATGATCCAGGCATTGAAGCTGGATGAAGACGGCTATCGGAGTGAGCGTTTCAAGGATTGGCATATGCCGGTCCAAGGCAACAACGACCTTTTGATCCTGACCCAACCTGATGCAATCCGGGATATTCATTTCCAGTATCTGGAAGCGGGTGCAGATATTGTCGAGACCAACACCTTCTCGTCCACCAGCATTGCGCAGGCCGATTATGGCATGGAGGAACTGGTTTACGAGCTGAACAAGGAAGGGGCCCGTCTCGCGAAGGAAGCCTGCGAAAAGATGATGGCTCAGGATCCAAGCCGGCCGCGATTTGTTGCCGGTGGATTGGGACCAACAAACCGGACCGCGTCTATCTCGCCGGACGTCAACAACCCGGGCTTTCGCGCGGTTTCTTTCGATCAACTGAAAGAAGCCTATGCTGAGGCGGTTCGTGGCCTTATGGAAGGTGGCGTTGATCTGATCCTTGTAGAGACGATCTTCGACACATTGAATGCAAAGGCCGCGCTTTTCGCTATTGACGAGGTATTCGTTGAACGAGGCGTCAAGCTGCCTGTCATGGTGTCCGGAACGATTACGGATTTGTCAGGACGCACACTCTCCGGTCAGACGCCGGAAGCGTTCTGGAATTCCGTGCGCCATGCCAATCCCTTCACCATTGGTTTGAACTGTGCTCTCGGCGCCAAGGAAATGCGCGCCCATATCAGCGAGTTGTCGCGCGTGGCGGACACGTTGGTGTGCGCGTATCCGAATGCAGGCCTGCCGAACGAATTTGGCGAGTATGACGAGAGTCCGGAATACATGGCCAGCCTGATACAGGAGTTCGCCGAATCCGGACTGGTGAATTTGGTAGGTGGGTGCTGTGGCTCTACACCGGAACATATTCGCGCGATTGCGAACGCTGTAGAAGGTGTCAAACCACGTGAGGTGCCGGAAGTCGAGCGCTTGATGCGCCTTTCCGGTCTTGAGCCTTTCACGCTGACGAAAGAAGTTAATTTCGTCAATGTAGGCGAGCGGACCAACGTGACCGGGTCTGCGCGCTTCCGCAAGCTCATCAAGAACGGCGATTATGCCACCGCGTTGGATGTTGCTCGTGATCAGGTTGAGAACGGTGCTCAGGTCATCGACATCAACATGGATGAAGGCCTTCTCGACAGTGAGGAGGCGATGGTGACATTCCTGAACCTTCTGGCAGCCGAGCCGGACATTTCTCGTGTGCCCATCATGGTAGACAGCTCGAAATGGTCCGTTATCGAGGCGGGGTTGAAGTGTGTTCAGGGCAAGGCGATTGTGAACTCAATCTCTCTCAAGGAGGGTGAGGAAGCATTCCTTGAACAGGCCCGTCTGGTTCGTCGGTATGGGGCTGCTGTCGTGATCATGGCCTTTGATGAAAACGGCCAGGCGGACACCTTTGAACGCAAGATCGA
This sequence comes from Pseudovibrio exalbescens DSM 16456, assembly GCF_000422785.1. Lineage (GTDB taxonomy): Bacteria > Pseudomonadota > Alphaproteobacteria > Rhizobiales > Stappiaceae > Pseudovibrio > Pseudovibrio exalbescens. Next base: position 208,591 of record NZ_AUGS01000001.1, read on the forward strand.
GATCTGTAAGCGCAGTTACGATCTGTTGCTCAAGGAACTGGATTTCCCGCCTGAAGATATCATTTTTGACCCGAACATCTTTGCTGTGGCGACCGGGATTGAGGAACACGACAACTACGGTGTGGACTTCATCAACGCGACACGGTGGATCTCCGAAAATCTGCCTCATGCGCACATTTCGGGCGGGGTGTCCAACCTGTCGTTCTCGTTCCGAGGGAATGAGCCTGTTCGTGAGGCCATGCACTCGGTGTTTCTGTATCATACCATTCAGGTCGGTATGGATATGGGGATCGTTAACGCTGGGCAGCTTGCAGTTTATGACAACTTGCCGGAAGAGCTGCGCGAGCTTTGCGAAGATGTCGTTCTCAACCGACGTTCTGATTCAACGGACCGGTTGCTGGAGGCCGCGGAAACGTACCGTGGGGCCGGTGGCAAAAAGCGGGAAGTTGATCTGACATGGCGCGAGCAGCCTGTCGAGAAACGTCTGGAGCATTCTCTTGTTCACGGCATTACCGATTACATTGTAGAGGATACGGAAGAGGCCCGGCTGAAGGCAGAGCGTCCGTTGCACGTTATCGAAGGGCCGTTGATGGACGGCATGAACGTGGTCGGCGATCTGTTCGGCGCTGGTAAAATGTTCCTGCCTCAGGTGGTGAAGTCCGCCCGCGTCATGAAGGCGGCTGTTGGCTATCTGATGCCGTATCTTGAGGCTGAAAAGCGTGAGCGCGGCGTCGACGAGAACTCATCCAACGGCAAGATCTTGATGGCAACTGTGAAAGGCGATGTGCACGATATCGGCAAGAACATCGTTGGCGTTGTGCTTCAGTGTAACAACTTCGAGGTGATCGATCTTGGCGTTATGGTGCCAACCAGTGAGATCATCGACAAGGCCAAGGAACACAAGGTGGATATCGTCGGCCTGTCTGGTCTGATTACACCATCTCTCGATGAGATGTGCCATGTGGCCAGTGAAATGGAACGCGAAGGCTTGGATATCCCGCTGCTGATTGGCGGCGCTACAACCTCGCGCGTGCATACGGCGGTGAAAATTCACCCAAATTACGCCCGTGGTCAGGCCATTTACGTAACCGATGCGGGCCGTGCGGTTGGCGTTGCGTCCCGATTGATGTCCGAAGGCCAGCGGACGCCGTATTACGAGGAAATCCGCGGCGAGTATGAAAAGATCGCTGAAGGGCACCTTCGCTCCAGAAACCAGAAGGCGCGAACATCACTGGCAGATGCACGGGCGAATGGGTATGTCCCTAGCTTTGAGAACCACAGGCCAGTCAAGCCGTCGTTCTTGGGGACTAAAACCATCACTGATTTCCCATTGGAAGAGCTGGTGCCGTACATCGATTGGACACCCTTCTTCGCAACTTGGGAAATCAAGGGGAGTTACCCCGCCGTCCTGACGGATGATCGCTATGGTCCGGCTGCTCAGGCCCTGTTCAAGGACGCCCAGGAAATGCTGGAGGAGATCGTCGAGAAGAAGCTGTTGTCCGCTTGCGGAGTGATCGGCTTTTGGCCATGTGGGCGAGATGGGGATGACCTCATTATATATGCCAATGAAGAGCGTAGCCGCGAACTGACCCGTTTCTACACCATTCGCCAGCAGATGGGCCGCAAGGACTCCACTCGCAAAAACCTGGCACTGGCGGATTTTATAGCGCCGCGTGACAGTGGCATTGCTGACTACATTGGTGGTTTTGCGGTGACTGCGGGCATAGGGGAAGAAAAGCTGGCTGCCCACTACGCTCAGCAAGGGGATGATTACAACAAGATCCTGAGTCAGGCATTGGCCGATCGGTTGGCAGAGGCTTTCGCTGAGAAGTTGCATCAACTGGTTCGGCAAGAGTACTGGGGGTATGCGCCGGATGAGGCGTTGTCCAATCAGGAGTTGATTGCCGAGAAATACGATGGCATTCGCCCTGCGCCTGGTTATCCGGCACAGCCGGATCATACGGAAAAGCAGACACTGTTTGACCTTCTGGATGCGACCAACGCGACCGGGATTGAACTGACCGAAAGCTTTGCCATGTGGCCCGGTTCCGCTGTATCCGGCTTGTATTTCAGCCATCCTGAGAGTCACTACTTCGGTGTTGGTAAGATCGAAGAGGATCAGGTGGTCGACTACGCAAAACGCAAGGGGTGGGATCTTGAGACAGCTGAACGCTGGCTCGCACCGATCCTGAACTACATTCCCGGGCGCCGCGAGGCGGCTGAGTAAGGACGACAGAACGAGAGACTCTCGGCATTCAAACAGCCTTGGGGCAAAAAGGGCGCGGCTGCGCCCTTTTTTGTTGGCTCCGTCATTGCGGGCCCACGGGTGAAACCGGCGTGGGTGTTATATGATGTTGAATGCACTGTTCATGATTATTGCTCTAATCAAATGCGTTTAGACGAGTATGTTTACGGCACAAACTAAGCAACGCCTGCGGGCCGGAGAAAAACATGTCTGATACGTTGAACATCCTTTCCGTTGTCTCTTCTGCCAACACAGAGAGCTCCGTAACCAGAAAACTGTCTCAAAAGCTCATCGACACGCTGACTACCAAAAATGGCGGGGCCAGCGTTGTGGTTCGCGATCTCAACAACGCTATTGAATTCATTGACGAAAGCTGGGTTGGGGCCAACTACACCGCGCCGGAACAGCGCAGTGAGGCGCAAAAGGCACGGCTGGCTCTTTCCGATGAGTTGGTGGCCGAGTTGCAAGCAGCAGATGTGATCGTGATTGGTGCGCCGATCTACAACTTCTCTGTACCGGCCACGTTGAAGGCCTGGATCGATCTTGTCGCTCGCGCGGGAGTTACCTTCCGCTACACAGAGAATGGCCCTGAGGGGCTTTTGAAGGGCAAGAAGGCCTACGTGGTGCTGACGTCCGGTGGTGTGCCGCTTGGTTCCGCAGTGGATTACAACAGCCCGTATCTGAAACAGTTTCTGGCCTTTGTCGGCATTACGGATGTGGAATTCATTGCTGCCGACGGGCTGATGACCAAAGGCGAAGAAGCTGTTGCGGCTGCAGAACAAGCGATTGAAGCGGTTGCCTGATTTTCTTGCTTGGGGATTGATCGAAAACAAAAAAGGCGGCTCCCGTAGGGCCGCCTTTTTTGATGGTCAGTGACCGCGCTCCGCAGAGCTTCGGGTATAGCAAACGGGCTGAACCCGATCACACAATTCCAAGTACAATTGCTCCAAGGAAGATAAAGGTGAGAGAGATAGCAGCGATATTGATGCTCTGTGTTACGCTCACGATAGTGCCTCCCATCGGCTTTGGTTTGTCCGTGAACTGTATGTGACATGATCCCCAGCGCAAAGCAAAAATATTGCTTTTGGGAGGCTGTTTTCAAAATTTATGTCGTTTTATTGCAGCCAGACGCTTGGTCAACAGAGCGTCCCCCTCAATGTTTGAGACGGATTCTGAGCTATTTTTCAATCCGTTAAATAGTCTGACGGTGCTCATGGGGATGGGGTATGAACTACGTATGCGGCGGGCTGTCGCAGTTTCGCAAAATGGGAAGCTGCCCCCAACTTTTTGCATAGCAAATTTTAGGGTCTGGCCAGAATCGAGGGGGTTGGGACACGAAAAAGGATCCGCAGTGGGGGCTACGGATCCTTCGTTCAGGACACTTGAACCAGCTTACTGGCAGAAACGGGTCGCACCGGAATAGGCCGTGTAGGTGCCTGTAGAGGGGTTGAAGCTCCGGTACTTGCCCGCGCAGTAGGCATACCATTCCGATGTCCACGGCTGTGGCCGATACGTATGTACCGGAGGCCGATAGCTTGGCTGTGGCGGATGGTAAGCCGGTGGTGGGGCCACGTAGCTTGGTTTTGCAGCACCGGCAATGAGGGCACCGGCAGCAAGACCCAGAACGCCGATGGCCACGGCTTCGCCGCCACTGATGCCCTTCTTCTTGTAGTGGTGATGATGGTGAACGTGCTTGCGCCCATGACGCCGATGTTTGCGGTGACCGCCGCCCCGCACCTGGATGATTTCTTCCTGATGCGTGGTTTTGTATATGGTGCGCTGGTATTGACCCGCCTGTGCATTGGCAAAGGTTGGGATCATCAAGCTGCCGGCCAGGGCGATGGACAGGATGCGACCTGAAATTCTCATGGGGCTCTCCGTTCAAACCGAACTCGTTTCTGTTGAGAGCCAATTAATCAAAATGCCGCTTAACCCTCCCTGAGGGGGCCGTTCATTTTCCATTCATGTTTTACTGAAGAAGATAAATCACGTTATGTCAATGAGTTGTTGAGATGTAGTCCAAACAAAAATTGCTAAAGGCAACCAGAATCACAGAGATGTCCTTGCTGTTTTATATATGAATATAGTATTCAAGTTTATCTGTAGTGCGTAGGGAAACGAGGCGTTGATGGCGAAAAGGAATGAGGTCATCCGCGAAACGGATGATGAAGCCCGGCGGTTGGCGCAAACGCTGGTGCGCACTGCCCGGTTTGGCGCGCTTGCCTTGTTGGACAAGGCCTCTGGAGCGCCGGGGATAAGCCGCGTTGGCGTTTGCGCAGATGTGAGCGGTGCGCCCTACATCCTGACCTCCACCTTGTCTGCTCACACGCAGAACCTTGTTGCCAATCCAAAGGGCGCGCTGCTCCTTGGAGAACCGGGAAAAGGTGACCCTTTGGCTCATCCGCGGATCAGCGTTACGGGGCAGTTTGAAGAGGTGGAGAAGGGGACCCGTCTTCATGCTTTGCTGCGGGCGCGGTATCTGCTGCGCCATCCCAAGGCGGCGCTGTATGTGGACTTCGCTGATTTTGCGTTCTTTTGCATGAAAGTCGAAGATTCTGCGCTCAATGGCGGGTTTGGCAAAGCGTACCAACTCACTGCGCAGGATCTTTTGGAAGAGCCGTCGCGAGCGCAGGGATTTGCCACCCAAGAAGCACTGGCGGTGGCGCACATAAACGACGCCTACTCGAATGTGGTATCGCTTTGTGCAATGCAGTTGTGCGGCTTGCCCGAGGGTGCGTGGCGGCTGATTGGAGTTGATCCCGCCGGCATGGATCTGGCCCTGGGCGACAAGATCGCGCGTTATTGGTTTGATGAAAAAATCTCAGCTAACGAAATACAGACCACGCTTACTGATCTGGTTCGCAGAGCGCGCAGCGAGGTCTGAGGCCATCGGCTAACCCGGTGCCGGGAAATAGATGGGGGCGTCCTCCGGCTGCCATGGTTTCCACTTCGTGCCGAATACGACGGAAAACTCTGGCGACGAGATGCGATCTTCCAGCCACTGTTGCACGCGCTTGGGGGCAGAGATGGTGAACCGCTCCTTGTCAGCGTTGCAGAACTGGCGCACGAACGGAAACATAGCTTGATCTGCCAGCGCCGGCCGGTTGCCAAACAGATAGGGCCTCGCTTCCAGTCGTTGCTCAAGCTTGCCCAGCTCCTGAATGGCAGCGGCATAATGAGTGTCCGGATCTGCCCCTTCGTAGCGGGTTGCATATTTGTAGCGGTCGAGGTGGTGCTTGAACGGGCCGTCCATCTCTGCAATCAGGGCCAGCATTTCGTCCAGTGCTCCTTCCTCTGGTGTCAACCAGCCCTGCGGGTCGTTGCGGCGCAGCGCCCACAGCATGATGTCGAGGCTTTCCTCGATCACCGTGCCGTCCGCCAGTTGCATGACGGGTACAGTTCCTTTTGGTGATATCTCCAGCATGTGGGCCGGCTTGTCGCGCAACACGATCTCCCTCAACCGGCAGGTAGTCTGGCTGGCGACAAGTGCCAAACGGGCGCGCATGGCGTAGGGGCAGCGGCGGAAAGAATAAAGCAGGGGCTCATTAGGCATTGTGTGCATCATACGTGCGGCTTGAGTTACGCCGCCTTTTCAGGTTGTGTTGCTTCCTGCCTGTCATAAGTACGTAATTCCCCCTCTGCGTTCAAGAAGGCCTCGACATGGGGCTGAAGGCTTGGGGATTGTTCGTCCACGCCGATCTCTTTCATTAGCTGTGCCATGGGCACAAACTTGCGCGCCTTTCGGTCATAAAGCCCCACGCGTACCAGAGCGGTGGCCGCCAGAATGCCCTTCTTTGGACCTTTGCGAAAGCGGAACCGCTGCTCGATCACGCTGGTTTCCTCATTCCAGTACACGATACGGCTTTCCAGCGTGAACGGTTCGAACAGCCGGATTTCCTTGCGAAAGCGGATGTTGGCGCCGGAAACCACCGGCATCCATTTGTGGCGAACAACGGCGCGCCACAGGCCCGTACGCGCCATGATATCAAGGCGGCCCAGATCCATGAAAGTGAGATACTGGCCGTTGTTCAAGTGCACGTTACTGTCAATATCCGTCAGATGAACCCGGTAGTTGATAACAGACAGGTCGGTGCCAGACTTGAGTTTGTCTCGAAATGGCGTGAGCAACAAAAAGAGGATGAGGCGAAACCAGAGGCGCATGGAGGTCCCTTGTCTTTCAATGGTCTGGGCGAACGGAAGGCTCGTTGTGCCATGGGGCGCTGGGGTACTACAAGCGGCCACTTGGTCGGAGTTTGTCATGACCTTGCGGCAGGAGTTTTCTTGTCAACGGCGTCAGCGCACCGTGAGGGGGGGGGCTGGTTGACGAATGCGGCAGGGACGTGCTCCCATGATGCTGGCGAACTTGGAGAAACTATGCCTCAGGATCAGGTGGACATACGGCAAGCGCGATTGAGCGACATGGAAGCGATTGCGCAAGTCCATATGCAGAGCTGGGGGGAAACGTATAGGGGCCTTATTCCAGAATCTGTTCTTGCGACGCGATCTGTCGCGAAATCTCGAGCCATATGGCATGAGATTCTCTCGGTTGCAGCCCCGGAAAGGGAAACTGATGTGTTTGTCGCTTGCGTTCCCAAGGGAGTTGTCGGGTTTGTCTGCGTAGGCCCTCAGCGTGAGTGCACACACGCAGCGCAGCGCAGGGATTTGGCGGAGAGATCAGCGCGTTGTACCTTCTTCAGGAGGTTCACGGACAGGGGCTGGGCGCAGCTTTGTTTCGCAAGGCTTTGTGCCATCTTCAACACTTGGGTCACTCGGCCTTCAGTTTATGGGTGTTGGAGGGAAATGTGAGCGCGCTAAAGTTTTATGAGCGGTTTGGTGGAGAACCTTTTGACCGGGAGTGCAAAGTCCGCAGCGGTGGCAAACTGGTGGAAGTTGCGATCGGTTGGCGGAATATCCCGGCGGCGCTGCCTTCGTAATAGTCCCAGAAACGTGATTTTGATGAGGGGATGCATTGAAACCCCATAAAGGCTTCCCCATGTTCGCTGCGGTCTTAACATCAAGCGCAAGGTGCGCTTTTAAAAAGTCTTCGCAAAATGGTTATTCTTCAACTGGTCGGGGGGCTGGTGCTGCTGCTTGTGGGCGGTGAAGCACTGGTGCGCGGCAGTGTGGCTGTGGCCACCCGCCTTGGCGTTTCAAAACTCTTCATTGGCCTGACGCTTGTGGGCTTTGGCACCTCCATGCCGGAACTGGTCGCCAGCCTTCAGGGCGCGTTTGCCGGCTACCCCGGTGTTGCTGTTGGCAACATCGTGGGCAGCAACATCACCAATGTGCTGCTTATTTTGGGTACGTCTGCGCTCATCATGCCCATTGTGGTCAACCGCGAAGCGTTCCGCCGCGACGGGGCTGTTCTGGCTTTTGCCAGTCTTGTCTTGCTGGCTGTTGTGTTGAGTGGCGCCTTGTCTCGGTTGGCAGGTTTGGTTCTTGTTGGCCTGTTGCTGGCCTATACGGTCTGCAGTTTCTGGGTGGAGCGGCGGGCGAAAACAGCCGCCAGCGCGGTGCATGAAGCTGAGGCGGACGAGCTGTCCGAGCCGCAGCTTTCTGTTGGCTGGGGCGTGGTTCTTTTCTTTGTTGGCGTAGGCGGCATTGTCTTTGGGGCGGATATGCTGGTCTCCTCCAGTGTGGATGTGGCAAAGCGCATTGGTGTTTCGGATGCGGTGATCGGCCTGACGTTGGTCGCCATTGGCACCTCCTTGCCGGAACTGGTGACATCGATTGTTGCGGCTGTGCGCGGGCACGGCGATGTGGCCTTTGGCAACGTGATTGGCAGCAACATTTTCAATATCTTCGGCATTGGCGGGGTTACGGCTCTGGTTGTTCCAATTCCTGTGCCCGCAGAGATTGCCGGGCTTGATATTTGGGTGATGGTGGGCGCCGTTGGGCTCATGGCGGTGGCCTGCATAACCGGGTGGCGGGTGAGTCGCCGGGAAGGCCTGTTCTTCCTTGCCTGTTACGGGGGCTACTTGGCGCTGCAATTGACGCCGGGCCTGCGTGCGGCTTTGGGCCTCGCCTGATGGTGTAGGGGGGCGGGCCGGAGGGTCATGATTGGAGTATGCCTCCGCTCTCGTCTGCCACACCCACGGAGGTCATCCCGCACTTGATGCGGGATCCAGATGGGGTTCGTTTGGTCGCTAAGGTTGAAGGTTACGTGCTCGCGATTGCTCGCGCATTTTGTGCTGGATCCCGGATCTGCGTTTCGCTGTTCGCTCAACTTGTCCGGGATGACGGCGGAGGGGAGGTGGGGCTGGTGAGCCTTGCCGGGATTTCTAGGCGGCTCGTGGGCCTTTCTGGGCTTCTATGGCGGTGAGTGATCTTGGCGCATCGAGGTCAGAGAGGCAGAGTCCATTGTCAGTATCGTTTGCGACTGGCGCGTCATGAGGCCGCTTTGCCCGCCACACCCACGGAGGTCATCCCGCACTTGATGCGGGATCCAGATGGGGTTCGTTTGGTCGCTAAGGTTGAAGGTTACGTGCTCGCAATTGCTCGCGCTTGTTGCGCTGGATCCCGGATCTGCGTTTCGCTGTTCGCTCTCCTTGTCCGGGATGACGGTGGAGGGGAGGTGGGGCCGGTGTGTCTCACTTGGTTGATTGGTGGCTATTGAGCCTTACTGGGCTCTCATGGCGGCTCGTGGGCCTTATTGGGTATTCTTGGAGGCTGGTGCTGCCAGAGTGCGTCGAGGTCAGAGAGGCAGAGGCCATTGTCAGTGTCGTTTGCGACTGGTGCCTCATGAGACCACTTTCGTCTGCCACCCTCACGGAGGTCATCCCGCACTTGATGCGGGATCCAGACGGGCAGTTCGTTCGGTCGCAAGGGATAAGGGTTCTGTGCTCGCAATTGCTCGCGCTTTTCACGCTGGATCCCGGATCTGCGTTTCGCTGTGCGCTCCCCTTGTCCGGGATGACGGTGAAGGGGAGGTGGGGCTGTGGTGTGTCTCACTTGGTTGATTGGTGGCTCTTCAGCCTTACTGGGCTCTCATGGCGGCTTGTGGGCCTCACTGGGTATTCTTGGAGGCTGGTGCTGCCAGAGCACCTTGAGTTCAAAGAGACAGAGTCCATTGTCAGTATCGTTTGCGACTGGCGCGTCATGAGGCCGCTTTGCCCGCCACACCCACGGAGGTCATCCCGCACTTGATGCGGGATCCAGATGGGCAGTTCGTTCGGTCGCTAGTGTTGAAGGTTACGTGCTCGCGATTGCTCGCGCTTTTTTGTGCTGGATCCCGGATCTTCGTTTCGCTGTTCGCTCAACTTGTCCGGGATGACGGTAGAGGGGAGGGGAATGCCCGGAGTGGTTCCGGGCATTCATGACCTGTCGAGCCGATGGTTGCTAGGCCTTGCCCCAGCCGCCGCTGGTTGGGGTGATGACGGTGACGGCTTCGCCTGCTTCCAGAACTGTTTGGTCACAGCCCTTCAGCGTTTCGACGGTGCCGTTCAGGCGGCGGACTTGTGTGCAGCCAACCTGACCATTCTCGCCGCCTTCCATGCCTTTCGGCTCGATCGTGCGGTGCGAGGAGAGGATGGCGCAGTCCATCTTTTCCAGGAAGCGGATGGTGCGTTTGGTGCCATCGCCTGCATGCCACTTGCCCCTGCCGCCGGACCCTTTGCGGATGTGGAAGTCTTCCAGCAGCACCGGATAGCGGAACTCCAGAACTTCCGGGTCCGTCAGGCGGGAGTTGGTCATGTGGACATGAACACCATCCGTACCGTTGAAGCCGGGACCTGCCGGGGAGCCTGAACACAGGGTCTCATAATACTGATAGGTCTCGTTGCCGAAGGTTAGGTTGTTCATGGAGCCTTGGGAGTTGGCCATGGCGCCAAGAGCGGCAAACAGCGCGTTGGTTACGTGCTGGGAGGTCTCCACGTTGCCTGCGACAACGGCGGCGGGATAAACCGGCCGCAGCATGCAGTCTTCCGGCAGGATGATGTTGATGGGGCGCAGGCACCCTGCGTTCATGGGGATGTGACCTTCCACCATGACGCGGAAACAATAAAGCACGGCAGCGCGGGTTACCGGTTCGGGCGCGTTGAAGTTGTTCTCCTTCATGGCGCTGGTGCCGGTAAAGTCGACGGTGGCTTCACGCTTTTCCTTGTCGACGGTGATCTTGACCTTGATGACTGCGCCCTGATCGGTCGGATACTCATAGGCGCTGTCTGACAGGGCCTCGATGACGCGGCGCACGCTTTCTTCGGCGTTGTCCTGAACGTGGCCCATATATGCCTGAACGGTTTCAAGACCGAAGTGGGTGGTCATCTTGCGCAGCTCTTGAACGCCCTTCTCGTTGGCGGCGATCTGTGCCTTCAGGTCCGCCACGTTCTGGTGCACGTTGCGCACCGGATACGGGTGTTCGGTCAAGAGCTTAACGAGCGCGTCTTCCTGGAACGTGCCTTGATCGACCAGCTTGAAGTTGTCGATGAGGACACCTTCTTCATCCACCTTGGTGGCAAGCGGGGTCATGGAGCCGGGGGCCGAGCCGCCCACATCAGCATGGTGACCACGGGAGGCGGCCCAGAACAGAATCTCCTGGCCCTTCTCATCAAAGACCGGGGAGACCACGGTGATGTCCGGCAAGTGGGTGCCGCCATTATAGGGCGCGTTGAGGGCGAACACGTCGCCCGGTTTGATCTTGCCCTTGTTTAGCTTGATGACCGTTTCCACAGAGCGGTCCATGGAACCAAGGTGTACGGGCATGTGCGGGGCGTTGGCCACAAGCGCGCCGTTTTGGTCGAAGACAGCGCAGGAGAAATCCAGCCGCTCCTTGATGTTGACGGAGTAAGCGGTGTTTTGCAGGGTCACGCCCATCTGCTCGGCGATGGACATGAAGAGGTTGTTGAACACCTCCAGCATGACCGGATCGGCGGTGGTGCCGATGGCTTCCGCCTGGCGCAGTGGGACAACGCGGGTGAGGATGATGTGATCCTTGGCGTTGATGGCAGCTTGCCAGCCCGGCTCCACCACCACAGTGGCGTGGGGTTCCATGATCAGCGCCGGTCCGGAAATGGTCATGCCGGGAAGGAGAGCGTCGCGTTTGTAAACATTGGCCGCCTGCCAATCGCCATCGGAGAAGAAGCGGGTTGCCTCTGAAGGTTCGGGAGAGTTGGAGGCAAGGGTGAGGTCCGGTTCGGTGAGGCCCGCGCCGCCGCCGACGGCCTCCACTTCCAGTGCCTCAACGACGATGCCCTTGTTCTCATAGGCAAAGCCGAACTGCTTTTTGTGCGCTTCGGTGAATTCGGCAATCATGCCATCGCGGTCGCCATCAAGCATGGCAACGGGCAAGGGGGTGTCGGTGCCATCGTAGCGCAGGTGGACACGTGGCAGCAGGGTGATTGCATCGGGTGCAACGCCTTGCCCTTCCACCTCGGCGCGCGCGTCTGCGGCAAGGTCGTCTTTGAGCGCGGTGAGAGCGGCAAGCTGGTCGGTTTCAAGGGGTTTGACGACAGCCTTCTGACGGGTGGCGCGAATGTCGGCAAGGCCCATGCCGTAAGCGGACAGAATGCCGGAAAGGGGGTGAACGATCACCGTCTTCATGCCAAGGCTGTCGGCGACCAGACAGGCGGCCTGACCGCCCGCGCCCCCAAAGCATGTGAGGGCGTAATCGGTGACGTCATGACCGCGTTGAACCGATATTTTCTTGATGGCATTGGCCATGTTCTCGACGGCGATTTTGAGGAAGCCTTCCGCCACCTGTTCGGCTGAAAGGCCATTGTCGATCTCCTCGGCAAGGGCAGCAAAGGCGGCGCGAACCGCGTCTTCATCCAGCGCTTCATCCTGATTGGGGCCGAAGATCTTCGGGAAATAGGAGGCCTTGAGCTTGCCGGTCATGACGTTGGCGTCGGTGACAGTCAGCGGGCCGCCGCGTCGGTAGCACTTGGGACCGGGGTTGGCACCAGCCGAATCCGGGCCGACCTGAAAGCGTCCATCCTTGTAGTGAAGGATGGAACCGCCGCCTGCGGCCACCGTGTGGATCATCATCATGGGCGCGCGCATGCGCACCCCGGCCACTTCGGTTTCAAAGGCGCGTTCATATTCGCCGTCAAAGTGGGAAACGTCAGTGGAGGTGCCGCCCATGTCAAAGCCGATGACCTTTTCAAAGCCCGCCATCCGGGAAGTTTCCACCGCGCCTACAACACCGCCGGCCGGGCCGGAGAGAATGGCGTCCTTGCCCTGAAACAAGGAAGCGTCGGTGAGGCCGCCGGAGGACTGCATGAACATGAGGCGGCAGTCTGTGTTTTGGATGTCCAACTCGCCTGCGACCTGCTCCACATAGCGGCGGAGAATTGGCGAGAGATAAGCGTCCACAACGGTGGTGTCGCCGCGGCCCACCAGCTTCATCAGTGGGGAGACTTCGTGCGAAACGGAGATTTGCGGGAAGCCGACCTTCCTGGCTACTTTGGCCAGTTGTTTTTCATGCTCCGGATAAGCATAGGCGTGCATGAGCACAATGGCGATGGAACGGATGCCGTCGTCGAACGCGGCGCGCAGGTCTTTTTCGACCGCGGCAAGGTCTGGCGCAACTTCAACGGTGCCATCGGCGCGCACGCGCTCTGTTGCCTCGATTACCTGATCGTAGAGGAGTTCCGGCTTGATGATTTCCTTGGCGAAAATGTCCGGGCGGGCCTGATAGCCGATTTCCAGCGCATCGCGGAAGCCTTTGGTTATGAGCAGCAGCGTGCGGTCGCCTTTGCGCTCAAGCAGCGCGTTGGTGGCAACTGTGGTGCCCATTTTCACGGTCGCAATGTTTTGTGAAGGAATGCGCTCGTTCTTGCCGATGCCCATGAGGTCGCGAATGCCCTGAATGGCGGCGTCCTTGTAGGCCTCCGGATTTTCGGAGAGGACCTTGTGGGCCTCAATGCTGCCCTCCGGTGTGCGGGCCACGATATCTGTAAAGGTGCCACCTCGGTCGATCCAGAAATCCCATTTCCCCGCTGTCATCACTTATCCCCTCGGTGGTGTGTTACGTATGTTTGATTAGGTGGCAATATCGAAAATTTGTCGATAAATTGTCAATGAAAAAGTGCAGTAGTGGCGAGCCGAAAGCGGCTTCCAGATCTATATATTGTTTCAATCCGGCACAGACTATCATAGATTTATAACAGGATCCGTTGGGTCGTTAGTGCATAAGAAGGGCAGGAAAGGGGCGTTCGTTGACACAGACAGCACCTAAAAACAGAAAGAAAACGAGTAGGCGCACGGCTGGTGTGGGCCCTGTTGTGTCGGCAGCGCATTTGGCAGCTGGTGAGATGCCTGCTCTTTCCGAAATGGAATTTGCCGTAACCATGATGGTGAATGCTTATCAGCGCTGGATGGTGCGGTGCATGGCAGCCGCCGGGGTTGAGGGATTGTCTTCGTTGGAGGTCCAGTTGTTGCACAGCGTCAATCATCGCTCGCGTGCAAAGACCATGGCCGACCTTTGTTTGGTATTGAACATCGAGGATACGCACACGGTTTCTTACGCGCTCAAGAAACTAGAGAAGGCGGGGCTGATTGAAACAGGCAGACGGGGCAAGGAAAAGACAGCCCGCATCACCCAGACAGGTGAAGAAATGTGTCTGCAATACAGAGAGCTTCGCGAAGCTTTGCTGGTGAAGCCGATGAAGGAGTTGGGGCTGGACGAAGCGGAGTTGTCGCGACTGGCGGCAACGTTGCGGTCGGTTTCAGGCTATTATGATCAAGGAGCGCGAGCGGCCACTGCGATGTAGGTTGGATGCTCAACTGGTGACGCGTTCCGACCGGTCCTCTGCGGGCTTTTCAGGTCGGTTTTGTAGGCAGTCAACGCCCTCAAACGGATGCCGCGGATCGACGACACGAGGGCGGCCGAACAAAAAGCCCTGGACCAGATCACAGCCTGCTGCCCGTAGTATTTGGCGTTGGCTTTCGTTCTCCACGCCCTCTGCGGTAATAAGCACATCCAGCGAACGCCCCAGCCCGATAATGGAGGCGACAATGGCATCTGTGTGCGCATCCGTGCCCAAATTTCGGATGAAAGTCCGGTCAATCTTGATCTTGTCAAATGGGAACTTGGAGAGATAGCTCAAACTGGAGTAGCCGGTGCCAAAATCGTCCATGGCCACCGACACGCCCATCTGCCGGATTCGGGTCAAGGAACTGACCACGCTTTGAGTGTTCTTGATCAAGAGGTTTTCGGTGATTTCGATTTCCAGTCTGTCGGGTGACAACTGAGCCGCACGCAGGGCACTGTCGATTTTCTGTTCGATCTCGCCCGTCTTGAACTGGGAGGGAGAGAAGTTGACGGCAACCTTCAGGGTTGGATCTGCCCAACTGGCCGCGTCTGCACAGGCCTTGCGCAGGACGTACTCGCCCAATTGCTCGATGAGGCCTGTGTCTTCTGCCAAGGGAATGAAAACATCCGGCGAGATCCAGCCGCGGTCTGGATGGTTCCAGCGCAGCAGTGCCTCAAACCCCTTCAATTTCTTGTCGGAAAGGCTGACCTGTGCCTGATACTGGACCGAGAAACCATCTTCTTTCAACGCTTTGCGCATCTCTGCCTCAAGGATTTTGCGGCGCTGAAGGTCTTCATCCATGCTGGGTTCATACCATGTGAAGCCAGACCGACCTGTCGTCTTGGTGCGATAAAGGGCCATGTCGGCACAATGCAGCAAACGGGACGTGCGCCACGCGGCATCGGTTGCTTTGGCGATGCCAAGCGAGAGGGAGATATCGAGGTTTTTGCCTTCGATATGGCAAGGCGGCTTGATTGCAGACATGAGGCGTTCGACCAGAAGGGTCACCTCATGATCCGACGTCACGTCCTCCACCATTACGGCAAACTCGTCTCCGGACAGGCGGGCGACAAGATGCGTATCAAATACAAGCCGCAGCCTATCGGCGATAACCTGCAGGAACACATCTCCCGCAGCATGTCCGTGGGTATCATTGATTTCCTTGAACTTGTCCACGTCCACCGCAATGACGTAAATGTCCGCCGCTGTAATGCTTGCCTTGCGCAGTGTGTTGGTGAGTTGTTCATGGAACAGGGCGCGGTTTGGCAAGTGTGTCAGCGGGTCGTTGTGGGCCAAAAACCGAATGGTCTTTGTTGTTTGCCATCGTTCCTTGAGATTGCGCCAGAGCAATGCGGCGACGGATGCCCCCGCGATCAAGACGACCAGAAACCCGCCCGCAGTTGCAACAGCAACGGCGTTGAGCACGGTTTGCCGGGTCACCTTTGGTTCGGCCGAGAGGATGAAGGTGTATAAAACCTCACCGTCAATCTTGTGGGGAACAATAGCCGTGAAGTCCGGCGTTCCCCAACCAAAATAGCTGAACTGGCTGGCAAACGTGATCTCTCCGGTTTGAACCGAACGGTTCCAGGTATCGGGGTGGGTATTTTGTTGCAGCAACTGTTCTGCTTGATATTTGGGCATCTCTTCAGGGAATACGGAGAGAATGCGTCCGTGTTTATCGACGCAAATCAGCCAGTTGACGGGGAAGCGGTTGGCCAGATCGTCAGCTATCATTGAGGCTGCATTTGCATCTATCAACTGCGCGTTTTCGTGCAAACGCTCTGGCCAGGGAATGGTTTGATCCTTCGTTCCGCGCAAGCCAAGGGGCGTCTCGGGTTGTGAGTGCAGGCCCTTGCGCTGAGTTCGAGTGACCAACTGGTGCTGTATGGTCAGCTCGCGAGTCAGTCGGTCAGCGTTCTGCTGAGCTTCTGCGCGAAAGGTGATATAGAGTACGGATCTGTTAACTATAAAAAAAGCCAGAGCGAGCAGGAGGAAGCCGGCGAGGATGCACAGTGAGTATCTTAATCTTTTGAACTTTGTTGATGCCTCCAACATCGGCTCCTCAACGACCACGATTCTTCAAGACAGATTGATCGAGCTTCCATGTTGAACCCTTATAAGTTCTTAAAGATGAAATTTCTGTAGTTATTTATTACAAATTGTCAGCGAGGGCTGATCGGCGTTTGTGGTGAGACCGCACTAGAAAGACCATGCAATTTTCGGGGAAAGGTGGCGGAGCCGTTCACGGTGGGCTCGTGTGAGCCGATCAGATCGCATAGGCTGAGTTCATGGATATTTGGAGCCGCCTTTCGGCGATTGTCGCCGCCCTTCAAAACAGCAGCGCTCAACTTGCTGACAAGATGCAGCAACTCATCCGCAGCATGGGGGAAGCGCGTCGATCTGTGGCATTTACGGCTGCGATGATTGCGCTGTCTGCCAAGATGGCAAAAGCGGATGGTGTTGTAACA
The DNA here is from genome assembly GCF_000422785.1 of Pseudovibrio exalbescens DSM 16456. Lineage (GTDB taxonomy): Bacteria > Pseudomonadota > Alphaproteobacteria > Rhizobiales > Stappiaceae > Pseudovibrio > Pseudovibrio exalbescens. Next base: position 225,054 of record NZ_AUGS01000001.1, read on the forward strand.
ACTGATGAAATCATCGCCTTCTATGATCTCTTCGAGATTCCTGAGGGCGAAGAGCGCAATGTGGCGCGGTTGTTCTCATTGGCACAGCAGGATGTGGCCGGCTACGAGTTGTATGCTGAAAAGCTGTATCAGCTTTTACAGGATGATCCGCAAACCTGTGTGGATGTGCTTGATGGGCTGTTTTACATCGCCAAGGCGGATGGGATCGTTCACGAAGCTGAGCTGGCCTATCTGGAGCATGTTGCAAGCATCTTCCAAGTGGATGGGTACAGCTTCAATCGTATCAAGGCGCGTCACATCCGCGGCCAGTACGATCCTTACGTGGTGCTGGGTGTGGATCCGGAAATCAGCGACCTTGAACTGCAAAAGGTTTATCGGCAGGAAGTACGAGAAACCCATCCTGACCGTTTGATCGGGCGGGGCGTTCCTGAAGAGTTTGTCCGGATTGCAAATGAACGGCTGGCGGTTCTGAATGCTGCTTATGCGCAATTGCGGGCGGAAAGAGGCTTATGAGCATAAGACCGGAATGCGGCGTACCCGCACAGCTGAAACCATCTCCCAATCATAATGAGCGCGTGCTGGATATCGACATGCTGGTGTTGCATTACACCGGGATGCCGGACCACGAGGCGGCCTTGGCGCGTTTATGTGACCCAAGATCCGAGGTTTCGGCTCACTATGTCGTGATGGAGGACGGAAAGATTTATCAGTGCGTTCCGGAGGGACGCAGGGCATGGCACGCTGGCCGGGCGTGGTGGCGCGGTGAAACCGACATCAACTCCTGCAGTATCGGCGTGGAAATCGCCAATGCCGGCCACGATGGCGGGTTGCCAGATTTTCCTGAAGTGCAGATCGAAGCTGTTGTTGCGCTGTGCAAGGACATTGTCGCGCGGCACGGCATTCCTGCCCACAGGGTTCTTGCGCATTCGGATGTGGCTCCCGACAGGAAGATGGATCCGGGCGAAAAGTTCCCGTGGCAAAGGTTGCATGAAGCTGGGGTCGGCCACTATATGGGGAATGTGGAACCGCAAGGGGCGGGCTTTTTTCAGCGGGGTGATGAAGGCACTCCGGTGGAGGCGATACAGGCGCTGCTCGGCCTTTATGGATATCACGTGCAACAGACCGGGGTATTTGATCAGAAAACTCACCAGGCGGTTGTGGCGTTTCAGCGGCATTATCGCCAAACGAGCGTTGATGGGGTGGCTGATCCTGAAACAGTGACGCTGCTACATGGGCTGTTGAAGACCTTGCCGAGCCTGTTGTGACGGAAACGTAAGGTATTTTGTTGATAAAATATCAGCATTACTTTACCTAAGGTAAACTATGATGGGCGTCACAGTGTGTTCCGAACTTGGGCAGAGCTGCCGCTGTGATGCCTCATATATTTCCAAAACCTGCTGAATTGTCACCTAAGTGACATAAAACTTGAAACAGTTTGTGAATTCCTGCGCCCGATTTTCGACTCATCCGGCAACCATAAACCGCGCTGCTCAAAACAAATTGCCAGGAATGACAGATGAAACTTATGAAATGCGCTCGGGCCGCAGTTGTGCCTGCATTGGCGTTCGCGCTTATTGCAAGCAATCCGATTGGCTACCTTGGTGGGGACTATCAGGCAGCAGCCAAGCCGCAAGAAAAGAAGATCGAAAAGCTGATCAAGGAAACCGCAAAGAAGCATGGCGTGCCGCATGAACTGGCGCGTGCCGTGGTTCAGGTGGAGAGCAGCTTCAACCCAAAAGCACGCGGTGCAGCCGGTGAAGTGGGGCTGATGCAAATCAAGCCCGCGACGGCGCGCGGCATGGGCTATCGAGGGTCCACGAAAGCTTTGTACAATCCAGAGACCAATCTGGAGTGGGGCATGAAGTACCTCGCCGGAGCCCACAAGAAAGCCGGGGGCGACCTGTGCGGTACCATCTTGCGCTACAACGCCGGCCATTATGCCAAGCGCATGAACAAGATCAGTGCACGCTACTGCCAGAAGGTACAGAACATTCTGGGTGCCAAGAGCTAACCAGCAATTGCTGTGTTCGGGTGGGGACCCTTTTTCGCAAAATCATACGCGCTTGCCAGCCCGCTTGAGGGTGGCGTGTCTGCAAGGACAACCAGGCGGCCAGACCGTGAGGGTCTGGCCGCCTCGTGCCTGATGTGGTTTCAAGCGAATTTTTTGCGTGCTTTGACAACGGCTTGAGAGGCAGGTGTCTCTGGAGCCAACCGGCCGTCATCAATTGGGAGGCCAAGGCCGGTTACAACCGGTACCACCCCGCCCCAAACGGGGACGCCATAGTCCTCTTCATCATCGTTCGGCAGACCTTGCCTGACCTTGGCTGCGGCATGCTCTATGTCCAAGGCCCATACGCCGGTAGCCGTGATCTCCTTGGAGGTTGCCTGTCGGAGTTCAGACCACCGATCGGGGAGGATATGGTTGGTAATTGCCTCAAGCGCGGTCAGCTTTTCTGCCTTTTCGGTCACGGCTTGCGCCGTCCCGTGCAAGACGGCACTGCGGTAGTTGAAACTGGTGTGAAACGCGGAGCGGGCGCAAACAATGCCATCCACGTGGGTGACCGTGATGCTGACCGGATTTGCATTGCGGCCTTTTTTTACGATGCGTGTGGCCTTTGCTCCGTGGATGTAGATACGTCGCCCGATCCGGGCGAAGGCCATCGGGATCACCATAGGCCGCCCTTCATCAATAAAACCGACATGGGCGACCAAAGCCGTATCGAGAATAGCGTTGATGGTTTCCCAATCATACTCGGCGCGCAGGGATTGTCGTATCCGAGCGTATGCCGGAACTTTTTCGTGGAGTGTTTTACTGGACGCGTTTTCCGACTCGGAAGGCGCGTCTATTTGTGTATTCCTCATCTGGTCCTCGGTTTTGAGCAAACTGTCGGCAACGTACAGGACCAGTATTGTCCGGGTAACTGGATCTGTTGAAGGTCCAATAAACGTCATTTTATGGGTCCAGTTGCTCGGGCTTTTTTCAGGTCGGCCGATCCCAGCTCCGGGGATGGCAGTTGTTCTTTTTCTTTTGATAATTCAACCGGCCTGCCGGGTTTCTTCACCTGCGCCGCGCGTTGTGCCACCAGATCTGTTAGGACTTGAACTGGTTTTATGTTTTCCCAAAAGGTGGGGGCCAGTTTGTTTCCGTTTGCCATTGATCTGGATCGTGAAGGGTCGGTATCGCTGACGAGCCAGATTTACCGCGTGATCCGCGAGAACATTGCACGCGGATTGATTTGCGAGGGAGAAAAACTCCCGTCCTCCCGCGGGTTGGCCCAAACCCTGAATGTATCTCGCAACACGGTCAATACAGCCTATGAGTTGTTGCGCGCTGAAGGATTGGTATCCGTGCGTGCCGGTGCTGCGCCTGTGGTTTGCAAGGTGCAGGCTCTATCCGGAGAGGAGGCCGTTGCGGATCATCCGCAACGTCGTTCGCTTTCGGATCGGGGCGAGCGTTTATCGACCAACCACCGGTTCCAGCCACTGTATGGGGAACGGGGCCCATTGATGCAGCCGGGTGAACCATCGCGTACGCTGTTTCCCTCCGAGCTGTGGGCGCGCTCGCTGCGGCGTGCGGCGCGGCGTGTTTCTGGTGGAGCGCTGGGCTATGAACACTTGAGTGGGTTGCCCGTGTTGCAGCGGGTTCTTGCGCGCTATCTCGGTCATGAACGGGGCGTACGGGCCAAGCCAGAACAGGTGTTCATTCTACCCACATCGCAGGCGGCCTTGATGCTGATGACGCAAGCCTTTGCAGATCCAGGCGATTTGGCGCTGATCGAAGAACCGGGGTATCTGGGCGCGCGCTCGGCCTTTCTGGGCGCAGGCTTGCAGGTCGCGACCTTTGCACCGAATGACACGCTACCTGCAGAGACACCCCGTGCGCGGTTGATCTATGTAACCCCGTCCCATCAGTATCCGCTCGGCACACGTATGGATATGGCCCGGCGCCTCGAGTTGATCGGGTTTGCACGTCAATGCGGGGCGATCATCCTGGAAGATGACTACGACAGCGAGTTTCTGTTTCAGGGGCGCCCTCTGGCTGCGCTGCAGGGGCTGGGGGCAGAGGGCGATGTGGCTTACATCGGCTCGGTCGCAAAGTCCATGTTGCCCGGTATCCGCCTTGCCTATGTTGTGGTGCCGGAAGACCATGTTGCCAGTTTGGCGACAGCGCAGCGTACACTGGGCGCAGTGGCCAATGTTCATGTACAAGCCGCCCTCGCTGATTTTATTGATGAGGGACATTATCGCGCTCACCTTAAGAAAATAAGGGAGCATTACCAAAGGGCTGGGGAGTTGCTCGCCAAGCGACTGCGGGCGCGTTTTGGCAACCAGTTGGGTGTTACTTCTCCTGTGGGGGGGCTGCAAATGACCGTGTTGTTGAACGCACAGGCCGACGATGTGGCTGTTGCTTCTCGACTGAATGCCAAGGGGTTTGGGGTCGCGCCGCTCTCCGTCTCCTGCATGGAGGAGCCGCGAGCAGGGTTGGTGATCGGCTTTTCAGAGGCCACAGTGTCGTTAGTGGATCGCTTTTGTGATGCCTTGGAGGCGAGTTTAAATGGTGAGGGCTTCTGATTTCAGAAGGATCTGCACTTGACGTTTTCAGGTGCGCGGTCTAGTTCCGGCGCACCAGTCGGCTGGATGGCCGCTCCCACTAGCGCCGAAAGGCCGTGGGGGAGGAAAGTCCGGACTCCATGGAGAAACGGTGCCGGATAACATCCGGCGAGGGCGACCTTAGGGAAAGTGCCACAGAAAGCAAACCGCCTTCACATGTGGGGGTAAGGGTGAAAGGGTGGGGTAAGAGCCCACCGCGCGGCTGGCAACAGTCGTGGCATGGTAAACCCCACCGGGAGCAAAACCGAATAGGGGCGGCGCGGAGGCTTCGGCTTCCAGTCTTTCTCCAGACCAGACCGCCCGGGTTGGTTGCTTGAGGCGTTCAGCAATGGGCGTCCCAGATGAATGGCCGTCACGTGCGGGAAACCGCGCCATACAAAATCCGGCTTACAGGCCGACTGGTATCTTTTTGCTCGCGCTGCCCGAAACCAACCGGGCACGGTCTGGCACAACCGCTTATCCAACTAATTTGGAATGGTTGTAACCTCTATGACATCTGTATCAAGTAGCACCTATCGGCAATTGCGCGTTCAAGCTGAGTCACAGGAGGTCTCATGACCGGTTATCTGCCCGTCGTTGGTGCGGCGATGAGTATTACCGAATACGATCAGCATCGGGATTGGATCCTTGAGAAACAAAGGGATCTGGAACTTCAGGATTTCATCACGGCGGATGTTCTGAACGGGAACTGGGAGCATTTGGCTGAAGAGGTGCTGGCAAAGCTGGACGGTTATACGGGACGGCTGGGTATTCATGGGCCTTTCTGGAACCTGGATATTTCGGCTGCGGATCCCGAAATCCGCCAGATTGTCCAAAAACGGTTGGATCAGGGGCTGGACGTCTGCCGGAAGCTGAAAGCCACCCATATGGTGGTGCACAGTCCCTATACCACGTGGGATCAGCATAATCTGGATCAGTATGACCAAGGGCATTCCTTCAAGCTGCAATGCATTCAGGAGAACTTGGGCGCCGTGGTTGCCAAGGCCGAGGACATTGGCTGCACGTTGATGATTGAAAACATCGAGGATGTCGATCCGTCAATCCGAGTGGAGTTGGTGAAATCGTTCAATAGCAACGCAATCGCCGTGTCTCTGGATACAGGCCATGCCTATTACGCTCATGGCTCCACCGGTGCCCCGCCTGTCGATTACTATGTGAAGGCCGCCGGGCCATTGTTGCAGCATGTGCATTTGCAAGATGCAGATGGCTATGCGGATCGCCACTGGGCTATTGGAGACGGGACCTTACAGTGGCCCGCGTTGTTCAACGCGTTGCAAAAGTACACGAACCATCCGCGCCTCATTCTTGAGCTTGCCAACAATGCCAATCTGCCGAAATCGATGCGTTACCTGTCGGAACAGGGTCTGGCCCAGTAGGCCAGATCCATTGGGTTGAAGGCCAGCTCAATCCGTCCGTGCCATGCTGCTCTGGATGCCGCATCAAGTGCGGCATGACATTCGGTGGTTGGGCAAGGTGCGGAAGGTTTCTCTGCCATGTTTCAATCAAAGTGCGTGAAACTAAAGACCCTCACAGCACACTCCACCGTCACCCCGGCCTCCGAGCCGGGGTCCAGTCGGACCGTTGTTGCATCTGGCGGGCTATGTGGTTTTGGCTGCCGCATCAAGTGCGACATGACGCCGGTGTGGTGGGGAGCGCGCAGGTCGTGCTGGATCCCGGATCTGCGCTGCGCTAGTCCGGGATGACGACAGTAGGGGTGAGAGGGTTGAGCCGCTCGTACAGTTCAGGAGCCTACAGGCCTTGAGGTATTTGCGTTCACTCGCTGTCGAAAGTGCATGAGACTGCGCCATTCCTATCAGCCATTTTATGCCTCTAGCAGTCGTGATGCCCGGTAACACGGCCTACCGTGCCTCCGTCACCCCGGCCTCCGAGCCGGGGTCCAGTCGGACCGTTGTTGCACCTGGCGGGCTATGTGGGTTTGGATACCGCATCAAGTGCGGTATGACATCCGGTGTGGGGGGAGCGCCCTGGTTCGCCGGGCCTACGACTAGTATTCCGACAGCATCTCAACTTAAGCGAGAATTCATCCGAGTGTGAGCGAGTCGAGTGAGGTCAATTCAATAAGCACAGGCCGTCGTTCTCCACGATGGCCTTTTTTGTTGGGGAGACACGGGAAAACATCCCACCCTTCGAAACGGTCGTGGACGGACCTGCCTGCAACACCGCGCTTCGTGTTCTGTTTTAATGATTTTTAAGGTTATTTCGCATTAACCATAGTGGTTGATAACCGGCTGTTTTGTGGGGTTTCGGGGCGGGTGTCAGCCCATGTGGTGCGTTGACGTCCCGTGCTGTCCCATGCTATCCCAGATTATCCCGGAAATGACCAGATTGAGGCGTCTGGTCCCAGATGGGAGCGCGCTCGGGCGATAGATGAGCAAACTTCGGTACTTCACGAGTTGAGTAGCACCTGGTCGGCGCCCATTGGGCCGGTCATGAGGCAAGGGGAAAAATGTCAGGCTTCGTTTCGCACTTCACCAATCGGGTGGATGCCAAGGGTCGTGTCTCGATCCCGGCACCCTTCCGTGCGGCTTTGGCGAAAGACGGCTTTGAGGGCCTGTATTGCTTCCCGTCTCCGTTTCAGAACGCGGTTGATGCGGGCGGAAATGGGCTTGTGGCCGAAATCCAGAAGAAGCTGGAAGGCTTTTCTACCTTGTCACTGGAGTATGATGCGTTGTCCACGGCTCTTTATGGTGCCAGTGAAACGCTCAAGGTGGATCGGGACGGGCGCGTGATGTTGTCGGACATGGTGCGCCACCACACTGGCATTAGCGACGAAGTGACCTTTGTCGGGCAGGGGTTCAAGTTCCAGATTTGGGAACCAACGAAATTCCGCGAGCATCGCGAAGAGGCAATGAAGCGGGCGCTGGCGGTATTGGCGGGCGGCGGAAATTCCGCTGCTCCATTGGAAGGGGCGGTATGATGACGGGTCGCGACGTAAAAAAAGAGGTCGCTGGCGGACTGACCCGTCACATACCCGTTCTTCTGGAGCGGGTCATGCAGGCCATGAATCCCCAGGAAGGCGAGGTCATCATTGACGGCACATTTGGTGCAGGCGGGTACTCTCGTGCCTTTCTTGAAGCCGGTGCTACCGTCATTGGGGTAGATCGAGATCCGGACGCCATAGCAGGTGCGGCGGATTTGGTGGCGGCTTATCCCGACCGGCTGCTCATGGTTCATGGCCAGTTTGTCGATATTGATAGTCACGCGCGCGAGTTGGGCTTCGATGCGGTGGACGGTGTCGTCATGGACCTTGGCGTTTCCTCCATGCAGCTGGATCAGGCCGAGCGGGGTTTTTCCTTTCGTAACGACGGACCGCTGGACATGCGCATGGAACAGGATGGCCCCAGCGCGGCGGATGTGGTCAACACACTCCAGCAAAAGGACCTGACCCGGATCATCGGATTGCTTGGTGAAGAAAAAAAGGCGTCTTCGGTCGCTCATGCCATTTGCCGAGCCCGGGATGAAAAGCCGTTCGAGCGCACGTCGGAACTGGCTCATGTGGTTGAGAAAGTCGTTGGCCGGAACCCCAAGAAGCCGGGTATTCATCCGGCAACCCGTACGTTTCAGGCCCTGCGCATTTATGTGAATGGCGAACTGCATCAGGCGGCCGGCGCGTTGGCTGCGGCGGAGCGTATTCTCAAGCCGGGTGGTCGGCTGGTAGTGGTGACGTTCCATAGCCTTGAGGATCGGATTGTTAAGCGGTTCCTTGCGGATCGCTGCAAGACACGGGCGGGCGGATCCCGGCACTTGCCGGAGCAGGATGTGCCACCAGCTACATTCGAATTTGTTGTGAAGGGTAATCAGGACGCGAGCGAGGCCGAGGTGGCGGCAAACCCTCGTGCGCGCTCAGCGCGCTTGCGGGCCGGCCGCCGGTTGGCCGCGCCGGCTCGCGAGCTTGATATCCATGAGGCCGGTGTACCCCGGCTGTTTGAATTCAGAGGACTTGGGGGCTGATACGATGTTGAAGATCGTAAACTTGTTGTTTCTGATCCTCGTGGTGGTTGGGGCCGCTGCAGTCTATGACATGAAGATGTCAACTGAGCACCTGACCGAGCGTGTGGCCGAACTGCAGCGCCAGATCGAGAAGGAAAAGGAAGATATTCGTTGGTATAAGGCCAAGTGGAGTGCCTTGAACCAGCCGTCGCGTTTGCAAGGTGTCGTGGACCGCTACAATGCCTATCTTCAGCTTGAGCCTCTGGGCGCAGACCAGATCACGACGGTGGATGCGCTTCCGGTCAAGCCTGTGAACCTTCAGCCTGTTTCCGGTGACCCCATGGGCGGTTATGCCAGCCGTCTTCCTGCTGTTCAGTAGGAGGCGAGGCGTGTCAGGGCAGAAAAGTTCCTTTCTCAAAACACCAGTTCCACCACGGCGCAGCGCCATTGCGACCACTGTGCGTGAACCTGCGCGCTCGCGTGTCTATATTGCCATGCTGGCGTTTTTTCTGGTTTTCGGCGCGATTGGTGGGCGCCTGGTTGCGCTTGGCCTGCATCAGGAAGAGGATGGATCCTCCTACGTTGCTGCCAATAAAAAGATTATGGCGCGGCCTGACATTCTGGACCGCAACGGCGAAATTCTGGCCACAGACATCAAAAGCTGGTCGCTCTATGCCGAACCGCGAAAGATCCCTGATCCGGATGAGGTGTTCGAAGGGTTGATTTCCGTTCTGCCGGAACTGAACAAGCCGCTGATCGAGAAACGGCTGCGTAGCGATGCGGGCTTTATCTGGTTGAAGCGCGAGATCTCGAGCGTTCAAAAAGAACAGATCCACAGCCTCGGCCTACCCGGCGTCGACTTCATGGATGAAACGCAGCGTTTTTACCCGGGCGGCAATACGGTGAGCCACGTGCTGGGCACCGTCAACGTGGACGGTCGCGGCATTTCCGGGATTGAAAAATACATTGATGAAGCATGGCTTAATGATCTGCGTGATCTCGGCTTTTCAAGCAAGGAAGGCCTTGAGCCGGTCAAGCTGTCCATTGACCTGCGCGCCCAATACGCTGTTCGCGATGAATTGAAGCGGGCGATGGAGCATTACAAGGCTCAGGCTGCTGTCGGCATTGTTCTCAAGGTGGATACGGGCGAAGTGGTGGCCATGACATCACTGCCGGACTTTGATCCAAATGACCGCAGTGAGGCGTTGAAGCCGGATCGCCTCAACCGCGCTACCGCCGGCGTTTTCGAAATGGGGTCGGTTTTCAAGGGCATTACCGTGGCTATGGCGCTGGACAGTGGCAAGGTCTCCATTGATGACAGCTTTGATGCGCGTAACCCCATCAGGGCCTCCGGCAAGACCATCAGCGATTTTCATGGCAAACGGCGGATCTTGTCGGTGCCGGAGATTTTCATCTACTCATCCAATATCGGTACGGCCAAGATGATGTTGGCTGCAGGAATCGAGCAGCAGAAAAGCTTCCTGAAGCATTTGGGGCTTACCGAACGCTTGGGGGGCGAATTGCCCGAGCGGGCGATGCCCTTGTTGCCGCCACGGTGGAACGAACTGGCCGCGATGACCATTTCCTTCGGTCACGGGTTGTCTGTAACTCCGCTGCATACTGCCGTGGCTGCTGCTACGCTGGTCAATGGCGGCAAGCTGATCGAGCCCACCTTCCTGCCGCGTAGCAAGGAAGAGGCCGATAAGATAGCGAAGCAGGTTATCTCCAAGGAAACCAGTGACGCGGTGCGCTATCTGAACCGTCTGAACGTGCTTGAGGGATCGGGACGTCGGGCGGCTGTGCCTGGCTACGATGTTGGTGGCAAGACCGGTACGGCGCAGAAGATCAAGAACGGCCAGTATCTGGAAGGCGTTTATCTGAACTCATTCCTTGCCTCGTTCCCCATGTATGACCCGCAGTATGTGGTGTTGCTCATGCTGGACGAGCCGCAAAAGCTGGAAGGCCAATATTATGCGACGGCGGGCTGGAATGTTGTGCCAACAACTGCTGCCGTTATCCGCCGTATTGCACCCATGCTGGGGGTGAAGCCGAATTTTACCGGGGATGATGAAACCATTCCCGTTCGATACTAGGATATTTTGGAAAATCGTGTGGCTGGAGGCCCTTCAAATCCAGCTACGCCACAATGACGACTCATAGTCCGGTGATATCAACGTCATGTTGCTTGAAAACCTTGTATATATCGCTGAATTGCCCGAAGGGGCAGCTTCTCTTGATGTGACCGGACTGACGGCGGACAGCCGTGCGGTCAAGCCTGGATATCTGTTTGCGGCGCTCCCCGGCGCGAAGGCCGACGGGCTGACATTTGCTGCGCAAGCTGCTGAAAAGGGCGCTGTTGCCATTCTCGTGAATGGCGAGCGGCTGGCCGAGGCGCGCGCATTGGTGCCGGAAGGAACGCTGGTGATAGGGGCGCCGGACGCCCGCCGCGAACTGGCGCTGATGGCGGCTGCCTTTTTTGCGTCCCAGCCTGACACCATGGTTGCCGTTACCGGGACCAGCGGCAAGACATCCGTGTCCGAGTTTGTGCGCCAGATTTATGCTCATTGCGGGATGAAAGCGGCGAGCCTTGGCACTTTGGGTGTAGTGACGTCAGACGGTCAGAATTATGGTGGTCTGACCACGCCTGATCCGATCAAGCTCCATGAAACACTGGCTCAGTTGGCCAAGGATGGTGTAACACACGCTGCCATGGAAGCGTCGAGCCACGGTTTGGATCAGCACCGGCTGGACGGTGTATGGCTGATGGCCGCTGGTTTTACCAATCTTGGCCGAGACCACATGGACTACCACGAGAGCGTGGAAGACTACCTGCAGGCCAAGTTGCGCCTGTTCCGCGACGTTCTGCCTGATGGTGGTGTCGTGGTGGTGGACCCGAACGCGCCATTTGCAGATCGTGTTGTGGCTGAGGCGCAGGCGCGTGACCTTCCGTTGTTTACCGTTGGCGAACGAGGAGAGGACCTGAAGCTGGTCTCAGCGACGCCGGATGGCTTCAAGCAGCAGCTTGAGCTGGTGTGGGAAGGCCAGACGCATTCCGTAAGTTTGCCTTTGACCGGAGAGTTTCAGGTGTCCAATGCGCTGGTTGCTGCTGGGTTGGCCATCGCCTCTGGCATGGACGGCGCCGATGTGATCGAGGCGCTTGGTGGGCTCAAGGGAGCCCCGGGTCGCTTGGAGCATGTGGGGACCAAGGACAATGGCGGTCTGGTGTTCGTGGATTATGCTCACAAACCGGATGCGCTTGAGAATGTGTTGACTGCCTTGCGTCCATTTACAAAAGGGCGTTTGATTTGCGTTTTTGGGTGCGGTGGTGATCGTGACAAGGGCAAGCGCCCATTGATGGGCGAAATCTCCGGCCGTCTGGCGGACTTGACCATTGTCACGGACGACAACCCGCGGACCGAGCAGCCCGCCTTAATCCGTCAGGAAATTCTGGATGCGTGCCCGGCAGCCATGGAAATTGGCGACCGTGCTGCGGCAATCCAAAAGGGGATCGAGCTCCTCGGCGAGGGCGACATTCTGTGCGTCGCGGGCAAAGGGCACGAAACGGGGCAGATCGTTGGGGCTGAGGTTCTGCCGTTTTCAGATCACGAAACCATTCAGACTGCACTTGTGGCTGTGCAGCCCGCCCCAACTGCCGAAGGTGAGCCGGAAGAGGCAGAAGACCTGTTCGACGATGCTCCGCTCTGGGCGCGTGATGCCTTTGTTGCGGCTTTGAGTGGGCAAGTGCGAGGGAAAGCGCCGGCTGACATTACCGGAATTTCCATTGATACCCGCAGTTTGCAGGAAGGGGATGCCTTCTTTGCTCTGCAAGGTCCGAAGTTCGATGGTCATACATTTGTTGAAGCGGCGCTCGAAGCCGGCGCATCCGTTGCTGTTGTCGAGCGTGCGAAGGTGCCGGATCTGCCGCCAGAAGGCCGCTATGTTGTGGTTGAGGATACGCTGAAAGCCCTTCAGGATTTGGGGATCGCGGCGCGTGCTCGAACCAAGGCCCGCATTATCGCCGTTACAGGATCTGTCGGAAAAACTAGTACCAAGGAAGCGTTGAAGCTGGCCTTGGCTCGGTCGGGGCGGACCCACGCCTCGGCAGCGTCCCACAATAACCATTGGGGTGTGCCGCTGACTCTGGCGCGCATGCCGGCCAATACCGAATTCGGTGTATTTGAGATTGGCATGAACCACGCGGGTGAGATTACCCCACTTGTCAAAATGGTGCGCCCTCATGTGGCCATGATCACGACCGTAGAGGCGGTGCATCTTGAGTTTTTCGAAAGCGTGGAAGGCATTGCCCGCGCCAAGGCAGAGATCTTTCAGGGTCTTGAGCCTGGCGGAACGGCCATTTTGAACCGTGATAACCGGCAATATGATCTGCTGCGCTATTTGGCCAGCATAGCCGGTGTGAAAAACATCGTGACATTCGGCCAACGCAAAGGCGCGCAGGCCGTGTCGGAGAAAATCGTGCCGCGTGCGGATTGCACGACCATGACGGCGAATATTCTCGGCAACTCGATCACCTACAAGATCGGCTCGCCCGGTGCGCATCACATCAACAACTCACTGGCAGTTCTGGCCGGCGTATCCGAGTTGGGTGCTGATATCGCCTTGGCCGGGCTTGCTCTGGGCGAAATGAAGCCTCCCAAGGGGCGGGGTGAACAAACCCTTCTGACAATCAACGGCAGGACCGCCCATCTTATCGACGAAAGCTACAACGCCAACCCGGCAAGCATGAAGGCGGCGCTGGAGTTGTTGGGAACGCTGCCCATTGAGGGGCGCGGTCGGCGCATTGCGGTCGTTGGCGACATGCTCGAACTTGGTCCGGATTCCGAGCAGTTTCACGCTCGGATTGCAGGTATCGTAGAGAGTGCAGGCATTGATCTGGTTTATTGTGTGGGAACCGAGATGAAGGCCCTTTGGGACGCCTTGCCCGGTGACCGGCGTGTTGCTTATTCAAAAGATTCGAAAGGTATGGTGGAGCGTGTTGTGAACGATCTCTCGCCAGCCGACATCATCATGATCAAAGGTTCTCTGGGGACGCGCATGGGGTTGATCGTTGATGCCGTGAAGTCGCGATATGCGGAGCCAGTGGAAGGCTGAGGACAATTAATGCTGTATTTTCTAGGAGAGCTTGCTGACCAGTTTTCGGCTCTCAACGTATTCCGATATATTACCTTCAGAACGGGCGGTGCCATCATGACCGCCCTCTTGTTTGTCTTCCTGTTTGGTCCGAAAATCATCTCCGCTCTTCGGTTGCGTCAGGGCAAAGGGCAGCCCATCCGTGAGGATGGGCCTGAAAGTCATCTGCTGACGAAAAAAGGCACGCCCACAATGGGCGGCTTGATGATCATGTCCGGCATGATCGTGGCGACGTTGCTCTGGGCCAATCTTGCAAACCCTTACACCTGGATTGTGCTCGGCGTTACGGTCGGTTTTGGCCTTATCGGGTTTTATGATGACTATCAGAAGGTCTCTCAAGCGTCTCACAAGGGGTTCAGCGGAAAAATACGTTTGGCGCTGGAATTCCTGATTGCAGGGCTGGCAGCCTTTGCCGTAACAATGCTGGATACCGCGCCGTTTTCCACCTCCATCGGCTTTCCGTTTTTCAAGGAACTGACCATCAATCTGGGTGTGTTCTTTATCCCGTTTGCCGCGTTTGTGATGGTTGGCGCGGGCAATGCCGTAAACCTGACCGATGGTCTTGATGGCTTGGCCATTGTGCCGGTCATGATTGCGGCTGCCTCTTTCGCCTTGATTGCCTATCTGACAGGTAATGCCGTGTTCTCCGAATACCTCCAGATCCACCACGTACCCGGCACGGGAGAACTGGCGGTGTTATGCGGTGCTGTGATTGGAGCTGGCTTGGGGTTCTTGTGGTTCAATGCACCACCAGCGGCCATTTTCATGGGCGATACCGGGTCTCTGGCGCTCGGTGGCATGCTTGGCGCCATTGCCGTGGCTGCAAAGCATGAAATCGTTCTGGCGATCATTGGTGGGCTTTTTGTGCTGGAAGCCGTGTCAGTGATCGTTCAGGTTGCCTCGTTTCGCCTTACGGGCAAGCGCGTCTTCAAGATGGCACCGATCCACCACCATTTTGAACATCTGGGCTGGACTGAGTCACAGGTCGTGATCCGGTTCTGGATTATCGCTGTTGTGCTGGCCTTGGTCGGACTGGCCACCTTGAAGCTGCGCTAACAGGAGCGATGCCATGATTCCGGTTACAACATTCAAGGACAGACATGTCGCGCTATTCGGGTTGGGCGGGTCCGGCCTGTTGACCGCCAAGGCCCTTATGGCTGGCGGGGCGCGCGTTGATGCCTGGGATGATAACGAAAGCCGGGTTGAAATGGCGTTGGATGAGGGCATTGATGCACTGGATCTGCGCGACGCCGACTTCGAACGCTACGCTGCTTTGATCTTGGCGCCTGGTGTACCGCTGACGCATCCTGAACCGCATTGGACGGTCCAGATGGCTCAGGCGGCTGGCATTGAGATCATTGGCGATGTGGAGTTGTTTGTTCGCCAACGGGAGGCCTCGTGCCCCGAAGCCCCGTTCGTTGCGATTACGGGTACGAACGGAAAGTCCACGACAACCGCATTGACGGCGCACGTTTTGCGCCAAGCGGGTTTTGACGTGCAAATGGGCGGCAACATCGGTCGCCCGGTTCTAGATTTGGACGAATTTGATCCGGATCGCGTCTATGTAGTCGAGTGTTCCAGCTACCAGATTGATCTGGCACCCAGCCTCGCGCCCGATGTCGGGCTTATGTTGAACCTGTCGCCGGATCATCTCGACCGTCATGGAACCATGGACAACTACAGCGCGATCAAGGAACGTCTTGTGCGCGCCAGTCGCCTTGCGATCATAGGTGTTGATGATGAGCCAAGCCGTGCCATGGCAAAGCGACTTGAGGCTGCGGGCGTACCGGTGGAACGCATTTCCAGCAAGGGGCCACTGGTCGATGGCCCCGGAATATTTGCTGAGGGCGGTCGTCTCATTGAACTGTTTGATGATGAGCGTGCTGACCTGGTTGATCTTTTGGGGCACATGAGCTTGCGCGGCGCGCACAACGCCCAGAACGCGGCGGCTGCTTGTGCGGCGGCACTGGCTCTTGGGTTGTCAATCGAAGAGCTTCAGGAAGGCATGGATACGTTCCCCGGTCTGGAACACCGTCTTCAGCCAGTTGCCCGGGCTGGTGAGGTGGTTTTCATCAATGACAGCAAGGGAACGAATGCAGAGGCAACCGGCAACGCGCTAGCCAGTTTTGAGCGCATATTCTGGATCGCCGGTGGACGAGAGAAAGCGGGCGGCATCACATCGCTCAAAAGTTACTTCCCACGGATTGCAAAAGCATATCTGATCGGCGAAGCTTCTTCGAGCTTTGCATCGACACTGCAAGAAAATCAGGTTGCCTTTGAAGAGTGCGGTAATCTGGAAACCGCCGTGCAGGCAGCCGCTCGAGATGCAATAGCGGCCTCGGCCGGAGAGCGGGTTGTGCTGTTGTCTCCGGCATGCGCGTCTTTTGATCAGTTTCCGAGTTTTGAAGTACGTGGGCAGCGTTTCACTGAACTAGCTGCTGTTGCGGCGAACAACCTGTCTGAGCAGGGGGGAAGCTGATGGTTTCAAGAACCGATAGAAGCCCGTTTGCAGAGTGGCTTTGGACAATCGACCGCTACATTCTGGCGGGGATCGTCATTCTCATGGTGTCTGGCGTGGTGCTGTCATTTGCAGCCAGCCCGCCTGTTGCAGAGCGTATTGGACTGGAGCCCTATCACTTCATCAAGCGGCAAGCTGTCTTTCTGCTGCCGAGCATCGTGTTGTTGCTTGGTGTTTCGGCACTGAGCCCCCGTATGGTGCGGCGCGTGGCGCTGTTCGTGTTGCTGGGGTCTGTGCTCCTGATGATTGCCACGTTATTCACTGGAGCGGAGATCAAGGGCGCTCGGCGATGGGTGCACTTGTTCGGGTTCACCATTCAGCCGTCGGAGTTTGTGAAACCGGCGCTGGTGATTGTCATGGCGTTTCTCATGTCGGAAGCGCGGAAACGCCCAGAGATACCGGGCGGACTTTTTTCCATCATGCTCTACGTCATCGTGGTGGCGCTGTTGGTTGCTCAACCGGACTTCGGTCAGGCGATGTTGTTGACCATGGTGCTGGCCGCCTTGTTCTTTCTGAACGGGTTGTCTTGGTTTGCTATTGTGCCGCTTGGCGTAGCGGGCATTGGCGGCATGATAGCGGGCTATGTGTATCTGCCGCACGTGCGTGGGCGCGTGGAGCGCTTTCTCAATCCTGAGTCCGGGGATACCTATCAAATCGACCGCGCCATTGACTCGTTCCTTGCTGGTGGCTGGTTCGGCCGCGGGGTTGGGGAAGGTACCGTGAAACGAATTCTCCCCGATAGCCATACGGACTTCATCTTTGCCGTGGTGGCTGAAGAATACGGCATCTTGCTGTGCCTTTTTCTTGTCAGTGTATTTGCCTTCGTTGTTTTGAGAGGACTGTCTGCGGCCTCCAAAGATCAGGATCCCTTCGGACGGCTGGCCACATCCGGCCTTATTGTTCTGTTCGGTCTGCAGAGCTGCATCAACATGGCCGTGAACCTGAACCTGATGCCCGCAAAGGGCATGACTCTTCCCTTTATTTCCTATGGCGGGTCGTCATTGGTGGCATTGGCGTTGTCCATGGGATTTGTGCTGGCCCTGACGCGGCGCCGGCCACGACCTACGCGGATTTCCGGAGTTACTGTTACCCGTGTGTCCGCTTCGTCCGTTGTTTGAACGCCTTTGGCTACTGCTGTTGGAGAATAAAGAAGAATGAAACCGACAATCATGCTCACAGCCGGCGGAACAGGGGGGCATCTCTTCCCCGCTGAAGCGCTGGCTGGAGAGCTGAGCCGACGCGGTTATCGAGTGGAGTTGATGACGGATGAGCGCGCCGACAAGTACGGCAGTGCTTTTCCGGCAGATGAGGTGCATCTCATCCAAAGCGATACGTTGCGGGGGCGCAATCCGTTCCGACTGATGAAAACCGTGCTGAAACTTGGATTGGGCACCTTGCAGGCGCGCAAGATCCTGAAACAAAAGCAGCCATTGGCCATGGTTGGTTTCGGCGGATACCCAACCTTCCCGCCCATGTTTGCGGCAGCGCTTGCCGGGGTGCCGACCATTTTGCATGAAGCAAACGCGGTGATGGGCCGGGCAAACAGATTGCTGGCTGCACGTGCAACCAAGGTTGCGGTCAGCCTGCCGGTTCGAAACTTGCCCTCAACTCTGGCGGACAAGGTGGTGATGACAGGTAACCCGCTCCGCGACAATGTTTTGGCAGTGAGCGAAACACCTTTCCACGCGCCAGAGGTTGGTGAACCATTCCACTTGTTGGTGTTCGGGGGGAGTCAGGGCGCCCGGTTTTTCTCCTCTATCCTGCCAGAGGCGCTTGCCCTGCTGACGACGGAAGAACGGGCGCGGCTGGCCATTGTCCAACAGTGTCGGAGTGAGGATCTTGCCACGGTAGAGCAGGCCTATCAGAAACTGGGGATCGCAGCGCAGTTGGAGACGTTCTTCAAGGATCTGCCGCAGCGCATGGCCTCGGCACACCTGGTCATTTCCCGTGCGGGCGCAGGTACTTTGTGCGAGCTGGCAGCTATCGGGCGACCGGCCATTCTTGTGCCGTATCCCGGTGCTGTGGAGGATGATCAGGGCAATAATGCCAAGTTCCTCGAGGATGCAGGGGCTGCGTGGCCTGTGCGCCAAAAAGAGCTGAGTGCCGACCGCTTGGCCGATATGCTGCGCGATCTCATGACAACACCGGCCAAGTTGCGGGATGCCGCTACGGCTGCCAAGCGGGAGGGGCGCCCGGATGCAGTGCAGCGCCTTGCCGATCTTGTGGAACAAACAACAGGCCGGGCGGCACACGTTCGGGAATATGAAGAGGTGACATCATGAAAATGCCCGGTGACATCGGCCCGGTTCACTTTGTCGGGATTGGCGGCATTGGCATGAGCGGTATCGCAGAGGTGCTGTTGAAGCTGGGCTATACGGTACAGGGCTCCGATATGTCGGAGAATGCCAATGTGCAGCGCTTGCGCGCCATGGGCATCACCGTTCATGTAGGACATAGCGCCGACAACCTCGATGGCGCCGAAGTGCTTGTTATTTCATCGGCTATCAAGAACGACAATGTGGAACTGATCGCAGCACGGGAACGGTCCTTGCCCGTTGTACGCCGGGCGGAAATGCTTGCGGAACTGATGCGGTTCAAACAGGCGATCGCCATTGGGGGTACGCACGGAAAGACGACCACCACGTCAATGGTCGCGGCGCTTTTGGACGCGGGCGGGATGGATCCGACCGTGATCAACGGCGGCATCATCAATGCGTACGGGACAAACGCACGCATGGGCGAAGGCAACTGGATGGTTGTCGAAGCTGATGAATCCGATGGGACATTCATCAAGCTGCCCGCCGACATTGCGGTTGTGACCAATATCGATCCGGAACACCTTGATCATTATGGCGACTTCGACGGTGTACGGGCGGCGTTTCGACAATTCGTTGAAAATGTACCGTTCTATGGGTTTGCCGTCATGTGTCTGGACCATCCCGAAGTACAGACCTTGGTTGGGCAAATCGAAGATCGCAAGATCATCACTTACGGGTCCACCCTTCAGGCCGATGTGCGGTTCACCGACGTTGAGATGGGTGGCGGCAAGTCGACCTTCTCGGTTGTAATCCACGACCGGCGCGGCGGTGAGCCGGTTGAACTGAAAGATCTCGTTCTGCCGATGCCGGGCTTGCACAACGTTTCCAATGCCACGGCGGCGATTGCTCTGGCAACTCAACTGGGTCTGTCTGGCGATGATATCCGCACCGGGCTTGCCTCCTTTGGTGGCGTGAAGCGACGTTTCACCCATACCGGCTCTTGGCAAGGCGTAGAGATTTACGACGACTACGGCCACCATCCGGTAGAAATAAAGGCTGTGCTGCATGCGGCGCGGGAATCCACCAAGGGCAAGGTTGTCGCGGTGGTTCAGCCCCACAGATACAGCCGGTTGCAGAGCCTTTTTGAAGATTTTTGCTCTTGTTTCAACGATGCCGATACCGTGATTGTGGCCCCTGTTTATGCGGCGGGCGAGCAACCGATTGAAGGATTTGATCAGGCCGACCTGGTCGCAGGACTGAAGGCGGGTGGTCACCGGTCCGTCCATCTTCTCGATGGGCCGGAAAATCTGGCGGAACTGGTCAGTCAGGTTGCCGAAGAGGGGGACTATGTTCTTTGTCTGGGCGCGGGCACGATTACCCAGTGGGCCCACAAGTTGCCAGGTGATCTGGCCGCCTTGCATCCGAACGAGGGAGAAGGCTGATGGCAGAAGACATCGTTTCGCGTCTTGGCTCGGTTGCCGAGGAAATTCGCGGCCGACTGGTGCCCAATCAGCTGCTGTCAGCTGTAACGTGGCTGCGGGTTGGCGGACCGGCAGAGCTACTGTTTCAGCCAGCCGATGAACTCGATCTGTCCACGTTCCTCAAGGCGTTGCCAGAGGATGTACCGGTAACGGTGATTGGCCTTGGGTCCAACCTTCTTGTGCGCGATGGCGGTCTGAAGGGAGTGGTCATTCGCTTGCCCATGAAGGGATTTGGACAGGTGAACTATCTGGGTGATCACAAGCTGCGGGCAGGAGCCTGCGTTCCGGATAAGAAACTGGCTGAAGAAGCAGCCAAGACCGGGACCGGAGGGTTTGCTTTTTATGCTGGTATTCCGGGAGCCGTTGGTGGTGCGCTGCGAATGAACGCCGGCGCGCACGGAACGGAGACAAATGAACGGGTCGTTAACGTTAATGCCGTAAAAAGAAATGGGGAAATCATAACGTTGAGCAACGAGGAGATGGGCTACGCCTATCGCCATTCCTCTGCTCCTGAGGATCTGATTTTCACCAGTGCGGTGTTTCAGGGCATTGCGCAGCCGGAAGAGGCGATCCGTGCGGAAATGGCGGCTGTGATTGAGCACCGTGAGAAAGCGCAGCCAATCCGTGAGAAGACCGGGGGCTCGACTTTCAAAAACCCACCGGGATCCAGCGCATGGCGTGTTGTGGATCAGGCAGGGTGTCGCGGTCTGCAGGTTGGCGGCGCGCAGATGTCGGAGATGCATTGCAACTTCATGCTGAATACGGGTGACGCCAGCGCTTACGATTTGGAACTTCTGGGTGAAACGGTTCGGGCCAGAGCGTTGGAAAAGACCGGTATTCACCTTGACTGGGAGATCAAACGACTGGGGAGCTTTGAAGAGGGGCAGGAAATAGCGCCGTTTCTGGGCAACGTTTAATTGACGCGCGCACGACCAAAGCAAGGACGCAAGAAATAAATGACGAAGCATGTTGCCGTATTGATGGGCGGTTGGGCCGCCGAACGCCCCGTATCCCTGAGCTCGGGGAACGCCTGCGCAGATGCGTTGGAGGAAGCGGGTTACACGGTTTCGCGCGTCGATGTGGATCGCAATGTTGTTGAAATTCTCAAGGAGTTGAAGCCGGACGTGGCCTTCAATGCGCTGCATGGACCATTTGGTGAAGACGGTTGCATTCAAGGCGTTCTGGAGCTCCTGGAAATTCCCTACACTCATTCCGGAGTGATGTCTTCGGCTTTGGCCATGCATAAGGTGAAAGCCAAGGCCGTGATGAAGGTGGCGGGTGTGCCCGTGGCCGAAGAGCGGGTAGTCCATCGTCTGGAAGCGGCAAAACAGCATGTCATGGCGCCGCCCTATGTGATCAAGCCGATCAATGAGGGGTCAAGTTTTGGTGTCGTGATCGTGAAAGAGGATCAGGAACATCCTCCACAGGAGTTAACACGTGACGACTGGCCCTATCCGGATGTGGTGATGGCTGAAAAGTTCGTCGCAGGGCGTGAATTGACCTGCGCGGTCATGGGTGATGTGGCGCTGGGTGTACTGGAAATTGTGCCAATGGGGCACAACTTCTATGATTATGACGCAAAATACGTTCCTGGTGGTTCACAACATATACTTCCGGCAAAAATTTTACCTCCTGTTTACCAAGAAATACAAAAACTGAGTTTGAAAGCGCATCAGGCCCTCGGCTGTCGTGGTGTCTCCAGAGCGGACTTCCGACTGGATGACAGTTCGACTGGAACTGGCGAGTTGGTGTGCTTGGAAGTGAACACTCAACCCGGCATGACGCCAACCTCTCTGGTTCCCGAAATCGCCGCCGAAGCTGGCCATGATTTCAAAGAGTTGGTGAGTTGGATCGTGGAGGACGCAAGTTGCGGCAGATAACTGCAAAATTGATGGCATGGCGCAGAGCGTTGACGAACGGGGGCTACGGCTCTTCCCGTCGCGGCGTCTCGCGTCTGCACCAACGACCCGCTTGGAGCGTCGTTGGCTTTTTTGCTGTACTGCCTCGTTGGGCGCCAACCGCATGCGCGCTGGGTTTTCTGGCTACCTCCGCAACCTACGGTATCGTTTTGGGGGGGCATGGGCGCACGGTCGTGGAAAACGTGACATCTGCAACCGGTTTCGCCATCGACCAGATCGAGATGGATGGCCTCCAGAGGGTTGCCGAATTTCAGATTTTGGAAGCGCTTGAGCTTCACGATCATCCATCACTGGTGATGTTTGATGCAGAAGCCGCGCGGGAACGGATTGATGAAATCGCCTGGGTGGATACGGCTTCAATTCAGAAACTGTATCCCGGCACGTTGAAGATCAAAATCGCTGAACAGGTGCCTTATGCCTTGTGGCAGCGTGGTGATGTGATCTCCGTGATTACCGAGGACGGCGAGGTGATAACGGATGAGGTGGATGGGCGTTATGCCAATCTGCTGCGAGTGGTCAACCATGGCGCGCAGCGGCGTGCCGGTGAGATCATGAAAGAATTGAACAAGATCCCTGCACTGCGCGCGCGGGTACGGGCTGCGAGCCTGATTTCCGAGCGGCGCTGGGATTTGAATCTTGAAAATGGAGTGGTTGTTCGGTTGCCGGAAGTGGGCATCTCCAAAGCCCTTGCCGACCTCGTTCGCATGGACGCGGAGAGCGGACTTCTGAGCAGAGATATCGTAGCCGTGGATATGCGGCTGGAGGATAGGGTGGTAGTGCGCTTGTCCGAAGAAGCAGCGTTGCGGCGCAAGGCCGCTATCAAGGCGCGTCCGCGCCGCGGTGTAGGGGGAGCTGACACATGAGTACCAGCAAGAAGGTCATCTATCTCCCTCGGAAACGGCCGTTGCCTTCCAGGCGGGCCGCAGTTGTTTCGGTTCTGGATGTCGGATCCTCCAAGATCTGTTGTCTGATCGCCAAGTTGACCCCGAATGAAGACGGCGAGTTGTTGCCGGGCCGCACCCATAGTGTGGAGCTTCTCGGGTATGGCCATCAGCGCTCGCGTGGCATCAAGTCAGGCGTTGTGGTGGATCTGGACCAGGCTGAGCAGGCTATTCGCAGGGCGGTGGATTCCGCTGAACGAATGTCGGGCGTGATGGTTGAATCGCTGTTGGCGACCGTTACCTGCGGGCGTCTGCAAAGCGAAATTTTTTCGGCCAGTGTGCCGCTGAGCTCGGAGAGTGTGACCGAAGCCGATATTCAGCGTGTTCTGACGGCCGGGTCTACGCACACGGCAACCGATGGCCGTGCCGTCATGCATGCATTGCCGATTTCTTACGGCCTTGATGGCAATCGTGGCATTCGGGATCCGCGCGGCATGATGGGCCGCAAGTTGGGTGTGGACATGCAGGTGGTGACGGCGGAAGTGCCGCCAGTTCGAAACCTCGAGCTGTGCATCAACCGTGGTCACCTGAATGTCGAAAACCTTGTTGCTACGCCGTATGCCTCGGGCTTGTCCACGCTGGTGGGCGACGAAACCGAGCTGGGTGTGGCGTGCATCGACATGGGCGGTGGCACCACCACGATCTCCATCTTCGTTGACGGACAGATGGTGCATCTCGATGCCATCGCTGTGGGCGGCAACCATGTCACCATGGATATCGCCCGTGCATTGTCCACCCGCATGCAGGATGCGGAACGGATCAAGACACTTCACGGCTCGGCTTTGCCGAGCGCTGTAGACGACCGGGATTTCATCAGTGTGCCCCCTGTTGACCAGGAGGGCGATCTGCCGACGCAGATCCCGCGGGCGATGCTGACACGGGTCATCCGCCCGCGTGTTGAAGAGATTCTGGAGCTTATTCAGGACCGTCTGGTCGCTTCCGGCTTTGCCGGACGCGTGGGCAAGCGGGTGGTTCTGACGGGTGGGGCGAGCCAGCTGACCGGGTTGAGTGAAACGGCTCGGCGCATTCTTGGACGCAATGTGCGTCTCGGGCGGCCGCTCGGTATTGCCAATATGCCGGACGTGGCCAAAGGGCCCGCCTTCAGTGCTGCTTGTGGTCTGCTGATCTATCCGCAGGTGGCGCAAATTGAACAGTTCGAGCCGCGAGCGCAACGCGGTAAGTGGCTTGGCACGGGGAACTATTTTGCTCGTGTCGGGCAGTGGTTGAGAGAGAGTTTTTGATCCCGAGGGATCAGTGAACAGTTTCGCCATTTTGGTGAACGCATGAGAGGAAGAGTGATCTGCCCGCTGGGCGGCGGACAGATCTAGGGTCGCGAGGAACTTATGACTATCAACTTGCAAATGCCTGATATTCAGGAATTGAAGCCACGGATCACAGTTTTTGGCGTTGGCGGTGGCGGCGGCAACGCCGTGAACAACATGGTCACCAGCGGTCTTCAAGGCTGCGATTTTGTTGTTGCCAACACCGACGCACAGGCTTTGGCCCTTTGTAAGGCCGAGCGCGTCATCCAGATGGGTGTTGCTGTTACCGAAGGACTGGGCGCCGGTTCTCAGCCCGAAGTTGGCTGCGCAGCTGCCGAGGAAGTGATCGACGAAATAAATGATCACCTGTCCGGTTCTCACATGGTGTTCATCACGGCCGGTATGGGCGGTGGAACGGGCACTGGCGCGGCTCCTGTGATTGCACGGGCGGCTCGTGAACAGGGAATACTTACGGTAGGTGTGGTTACCAAACCGTTCCAGTTCGAAGGCTCACGCCGGATGCGTGTTGCCGAAGCGGGCATCGAAGAGCTGCAGCGCAACGTTGACACGCTCATTGTTATTCCGAACCAAAATCTCTTCCGCATTGCAAATGCACAGACCACCTTTGCTGATGCGTTTGCCATGGCTGACCAGGTTCTTTACTCGGGCGTGGCTAATGTCACCGACCTGATGGTGAAGGAAGGCCTGATCAACCTCGACTTTGCTGACGTGCGTTCGATCATGCGCGGCATGGGCAAGGCGATGATGGGTACCGGTGAATCCTCAGGTGAGAACCGCGCTATCCAAGCTGCTGAAGCAGCCATTGCGAACCCACTTCTGGACGAGACTTCCATGAAGGGCGCGCGTGGCCTGTTGATCTCCATCAACGGTGGCAACGATCTTACGTTGTTTGAAGTTGATGAAGCGGCAACCCGTATTCGTGAAGAAGTCGATCCGGATGCCAACATTATTCTTGGCGCAACGTTTGATGAAGAACTGGAAGGGCGCATTCGCGTTTCCGTCGTTGCCACCGGAATTGATCAGGATGGCCGCGACGACGTCTCTCCTGCTGAAGTGCGCATGGCCGAGTTGACCGAGCGCCTGCAATCTGCCGGAGTATCGGAGGGAAACGCACCCAAGGCTGAGGCCCCGGTATCTGTTGCGACGCAGCAGCCTGCCGCACCACGGCCCCAGCCTGTGAAGCCAGCTGCCGTCGCTTCTTCTTCTGATCCTGAAGTGGAAATCGCGCCTTATCAACCGAGTGCGTATGACCAGACTCCGTCCTATGAGGATATGGAGGATGAAACGCCAGCTGCTGTAGATAATACGCCACCGGCACCACAGCCTTACATTCCGCCGCAGGCCGAGCAGGTTCAGCCAACCGCGCGCATGCCGCGCGTGGAAGACTTCCCGCCGATTGCACAGCGTGAATACCGGGCTCGCGCGCCGCAGCCTCAGCAGCAGCAACAGGCAGCTCCAGCTCCGGCGCCTCAGCAGGCCGCTCCCCAGCCTCAGGCTCCGGAACATCACGAGATGCACCACGGTCATCACGATGATGAAGAGCGTCGTCCGATGGGATTGTTGCGTCGTCTGGCTGGTGGTCTTGGTCGCCGTGAGGATGAAGAGCATCACGAGCCTGCCATGGACGAAGGTTTCGTGCCGGCTGCGCCGCAGGAAGCTCCCATGGCTCCGGCACCACGTGCACAAAGCGACCACGGCGCAGCTGGTCATCTTGACCAGACCGGTCGTGCCGCTCCACAGAATCGCCCATCTGTGGATGACGACCAGCTGGAAATTCCAGCATTCCTGCGTCGTCAGGCCAACTAAAAGACCAACACTCGCGCCTCTCGGCAGCAATCCAGATTTTTCTGGATTGCTGCAGCGCGTTGATGCTCGTTTATACGTGAAAACTCTCAGGTTTTCAGATCGTTACAAAGCGTAACAAAGCTTTATTTTATTCCTCCCTGAAAAATAGATAATGTCCAGCTTGACCGGTGGGGCGGTTCACGAACTTTCGGCTTGAGTGAAACAAAAACGACCCAAGCCCAATCAGATAAGGCTGGAATGACGATGACAACGCGTGTCGAAAAACAGACAACGCTCGCTGATAGCGTGACGCTCAATGGAATCGGCGTTCACTCAGGCGGACCTGCCTCCGTCACTTTGCATCCAGCAGACGCGAATACCGGAATTCTCTTTCAGCGTTCGACGCCGGATGGCGATGTCGAGATTGTCGGAACATGGCAATCTGTTTCCGCCACGGCCTTGTGCACTGTTCTTGGTGATCCTTCTCATGGTGGCGTCTCCACCGTTGAGCATTTGATGGCTGCATTCCGTGGTCTGGGTGTTGATAACGCGATTGTCGAAATCGACGGCCCGGAAATGCCGATCATGGATGGCAGTGCTTCCGCGTTTGTTGAAGCAATCGATGCAACCGGTCTTGTGTCTTTGAATGCTGGCCGCCGCTATATCCGGATCAAAAAGCCGGTACGGGTTGTCCAAGGTGACCAGTGGAGTGAATTGCGTCCCTACGATGGTCAGCGATTCAACATTACGATCGATTTTGACATTGCATTGATCGGCGTGCAGAAACTCGACATTGAGCTTACCCCGGATGCGTTCCGCAACGAGATTGCTCGGGCGCGTACGTTTGGCTCGGTTCAGGATGTTGAGAAACTCTGGAAGCTTGGTTTTCAGATGGGGTCTTCTCTGGAAAACTCCGTGGCTCTGGATGGTGATCGTGTATTGAATCCTGAAGGCACGCGTTGGCCGGATGAGTTCGTACGCCACAAGGCGCTGGATGCCGTTGGTGATCTGGCCTTGGCCGGACTGCCGATCATGGGTGAATACCGTTCTTACAAAGGCGGTCACCGCATGAACCACAACGTCTTGGTAGAGCTGTTCAAGAACCCGGATGCCTTTGAAATCGTGGAGGCAAGCGAAGTGGCAAAGCGCTCTCGCGTTTCGGAAAAAGGCCACGCTGAATTGATCGGTGGTCTGCAGGCTGCTGCGTTCGGACCGGAAGTTTCTTAGTCCCCGGCGCTTTATTCAAGACTTTCGCCCCAACTCCGACATAAATTCGCGGCAAATGGCTTGCGCACGGGTGACGAAGTCGGTTCATTCGGTTAGAAGCGTCTGACGGGGTGGGGTGTGCCCCGAATCCTGATGAGACTATAAGGAGTCGGAAACATTGCTGCATAGGGGTGGTGCTCAAGGACTGGCAGGCCGTCGAGGCTTGGGCAAGACAGTTCGTTTTCTCTCATTTGCCGTGGCGCTGGCTGTGGCTGGATGTGCCTCTCAGGAAGCAGCGGACGAGTTCGCGCTGGATGATACGCCAGCTGAGCTGATGTTCAATCAGGGCCTTGCGTTGCGTGCGGAAGGCAAGCTCAAGGATGCCGAAGCCAAGTTCAGTGAACTTGACCGGGTCTATCCGTACTCCGAGTTCGCGCGCAAATCGCTGATCAATATCGCCTATCTTAATTTCACCATGGGCAATTATGCCGAGGCAGTAGCGGCGGCCGACCGGTTCGTGACGTTGTATCCAGGTAATGATGATGCGGCCTATGCTCTCTTCCTCATCGGCGAATCCTACTATCGGCAGATCCCGGATGTGGGGCGTGACCAGGCTGCAACGCAGCGGGCACTGAAAGCCTTTGATGAAGTCGTGCAGCGCTTCCCGGACTCCGAATACGCCGAACAGGCACGGCAGCGCGTGCGCGTTGCACACGATCAGTTGGCCGGTAAGGAAATGGAAGTTGGCCGCTATTATTTGCAGCGCCGCCAGTATCTAGCTGCGATCAACCGCTTCAAGGTGGTTGTGACCAATTATCAAACCACCCGTCACATCGAGGAAGCTCTGTTCCGGTTAACAGAAAGCTACTATGCCCTTGGTGTGGTCAATGAAGCGCAGACTGCTGCCGCTGTGCTAGGTCACAATTTCCCGGAGAGCCAGTGGTATCGTGACGCCCATTCTCTGCTGCAAAAGGGTGGCTATGAACCGAGTGAGACGGAAAGCAGCTGGATTTCACGGGCGTTTAAAGATATCAAGTTGCTCTGATCTCTTCGTCATTCGCTTGCTGATTGGGCCTTATGCTTTCAACGCTATCAATTCGGGATATCGTTCTCATTGATAAGCTCGACCTGCAGTTTACTGCGGGTATGAGCGTGCTGACCGGGGAAACCGGTGCCGGTAAATCCATCCTGCTGGATTCGCTTTCGCTCGCACTGGGCGGGCGCGGTGACGCCGGACTGGTTCGCCATGGGCAGAAGCAAGGTCAGGTAACGGCGGCGTTTGATGTTCCCATGAGCCACCCGGTTCGTGCTCTTCTCAAGGAAAATGATCTGGAACACGATGCGGATATCATCCTGCGCCGTGTTCAATCGCAGGATGGGCGAACCCGAGCGTTCGTCAATGATGCGCCGGTGAGCGCAGGGTTGATGCGTCAAGTCGGGACCCTGCTCGTGGAAGTTCATGGCCAGCATGATGACCGTGCCTTGGTGGATCCGGAAAGCCACCGTCAGATTCTGGACAGTTTTGGGGGGCTCGAAGAGCTCGCGAGCGAGGTGCGGAGCGCGTCTCGGGCTGTGCGAAACGCCGAAAAGGCCTTGAAGGATCATGTGGCGCGCATTGAAGAGGCTCGGAAAGAAGCTGATTATCTGCGCGACAGTGTAGATGAACTGAACACGCTGGATCCGCAGCCGGGGGAAGAGGAAACTCTTGCGCTGCGCCGTCAGGACATGATGCAGGTGGAGAAGATCGCGGGAGATCTTCAGGAAGCCTATGATACCCTTGATGGCACGGCATCGCCCATTCCCGAGCTTGCCAGTCTGTTGCGCCGTCTGGAGCGCAAAGTTGATCAAGCTCCGGCCTATCTGACCAGCGTTGTGGAGTCGCTTGGGTCTGCTTTGGATCATCTGGAAGATGGCCGCAGCGGGCTTGAGACGGCGCTCAGAGATACCAATTTCGATCGCGGTGAGTTGGAGCAGACCGAAGAGCGGCTGTTTGCGCTTCGGGCGGCAGCGCGAAAATACTCTCGCCCGGTGGACGATTTGGGAGCCCTGCGTGACCAAATGGCGTCTGATCTTGCGGATCTGGATGCAGGAGAGGACAAGCTTCAGGCGTTGGAGCAGGCTGTAAAGGATGCGCGCGCGGCCTATGATAGTCTCGCCAAGGACTTGTCGGATCAGCGCGCAGCTACTGCGAGGGCTTTGGAGGACGCTGTGCACGCAGAACTTCCGGCGCTGAAACTCGAACGCGCCCGTTTCATCATCCAACAGGATGTTGATCCGGAGCGCCGCGGCAGCGATGGTATCGACGCCATAGAGTTCTGGGCCCAGACGAACCCAGGAACCCGTCCCGGACCCATGTTCAAGGTTGCATCTGGCGGCGAGCTGTCGCGCTTCCTGTTGGCCTTGAAGGTGTCGTTGGCTGACAAGGGCTCGGCTCCGACGCTCGTGTTTGATGAAATCGATACTGGGGTGGGCGGCGCTGTTGCTGAAGCCATTGGGGTGCGCTTGGCGCGTCTTGCGGAGCAGGTTCAGGTGCTCACGGTCACCCACGCGCCACAGGTGGCTGCCCGCGCAGAGGGGCATTTCCTGATTGAAAAAGGTGATGTTGATGGCGAACGTGTGGCTACACGCGTGACCCATATTGCCGACGAAGACCGCCGCGAAGAAGTAGCTCGCATGCTGGCGGGCTCAACCATCACCGAAGAAGCGCGAATGGCGGCCGACAGACTTCTGCATGGCACACTGGTGTAGGGCTTGAAGCTTCCCGGATTTAAGAAGTACCTCAGTGGGTTGATGTAGGTCCGAGCGCTCGGTATCCCCTAAAACCCATTGGGTGAACCCGACAAGGTTTAGACTTTTCAATAATTTAACCGCGTTTTGGCATTCTGACGGTACCCCGTGCGTAACCGGAGTTTGCCTCATGAATGCGTTTCCTCGTCTGAAGGCCTATTTTCACATTGCCATTGCGCTGATCGTTATCGGCTATCCCATGTATCTGTGGGCGCTTTGGGATCCAATGGATTATGGCTTCACCGCGCTCAGGTTTGGCGGGGACTTTTTCGCCTACTATGAGGCTGCCGTTCTGGCGCTTCGGGGCTATGTAACTCTGGTGATGGATTTCGCCGAGTTTCGATTGACCGCGCTGGAGTATGCGCCGGGGGCCCATCCGTTTTACGAGTGGGTGATGTCGCCGGGCCTGCTGTTGTTTCTTCTTCCGCTGGCGAGCTTGCCTTTCATGTTGGCCTATGGATTGGTGGCTGGTGTTGGTGTGGCTGCACTGGTTTGGTGTTGTCGTGGAGAGTACCGCTCCTTCGATACACTCGACTTTGTGTGTTTGGCACCGGCAACCCTGTTGTGTGTGCTTTATGGTCAGCCAGTCTTGTTTGTTGCCGCTTTGCTGTGTCTGACGCTGCGCCGTCTTGAGGTGAAACCGGTTCTTGCCGGGTTGATGTTGGGGCTCAGCGTGGTGGAGCCCGTGGTATTTGTATTCGGTGTGTTGGCACTGTTGGCCTCGCGGAACATGATCGCGCTCAGTGCAGCGGTTTGCAGTAGCGCCGGTGTGGTTTTTCTTTCAACCGTCCTGTTTGGTGCAGAGAGCTGGTATCTTTATTGGGACAATGCGGTTCGGATCCAGTTCGCAGCACTGCTTTCTGCACCCTCTGACGTTCTTGCGATGAGCCTGTCGGTAAGTGGAGCCCTTGTTGCTGCCAATCTCAATGCGGAAAGCGTTATGCTGGTTCAGGCGCTTGTCACTTTGCTGTGTGCTTTTGCAACGCTGTGGCTTTTCTGGAAGCCAAGGGATCCGGAAGCAAGGAACCTGTGTTTTGCCGTGTTGGCTGTGCTCGCCAGTCCGTTTGCGCAGGTCTGGGACCTCGTGGTGGTGGTTCCCTTGCTGTATTACTACGCGATCAAGCATGAGGTGTTCGCGCCTTCGGACTTCGATAGTTCGATCCTCGAACCCATTTGTTTTACAATGCTGTATCTCTTGCCATTCGCAGCGATTGCCTTGACCTCTCATTTCATACCGGTGGCCCCTTTGGTGTTGTTGGTTGCGCTTCTGGCGGTCCTGCCGCGTCTGTTGCAACCCGTTTCGGACCAGCGTGACACCAGCAATCGCGATGCTGGGCTTGCCGCCTGATATTCAGACTTGCAGATGTGGGGAGCGGGTGCGCGCAATGCTTGCCGTGGTCCCCATGCTGTGCCAAATGATAGGCGACAACTCAGTTCATTTCAGGAAGCCTATCCGTGTCTGCCTCACAACAATCGCAAACACTCTCCGAAAAACCTGTTCATGATTTGACGCGCGACGAAGCCGCGCAGGAACTGGAACGGCTCGCCGAGCTTTTGCAAAAACACGATGAGGCCTATCACACAAAAGACGCACCCATCATAACCGATGCGGAATATGACAGCCTCAAATATCGCAATAGTGAACTGGAACAGCTGTTCCCCGACCTGATCCGTCCGGATAGTCCTTCCAATCGAGTTGGGGGCGAGCTGGCAGAAGGGTTCGGAAAGATTACTCACACCGTGCCCATGCTGTCGCTGGATAACGCGTTTAGTGACGAGGATGTGCAAGAGTTTCTGGGCCGCGTACGTCGGTTCTTGAGGTATGATCCCCTCATGGGGGAACTGGCGGTAACGGCTGAACCCAAGATTGATGGCTTGTCACTGGCCCTGCGCTACGAAAAGGGGCGGTTGGTCCATGCTGTAACCCGAGGGGATGGTACAACCGGCGAAAACGTCACTGCAAATGCCCTTACGATAGAAGACATCCCCAAAACCCTGCCTTCAGAGGCACCTGAGGTAGTGGAAGTGCGCGGTGAAGTGTATATGGCGCATGCGGACTTTGAGGCTTTGAACGCACGAATGGAGGCCAATGGGGGCAAGGTATTCGCCAATCCGCGCAACGCTGCTGCCGGGTCCTTGCGTCAGTTGAACTCGGAAGTCACCAAATCACGCCCGCTGAAGTATTTCGCTTATGCGTGGGGTGATATGAGCGCCATGCCCGCAGATACACAAATGGAGATGGTGAAGACCTTCGAGACTTGGGGGTTTCGGGTTAATCCCCTCATGACACGCTGTTGTAGTGCTGAAGAGCTGTTGAAAGTCTACCACCGGATTGAAGAGGATCGGGCTACGCTTGGCTATGATATCGATGGTGTGGTCTACAAGGTTGATAGTCTCGAACTGCAACGTCGCCTTGGCTATATTTCCCGCTCACCCAGATGGGCGATTGCCCATAAGTTCCCTGCGGAAAAAGCCTTTACCATTCTACGCGAAATCGAGATCCAGGTCGGCCGCACCGGGGCACTGACCCCCGTTGCCAAACTAGAGCCGGTAACGGTTGGTGGTGTGGTGGTCTCCAATGCGACTTTGCACAATGAGGACTACATCAAGGGAATTGGTCCGAAGGGCGAACCGATCCGCAGTGGTAAGGATATTCGCGTCGGCGATACGGTTGTGATTCAGCGTGCGGGCGATGTTATCCCTCAGGTATTGGACGTCGATCTGGACCGCCGACCGTCAGACAGTGTGCCCTTCGAGTTTCCCGAGTATTGCCCGGCATGTGGTTCTCAGGCTGATCGTGAACTGAATCCGAAGACTGGCCGCCCGGACGCGGTCCGCCGGTGCTCCGGCGGATTGATTTGCCCTGCGCAGGCGGTGGAAAAGCTGAAACATTTCGTGTCACGAAACGCTTTCGATATCGAGGGGCTTGGGTCCAAGCAGGTGGAAAGTTTCTATCAGTTTGATATGGACAAAGGCGGCATTCGCACCCCCTCAGATATTTTTACTCTGCGCGAACGTGATCAACAGTCCCTAACAAAACTCCGTAGCCGGGATGGATGGGGCGCCGTATCAGCCCGGAAACTCTTCGATGCAATTGATGAGCGGCGGCAGATTGATCTGAATCGCTTCATCTTTGCGCTCGGTATTCGTCATGTGGGCGAAGGAAATGCCAAACTGTTAGCACGCGCTTATGGGTCGTGGTCAACGTTTTATACTGCTATGAAAGAAGCGGCAGACCAGACTTCCGAGGCCTATCGAGACTTGACCAACATTGATGGCATCGGTGAGACGGTGGCTGTAGCGTTGGCCCAGTTTTTTGGTGAAGAGCACAACCGTGATGAACTGGAACGCTTGCTAGAGCAGGTTACACCCAAGGACATGCCGGTAGAAGATACATCCGGCTCGCCTGTTGCTGGAAAAACTCTTGTTTTTACAGGGAGCTTGCAGCGGTTGAGCCGGGATGAAGCAAAGTCTCAGGCCGAGGCGTTGGGTGCCAAGGTTTCAGGCTCCGTTTCGAAGAAAACGGACATGGTCATTGCCGGTCCGGGCGCAGGCTCCAAGCTCAAGAAGGCTGAGGAACTTGGTGTTGAAGTGATCTCCGAAGATGATTGGTTCGAACTGATCGGTGCTTCGTAACGCTTTTGCGTTTCATGCCCTCTCATGCGGAGAGTCCACAGGTGATGGGCTCGAAACATGGATTATGTTGCTATAATGTTCTAGGTATCTGCGTTAGGAATCTTTTAACCACGCGCGTCAGGCGCTTTAACCGAGAAGCGATTGAGCCCAATGTCGAACTCCTCCAACTGGCCGGTGCCCGGTACCTCTGCTGATGTGACCCCGGCCTCGGGATCTCATCAACCCAGAGCAGGTGGCATCGCCGCTCGCGCGATGGCGGCGCGCCAGCCGGCCCAACCGGACTACATGGAGGGGATGAACGACGAGCAACGGCGGGCCGTGGAAACTATAGACGGGCCGGTTCTGGTGCTTGCCGGAGCTGGTACCGGAAAGACACGTGTGTTGACCACGCGTATTGCGCATATTTTGGCAACTGGCCACGCAACACCCGGACAAATTTTGGCCGTCACGTTCACGAACAAAGCTGCGCGTGAGATGAAAGAGCGTATCGGTGCTTTTATCGGTGGCAATGTGGAGGGTATGGCGTGGCTGGGTACGTTTCATGCCATCTGTGTCAAGATCCTCCGCCGACATGCAGAGTTGGTCGGACTTAAGTCCTCGTTCTCCATTCTGGATACCGATGACCAGCTGCGCCTGATCAAGCAGATCATCGAGGCCGAGGGGTTGGATGCCAAGCGCTGGACAGCCAAGACGTTCGCCGGGATGCTGGACAGCTGGAAAAACCGAGGACTGACGCCGGAACAAATTCCGGCCGGCGAAGCGCAAAGTTTCGGCAACGGCAAGGGCAGGCAGTTGTACGAGCTGTATCAGGAACGCCTGTCGATCTTGAATGCTTGCGATTTCGGGGACCTTCTGCTGCATTGCATTACGATCTTCCGCAATCACTCAGATGTTTTGAAAAGCTTTCAGAACCGCTTCCGCTACATGCTTGTGGACGAGTATCAAGACACGAACATCGCACAGTATCTTTGGCTTCGCCTGCTGGCACAAGGCAACCACAATGTTTGTTGCGTGGGGGATGATGACCAGTCCATTTATGGGTGGCGCGGAGCGGAAGTAGATAACATTCTGCGTTTCGAGCATGACTTTCCCGGTGCCGCCGTTATCCGGCTTGAGCGCAATTATCGATCAACCAGTCACATTCTGTCAGCGGCCTCCCATTTGATTGCCCATAACAAGGGGCGTCTGGGTAAGACCCTGTTTACAGATGCGGTGGATCCGGAAGCAGAGCTGGTGACGGTCGCTTCTGCATGGGATTCTCAGGAGGAAGCCCGTGCCATCGGCGATGAGATCGAGGCACTTCAGACCAAGGGTCATGCCTTGAACGAAATGGCAATCTTGGTTCGTGCCTCGTTTCAGATGCGTGAGTTTGAAGATCGGTTCATAACGCTGGGTCTGAACTACCGGGTGATCGGTGGCCCTCGCTTTTACGAGCGTATGGAAATTCGTGATGCACTGGCCTATTTCCGCTGTGTCATGCAGCCAACGGATGATCTTGCTTTTGAGCGGATCGTCAACACGCCAAAGCGCGGCCTTGGTGAAGCGTCTCTCAAGATCGTGCATGAATATGCGCGCAGTGAACGCATTCCATTGATGCAAGCGGCAGCGGAGTTGGTGCATACGGAAGAACTGCGCCCCAAGGCGCGCAAGGCGCTGGGGGACCTGCTGGCTCAGTTCGAAGGATGGCGCCTGCAACTGGACAGCATGAGCCACACAGAGTTGGCTGAAGTCATTCTGGATGAAAGCGGCTATACCGCGATGTGGCGGCAGGATCGCTCGGCAGAAGCCCCAGGACGTCTGGACAACCTTAAAGAACTCATCCGATCCATGGAAGAATTTGAAAGCCTTGCAGGCTTCCTTGAACACATCTCGCTGGTGATGGATCGCGATGGGGGCAGTGACGAAGATGCGGTGTCGATCATGACACTGCACTCGGCCAAGGGGCTTGAATTCGACACGGTCTTTCTGCCCGGATGGGAAGAAGGGGTATTTCCGAACCAACGTGCGCTGGATGAGACAGGACAGGCCGGACTGGAAGAAGAGCGTCGGCTGGCCTATGTCGGCCTTACGCGCGGGCGTCAACGGGTGAAGATCTGGTTTGCCTCGAACCGGCGGATTCATGGGTCGTGGCAGTCGTCCATTCCATCGCGGTTTCTGGATGAGCTTCCTGCCGAGAATGTTGAGGTGCTGGAGCAAGGTACCTCCTACGGTGGTTATGGAGCCATGGGTGCCGGCGGTGGCTATGGTGCCAGTCGGTTCGACGCACAGGATCCATTTCAAAGCACGTACTCAACGCCGGGCTGGCAACGGGCCAAACAGGCCAAGGCCGCTGGTTACGGGCAAGGCCGAATGCACGGTGGAACGCAAACCAGACGCCAACAACGAGCGGGTCCCAAGACCATTGAGGGTGAGTTGGTTGCCAAGTCTGTTGATGAGGGCGGTTCCGGCTTCATGGTTGGCGAGCGCATATTCCACCTGAAATTCGGATATGGGCGGATTGCGTCTGTCGAGGGCAACAAGTTGACCGTCGACTTTGAGAAGGCGGGTCGCAAGAAGGTGCTTGATGGCTTTGTAGAGCGCCCTTGAGAGGCATCAAGGGAATTTGGACGTGTTACACGGGACTGGTATTTGCGTGCCGGGCCGAGTATAGCCAAGAACACCAAAACAACTCATAGGAATGATAAATGGCGACGATCCGTGTGCGCATTCCGCGTCCTGAAGCGGAAGCCAAGGCCCTGTCTGAAGCCATGGAGGCTGTTTTCGAGGAAGAAGGCTTTCCGGTTGCGGTTTTTGAAAGCTCGGCCGATGGAAAAACCTGGACCGCTGAAGTGCTCATTCTGGACAGCTCAGTGAATGACGCGCGGTTGATGGCAGAGGAGCGGTTGGCGCCGTATTTGGATGGGGGCGTTCTGCCACAAAATGTGGAGCTGGACGAGCTGCCGGAAATCAATTGGGTTGCCAAATCTTTGGAGGGCTTGAAGCCGGTTCGGGCTGGGCGCTTCATCGTCCACGGTGCGCACGATCGAGACGTGGTTTCCAAGCATGACATTGGTCTGGAAATCGAGGCTGCTCTTGCGTTTGGAACGGGTCACCATGGCACAACCGCCGGCTGCCTGTTGGAATTGCAGCGTTTGCTGCAACGTCGGCGATATCATCGCATGCTGGATCTTGGAACAGGAACCGGTGTGTTGGCGATCGCATTGGCCAAGCTGACCCATCAACGCGTTTGGGCAACTGATATCGACCCGATTGCGACGGAAACCGCGCTGGGCAATGCCGAGTTGAACGGTGTTGGTCCTTTGGTCAAAGGGTTTACGGCAGCGGGTGTGGATGATCGCCGGTTTGCAGAAATCGGCCCTTTTGATTTGGCGGTAGCCAACATTCTGGCCAAGCCCCTTGTGAAGATGTCTGCGCACTTTGCAGCGGTGATGGCCCGTAAGTCTGTCTTGGTTTTGTCTGGACTGCGCATTGAAGATGGACCGCGGATCCTGTCGGCCTACGCACAGCAGGGCTATCGCCTTGAACGGCGTCGTGAAATTGATGGGTGGTTGACCCTTACCCTGGTGCGAGGAAACTGGCAGCCCTGACGAGGTGTCAAATAGGCACGACAAAGGCGGCTTCGGTCGCCTTTTTTATTGGCTTCGGAGGCGTGAGAAAAACGAGCACGTTGGGTTCAGATAATAAAAAACCCCCGCTTCCGGTAGCCGATTGGGAGGAGATCGGCCTGTGGGAAGCAGGGGTTTAATAATCACCGGATGCGTGGGAGGAACGACACCCGGTTAAGATATATCGGAGGATTGGGAGGGATCATCCGATATAGCGCCAAACTTGGGGGAGGAAGCCAAGTCCAGCTTGGGTGCCAAGCGTATGGGAGGAGCTACGCTCGGCTGGGAGATCTTTTGCCTTTCGGCGAAACCTTAGTACGCGGAAGCGCCTTTCAGCAGCACGTCGCGGTCATATCCGGCAGCTGCGAGCGTTTCGTCGTCCAGCTTGTCCAAATACTGCTCAACCAGGCGATCAACTTCAGCCTGACGAGCGTTGAAAATGCGGTCCATAAAACGGGCGAACCAAGACTTCTTTTCGCCGTCAAAGGTACCCAAATCAAACTGTGATGTTGTCACGAAAACCATTTTTGGGTTCCTTCTATCTCTCTCGTACATACATGCTGCGGTGCAGCGTTCGTTACAGCCTCTATATGCCTGACAGACCCTACGAAATGAAGAGACAAGTTCGCATGTCCGTTATGCGTTGCGGGCATGACCTACCGATAATTGGCAATAAGATATCACGTTTTTGCATGAAATGGTGCAATGCACTATAAGCATGGGAGATATGCGTAATACTAATGGCTTGCGTGTTTCTTTCTAAAAAACAAGGCGGAAACAGAAATAAGTTGCCGCCCAGAATGGCTGGATATAGCTTCTCGGCATGTTTCAGAGTTTCGATACAGTCAATGACAAAACCCGCGGGCCAGCGCGTCTTGCTGCTCTACGGGGTGAGCTGGCCTCAAGAGGCCTTGATGGATTTCTGGTGCCGCGCGAAGATGCGCATCAGGGCGAATATGTGCCCGCTTCCGAGTGTCGGCTGGAATGGCTGACAGGATTCAGCGGCTCGGCCGGTGTAGCCGCCGTTGTTGGTGAGGCGGCTGCAATTTTCGTGGACGGCCGATATACCATTCAGGTTCGCGAGCAGGTAGACCTGAGCGTATTCAAATATCGCCATCTGCATGAACAGCCCCTCACGTCCTGGTTGGCGGAGGTTCTCAAACCCGGCATGAAAGTTGGCTATGATGCCATGCTTCATCCGGTGTCGCAGGTTCGAAAGCTGAAATCAGTTTGTGATGAAGCCGGAGCGGAGTTGGTTGCGGTTGAAAGCAACCTGGTTGACAGTGTGTGGGACGATCGTCCGGAACCTCCACTGGGTGCAGTTCACCTGCATCCACTTGAGTTTGCGGGTGAAGAGGCAATCACGAAGATCGCTCGTATTGGGAAGATCATTGGGGAGAAAAAGGCAGAAGCGGCTGTTTTGACCCAGCCGGATTCGATTGCTTGGCTCTTCAACATCCGTGGTTCAGACGTAATGCATACGCCACTGCCTCTGGCCTTTGCGATTGTCCCTGCAGAGGGCAAACCCACCTTGTTTATTGATGGGCGCAAGTTGGCCAGCGAAGTTCGCGAAGCACTATCGGTTCTTGCCTACATAAAAGAGCCGTCGGACCTGATGGCGACGTTGACCATTCTTGGCAAAGACAAGAAGTCGGTGCTGCTGGATTGTTCGCTTGCAGGACAGGCGCTTCATGATGCGATCGTTGGGGCTGGCGGTACTGTTGTGGAAGGTGCGGAACCGGTTCTGCTTCCAAAAGCCATCAAGAATGCGGCCGAGATCGAAGGTGCGCGCAACGCGCATATTCGCGACGGAGCCGCCTATGCACGCTTTCTTGCGTGGTTTGATAATGCGGCCCCAAGCGGCGACCTTACGGAAGTTTCTGTTGTCGAGAAGTTGGAAGAGTTCCGGCGCGATACCGGAATGCTCAAGGATATTTCCTTCGACAGCATTTCTGGTGTTGGTCCCCATGGGGCGATCTGTCATTACCGTGTCAGCTATGAAAGCGATCTGCCGATCAAGCCAAATACATTGTACCTGATTGATTCAGGTGCTCAGTATGAGGATGGCACGACCGACATAACCCGCACATTGGCGGTCGGCGAGCCGACACAGGAGCAACGTCGCAACTTCACTCTGGTTCTGAAGTCTCACATTGCACTCGCGACCGCGCGCTTCCCGGTAGGTACCTGCGGTGCGCAGTTGGACACTCTAGCCCGAATCG
Source organism: Pseudovibrio exalbescens DSM 16456 (assembly GCF_000422785.1). Taxonomy (GTDB): domain Bacteria; phylum Pseudomonadota; class Alphaproteobacteria; order Rhizobiales; family Stappiaceae; genus Pseudovibrio; species Pseudovibrio exalbescens. The sequence continues at coordinate 264,405 of NZ_AUGS01000001.1, forward strand.
AGTTGTGGAAAGCAGGTTTGGACTTCGACCATGGCACCGGACACGGTGTGGGATCCTATCTCGGTGTTCATGAGGGGCCTGCGCGCATAGCCAAGAACAATAATCAGGTGAAGCTGGAACCGGGTATGATCCTGTCCAATGAACCGGGCTACTACAAGGACGGGGAGTATGGGATACGCATCGAAAATCTGGAACTGGTGACACCGGCGACAGAGATTGACGGCGGCGAACGCCCGATGTTGGGTTTCCAGTCGCTCACGCTCGCTCCAATCGACCTGCGTCTGGTCGATACGTCTTTGCTGACGGGCGTAGAACTTGAGTGGTTGAACACCTACCACAAGCGGGTTTTCGATAGTTTGGCACCACTTGTTGATGACGACACGAAGAGTTGGTTGAAACAGGCCACACGCACAGTCTGATTGCGGGGTGCACCCTGAATTCAGGTAGTTTTTGCGGGCACGCTTTTGACCTAGCCTAAGACGGTAAGGTGGGAGGTGTGCTCGTGAATGCTTTGGATGTTCTGCGCTATCCCCTTTGGTTTGTTGAGTTGCTCGCCGGGGGAAAGTCCTTCAAAAACAATGGAATAATCGGCAGCCGTGCATTGAATGCGCGTGGGTTGCACGTTCGGCGTATGGAACTGGCCGAGCGCATGGCTGATTTTCGTCGTTCACGACTCGCCCATTTGCTGGATGCGGAAGATAGAGCGTTCTTTTCACGCAACGGATATGTATTGAAAAACAACGTCTTGCCAGATCAGGTTTTCGAGCGTGTTCAGGAGGAAATTGAAACGACCCGTTTTCGATCGCGGGAGATGAAGCAGGGAGGAACCGTTACCCGTTTTATTCCTCTGCCACCGTCTGTGTTGAAGGAAGTCCCCGGATTGAGGCAGGCGGTGAATTTGCCGGCGTTTCAAGGGGGACTGCGCTATGTTGCCGGGGTTAATGCAGATCCGATTGTTTTTCTCCACTGCGTTTTGACCAATCCGGCGGATGACAAACGTGACCCTCAAACATTTTTCCATTCTGATACTTTTCAGCCAACCGCGAAGGCGTGGCTATTCTTGAAGGACGTGTCCCTAGAAGATGGGCCGTTCAACTACGTGCCGGGCTCGCATCGCCTGACCCGCGCGCGGCGAGAATGGGAATATAAGCAAAGCCTGGTCGCTGCCAGTCATCCAAACAAACTGCATGCGGCGGGGTCATTTCGGGCCACTATTGAGGACCTCGACAAGATGGGGCTGCCTGAGCCCGTGGCATTGGCCGTGCCAGCCAATACGCTGGTGGTTGCGGATACGCATGGGTTTCATGCGCGGGGGCGAAGTCAAAGACCGAGCAGCCGTTTGGGCCTTTACGGTTCCTTGCGGAAATCCGCCTACATGCCATTCAGCGTGCCGGATCCGTTAATGTTGCCGGGCCTCAAAGGGCGTCAAGCTGAATTATATGTGGCACTAGAAGATCTCAAGGCAAGACGCCAGGGCAAGCCGCCGGCGCTGATGGATATTGGTGAGGTGAAAGCTCTTGATCCGGCGGTGCGCTAGCTTACAGCACCATGCGCAGCATCGCGCAACTGAAGACGCCTACACATATGGAAGGCAACATGGAAAAACGCATGGCGACAACCGCGGTAATGGCAGCAGCCAGTGTTTCAGCTACTCCCGACATAAAGGCGACTGGCGCGATAATGGACATGAAAATGGCCGGGGGGACAGCTTTCAGTGTTTCCTCCATCAAGCCGCCGAGGCTGAGATAGCGCAAAACCAGTAGCCCCGCCACACGTGTGACATAGGTGCTGAGCCCCATCAGAAAAATGGTCCAGAAGGACGTGATTTCGATGGCGTACCATTCAGTCATCGGGCGGCCTCCTGTGTGATGCGGTCCGATTCCAGTCCAAAGACTTTCGCGCAGATGGCTGCTGTGATCATGCCCGCCGCAGTACCTGCTACAATGTACCAAGGACCGGAAACACTGGCGTAAACAATGGTGGCCGCCAGACCACTCGCCGCCAATACAGCCCCTGTGCGTTTTCCTCTCCAGAAACTCATCACGAGAAAGACGAAGAGAGCGGTGAAGGCGAAATCCAGCCCGATGGCCTCAGGGTTGGTGAAGGCCGCGCCAACAAAGGCGCCGACAAAGGAGCTGAGAACCCACATCAAATAAAACGGGACAACCAAACCCATGTAATAGGCGAAGCTCAGTTGAACTCGTGCCGCTTTTTGTTCCGAAAGTGCCCAGACTTCATCAGCTAGAAAGAGAAATCCGACCAGCTTCTGTGTGCGGGTGAACGTGGTGGTGCTGGGCCCCAATGACATACTCATCAGGACATGGCGCATGTTGACCAAAAATGTTGACAGGGCGATGGTTAGCCATGGCAGTGGGGTGGTCCACATATCGAGAGCAACGAACTGAGACCCGCCTGCAAAGACGAATGCGCTCATGAGTAGAATTTCGAGAGCGCTCAACCCCTTTTGTGCCGCCAGGGCGCCGAACAGCAAACCAACGGGCCCCGCAGCCACGAGCAAAGGCGCAATGGTGCGCATACCAAGCAGGTAGTCATCAGTGGCGCTGGAAATGGCAGGGCGCGCATCAGTCGGGGCGTGTGTCATGTCGGAAGTCTCGGCTCATGTGCTGATTGTTGATATCTAACCGATGTGGATCGGCATTCAAAGAGGCGCTTCCATGACGTTTTTTGAAGCTCTCATCTCCAAATTCGATGAGCCATGATGGGCTAGTTCCGCGACGTTTTGATTACCCGAAGGTCAGTTTGTAGTTGATATATCGTGCTTACCTACATGCAGGTCGCCGGCGCTGGCAGAGCGCGTAAGTTGGGGAGTGTCTGCTCAACTGAATGACTGAGAAAATGGCAAGCATTTTGCGGGTTCAAAGAAAGGTCGGCGTGGGTGCGCGGAAGTAGGTTGGTCTTGTAAGTACTAAACGCAAGTGTCCATGTGCTAGTAAATTAATCGATTTTAGCCCTTGATTTTCGAAGTTGATAGGTTCAGGACAGGGGAACCCAGCCGAGATTGGACCAACTTTACTTGCCAGCCGCATCCCATGGCGCTGCCTGGCCCGACTCGACTGCTGTGCTTCAACTCCTGACCGAAAAACGGAAACAGGCACTCATGTCTACAACCGAGAATATAGAACCCTCATCACCACAGGCGAAGTCGGAGGAGGGGACCAACGAATCCCGACTCGTTTCGCTACCCGTTTTATGTCTGTTCGCGCTTGCAATTGGTGTTGTAGCCGCTGCGGGGGCTGTGATCTTTCGCTATTTGATCGCGATAGTTCACAACCTCTTTTTCTATGGCACATTCTCTTTGCATTTTGACGCCAACCAATTTGGTGACCCAAGCCCGTTCGGGGCCTGGATTATCCTGGCACCGGTCATTGGCGGTTTGATCGTCGTGTTTCTGGTCCGGACCTTCGCACCAGAGGCCAAAGGCCACGGTGTGCCCGAGGTCATGTATGCCATCTATCACAAGAAGGGTGATGTGCGTGGCATTGTTGCCCTCATCAAATCGCTTGCTTCCGCGATCTCTATCGGCAGTGGTGCATCGGTGGGCCGTGAAGGGCCGATCATTCAAATCGGTGCATCCTTCGGCTCCAGTATCGCGCGTTCATTCGACCTGGTGCGTTGGCAAAAGATCACCCTTCTGGCCGCCGGCGCTGGCGCCGGCATTGCAGCAACCTTCAACACGCCGTTTGGCGGTGTTCTTTTTGCTGTCGAGATTTTGCTCCCCGAGTTCAGTAGCCGCACCTTCTTGCCGGTGGTGGTTGCCACTGTAACCGCAACCTATGTAGCTCATATCGCCATCGGTCTGGAGCCTGCGTTTCTGGTGCCCATCGCAAGTGTGTCACAGAGCGGGATCATAGATCCCTTGCAACTGCTGGCCTACGCTGTGCTTGGTGTGCTGGCTGGTGTCGTTGGATGGGCGTTTATCCGTTGCCTTGAAAAATGCGAGGACTGGTTTCCCATGCTGCCAGTCAACGAGTATGTCCAGAACATGATCGGCATGCTCATCGTTGGTGGCATGACCTACGCGTTCTTTGTCGCTACCGGCAATTATCACACAGCTGGTGTCGGCTATGCGACCATTCAGGACATCCTGAACAGCAACCCCCAGACCTTAGTTCTTTTGGCGTGTTTGTTGATTGCCAAGATACTTGCGACTTCCATCAGCCTTGGCTCAGGCGCATCCGGAGGTGTCTTCGCACCGTCCCTGTTCATGGGTGCCTGCATCGGCGGTTTGGTCGGCTTGGCTGGCGATTACCTATTCCCGGGGTCCGGCTTTGTGGTTGCCGAATTCGCGCTTGTCGGCATGGGAGCCGTGGTTGGCGGTGCAACCGGTGCCTCAATGACAGCAATCATGATGATCTTCGAGATGACGAGAGATTACAACGTGATGGTGCCGCTTGTTCTGGCGGTCGCGATTGCTGTCGGTATTCGCCGCTCCCTGGTGACCGCGAATATCTACACCATCAAGCTGCGCAACCGCGGACGGCCAATTCCAGTCAACCGCTTCACCAACATGTATCTGGTGCAACAGTCCCACGACTTGATGGCGAAGAATTTCCTTATTCTGTCCAGTTCCATGAGCGTTACGGATGCCATTTCCAAGATGACCCAATCTGACGCCTCTCATGTGATTGTTGCGGATGGAGACCATATTCTGGGGTATGTACGTTTCGGCACTGTCTTGTACCGAGCGGATACACTGGAAGCGCAAACCCTTCACGATGTAGTGCAGCACGACTTCCTGGTGGCTCCGGAGACGACACTTCTCAATACCGTGATTTCACGTATGAACAAGCGTAGTCGTGGCTACTGCATTGTTGTTCAAAATGCCAAGGGCATTCCGCGCGTTGAAGATGTTGTGGGCGTTATTGACCGTACCGAAATTGCGGATGCGGTCATTGCGAACCATTACGCCTAAAAGGCGCTGCGTTAACACGATCAAAGTGAAAGCCGTGCGATTGATGCGCACGGCTTTTTCATGCCTTCTTTGCATATCGTAGGGCTTGCCAAGACAAATCCGTTAAGACTGACTGCGCTTCATAAGCACAAATGCGTGTGGGTGAGTCGCCGCAGGACGTCGAGCCCATGCGCTTTAATGGGAGGAATACATGTCGCTGGCAGCCCTTCAGGTCCCGGTTCAAAGAAACGACGCGGGCCTTGCAGCCGTGATGCCGAAGCTCAGTGAGCTTTTCGGTGATCGGTTTCAAACCTCGCAGGCCATTCGTGAACAACATGGACACACCACCAGTTGGTTGCCCAACCAGTTGCCCGATGGCGTTGTTTTCGCGCTCTCGACAGATGATGTGGCGTCAGCCGTACGTCTTTGCCATGAACACCGCGTGCCAATTATTCCCTTCGGAACAGGATCTTCCCTGGAAGGGCATGTGAATGCGCCGGGGGGAGGCATCAGCGTTGATCTTTCCCAGATGAACCAGATAGTGGCTGTGCATCCGGAAGACTTGGATTGTGTCGTTCAGGCTGGCGTCACACGCAAGCAACTGAATGATTATATCCGTGACACCGGACTCTTTTTCCCTATCGATCCCGGGGCGGATGCAAGCCTTGGCGGTATGGCTGCAACGCGGGCTTCTGGTACGAATGCGGTACGTTATGGCACTATGAAGGACGCCGTTCTCGCGCTTACGGTGGTCATGCCAGATGGGTCTGTTATCAAGACCGGCGGCCGAGCAAAGAAATCCTCAGCGGGATACGATCTAACCCGGTTGATGGTTGGATCGGAAGGTACTCTGGGAATCATTACAGAGCTGACTTTAAAGCTTTTTGGTGTACCGGAAGCCGTTTCGGCAGCGATTTGCCACTATCCGGATGTTGCCAGCGCGTGCAATACGGTGATCAATGCCATTCAGTGTGGCATCCCGGTTGCCCGTATCGAGCTATTGGACGAACTGCAAGTAAAGGCCGTCAACAGCTACTCGAAGCTGAGCTTGAAGGAGGCTCCAACCTTGCTGGTGGAGTTCCATGGCTCTGAAAGCTCGGTGAAGGAGCAAGTGGAACTGTTTGCCTCTATCTCCGAGGAGTTTGGCGGTAGTGATTTTGAGTGGGCAACGCGGCCTGAAGACCGCACTCGGTTGTGGGCGGCGCGTCATGATGCTTATTGGGCGGGTCAAAGTTTGCAGCCGGGCAAACGCAGCTTGTCGACGGATGTTTGTGTGCCCATTTCACGCCTCGCTGATTGTGTGGTCGCGACGCAGGAAGATATTAAAACAACAGGCCTGACCGCCCCGATCGTGGGCCACGTGGGTGATGGCAACTTTCACGTGCTGGTGCTTGCAGACGATACCGATGCCGACGAGCTTGAACGTGTTGAGGCGTTCATAGAACGACTGAACTATCGTGCGATCGAAATGGGCGGCACGTGTACAGGCGAACATGGTGTTGGACAGGGCAAGATGAAGTACATGGCTCGTGAGCATGGGCCCGCATTAGCGGTAATGGCCAGTATCAAGCGCAGCCTTGATCCTTTGAATATCATGAACCCCGGCAAAATCGTTCGCATTGACGAATAAGTGAGGTGGATACGGGCAGGTGAATGGGAAAACCGCGCTCTTCCCATTGCCAAGGCCCGTTGCCGGATGCACCATACTGCTGTAATCCATTCGTAATACTTAAATATTTGGGCGGTTGACCTGTCGAACCGCGCAGGTGTTGCGAAGTGAAGGAGCTGTACGTTGAATTCGGCCTATATCACGATCGGCACAGCCTTGATTGTGGCGCTGGTGGCGGCGCTTGTCGCCCCCATGTTCATCGATTGGTCCGCTTACCGCGCGACCTTCGAGCGCTACGGCGAGACGATATTGGGTCATAACGTTGCCGTGCTCGGGGACGCGGATGTCAGTTTGCTGCCCACGCCTTCGATTAGTTTTACCGATGTTCGGGTGGGTGAAGTCGAAGACCCTCTGCTTGTTGTTTCCCGGTTTTCCGGCCGTATCGAGTTGCCGGCGCTTCTGCGTGGCGAGATTCGTGTTCTGGATATGCGGCTGGAGCAGCCGGATTTGCGCATGTCACTGGATGAGCAAGGCAATCTCGACCTGTTGCGCGGGACACCTCACGATTCAGTGATGGAGTTTCTGGAACCGAGTTCCGTTGTATTTGACAGTATTGAAATCGTGGATGGGTCGTTTTCGCTGATTGATGCCCGGACCGGCGACAGTTTGCGCGGCGTGAATGGCAATTTCATTGCCAGCGCTCGCAGTCTGGAAGGCCCGTTCAAGCTCGATGGGGCCATTTCCATGGAAGGCGTGCCGTACACCCTCCGGATCGGAACAGGCCGCCGGACCGCCGACAAGCGCTTGCGCGTAAAAGCGCAGGTTTCTCCAGCTTCCATGCCCGCGCAGCTTACGCTGGACGGCGAACTTTGGGAAGAAAACGGACACCCTTTTTATGAGGGCACAGCCAGCGCCCACTCGGTTCTGCATGAGGAAAGTGAGCGGAGCGAATGGGATTTTGAAGGCGCCTATCGTCTGGATCCGTCCGGGCTGGACATATCCGAATACACGATGCGTTTCGGATCAGAAGACCGCCCTATCACTGCCGAGGGTGCTGCTCATCTGACCTATGCCGTTGAACCTGCTCTTGATATTTCGGCGCGTTTCAAGCAGGTGGATCTGGATCGCTTGTTGGGCGGGGGGCCTCAGGAGCCTGTGGCGGTGGCAGCTTTTCCGGCTGAGATCGCTGCAATCCTGAACGACCTGCCATTGGCCAGCATGGACACAACGCTTGCTGCAGAAATGCCTAGTGTGGTGCTCGGGGGCAGTGTGTTGTCCGAAGTCAGTCTGAAGGTGGCATCCGGGCCGACCGGGTGGGCCGTAAAACGGTTTTCCGCAAAGCTGCCTGGACGCAGTGTGGTGCAATCTGACGGTTATCTGGAACTGCGCACAGCGCGCGAATATCGAGGCACAATTGAACTGGAATCGGTGCAGCCTCAAAAACTGGCTAGTTGGTGGCATGGCACGCCCGATGTGGCAACGGCTCGTGTTGAACCCTTTTCACTGAAAAGCTCCCTCGCTGTCGGCCCCGGGTTGTTTTCACTCGCGGATTTGAGGGTGGACATTGATGGTGCCCGAACGGTGGGAGCGATTTCCTACAAGTGGCCCATGGACCAGCCATCCCAGCTATTCGTTGATATCGACAGTGATCGGCTGGAGTTGGGGCAACTTGAGACCGTTGCAACGGCGCTGAGTGGCGGAGCGGTGAGCAGCCGCGGCTTGAACATGGCCCTGCGTCTTTATGCGGATGAGTTCGTGGCTCGTGGGGTGGACGCCAAAAGCCTGATTTTGCAGGCATCTTTGGAAGACGATACCCTGTCCATTGACCAACTCAAGGTGCGCGACTTCGCGGGGGCGTATGTGGATGCCAGTGGTCGTGTGGAGCGGGTCTCTACCACGCCTTCGGGCACCATGAATGGCACATTGCGCGCAACATCGCTCGTTGGTGCTATTTCTGCTTTGGAGCAGTATTTGCCTGATAGCCCCGTGGTAAGACGTCTTAAACGGGCGGCGCCGGCGCTTGCGCCCGTGTCCATGACAAGCAAGCTGGAGGCATCCGCTGTTGATGGTCAGACGCAAATGTCCTTGAGCCTGCTCGGTGATGTTGGTGTGAGCGAGTTGGACTTTCATGGCACGTTTGAAGGCCGAATGGATGATGTCCAAAGTGGCGACATCCGGGCTGAACTGTTTCTTGGCGGTTCGGATGGTGTGACGTTATTGAAGCAGTTGGGTATTGAAGCTCTGCCGCTGGATAACGTTCAAAGCGCGAATGTTCAGTTGACGGTGGATGGCGTACCCCGCAGCAAGATGGATTTCGTTTTTGCTGGTGAGCTTGGTGACGTTGCACTCAATTCCCAAGGCACGGTTCGCATGGTGGACGGCGGGGCGGCTGAGTGGGAAGCCGATGCGTCCTTGCGCACGGCGGATATTGGTCCGGCAGCTCTTGTGTTGGGTACAATGCTGCCAAATCCACAGGCGGCGCTGCCGCTTGACGTTTCCCTTAGTGTCTCTGGTGAGGGCCGTGCCTTCTCGGTGCCTTCGATTGCGGGCGTAGTGGTGGACTCCAATTTTCAAGGGTCGCTTGACGGTGAGTTTACCAAAACTGCCGGCGTGAAGGCACAAGGAGCATTGGCAGTTTCCTCGCTGGATTTGCGTACCCTTTCTGAATTGGTGCTTGGTGGTGGTGCTTGGACGGCCGATCTGGACAGCCGGGAAAGCGTCTGGCCCTCCACGGCTCTAGGCCCTTCCATTTTGCAGGGCCTGGACCTGTCTCTTGATGTACGTACTGATGCCGTTACCTTTAGCGATGCCATGACGGCAAACGCGGCTACGGCCCGTCTGCGGCTCAGAGATGGAGTGATGGCAATTGATGAGGGGGCTGCCCAGTTTGCAGGCGGTGAGTTGAGTGGGGCGCTGCAACTGACACGTACTGGTGATCAGGCTTCTCTGGAAGGTCGTTTCCGTCTGGATGATGCTATTCTTGAGGAAATCATCTGGAGCCGGAGCGGGCGTGCTGTCGCAACAGGAAAACTCAGGGCAATTGCAGAGTTTGAAGGCATTGGGCGCACGGTTTCCGGCTTGGTGTCTGGTTTGTCCGGCGGCGGAACCTTTACGGTCGAAAACGGTGAAATCAGGGGTCTCAATCCTGATGCGTTTGACCTTGTCATTGAGGCGGCAGACAAGGGATTGGAGCTGAACGAGGACAAGGTGAGGGACGTTTTCTCCAGTCATCTTGATCTTGGCAGCATTACATTTGACCAGATCAATGGGACACTTGCTCTGTCCTCTGGGCGGATGCGTGCACGCAATGTTAGTGTCGATACTCCGGAGGCAACCATGTTCGGGTCGGGCCAGATCGACCTGCAACGATGGCGCGCAGAAGGTGATGTGTCCATCAAGGTTGCGGGAGGAGACTATGAGGTCAGTGGTGCCGATCCGCAGGTGGCATTGGTGTTCAATGGTCCTGTAGGAACCCCCGCTCGGCGCATCGATGTGACCCCATTCCTGTCCTATCTCAACATACGGGCGATAGAGCAAAACGTTCAACGTATTGAGAAAGAGCAAGCGGCCATTGCTGAACAGGAACGGTTGCTGCGTGAACTGCAACGCCAGCAAGAGGAAGAAGAGGCGCGCCAACAGGCCGAACAGGAAGCCGAGATCCAACGGCAGGCCGATGAACAGGCGCGGCGCGAAGCCGAGGAGCAAGCAGCACGGGAGCGTGCTTATCGCGAAAGACAGGCACGGGAGCGTGCGGCTGAGGAGCGGCAACGGCAGCTTGAACAACAGCGGCAACAACAGCTACAGAACAACACATCTGCCAGTGGTGTCACAGAACCTCGTGATAGCTCTCAGGGAGCAACCGACTTCTTGCGGAAAGTGCAATCTGCCCTGACACGCAGCCGGGAGAACGGCGAGAACACAAGCGGGCAAGGTACATCCGGGCTTCCAGCACTGGATCCGCCGCGCGTGATCGGCGGGATTGATGAAGCTGCAGTGCCTTCCGGTCAGGGTGTGCCGGGTACCGGCCTTTCAGCGTCAGATCCGTCGGGCATCCTTGTGGCCCCGGGACAAGATGATGCGGCTGGATTGACAATGCCGCCACCATTGCCAGAACCAAAGGCAGATGGGCCGCGGTTTCGGCGACTACCTGGCGGCCGTCTTTTAGAAATCAGGTAGGGATTTGAGCCTTGTAATGCTCCAGTACAGCAAGGCGCACGCAACTGGAGAGCCCTGCATCCGGGTCGCGTGAATCGTCGATTTGCGCAACAATGGCAGCTAGGCTGCTGTTTTTACTGCGCGCCAAGGCTTCCAGCCCCTCCCAAAAAGCGGGCTCAAGAGCGATGCTGGTTCGATGACCGTGGAGTGTAATGGATCGCTTGACGAGGCTCACGTGTCCTCCTGATCCTTCGTCTTCTTCAAGTTTCCAAGTTTTTCGGAGTTGATTTGAGCGCCATCCAGTTGCCGGTTGAAACGCTCGCGCTCCAGCGAAGAGAGCTGTCTCTGGGCTTTGCTGCGGCCAAAGCTGCGGCGGTTTTCTTCTGCCTGCTTTTCTTTGGCCGCGCGTTTTTTGTGCTTACGCGCCTGTCTCAAGTTCACGATATCTGCGGACATGGTCTTAACATCCTCATGGGACTGGAAAAGACTCAGAACGGGTCAGGTCTTTTTTCTGAACGCGTCCAAGGAAACAACTGTACTGTCGTCTCCATCCTGCTTGTCGTCGCTCTCGTCTTCGGCATCCTCAGAGTTGGCATTTTCCGGTACTGAGGCCAGATCCTGCTTGTCCGCAGTGTTCTGATTCTTGGCCATTGCGCCGGTGAGTTCAGAGCGTTCCAGTTCGTTATGTAGCTCTTCGACCGCTGCCAAATCCGCTTCAGAAATGCGGAACTCTTCCGGCAGGTCCTCCGCAGTTTTACCCGGTTCGAACTCAAGGGCAAACTGGACTGAAGGATCAAAGAAACCTTTGATCGCCGAGAAAGGAACATACAGCCGCTCTGGGACACCGCCGAAAGACAAACCGACCTCGAACGCATGTTCCGTGATTTGAAGATCCCAAAACTGGTGCTGAAGAACGATGGTCATCTCTTTGGGATAACGCTCTTTCAGGCGCGTGGATATCTTCACGCCGGGCGCGGTCGTTTCAAAGGCAATGTAGAAATGGTGCTCGCCGGGCAGGCCTGCGCGATTCACCTCAGTCAGGATCTTGCGCACTGCGCCCCGCAATGCGTCCTGGATAATAATATCGTAGCGGATCAAGTCTTCGGCCATCTGTGGCACCGCTCACCCTTTGCGTTCTTATTCGGCCCAACTATAACGTAGAGGCAAAGAAAAGGCCTGTGGTTTTTTCGCCTCCTGCACACTTGCGCGGGCTATAACACACAGGCTCCATAAATCCTAGTGGAGGCTTCTGTTGCCAGGTGCCTCCGAACCCCGCCTAAAGAGCTAAACCTCTAGGACTTTGCGGACTACCGGTGCTGCATTACGCAGCAACAGCGTTGTCCATAGCATAGTTGTCATTTGCAACTATTAAGATGGCCCGATGTCGGTGGTACCATGCCGAGCAAAAGTCCAGCCTTTACGCCCTCGTCGATCCTATTTCGCCCCCGCCGAAACCCGCAGAGATCCTGCGGGCTTGGGTGGAGGCGCCGGGTACCGCCCCCGGGTCCGATAGGTTTATTGCGCTGACCATTTATTGCCATAGCCGGATAACCGGCAGCCGGAATATAGGAGTTCAACTGCTGAAATGGAAGAGGAAGCGCGCACAGAACCGTCAAACTGTTGACAATCGATGGGAATCGCAGCGGCTTAAGCTATAGTCTGGCAAACAAGACCGCAGACGGTCATGCGCTTGCTTTGGCGCCAGACATAAAACAACAAGCCAATAACAATGGCGAAGACGAAAGGACGACTCCGTGCAGCAATATCTGGACCTGATGCAGCGTATACTGGAGGAAGGTGTAGACAAGGCCGACCGAACCGGTACAGGTACACGCTCCATATTTGGCCATCAGATGCGCTTTGATCTGTCCAAAGGTTTTCCGGTTGTGACGACCAAGAAGCTGCATTTGAAGTCCATAATTCATGAACTTCTGTGGTTTTTGAGCGGCGACACCAACATTCGGTATCTCAAGGAAAACGGCGTCCGAATCTGGGATGAATGGGCCGATGACAACGGTAACCTTGGGCCGGTCTACGGCTACCAGTGGCGCTCCTGGCCTGCGCCAGATGGCCGCTCCATTGACCAGATCAGTCAGCTGGTTGAGCAGATCCAGACCAATCCCGACAGTCGGCGGCACATTGTTTCGGCTTGGAACCCGGCTCTGGTAGACGATATGGCTCTGCCGCCGTGTCACACGCTTTTTCAGTTTTATGTTGCCAATGGAAAGCTGTCTTGCCAGCTCTATCAGCGGTCGGCAGATGTTTTCCTTGGCGTGCCCTTCAACATTGCGTCCTATGCTCTTTTGACGATGATGATGGCTCAGGTTTGTGATCTGGAGCCAGGAGATTTTGTTCATTCCTTTGGGGACGCACATTTGTATTCCAACCATTTTGATCAGGCGCAACTGCAGCTCACACGCGACCCCCGCCCGTTGCCAACAATGGTCATCAACCCGGATGTAAAGGACCTGTTTGCATTCAAGTTCGAGGACTTTCGATTGGAAGGATACGATCCGCATCCGCGCATCAAGGCGGAAGTGTCTGTTTGATATGCTGCGATTGAGGATGATTTGATGAAGGCTCTGATTACAGTTCCGGCGCGTATTGGCTCGACACGATTTCCCAAAAAGCCGCTGCATCTCATTAATGGCCGCAGTTTGCTGGCTCGTGTCGTACAGGTTGCCACGGTTGCCGCCAAGCAAACCGGGGCTGAGTGTGTGGTTGCAGTGGACCATTCAGAAGTAGCTGAGCACTGTGAGCAGATTGGGGTGCGTTGGGTCATGACGGACCCGGATTTGCCTTCTGGTACGGATCGGGCCTTGGCTGCGGCACGGGCCTTTGGTGGTGAATGGGATTTTGTGCTTAACCTTCAAGGAGACGCTCCATTCACTCCGGCCGAGCACGTCTCCGTACTGATCGAGGCAGCCAAGGCCGCTCCTCAGGCCGATGTGTTCACTCCGGTGATCCGGCTGGATTGGGACGCGCTGGATCAGTTGAGGGCCCACAAGGTTGATCACCCATTCTCCGGCACGACTTGTGTGCGAGCCGATGATGGGCGAGCCTTCTGGTTCTCCAAAAACATACTTCCGGCAATCCGTGGTGAGGAGAGACTACGCGGTGAGGGGGCACTCTCGCCTGTTTTCCGGCACATCGGACTTTACGGCTATCGCATGCGTGCCTTGGAGGCTTTTTGCAGTGCGCCGGTTGGTACCTATGAAAAGCTCGAAGGGCTTGAACAACTGCGTTTTCTTGAAAACGGGATGCACGTGCATGCGGCCGAAGTGGCTGTGCCGAAGCTTTCAATGTCCGGTGTTGATACGCCAGCCGATGCAGCCTTGGCTGAAGAATTGATTGCCCGTCACGGGGACCCTTATCTTGATTTGGAGAAGCTGTTATGACCCGAATTTATATCACTCGCCATGGCAACACCTTCGACAAGGGCGATGTGGTCACACGGGTTGGCGGACGAACCGATCTGCCGCTCAGCTCCTCGGGCCTTGCGCAGGCTGAAGCGCTACGAGATCATTTCGAGCAAAACGGGATTGCGTTTGATCGGGCGTTTTGTTCGCCGCTTCAACGCACCAAGAAAACTGCCGAAGTTGTCCTTGCAAGTCAGGTTGGCGATATCGAACTCAAGGTGCTGCCTTTTCTGGTTGAGATTGATTATGGCCCGGATGAAAACAAGCCGGAGGCAGACGTTGTAAACCGCATAGGCGAGGCGGCGCTCAAGGCATGGGAAGAAGAAGCTGTTCCCCCTGCGGGTTGGCGAGTTGAGCCTGCTGCCGTGATCGGTCGTTGGGAAGAGTTTTTCGCCAATGCCCGAAAGAAACACGGAAATGAAACGATTTTGCTGGTGACCAGCAATGGGATTGCCCGCTTCGCGTTGAACGCCCTGACAAGTGGTAGAGGTGACCACACTCTCAAGCTGAAGACAGGGGCCTACGGCGTTGTGGATGTGGACGATGAGGGCGGTGTGCATCTGGTTTCGTGGAATGTGCGCCCCTGACAACATAAGAATGCAAGCGGACGGTTACTTAGGAGGGCTTGGATCATGACGGCAATTTCCATGATTGCTGCGGTTGCGGAGAATGGGGTTATTGGCGCGAATAACAGCATGCCGTGGTCCATCTCCACCGACCTCAAGTTTTTCCGTCGCACCACAATGGGCAAGCCCATGATAATGGGGCGCCGCACCTTGCTTTCTATCGGGCGTCCTTTGCCCGGGCGAACAAGCATTGTAGTAACGCGGGATCCGGGCTTTGCTTTTGAGGGGGTGGTGGTTGCTCATTCGGTGGACGCGGCTATCGAGGCCGCTTTGAGCGAAGCTGCAGCGAAAAACCTTGATGAAATCATGATTATTGGCGGCGGCGAGGTCTACCGGGAGGCAATGCCCCGAGCGACACGATTGTACATAACCCGCGTTCATGATCGGCCGGAGGGCGATACCTTTTTTCCTTCCCTAAATGAGGGCGATTGGGAGTTGGTTGAACGCCAACCTTTTGAACGGGGCGAAAAGGACAGTGCAGCCACCTCGCTGGAAGTGTTCGAGCGCAAAATCCGATAAATGGATTTTCCTTAGCCATGGTCGTTTCTGTTTCTCAGTTTGATTAGAGAGTGTTGATGTCAATCGCGAAGCCCTGTTCCGGAGAAGTCGTGGCGTTTGAAGAGCTCGGGATTCGAGATCTGCATGATCTGCTGCGCCTGAGGTGTGAAGTTTTTGTTGTGGAACAAGCTTGTGCCTATCCGGATGTTGATGGGGAAGATCCGGTTGCATTGCATCTGCTGCACAGAGATGGGTCGGGTAAACTGGCTGGATACCTGAGGATATTTACTCCCAAAGGAGGGGGCAGCCATTGGAAAATTGGTCGGGTCGTCGTCGATCCTGCATTTCGTAAGGCTGGTGTTGCGCGTGGCCTCATGTCTCAAGCCATCGAGTATTGTCGCGCGCAAGACCCCGGCTGCCGGATTGATCTGCAGGCGCAAGTCTATCTCAGATCATTTTATGAGAGCCTCGGTTTTACAGCTGTGTCGAATGAGTATCTCGAGGACGGCATTCCGCATATCGATATGGTAAACGATAACCTACTCTAGGCAGAGTGGTTAGTTTTGGTCCGGCCAATTATTCAATGCGGGGCGTGGCAGTGTGCCTGGAAATCATTCACATTCATATTGGGGTGAAACTCTTGAGAATGAAGCCCACAAAACCTATCTCTCTTGCAAGTCACCATTGAAATACTGAGCGATTCTGGTTGGGTGGAAGACGGTGTTCGTACTCGCACCTGACAAGCAATAAATGGTCTGGTGGATCAAACTGTCGCGAGATCCGGGTTGCAAAGGTCGCCAAACCCGAAAAACACAACTGGAGAGTAGGGTTTTACTATCAAAAAGACTAGGAGCTGAGCCCTAAAGGGTGTGGTTTCATTGAAAGGAGACCTTAGGTTTCCTATAACCCGTAATAAGTAAAGTTTGCGAAGCACATTTGAATGAGTGGCCGCCAGAGGCGGCTAAGTGTCTACAAAAGGAACTCTAAATGCCTTGGAGCAATCAAACTGGCGGAGGCTGGAAGGGCGGCGGCAATAATGGCGGCCCCTGGGGTAATTCCGGCGGCGGCGGGGGCGGTGGTGGCCCCTGGGGTGGCGGACCACAGCGCGGCGGCAGCGGCGGTGGCGGCGGCGGTACCCCACCAGACTTCGAAGAAATTCTGAAACGTGGTCAGGATCATCTCAAGAACGTTCTGCCAGGCAATGGCGGCGGCATGGGTTTCAAGGGAATTCTGCTTGCAATTATTGCCGCGCTGGTGATTTGGCTGGCAACTGGTATCTACCGCGTCAACACCGGCGAAGTTGGTGTCGAACTCGTATTTGGTGAAGTGGTGGGACGCACCGCTCCCGGTCTGAACTACAACTGGCCTTATCCGGTCGGTGAAGTTTACAAGCCGGATGTGTTGCGCGTTCGGGAAACCACTATCGGCTTGGAAGAGATTGTTCGCGGCACATCGATCACCAATCGTGACGTGACCGAAGAAAGCTTGATGCTTACGGGTGACGAGAACATTGTTGACGTTGACTTCAAGGTACAGTGGTTGATCCAGAATACCCCGACAGGTGTTTCTGACTTCTTGTTCAACATTCAGGATCCGGCAGGCACGGTGAAGGATGTTGCGGAAAGCGCCATGCGCGAGATAGTCGGCGGATCGCGGATTGATGCGATCCTGACTGAAAACCGCGCGCCCATTCAGCAAGCCGTGCAGGAGTTGATGCAAGAGACGCTCGACACGTATGGAGCTGGCATTCAAGTTACCGAAGTTCAGATGCAAAAGGTTGACCCGCCTGCGCAGGTGATCGAGTCATTCCGTGACGTACAGGCTGCTCGTGCAGACCAGGAGCGTATCCAGAACGAAGCACAAGCCTATGCGAACCGGGTTGTTCCAGAAGCTCGTGGTGAAGCCGCTCGTATCACAGAAGCTGCACAAGCCTATCGTGATCAAACTGTTGCTGAAGCAGAAGGTCAGGCTGAGCGTTTCCTCAAGATCTACGAGCAGTATTCTCGGGCGCCTGATGTGACCCGTCAGCGGCTCTATCTGGAAACCATGGAAGAAGTGCTGGGCAAGAACCCGAAGATCATTCTTGATAGCCAAGCTTCGGGTGATGGCGGCGTATTGCCTTATCTACCGCTTGACCAGTTGAACCGTCGTTCTGCGGCAGCGACCGGAGGTGCGAACTAATGAAAAGCGGTATTTTGGGAATTGTCATCGCTGTTATCGCGCTGGTGGTCTATTGGTCGGTTTACATCGTGAACCCCGCCCAACAAGCACTGGTGCTGCAGTTTGGTGAAGTGCGTGGTCAGGCAACGGAGCCCGGTCTTTATTTCAAGTGGCCATGGGAAAACGTTGAGTACATCGACAAGCGTGTTCTGGAATTGAATATGCCTGTGCTTGAGGCGATCGCGTCTGACAAGAAGCGCCTTCTCGTTGACGCCTTCGCACGCTACCGGATTGATGATCCCATCAAGTTCTATCAGTCGGTGAACAATGTTGACGAAGGTGCTCGTCGTCTCTCCACTTTCCTGCAGTCTTCTCTGCGTCAGGAGTTGGCGAAGGCAACGTTGAACCAGATCGTCCGTGATGAGCGTGCAGAGCTGATGGAAAAGATTCGTCAGGATGTCGACTTGCGTGCGAATGCAGTCGGTATTGACGTGGTCGATGTGAAGATCCGTCGTGCCGATTTGCCGGAAGCTAACTCGCAGGCGATTTTCCGTCGGATGCAAACCGAACGTGAGCGTGAAGCCACGGAGATTCGTGCACAAGGTGAAGAACAGGCACGCCGTATTCGGTCCCGTGCGGACCGCGATGCGACGGTGATTGTGGCGAACGCCCAGCGTGACGCAGATATCGTTCGTGGTGATGGTGATGCTCGCCGGAACGAAATCTTTGCTGACGCCTATGGCAAGGATCGGGATTTCTTTGAATTCTATCGTTCCATGCAGGCGTATCGCGACTCCATGAACGGCGGTGACACGTCGTTGGTTCTGTCACCTGACTCCGAGTTCTTCCGGTTCTTCCAGAACTCGGCTGGCGTTGGCCCGACACGTGGAACGGCCTCCGCGCAATGACGGATCTGATCGTGGCGTTGGGACTGGTGCTTGTGATCGAAGGGATCGTGTATGCATTGGCCCCAACCCACATGAAGGAAATCTTCCGACGCATGGAGGAGATTCCTGATCAGACCCTCAGGGTTGGGGGGCTGCTCGCCATAACCATCGGGTTTGTGATTGTCTGGCTGATTAGAGCTTGAGGTGTCATGACCATCCTGAAAGTCGTGTGTCAGACCTTGAAAAACCCTTGAATCCATTGATTTGCCCGCGCTTTGTTAACCTTGGCGCGGGCAAATTGCTTTTCAGTGCAGGTAAACTAAAATGCTCTGGTGCAGTTTGAGGAGATGGCCTATGGCCCCAACGTTTCGCAGGTACGGTCCGGGAAGATTCTTGAAAGCTCTTGCCGTTGCTGCCGCCCTATCCATCGCGAGTATGAGTACGCCGTCGTTTGCGCAAGGCCCCGCTTCAGTTGCTGATCTGGCTGAAGGGCTGGCGGATGCTGTGGTGAATATTTCGACAGCGCAAAACGTTACCGGGCAGCGCGCCATGCCTTTGCCTCAGGTTCCGGAAGGCTCTCCGTTTCAGGAATTCTTCGAGGAGTTTTTCAACGAACAGACGCCCGATGCTGACCGTCCACGGCGTGTACAGTCCTTGGGCTCAGGTTTCGTGATTGACGGAACAGAGGGCATCATTGTCACCAATAATCATGTTATCGAAGGTGCTGACGAGATTAACGTCAACTTCAATGATGGTACCAAGCTGAATGCTGAGTTGATCGGGACTGACGAGAAAACCGATCTGGCCGTGTTGAAGGTCGATCCTCACAAGCAATTGACCGAAGTGAATTTTGGTCGCTCGGATGTTTTGCGGGTTGGTGATTGGGTCATGGCCATCGGAAATCCATTTGGCCTTGGCGGCACGGTAACCGTAGGTATCGTGTCAGCGCGCAATCGCGATATCAACGCCGGACCCTACGACAACTTCATCCAGACAGATGCCAGCATCAATCGTGGAAACTCCGGCGGCCCTCTGTTCAACATGGAGGGCGAAGTTGTGGGCATTAACACAGCAATCTTCTCGCCCTCTGGTGGATCTATCGGAATCGGTTTTGCGATTCCGGCGGACACAGCAACAAGGGTTATCGGGCAGTTGCGGGAGTTTGGTGAAACACGACGTGGCTGGCTGGGTGTACGGATCCAGCAGGTGACGGACGAGATTGCCGAGGGGCTTGGTATGGATCGCGCGCGAGGCGCCTTGGTTGCTGGCGTAACCGAAGATGGCCCGGCCAACTTGTCAGGCATTGAGCCTGGTGATGTCATCTTGTCATTTAACGGGCGTGCTGTTCCCGAAATGCGTGACCTGCCGCGTATGGTGGCCAACACCACCATTGGAACAACGGTGCCTGTGGTCATCCTGCGTCGGGGTGAAGAGGTTCAACTGGATGTTACCCTCGGAAAGCTTGAGGAAGAGACCGCTGTTGCACAGGCCGAAGAGGAAGACACTCCGGAACCTTCTGATCGTTCCGAGACCGTGGTTCTTGGTCTTACGCTTGCCACGATCGGGCCGGAACTGCGTGAAGAGTTCTCCCTGAGCGAGGAAGTTGAAGGTGTTGTGGTTGTTGCTGTCGAGCCGGGTTCTCCTGCTGAAGACAAGCGAATTCGCCCAGGTGACGTCTTGGTAGAAGTGGCGCAGGAACCCGTCTCCAGCCCTGCAGACGTGGAAATCGAAGTGCAGCGCTTGCGTGAACAAGATCGCAGATCAGCCCTGTTGCTTTTGTCCAATGGTGCGGGTGAGTTGCGGTTTGTTGCTGTGCGTATTCAAAACAACTAGGCGACGTGCCAGATCGCATCCTGAATGCTGTCAACGTGTTTGAAATGGAAAAGCCGCCTCCAAAGGGCGGCTTTTTTGGTATCATTGGTTTGAAAACGGGGTCTTAGTTCTTGACGAAGTCTTCTACGCTGTAGCCCTGGATGTAGAGCAGGGCGGTTAGATCTGCGTGCTCAATACGCATGTCGGCCTCTGCAGCGACGGCGGGTTTGGCACGATACGCGGCACCAATTCCGGCCCGGTTCAGCATGGCAAGATCGTTTGCGCCGTCGCCTACGGCAATCACGTCATCGGGTTGCAGGCCTTTTTCCGCCAACAACTCGTTGAGCCTGTCAAGCTTGGCTTGTTTGCCCAGAATTGGCATTTGTACGGCACCGGACAGCTTGCCGTTTTCCTCAATCAAAACGTTGGCACGGTTTTCGTGAAAACCGATTGTCGCGGCGATCTTTTGAGTGAAGGCGGTAAACCCGCCGGATACCAGCGCTGTGTAAGCGCCGTTTTCTCGCATGGTCTTGATGAGTGTGGAGCCGCCGGGTGTCAGCTTTATCCGCTCAGTGATGACTTTATCCACCACGGATGCATCCAATCCCTTGAGAAGTGAAACTCGCTCTTCCAATGCAGGTTCAAATGCGATTTCTCCACGCATTGCACGCTCTGTAATGGCGGCAATGCGATCCTTCAGGCCTAGTTCGGCTGCCAACTCGTCAATGCACTCCTGTTGAATCATGGTGGAGTCCATGTCAGCGATCAGCATCTTCTTGCGTCGGGTGGAGTGGCGCTGCACAAACAGATCAACTGGTCTGTCACCGAGCCCGTCACGAATGCTACGGATGGTCTCAGTTGGGTTCAGGTCTTGCGTCGTGTAAACATCCGCTGCAACACCCGGGCACAGCCAGCGGTGATGGCGTTCACCGGGTAGGGTTGCGGCCACCTTTTGAATGAGTGTGCCATCAACCGCAGGATTGGCTGGATTGGATATGAGCGTTACGACAAAGGACATGGACAGCTCTCAGGTTAATAATGATGATGTGGAACGTAGACCCGCAGCCGTTTTGATAGCGGGCCCTACGGCAAGCGGCAAGACCTCTTTGGCTATTGACGTCGCAAGAGATCTGAACACCTGCATCATCAATGCGGATTCCATGCAGATCTACAAGGAGCTGCATATCCTTAGTGCCCGCCCATCCAAAGAAGAAGAGCGCCGAGCTCCTCACAAACTGTTTGGATACGTTTCCTTGGTGGAACCTTACAGCGTGATGCGTTGGTTGTCCGACTTCGAAAAGTGTTTCAGACAAGTACAGACCGAGGGCAAGCCAGTCGTTGTGGTTGGGGGGACTGGGCTGTATTTCAAGGCGTTGACCGAGGGCTTTTCGCACCTGCCTGACATCCCGGAGGATGTTCGCTGCAGGTGGCGAGAGGCGGGATTGCAGCAACCCTCTGAAATTTTGCATGAGCGGCTGGCTGAAGTGGATCCTGTTGTAGCAGCTCGGCTGGAGCCGGGCGATACACAACGCATTGTGCGGGCGCTTGAAGTGATTGAGGGGACAGGCCAATCATTGGCTTATTGGCAGCAGAAACGAACACCGGCGCTGGTTCCCTTCGAGCAGACCATTGGTGTGGTGCTGGATCCACCACGTGCCGCCTTACACGAGCGCATTCATCAACGGTTTGACGCCATGATGGACAGCGGTGCGATGGAGGAGGCGATTGCGGTCCATGAACGCCAGTTTGATCCTTCGTTGACGGGGATGAAGGCTATCGGGCTGCGACAACTGATCAGTGCTCACTTGGGGGAGGAAAGTGTTGAAGGCGCAATTGAGAAGGCCAAGACAGAAACCCGCCGTTACGCCAAACGCCAGACAACCTTTTTCCGTGGCCAACTGACAAAGTGGCAGCGCATCAATCCGCTGAATGAGGCGGAGGTGACAACCTTCCGCCAGCAGGTGAGGCAGCGCTTCTTGTAGAGCAATTCGGCGGCAATGAGGCATGGTTTAGAGTGTCAAGAAAAAAACTTTAGATTTGGCCGCGAAATCGATGAATATTTGAGGTGACAGACGCGGTTAAGTTGAGTAAAAGAACCCCACTCTCCAAAGGTTATGTGGCCTAACCTTTTGAAAATGCTAAAGAAAGCATAATTCCGACAGTTTATGTTTCGATGCGGCGGAGCTGACGCTCCCGATTTTGGGCTGGCGCGTGTGTTCACTGCGCTGGCCCAAATCGTTTTTGGGGCTTAATGCCCTTACCTTAAAGTAATCAAAGTGTCGGCCTTTTTTCATCTCATTCCAGCGGTACCTCTATCGCCGTCGCCGAGACATACCCCCAAACCCCCATCGTCTCGGAGGCAGGAAAAAGAAGTCGTGCAAGAAACGACTCTCTGAAGCCAAAGGAGGCATCCCTATGGTGAGTACCTACCTACTCGAAACTGAAAGGTTACGAGCTCGGAGCTTCGCCAAGCAGGATTTGCAAGAACTTCAGGAACTTCACAAGGATCCAGAGGTAAACCGGTATCTAACCCCCAAGGGCGCGTGGGATTTGACCGCCTGTCGTGCCAGACTTTCCGAATTCATTAATCAACACAAGAAATACGGATTTGGGATTTGGCGCCTGGAAAACCACAGTGGCCAGTTTGTCGGCTGGGCCGGATTTGCGCTCTTTGAAGAAACAGCCGAGGTGGAATTGCAGTATGCATTTCGTCAACCCCTCTGGGGAATTGGCCTTGGCACGGAAATCACACGTCACCTGACCGAGTGGTTTTTTGAGAATACCTACTACACCCATCTGATTGCACGGGTTCACCCGGATAATCTTCCGGTGAAGCTTGTTTTGATGCGGGAAGGCTTGCATTACCGCGAGACCCGGAGTGTGGAGGGCGAGGCTCAGGAGATTTATCAGGTTCTGAGCCCATCTTGCCGACGGCTTGCGCTATCGGCATGATCCATTCCTGCATGCCTTGAACAATGAAAGGGCCCCGTTCTGACGAGCGGGGCCCTTTGCTTTTATTACAGGAATTTGCCCTGGTGGAAGCAGGCTAGCTGGCGATTGCGTCTTCCACGTTGACGACACGCTGAGAACGCAGCGCCAATTTGTTGAGTGCTGCCACATAGGCGCGGGCAGATGCGACCAACGTATCGGTATCAGCGCCCTTGCCGGTGGCGATTTTGCCGCCATCCTCGAGGCGCACAGAGACCTCCGCTTGAGCGTCGGTACCTTCCGTCACTGCATTCACCTGATACAATTGCAGGGTGGCTTCATGGGGCCAAATGCTCTTGATCGCGTTGAATGTAGCATCGACCGGACCGTCGCCTGTGGCCTCGCGCGTTTCATGAGTGCCGTTGATGTCCATGGTCAGGATGGCTTTCTGTGGCCCGCCTGTTCCTGCGATGACCGTCAGCGCGATTACCTTGACGTTTTCACCCTGGATGGCAATTTCGTCCTCAACCAGAGCTTCAATGTCTTCGTCATAGACGTTCTTCTTGCGATCAGCCAGTTCCTTGAAACGACGGAAGGCTTCCTGCAACGCATTGTCACCCAGTTGGTAGCCCAACTCGGCCAGCTTGTCTTTGAAGGCGTGACGTCCGGAGTGCTTGCCCATAACCAATGAGGTGGCACGAACGCCCACATCCTCTGGCCGCATGATTTCATAGGTTTCGGCGTTCTTCAGCATGCCATCCTGATGGATGCCGCTTTCATGCGCGAACGCGTTTTTGCCCACGATGGCCTTGTTGTATTGCACCGGAAACGAGGAAACTGCAGAAACCAGCTTGGACGCGCGGGTCAGATACACCGGATCAACCTTGCTGTCATAAGGCATCACGTCGTTACGTGTGCGCAGCGCCATAACCACTTCTTCGAGTGCTGCATTGCCGGCACGCTCTCCCAGCCCATTGATCGTGCATTCGATCTGACGCGCTCCACCGGCGACGCCTGCCAGTGAGTTGGCGACTGCCAGACCCAGATCGTCGTGACAATGGACAGAGAATACGGCCTTGTCCGCATTTGGAACCGTGCCACGGATCTGCTCAAACATTTCACGGTATTCATGTGGCACAGCGTAGCCCACTGTGTCCGGCAGGTTGATGGTTGTTGCTCCGGCCTCAATGGCGGCTTCCACGCACCGACACAGATAGTCTATAGGGGTGCGCGTTGCATCCATGGCCGACCATTCAACGTCATCAATGAGGTTTCGTGCCTGTGTCACCGTCGCCTTGATGATGTCCAGCACCTCTTCCTCGCTCTTGTTCATTTGATGACGCAGATGAATGGGAGAGGTGGAGACAAAAGTGTGAATGCGTCCACGGTTGGCGTGCTTGACTGCTTCGCCTGCGCGGTCGATATCTGCCGGAATGGCGCGGGCCAATCCGGCAATGACGGCGTTTTTGGAGCGTTTCGCAATTTCGCAAACCGCTTCAAAGTCGCCGTTGGAGGCAATTGGAAAACCGGCCTCGATGATGTCGACACCCATGGTGTCCAGAATTTCAGCGACCTGCAGCTTTTCTTCCAGTGTCATTGAGGCGCCGGGAGATTGCTCGCCGTCGCGCAATGTGGTGTCAAAGATTACTACCTGGTCGTGTGATGCAGCTGACATGATGTGTCCTTCCCTCGTCCCCGTGTCGGGGCTGCCCTCTGAAGGTCCACCTGGTTGTTTTTGGATTGTGCGTCAGGGGACCGAATTACAAGATCTTCGTATGGTGACAAATCCCCTAAGAGCCCGCTCTGATACGGAGCCGCCGACGCTCAGGGGCATCTAAGTAGTAGAAGATCCATAGATAGAAGGCCGCCGCGAAGGCTCGCGTCGTTTGCTGCAATCAGATTGTCGCTTACGGCGATCATCTGTTTTCTCTGCCTTCTATAAGTATGTCCGCAATGACTGCGGAGTGGTCAAGACTGCGGGTTGTTTGGAATGTATACCAAAAAATCCAGATATAGTGGTAGCTGATCCGGTTGCGTCTGGCAAGTTCCTTACCAGACCGAAACACTCTGAAATTCTCTCAATAAATCGTCTAGTATGTCTCACGAACTCAACAAAAAAGCTCTCCGCGAGCAATCAGGACGGCTTGTCCTCCGATCCGTTGTGCTCTGATTTGTTTGCCCTCAATGTCCAGTTCCAGATCGATTACTGAAGGCCGCCCCATCTGAAAGCCTTGCTCGATAGTAAAGTGGTGTGTGCCGTCAAGGGGTTCATCGAACGCATGTACGACGCCGCCGAATGCGGCAGCAGCCGAGCCGGTTGCTGCATCCTCCCAGATTTGCTCATCATTGGAGAACATTCTGGCCTGAAAAGATGCCGTCGCCGTTTCAGTTTCGCGGCAGTATATGTAAACAGCGTTGTGGTCTAGGTTTCCGAAGGCTGCTTCCCAGTGAGACGGATCAGGGCTTACCATCTTGAGCACAGAAAGGTCTCGAACGGGCACGAAAGCAAAGTGATTACCTGCTGTCATCGTGGTCGGATGGTGGTTTTCAAAACCAATTTCGGTTGGTTCGATGCCCAGACACAGAGCAATACTCTCAGTGGTTCCCATCGGGGCTGATGGTCGGGGTAGGGACGGCACATCAAACTCAGCAAAGCCGGCTGCACCTTGTTTCAGGACAACGCCGCACCGTACCGTGCCCAAGGTTTCTTCCAGTACAACAACCGAGTCCTGTTCAGGGGCGTCATTGCCAAACCGTTCAAGACTCAGGAAAACCGCGGCTCCGACGGTCGGGTGTCCGGCAAATGGAAGTTCTTGAAAGGGCGTGAAGATTCGCAGTTTTGCTGAGTGAGCGGGGTTCTCAGGTGGCAGCAAAAAAACCGTTTCTGACAGATTGAACTCCCGTGCAAGTGCCTGCATTTCCTCATCGGAAAGCCCGTTACAGTCCTGAACAATGGCGAGTTGGTTGCCTTCAAGTGGCTTGTTTGTAAAAACATCCAACAGGGCGTAGCGGCGGCTCATGCAGTTTTTCTCCCTCGCGTTTTTGCATTAAATGGTCAGCCTATCGTGCAGTCCCGTGAGATGGCCAGTCCCGATTTAGTCGATGATCGATTGAGCAGGGTTTTAACAATACTTGCCGCGTAGGGGGGAACAACATGATTGCGCAGAGCTTCTGGTATGCGGGCTAGGATGACATCATCGAGTTCCGGGAACTCGAGGGTTTTGTTGTGGTTCAAAATGGCAGTGCGTATGTCCTCGCTGGCCATCGGCACAACGTATTCCTGCGCCACACATACGCGTGGGCCGTCTGATATCAAAAACAGGCGGCCGGGTTCCACAGTGTTCGGGGAAATGCCCGTTTCCTCTTGCAGTTCGCGGCGAATTGAGCCCAAGACATCTATGGTGCCGTCTGTCTGCAGATCCTGTTCATCCAGATTGCCACCAGGAAAGTAAACCTGTCCGCCTGTTGAAGTGTGAGAGGCCATTTGACCCAAAATGACAGTCCCGTCTTGTGAGCGAAGCGCGGCACATCCGAAAACATTTTTCACCGTGATGTCAGGGTAGCCCCAATCCCGCCATGCCAAGAAACTGGCGTATTGACAGCGTGAAAACTCAGCGGTCAGGAGGCCGTTATCGGTCGTCAGTCTCAAAGCTTTAAATACGGTGCCATTCCATGACTTGGGTTTTTCGGCCAGAACCTTTTGCCAATGGGTTGCGATTGCCGATTTGTGGTCGTTTTCGAATGCCCACTCTGCCTCTAACAGTTTAAGGTTGAGGCCGTTGAGTACCTGAACCTCAGGCATAACTGGCTTTTCCATGATGTGCAGATTGCCAGTGTTCTGAAACGCACTTGGTCTTTGCTGCGTCGTGGCGAACCCGTGTGCCTGATAAAACCCGACGGCATGGGGATCGGACTCCAGTCGTAGACGACTAGCACGGGCAGTCTTGGCGTCTTCCAGTACAACTTCAAGCAACCAGGAGCCGATGCCGGTTCGCATCTGCATGGGTTCTACGAACAGATGGTCCAGTACATAGGCACCGCAGTCCTCCAGATGCCCCGTTGCAAATCCTGCAATCTGGTCAGCCCGCATGGCTATGAAAGCTCTACCCTGCATGATTTCACGGGAAGAAATCGCCCAGTCCGCGCGAAACTGGGCCATGTCGCTTTCCTGATAACCCCACGAGGCTTTTGAGCGATGCATCAACTCTGTCAGAAAAGGAGCATCAGTTACGTCGGCGCGTCTGATGAAAGGGTGCATGAGGCCTCAATTGTTTTGGCAACGGACTGTTTATCCTGCACCTTAAAAGGCAAAGCGTGCACTGCGAAACCTCACGTTTGGGCTATCCCCTTATTAAGCGGGTCTCGCCTACAAGTCCGAAATAGATTTGGTAATAACATGCGGGACACCTAAAACGGTCACATTTGCAGCCGACAGCGGGCGGCGGTGTGGCAGGGTCCTGAAGGTTTCATTGATTGCCCGTAAACTTGGCCACATGATACGCTCGGTGTGAATTTGAAACGGCTTCGGCCGCGAAGGCAATACAGCATATGCGACTGGCCCCGATTTTCGTGTTCTGCACGGCTCTTGTCCCAATAACCGATGCGGCCCTCGCTTCATCGGACGATGGTGTTGTGCCGCTGCCTATGCCCAAAGTGGAGCCGTCTATCGCGCCCATAGGACTGGATCTGAAGATGCTCGGTCAGCCGCCTGCTGGGGAGTTACAGCAAGCGCTGGGCGACAATGCCAGAATTTTTCGATTGAGAAGTGAAGCAGCAACAAACGATGCCCAAGCAATTTTTCAGCTTGGGTTGGCCTATGAAACCGGACGCGGTGTCGAGCAGAACTATGTGAAAGCCTATGGTTATTACAAGCAAGCTCGGGACATGGGGATTACAGCCGCATTGACCAATATCGCCGGGCTCTTGAAGTCCGGGCCGTCTTCCATGCGGGACTTGCCGAAGGCTTTCGAGTTGTTCAGTGAGGCGGCACACCTTGGAGACTACTGGGCTCAGAAT
Source organism: Pseudovibrio exalbescens DSM 16456 (assembly GCF_000422785.1). GTDB lineage: Bacteria > Pseudomonadota > Alphaproteobacteria > Rhizobiales > Stappiaceae > Pseudovibrio > Pseudovibrio exalbescens. The sequence goes on from NZ_AUGS01000001.1 coordinate 292,427, forward strand.
AACCTTGGTCTTATGTATCTCAACGGAGAGGGAACGGAAAAGGATCCACAAAAAGCATTTGAATGGATCAAGGAAGCCCACAATGCGGGGCTTGCGCAGGCGACCGCCAATCTTGCCAGCTTCTATCGCCAAGGTGTTGGCACAACAAAGGATTTAAGCAAAGCACGCAGCTTGTACGAGGAGGCAGCTAGGCGTGGTGCTGGAGAGGCGCATCTCCCGTTGGGTGAGATGTTCGAATTTGGCGAAGGAGGTCCTGCGGATCTTCAGATCGCTATAGAACACTACAAGGAAGCTGCGGAAGCTGGTGATCCGCTGGGGCTTCATTATGTAGGTACCCTTTATGAGGAAGGTGCCGGTGTTCCAAAAGACGTTTCGCTTGCGGCGAGATACTATCGCCGCGCTGCCGATCGTGGTCTGCCGCAGTCACAGTACATGTTAGGGCGTTTGTATTTGAATGGGGTGGGTGTTGAGCTGGATCCGCAGGAGGCTGTGCGGCTCTATCAAGCAGCCGCAGACCAAGGATTCGGGCAGGCGTTGAATGACCTCGGTGTCCTTTATGAGACGGGACAGATTGTTGAGAAGGACATCAAAAAGGCACTGACCTACTATGAGCTTGCTGCTGAAACCTTTCCTTTTGCGCTCACCAATCTGGGCCTTGCCTATATCAGCGGAATGGGTGTGGAGCAGGATGTAGCAAAAGCACTTGATTACTTCGAAAAGGCTGCTGCACGCGGTGAACCACAAGGTGAGGTTTTTCTTGGCAAGATCTATCTGGAAGGCTTTGCGGTTCAACAAGACGGGGAAAAGGCAATCGCCTATCTCAAATCTGCTGCGTTGAAGGGCGACCCGGAGGCATTCCACCTTCTTGCATGGTGTTATGAAACAGGGACGTTTTTGGTCCAGGATGAGACCAAGGCCCTGGAGCTTTATCAGCTTGCCGCCGACTCGGGATTCCCGCCGGCAATAGAGGCAGTTCAGCGCTTGCGGCGTTAGCTCGGCACAGTGTGCCTTGGGTTCGGCCGCCAATAAAACGGCAACCGAACCCTTGATGCTATTTGTTGGCTGCTTCCATGGAAACGGGTGTCACAATCGGGAACCAGAACTCAAACGTATCCAGCATGTCCAGAAACGCTGATAGTGTGTCGGGATCGCCATCAACTTCGATTTTGCCGTCCTGAATGCCTTTTTCAAAGGTCAATTGTCCCAGTAGGATGTCATCCAGGTCCGTTCGATTAAGTGTGATGGTTGCGGCGGCATCTGGTACCTGATGACCTGCCATATGGCTCAAGGCGGCATCTTGGAGTTCAAGCACATATTCTTGCTTGGTATCTGGAAAAACCCAATTGAGCTTGAATTCGGTCTGTCCCGCCTTTTCGTAGTTGACGCGCATGGCCGCATAATCGAACAGAAGATCAAGGTCCATTGCCCGTATCGTGTCGGGGCTGGCCGTATCCGGAGCCGGAAGGTCCTTGATACCCTCTCTAAGTTCTTGCGCGCCGGAAAGATAGAAGTTCCGCCATGGTCCGGACTCGGCTTGGTACCCCATTTGCTCCAGGGCGTTGGCTTGCAGGTCTTTCGCTGCCTGATTGTCAGGTTCAGCAAAAACCAAATGGTTCACTACTTCGGCTACCCAGCGATAGTCACCCTGATCATAGGAGGTCTTTGCTTTTTCCAGAAGCGCGTCAGCCCCTCCCATGAACTCTACATAGCGTTTTGCAGCATCCCGTTCCGGATACTTGTGAAGGGTGGCCGGGTTGCCATTGAACCACCCCAGATAACGCACGTAAGTGGACTTGATGTTGTGATTATTGGATCCATAGTAACCCCGCGCGGACCAGTTTTGCGCCAGTGCCTCGGGCATTTCGATCATCTCTGCGATTTCGGTCATACGGAAACCGTGGTTAAGAAGACGCAGGGGTTGGTCATTTATGAAGCGATAAAGGTTTCGCTGACTACGCAAGTGCTCAAGCACCCGGGAATTGCCGGTGAGCGACCAGTGATGGGGCGCAAAGAGGACTTCGACTGTATCGCCGTATTCATAGATGGTTTCGTTGAGGTACTTTGACCAGGCCAACGGATTTCGGATCTTGGCACCCCGCAAAGAGTAGGTGTTGTGCAGAGTGTGTACCGCATCCTCTGCTGTGCAAAGAGCATTCAGTTCCGAAATATAGAAGAACATCTCCGAAGGGGCTTCGGAATCCGGTGCCATCAGGAACCGCAGAGTGAGGCCGTCAACCTGATGTGTTTCTCCGGTTTCTTTTATGACATCCGTTGGCGGGATCAACGTGATCGTGCCGGTAGATGTTGTTGGTCCAAGCCCGGCGCCGACTTGTCCCTGTGGGGTCCGTGGCAGCAGGTTGCCGTACATGTAGCTGGCGCGGCGGCTCATGGCGTTTCCGGCCATAACGTTTTCTGCCACCGCATGTTCCAAAAAACCGTCCGGTGCAAAGATCTTCACCTTACCGCTTTTGACATCAGCTTCGTCTACGATACCCCGTACACCGCCATAATGGTCTACGTGGCTATGGGTGTAGATGACGGCCACAATCGGCTTTTGGGGGCGGTGCTCGAAATAGAAGTCGAGAGCATACTTGGCAGTTTCTGCAGAGATAAGCGGATCTACTACGATAATGCCCGTATCGCCCTCAATGAAGGTGACGTTGGACAGATCTGCTGCTCGAACCTGATAGATGCGGTCCGCGACCTCATAGAGCCCGCCCTGCATGATCAACTGGGCCTGCCGCCACAGGCTGGGGTTCACAGTCTCGGGAGCAGTGGACCCTTGCATGATGAATTCAAATTGCTTGAGATCGTAGACCACGTCGCCGTTTTCGTTTTTAACGACGCCGTCATTGGGCAGTGGCGCAATAAAGCCCGCTTTTGCCTCGTCGAAACTGCGTTGATCATCAAAGGGAAGGGTCTGGATCAGGTTTTCATAGTTTTCCAGGGTCGCACGACTTGCAGGCTGCGGTTGGGCATTCGCCGCCGGCGTAATCGCGCTTGCGAGCGCCAGCGTCAGGCTCAAACTCATGATCGAGAGTGCTTTGGTCACGGCGGTATACCTCCACCTTGTTGTTGTTGAAACCGCAAGGTAAACACCATCGCTTAATAGCGAGTGAGGTATGGAGGGTTCTTCTGAAACCGGTTAAGATCACGTAACCGGTTAGCAGGGGTAGGGCGCTTTGCCGTACGTGCCCGCGCGCTTAAGGTCCATGCGCCGGGGCGCGTCTGCTATTTCATCAAATCCGAACTGGCGATAGAGCTCATGGGCGTGGTCGGTGATCAGCGATAGACGCCGTACTTCCTTCAACTCCGGGTCCTCAGTAATGGCCGCAACCAGTTGCTTGGATACACCGCGACCTCGGTGATCTGGCAAGACAAACACATCCGCGATGTAGCCAAACGTTGCGTAGTCGGTAATGACGCGAGCAAAGGCCGCCTGCGTCCCATCGGCAGTATAGGCGCCGTAGCATCGCGAGTTCTCTACAGACGTCAGGAACAGTTCTCTGGGAATGCCATGAGACCAGTAAGCAATTTCGGAAAGGAAGCGGTATATTGCGTCCAGATCCAGACGCGTCTTGTCCGTGGAGATGTGATAGGTCATGGAAGTCCCGTCTGCACCATGAAAAAGGCCCGGTGTCTTGCCGGGCCTTGATCCTGTCATGAATTATTGACGGCTTGAAGCCGTAATGTCCCGCAATCGAATTTAGTTCTTGGCCTTGTCAACCAATGCGTTGGACTTGATCCACGGCATCATTTCACGCAGTTTTTCACCAACTGCCTCGATCTGATGCTCGTCGTTGAGGCGGCGGGTTGCCTTGAAGCGCGCCTGGCCGGCCTTGCATTCCTGCATCCACTGAGAGGTGAACGTGCCATTCTGGATTTCTTCCAGAACGCGTTTCATTTCAGCCTTGGTTTCGGACGTGATGATGCGTGGGCCTGTCATGTACTCACCCCATTCCGCGGTATTGGAGATGGAGTAGTTCATGTTGGCGATGCCGCCTTCGTAGATCAGGTCGACGATCAGCTTTACTTCGTGCAGACACTCGAAATAGGCCATCTCCGGTGCGTAGCCAGCTTCCACGAGGGTTTCGAAACCGGCCCGGATCAGTTCAACAAGGCCGCCGCACAAAACCGCCTGCTCACCGAACAGGTCAGTTTCACATTCCTCACGGAATGTCGTTTCGATGATGCCGGAGCGACCACCGCCAACGCCCGAAGCATAGGACAGGGCAAGATCAAGCGCATTGCCAGTCGCATCATGGTGAATTGCGACCAGGCAAGGAACGCCGCCGCCCTTTTCGAACTCACCACGTACCGTGTGACCTGGACCTTTCGGCGCAACCATCAACACATCAACGGTGTCCTTGGGCTCGATCAGGCCAAAGTGAACGTTCAGGCCGTGGGCAAAGGCAATGGCTGCGCCATCACGAATGTTGCCGGCAATGCTTTGCTTGTAGATATCGGCCTGCAATTCATCAGGCGTCGCCATCATCATCAGATCGGCCCATGCGGCGGCTTCCGCCACATTCTTGCAGGCAAATCCGTCAGCTTCTGCCTTCAAGCGTGTTGTGGAGCCCTCACGCAGTGCAATGACGATGTCCTTGACGCCGCTGTCCTTCAGGTTCATGGCATGGGCCCGACCTTGGGAGCCGTAACCGATGATGGCTACCTTTTTGCCCTTGATGAGATTGATGTCAGCATCACGATCATAATAGACGCGCATTGTTTTCCCCTTCTGAGTGGCGCACCTGAAACCAGTGTGGCCTTAATCTTCCGTTGTTGCTCCGTAGAGCTTCATGAAATCGCTAACAGCCTTGCGGGCGACTGTTGCGGTATCCTGTTCAGCCGCCGTGAGCTCATCACCGAGCAGCAGGCGGACGTGGGTGTCCTTCAAGACCAATCCGTACAGCACATGGTAAGCTTCCTTGGCTGGCGCTGTTTCCAAGTGACCTTGCTGCATGGCGGCGCTTAGCAGGCGCGTGGTTTGGGCGCCAATTCGGCCCCGGCCCTTATGCAAAAGGGTGCGGCCCAGAGCGACATCACCTCGGCTTGCCTGTCCAATGGCGAGGCGGTTCAGCGCCAGTGAAATGTCGCTTGAAATCACCTCGATCAGGTTTTCTGCAAAGTGCTGCAGTTCTTGAATTAACGTCTGTTTGGAAAACGGGCCGTCGAGCGCATCTGGTGCGCGCACCTTGCTGGCCTGATGCTCTACAATGGCGGCCAGCAAACCATCGCGATCACCGAACCATTTGTAGAGGCTTTCTTTCGAACATCCAGCTTCGCGGGCAATGGCCGCTGTCGTCAGCGCCTTTTCTCCCCCGGCCACAAGCAGATTCAGCGCGCAATCCAGAACAGCCTGCTGGCGCTGGGTGAAGGGCTCGTCGCGCTTTATGGTCTCTTGAGATGCCACGGGCTTATTGTCCGTCCTTTAATGTTTCTTGGTCTGTTTGAGCTGTGCACACATTACTGCGATGGATCAGACTCAATCAGTACCGTACGGTACGGTTCTGTATACGCCCCGTTTGAGATTTGGTCAAGCGCAGACTTCGAGATTTGACTATGGCGGGAGATTATTTCGTGTCGTCAGTGGACTGCTTTTGGGAACTGACGAAACCTAGAGAGAGATTTGGACGCGGCGAGTGCCTCGCCGCGTCCAATAATTTTGCCAGAGGCTAGCGTGGTTCGTTGGCAAGGCCCTTGTAGAGGGCAACGCACGCAAGCAGCAGCAAGATGGCGAATGGGAAGCCGGTCGAAACTGCCATGGCTTGCAACGCACCAAGACCGCCGCCAACAAGCAGCGTAATGGCAACCAAGCCCTCGAACACGCACCAGAACACGCGCTGAGAGACTGGGGCGTTGACCTTGCCGCCGGCGGTAATCGTGTCGATCACAAGTGAGCCGGAATCGGAGGACGTCACGAAGAACACGATAACCAATACGATGCCGATGAAAGAGGTAATCTGGGCCAAAGGTAATGCGGCAAGCATTTCAAACAACTTCAGTTCCAGTGGGGCTTCCTTAACAGTGGTCAAGCCGTCCTGCAGGATCTGTGAAAGTGCTGTGCCACCAAAGGCTGTCATCCAGAGTACTGATACCACTGAGGGTATGAGAAGTACGCAAATGACGAACTCTCGAACTGACCGACCGCGGCTGACCCGCGCAATGAACATGCCGACGAAAGGTGACCAACTGATCCACCAAGCCCAATAGAATGCGGTCCAACCCTGCCGGAAGTTGTCATCCTCGCGCCCAAATGGATTCGAAAGCGCTGGAAGGTATTCCGCGTAGGCTGCCAGATTCTTGAAGAAGCCGGTCAGGATCGCAATGGTTGGTCCAACAAGAATGATGAATAACAGCAGCGCTGCAGCCAACAACATGTTGATTTCGGACAGTCGCTTAACGCCTGCATCCAATCCGGCCAAAACGGATAGGAGCGCGACCGCTGTAATTGCCAGGATGAGGATGATTTTGGAGGTTTCGGTATCTCCAATGCCAAACAGGAAGTCCAATCCGGCATTGGCTTGGGCTGCCCCGAAGCCCAGCGATGTCGCCAAGCCGAACAACGTTGCAAATACGGCCAGAGTGTCAATAACGTGACCTGGCCAGCCCCAAACACGCTCTCCGAGAAGCGGATAGAAGATGGAGCGCATCGTGAGCGGCAGGCCCTTGTTGAAGCTGAATATTGCAAGCGAGAGAGCGACAACCGCGTAAATGGCCCAAGGGTGGAGACCCCAGTGGAAAATTGTTGCTGCCATGCCAAGACGAATGGCTTCGTTTTCTACTGTTGCAGCGCCAAGGGGGGCCCAGTCGGTACGTGCACCACCTTCTTGGGTCATGCCAGCTATCGACGATGCATAGTGTGAAATGGGTTCGGATACGCCAAAGAACATGAGCCCAATGCCCATCCCAGCTGCGAACAGCATGGCAAACCAGCCAGCGTAGCTGTAATCCGGCGTGGCCTCTTTGCCTCCGATGCGTACTTTGCCAAGGGGGGTAACAATGAGCACAAGACAAAGAATGACGAAAACATTGGCTGCGCCAAGGAAGAACCAGTCAAAAGACGAGGTGAGCCAGGAACGCAAACCATTGAACATGGGTTCGACGCTGTTTTGAAACATGAGCGTCAGCACCACAAATCCAACAATGGTCAAGCCGGAAATCACGAAAACCGGGTTATGAATGTCTAGTCCGAACGGACCGACTTGGGCGGTGATATTATCCTGACCAATTTCGTAGTCAGTATCGATAATGTCAGCCGCGCCCTCTGGCATCGGGATAGCCGAGGGATCAGATTGGTCTGTCATTTTTGCCTCGTTTGATTAGCGCAGTACCATGACTGATTTCTTGGAGCGGGAGGCGACGCCCCCGCCATGCGAAGACCAGAGGCGGTCCGCAAACGTGGGTACATGCGACGCAATGACGATGAGGTCCGCGTCAATGTCTTCAGAGGCTTTCAGAAGCGTCTCGTTCATGTCCGTTGCCGGATCGCCGCATGTGTAGCCAATGCCTTCCGCTGCGATGCCGTATTTCTCGGATTGCTGCTGAGCAAACGCCGCCATTTTCCGCTGAAATTCAGAGGGATTGTGTGCGACTGATGTCGGCGCTTCCTCAGTAACACCAACATATACGATTGGTGCGTTGTAGGTTTTAGAAAGATTAGCAGATACATCCAGCGCCTTGGACAAGATATCCGGATGCATCAAGTCCACTGGCACCATTAGCTTCTTAAACATTGTTCTCCCTTTATTATGTTGCCTAAAAGGAGTAGGGGCTCCTGATAGGCAATCATTGCTTCCCAATGCGTTAGGTTAACAGCACAAGTGCTATAAAGTCCAATTGGGGCACGTATTTTTTCGTAATGAAGAACTTTGGAATTGCCTCAGAGTAGGGCGTGTCAGCTAATAAGTGTCTGATTGCTGGTGAGGTTTCGCTTCAGTGTTGCCCCACAAAAAAGCCGGAGGCGTGCCTCCGGCTGACAGGGTTCTTTGCTGAAAGGTAGCAGCGCGACTCACTAATGGTTTTTACTTGATCTCACCCAGAGCGCGGCGGAACCGGCGAACGCTCTCTTCAAAGCCATAGATTAACGCGTCTGCGACAAACCCATGGCCAATCGACATCTCCGAGATGTAGGGGGCACGTTCGATCAGCGCAGGGATGTTGGCCACAGTCAGATCGTGCCCGGCGTTGACTGCCAGTCCTTCTGCTCGCCCTGCTTCCGCAGTAGCGATAACCTTGTCCAATTCTGCTTCAGCAGCTGCCGGATCATCATAACAGGCGCCATATGGTCCGGTGTAGATTTCCATGCGCTCCGCGCCAACAGCTTTGGCTTTGGCGGGTTCTTCCGGGTTGGGATCAACAAACAAGGACGTGCGAACACCCCAGCTTTTTGCTGAGGCAATGATTGTACGTAAAAGCGTGTCGTTCGCTTCAAAATCCCAACCGTGGTCAGAGGTGGTCTGGGTTGGGTCATCCGGTACAAACAAGACCTGCGCTGGGCGATGTTTTTCGACCAGGGCCATGAAGCTGTCAGAGGGGTACCCCTCCAGACACAGCTCTGCCGAGGGAAATTCATCATTGATGAGCGCAGTAAGATCTGCAACGTCGGTTTTACGGATGTGGCGTTCATCGGGGCGTGGATGGACAGTGATGCCTTTTGCGCCAGCGGTGAGGGCAATGCGAGCCATGCCCGTCACGCTTGGCCAAGGAAGATCACGACGGTTGCGCAGGACGGCAACCGCGTTCACGTTCACAGACAGACGGCTTTGAGTGCTCATAGGTTTTCCTTAGTTTTGCAGACAAAGACGGTGGTCGCACAGCAAGACCACCGCGTCGAGTTTCGTCTGCAACAGTAATCCTATTGAGCGTTACTTGAAAGGCCCTCTGGTCCTCTATTTAAAGCTGCAACCCCGGTTCGTGAGACTTCAACAAGCCCCAGGGGACGCATGATATCGATGAATTGCTCGATCTTGTTGCTGCGACCAGTGATCTCGAAAACGAAGTGCTCTGTTGTGGCATCAATGACAGTTGCCTTGAAGGCCTCGCTCAAACGCAAGGCTTCGAGCCGTTTTTCACCAGCGCCTGCGACCTTCACCAGTGCCAGCTCACGTTCCAGTGGCTTGTCCTGTTTGAACCGAAGTGCCGCTACGGTCAGATCGCGCACCCGGTGGACCGGCACAAGACGATCCAACTGGTGCCGGATCTGTTCAATAATCTGTGGTGTACCGGTCGTTACAATCGTGATGCGCGAGAGATGGCGTTCGTGTTCGGTTTCCGACACGCTGAGAGAATCGATGTTGTATCCTCGTCCAGAGAACAGGCCGATTACGCGCGCCAGAACCCCCGGCTCGTTATCTACGATTACCGATAGGGTATGGGTTTCCTGAACATCACTTACTTCTGCAATGAAGTAAGCTGATAGTGCATCTAGGTTTTGTGCGTTCATCTTGTACCCCCATCCCTCACACGAGGGCCTTCCCTTCTTTACTGATTGCTGATGCCACGGCTTCATCACTCGCCTCGTCCGGTAACAGCATTTCATTGTGCGGTTTGCCGGAAGGGATCATCGGGAAGCAGTTTGCCAGCTGTGCCACGCAACAATCAAACAGTACGGGCCCCGGTGTCTCAATCATTTCCTGAATGGCATCATCCAGTTCATGTGGTTTCGTGACGCGAATGCCCTTGGCGCCGTAAGCCTCTGCAAGTTTCACAAAATCTGGCAAGCTGTCGGTATAGGAGTGGGAAAGACGATTGCCGTGCAGCAGTTGCTGCCATTGGCGCACCATGCCCATGTAGCTGTTGTTCAGGATGAACGTTTTGGGTGACAAGCCATGCTGTACCGCTGTCGACATTTCCTGAATGTTCATCAAAATGGAAGCGTCTCCGGCGATGTTGATGCACAACGAATCCGGGTGCGCAACCTGTGCTCCAATGGCTGCTGGCATTCCGTATCCCATCGTGCCAAAACCACCAGAGGTCAGCCATCGGTTCGGAGCTTCAAAGCCGAGGAACTGGGCGGCCCACATTTGGTGCTGACCAACTTCCGTGGAGATGTAGACGTCCTTGCCCTTGATCGCTTCTCCCAGACGTTGGAGCGCATATTGAGGCATGATGATGTCGTCGCTGTTGCGATAGGCTAGACAATTGCGCGCCCGCCATTGATCAATCTGCTTTTTCCAGTTTTTGACTTCGGCTCTTGGCTTGAAGCTGGAGGCGCGCCAGATGCGCACCATGTCTTCCAAGACGTGAGCAACATCGCCAACGACTGGAATATCTACATGGACTATCTTGTTAATGGAGGAGGGGTCGACATCGATGTGGATTTTCTTGGAGTTGGGGGAGAAGGCGTCCAGTTTGCCTGTGATCCGATCATCGAAACGAGCACCGATGCAGACCATGACGTCGCAGTCGTGCATGGCCATGTTGGCTTCATACGTGCCGTGCATCCCCAACATGCCCAGCCATTCGGGGCCGGAAGCTGGATAAGCGCCCAGACCCATGAGGGTCGAGGTGACCGGAAAACCGGTCATTTCAACCAGTTCGCGCAGTAATTGGCTGGCCAGTGGACCCGAGTTGATGACGCCGCCGCCAGTATACAGGACTGGCCGCTGGGCAGTTGCCATCAATTGAACCGCAGCACGGATGGCTGTCATGTCGCCTTTGGTTGGCGGATTATAGCTCTTGTGCTGTACATGGCTCGTTGAAGGACCTGCATAGGTGCCGGTAGCGAACTGAACGTCCTTGGGAATATCTACAACCACCGGGCCGGGGCGGCCGGATTTGGCCACGTAAAACGCTTCATGGAGGATGCGCGGCAGATCCTCAATGCGTTTGACAAGCCAGTTGTGTTTCGTACAGGGGCGGGTGATGCCCACCGTATCGCACTCCTGAAATGCGTCGGAGCCAACCAGATTGGTCGGTACCTGACCGGTTATGCAGACCAGGGGGATGGAGTCCAGCATGGCATCGGTCAGAGCCGTGACCATGTTGGTGGCTCCGGGACCGGATGTAACGAGAACCACCCCCGGTTTGCCGGTACTGCGCGCATACCCTTCTGCCGCATGGCCTGCGCCCTGTTCATGGCGCACAAGAATGTGGGCAATATCGTCTTGCTGGATGAGCTCGTCGTAGATCGGAAGCACGGCACCGCCTGGATACCCAAAAACGTGTTTTACTTCCTGATCCCTGAAGGCTTGGAGAACCATCTCCGCACCTGTCATCTCCCGTTCCATTGCGTCTGCCCTCTTGTATGCCGCTGGGGTGTCATGACCCAAGTTTGATTTCAAAAAAAAAGGAGCCCTCAAGGCTCCTGCGCGCGTCCAACCGTTCCGAGTGGCCTTATCCCACTCCGGCGACGCGCGTTCCCACCACGATAAGAAGAATGCTTGCTAGCTTCATGATTTTATATGAAGGCCGAAGCCTGTCTCCCTGCTCAAAATCTGATGGTCGGGCGTCACCCGTTTCTTTGCGTAGGTGAAGACTACTGTGGGTTTTGGAAAATCGTCAAGCGTTTTTATCGAAAATTGCGCTGTTACCGCAGAATGTTTTCTGAGATTTCGTCATGGTTGTTTGAGAGAAGCTAAATATGCCTGTATGCGGTGCCATGCATCCGGGCTTCAGAAAGGGCGTGAGTGAAGCGGTCGTTGATGATGCGTTCGAATGCGTTGGATCGATGCGTAAATGTGCATATTTTTGAATAAATTAAGGTGGTTTGCCCACAGTGGTTTGAAAGTTTTGTGAAACAGGGCTTGCGCTCGCCAAAGCATGCCGATATATACCCGCCATCGCTTCGACGCGAATGGGTGTATAGCTCAGTTGGTAGAGCAGCTGACTCTTAATCAGCCGGTCCTGGGTTCGAATCCCCGTGCACCCACCATTTCTTTCCTGCAACAGGAAAAGGCGTCGTCAGCGTAGCTCGGAAGTCTTTCCGAACATGTTGGGTGTATAGCTCAGTTGGTAGAGCAGCTGACTCTTAATCAGCCGGTCCTGGGTTCGAATCCCCGTGCACCCACCATATTTCTTCCTCACTGAAAAACCATGATGCCACCCGATTTGGGCGGAGGGCGTTGGCGTTCTATGCTCTCTTGTCTCGCGCCGCCAAAGCTGAATCGGACGATCGTGCGCCGATGACGATAGCTTGCCTCCCCCCCCCAATAATCAGAGTGCACCTAAAGGTTGTATAAACTGCTTTTTATATAATCTAAGGTTGTTAACACCTATTCAGAGGGCATGGTAGTCTAGCTGAACGCCCCGCCTAGCTTTAAGGTGTTTCATAACTTTCTGTTTTCAATGGGTATTTTCGCACCTCACACCGTTTAATCTATCATGGGTTGCATATTGTCTTTTTATGCAACTTTGAGATTTAGGTGTTTACGCTTGCTCATCTCTCGTTAATTCTTGGTTTTTCGAGATTTGAACGGCGAGAATAAAGTAAAAAACAAGTATTCACAAAACAAAAACCGCCTCGTCATCAATTATAAAATCTGTGGTGGGGTAATTATGACTTTGCTTCCAGTCGTTAATGGGTCTGTTCGTCAAGATGATGGAATGGACTACTTGTGGTCTTGTTGGGTGCAATGCAAGCCAATGCTAAAGGGGAGGGCGCTTCGGTTAACCAACGGTGACCCGGATGCAGCGGAGGAGTTGTTGTCGGCCACGATTTTGAAAGCCGCAAATCACTTCAACGGGCGACCCGTGCACCTGAAGGACCCGAAAGCGTTTTTCATGTTTGCCCTGAAAAACGAGTTCATCAGCCAATACCGGAAAAAGCGGCACGAGTTCAAACACAGAGATGCGGATACGGATGTCCATGAAGATCGGATCGCACAATCAGATTGGGAGGCTAAGGGCCAGGAAAGGGAACTGGTCACGCGGCAGGAATTGCAGCGTCTGCAGGGTGCATTGCTCGACCTGCCGGCCATCTACCAGCAGATCTTCTCGATGAAGTTCGTCGAAGATCGGTCATATCCGGAGATTTCGGAGGAACTGGAGATCTCTCAGGCGCTGGCGCGCAAGCGTGTCCAGTTCCTGCGTCAGAAGTTGAAGGTAATGATTGCAGACTGAACTGCGGCTGGCGCAAAGGCTTCACATCGGTGAGGCGAGGGCGTCCAACTGAATGGTTAACAACACAATGGCAAGGACAACACCATGGCTGATGAGACTGTAAATCCTCAAATTACCGATGCTGTCACCCAGACGAACGTCAAAGTTGTTGCGGAGTCTCCGTCTCAAGCGATGGCGAGTTTGTATCAGGTTGTCAGTCATGCCTCCGGCCTTTCCGTTCAGAACGCCACACACAGCCAACAGGCCATGAACCAGGTAACAGCGGCTGTCATTTCCAAGGGCGTTCAATTGATCATGGACATAAAGGGCTAGCGTATCGGGCCTATCCACGGGGCTAAGCCATGCAAGATGATGATGAGCCAAAAGGGCAGACCCCTTTTGAGCAAGCTGCTGCACGTCGAAAAACCGCATTATCGCAACTGTTCGGCGGGCGCGATACCGGAGCCGGTTCTGCGCTGAACGAGCCGGGAAGTGCCGGGTCGGGGGATCCGTTTGACGATCTCATCTCGGAAATTGAGCAGGAACGGTTCTCGCAGACCGAAACTCTTTCAGATGCGAGCCTGGCCGACACGGATACAGATCGGGATGCGCCCCGATCCTCAGTCAGGTCAGATGCGTCTGCACCGGGCACTCACAACACCATGGCGCAGGCGTCTTCAACTCAGGCTGCGCTTCGAACCGGCCTTGATGCCAACGCTGACCCAAAGACTGTTTCGGCTTCGGCTGTACCCGATGAAACGCAGAATGAGGGTGCGAGTGATCCCGCAAGTGGCAGCGGCGGTACCGGCGGAGGAAATGGCAATGGTTCATCCAACACTGCGGAGGGAGAAGGACAGCCCATGCCCGGACAGGCGCTTACGACGACCACACCAGATACCTCGGAGTTGAACCAACAAATTGTGCAGGCGGTTCAATTCACGAACTACGAGAACGCGAATTACGTGGCCGAAATGGTGTCAGTGCCAGCTGATGTGATGGCGACCCAAACAGCAGGCCACGCCACGCAGAATGCTGAAACCTACATGAACGGAATCATGCAAATTGCCGTTGCGGCACAGGCGGTTGTCGCGGCCAAAATCGCAGAAAACCCTGCCACGGCGGAAGCAGATGCACCCGCGCTTGAACAGCTTCAGAAAATGGTCACCGAGGCCATCACTGCTTTCGGAAAGGCCAGTGAAACGGCGGGGACATCTGCCGCAAAAATCATATCTGGCACGAAACTGAGTGGTTAGGAGGCAAATCGATGACTGACGCCTCACGAACAAACACCCCCACTTCCGGTGCGCCATCTGACGAAGGCAAGAATGACGGCAAAAAGCCTTTGGTGTCGAAAGCATTCATTCGCGCCTTGCAGGAGGTGCAGAAGCTGTCCAACAGCGAGCAAATGCTTCTGATCGTGCTGTTGTACTACCTGCGCAAGCGCGGTTCCTGAGCGTCTGTTGCCAAGGCTTTCATGGCCGGCGCATTAAATGGAGAGATCATATGGAACGTGATGTGAGCTATATCCGCGAGGAGCTGGACGAGGTCACGATGACCCATCTGCGGCGTTGGATCGTCGTGCTTGAAGAAACGCAGGAGACCAAGGAACCCCGCGAGATCAGGCACGAACAAATCCCTGGTTTTCTGGCGTATCTCAATGCGGCGCGTAATGCGTTGTGCCGTGCGGAGAAAATGGCAAAAAAGGCATTTTCTGAAACAGCATTCGCACAGGCGAGCGCGGAGGAGCAGCTTCAAGATCAGGAGTTGATGGGTGAGGATGTAAACGTGGACGTGACCCTTTCCGAGACCATCAATGTAGAGCAGGTCATCGTGGAAGAGGAGGTGGAGAATGGGCGAGCGAGGCAAGGGCGGTGCTGCGGAAGACCCCGCGGTGAACGAGGCCGCTGAGGCTCTGGAGCAGGCTGTCGACAAAGCCAAGGCTGAAGAACAAGCCGCAACCAAAACGGTTGAGAGTGAGGTGGCTGCCGCCCGAGAACAGGTGGAAGCGGCTCTGAAGAACTTCGAGAGCTTGAAGCAATCCATTCCGAACCTGCAAAAAGTGATTTCCGACATGCAGCAGCAACAAGCCGACGTGACCCAGGCCAGCAGTCAGATCAACCAGAGTGCTCAATCCGTGCTCCGGGATGTGGATGAGGCGGTTCAACGCGTGAATGCAAGTGTACAGGGCGAAATACAGTCCATGCTCAAGGACTTGCCTAATCTGCAAGGAGAAGCCGTGGAGCAAGGACCAGCGCGGATGCGTGGTCAAGCGGCCGCTCCTTCGGGAGGGGAACCTGCCGGCGGCGGGCAACAGTTCAATGCCTCTGGAGCTCAGCCGCAGCTCTCGGTTGCAGAACAAGTCGCGGATGCCTTGCGCCGCATTATCCGCAATGAAGTACATCAGGCCGTTTCAGAACAGATCGCGCCTTTGGTTGCCGAAGTTAATAAATTCATTTCGAGTAAAAGTAACCTCTAGAAATCAAATAGTTAATCCGCAGAAAAATGCGGTTCACATAAAGAATAGGCTGGCGTCTTAGTTCATGTAAGCAGATTGGAATTTCCCTTACAGGAGAAACAAATGGCAGATCCAACTACCGTAAGCCCGATGGTGACAGACGCAGTTACGCAATCCAACGTCAAGGTTGTGGCGGAAGGCCCGGCCATGGCGATGGGCTCCATCTACCAGAGCATGGCGCACTCAACCGGCATCTTGTTTGAAAATGCCGTTTCTGCGGCGCAGCAACAGACCACGTTGTCTCAGGCTGCATCCAACCAAGGCGTCATGCAGATTTATTCCATGGATACGATGGCTGGTGCGGGTGCAACTGAAAAAGTGGGCCAGGCTGGTGAGGCCGACAACCTGAGCACACTGCTGACTGTCCTGCAGTCTTTCACCTGATCAGCTTTTAGCCTTCGGGCAGCGCTCTCTTATGCTCGGCGCTTGTTTGTTAGTTGTGTTCTCTTGCCGTTATAGCCGAGCCCGAAAATAAAACTGCCTTACTGAGGAGAAAAACACATGCCAGATCCAACTACCGTAAACCCCATGATCACCGATGCGGTAACCCAGTCCAACGTGAAAGTGGTAGGTGAAGCACCTGCCATGGCGATGGGCTCCATCTACCAGAGCATGGCTCATTCGACTGGTATTCTGTTTGAAAATGCTGTTTCGGCAGCTCAGCAGCAGAATACCCTGTCTCAGGCTGCAACTAACCAAGGTGTGATGCAGATCTACTCCATGGACACCATGGCGGGGGCTGGTGCCACCGAAAAAGTGGCTCAAAGCGGCACTGCGGACAACCTGACCACCCTGATGACGGTGCTTCAGGCGTTCAATAACACCGGTCGTTAATCCTCCCAATAAAATGCGGCTCGGAAGTGCTGTCCTCGCGGGCAGCACTTTTCGTTTGATAAGCATCTTCACATAGCAGTGGTTTTCGGTATATAGCGCCGTAAACCCATCACGAACTGACTGTGAAGAGACGTATGGCCGATATTCTTGTTGCCGCCCTTTATCAATTCACCCCATTTGAGGACTTTGAGCGCTTTCGCATGCCACTGTTGGAGTTCTGCAAGGAGCGGGGTATTCGCGGCAGCCTTTTGCTTGCGCGGGAGGGTATCAACGGTACCGTTGCTGGCGAGGAAGCATCGGTTCGTGCCCTTCTGGCACATCTCCGTCAGGACGAGCGTTTTTCAAACCTTACTCATAAGGAGTCCTGGGCGGAGCGCATTCCGTTTCGGCGCATGAAGGTGCGGTTGAAAAAAGAGATCGTCAACATGGGGGTGCCCGCCATTGATCCGCTTCAAAAGGTCGGAACCTATGTAAAACCTGAAAACTGGAACGACCTCATTCAGGACCCGGAGGTTGTGCTTATCGATACGCGCAATGACTACGAAGTGGCTATGGGCACGTTCAAAGGGGCAATTGACCCGGAAACCGAGAGTTTCAAGGAATTTCCCGATTGGGTCCGAAGCAATGAAGCGCTGAAGAAGGGCAAAAAGGTCGCCATGTTCTGCACCGGTGGCATCCGCTGTGAGAAAGCGACTGCGCTGATGTTGGAAGAGGGCTTTGACGAGGTCTATCACCTTGAAGGCGGCATTTTGAACTATCTGGAGAAAGTGCCGGAAGGCCAAAGCCTTTGGGAAGGCGAGTGCTTCGTTTTTGATGACCGCGTGTCTGTCGACCACAAGCTCAAGGCTCAATGGGGACGCAAGGTGCCTGACAAGACCCGCCGTATCCTCGCTGACTACATGATCAACGAGGATAAGGATTAGACCTTTTGGGCTGTGCCCCGAAAGGGGCTAGCCAAAGTGGAAGGTTGGTATGCCCTTGTCTCCCGGTGTCATGACAAACAGGCTGCCAGATTCCGGGTAAGCGGTCATCAAGTCGGTGTCGCTGAGCGGTTTGAGGGATGTAACCACCAGATGGTCCAGTCCAGGACCGGCAAAACACGGCATGGTGGGACGCGGTACGGGCATACCAATGGATTTGATAAGGTCTCCATCTGGTGAGAAGCAATTCACGTTGCCAGCGGAGACGCCCGCGCTCCAATAGTTGCCTTCTGCATCGATTGTGGCTCCATCCGGACGCCCGAGTGTGTTGTCCAACTCCAGATACACTTCAGGAGATGACAGGGCGCCTGTCGACTTGTCAAAGGCATAACGGGTTACGACACCGGTGCTGCTATCCGAGTGATACATGAAGCGCGCATCTGGTGACCAGGCGAGGCCGTTGGAGACGTGCAATCCACTGAGAACCTTGGAAATGCTGCCATCTGGGGCAACGCGATACAAGGAGCCAATGGGCTGGCGTGGCGATCGATCATCCATGGTACCGACCCAGAAGGCCCCATCCGGTCCGACTTTCCCATCGTTGAGGCGGGTGCGTGGGTCATCTGCTTCGACCTGACCCAGTAGTTCACGTTCCTGCGTGTCGGGGTCTACCAGCAAGATTTCATCGTGATGGGCTACGATGAAACGGCCATCGGCGCACAAGCCGAATGAGCCAACGGTTTTGTCAAAGTTCCAGCTTTGCAACTCACGGGTTTCCCAATCCATGGCCCAGATGGCGTGACCCAGAATATCGCAGAACAGGAGCGTATCTGTCTGATCGTCCCAGACGGCGCCTTCGGCGAGATCAAAGCGGGCAGGAGTGAGGCTGGTAATGGGTTGTGCCACTGTCTTGCTCCTTGGTGCGGTTCAATTGTTTGCCCCCCTTATAGGCGGTTTGCGTGGGGCGGTCGAGGTTCGGGCGTCTGCATCCCGCAAATTATAGAGGAGCGCAGAGGCTTGAGGTTACAAAGCAATCGGGAACGCTGTGCTTTGTTTGACGGAGCGAATGGCAAAGGAGGAACGCATGCGGGCTACGCCCGGCAGTCGTGTTAGGTGGTCACGGTGAATGCGTTCGAAGTCCGTCGGATCCTCTGCAGCGATACGCAGGAGATAGTCGGCATCGCCGCCCATCAGGTGGCACTCGATAATCTCAGGGGAGGCGGCCACGGCCTTTTCAAAGGCCTGAAGAGCTTCTTCGGATTGGGAGGCCAACGAGATTTCCACGAACACGCTCATGCTGCGTCCGATCTTAGTCGGGTTTAACAGCGCGACGTAGCGGTCTATGATGCCGGAGGTTTCCAGTGCGCGCACACGCCGCAGGCAAGCTGACGGTGAGAGGCCGACACGGTTGGCCAACTCCGAATTTGGGATGCGTCCGTCGAACTGGAGTTGCTTGAGAATTTGAAGATCGATTCTGTCGATTTTCACTTTTCGTCTTTCGTTCGCATATTGTTTTGCTCATTGCTGATTTGACGCAAGAATAGCGCGCAAGGTGCCCCAATAGAATACATGTTTGCAAAGAACTTCTTCTGCATCAAGTCTAGTTTTTTATACGTATAGAGCCGAGAAACCTGCGAGCGCAGAGGGAGAACAATATGCGTGTCGGTGTTCCGAAGGAGATCAAGAACCACGAGTATCGTGTGGGCCTCACACCCGACAATGTTCGGGAAGTTGTGGCCCACGGCCACACGGTAATCATAGAAACTCAGGCCGGGGCGGGTATCAGTGCACCGGATGAAGAATATGCTGCGGCAGGGGCGCAGATAGCGGCAACCGCCCAACAGGTCTTTGACGAGGCCGAACTGATTGTGAAGGTCAAGGAACCTCAGGCCAGCGAACGGGCCATGTTGCGACCGGAACATACCCTCTTCACCTACCTTCATCTGGCACCTGATGCAGAACAGACGGCGGATCTGGTCAGATCTGGTGCCGTGTGTATCGGTTATGAGACCGTGCGCGATACTCAAGGACGGTTGCCTCTGCTGGCGCCCATGTCCCAGGTGGCCGGTCGTCTGGCTGTTCAAGCGGGCGCGACGGCATTGCAAAAGGCAAATGGTGGCCTTGGTGTGCTGCTGGGCGGCGTGCCGGGAGTGCCGCCGGCCAAGGTGGTGGTGATCGGCGGAGGTGTCGTGGGCGCACACTCCATTGCCATGGCGCTGGGTCTGGGCGCGGATGTGACGGTGCTGGATCGGGACGTGAATGTTCTCAGTACACTGTCCGCTCAGTTCGGGCCGGCGCTCAAGACCGTGTTCTCAACGCGCGCCAGTCTGGACCAGAATGTCATCGATGCGGATGTTGTGATCGGTGCAGTGCTCGTTGCAGGGGCTGCTGCGCCCAAACTTGTGACGGCTGACCATGTGAAGGCAATGAAGGCGGGTTCTGTACTTGTCGATGTGGCGATCGATCAGGGTGGGTGTTTTGAAACCTCGCATCCAACAACCCACGATGAGCCGACTTATATTGTTGATGATGTGGTGCATTATTGCGTAGCCAACATGCCGGGCGCAGTTCCACGGACGTCAACGGCCGCGCTCAACAACGCGACCTTGCCTTATGTGTTGGCGCTCGCGGATATGGGGTACAAGAAGGCGCTTGAAACGATACCGGGGTTCTTGCCCGGATTGAACGTTTACAAGGGCACCGTGACCGTTGAGGAGGTTGCCGGGTCTTTGGGGTATGCCTACACCGCGCCGAAAATTGCGCTGAATTCCTGAAGTGATTTTACTGCCATGCGGTGGCCGCCGGGTGGCGCGCCGCATGGCTCTGTTCATTCAAAAGATCAGGTTTCGGCTGATTTTTGGCCGGCCTAACAATTGTAGTAGTAGGCATTGCCGTAGCGATCATAGCCCACACAGCGACGGCTGGGGGTTGTGGCTGCACCCAGGATACCGCCCGCCAAACCACCTATGAGCGCACCGCCCACAGCGGCTCCCGCATCACCGGTTGCTGCGCCGATGGCTGCCCCCGTTGCGGCTCCCAGTCCGCCGCCGACGAGGGCGCGATCCGACCTATTGTATTCACTGCATGCTGCTAGCCCAAAAAACAGGGCGAGGACGAGAGCGATTTTTTTCATTCTTGTTCTCCTACGCTCCCCACTCGGGGTTATGTTACCCTAGCGTCACTTTTGGGTTTCGTAAATTGAAAATGGTATCCTGAAGTTGAAGATGGTTAAGCGATGGCGACAGATTGCCTTGGGTGCGGCAACAAAAAACCCCGCCACCGGAGTGACGGGGTCTTGTAAAATTTCTGTCCTGCCTGCTTATGGGCAAGGCACTGCGTACGGACGACCGTTCTGGTCGTAAGCGGTGCAGTTTTTCGGCGCGGTCTGGTTGCCGATGATGCCGCCTGCGACGCCGCCAATAGCTGCGCCGGCCAGCGTGGATCCGGTGTTGCCGCCGGTGGCCGCACCAACGGCTGCACCGGTTGCGGCACCGATGCCTGCGCCCGCCAGTGTGCGGTCACCCTGACTGGAGGTGTTGCAACCTGCCAACGCCAGCAGGGCTACGCTTACAAGAGCAATTTTCTTCATGTCTCTATCTCCTCACGCTGCTGGCACCCGTCTAAAAATGACCGAAGATATGTCCGCAGCAAAAACTATCCCATCCGTCATATAAGGAGGATCTTGTTGAAAGTATGATCACTTTCGTGCTTTGCCGAGGCTATGAACATATGCCAGCAGGCCGCGGGTCGATCCGTCCTTATCTGTCGCCTCTACGGGTTTTTCTATCATTGGTAGCAGCTGTGTGGCAAGTTCCTTGCCTAATTCTACGCCCCATTGATCGAAAGAATTGATATTCCAGATGACCCCTTCAACGAACACGCGGTGTTCATAAAGGGCAATCAGGCGTCCAAAGGCGAATGGGGTGAGCTTTTCATAGAGTATTGTTGTCGAAGGACGGTTGCCGGGGAAGACCTTTTGCGGAGCCAACTGTTCAATCTGAGTGGCATCCGCGCCTGCTGCTTTCATCTTTTCCTGCACCTGCGCAAGAGAACGTCCGCGCAGCAAGGCCTCACTTTGTGCAAGGCAGTTGGCAAGCAGGAGATTGTGATGCGTTGTCAGCTCCGGTTCATGACTGTTCACTGCGGCGATGAACTCGCATGGGATGACGGTCGTTCCTTGGTGGATCAGCTGATAAAACGCGTGCTGTCCGTTCGTGCCCGGCTCCCCCCAGACAATCGGTCCGGTCTGGTTGGTCACCGCGGTACCGTCCTTCGTCACCTGTTTGCCGTTGGATTCCATGTCCAATTGCTGAAGATAGGCGGGAAAGCGTGACAGGCGTTGGTCATAGGGCAAAATTGCGCGGGTGTGATACCCAAGGGCATTGCGATGCCAAATGCCCAGCAGCCCCAGAAGAACCGGCAGGTTGTTTTCCAGCGGTGCGGTGCGGAAGTGCTCGTCCATGGCATGAGCGCCAGCCAGAAACTCACCGAAAGCATCCGGCCCGATGGCGATCATGAGCGGCAGGCCGATGGCTGACCAAATGGAGTAACGACCACCAACCCAGTCCCAGAAGCCGAACACACGGTCAGCGTCAATACCGAACGCAGACACCTTGTCCAGCGCTGTCGATACGGCCGCAAACTGATGGGCAACGGCCTGCTCGCCGCAGGCCTCTACCAGCCATTTGCGGGCGGTGGCGGCATTGGTCATGGTTTCAATGGTGGTGAAGGTTTTGCTGGCCACAATCACAAGGGTGGTGGCTGGGTCCAGCTCCTTCAGCGTGTCGTGAATGTGCGCTCCATCCACGTTGGAAACAAAATGGGTGCGCGGGCCGTCATGATATGGCGCAAGGGCCAGTGTGGCCATGACCGGACCGAGATCTGAGCCGCCAATGCCGATATTGACCACATCCGTGAACGGCATGCCGTTGGCCGCGGTGATCTCGCCTGAGCGAATTCCTTCTGAAAACTCGCCCATTCGCACCAGAACATCGGCCACGTCGGGCATGACGTCCTTACCGTCTACCATGATCTGGCGATCGGATTGGTTGCGCAAGGCTGTATGCAAGACGGCCCGGTTCTCCGTCGTGTTGATCTTTTCGCCGCTGAACATGGCGTCGCGGGTTTGTTCAAGCTTCGCAGCAGCTGCGAGGTCCAAAAGGAGTTCGAGGGTCTCCTCTGTAACCTGACACTTGGAAAAATCGATCAGCAGGTCGTCGAAGGTTCTGGAGAATTTTTGAAACCGGTTGGGATCTGCATCGAACAGTTCAGTGAGTGCGGTTGATTGCAATGCCTTCGCATGTTCAGTGAGCTTGGACCAGGATTGTTCAAGTGCGGACATTTTGCGTCTCCAGTGGTACCAGAAGTGGTTCTGTCAGGTCTTTGAATTTTTCAAGGCTGCAGGGCAGCCATCTTATTGGGCGCAAGCAGATGAGAAGAGTAGTCTTCCTAACAGCTTTTTGCCAAACGCGGTTGGTGCCGGCGGCGCGGCGTCTGAGTTGTGCCGGATGATGCCACAAATGAAAAAGCGCAGGGAAGACCCTGCGCTTCAAAGCTTAAACGGAAAGAGCGGCCGCTTCACGCGCCCGTGTTTCGATGCCTTCCCAGTCCTCTGCGTCAATTGACTTTGCATCGGCAATCCAGGAACCGCCTACACACAGAATGTTTGGCAGTTTCAGGAAGTCCGGTGCACTTTGCAGGCTGATGCCGCCTGTTGGGCAGAACTTGACCTGAGGCAGTGGGGAGGACATGCTTTTCAGGAAAGGTGCCCCACCGGCTGGCACAGCCGGGAAAAACTTCAAGCGCTCATATCCGGCTTCAAACAGTGTCATCACTTCGGACACGGTAGAGACGCCCGGCAACAGCGGCACATCAAAGTCGTTTGCGGCATCAATCAGATTGCGGGTGAAGCCCGGTGACACGACGAAGGTTGATCCGGCTTTGACCGCCGCTTCGTACTGTGCGTGTTCCAGAACAGTGCCCGCGCCCACCATCGCGCCTTCCACTTCCTCTGCTACTGCCTTGATACAGTCCAGAGCATTTGGAGTACGCAAGGTGATCTCGATGCTGGGCAAGCCGCCCTTCACCAGGGCACGAGCCATCGGAACAGCCTTCTTGGGATCATCGACGACAAGTACCGGGATGACGGGGGCTGCTGTCATTACGGCTTCAACGCGCTCGATATTCTGCGCCATTTTGTTTTCTCCGTTCGGCCGGGTGGTCCAGCCTCGTTTGACTACGATTTGCGTTTCAAGAGGACTGTCTGTCTGGCCGCAAGAATGACGCAAACACCATGGCAGAGCAAAGGGAAGTGGGAGGGCTTTCCTTGGAAACTGCACACATGATGCGTGCAGGCTCTGCGGTTTGCGATGATCGTGACCAAACACCGCCTCTGTGGCCGGGCTTGATAAAAACGAGCTGAACGCTCTTTAATCGATTTAAAGCATTTGGAAAGGCTCGTACAGTTCCGACAGATACCTATTCATTGGTGTTGTTCCAAGCGGGCTCATCCGAGGGATGAGGGCCGCATGCGTGGGAATGGGAGCGTCTTGCTCCCTATTCCTCATGCCATGTGCGACCATCGCGCTCGATCAACGCGATAGATGCGGAAGGCCCCCACGTGCCGGAGGTGTACCCTTTGGGCGGCTCCTTGTCGTTAGCCCAATGCTCCAGAATCGGGTCTACCCATTTCCAGGCTGCCTCTACTTCATCGCGGCGCATGAACAGCGTCTGATTGCCCCGGATCATGTCAATGATCAGACGTTCGTAGGCATCCACGTTGCGCACTTTGAACGCTTCGGCAAAAGACATGTCCAGAGGAACCTTGCGAAGGCGCATGCCGCCAGGCCCGGGGTCCTTGATCATGAGCTGCATTTTTACGCCTTCGTCGGGTTGCAGGCGAATGATGAGCTGGTTGGCGGCAATCTGTCCGGCTTCTTCCAAAAAGATCGAGTGAGGCAGATCCTTGAACTGGATGACAATTTCGGAAAGGCGAGAGGCCAGTCGCTTGCCGGTGCGCATGTAAAACGGGACACCTGCCCAGCGCCAGTTGGCGATTTCCACCTTTGCTGCCACGAAGGTTTCCGTCATGGAATGCGGGTTGCCGACTTCTTCCAGATAGCCGCCGACGGCGCCGCCAGCGGAAGCACCTGCGCGATACTGACCGCGGACCGTATTGCGGTTGACGCGATCCTCATCCATGGGCACCAGTGCTTTGAGCACCTTCAATTTTTCATCGCGTACGCTGTCGGCCTCCATGGATTCGGGAGGCTCCATCGCCACGAGGCAGAGCAATTGCAGAAGGTGGTTTTGCACCATGTCGCGAAGTGCACCGGCCGTGTCGTAGTAGCCTGCGCGGCTTTCAACGCCCAAGGTTTCGGCAACCGTGATCTGGACGTGATCGATGTGCGCCGAGTTCCATAGTGGCTCGAACAAGACATTGGCGAACCGCAGAGCCATGAGGTTCTGCACCGTCTCCTTGCCGAGATAGTGATCGATACGGAAAATCTGATGCTCCTTGAACACCGAACCGATCGTCTCGTTTACCGCGTGGGCGGATTCTCCATCGTGCCCGATCGGCTTTTCAATCGTGACGCGGGTTTCTTCGGTGACCAGCCCATGTTCGCCGATGGCCGAACAAATGGGGCCGAAAAACTTTGGAGAGACTGACAGGTAGAAAGCCCGTGTAATGTCTTCACGACCCGCAAGGACCTGTTCCAGGTTTTCCCAGCCCGTGTTTTCATCCACGTTGAGGCTGACATACGTGATGCGCTCCATAAAGCGCTGCATCGCCAGGTCACACAGGCCATTGACCTGTGAGGCGACGGACTTTCGTGCCCATTCACGATATTCGTCGTCGGACAAATCCCGACGCGAGACGGCAATGATACGCGCATTGTCGTGCAATTGTCCGTCAAGCTCGCGGTAGTAAAGGGCTGGCAGCAGTTTGCGGTGCGCCAGATCGCCTGTCCCACCAAATACAATGAGATCAAAGGGCTCCAGCTGCTTCATGCGAACCGGCATCGGCAAACCTCTTTCATTTGTTTCTTCTGATCGCGGGGAGGGCGCGACCTTGTTTTCATGATTATGGCCAGACGTTCTGTCTTCCGTAGCCGTTGTGCCCGTTCTAACCCGTTCTGTTAGACGCTTCGAGCTCTTGTTAGGCGAGACACCATAAAATGCAAGCCCAAATGAACAGGCTGCCGTGACAGCCATTTGAAATATTTTCGGGTTTTGCACACGCTGGTACGCATTTGAGTGGGGGCTCCAGCGAAACGAATGGTTTAAGTACTCGTGCTTATACCGCTATACTGGTCTGAGTGGTGCCGGACCACCGGCGCAGCGTGCTGCAAATCATTACAGCAGAGCGCAGTATTTGAAACAGACCATGAGGCGGCCATGACCGGAATTCCATCATCCAAAGCCAACCTTGAGACACGGATCGCCGCGGGAGCAGGGGAGATCCCAGCGGATCTGGTTCTCAAGAATGTGGGACTGTTCAGTGTGATGGATGGCTCTGTAACCGTTACAGACATTGCGATTGCTGATGGCATCATTGTGGGTACGCACGACAGTTATAGCGGGCGAGAGGAAATGGACTGTTCCGGGCTTGTGGCCGTGCCCGGGTTCATTGACACGCATCTGCATGTTGAATCATCGCTGGTTACGCCCTTGGAGTTTGACCGGTGTGTGCTGCCCCATGGGGTGACGACGGCCATTTGTGATCCGCACGAAATCGCCAATGTCAAAGGTGCGGCTGGTATTCGGTATTTTCTGGATGCGGCCCAGCAAACACTCATGGATCTGCGGGTCAACTTGTCTTCCTGCGTGCCGGCAACTGCATTCGAGACGGCGGGTGCCTGTCTGGAGATCGAGGATCTGGCGCCTTTCATGGGAGAGGGCAAGGTTATTGGATTGGCGGAGTTCATGAACTTTCCCGGCGTTTTGGCGCGAGACCCCAAGGCGCTTGCAAAGCTGGAAGCATTTCAGGGCCAGCACATTGATGGGCACGCACCGCTTTTGGGTGGCAAGGGGCTGAATGGATATTTGTCCGCGGGTATTCGCACAGACCATGAAGCAACCTCTGCTGCTGAAGCCCGGGAGAAACTGTCCAAAGGCATGAGCATCTTGATCCGTGAAGGATCTGTATCCAAGGATCTGGATGCATTGGCGCAGGTGCTCGGTCCTGACACTGCAAGCTTCATGTGCCTTTGCACCGACGATCGGAATCCGCTTGATATTGCGGAGGAGGGGCATTTGGACTGCATGATCCGCCGCTTGATCGCCCATGGCTGTGCTCCGCGAGATGTTTACAGGGCCGCCAGTTGGTCGGCGGCCATGACGTTCGGCTTGCGGGACCGTGGACTGTTGGCACCGGGTTGGCGGGCGGACATCGTGTTGCTGAACGAACTGGAACAGTGTGATGTCAACGCCGTGATCTGTGGCGGAACGCGCGTTACACAAGCGCAGTTTGCCGCCCGCTCGGATGTGCCCCATACTCATCTTACCGACAGTGTGCACGCACCAGAGGTTTCCTCCTCCGACTTTACGGTGACCTGGCAAGAGGACATGCCTGTAATCGGGGTTGATGCCGGTTTGATCCTGACACGTCATGCGCATGCACGCTTGCCTGAGCGAGACGGCAAGGCGTTGTGTGACGTTAGACAGGATGTGGCGAAGGTCGCGGTCGTTGAACGTCATGGAAAGAACGGCAATGTCGGTTGTGGGTTTGTCTCGGGCTTTGGTTTGCAGAAGGGGGCCATAGCATCCTCCGTTGGACATGACAGCCACAACATCTGTGTGGTCGGCGTGGATGAGGCAGATATGGCCATGGCCGTCAATCATCTGCGAGGGCTGCAAGGCGGATTTGTCGTGGTGCAAGGGGGGCAGGTGAAAGCTGATCTTGCGCTGCCAATCGCAGGGCTGATGAGTGATCGCAGTTTTGAAGAGGTGAAAGAGGCGTTGGAAGAGTTGCGCCATGCCGCATTTGCGCTGGGCTGCACCTTGCCAGAGCCTTTTTTGCAGGTTGCGTTTTTGCCACTGCCGGTCATTCCGCATCTGAAGATCACAGATCTTGGCATGTTTGATGTGGACCAATTCGCGCTGATTGGGAGCGAAAACTAGGCCCTTCGGCGCAGGTGCGCAAATGCCTCTTGAAACGGTCGAGTTGAATAGAGAAATAGTAAAACTACGACCAACGCGCAGTTGACGCTATCGTCAGGCTGGCTCAATCTTTTGGAATAGATACATGACCAACGGTCGTGCCCGGCACTGCATGTGGAGGCTGCCTTTAATGGCAGAATGCAGTTGCCATTCATGCGGAGGAGTTTACCCGCTCATCGCAGGGCATACAGGGCCGTATAACGAAAGGGGGGATACCTGAATGTCCAATGCCGCAGAGTGGGTTGCTAACTTTACACCTCGTCCGTTGGGAGAGTACTTCGATGACGCGCTGCGGCTCTATGGCGACAAGCCCGCGACGGATTTCATGGGCAAGGGACTGACCTACCGCCAGTTGGGTCATGAAGTGGACAAGGCGGCTGCCGGCCTGCAGCGCATGGGCATGAAAAAGGGCGACAAGATCGGTATTTGCCTGCCCAATACGCCTTACTACACGATCTTCTATTATGCCATTTTGAAGATTGGCGCCACGGTGGTGAACTTCAATCCGCTTTACGTGGAGCGCGAGATCGCGTTTCAGGCTCGGGATGCGGGCATCGACACCATGATCACGCTGGATCTGAAGGTGGTGTACAATACGGTTGAAGACGTCCGCAAGGAAGGCGCCATCTCCCGCATCATCGTGTGTCCGATGGCCGATTTGTTGCCACAGCCCAAGAAGCTGTTGTTCTCGCTTTTCAAGAAAAGTGATCGGGCGGACATTCCCAAGGATGATGCACACATCTTCTACAAGTCGCTTACCGCCAATGATGGCAAGTTCACCCCGGCCACGATCGACCCCAAGGAAGACATTGCCATTTTGCAGTACACCGGTGGAACAACCGGGGTGCCGAAAGGTGCCATGCTGACCCATTCCAACCTTTCGGCCAACATGGAGCAGATGAAGTGTCACTTCGTCGGTGCGCGTCCGGGAGAGGAAAGCAGCCTGTGCGTGATACCGTTCTTCCATGTGTTTGCCATGACCGTCTCGCAGAACCTCTCCGTATTGATTGGGGCGGAAATGGTCATGATGCCGCGCTTTGAGATGAAGATGCTGTTGGACACCATCAAGCGCAAGAAGCCGACCTTGTTCGCTGGTGTGCCGACAATCTATACGGCAATCAACAACTCGGAGCTGACGCCCAAATACGATCTGTCATCCATTCGGATCTGTATGTCCGGGGGCGCACCGCTGCCGGTTGAGGTGAAGCAGAAGTTTGAAAGTCTGACGGGCTGTGTGCTCGTGGAAGGATATGGTCTGACGGAGTCCTCTCCGGTTGCTTGTGGCAATCCGATTGACCGTCCCGGCAAGGCAGGGTCCATCGGAATCCCGGTCAGCGGGACCGAGGTGCTGTTCCGCAGTCTTGATGATCCAAAACAGGATGTGCCCAAGGGGGAGCGCGGCGAGCTTTGCCTCATTGGGCCTCAGATTATGAAGGGCTATTGGAACCGCCCGGAAGAGACCGAAAAGACGCTGGAAGATGGTTGCATCCTGCATACCGGGGACGTTGGCTATGAGGACGATGACGGGTTTGTGTTCCTTGTCGATCGCATCAAGGACCTGATCCTGTGCTCGGGCTATAACGTTTATCCGCGTGTGATCGAGGAAGCACTCTACTTGCATCCAGCTGTTGCGGAAGTGATCGTGATCGCCATTCCCGATGATTATCGCGGACAGGCACCGAAGGCCTTCGTCAAGCTGAAAGAGGATCAGAATGCGACCGAGGAGGAACTGAAAACGTTCCTCAAGGACCACATCTCCAAGATCGAAATGCCAGCCATGATCGAGTTCAGGGACGAATTGCCCAAAACCCTCGTCGGCAAGCTCTCAAAGAAAGAGCTGGTCGAAGAGGAGGCCCAGAAGCGCGCGATGGCGGACGCCTGATTGGCTTGTAACGGTTCGTGCCAAAACGAACGCTAGCGAAGAAAAGGAGGCGGTTCGCCTCCTTTTTTACTCCTATTCGCGGCTGCTCCCGGTAACCTGAAGCCAAGCGCGTTATTTCAAGGTGCCTTGTCCTCTGGCACAACGGCTTGCCGTTTTCCGCGGACACTCTCGCGATGCATGGTATAGAGCGATGCCGCGATAATGATCGATGCGCCAATATAGGTTGTCAGTGACGGCCAGACCCCGAAGAACAAGATGCTGATGAAGGACGCATAGACAATGCGGGTGTAGTCAAACGGGGCTATGACCGCCGCTTCTCCTTCCCTCAGAGCGCGGATGTTGCACATTTGGGCGCTCCAGCTAACACATCCAAGGGCGCCGAGCAGAATGACATCCATCATGGTCAAAGGCTGCCAGTAGTAAATGCAGAATGGCAGCATGATGAATCCGATAGAAACCGCCTGATAGGTGAGAATGGTGATCGGCTGATCGACCTGTGTTACCCGGCGCAGAATGATCGCAACCAGTGCTGCGCAGGCGGATGCCGTGACTGCCATAAGGCTGTATATGTTGAAACCGGCTTCTCCAGTGGGCTGCATGATGATGACCACACCAATGAAGCCGATGATTGTGGCAGCCCAGCGATGGATCCCCACAACCTCTTTAAGCAATACAATGGCAAACAGAGTCATGAAGAACGTGCGGGCAAAACCGAGCACCGTGCTGTCGGCCAGCGGGAGTTCGATCACGGCGCTGAAACCCATGAACATGGCACCGGAAGCCAACCCGGTGCGTGCCAGATGCAACAAGGGAGCGCGGGTTTTCAATGACCCGGGCAATCCACGAGTTATGGCGGGCGCCGAGATGGCGGCCATCAGGAATTGCCGAATGGTAAGCACCTGGGTCACATGCAAGCGTTCGCCGAGGGCCTTCACCAGCGCTGCCATCACCGTGAATAGAAGGGTTGCAACGAGCGCCCACATGATGCCGTGAACATTAGCGGGAAGCTGCGCCCATTTGTGTTTGAGGCGGCGCAGGAGCGGTGTCGCTGGGGGCGTCGGGAGGCCTTTGTCGGCATCGCGTGGGTTCATGAAAAAGGCCTGTTCAGTCCGGCTTGAGGCCGTTGCGTATTTTCTGGCCGGTCCGAGATGCTGGATGGACTGGCGTTGTTGATGGGCCTGCTTCCTAGCCCTACCAAATGAAGCGGTCAAGTTCTGGGCTGGTCTGCACCTTTGGGCTGGCTTGATGTGTACATCATCTTCCCTCTACCCTACGTAACGATAGGTAATGTGCCGTAGTCAGTCACTCGTGACGAGAATGGGTGGCCAAAGAGCGCGGGAGAGATGGCTTGATGAACAAGGTGATGACGCCAAAGTTTGGGATTGGAGCGCCGGTCCGTCGGCAGGAGGATCATGCTTTCCTGACCGGACATGGATGTTATACCAGCGATGTTCGCAGGGCTGGTGCGCTCGCCGCCCATGTGCTTCGTTCTCCCGTAGCGCATGCGCGTTTTACGATCACCGATATTTCAAGAGCGCGTGCTTTAGATGGTGTGCATCTAGTCCTTACCGCAGCAGACATTTCAGAGTTGAACACCATGCCGTGCAAAACGGTGATGCGGCAGGTCGATGGCAGTCGGCATCCTGTACCACCACGTGAGGTGCTTTGTTCCGAACAGGTGCGCCATGTTGGAGATGCCATAGCTTTTATCGTTGCGGACACGCCGGATCTTGCCAAGACCGCGGCCGAGATGATCGAGATCGACTTTGAGGAGCTTGAGGCTGTAGTCGGCAGTGTGCGAGCGTTGGAACAGGAAGCGCCGCAAGTTTGGCCGGAGCTGGGCAGCAATCGAGCCTTTGAGATTGCACTGGGGGATGAAGGCGAAGCTGATGAGGCGTTTGCCAAGGCGTCTCACGTGACGTCGATCGAGGTGGTCAACAATCGATTGGTTGCCAACTACATGGAGCCGCGAGCCTGCATTGGTGAATATGATCCTGATACCGATCGTTATACGTTGACCACGGGTACCCAGGGTGGTCACGGTATGCGCGCCGTCATTGCGGAAGACATCATGGGAATTGAGCAGGCGCGGTTGCGTGTCGTGACACCGGATGTCGGTGGTGGCTTTGGAACCAAGATGTTTTGTTATCGCGAGTATCCACTTTGTCTGGTTGCGGCTCACAGACTGGGACGGCCCGTGAAATGGGTGGGTGAACGCACCGAGCATTTCATGGTGGATTCCCACGGTCGAGACAATGTGACGACGGCAGAGCTGGCGCTGGATGAAACAGGGCGCATGCTGGGCTTGAGGGTTCATGTAATTGCTGACATGGGGGCCTATCTGCATCAGTTCGGCCCTTCGATCCCGCGCGTGGGGACGTCCATGGCGACCGGTGTCTATGATATTCCCGCGTTATGGGCGCGCACGACGGGTGTGTATACCAACACGGTACCCACGGATGCTTATCGCGGCGCTGGCCGGCCCGAGGCAGCATATGTGCTGGAGCGTCTGGTCGACAAGGCAGCGGAAGAAATCGGGATGGATCCGGTTGCATTTCGGCGTTTTAACTTCATCAAGCCGATGCAGTTTCCCTATGTAACTGCCACCAAGCGGCGATACGACACCGGTGACTTTGATCAGCATTTGACGCAGGCGCTTGCAGCGGCGGATTGGGACGGCTTTGCAGCTCGCGATGCGCAGAGCCTGCGAAATGGGCGCTGGCGTGGCATCGGCGTGTGCACTTACATTGAAGCCTGCGCGTTTGCGGGAGGGGAGGAAGCCACATTATCCCTCAATGACGATGGCACTGTAACGCTGCTGGTGGGCACGCAATCAAATGGCCAAGGGCATGCGACCGCCTATGGCCAAGTTGTTGCGGATGTGCTGGGTCTGGTGCTTGAAGACGTGAAGCTGGTGCAAGGAGACACGGATCGGGTGCGCAAGGGAGGTGGCACAGGTGGCTCACGCTCCATACCCATCGCGTTGCCGTCAGTACTCAATGCATCAAACGCGTTGGCCGAGTTGATCAAAGCAGAAGCTGCAGACCATCTGGAGGTAGGGTCTGCCGATCTGGAACTGGCCGAAGGGGTCGTGCGGGTGGTTGGCACAGACCAGTCTGTCTCAATTGCTCAAATCGCCGCGCAAACACAGACTACGCTCCAAGCCTGTGAAGAGGTGACACAGGATGAGTGTACGTATCCGAACGGGACACACATTTGCGAATTGGAGGTGGATCCGGAAACCGGCCAGGTGGCCATTCTCCGATATGTGATTACCGATGATTTCGGTGTCACCGTAAATCCATTGCTTTTGCAGGGACAGGTACATGGCGGTGTCGTGCAAGCCATTTCTCAGGCTTTGTGTGAGCACACGGTTTATGATGAGGAGGGCCAACTTCTCACGGCATCCTTCATGGACTATCAACTGCCGCGTGCTGCAGACATGCCAAGTTTCGAGTTTTCTACCGCCAATGTTCCTTCCACGACCAATGCGCTGGGCATCAAGGGGGCGGGGGAAGCCGGGACGATTGGAGGGTGTGCCGCTGTCATGAATGCTTTGGGATCGGCATTGAAGCGTCATGGTGGTGTGACGCATCTGGATATGCCAGCTACGCCGGAACGAATATGGCAGGCGATACAAGCTGCCCGGTCCATGGCATGATAGCGAAAGCCGAACTGCCAGCTATGAATCTGTGGCAGGGCCCGCATCGCTGATATGCGGTAATAACACTTGCGCTTTCATGTCAACCGGCCGACTGACTAAGGGTGGTTTGATTGGTTCGTGGAGAATCAAGTCAATACCCTTGCCGAGGCAGCATGTCCTGCATTTTTCCCCCTTCCTGCCAAAGCCAGGGCGACCAGCTGGCATTTGGATAAAACATACTGGCCAACGGCTCCCATGCGATTTTTCAAGACAGATCCGACCTACCGGGCCCCTGCGCCCAAAATGCCTCCGAATGCCCAACCGACCCCTCAAGGCGCCGATGCCCAGCCCCTGAAGGGCATCGCATTCAAGATTGCCGCGACCTTCAGCTTCTTTCTGATGGTAAGTTGCATCAAGCTGGTTTCGGATGCGGTTCCCATCACGCAAGTCGTTTTTGCCCGCAATCTGTTCGGTATGATCCCGATTTTATTGATGATGGGGTACAACGGCCAGCTTTTGACGGCGCCGCTTACCAAACGGCCTGGCACACATATCTCGCGCGCCGTGATCGGTGTGAGCGCCATGATGTGTAACTTTATCGCGCTTACCTTGATCCCGCTTCCAGACGCGACAGCCATCGGTTTTGCCATCCCGCTTATCGTTGTTGTTTTGGCCGCGTTGGTTTTGAAGGAGACTGTGCGGATTTATCGTTGGAGCGCGGTGGCGGTCGGGTTCGTTGGCGTGATTATTACCGTGCTGCCACATATCGGGCAGGGCTCGGGTGATACATTCAGCCAGAACCTCGGCGTAACCATGGCGTTTGCCGCCGCGTTCTTGAGTGCGTTTGCCATGATTACGGTTCGCAAGCTTTGTGAAACCGAGCGCACGTCTACCATTGTGTTCTGGTTCACGATGGCCTCAACCGTCATGTCGTTTCTCACGCTGCCAGTGGGGTGGATCTACCCGGAGATCGCCTGGAGCCAACCAAACTGGCTCGATATGCTTTACCTGATCGGGGTGGGCGTCTTTGGCGGAATTGGCCAGTTGTTGCTTACACAAAGCTATCGGTTCGCTGATGCCTCAACGATTGCGCCGTTTGATTACGTCAACATGGTTTGGGCAATTCTGTTTGGGTATTTGATCTTTTCCGAAGTGCCAACACCGGAGGTGCTGATCGGATCGGCCATCGTGATTGCTGCGGGCATTTTCGTCATCTATCGCGAGCGACAACTGGGGTATGATCGAACCCGTCCGGCGCGGGCTTATACTCCTTCAAAGTCTTGAGGCCTTGAAACTCTGAAAAGATGAAGACCGGCGGCGTGGTGCCTGCCGGTCTTTGCCCGTCTGGTTCAAAATGCCTTGAAGGTGATGATGGTTTTGGTGTCCTGAATGCCCGGAAAGGTGTGAACCTTTTCGCTCACGAAGTGGCCGATGTCCTGACCGTCTTCGATATAGAACTTTACCAACAAGTCGAAATCACCCGAGGTGGAATAGACTTCCGAGGCAATTTCGGCGTCGGCGATCTGATTTGCCACCGTGTACGTCTGGCCGAGTTTGCATTTGATCATTACGAAAAACGGTGTCATGGCGCTGTCCTCTTGCTCCCCATGCGAGTCACTTCAATTTGGCGCCCATCTGATCCATTTCGGTTGCTGATGGCAAGGGCAAAGCTGGTTGCCGGGCTGTTCGGGATTACTCCGCCGTTTTTGCGGTCGGCCATTGTGTTCTCTCTGTGTTTTTGCTAGGACCCTGACCTAATCTCATGGGGGTGCCACGTCGGCTGAGAGGTCTGAGCGACCAACCCCTTGAACCTGATCCGGCTTGCACCGGCGGAGGGAATTGGGATGATGCTGAAACTCTGCCGCCTCAAGTCGTCTCTTTATCGGAGGCGTTCTTCTTGACACAATTTACTACCGCACAGTTGTGGCAGGTGATCCAGCGGGTGCGCTCGGATGGGCCACGTGTGCATTGCCTGACAAACACGGTTGCTCAGGAGCTGACAGCCAACGTTTTGCTTGCCGCTGGAGCCGTGCCGTCCATGACCATCGCTCCAAGCGAAATAGCAGGGTTTACCGCGAGTGCCAATGCGGTGCTGGTCAATCTTGGCACCCTTGATGAAACGCGCCGGGAAAGCATGGTTCTTGCAGCAGAACAGGCGAAAACCGCCGGTAAACCCTGGGTGCTTGACCCGGTGTTCATCCACCGTTCGCCGCCGCGGGCTAATTTTGCTCGTGAGCTTTTGGCGTATGGTCCTCATGTCGTTCGGGCGAACCGAGATGAGTTTCAAGCACTCGGCAAAGCACCAGCAGCATCGCCTCGGTCGGTTTACTTCGAAAGTGGGGCTGTTGACGAGATCTGGCAGGGAGATTGGCACGGCAGGGTGGCCAACGGCAGTCCGCTGATGACGCGGATGACCGCCGCCGGATGTGCCATGACCGCATTGGTAGCGGCCTGTTGTGCGGTTGAGGAAGATGCTCGCTGCGCTGTGACAGCCGCTGCCGGATGGTTTGCCGTTGCAGGCGAGCTTGCTGGAGAAGGCGCAGGCGGTCCCGGATCCTTCAAAGCTGCGCTGTTGGATCGACTTTATGACCTGAAGGCTGATCACTTTGCGGCCAAATTGCGATATACAGATACCATGACGGGAGAGGGAACATAGCCATGACTGCGATTGCCATGACCATTGCAGGATCTGATTCTGGTGGCGGTGCCGGTATTCAGGCGGACCTGAAAACGTTCTCTGCGCTGGGGGTCTATGGCGCGAGTGTCATTACGGCGCTTACCGCGCAGAACACACAAGGGGTTTCCGGTATCCACGATGTGCCAGCTGCCTTCGTGGGGGCTCAACTGGACGCCGTCCTATCAGATTTGAAGGTCGATGCGCTCAAGATCGGTATGCTATCCCAACCGGATGTCATTGAGGAAATCGCGCGCAAGCTGGACGAGTATGCCTGCGCCAAGGTGGTGCTGGACCCGGTTATGGTTGCCACATCCGGCGACGTGCTCCTTCAGCCCAGTGCGCGCAAGAACCTGACCGAACTCCTGTTTCCGCGCGCGGCCCTGATCACGCCCAACCTCTTGGAAGCGGCCTTCCTGTTGGGCGAAGACCCGGCCAGGACACGGCAGGACATGGAGCGGCAGGCGGCCTCTCTTCTGGAGCTTGGTGCCGGTAGTGTTTTGCTCAAGGGTGGCCATGGCGACGGTGAGGAAGCTGCGGATTTGTTTTTTGCGGCGCACGAGGCCAAATGGCTGACAAGCCCGAGACATGCTACCGCCAATACGCATGGGACCGGGTGCACGCTTTCTGCGGCTATTGCGGCGGAACTGGCCAAGGGAGCAACCCTGCAAGCTGCAGTGGATGCAGCGAAAGCCTATATAAGCGGCGCTATTGAAGCGGCGGATACATTGTCAATTGGCCACGGGCATGGGCCCGTCCATCATTTCTATCGGTACTGGTAAAGGCCCGGCTATGAAGACCACAGACCCAAAAAAGAACATCACCCGGCGTCAGGCCCTTTCCATGGTTGCGGCTAGTGGCGCTGCTGCCGGCGGCGCACTGGCCAGCCCGGCTGTTGCACAGGAAAAGGCTGTCATAGAATGGAAGATGGTCACGTCATGGCCGAAGGGGCTACCTGGGCCCGGCCTTTCCGCCCAACGGATTTGTGATCGCATCAGCACCATGAGCGATGGAAGAATTCGCGTTCGCCTTCACGCGGCGGGAGAACTGGTTCCTGCGTTTGAAGTGTTCGATGCCGTTTCCGGTGGTGTCGCGCAAATGGGCCATACGGCATCCTTTTATTGGCAGGGGAAAATGCCGGCGTCGGTATTCTTTACCACGGTGCCATTCGGCTTGACGCCGGAAGAGCACTGCACGTGGATTGAATACGGCGGGGGGCAGGAGCTGTGGGACGCACTTTATGCGCCGTTTGGCGTAAGGGCATTCATGGCAGGCAATACGGCTGGAACGATGGCCGGCTGGTACAAGAAGCCACTTACCTCACTGGAAGATGTCAAAGGCTTGAAAATTCGCATTCAGGGGCTCGGCGGTGAGATCTTGCGCCGCATGGGTGCCACACCGGTGTCGCTTGCTTCCTCGGAGATCTATGCCGGCTTTGAATCCGGTGTGGTCGATGCTGTGGAATTTCTTGGTCCCTGGAGCGATGCGGCCATGGGGTTTCAGCAGATTACCAAGCACTACTATGGCCCGGGCTTCAACAAGCCAAACGGTACGGGTGAAGCGCTGATCTCTTCCGTGGCCTACGAAGGCTTGTCCGAGGATCTGAGGCTCATTGTCAAGGAAGCTTGCAGAAGTGAAAATGCACAGGCTTTGGCGGAAGCCAACTGGATGAATGCGCAGGCCTTGCAAACCCTGAAGGCCGAGCATGGTGTTCAAACGGACAGCTACCCGCAGGAGGTCGTTCAAACCATGCGCTCCCTTGCCCAGGAAGTGCTTTCGGAATATGCCGCCAAGGACGAGCTTACGCAAAAAATACTGGAGAGCTATCGGGCTGCCATGGCTCTCGTTTCGCCATGGAGCCAGCTGTCCTCCGCTGATTTCCTGAGCGCTCGCGGTGGATAGGTTTTCCAAAGGATCCCTCGTTTTTTCCTAGGTATAACCGCAGAAAACTGTTGCGCGTTTGCACAGTTGAAGGCCGGGCGACACGCGGCTGATGTGTGGACGTATGCTTTTGTTGTCATCGCCGATGAACACCCCAAACTGTCACGACTAACCTTGGGTCATGGAGGAATGGGGTGCTCAATCAACGATATGGAATAGCCAGTCTCTCTTTGGCTGTGCTGATGCTTTCAACCAGTCAGGTTTTCGCGGGAGCTTTCGCCCTGCGTGAACAGTCCGCTGCTTTTCAGGGTCTTTCATTTGCGGGCTATGGTACAGCTGCCTCCTCCATCTCAACCATGTTTTGGAACCCGGCGACCATCACGGCTCACGATGGGCTGAACGTGGAGTCCGTGAACTCCTTCATCATTCCTCGCGGAGATGTGAATACAGATAGTGTTACCCTGCAACAGCCCATTCCAGGCATGGGCGTGGTGGATATTCCACTGGATATCATACCCAATGCCGCGACCGGGTCCGTGGGGGATGTCGGCGTGGCCGCGTGGCTACCTGGAACCTATGGGACCTATCAGTATTCGCCTGAGCTCTATGTTGGGTTTTCGGTCAACGCACCCTTCGGGCTGTCCACGAAGCCGAACATCATTTCGGCAGGGCAGATTTACGCCCGATCTTCCAAGGTGTTGTCGGTCAATGCGACACCCATGGTGGGTTACAAGATCAATGAAATGGTCTCCGTGGCTGTCGGGCTTCAGGCTCAGTACTTCCAGGTTCGTTTGAAGTCCGCAACTGGCGTGATGACGACTAGTCCAACCGTTGAACTGCGGGGGGAAGACCACCTCGGGTTCGGGGGGACTGCGGGTTTGTTGCTGACGCCGTTCGAAGGTACGCAGATTGGGGTCGGCTATCGGTCGCCCATTCGTCATGATCTTGATGGCCAGTTGAAAGTCGGCTCAAGCTCGCAGAATATCAACGCGGATCTGGTTCTCCCAGAGCAGGTGAATGTCTCGATACAGCAGGAAGTAACGCCTGAGTTGAGAGTGATGGGGACCTTCGAATGGACGAACTGGAGCCGTTTCGGCAGCTTCAATGTCTACAATCAATCAGGTATTCCCATTCCCCAAGCGGCGCTTGGGTTTCAGTACAGCGACGGGTACTTCCTTTCTTTCGGGGCCGAGTATGATTTTCACCAGCATGTGGAAGGACTGACGGTTCGTGCCGGTCTGGGCTACGAATGGTCACCGATCTCGGAAAAGGATCGCAACATCCGGTTGCCGGATACGGATCGGCTTTGGGTCAGCGGCGGTTTCAGCTATCAACATAACGAGAACCTGGCCCTGGACTTGGGCTACAGCCATCTGTTTGCCGAGAGTGACGATATTAATATTGGCCCTGGTCATCCGGCCTACAACGGCGTGGTTACCTATAAGGGCGATGTGGATGCGGCGGTCGATATCATCTCGCTCGGGTTACGATACAAGTTCTAGTAGCGTTGATTGGTGAAGGGTTTGATGTGAGAGGCGAGTGCCCGTAGTCTGATGGGCACTCGCCTTGTATACCTTTGAACATCAGGCAAGCTGCCGAGTTTCGTTCGGATTTGACACCCTTACCCATCGGTGGCTTTCTTGTGATGGTGCTTAGAACGCGCTCTGATAGAGGCCTCCATCCAACAGGATGTTTTGGCCGGTAATGTAACCGGCATGTTGAGAGCATAGAAAAGCGCAGGTTTGGCCAAACTCATCAGGGTTGCCAAAACGCCCGGCAGGTATTTCGCGGGCCTGCTCTTTTTTAACCTCCTCCAGTGGCATGCCGGATTGCCGCGACTGGCGCTCGAAGCCACCCTTGAGACGATCTGTGTCGAACTTTCCGGGTAGTACGTTGTTGATGGTCACATTGTGAGCGGCAACCTGACGACACACGCCCGCAAGAAATGCTGTTAGGCCCGCTCTGGCGCCAGAAGAGAGATCAAGCCCATCAATCGGCCGCTTTACGGACATTGAGGTGATGTTCACGATGCGCCCGAAGTTTCGGTCAATCATACCGTCAATGACGGCCTTTATCAGTTCAATAGGGGTGACCATGTTCTGGACCACCCCATCGATCATGTCGGGTCGTGTGAGTTCACGGAAATCACGTCGCGGTGGGCCGCCGTTGTTGTTGATGAGGATGTCGGGCGCGGGGCAAGCTTTGAGAAGCGCCGCCTGTCCCTCCTGCGTGGAAACATCTGCTGCTACGGCAGTAACGGAAACGCCGAACTCTTCGCGCAACTGGGTTGCGACTGCATCTAAACGCTTTGGATCGCGTCCATTGATGGTAAGCGTACAGCCGGCCGCTGCAAGTGCTTTGGCTGTGCCCAGCCCCAGTCCTTTGCTGGAGGCACAAACTAGGGCTGCGCGCCCGGTCAGTCCAAGATCCATAAGTCCATTCCCTGATTTCTGGTTGCACGAGTTTGTTGGTTTCGTGTTACCGTATGCGGTAGGTAGGTCGCAAATAGTTCTCTCAGGCAAACTGCTGCTTGTCGTTAAACAGTGGTTCTATTTAGCTGGCATGAAACGGTATTCACAAATTAACTATTTATGAATCGGTGGTTTTCTAGCGAAATCTGCCAAGGAATCTTAAATGGCAAAATGGCTTGCCTCGTATTGTCATAATTGGTTCTTATGAATCGTCTTAAAGTCCCGAAGGTTTCGTTTGCGGAGGCAGAGTGGTGAGCACAGAACCTCAGAGCAAGAAGTTCAGATCATTGTTTCTATCTGACGTTCATCTTGGAACCCGAGGGTGTCAAGCTGATCTGCTTCTTGA
Organism: Pseudovibrio exalbescens DSM 16456; assembly: GCF_000422785.1. Taxonomy (GTDB): domain Bacteria; phylum Pseudomonadota; class Alphaproteobacteria; order Rhizobiales; family Stappiaceae; genus Pseudovibrio; species Pseudovibrio exalbescens. The sequence continues at coordinate 332,795 of NZ_AUGS01000001.1, forward strand.
TTTTCTTAAATATCATGAGGCCGACAACATTTATCTGGTCGGCGATATCGTGGACGGGTGGCGATTGCGGCGCTCGTGGTACTGGCCACAATTCCACAATGACGTGGTTCAGAAGCTGCTGAGAAAGGGCCGTAAGGGCGCTCGGATTGTCTACATTCCGGGCAATCATGACGAGTTCCTTCGCGATTTCTTCGGAACCCACTTCGGTGGTGTGGAAGTGGTGGATGAGATTATCCACGAAGCAGCCAACGGCAAGAAGTATCTGGTCATCCATGGAGACCAATTTGATGTGGTTGTGCGCCATGCCAAGTGGCTCGCCTTCTTTGGTGACTGGGCATACGTGACTGCACTGAACCTGAATACTGCACTGAACTATGCACGTCGCAAGCTGGGGCTGACCTACTGGTCGCTGTCGGCCTGGGCCAAACTCAAGGTCAAGAACGCGGTCAATTTCATTGGTTCGTTTGAAGAGGCACTGGTATCCGAAGCAGAGCGTCAGGGCGTGGATGGTGTCATCTGTGGTCACATTCACCATGCAGCTGAGCATTCCAAATTCGGTCTGCACTACATCAATACCGGAGATTGGGTGGAAAGCTGCACGGCGGTGGCCGAGAACCACGACGGAACATTTGAGGTGATCCGATGGGCCGAGCAGGTGAGCAAGGAAGAAGCACAAGCGGAAACCGTGGCTGGCGAGCAAGTGGCAGCATGAGTTCAATTCTGATTGTCACGGATGCTTGGCGTCCGCAAATCAATGGGGTTGTTCGGTCGCTGGAACGTCTGGCAGAGCAACTTGTTGCGATGGGGCTTCGGGTGGAGTTTCTAACGCCCGAAAAGTTCCGTTCCGTGCCGATGCCAACGTATTCGGAAATTCGCCTCAGTTTGACAATTCCTTCCGAGGTCAAGCGTCATATCGAAGAAGCTGGTTGTGACCACCTTCATATTGCGACGGAAGGCCCGCTTGGATTGATGGCCGGATCGGTAGCCAAACGCGAGGGCATTGTATTTACAACCAGTTATCACACGCGTTTTCCCGAGTACCTCAACGCGCGTGTGCCCGTGCCAGTGGATTGGACCTACGCTTGGTTGCGGCGCTTTCACAATTCCGGTGCGGGGTGCATGGTGGCGACACCAACGCTTGAGAACGACTTGAGGGCCAAGGGTTTTACCAATCTGATGCGATGGTCGCGGGGAGTGGATCACGAATTGTTCCGGCCCATGGAGACACGCACCCTTGACCACCTGCCACGCCCGATCTTCATGAATGTGGGGCGTGTTGCGTTGGAAAAGAACATCGAGGCGTTTTTGAAGCTTGATCTTCCCGGCTCCAAGGTCGTGGTGGGCGGCGGTCCGCAACTGGAAGAGCTGCGTTCGGCATACCCGGAGGCCGTATTTACCGGACCCAAGCAGGGAGAAGATCTCGTTGCTCACTATGCGGCTGCGGATGTGTTCGTCTTCCCGAGCCTGACGGACACGTTTGGCAATGTGATGCTGGAGGCTTTGGCCTGCGGAACACCCGTGGCGGCCTATCCCGTAATGGGTCCAGTTGATGTGCTTGGGGGCTCGTCGGTTGGTGTTTTAAGTCAGGATCTGCAGCAGGCTGCTCTGCAAGCTCTTGATATCCCAAGAGACCAGTGTCGTGAATTTGCCCTCAGGTTTACTTGGCGCGCAAGTGCCGAGCAGTTTTTGCGTAACGCAGAGCAAGCGCACGAATTGGCGCGGTCAATGCAAAGAATGCCGAGCCCTGCGGATCAGCATATATCTGCCGCTTGACTTCTGGTAGTGTCCCGGCAGTTGAAGCGGGGCACTCCTTATGACCAGTATAAACTCCGAAATCTCTTTGCCTGATATTCATGAGGTTGAGGCTGCCCGGCAGCGCTTGCGGCCGTATGGTATTGTTACGCCGCTGCTGCGTAGCCCCGTCCTTGATGAACTGACGGGTGCTACGGTTCTTGTGAAAGCCGAAAACCTTCAACGGACTGGATCCTTCAAGTTTCGCGGGGCGTTCAATCGTCTGAGCCTTATCCCGGAGGCGGATCGACCGGGTGGTGTTGTTGCGTGTTCCTCCGGCAATCACGCGCAGGGCGTTGCTGCGGCCGCCCGTTTGCTTGGGATGAGGGCGACGATTGTCATGCCATCCGATGCGCCCGAGCTGAAACGGGCAAGGACTGTGGCCTTGGGCGCGCGAGTTGTGCTTTATGACCGCCAGACTGAAAACCGGGAACAGATTGCACAGGGCCTGGCCAAAGAGACGGGGGCTACCTTCATTCATCCGTACAACGATCCGCAGGTCATCGCCGGACAGGGGACCGTTGGGCTTGAGATCGCAGATCAGGCCAAGAACCAGGGACTGAAACTGGAAACCATGGTGGTGTGTACGGGTGGCGGAGGATTGGCCAGCGGTGTTGCTCTGGCATTGTCCGACCGTGCGAGCGACTGCCGGTTTCATACGGCTGAACCAGCCGGATTTGATGACTATGCTCGCTCGCTTCGTGCGGGACACATTCTCAAAAACGATAAAATGGGTGGGTCGGTCTGTGATGCGGTGCTGACACCAATGCCGGGGGAAGTCGGTTTTGAAATCCTGAAGAACAGGGCCTGTGAGGGGGCCGTCGTGAGCGATGAGGAGGCCCTGAAGGCTGTGGCCTTCGCCTTTCACGAGTTGAAGCTTGTTATCGAGCCGGGTGGCGCTGTTGCCCTGGCAGCCGTGCTGTTTGACAGGGTGCCGGTATCAGGCCGAGTGGTGGCGTTGACGCTCTCAGGCGGCAATATTGATCCAGCCATGATGGCGCTCGCCATTGGCAGTTAAGTTTCCTTTCGAAACTGCCCGTTAAGAGAACAGAGCCAGGCGTTCTCCGGTGGACAGGCGTTCCAGTGGATCGGCGTTACTGCGCGGCTTGCTGGTTCCTTCGGTTTGGCCGGGAGCCGGTGCATCGGTGATGGCGTCTTCAACGGCATCGGCTTCGAAAAGATCCAGATCGTCTTCCATGTCCGTTTCGGCTTGTGCCAGTGGAATGATATCCGCCGAAGCAGACTGCGGGTCTGTTGACGGCGTGGCAGTGGTCTCAGATGCTGTGTCTTGCTGTGTTTCGGGTGTCGTATCGGCAGGAGCGGCCTTCGGCTCGTCGGTACGGGCGGCGTGGTCGTCTGCGCTTTCCAGATCAAACTTGGGATCGTTTAACAGCGCATCGATATCCGACTGGTTTACACCCTCTCCGTCAAGCTGGGGACCGTTCAACAGGTGAGCATCCGGTCGCTTGTCCATGCTCTTGACACCCTCAGACCCGTCATCATCGTCAAGCTCATAGCCTTCGACGCCCCAAATGCGGATCATCCGATCGAGGCGCTCTTCAAGGTAATGCAAGACCTGCACCACTTTTTGGGTACGCTGTCCGGTCAGATCCTGGAACGAGCAGGACATGAAAATTTCCGTGGCCTTCTCGTCAATGGCATCGCACTGGCTGACATCCTGGGGGTTTTCACGCAAGGTCCAGGCGGATTCCTGAATGGCCTCGGCAGCTTCCAAAATGGCTTGAGTTGCGTTTTCCGTGGAGGAGACGATTGCGTCGAGTTCGTTGGAGGCGGCCGCGAAATGATCGCCGGTGGCGTTGTCGGTTTTCAGGCGGGCAATTTCCTTTTTTGTCCGGGCAATCGCCTCATTCATCTCGTAGAGGTTCAGACGCACGCTATCGAACTCGGAAGGAAACTGACGCGAGCGCATGTATTCTTCAAGTTGCTGAACAGATTTCAATAACTGCTTCGTCTCATGGGCCTGATTGCGACGCAGGTGTTCCTTCAAGAAACTGCGCCCAATGGCGGTTTCACTCAGCGCCTTTTGGAGCGCGGTGAACTGTTCCTCCGAAATCTGGGTGTGGTTCGAGAGCGACATGGATATTTATCTCCCCAGCATCCTAGATTGCCTTGACCTTTAAATGGTGAATTTACCTATCGCTAACAGTTGGTTTACAAATCCTAAAATCTCATTAAGGAACCTTTGTTAGACGAAGATAACGCGAATCTGCTTGGGGATGACCTTCCGTTCAGTTCAATTAAGATCTTAAACGCTCTTTGCTTTGGAGCCATTGATGACTGTGCATAACAAAGGAGGCTCAACGATGGGCCTCACTATTGGCATTAGTTGCTTATTTGCAGCCTATTTCTTCAGTTTCGGGCTGTTTCTGCCGTATTTCCCGGTCTATCTGAAAGAACTTGCCTATACCCCCGTGCAAATAGCCGTGATCGTTGCCATTCCCAATATTGTGCGCATTGTTGCGACGCCGGTGATGACCGGCATATCAGATCGGGCCGGGCGGCGGCGGTTGTCGATGTCCATTTTTGCAGTTGTTTGTGCTCTGGCATTTCTCGTGATTACGCAGGTTCAAACCTATGGGGTCATGATTGTGGTCGCGGTTTTGATGTCCATAGTGTTGGCGCCGTTGCAACCTCTGTCGGATGCCTATGCCTATGAAGCCGTCAAGAACCGCGGTCTGGACTATGGCCGCATGCGCTCTTGGGGTAGTGCCGCATTCATTGCGGCAACCATGTTTGGGGGCTGGTATCTCGGTGTTTTCAGTGCCGTTCAATTGCTGTTTTTTATCGCCGGTGGGCTGGTGCTCATGGCCGTTCTGGCTCAATCGCTGCCGGGCATGCCTTCGGAACACAGAGGACAGGGGCAAGCGAGAGACGATGGAAATTCCTCCTTTGCCGAGTTGAAGCGGTGGGAATTGCACCTTGTGTTGTTTTCCTGTGGCCTCATTCTGGGCAGCATGGCGGGGCTGTTCGGCTTCGGGTCGATATTCTGGCTCAGTCATCAAATCAGTGACACCAATGTGGGTGTCTTGTGGTCGGTTGGCGTCCTTGCAGAAATCACCGTGTTTCTTTTCGGTGGGCGCTTCCTGGCCAAAACAGGTCCGATCGGTTTCATGCTCATTGGCGCGATTGGCGGTACCGTGAGGTGGATCATTTTTCCGCATGCAGAGACGTTCTGGATGGCGTTCGTGGTTCAGCTCATGCATGGCGTGAACTTTGGCATGACCCATCTGGGCATGATGGCGTTTCTGGCTGATGTTGTCTCTGGCCAGCGTCTTGGTACGGCGCAGGGCCTGTCGCAGACGTATATTGGCCTGTTCACAGGCTTGGCAGGCATGTTGACGGGATTACTTTATGAAACCAGCCCGGCCCTGGCGTTTTATGCCATGTCCGCGGTCGCTGCGGTGGGGCTTTTGGTTTTATTGTCGTTCCGGAACCGTTTGATGGCTTACCGAGGCGTTGTGCCGACGGGCGGCTGAGGCGCTGACCTCAGCCGGCAATTGTCATCCCCACAGTGTTGTTTGGGGTGGGTGCATGGCGCTGCCATCGAAGCGGATCGGCGGGGTTCGGTCTTCTGCCAAGAGAAGGGGTCCGTCCAGATCAACATAGTCTGCACCTTGGGCCAGATAAAACGCGGGAGCCATGGCCAACGAGGTGCCAAGCATGCAGCCGACCATCACCTTGTAATCCAGCTCTCGGGCCTTGTGAAGCACGTGTTGCGCTTCTGTCAAACCGCCGGTCTTGTCGAGTTTGATGTTTACGGCCGTGTACCGATCACGCAGGCTTTCCAGTTCCTTGCTGGTATGCAAGCTTTCATCGGCGCAGATCAGAACAGACGTCGCGATGGTTTCAAGAGCGGCATCATTTCCTGCGGGTAGGGGCTGCTCTATCAGGGCTACGCCGGCAGCTTCACATGCTTGAAGGTTTTCGTGAAGATTGTCTGCAGACCAGCCCTCGTTGGCATCCACAATCAAATCGCTTTTCGGTGCGGCCTGACGAACAGCCTTGATCCGAGCAGCATCTCCATCGCCTGCAAGTTTGACCTTCAACAACGGACGATTCCGGGCCGCCGCTGCATCAGCGGCCATTTTTTCCGGTGTGCCGACAGAAATGGTGAACGCACTTTGCAATACCCGCGGAGCGCCTTGGCCCAGAAGTGAATACACCGGACGACCTGAAGTCTTTGCCTCAAGGTCCCAGAGGGCGCAGTCCAACGCATTCCGAGCCGCGCCGGGTGCCATGGTTTGACGGAGTTGGTCGCGCGTCAGACCGGCGTCCAAGTCAGATGCCATGGCGCGAATATCGGCCATTACCCCCTCAACCGTCTCGCCATAACGTGCATAGGGAACACATTCTCCGATGCCTTTATGCGTACCCCTGGACAGGGTGACTGTGACCACTGTGGCGTGCGTGCGGCTGCCACGGGCGATGGTAAAGCCACCATCGATCTTGAAACTGGAGCTTTCTACAGACAGTGATGTCATCTCGGAGTACCGAATTCTTCCTGAAGCCTGGTGACAAGTGGGGCAACGCCAAAGCGAACCGAATCCGTTGCAGGCAGGTGGATTTCGGCGCTGAGCCGAGCAAGGTAGTTCTTGGCGTCAGCTTCGTCCATGGCGGATGTGTTGATCGACAGACCAATGCATCGGATGTCGGGATTGGTCAGCCGGCCCATTGATAGGGTGCCTTCTATAACCTCCCTGATGCTGGGAACAGGCGTTTGAACGCCGCGCATTAGTTCTCTTCCCTGTTCATGGCAGACCACAAAGGCATCAGGTTGTGATCCATGAAGCAGCCCGAGGGAAACACCCGCGAAGGATGGATGAAACAACGAGCCTTGCCCTTCGACAACATGCCAATGATCATCATCTGCAGGTGGGGAGAGCCATTCTGCGGCTCCTGATATGAAGTCGGCCACGACGGCATCCAGTGCGATGCCTCGACCGGAAATGAACACGCCGGTTTGACCGGTCGCGCAGAAGCTGGCGTCAAAACCAGCTTCATTCATGCCACGTTCCATGGCCAGAGCAGTGTATTTCTTGCCCACCGAGCAGTCCGTTCCCACTGTAAGCAGGCGCTTGCCTGTGCGTTTGGCACCACTGCCAGTTTTGAACGTTTCGTTGTTCTGGCGTACGTTGAACAACCTGCGACCGGTCCGCTGAGCGGCATCGCGAATGGCGGGTACTTCTTCGAGGCGCATGTGCAGGCCGCTTGCTACATCCAATCCGCTTTCCAAAGCTTCCACGATGGAATTGACCCAGTGTTCTGGTAAGATCCCACCGGGGTTCACGCAGCCAATTACAAAGGTTTTTGTTCCTTGGTCCGCCGCTTGCGCCGGGGTTAGGTCGGGCAGGCCACAGTCGGCCTCGCAGCCGGGAAGGCGTATCTGACCGAGGCACCAATCGCGGCGCCAGTCCACAATGCCAAGGGCGGTCTTCGCGGCAAGATTGTCGTGAACATCCCCAAGGAACAGCAGATAAGGGTGTGCTATTTCCATCCTAAGGTCTCTCAATGTCTCTGAAAGGTTCGTCTGATTGCTAGACGTGGTTGTTATTGTCCTTGTATAGGAGAGGAACACGACACTGAGCAAGGGGACCAGATTCGGATAATGGAACCGAAAGTGCAGACAGCCGAGCCAGGCATGGCCGTGTCCGAGACAGAGAACGGCCGGTTGCTCACCGTTTCCGGTGTCTGGACGATCCTGACTGCTAATACCGCTGAGAAGCTGATTGACACTACGGTTTCCAAGGACGCCGCCCGTCGCCTTGTGGTTGACATGAAGCAGATTGTGCAACTGGATACCGCAGGGGCATGGTTACTGCACCGTTTGCGGGCTGATGTTGAGTTTGCCGGCGGTTTTGTTGAGTTAAAAAACGTAGATCCCCGCTACGATGTTCTGTTCAAAGAGATCGAACGCCACAACCCACGTGTGGTGCCACGCAAACCTTCAAAGCCGTCACTGGTCGCCCTGTTCGAGCGTACTGGAGAACTCACTGTTGAGATCTACCGTGATGCGCTGGCGATTTGCCACATTCTTGGTTCTCTGGCGCTGGTACTTTCCTGGGCGATTACCAGTCCGCGCCGCATGCGGGCCACATCCATAGCGGTTCAATTCGATAAATCGTGTATTGGGGCTGTGCCGATCGTCATGCTCATGAGTTTCCTGATTGGCGCGATTATCGCTCAGCAGGGTGGCTTTTACCTCAGGCAGTTCGGGGCCGACATCTTCGTCGTGGATCTGGCGGGTATACTGGTTTTACGCGAAATTGGCGTCATTTTGACAGCTATCATGGTTGCTGGCCGGTCAGGATCAGCGTTTACGGCCGAACTGGGCTCCATGAAGATGCGCGAGGAGATTGATGCGCTTAACGTTATCGGGTTGCGGGTCACGGAAGTACTCATCCTGCCACGGCTGTTGGCGTTGATGATGTCCTTGCCGGTGCTGGTGTTTCTGGCAAATATCGCCGCTCTTTTCGGTGCGGGGCTAGTGTGCTGGTGGTACCTGGCAATCCCACCTCACGCCTTCATGACCCAGCTACAGATCGCCATTGATGTCGAAACGCTGTTGGTCGGTGTTGTTAAGGCGCCGTTCATGGCCCTGATCATTGGGTTGATCGCATGCGTGGAGGGAATGAAGGTCACCGGCTCGGCAGAATCATTGGGTCAACACACCACCATGTCCGTGGTTAAAGCAATTTTCCTGGTGATTGTTGTGGATGGTGTTTTTGCCATGTTCTTTGCGTCCATCGGGGTTTGAGGAGAGGTAAGCCTTGCCAATGAAACAGTCGGGGGCAAAACCAATTGCTTTTCCAAGAGCACCGCAAAACGTGGCAGCCGGAGACGTGATCCTTGAGGCGCGGGGCGTATGTGTGGGCTTTGGGACCAAGATGGTTCTAGAGAATCTGGATCTTGATGTCTATCGCGGTGAAGTTCTTGGCTTCGTTGGAGGATCGGGAACGGGTAAGTCCGTGCTCATGCGCACGATCTTGGGCCTTACGCCGATGAAAGCAGGCCGCATTTCCGTATTTGGGCAGGACCTGAAGGAAGCGACGATTGCAGAGCGTACCGCCATTGAGCGGCGCTGGGGGGTTCTGTTCCAGCAGGGAGCATTGTTTTCTTCGCTCACGGTGCGCCAGAATATCCAGTTTCCTATGCGGGAGCATTTGAAACTGTCACAAAGGCTTCAGGATGAGCTGGCTTTGCTAAAGATAGAAATGGTTGGCTTGCCACGGGATGCAGCAGACAAGTTTCCATCGGAGTTGTCCGGCGGTATGATCAAGCGAGCGGCTTTGGCTCGCTCACTTGCGCTGGATCCGGATCTGCTGTTTCTTGACGAACCGACGTCGGGCTTGGATCCCATTGGTGCGGCCGAGTTTGATCAGCTGATCTACAAGCTGAAAGAAACGCTGGGATTGACTGTTTACATGGTGACCCACGATCTCGACAGCTTGCACACAGTGTGTGATCGGATTGCAGTTCTTGGGGAACGCCGCGTGCTGGTGACAGGGTCCATTGATGACATGATGGCCTGCGAGCAACCCTGGGTGAAATCGTACTTTCGGGGTGCTCGCGCCCTGCGAAGGGCGTAAGGAGGATCAATGGAGACCCGTGCCAACAATATTGCGATCGGGGCTTTCGTGCTCGCGGTAATTGCCGCTGTTTTCGTGTTTATCTTCTGGCTTATGAGCGCCAGCGATGGAAGCAATCGGCGCAATGTCAAAATCATTTTTCCGGGTGCGGTAACGGGTTTACCAACGGGTGGTCAGGTGCTTTTCAATGGCATCAAGGTTGGCGATGTAGCCAATCTGACTTTTGATCCGAAAAACCCAAAGCTCGTTGTAGCAACAGTGAGCGTTGATGCTAAAGCGCCGCTGCGCAAAGATACTCAAGCCTCCCTGGGATTCACCGGCCTGACCGGTGTTGCTTATGTCGATCTGCATGGGGGATCCGAGAACGCGCCACCTCTCATTGATCCGGATAGTGATGAGGTGCCAGTAATCTATGCAAACCGCAGTCAGTTTGAGGATCTGCTGGAGGGCGCCAAGGACATTCTTGCCAAGGCCGATACGACGCTGGCCTCCATTGAGGAGGTTGTGACGAAAAGCGCACCGGCGATTCAGGATACGATTGCTAATGTGGAGCAGTTTTCCAAGGCGCTTGCCAACAATTCCGATGGCGTTGATCAATTCATGGCGGGAATTTCTGAAACAGCCAAAGCAATAACAGGTCTGTCCGGTCGAATTGGCAATCTTGTAGACCGGGGGGAGCAACTGCTGGCTCAGGTTCCGCCTGATAAAATTGGCGAAATCGTCGGGGATGTCGAACAGATTACAACGGAATTGAGCAATTCGGCACAAGAGGTTTCGGGCGTTGTTCAATCAGCCAAAGCCACGGCTGATGAGTTGCAGACCTTTGCCCAAGGGCTGAATGAAAGCCTGACGCAAGTGGATGGCATTTTGGCTGCTGTGGAGCCTGATAAAGTGCAACAGGTTGTTGAAGGGGCGGCCGACCTCGCAGAAGTTGTCAGTCAACGCCAGCAGGATATCGATCAGATGCTGGCTTCTGCAAGCCAGATCACCAAGGATGCGGAGAGCCTGTCCAGCGAACTTGCTGCGCGCAAAGGCGAAATTGGCAAGATCGTTGATGATGCCAGTGTTGCCATGGCTGACGTGAGCGCGGCTGCCGGCGAAGCCAACCGCGTGTTGGCAGCGGTTGATAGTGATCGTGTTGCCAATATCGTTTCTTCAACGGACAAGGTCATCTCAAACATTGCAGGCCAGGAGCAACAGATCAATCGTGCGATTGGCAGCTTTACCAATGCGGCTGATAATGTGAATCAAATGACGCAGGACCTGCAAAAGCGAGTTCCAGACGTAGACAAGATCATTCAGCAGGGAACGCAGATTGCGGACAACCTCAATGGGGCTTCTGTGCGTGTGAACGGGATATTGGACAAGGTTGATGGCATGGTATCCGCTGATGGACAGGGATTCATTCAAGAGGCGACCGCCGCGGCCAAGTCCATTCGAGTTGTGGCAGATGCGTTTGCCAAACGGGCGGATCCGATTTCACAGAACTTGCTGAAGTTGACGCAACAGGGGTCGACGGATCTGACGGCACTTATGCGTCAGTTGAACGCGACCCTGACCCAGATCCAACGGGCGGTTGAAAACTTTGATCGCAATCCGAACCGCGTCATCTTCGGAGGCTCGGACACACCGGTTTATAACGGGGCACGTCGGCGGTAAGTGTTTTGAAAACTCAACAGGACTCTCAAATTCGGGCGAAGTGTGCTTTACTGCCATCTCGCAACGGGGACAGAATCGGCGTGACTACCTTGAAACCAATCAAGAGCATTCTTGCTGCGCTTTTGATCGGCGCGACTGCGGGCTGTGGCAGCACAGGACCAAGCGCGTTGTACGATCTGACCGCACCGCGCAATGTTGGCGCAGGTGAGCGCAGTTCCAGTGCACAGATTCTCGTGCCAGCGCCTGTAGCCCTTCAAGCCCTTGATACCAACTCTATCGCTGTTGCCGAAGCCGGACGGGTGTATTCGTACTACCCACGGGTAGCCTGGGCGGATACGCTGCCGAATGTGTTTCAGGCCAAGCTGATTGAGACCTTGGAGAACACCAGCAAGTTCCGTGGTGTAGCTCAGCCGGGGCAGGGGCTGTTAATTGACTATCAGCTCCAGACCACCCTGCGCGCTTTTGAAGTGAATGTGGGCGGTGGATCGCGGGCATATGTGGAGGTGGCTGCTCGTCTGGTGAACGATCGCGACGGTCGGTCGGTTCAGGCTCGTGTGTTTTCGGCGGAAGTACCAACGGCATCGACGAATACGGATGAGGCAATTGAAGCGTTGAACGCGGCCTCGGATGTTGTGCTGCGCGATATTGCGGATTGGGTTCTGAAGGCCGTTTAGTACAGACAGATCAAGAAGAGGTTGATGGGCGCTGCGAAACCGTGGCGCCTTTTTTTGTGAGCGCCCAAAACAGGTCGGGGAGCTGGCTGGCATTTTACGAAAGCCTATGAGTTTTCGCGGTGCCGATTGATTGGCCGGTATTGATTACTTCATGAAAAAGGCCTCTGGAGTTTCCTCCAGAGGCCTTTTTATTGCCACCCGTCTATAGGGTTTGTGCGCTTATTCGAAACGCCCGCTGGCATGGGCCAGCATGGTGTACACCTTGCCGGTGTCAGACGTCAGATAGGTTTGGCCCATGCTGTTGTCTGGATCGTTTCGGGAGACCTGAGACAGCAGTTGTTCGAAATCCTGAATGTAGCGCTCTACCGCGGCGCGGAACTCAGGGTCTCGTCCATACTTTTGACGGATTTCGTCAAAGGTCTGCTGGCCTTGCAGGGTGTAGAGACGGCGGGTGAAGACATCACGCTCGCCCCGTTTGTAGCGCTCCCACAGATCCACAAAGGTCTCGTGGTCCACGGCACGGGCGATATCCATGCTAAGTGAGTTCAAGGACTCGACCATGTGCTGTGGCGTCCGGCTTGGCGTGCCTGAGCCTGAGCGTGGTGCATCCGGGTTGATGCTATCGCTACTGGAAGCGCGGCGCAGCAAATCGCTTACCCAGCCCTTTTGCGGGCCGTTCTGGCCCGCAGGTGCGGGCGCACGATGCTGTTGCTGCTGTGCAGGAGCAGCTGGTGCAACACGCTGAGGTGCTGGAGCCGTTGTTGTGCCGACGTCTTGCAGGGTTGGGCGGTGCGGTGCCGGTTCGGCGGGCTGAGATGCATAAGCTGCTGGTGCAGCCGGTGCAGATGCTGCCGGTGCCGATACATCGAACTGGGACGAGTGCTTGGAAACAATCTGCGAGAGTTCTCCAAGTGCCTTGACCTGTTCGTTGACGACCTTGCGCAACGCTGCTGTGGAAGCTTCAGCTTCGTCCGGCAGCGCCATGACGCCAGCGTTCAACTCGTTACGGGTTGCTTCCAGCTCACGATGGACGTCCCGGGCAACTTCCCGCATGCGGTTGGTTGCTTCGGAGAAGCGTTCGGATGCCTCGGTCACAGTCCGCTGCATTTCGGACATGATCTCGTCCTGCGCCATGCGTACCGCGTCGCGCGCCTTCTGGCCTTCCATACCTGCCGTCATGCGCATGTTTTCGAACTGCTCGGTAACCGACTTGGTTGCGGCCTCCGCAGCTGCCTTCAACATCGCAGCTACCTCACGGGCCTTGTCGTCAGCTACTTCCAGCGTGTCGCCAAGGGTTGCCGTGTAACCATTCATCAAAGCCTCAATGGAGTCGGTCTTCTTGATGATGGTGTCTGCAAGAGCCTCGATCGCGAACCGCCGTTCGTTGATGCGATGATCGGTGGTCGTGTTGGTTTCTTCCAGGCTCTGCACCGTGGTGGCGAGGGCATGGGTCTGGCTTTCCATCCGATTGGCGATATTGGCAGCATCGCCAAGAACCGTCGCCGTGGTTTCCTTGAGAAGAGAAACCTGGCTTTCGATGGTGCTGTTTGCCGCTTCTGTTTCGGAGACAGCCCGATCAATTGCGGACCGGAACTCTGCCGCACGGCGGCTGAGGTTGGTCTCAACTTCGGACAGGTTGTCGCCTGCGGTTGCCAGAATGTCACGCAGCATGCCGTTGGAGGTGTTCAGACGGTTCAGGATATCCGTAATATCCGTCTCCAGACGATCCTTGGTGCCTGCAATGATGCTCATTGCGCGGTTGCTGCGTTCTTCGATGACGTTGCCGATACCGTCGACGGCTTCGATCAGGCCGCGGCTGGCCACTTCGCCCTGACGGGTGAAGGTGTCTGCAGCTTCCTGTCCCTTGGTCGACACGGTGTCCAGAAGAGTTGCCATGTCGCTCTGCAGCCGCTGGTTGGCCCCTTCGAGGCGGTGTGTTGCAGCTGTTGAGTGTTCGTCGATAGTGTAGACAATCTTTTCGCCTGCTTCGGACAGGGAGCGAGAAGCTTCCAGACCACTGCGGGTAAAGGTTTCTGCCGTTTCCTGACCCTTGCTTGTGACCGTTTCGAGCAGAGCGGCCATATCGCTTTGCAGGCGTTCGTTGGTGCCTTCAAGACGGGCCGAGGCTGCCGTGGTGCGATCATCGATGGCATAAACGATCTTGTCGCCAGCCTCCATGAGCGAACGGGTTGCTTCCAGACCATTGCGCGCAAAACTGTCGCTGACTTCACGACCCTTGACAGTAACCGCTTCGAGGATGGCCCGCTGGACCTCTTCTACGCGGCTCGTAAGGTCGGTTGCCTTGGTCTCGATCGCCTCGATGAGATGGCCACCATCCTTGTCGATAAGCTGTGCGAACTCTGCCGATTTGGTTCCAAAGGCCTCGTTAAGAGTACCAGCCTTCTCGAGCAGTTCGTCAGCCACCGCTGTGCCACGCTGTGACAACATGCCTGCGGCCTCTTCGATGACGGCGGTAACGCGGGTGCGTACTTCCTCCGTTTCGCCAGAAAGCAGGTTGCGCACATCTTCAATGGCGGAGTTGAGGCGGGACTTGGCGTTGGCGCTTTCGATTGCCAGCTTGGACGAGATGGCACCGATGGTCTGCTCGAGATCTTCGCGGACCTTGTCGCTTTCGCCTGTGAGCTTGCCGGACATTTCGGCGAGCGATGCCGCATACAGAGCTCGTGCGTTCTCGCTTTCGACAGCCAGCGTACGTGCCGCTTGCGTGACGGTGCTCAGAACCGCTTCGCGAACCTTTTCACTTTCGCCGGTCAAGCTGCCGCTGACGTTTGCCATGGCCTCTGTGACAGCCTTGGCTGCCAACTCGCCTTCCGTTTGCAGGCTGTTGCGTGCAGTGGAGACGGAGGTGGTGACGATCTCGTTAAGTCGTTCCGCTTCACCAGACAGCGTGCCCGACAACTTGGAGACGCTCTCGGTAACGCTTTCCTCGGTGCGCATGCGCTCTTCTGCCAGCCGCGATGCGGCCTGACCTACCACGTCGAGAATGATCTCACGTACGCGGCTGCTTTCTTCACCAAGGGTGCTGGTGGCTTCGGTCATTGCAGAGGTGAGGGCGTTGGCCGCCTTTTCGCTCTCCCCGGTCAGAGCGTTGGAGATCGATTCCAAACGCTCGTTGAGGATGGATTCCAGCGCATTTGCACGGGAGTCCAGCGTTTCGGCCACTTCGAAGACCTTGGAGCCCAGGGAGACGTTGATCTCTGCCACGCGTTCGGACAGCGTATCGGTGAGTTCCTTGGACTGGCGGCTGAGGACGTTGCCGGCTTCTTCCAGACGGCCGTCCAGAGCAGTGGTCATCTCGTTCTGACCATCGGAGAAGGCGGTCGCAATCTCGCGGGTCCGGGCAACGAGCGTGTCACTGATCTGACGGGCCCGTGCATCGAGTGCCTGATCAATGCGTTCCGTTCCCACAGACATGCTGGTTGCCAGATGCTCAGCGCGTTCGGAAATGACAGAGGCGGCGGATTCGACCTTATCTCCAACCTTGACATCGAACGAGGCCAGGCTGTCGGAGATCGTGTTTTCGATCACGCTGCTGCGCTCTGCAAGAATCTCGCCGATCTTCTCAGCGCGCTGGGTGAGGGATTCACCCACCTGCTCGACACGTTCGGTGAGATTGACCGCAATGACATCCGTGCGATCCTCGAGGATCTTGGAGATGGACTGCGTTTTTTCTTCCAGTGTGCTGGAGAGAAGCTCCGTACCGCTTTCCACGGCTGCGGCAAGATTGTTGGTGCGTCCCTCAATGGCGTTGGACAGGGCTTCCGCCCGGCTGTCAAAGGCCTGCTCAAAGGAGTTTGTGCGATCTGCCAGCGTGGTATCCAGATGCTGGATCCGGGTATCGAAGGCATGGCTGATGTTCTGGCTGCGCAGATCCAGGGCCTGCACGAGATCAGAGCCTTGTTCGGTAACAACCTGCTCCAGTTCCACAAGACGGGAGGAGAGGCCATCGTTGAGGGCACGGCCACGCACATCAAGCGTTTGTGAAATGCGATCACCGATCTCGGTAAGTTCAGTGGTGACGCGTTCACCGCGGGATCCGATGAGGCGAGCCAGCTCGGTGCCAGTATCAGCAAGCTTGAGCGCCAGTTCCTCAGTCCGCTGCCCCAGAGCGCCGGTGATCTGTGTGCCGGCTTCTTCCATGGCACTGCGGAAGCTGTGGGTCTGAGTGTCGATAAGGTCGACAACCTCCTTACCGCGTGCAGACAGTCGCTCATCAAGCTCTGCCCCGTTCACGGTAATGCTTTCGTGAATTTGTGAGCTGATGGAGCCCAGACGGTCAGCCAGTTCAGTGCCGCCGACAGTAATTGTATCGCCCAGGGTGTTGGCGGTTTCGTCAAGACGGGCCGCAATTTCGCCGCCGCGCAGTGACAGGTCGACCACAATGGATTCGCCAGTGCCGCGAAGGATCTCGGATACCTCGGAGGAACGCTGGGACAGCGTGTCGATGAAATCGGAACACTGTACAGCAATCGCTTCGTTGATTTCCTTGCCGCGGGACGCAATGCCCTCGGCGGCCTGTTCGCCGGTATTGCGAAGTGCCTCATCCAAGGTGGTGACACGATCGCCGATTGTGCCCATCAGATCATCTGTTCGGGTGGTGATCGTGTCGATCAAGCGACCGCTGGTCAGGGACAGGTTGGCGTTGATTTCTTCGCCGCGGGCGAGGAGTTCTTCGCTCAGCTTCTGGCTGGCTGTGGTGAAGTTTTCGGTCACACCCGAGATGGTGTACTCAAGGGTTTCGTTCAACTGCGTATTGGCAGAGCCAAACTGCTCAGTGAGCTGATTGACAGTGGTATACAGCGTCTCGTTCAACTGAGCGCTGACAGACATCATGTTGTCGTTTAGCGACTGAGTGGTGGTGCCCAGCGTTTCATTGAGCTGCTCGTTGGCCGCACCGAACTGGTCGGTTGCCTGAGATACCGTTGCCAAAATGGTTTCGGAGAGCTGCGCGCCAGCCTGAGACAGGTTGTCGTTGACCGCCGTCGTCGTGTTCTCGAGCGTCGCGTTCAACTGTTCGTTGGCCGAGCCGAAGCGATCCGTCACCTGGTCCACGGTGGACGTGATGGTTTCGTTCAACAGGCTGCTGGCCGTCGTGATGCTTTCCGTCAGGTTGTGAGTGCCGTTTTCCAGCGTGGTATTGAGCTGGATATTGGCTGTGCTGAGCTGCTCGGTCACACTGGATGTGGTGGTCACAAGCGTATTAGCCAACTCGCCGCTGGTGGTTGCAACGCCTTCGCGGAACTCCAGCAAGCTCGTGGTGAGTGTGGTGTTGAGCTCCTCGTTGGCGGCTGCAAACTGCTCGGTTACCTGCGTGGTCGTGTTGTACAGCGTGTCGTTCAGCTGATAGCCGGCGGAGGTAAACCGGTCGGTTACGTCGTTGACAGTCTGTTCCAGCGACTGGGTCAACTCGCTGCCCTGAGCCGCAATTGAGGCGTTCATGGACGCCGTTTGATCGGTAATTGTTTGCGACAGCTCTGCACCTGCGTTGGACAGGGTGATATTCAGAGCGTCGCCCTTTTCTGCGAGCAACTCACCGATTTCCGTGCCGCGTGTGCTCAGACCTTCAAGGATTTCGGACCCAATTCCCGACAGAGACTGGTTGATCTCTTCAGAGCGGTTGCTCAAGGAACCAAGCAGCGTTTCAGAGGTTTCAGCCAGACGCGCGTTCAGTTCATCGCCGCGAACCGTCAGGTTCTCGACAAAGCTGTTGGCTGTCGTGGAGAAGGTCTCATTGATTTCAGTACCACGGCTTTCCAGTGTTTCCGCCAGGTTGGAGCCGGTCTTGGACAAGGTGTCGACCAGATCAGTGCCGGTGGTTGTCAGTCGATCAACGTAATCATCCCCGCGCGTGGTGAGCGACTGGACGAGATCGCTGCCTGCAGAGGTGAAGTTATCAGTGACTTCGTTGATACGGTTTTCAATCTTGGAAGCCATCTGCTCCAGTGTGGCGTCAATCGAACCGGTGAGGCGTTCCCGTGCGCGATCGACAGAGGAGGCGAAATCCTCTGAGGTGGACTGAAGCTGTGTGGCGAGATTTTCGTGCGTGCCGGAAATGGTTTCGCGTACCAGTTCCGCATTGGCCTGAATGGCCTGGCGCTGGCTGACGAGTTCATCCACGAGGCGCCGGATCTTGAGTTCGTTGTCATTATAAGACTGCTCAAGTGTGGACACCTCAGTGTGGATCATCACTTCAAGTTCGCTGGCGCGTGCTATGGCGCGTTCGATGCCATCTCCCATGGCTGCAACTTCACGCCGGATGGCCTGGCCAACATTGAGAATGCTTTCCTTGGCCACGTCCTCCGGTTCCGCCAGACGCAGGGCGACCTCGGTCATGCCATGAGCGACGTTGCGCATTTCCTGCGCTCGCCAGAACATGAGTGCCATAATCCAGAAGAAGGCGACCGGCACCAGAATGGCGACAGCGGACAGAATGAGGGCAGGGCTTTCTGCAAAAGCTGCAAAGGAGCCCAGTTCGGCGATATCGTTTTCGAACGCGGCCCAGCTCATGGCTGTGCCAAGGCTCACCCAGACGAAAGACACGGCAAAGGCAAACCAGAATGGCGCCGCTGACGGCTTGCGCTGCAACGCAAACATCAGGCTACCGATTGACTGCCGGTCATCATTGCTTGCAGCTGGTGGTCGTCCACCGCCACGCCCTCTGCGCCGGGATGTCTTTTCCGAGCTGTCTTTGCTGTCAGCATCCGTCAGTTTCTTTTCTGGAGCAGCTTCTGCTGATGCAGCGCTGCCGCCAGCCAATCCGGTTTCCGGCTGTTCCGCCTCGCCAGTCCCCTGATCTTCAAAGATTGCGTCTGCGTCTTCAGGACCGCCAAAGTCCTTTGAAAGCGCTTCTTCAACCGCTGACAGTGCCACTTCCGACGGAGCTTTCGCCTTCGGTGTGTTCGCCATTTGTGTCGCCTCGCGTCCGTACTCTTTACAGTGTGACGGTCATCATGAACTTTTCGCCTCTTCATGGTGCCGCCATGCGCGCAAGGATAAAGCTTGCCCAGCTTCCGGGGTATCCCAGAGTCTGTTCAAGCTATTTCTGAAGAACATCTTCCGATCCATTGCCCGTTAACTTTAACGGAACGGAAGACACAGTTCCCCCACCTTGCTGCAGTCTTAAACCTAATGGCACAAACCAACCCCTCGTACAACACGGAGCCCTGTCTACTGTGGATCCGGTGGCATAAGAGTCCGCCTAGGTTTCTGGGGGTTCAGCTTAGCGCTTTCCCATTTGGAAACCTTCTCTTAATTTTTGGGGCAATTCATGGCTAAGGCTCCGTTGAGTCAAATAGTTAAAGCCTGAAGCTGAAGTGTATTCGCAACTGCGAAACGGTGCGCCTGCCGACACTCGCCATGGTAGCGGCCCGCGTGTCCGTCATGGCTCCCGGGAAGGCACGCTTAGCCTTGGTTTTTCAGGTCCTTGATATCTCTTTGTTGAGGTGGTGCGCTTGCGCTGTTCGTTGGGCCTCATACAGGGTCAGGTTGAAAAATCGATTTCCGTGTTAACTTTTGTCTCGGTGAAAATGCGTAGCGTCGAGTCGTGGAGTTTGTCCCAAATTCATAAACAGATAAAACAAAGAACTTCACAGAAATCTTTTGTTAACCATAAACAAAATTTTTTCACCTGATTTTGGGGGGAGCAATATTCCTGTGTGTTGACGATAGCGGCAGGGTTCGGTCCACAATACCGAGAGGGAATTTGATCTGGAAAAAGAATCACTTCACTGCCTTGCTTGACCTGTTACTGACAGGGCTTTGTGATTGTATTAGGGATTATTTCTTGTCTGCCGTTATTCTGGATCTACCCCACTTGGAGCGCGTTACTTTTGAGGATCGAAGCCTTCAACGCGAGGTGCTGACGCTTTTCTGCACGCAATTGGGTGCGCACCTGGTGCGGCTTGGCGTGGGCGTTGACGATGATGAACTCCTGGAATTGTTACATACAATAAAAGGCGCGGCGCGCGGCGTTGGAGCTGTGGCTTTGGCGGAATGTGTGGCAGATGAAGAGAGCCGCTGCCGGGCCGGTCAATCTTGCCGGATGGAAAGGGTAAGCTCTGTTGCGGTGCAAACTCAGCAAGCAATCGAGCATCGGTTGGCGGCATTGAGCTAGGCTCTTGCGGGATTGTGCGTAAAAACTTCAAGAAAGTTGGTGCTGCAATTCTTGAAGTAGTTCGGTGAAAACTGTATCTGAGGGCCAACGTCTCTGAAGAGTCACATCTCGAAAGCTGTAGGAATATGCCGAAAATTACCTTCGTGAGCGCATCGGGCGAAAAGCATGAGGTGGATGCTGCGACCGGTTCGACTGTTATGGAAGCCGCGATCAAAAACATGGTTCCGGGTATTGATGCGGAATGCGGTGGTGCGTGCGCCTGCGCTACCTGTCATGTTTATGTGGATCCGGCTTGGGTCGAGAAAACTGGCTCGCCCGAGCCGATGGAAGAAGACATGCTGGATTTTGCGCCGGATCTGCGCGAGACGTCTCGCTTGTCCTGTCAGATCCGCATCACCGATGACCTGGATGGTCTGGTGGTGGAAGTCCCTGAAAATCAGGGCTGAGTTTCTATAGATCGAAAGCGTAAGGCCGGATCTTGGATCTGGCCTTTTGTTTTCCGTGCGGCCCGCGGCTCATTTGGGTAAGTAATAGCAGGCCTTTTGGCGATTTGGATCCGGATTGCCGAACTGTTTCACCGTGCAGGCGATTTCGCGCTCAACTTCGCGTTGGTTGAATTGGCCGGGTGTGCCAAATCTTACTTTCGTTGGGTAGGGGACCTTGCACACTTGATACTCCAAGGCGCATCGGACCCAGCCGTTTACCGTATTCGGAGCGCGGTCGGGTAGAGGTTGAACAACGCCTTTTCCGTTCTCCCGGTCGGTCCATCGCTGGTAGCTGGGTGATATGCTTGGGGTGCGGCCGACGTAGAATATACCCCTGCACCCCTTGTCCACCCAGATGCCCTTGGTTTCCACCCCCCATGTACGGCCCATGATGCACGGGGCGCTACTCACCTGTCGAACGAGTGCGGCGTTCTCGCGTCGGTTTGGATGCAGATCACATACCTTGCGACGGTTGCGCTGGGATTCGCAGGTAATGAGATCCCGCTGGCTCAAGGTGCCCTTGGTATTGCTGTTTACAGTTGCCGTGGAGGGGCGATGTACCGGATTGCCGGTTGGGGAGGTCTCCGGATTTCCGATGACCTTGCTTGTGAGGCAATCCGTAAATTCCTGAGAGTTCAAGGGCCCACCTGTTTCATCAAGGCATTGTTCCAGGATGAGGGCGGGAACAAGCGACTTTTCCAAGAGCGGGCTTGCTGCAATGGCGGGTGCGCTGCCGGCTGCGATCAGCATATTTCCCACAAGTCCCATGCCTGCAATCAGGGAGAGGACGTGTTTGTTCAAGGTGTACATGCGGTGTTCCGTCTTCAACTCGGGTGAGGTAGGAGTCATTGCAGCGTAGCCTACCGCGATCAGGTGGTCCGTAGCTGGACACGCGTTTTGGACACCTGCGAGGCTAAGAAATGTTCTAGCGGGCCAGTTCCTTCATGGCGCCCTCCAGTCCTTCCAGAGTAAGGGGGTACATGCGGTCTTTCATCAGGTCGCGCATGATCGCGATAGAATGCGTATACCGCCAATGGCGCTCGGGTACGGGATTAAGCCAGACAGCCTTGTTGTAAAGGTCGGTAACGCGGCTCATCCAGGCCGCACCGGGTTCTTCATTCCAGTGCTCAACGGATCCGCCGGGGTAGGTGATTTCGTAGGGGCCCATGGAGGCATCGCCGACAAAGATCACCTTGTAGTCACTGGGATACTTGTGAAGGATATCCATGGTTGGGATACGTTGTGTGTGGCGGCGCGCGTTGTTCTGCCAAACGAACTCATAGAGGCAATTGTGGAAGTAGAAATACTCCATCACCTTGAATTCGGTTCTGGCGGCTGAAAACAGTTCTTCGCAGACCTTGATATGGTCATCCATCGAGCCGCCGACATCGAAAAACAACAGAACTTTGACTGCGTTGCGGCGCTCTGGTCGCATTTTGATATCCAGCAGACCCTTGTGAGCGGTCGCCTGAATGGTTGTGTCCAGATCAAGCTCTTCTGCGGCCCCTTGTCGTGCGAAGCGGCGCAGGCGTTTCAGCGCTACCTTGATGTTGCGCGTACCCAGTTCCACGCTGCTGTCCAGATCCTTGAATTCCCGCTTGTCCCAGACCTTGACGGCGCGCCGATGCCGGCTCTCGTTCTGGCCTATGCGCACGCCCTCCGGATTGTAGCCATAGGCGCCGTAGGGAGAGGTACCAGCCGTGCCAATCCACTTGTTGCCGCCCTGATGGCGGTCGGTCTGCTCTTCCAGGCGCTTCTTCAGCGTCTCCATGAGCTTTTCGAAGCCGCCCATGGATTCGATAAGCGCCTTTTCCTCCTCTGTCAGATGCTTTTCGGTCAGTTTTTTCAGCCATTCTTCAGGCAGGTCTGTGACCGGTGCGTCACTCATCAGATCCAGACCCTTGAAACGGTGAGAGAACACCTGATCGAACTTATCGAGATTGGCTTCATCCTTCACCAGCGTCGCGCGGGCGAGGTAGTAGAAGTCTTCCACCCGACGCTCTGCCAGGTCTGCGTCCAGCGCTTCCATAAGGGTCAGGTATTCCCGCAAGGATACGGGAAGGCCGGCTGCTTTCAGGTCTTGAAAAAACTGAATAAACATGGCGACAGATTAATCTGCGGTCGAAAGTGTGTCGAGGTGCCATTGTGCATGTTCACCCAAAGACGCAAGGCCGATCTTCCTAGTTGGGGTGTGGCGCTGTGTCGGGCTTCTTGGTGCCGGGTGATGTGCGCATCAACTCTGAAACGAAATCTGACAGGGCCGGGCCTTTGGTGGCAATGAAAGGACTGGGGCGGCAGGTCTGGATTGCAGCCACACCAATGCGGGAAGTCAGATAGCCGTTCACCACACCTTCGCCCAAACGAGCCGACAATCTGGCGGCCAACCCTTGACCAATAAACTGTTCGACAAAATGGTCACCCGCTGCCATACCACCGGTCAGCGCGAGATGGGCTGCCACCTGACGGGTGAGGCGCAAGAACCCGAAGACGCCGGGCCGACCGCCATACAAGCGCGAGATGCGGGAGACAATTCGCAAGTTCTCATAGAAGACAATGCCGATATCGATCAAGGCTCTCGGGCTTATGGCGGTGACGACGGAAACCCGCTTGGCGCTTTCCATCACGATTTTCGTTGCTCGCGCGTCCAGCGGTGCCATCAGGTCGCGTTCCGCCAGTTTGACCAGGTCACGACCATCAATGATCTCACGCATATGGCCATGCAGTTTTTGTCGGCCATGCGTGGTTTCTGGTCTGTCCCGGTAAAGCGACATGAGGTCCTCAAGGGCCTGAATGGCATGTGTGCGATTGTCGGTGTCGGCAGCGTGTTGCAAGGCCTGTTGCAGATGGTCGATGCGTGCGAGCTGTTTGAGGCCGCGCCATTCCTTGATGACAAAACCCAGCAGGCCAAGCGTTGCGAGCCCCAAAAGAGCGACGCCCGTCCACCCAAGCCACTCGTAGCGTGAAAACAGGTCGCGGATCAGGCTGTCGACCGCAAGTCCAAGCCCAAGCGAAAGCAAACCGCCTGCGCCAATGGAAAGTATCCGGCCCCATCTGCTTTTGCGGGGTGTGGGCTCGGGAGCTAATGTCGGCGCCGTTTCCGTGGGGTCGAGCGGGTCTGGGACAACCATAGCCTCGTGGCGCAGGGGCTCTTGGGAGAAGGTTTCTTCAAAACGGACATTTTCATCGCTGAGCTTGAATGCCGTTGGAGCCCTGCGGCGCTGCTTGGGGTGGTCTTTTGGATCTGTGGTCATGCCAGTTTGTCTCCCAAAAGGAATTCAAGCGCGCGGTCCAACCTGATGTGCGGCAACGACAAGGTCAGTCCTTCGGCGGTGCGCTCCAGCTTGGGTGGCCGGAAGCGAATGAACTTCAATCCCACATTATGTGGCTCATCATTGTCGGAAAACAGGTCTTCAGGGTTTTCCGGAAAGTCGCCGGGAAACACAGCGGCTTCTTCCTCGCCATCAAAGCAGGTGCCATCCAGATTTTCGCCGGGAAGAGGGGTGCCCAACAGGGCGGGGATGGTCGTCCCCTCATGATTGACGCTGGCCTGACGTGTGGCGCGAACGGAGGCGAGCGCCAACACATCGACGGAGGCGCCTGCAAATTCTGCACGGGTGATCGCCTTGTCCACCAGCCGGCGCAACAACGCCTCCAGTCGATCGTGGTCGTCGCTATGCAAATGGTCGGCTTTGGTGGCAGCAAACAGAATGCGGTCGATGCGACGAGACAGGATGGAGAACAGCCAGCTGGACTTGCCGGGTCTGAAAGCGTTGAGTATCTGCCCAAGTGCTGTATTCAGATCGTCAATGGCATCTGGTCCGGCGTTGAGTGCCTGAAGGGCGTCAACGAGTACAATTTGCCTGTCGAGGCGGGCAAAGTGGTTCTGGAAGAACGGTTTGATCACATGCTTTCGATAGGCTTCATATCGTCGTTCCATCATCGCGTGCAGCGATCCGTTGCGGGGTTTGGCGGTCGTCTTCTCCAGATCCAAAGGCGCAAAGGTCAAGGCTGGAGAACCGGCCATGTCGCCAGGCATCAGGAAACGACCGGGTGGCAGCATGGAGAGCGCGGTTTCATCTTCGCGGCAGTTCCTGAGGTACTCGGTAAACGCCTGAGCAAGCTCGCCTGCAGCCTGTTCGGCCGTGTCCTCGCTTGCGATCGGATCTGTGTCATTGAGTAGCGTCAGAAAGCGCTGTGCTTGCTCGGGATGACGGCGGGCCCGTGCCAAGGCATCGTCACTGAACTGACGAAAGCTTTGGTTCAGTAAAGGCAAGTCCAGCAGCCATTCGCCGGGATAATCGACAATATCCAGATGCAGTTTGCCGCGCCCGAGTTTGCGTTGCAGGAATGATGCTGACTCATATTCGATGGTAAGTCGCAGCTCCGATACCTGGTGAGTACTATCCGGCCAAAGACGTCGTTCCACCAGCGTCTTTATGTGTGTCTCGTAATCGAAGCGCGGGACATCATCGTCTGGTTGTGGCTGAAGGTAGGCCCGGCCGATGCGTCCATCAGCGGCGGCCGAAAACACAGGCAAGCGCCCACCTTTCACCAGATTGTGGACCAATGCGGAAATGAATACGGTTTTACCGGCGCGGGAAAGCCCCGTGACGCCAAGGCGTACCGTTGGTGTGACAAAATCGCTGGCGGTGTCGGCAAAGCCTTCCAGAACCGTGCGCGTGTCATCAAGAAAAGAGTTGAATGTGCTCAAGGTTTATCTCCGGGAGAGCATGTGGGGTGTCACCCGGAGAAATGCAATCGCACAGATCGTCATGGCTGTTCAATAGAACACATCAGGACGAGACAACTTCCAAGTGTCGGGGACGATAGAATGCGGTCAGTCGTCCTTGTTTTGGCAAGATTTGTGACCAGCGCGGTGCGTCGAAATCGATCATTGCCAACGCTCCGGTGGGATACTTCGTTTCCATCTGCGCCAGTAGTTCAGGGTCACCCGATCCAGCAAGCTCAATGGCGGTATCCTGAATGGCGTTGTTGTGGCCTATGATCATGACCGTTGTGTGAGAGCCCCCCAATGCAGTGAGGATGTCGACGTAGTCTCCCTCGCTCTGATCATACAGGTCTCTCAGGATCTGAATGCGCATCTCGCTGTTCATGTGCGGCAGGATGCAGCCGAGTGTCTGTCTTGTGCGCAGCGCTGTAGAGCAAAGAACCAGTTGTGGGAAGATTGCATTGGCGGCGATGTGTTTGCCAACCAACTCGCCAGCATGCCAGCCTCGACTGTTCAGAGGTCGATCATGATCTCTCAGATTGATGTTCGACCAATCCGACTTGGCATGACGAAGTAACATCAAGCGCACCATGATGGACCCTCCCTTGGTGACTCTTGTGCATCGCGGTTGATTTGATTGCGGTAATTCTTCGATTATGTTGCGATGCAGCATAAGTTGCTGTTTTCATTGCCGATTATCGTATAGATATAACGGTGTTTTTCAAAGTGGGTTCTATCAGCGAATTTTCTGGGAGATCGGCGCGGGTTTTTGCCGCGATGTTACGCATCTGGCCAAGATTTGGTCAGCAATGCGACTTGTGAACACCTTACGTTTGTGGCAGGTACAGAAGGCTTTTTTCTTTGCGTTGATTTGGTGCTTTTGTGCGTTCGGAACACATAAGATCCTTTTATGCGGCCCGCCTTGCATCGCGGGTAACTCACGCGGAACTCGTGGGGGCTCAGCACACTCAGGCAGGTGTTGTTGGTGGCGGCTTGGCCGGGCTTACCGCGGCCGTTGAACTGGCGTCGCGTGGGGTGTCCGTTGTGCTGCTTGAAGCAGAGCGCATTGGTTGGGGCGCATCAGGCAGAAACGGTGGCTTTGTGTCTGCCGGTTTTGCGGAAGGCATTGATGGCATTGAGAAAGCCGTCGGGATTGATGCTGCTCGGCGTTTGTACAAGCTGTCCCAAGAAGGTGTTTCCTATATCCGCCGTACGCTTGACGAGGAGGGGGCAGGAGACCTGATTGAGGGCGGCGGTTGGTTAAAAGTCCAACGGTACCCCGGTGAACGCCAATTGGCTGAACGCAGGGACAAGATGGCCCGTGACTATGGTGTTGAGCTGGAGTTGTTCAATCGGGAGCAGGTTCAACACTATCTCAACAGCGAACGCTATCATCATGCGCTTTTCAATTCGGAGCCGTTTCATATCGATCCGCTTGCCTATTCGGAGGTGCTGCGGCGAAAGCTTGTGGCGCTGGGCGGCACAATCCACGAAGAAACCGAGGTCTCCGGCATCAAGAAGAATGGTGCCAGTTGGCGTATCCACGCCTCTCACGGCTGCGTGAGTTGTGAGCATGTTGTTGTTGCGACGAGTGCATATGGCGTCGTGAATGGCACTTATCTGCCGGTCGACAGAACCATGCAGCCCGTCGCTACATATGTTGTAACCAGCGCTGTAATGCCCGAGCGTTTGAAACATGTCATTCGGTTCAACGGATGTATTGCGGACACGCGCAGGGCTGGAGACTATTATCGACTGGTAGATGAGGGGCGTCGACTTTTATGGGGCGGACGCATAACCACACGCCGTTCAGAGCCTCGGCATTTAGCACGCCTTCTCAAGTCACAAATTCTCGAAATCTATCCGGATCTGGGGGATTTTCCTGTCGAGCATGCCTGGTCAGGATTGATGGGGTATTCGCGCAATCGGATGCCATTGATCGGGCAACTGAAGCCGGGCCTATGGGCCGCGACAGCTTTCGGTGGTCATGGGCTGAATACCTCGGCCATGGGGGGGCTTCTGGTCGCCCGGGCGATTGCCGAGCGGGATGATACCTGGGAGGCCTTCAAGTCGTTCGGGCCGGTTTGGGCAGGGGGCGTTGCAGGGCGCGCTGCAGTGCAGACCGAGTATTTGAGGTTGCAACTGCTTGACAGGTTGGAGGAGCGCCGCGTTCCTTCATGAGGCCAAGGAAGTCTTGTTTTAGCCGTTCGGTTCGAACATGAAATCGTCATCCTGTCTGCGTTCGATCCGGGCGGACAGTTCTTCGAAGGCCTTGAGAATCCTGATGGATTCAGTTTGATGATTTTCGATGGTTGAGATCCAGAGCGTAAACCCCTTCTCTTCGCCTTGAAGTGCCCAAAGGCTCTCCAGCGTCTTCAAATCACCCATGCTGTCGGTCTTGAAGGTGATGCTGTCCGAAGGGCCTTTGACGCGAATAAAGCCACTTTCCTCGTAGTTGGACAAGAAACGCCGCTGCATGTCGATCAACTGCGTGGCGCGGTGTTGTCGGAACACGACTTCCTCGCCGAAGTCTCCTTCATAGCGGCACCCGGGCCCGGTATCTGCGATGTCCGGCGTCACGCCTGCACGGTGCAAGCCGGCAATCGTATCCGGACACTCCAAACCTGAATAATGTTGCAAGGCATTGAGCTGCTGGCGCCACCCGGACAGGGTATCCGTTGGCCTGTAGAGCAGGGCCTCCGAGCTAAGGTCGTTGGCCAGGCTCCCGGCCGAGCAGAGCGTCAAGAATGCTGTGAGCGTCAGGGCAAGTGCCTTGAAAGGTGCAGCGACAGGCATTTCTGTCTCATCCTCGGTTCATGAAGGCGAGACGCTCAAAAAGGTGGATGTCCTGCTCATTCTTTAGTAGGGCGCCATGTAGAGGCGGAATCATTTTCCTCTGGTCTGTTTCGCGCAGAGTTTCGGGATCAATGTCCTCATTCAATAGCAGTTTGATCCAATCGAGCAACTCGGAGGTCGAGGGTTTTTTCTTGAGACCGGGCAGGTCGCGCAGGTTGTAGAAAGTGCGCAGCGCCTCTGAAAGAAGGCGGTCCTTGATCGGGCCAAAATGCACGTTGACGATTTCTGCCATGGTTTCGGCATCTGGAAACTTGATGAAGTGGAAGAAGCACCGGCGCAGGAAGGCGTCAGGCAAGTCCTTCTCATTATTGGATGTGATGATCACGATCGGGCGCTGCTGCGCGCGAACGGTTTCGTTGGTCTCATAAACATGAAACTCCATACGATCCAGTTCCTGCAGCAAGTCGTTTGGAAACTCGATGTCCGCCTTGTCGATTTCGTCAATCAGCAACACAGGACGTTCTGCCATTTCAAAGGCTTGCCAGAGTTTGCCCTTCTTGATGTAGTTGCCAATGTCCTTGACGCGCTCGTCGCCAAGTTGGCTGTCACGCAAGCGTGAGACGGCGTCGTATTCGTACAGGCCCTGTTGCGCCTTGGTCGTTGATTTGATGTGCCATTCAAGAAGTGGGGCGCCAATTCCCTCGGCGATTTCCTTTGCAAGGACCGTTTTGCCCGTGCCGGGCTCCCCCTTCACCAGCAGCGGGCGCTCCAGAGCGATTGCGGCGTTTACGGCCACGCGCAAGTCTTCGGTCGCTACATAGTTCTTGGTTCCATCAAATTGCATGAAATCTTCCTCTCGGGGTCACCAGTTCGGCACGAATGCAAAACACGGCGAAGACTACTGACTTCGTGATGGTGGGGCAATCCCTTGCGGGTTCGCCATTGGGCCAAATCACGCAAGGTAGGTATTTTTTGCCGATGGGCTGGATAAACTTGCCCTATTGACAACCTTTGTACTTGTTAAGGGTTCGTTAATCATATCTATACCATTGAAATATATATATTTTTTAGTTCTCTCGGTTTGGCATCCCATTTGCACTGATTCCAGCGATGGTTTGCGCTTGGCGCGGTAAAAAATGGGAATGCAATGAGTATTTACGGAGCAATCAACTCTGCAACGACGGGTTTGGACGCCCAGTCGCAAGCGCTTGAGAATATTTCGGGTAATGTGGCCAATTCTTCGACCACAGGCTACAAGCGCTTGGATACGAGCTTTAGTGATTTGGTATCCAGTACGGGCTCTACTCAGGCGGGGCAGGTTGCTGGTACCGTTTATGCGACTTCCCGTGCGACGAATACCCAGCAAGGGGATATCAGCAGCTACGATCAGGAAACCTATATGGCAATCAACGGTAGCGGCTATTTCGTCGTAACCGATTCTGATGGCCTGACGGCGCAGTCGCCGCGGTATATCTACACGCGGGCGGGTGATTTCGAGCTGGATGAAAACCGTTACCTTCAAAATGCTGCGGGTTATTACCTGCAGGGCAATCCAATCAACCCGCAAACCGGGGCTGAAGCGGACAAGCTGGAGCCGATCAAGATTTCTGATCAGCCAATGCCCGCGAAACCGTCCGAGGCGATTTATTATCAGGCTAACCTGCCATCTACGCCGTCGACCGAGCGTTTCAATCAGGATATCCCATCGTCCAAGTTCATCGATCCGTCCGTATTTGCAACGACCGAGTCCGACAACTCCATGTCGTTCGTCAATACATCGGGTGATGTTCTGTCCGTTGATGATGTTCTGTCTGACGTAGATGGGTTTGATGCAGGTGACCAGCTCACCTTTACAGTAGATGGCGCGACATCAACATTCGATGTCACGGCTGCAACAACCATCAAGGATCTTTTGGAATACGCCAACCAGTTCAATGGCGTTTCGGCTGACATGAATGCTGCCGGTCAGGTTACCATCGAGTCCAGCACCGGCTTCAGTCTTGCGAACAGCACGGGCGGCAATATTCCGGCCGGTGGCATTACCCTGACCCCGACCTCCAACGTGGGTGGCGGGCCGATCGATACCACTGTAGTTGCTGCCAAGAATAATCAGACCTTCCTGAATTCAAGCATTTCTGGCGGTGCTGTAACCGTCTATGACACGAACGGCACGCCAATCAACGTTGAAACCCGATGGGCGCTGGACAGCGAAGACAACTGGTCGCTGTATTACAACAGCAATCCTGAGGCGACCGGCGACGATACAGCCTGGACCAAGATTGGTGACGTAGGCTTTGATGCTGCGGGTCGGATGGTTTCACCAGCAGACGGATCGCTTACCATCCCAGACCTGCAGGTGAACGGTGTTTCTGCAGGGGACATTACGCTGGATTTCGGAACCAATAACCTCACTCAATATGAAGATACGATCGGCTTTGCCACGGCCGTGGATATCGAACAGGACGGGTATGCCGCCGGTGAACTGGTGGGCATTTCCATCAACTCCGAAGGCCTTGTGACCGGTAACTACTCGAATAGCAAGTCCATGCCGCTGTATCGGGTGCCGATCGCGACCTTCGCCGCGGAACAGGAGCTGCAGCGCATTGACGGTTCTGCCTTCGCCGCAACGCCAACGTCAGGTGAGCCTGATTTCCGCAACGGCGGTTCCATCCGGTCCAAGGCTTTGGAATCTTCCAATGCGGATATCGCAGGAGAGTTTTCCAAGTTGATCATTACCCAGCAGGCCTATTCGGCCAATTCACGCGTGTTGTCGACGGCAAACCAGATGCTGGATGCTGTTCTGAACATCGTACGGTAATAAAATGGTGTTAGATGAGCGGCTAAGATGGGCCGCTCATCGTTTGGAGTTCGAGTGAAATGAGCCTGACCTCAGCATTGAATGCCGCTTCCTCCGGGTTGTCCCTGATCAATTCCCAATTGCAGGTCACCTCGAAGAACATCGCCTATGCAAACAAGGACGGCTACACAACCAAGACACTGCCGGGTGTTCAGGGCGTTAACGAGACGACTCTGGGTTCCTATGTCATGTCCGGGCAGGTGCGTCGTGAGGTTGACGAAACCTTGCGCAACTCCTACTTCAACGAGCTGAGCGGTGGCGGCTATGCTCAGACCCTGGCAACTTACACAAAGCGCCTTGATGCGCTATTCGGTTCGTTGGACAACGAGTCCAGCATTCCCAATCGCGTAACAGCCCTGACTGATACCCTTACTCAACTGGCAGCGGACCCATCCTCCGGCCCGGCACAATCTGCCGTGGTGGCGTCGGCCAAGGATCTTGCTTTCTCCTTGAATACGACGGCGCAAGACGTGCAGAGCATGCGCGCTGAAGTGGATGACATGGCCTACGAGCAGGTCCAGTCTGTGAACGATCTGCTGAAAAACATCGAGTCTCAGGAAGATCGGATCATCCAGACGCGCGCGGAGGGGCAATCCACTGCCGAGCTGGAAGATGAAATGGACCTTCTGGTGAAGGATCTGTCCAGCTACATGGATGTGGAGGTCCACAAGGACTCCAACGGGGCAATGCGCATATCCACCCAGTCTGGCTACACTCTGTATGATGATCAGGCAGCGCAGTTGTCTATTGGCCGGACCCCAACGATGACCGCTGGCATTGAAGGGGCGCCTTTGAAAATCGTGTCGCCAAGCGGCGCGGAAAGCAATCTGACAGCGGCGGATATGCAGGGCGGCTCCATTGGCGGCTTGCTGACATTGCGCGATGACGTTCTGCCCGAGGCGCAGCGTCAGTTGGATGAAATTGCGGCTTCCATGTCGTTGGCTTTGTCTCGAAATGTAGATGAAGGGCAGGCCGCGGATGACGGTGGCACGCCACCCGTTGAAACGGGGCGCTCCGTTGATGTCAGCGGCTTTGACCAAAGCGGCGATGTGATCGAGCTGAGTTTCACGACTGCCAGTGGTCAAACGCGTGATGTTTCTTTTGTAGCCGTCAAGGACCCGTCGATCTTGCCGCTGAGTGGCGATCATACCAACAAGGCGGGTGATCTCGTCTTCGGAATCGATATCTCCGGCGGCGGCGCGCCCATGGAAACACAGCTGCAGAATGCCCTTGGACCCAAGTTCTCGGTGAGTATTGGTGCAGGCGGGGAATTGTCGGTACTTTCCGATCAGGCGTCGACGGGCATCAAGATCAACGATCTTACCTCGCTTACCTCCAAGACATCTGTGAGTGAGCCAGGTCTGGCGGTTCCGATGTTTACCGACGGGCGTGATGGCGGCGGGGCCTTTACAGGCGCTTTGGAAAATGGCGGTCAGGTGACCGGCTATGCGCTCTCGATCATGGTGAACCCAGAGGTCGTCAAGGATACCTCCGTACTCGGCGGCGAAGCTGGTGGCGGTGGATCCAGCGCGCAGGACAGTACGCGAGCGGAGTTCCTCATTGATCAGTTGAACACCACACAATTCGCGTTTTCAGCAGACACGGGTATCGGGGCCAAGAATTCACCCTTCGAAGGCAGTATCTCCGATTTCGCCCAACAGGTTGTTTCTGCACAAGGCTCACAGGCAGCGACTGCTCAAAGTCGTCTGGATGTGACAGAGACGGCAGTTTCCTCAGCAAAGTTGGCCTATGAGAAGAGCTACAAGGTTGATGTTGACGAGCAACTTACCAACCTGTTGGAACTTCAGAATGCGTATTCCGCCAATGCGCGGGTGTTATCGGCGGTCAACAGTATGTTTGACGAGCTAATGCAGGTGGTACGTTAAGATGAGCATCTACGGCATTTCAAGCAACAGCACTTTTCTCGCGGATCTGCTCATCAACCAGAAGCGTGATTTTGAGACGAAAGCTGCGCAGTTGGTCTCTGGCAAGGTGGCGCCCACCTATGGTGGCCTGGGTGAGCAACGGCAGGTCAGTCTGGCTCTGAAGTCGGAGTTGGGGCGCATCGATGCGTATCAGCGCAGTGGCGACATGGCGTCGATCCATTTGGAGACCATGAACGAAACGCTGGAGCGAATGGAAGAGCTGCGGCAAGAAGCCGTGGGGGCAATTGATCCAAACAATTATGAGTTGACTACAGACGGCAAGACCACGTCCCAGGCGACGACCGAGATCATGCTGCGCGAGACCCTCTCGCTGCTGAATACCGATGTCAGCGGCTATTTCCTATATGGTGGTGGGGATGCCAAGAGCAGCCCGGTTGCGGGCTTTGATGAGATCATGAATGGTGATGACGCCTCAATGGGTCTTAAAGACGTTATGCAGGCCTTTGAGACAGCTCATCTTGGGCCGAATGGGCAAGGGCGCCTTGATACCGCCGTTACCGCCGGAGCCGGAACAGCGTCGGTGACCTTGTCGGAGCTATCGACGGGGGATTTTGGTTTCAAGATCTCCGGCGTATCGTCAACGGGTGGCTCGATTACCACAAACTATACAGCCGCCGCAGGTGCAACACCGGCCCAGGCTCAGGCAACCTTGAATGGACAGCCGGTAGCGGGTGAAACTGTCACCTTCAAGCTCGCTCTACCGGATGGCAGTTCGCGCGAAGTTACCCTAACTGCGACGGAAGAGGCCGATGCGGGGCCAGGTACCTTTCAGATTGGCACGGATGCCGACCCCAATACAGCGTTGGCGCAAACTGCCGCCAATCTTGACAGCGCCTTGAAAGGGGCGTTGACCAACGGAGCTGCAACTGACCTGAAGGCTGCTGCGGATCAGCAAGCTGGCGCAGAGTTTTTTGGGACTTATGAGGGCGCTCGCGATCCAGCCGCTCCATACTTGCCAGACGCGGCGGGTGAAAACCTCGTCGATGCGAGTGGTCAGTTTTATGAGTGGTATCAAGGTGAGCGGCCCTCGGCGGACACGCGCGGGGAAAAGTTTGCCCTGATCGATAACCAGCTCAAGGTCGAGTACGGAGCGACTGCGAACGAACGTGGGTTTGCGGAGCTTCTTCAAGGCATGGCTGTGTTTGCTGCGGCGGATTTTGAGACCGGATCGGTTGGCGCGGACCCCGATGCGGTTGCTGGAGACTATTACAGTGCCTTGGCAGGTCGAACAGATCAATCTTTGTCTGTGCCGGATAACAGGCAGTCTGGTGTTCAGAGCATCGCCGTTGAGATGAGCATTGCTTACAAGACTGTCGAGACAACAAGTGATCGTTTGGATCAAAAGAAGCTGACCTACGAGAACATGGTTGGCGATATAGAAAATGTCGATAAGGAAAAAGTGGCGACAGAGTTGCTCCAGATACAGACCAATCTGGAGACCAGTTATGCGGTAACAACACGCTTGTTGAGCTTGTCTTTGTCGAACTTCATCTAACCGATCAGAAAGTGATTAAGAGATTTTGAAATGAAAAAAGGGGCGGCGTCGGTAGCCCCTTTTTTCTTTGTCATTTTGCTGGCGACTAACGCTGCGTTGGCGGTTCTGTCTGGCCGCGTAGACCAGCCGCAATCGCGCGGTTGATATTGATCAATGAGTCGAGGCGGTCTTTCTCCGGGTGGGCGAGAATGCCCATGGTCTCACGGAAAATGAACACCCCCAAATTGGCAATGTTGTTCTGAACTTCTGGCGGCAATTGGCTGTCTTCTGCTGTTGCATCCGTGGCGAAGATCGTCCAGAGCTTGCGATTGAACGTCAGGATATCGTTACGCTCTTCGCGGGAATAATTATCCCAATCGTTTTTGAGCAGCGTCATCCGCGCGGCTGCCTTCATCAGAAGTTCCGCTTCAAGCTCTCTCGGATCAGCGGTTGTCTTGGCGCTATTCTGGTAGGCTTGGGTTGCTTGCTGATACATGACCGATAAGGGTCCTTTCGTAGTCGATCAACTTACGGGCTTCCTTGAGGGCCTTATAAAAGTTACCCGCGATGATGAATTTGCTGATTTCGGTCACATAGGGGACCGTGCTTGGGGCTGCTTCAATGATTTGACCGATGAGCTTGAAGTACTCATCGCGAACGGTATCCGTCTTTTGTTCCAGATACATGATCTGAACGGCAAGATAGATCCGTTTTGCCGGGCTGTCGGCTGAGTCTACGGTTTGGATGTCCTTTTCGCGCAGAATAGGGGCCGAGCCCTCAATGAACAGGCGTGCACGGTGGTTGCCATTGGTGATCATGGATTCACCAATGATGAGCTTCTCACCTGGCTTGAGTTCTACTTTGAGCGCCACCGCTGTCTCCCGTTTTAATCAGACTATGACTTTTAAAGGAAACCAGAATATTAACAGAGGGTGAGTGCACTGTATTGTGCCCTGTTATCCTCAGTTTCCTGTGGCGAAAAAGCGGGTGTCAGCAATCCAGAGCGCCCGCGGTGAACCTATGAAATATTAAGGCTATTTTTCAGGGCCTTGTTAACTTTTCATTAATAGATAAAACGCAACTTATGGTCGTTGCACCAGAATGGAGCAAAGCCTTTACGGGCATATTTCATCCTAGAATGGGAACCATAAAATGGCTGATATTACACTCACCGCCGCAGTGCGCTCGAACCTGAGCACCCTTCAGAGTACCTCAAAGCTCATTTCCGCTACACAGGAACGCCTTTCCACGGGCATGAAGGTCAACTCGGCGCTGGACAATCCCAATTCATTTTTCACGGCTTCAAGCCTGAACAACCGCGCTTCCGATCTGTCCAATCTTCAGGACGATATCGGGCAGGGTGTTTCCACGCTGGAAGCAGCTGACAAGGGGATCACCGCGATCTCTGAGCTGGTTGATGCGGCCAAGGCCAAAGCCAACCAGGCTCTGCAGACGGATGATGCATCCGAGCGGGCAACCTACGAAAAGCAGTACAATGAACTGCGCACCCAGATCACGGACCTTGCCAAGGATTCCGGCTACAAGGGCAAGAACCTGCTCGGTGGTACCGGCAATGATCTGGAAGTTAAGTTCAACGAAGACGGGACATCCAAGCTGGACATCTCGGCGGTTGATTACACTGATCTGGAAAATGGTGATCTGAAAATCGGCGCGTTGACCGTTTCGGAAAAAGGGTCGTCTGCATCGTTGACACTTACGGGTGCGACCAACGGATCGACAACACTTGAGTCCTTGTCGCAGTTTGAAGACACCGACACGTTGCAGATTGATGTTGATGGCAAAACATCCACTTTCACGATTGGGTCTGATACGACAGTTGACGATCTGACCAACTTCCTCAAGGACAATCTTGCTGCAGACGTCACCTACGACGGCTCCACCGGAATCTCTATTGAGGAAGGCTACGAGAACTTCAGCTTTACCTACACCAACAATGGTGGTGGTGGCGCTGATGGCGCTGGTGTCGCAGATCAGTCAGTGGCTGACGCCACTGCAGGGACCTTCCAGAAAGATAGCGATATTGAAGCGTCTTTGGATGAGCTGAACAAAGCGGCCAGCACCTTGCGGGCGCAGGCATCCACTTTCGGTACCAACCTGTCTGTTGTCGAAAACCGTCAGGACTTCACAACGGATTTGATCAAGACACTGGAAACCGGTGCAGGCAAGCTGACTTTGGCTGACATGAACAAGGAAGGTGCAAACCTTTCTGCGCTGCAGACACAGCAGCAGTTGGCAACATCCACGCTGAGCCTTGCAGCTCAGTCCAGCCAGTCTGTTCTTCAGTTGATCCGATAATTATTCCGACCAAGCCAAGATCGAAGAGCGCGCCCTTATGGCGCGCTTTTTGATTCGAGTGCAAGCAGGGTTAACGCCGGTCATGGTGTCGACTTATGAGCGCCTTTTTATCGTTTCTCTCTTTACATGAGAATGCAGAGGGCAAACGTTTAATCTGTTTAAATCATTAGATAATTTCTTTATATTACGCATAGGTAAGTCAGCTTTGATCAATGGATTTTAATGTTATGAATTATCTTAATTAATTAATTAACCCTTTGTTAATATCTGAAGATCAGCCTCACTTGTGCGTCTCAGGAAGAGGCGACGTCCAGAATGGACACCACATATCCTAGAAAGGGACTAAAGATGGCTGATATTACACTTACCGCCGCCGTACGCTCGAACCTGAGCACTCTCCAGAACACCTCCAAGATGATCGCGCAGACCCAGGAGCGCCTCTCCACGGGCATGAAGGTCAACTCGGCTCTGGATAATCCGAATTCCTTCTTCACCTCTGAAAGCCTGAACAACCGCGCTTCCGATCTGTCCAATCTTCAGGACGATATCGGGCAGGGTGTTTCCACGCTGGAAGCGGCTGACAAGGGTATCTCCGCGATCTCCGAACTGGTTGATGCGGCCAAGGCAAAGGCAAACCAGGCACGTCAGACCGACGATGCTTCGGAACGCGCAACCTATGAAAAGCAGTTCAACGAACTGCGGACGCAGATCACGGACCTTGCCAAGGATTCCGGCTACAAGGGCAAGAACCTGCTCGGCGGTTCCGGCAATGATCTGGAAGTGAAGTTCAACGAAGACGGGACGTCCAAGCTGGACATCTCTGCCGTCGACTTTACCGACCTCGAAAATGGTGATCTGAAGATCGGCGCGTTGACCGAGTCTGTTAAGGGCTCTTCTGCGTCTTTGACCGTGACCGGTGCGACCGATGGATCGACAACACTGTCTTCCTTGTCGCAGTTTGAAGACACCGACACGTTGGAGATTGATGTTGATGGCACGACATCTACTTTCACGATCGGGGCTGATTCAACGGTTGACGATCTGACCAACTTCCTCAAGGACAATCTGGCTGCTGACGTCTCTTACGACGGCACGACCGGTATCTCTATTGAGGAAGGCTACGAGAACTTCAGCTTCACCTACACCAACAATGGTGGTGGTGGTGCTGACGGCGCTGGTGTTGCCGATCAGTCAGTCGCTGATGCAACTGCTGGTACGTTCCAGACAGACTCCAGCATTGACGCGGCTGTTGATGAACTGACCAAGGCAGCCAGCTCCCTGCGTGCGCAGGCTTCCACCTTCGGTACCAACCTGTCTGTTGTTGAAAACCGTCAGGACTTCACAACTGATCTGGTCAAGACACTGGAAACCGGTGCAGGCAAGCTGACCCTGGCTGACATGAACAAGGAAGGTGCAAACCTTTCTGCGCTGCAGACACAGCAGCAGCTGGCAACATCCACGCTGAGCCTTGCAGCTCAGTCCAGCCAGTCTGTTCTTCAGTTGATCCGGTAATCATTCCGACCAAGCCAAAATCGAAGAGCGCGCCCTTGTGGCGCGCTTTTTGTATGCAGATGCTGTCTCGGCAGGGCAAACGAAAAACGGGCCCGCAGGCCCGCCATTTCATGTTTCTAACGCTTGCAATTCATCAGGCCGCAGCTTGAACCGCAGTCCTCACAGGATCTGTCTGCTGTGGTGCTGCTTCAGTTTGCGCTTTGACACGTTCAGCCGCCTCTACAGATGCCTTGTCCTGCGCCTCTGGAGAGGCTTCGGTTGCTGCTGGGGACTCATCGGCGGAGCCCGCTGCTACGGCTGTCTGTTCTTCAGGGAGCTTCTCTTGTTCCTGAAGAGAAATCAGCTGATCAATAAAGGAGCTGATCTTCCGGGCCGCTTCAGTCGGGATCTCGAAGATCACCTCTCCACCTGGCTCCTGCTTGATGGTGTAGGTGTATTCACGAATCTCTTCGTCATACCCACGTTCGCGAACAAGGCGCTTTTCTGTCTGTTCTGCCGCATTGATGCGGGAATCAGAGCCATAGCCCTTGTCGGTTGCAGTGTCCGATTCGCTCCCGCTTTCCGTCGCGGTTACAGCCAATCCGGCGTTCAATTCGGTGGCCACAGCTTCCTGGTCGGCCCGCGGCGCCGGGTTTGGGGTCGCGAGCGCATACTGGAAGGGCGTTGGCCTTTGGTTAACTGATTCAATCATAACTCTCGCCCCAGTAAATAACTTGGGGAAAGTATAGCTCATAACTTGGAGAATTCCAAGTTTTATTGAATTTTGCTTTTATTAAAATTTTAACGAATAAGTAACTCTAAATATTCGCTCTGTGTCTTGGCTACAGTGACTGATTAACTGATAGGCCTTTGGCAGTTTTACTCGCCCTGTTTGTTGTTGCATTGGCCCCATATGTCTTGGGTTGCAGTTGTGATCCAACGGCCTTGGCCACGGTGTCCACGATCTGGTCGCTGACAGAGCGTGCCGTGGCGACAACAGTGAGGTTCTGCTGTAGCAATGGCTTCAGGCGGCTGTGACGCTCGCGCATTTCCTGAATGGCTTCTGGCGCCAGATTGCCCAGCGCAATGGCGTTGGCACTCACGGCGCGGATGCCGCTCATGTAGTGCTCAATGGCTTCTGTCTTGCGCGGCGTGAGGGTTGGCAGATCCGCGACCAGCCCCTGTTTCAGTAAGCGGGTTTCTTCGTCTATGACTTCCACCAGCATGTCCAGTGCTGCGTCAAACCGGCTGCAAAATGCTTCAGCTTGTTCGCGTGTGGTGATGGCCTCGTTGTCAAAGGCTTCCTGTTGTGTTTCGGAGATATCCGTCATTTAGATCTCTTGAAAATCGAGCAATTGGCGGGTGATGGAATCTGCAAGTCCGATCCCGCCATTGGCCGCCATGCTGGTGGCGTACTCATTGACCATCATTGATTTCCATGCATCCGCGCCAGGTCCGGAGCCGAATGTGCCTCCAGTTTCCAAGCCATTGAACATGGTTTGCATGAGTTGGTTCAGATAAACGGCTTCAAATTCCCGTGCTTTGTCCAGCAGGGCAGACTCTCTAGTTTGCTGGCTGCTGTCTTTGGAGACGACGGGTGGGGTAGAGCGAAGAGCCAAGGCGTCTGGTGTCATTTACAGAACCTCGATTTCAGCTTGTAGCGCGCCGGAGGCCTTGATGGCCTGCAGAATGGAGATCAGGTCCCGTGGGCCGATGCCGAGGGCATTCAGGCCATCCACCAGTTCCTGCAGGGTGATGGTTTCATCCACCACGGCAAGCTGTGTGCTGTCTTCCGTGACTTCAAGGTCGGTGCGTGGTTGAACGGCGGTCTGGCCGTTGGCAAAGGGGTTGGGCTGGATCACCTCGGGGCTTTCAGAGATGGTTACAGTCAGGTTGCCTTGTGCAACAGCCACTGTTGAAACCTTCACCTGTTGGCCCATCACGATGATGCCGGAGCTTTCATCAATCACGATCTTCGCGGGCTGGTCCGGTTCCACCAGCAGTTGTTCGATGTCTGTCAGCAGGTCGACAATGTTGCCATTGAAGCCATTGGGCAGGCTCAGTTGCACCGTGCCGGGGTCGAGAGGTTCAGCGGTAGGTAGGCCAATCAACTCGTTGACGGCAATGGCGACACGGCGCGCGGTCGTCAGGTCGGGATTTCGCAGGGCGATGCGTACATTGCGCAGAGTGGCCAGCTTGAAGTCGACTTCGCGTTCGACAAGGGCGCCGTTGGCAATGCGTCCGGCTGTCGGAACGCCGCGTGTGATCGATGCTGCGTCGCCTTGAGCCTCAAAACCCGCGATAGCCACCGGCCCTTGAGCAATGGCATAGGCTTCTCCGTCCGCACCCATGAGCGGGGTTACCAGCAGGGTCCCGCCTTGCAGGCTATCTGCATCACCCAATGCGCTCACTGTTACGTCAATGCGAGTGCCTTGCGTAGCGAAGGGCGGAAGATTAGCCGTCACCATCACCGCCGCGGTGTTGTCGGTGTTCAGGTCCACTTCATTGGTGTTGACGCCCAGACGTTCAAGCATTGCTTGCAAGCTCTGCCGGGTGAAAGGCGCGTTGTTCAGCGAGTCGCCTGTGCCTTGAAGGCCGACCACCAGGCCGTAGCCAATCAACTGGTTGTCCCGAATGCCCTCGAAGTCAGCAATATCCTTGATCCGTGAGGCACTTTGAGCCGGCACGGCGAGCATCACTATACAGGCTATGGTCAGCAAAAAGCGTTGCATCAAATCTGGTCGTGTCCCAATTGGTTCAAGGAGGGCATGTAGCCCACGAAACGTCTCACGCCCTACAAGCGAAAAACGTGCCAATCCGGGACGGTGCGAAAGTCCGCGCGTTTCCTCAGGTTCTCGCAATGCTGCGATATGGGGTGGATAACGATTGCCGGGTTCAAAAAAGTCGGGCGGCAAGAGTTGCCGAGCGGGCATGATATCGTCACCCTAGGGCCAACGCGATTTAATCGAACTGTGCATCAAGGAGAGCTGACTGTGCTCATTCGTACGACGCCTGTCTCTGGCTTGTCCTCGACGACCGGGATCCGCAAAACAAAGAACGACCCGAAGAAGTCGTCCAGTTCCTTCTCAGTGGAGCAGGAAAGCAGCGAAACGCAGACCGCACAAGGCACTGGCCACACTGGAGGCATCCAAAACGTGGATGCGCTGCTCATGCTCCAGCAGGTTGATGATCCGATGACGGGCAAGCGCAAGGCGATGAAGTATGGCCTTGATCTGCTGGATCAGTTGGATTTGCTCAAGATCGACCTGCTGCAGGGGCGGGTATCGCCAGAGCGTTTGGAGCGGATTGTGACCCAATTGGGCAATCGTGTGAAAAGCGGTGACGCCGGCCTGGATCAGGTGGTGGAAGATATTGAGCTGAGGGCCAGAATCGAGCTGGCAAAACTGGGCCGATTTCCAGATTAAAGCTATTGATAATCAATAGTCTGCATGTGGATAGCGGTGCGGCTCAAACGTTAAACTTACCTTCATATAGGCGATTAGAACAATTCTGCGTTATCGGGCGTTGTTGTTTTGTTTCCCTGCCGCTATATTCCCGTCGCCCATATAGGTAGCCGGAGTTGCAAATGGCGGTTGATATCGCAGTTGACTACCGTCCCACAGAGGACGAGGAGTTCATGAATGAACGGCAGGTGGAGTACTTCCGTCGGAAGCTTCTCGCCTGGAAGGAAGACATTCTGAAAGAAAGCCTGGAAACGCTTTCCAATTTGCAGGAGGAGAGCCAGAACCATCCTGATCTGGCGGATCGGGCTTCTTCTGAAACTGATCGGTCCGTTGAACTTCGTGCACGGGACAGACAGCGCAAGCTCATCGCCAAGATCGACGCTGCTCTTGCGCGTATCGAAGATGGTTCCTACGGCTATTGTGAGGAGACCGGAGAGCCAATCTCGGTGCGTCGTCTTGATGCTCGCCCAATCGCGACATTGTCCATCGAGGCGCAGGAAGCCCATGAGCGCCGCGAGAAGATTTATCGCGACGACTAACAGACTGTTGTGATCAGACTTCGGCAGATGCCAGTGTAACCCTACCGGTTCTAAAGCATCTGCCTTTTTATTTGCGCTCCTGTCATTGCAACTCCAGGATCGCAATCGAAATGAGGGCTGATCCCTCACGTTTTCATTGGATTGATCGTTAAAATAAAACGGGCACGGTGTGCTGGGGAGCAAAACACCGTGCCCGTTTGCCGTTTTGAGGCTGGGGAGCCTTACGGCGAAAGACCGTTTAGAACGGTAAGACGATATCCAGCACCTGACTGCCATAGCGGGGTTGCTGGACCGAGGTAATCTGACCGCGCCCGCCGTAGCCAATGCGCGCTTCCGCGATCTTCTTGCTGTCGATGGTGTTGTTGGACTGAATGTCCTGTGGTCGCACAACGCCGCCGACCACCAACTCGCGTACTTCGTAGTTAACCCGCACCTCCTGACGCCCCTCGATGACCAAGTTGCCGTTCGGCAGTACTTGAGTCACCACGGCGGCAACGGTGGTCTTCAATTCTTCCTTGCGGTCTATGGAGCCAGTGCCCTTGAAGTTGGCGGCGCTGTCCACCGATGCAAGAGCGGTTGACGAAGCGCTGGCGGGTAGGGCGAGCGTATCAATGGCTGTGCCAAGCGCGCCGCCTGCACCCACGTTGGAGGTGTCACTGCGTGAATGCTCTGATGAATTGTCGAACTCAGCCTGATCCGAGATGGTCACAACGACTGTCAGGATGTCGCCTACCTTCTTGGCGCGTTGATCCTGGAAGAACGCGCGGTTACCGGACCGCCACAACGAGTTTGCATTGTAGTGTTCAGGCTCCTTCACTGGCATGGGCATTTGAACGGGCCGATAGCCGGGTTGTGTTCGTGGATCCTGTATCGCAGTCAGTGGTGGCTCTTTTCCAACTTGTGCCAGTCTGTCTGCGGTGGAGCAGCCTGCCAAAAGGGAAGAAAGCAGGCAGGCAGAGATAATTTTTGCGTAAGGGGTCATTGGCGGGCCTCATTCAGGCTCGCAACCGATTGCGTCAGGGTGGACACTTCTGCGCGGCCGTTGCCGGTGACTGTACCCAATACAATCTTGTTGGAACGCATGTTTGCAATTTCGATGATATCGCCCATCGAGCCGTCAGCCTTGGCGCGGCCGATGGTTGTAAGCTGCATGCCGGGGATGGCGTAGGTCACCATGATCTTTTCGCCCCGCTTGACGAGCAGAGGCGCGGTCACGTCACGGCTGGACAAGATGGAGCCGGCGCGCAATGTACGCCGGGCCGCCATACCAACAGCCTCTTCTGCGTCCAGAGCAGAGCGGCGGGCCATGCGCTGTGCGGGAATGCGTTCGGTACGCAGGTCCCGTGAGGAGATGATTTTGCCCCGCTTGATGCGTCGTGCCAGCGTGGTGACTTCTACCATGCGATTGGCATTGCCATTGAACGTCAGGGAATGGGTGCGCCCGTCCTTGACGATATTGAACGTTGCCGCAAACCGTCCGTTCGACTGCATCCAGTTGAGGTGCGTCAGAGATACCGGGTCTGCAACGCCTGCGTCCGCATGAATGCCGGCGGGCAGGGGCGTGGCCCAGCGGATCTCGATG
Source organism: Pseudovibrio exalbescens DSM 16456 (assembly GCF_000422785.1). Taxonomy (GTDB): domain Bacteria; phylum Pseudomonadota; class Alphaproteobacteria; order Rhizobiales; family Stappiaceae; genus Pseudovibrio; species Pseudovibrio exalbescens. Next base: position 376,339 of record NZ_AUGS01000001.1, read on the forward strand.
TCCTCATCTTCCGCCAGTGCCTGCGTTGTCATCTTTGATCGAACCATCTGTGTGATCAGGTCTGCGGTCACTTCCACTGATTTGCGATGAACCGTGACGATATCCAGGCCATCGGTTCCTGCTTCCCAGAAGCCGGCAGCTTGAGCCTGACGTGCGATATCGCGAGCAGGAACTTTTCCCGTCTCGCCGTGGTCTGGAGAGCGGAAAATCGCTGTGTTCGCAAACTCGCCAGCGCCCTCGTAGAAATCGCCAATTGTCAGGACGGCACCTGTCGTGATCACGTGAGGGCGCAGGTGCGGGGCCGCGCTGGCGAGTGAGGCCAGTCCCGTCAAAAATGCCAGCGCCATCAGCAGGCTACGGATCATAGCGTGGCTCCTAGCGCAGGTTCGACGTTGTTGAGTACATCTGATCAGCGGCCTGAACGATCTTTGAGTTCATTTCATAGGCTCGCTGGGCGGCGATCAGGTCTGACAGCTCTCGGACGGCATCCACGTTGGATGCTTCGATAAAGCCCTGTTTGACGCCGCCGAAGCCATCCTGCTCCGGTGTGCCAACCTGTGGTGCGCCGCTGGCCTCAGTCTCGAGGAACAGGTTGTCACCAATGGCTTCAAGACCGGCCTTGTTCACGAACCGGGCCAATTCAATCTGGCCAAGGTTCACTACCTGGCCCGCGTCGTTCATTGCTTGAACGAGGCCTTGGTTGTTGATGGTGATATCCCGTGAGTTCTCCGGAATGACGACCCCAGGCAGGACTGTGTACCCATCGTTTGTTACCAACTGGCCTGTGTCGGATCGAGCAAACGAGCCGTCACGAGTGTAACCGGTAGTGCCGTCCGGGCGTTCGATCTGGAAGAAGCCTTCACCACGGATGGCAACATCCAGCTCACGGCCTGTCTGGCTGGCCGTGCCCTGCGACATGATCCGGGTTGTTGCGACTGTTTGTACACCTGAGCCGATCTGAACACCGTTTGGAACGATTGTGCCAGTGTCGGAGGTTTGGGTGCCCATACGCCGCTGATTTTCGTAGAGCAGGTCCTGAAAGTCTGCGCGCTGACGCTTGTAGCCCGTGGTCCGCATGTTGGCCACGTTGTTGGAAATCACTTCAACGTTCAGCTCCTGGGCCTTCATGCCGGACGCTGCGATATAAAGTGCCTTCATGTGTCTGGTCCTTTACTTCGCTTTGTTTAAGACACGCGGCCAAGTTCGCGGATAGCGCGTTCTTGCAGTTCATCTCGCTGGGAGATGAGGCGTGAGACAGATGCGTAATTGCGGGTCACTTCGATCATGCGAGTAATCTCGACGACGCCTTCGACATTGGACATTTCCAGAGCGCCTTGCTGCACCTGCGGGGTGTCCATGGGCAGAGGATTTTCGCCTGCGTAGGTATTCTTGCCTTGCAGGGTGAGGTTCTGCGGGTTGTCGAAGGTCACCATGGTCAGACGGCCGAGGATCCCTTGATCGTTGGACAAGGTCCCATCGCGCGCTATGGATAGCGGGCCGTCTTCGGAATTGATTTCGATTGGTCCCCCGTCGACCATCACTGGCAGGCCGTCGGCTGTTTGCAGCAGGCCATCCGGGCCAATGGCCAGATTGCCGGCGCGGGTGTAAAGTTCACCTTCAGCGCCCTGTACAACCAGAAAGCCTTCGCCTTCAATGGCGACATCCAATGGGTTGCCCGTCTGGCGGACAGCGCCTTGGGCGAAGTTGATCGCACTGCCATAATCGTTTGTGTAGGACAGCGGATGATCTGGTGTTTCAAAAGCCGTCGCTTCGGCCTTTGGCATCAGGTATTCTTCAAAAAGCAGGCTTTGCCCTTTGTACCCGGCAGTATTGATGTTCGCCAGATTGTTGGCCACAACGTCAAGCTGACGTCTCAGGCCCAATTGGCGCGACAACCCGATAAGTTGTGCGTTTTCCATGTTCGTCGTCCTTGCTCCCCAGCAAGCTGACCCGGCCGGGCCAGCGGTTAACCATATGCAGGGAGTGTGCCAACTGTGGACTTGCCGGGTTTCCCGTCGTTTTTCTGGGTATGGCGCCGTGAAAGTCAGGTTCGGCACCTATCAACCAGCAATAATGAACTGATAAAAAATGCCAGTGGGCAAAAAGTGCCTAATTGGTTCTGTTAACCATCTGTTAACCAATCGGGCTGTTTAACTGTTTGTTAAGAGTTGAACTAAAATCACGTAAAGTTCGTGGGCGGGACGAGCGATGACTGATGCACAGGATCCTGAACTGGAAGAAGCGCAGGAGCCGGAACGGAAAAGCAAAAAGAAGATTTTGGTCTTTGTTTTTGCGGGGGTGCTTGTTCTGTCCCTGCTGGGCGGAGTTGCGGCCTATATGGGGCTTTTGGACAGCGTGACGCAGTCTCTGGATCCTGATGCTGCCAATCAGCCTCAACAAAAGCCGGTCGTCTTTTACGATCTGCCGGAAATGACAGTGAACCTGGCAACCGATGATCGCCGGACGTTCCTTAAGGTGCGCATTGCACTGGAGGTGGAGAGCTCATCGGTTATTGACGACATCGAACCTTATCTGCCGCGCATCATGGATGCTTTTCAGATTTACTTGCGTGAGCTGCGCCCAGCGGACCTGGAAGGATCTGCCGGGTTGTTCCGCTTGAAGGAGCAACTCCTACGCCGCATCAATCTGGCGATCTATCCGGCGAAGGTGGACGGTGTTCTGTTCAAAGAAATTCTGATTCAATAGGGGAGGCGTTGCATGGCACAAGACACCAATGCGGCGCCCGGTAGCGCCGGAGGTCAGGACTGGGACGCGACCAACGCCGGGTTTGATGACGATCTGTCTGATGATGACGAGGATCTTGCGGCCGCGTGGGGTGCTGCGCTTCAGGAGCAGGGCGCGGCGAACGCTGAGGACATAGCGGCCCAATGGGCGGCGATGATCGATGACAGCGAGCCGGAGCTGGATTCCGCCACGCGCGGCGCTGACCGCATCCTCAATCAGGAAGAGATCGACAACCTTCTCGGGTTCAGCCTGGATGAATCGATTACCGGCGACAACACCGGCATTCGGGCGCTGATCAACTCCGCCATGGTCTCCTATGAGCGTCTGCCGATGCTCGAGATCGTGTTTGACCGTCTTGTTCGCCTGACAACCACATCGCTGCGCAATTTTACGTCGGACAACGTTGAAGTTTCTCTGGATTCAATCACGTCGGTTCGGTTCGGCGATTATCTCAACTCCATTCCGTTACCGGCCATTCTTGGTGTATTCAAAGCCAGAGAGTGGGACGGCTTCGGGCTGGTCACCGTCGAGTCGTCACTGATCTATTCCATTATTGACGTTCTGCTTGGCGGTGGACGCGGCATGACACCGCTGCGCGTTGAGGGGCGTCCATACACCACGATTGAAACCAACCTCGTGCGCCGGATGATTGAAATCATCCTGATAGATGCCGAGCAGGCGTTTGCCCCCCTGTCTCCCGTACAGTTGCCGTTGGAGCGTCTGGAGACAAATCCTCGATTTGCAGCAATTTCCCGTCCTGCCAATGCGGCCATTCTGGTCGAGTTGCGTATTGATATGGAAGACCGCGGCGGCAAGGTCGAGATCATGCTGCCCTACGCCACGCTGGAGCCGATCCGAGATCTTTTGCTTCAGATGTTCATGGGCGAGAAGTTCGGTCGGGATGCGATCTGGGAAGGCCATCTGGCGACGGAAGTGTACAGCGCTGAGGTGGAGGTCGATGCCGTCCTTTATGAGAACCACATTCCGTTGCAGCGGGTATTGGATCTTCAGGTCGGCCAAACTCTGCTGTTTGATGTGGGTCCCAAGGACCCGGTGAAGATCAAGTGCGGCGGGATTGAACTTACCGAGGGAACAATGGGACGTGTCGGCGACAACGTCTCCATCGAGATCGCCAACAAGTTGCGGCAACCGAAAATGTCGTTCGCTGCGTTTGAGCGATCCATGCAAAATAGTAAAATGGAAGGGTCCTGACATGCCAATTGGGATGATCATCGAGATTGTAGTGGCTATCCTGCTGGTGATTACCATTGGGTATTGCTGGACCTTGAACAGCCGCCTCAAGCGTTTGCGTGCGGATGAAGCATCGCTTCGGGCTACGATTTCCGAGCTTATAACTGCTACTGAAATTGCCGAACGCGCCATCCTTGGTCTCAAGTCCACGGCAGGCAATGCTGACAAGACCCTGGGCGAGAGACTGGGCGAAGCGGAAGCCTTGTCTCGCAGGCTGTCCAGTCAGTTGGGTGTGGGAACGGAAGTACTGGATCGGGTTGGACAGGTGGCCGACGCGGCGGTTGCCGGAAAGGCTGTGCCGGGCATCAACAGCTATGAAGCAGCAGCTGCCGAGCTCGCCGCAGAGCAGGCAACAAGCACGGTATCCGCCTATGATGCCCACGGGACTACTGAGCAAACCACTTCGCATCAGGACTACGGGTATGATCGTGCGCCGGTTGCGGCCGCAGCTTCCGATATGGCACCTGCACAGGCCAGCGCCCCGGCACCGGCTGAACCCAGACACAGCCGCGCCAAGGATATTTTCAGAGCGGCTCAGGAATCGACTTCGCGGCTTGAAGAATTTCGTCGCCGGGCTCAGGGGAGAGTGGCTTGAAGCTTCGATTGCTACCCATTGTTGTTTTTGCCGTCAGCGCGCTGCTGGTACTCAAGGTCGTGGGCTTCTTTCTGGATGATCGCTACGACCTGAGTGCCGTGCGTCTTGCCGGTGCCCAGCAAGGGGTGTTGGATCCCTCCAGCGTTGATACCACACCGCCGCCGGGCCTGCCGGGTACGGAAGGCGCAGCAATGGGCGGTTCCGTTTCCGAACGGGCCGTTCTTTCCAGTTTGAGTGAGCGACGCAAGGAGTTGGAAAAGCGCGAGAAGGAATTGGATCTGCGCGAGCAAATGCTGGCTGCAACGGAAGCTCGTGTGGAGAAGCGCATTTCGGAACTTAAGGAAATCGAAGCTAGGATCGAGGCAAACGTTTCTGCCCAGAACGAGAAAGAAGCTGAAGAAATCAAGGATCTCGTCAAGATCTACGAGAGCATGAAGGCCAAGAATGCTGCGCGTATTTTTGATCGTCTGGACATGGATGTGCTTTTGAAGGTCGTCAGTGAAATGCAGCCGCGAAAAATGGCGGATGTGTTGTCTTACATGAGCCCCGATGCAGCCGAACGTTTGACGGTCGCGATTGCTGTGGGTCGACAGGGCGCGCCGGATCAACCGGAGTCGCTTTTGCCCAAGATTCAAGGCCAGTAAGGGCTATCGTAAGACGGCGTTAAGAAGCTGCTTGATAGAAATACGCAATTCTATGTCAGGGGAATCGGGCAGTGTTGGCGGGTTCTGAACCAACAGCGAAAAAGAGCTTGTCAGACCGGTGCGATGGCTTGGCCTTCCGCTGCGTTTTTGCGCGCGTGTTTTGCGCTGTCGCCCTGTCCGTTTTCGCGCTGTTTGCAGGTTACACTCCTGCATTTGCCGTTGGCGAACCAGCGACGGTTACAGCCACTCAGGAAGACGGGTTTGCACGCCTCGTCATCAACTTTCCTGAACGAACCCTCCTGCCGGATTATGATGCACTGGTAACGGCTGGCGTTCTTCGCATCGCCTTTCCCGATGGCATTGATACCAACATTGATGAAGTGCCTGCGCTCTTGAGCGATTACATTTCGGTAGCCCGGCGCGATCCGGACGGTGCGGCCTTGCGTTTTGCCCTGAAACAACCGGTCAATGTAAACAGCATGGAAGCGGGGGAAAAGCTGTTCGTGGATCTGCTGCCACGCTCGTGGCAGGGCATGCCGCCCCCGTTGCCGGAAGATGTTGTGGCCGATTTGGCCAAGCGGGCCGAGGCCGCCATGCGCAGGCTGCGAGAGATTGAGCGGGACCAGAAACAAAAAGAGGTTGAGCAGGCCCAAGTTGATTTGCGGGTTGGAGAGCATCCGACCTTTACGCGTCTGGTGTTTGACTGGTCAGTGCCGTTCGACAGTGCCTTTGTTCGGCGTAACGATCGCGTGGAAGTTCAATTTGACCGTAAGGCCGAACTGAATCTGGCCCGTATGCTGATTGACCCGCCCGTGGGTGTTCTTGGAGCTCGTTCTGAGCTGCGTGACGCAGGGCTGTTTGTCGAACTGGCTATTGATCCGGCGGCAGATGTGCGGGCGTTCCGTGAGGGGTCGAGTTACGTGGTGGACGTTACTCCGGTCGAAACCACGCCCAGTACCGCACAAAACTCGCTGCTGGATGAAGTAGAAGATGTCTATGTGGATCCGATCCTGAAGCAGGTTGAGGGAGAGGAGCGAGTTGTTTCGCTGGGAACGCGAGAGGAAGATGCGGGTAGCCAGCCAAGCGAGGCGCCTGTTGAGCGAGTGCAAACACCGGAGCAGAAACCTGAAGGCGTAGAGACGCCAGAAGTGGCTCCGACCGCAGCAGATACCGCGTCTGATGCAGAGCCTGCCGAAACGGTAAGGTCGGCTGAGCTGGGTCAGGTTGACGATCCGATCGCTGCCGTGCTGGCACAAGCGGATGAAGTGACATTGGCGGCACGGGCGTTTGGTCTTCCAGAGGAACCGCTGGTGCAGTTGTCTGCGCCCCTGAAAGCGGAAGAAGAAGCGCGTATTGCGCTGACGGACGCCCCCTTGCGGGCGCAGCCGAACTTGCCTGAAGCCAAGCCTGGAACAACGAAGCAACCCGTTGATGATCTGGTGCCGGGGGCGCAAAATCGCGAGCGTCGGCCCAAGGAAAAACCAGAGTTATCGGATAGGGGGAGCGCGGCTGAAGACGTAGAACCAGCCCCTTCGAAAGTTGACAACACACCTTCGGCGCCCGTTGCAGCCGATCCGCAACAGCCGACACCGAACACAGATGGTTCTGATAGCGGACTGAGCACCCCGGAGAAGGTGACGACACCAGAAACAGGCGATCAGCCCGAAACGGAAACACGGCCCGATTCACAGTCATCTGCGCCGGGCGCGAACTCGGAGATTTCACCCGATATGCGCGGAACCGTGTCGGATGAGGGTGAAGCGCCGGCGAAGCCGGTCCGCTCAACGGCGCCGCAAAATGAAGATGGCCTGCCGCGGGTAATCCCGATAAACAGCCGCACTACGGTGACTGAACAGCCGCGCCAACAAGCGCGACCTTCCAACCCGGAGGCGGTTCCACCGGAAGCACAAAAAACACCGGCGCCCCTGATTTCAGTGGAAGTGCGCCGGGTTGGGGATGCTGCGCAGGTGCACTTGCCGTTTGGCAAGAATGTATCGGCCGCGGTGTTTCGGCGTGGGCGCCAGCACTGGATGGTATTTGACAGTGCTGTGCCGATTGACGACCGGGCACTGCGTGCTGCTCTTGAGCCGTTCGCAACCGACCTGAGCAACGAGGATCACAAGACCTATCAATTGGTTCGCATGCGGCTGCGTCGTGCGGTTCTGGCCAGTGCGAGTGCCGGAAGCGATCGGTGGATCCTGCATGTTGGACCTTCCATCTCTGAGCCCAGTCAACCGCTCAAGGTGGAGCGCAATGTTCAGGGGGATGGTGCCGCGGTTCTTCGCGTGGCTTTGGGGCGTGGTGGGCGCATTCATGCCCTGAAGGATCCAGATGTCGGCGATACGATCTACGCGGTAACGGCGCCGGGACCGGCGCGCGGCGTGATCAAACCTCATCGCTATTCGCAGTTGCAGTTTTTGCAATCAATCCATGGCATTGCGGTCACCTTGTTTGCGGATGGGGTGAGTGTGGAAGTCAATGGAGAAGATGTCGTCGTCTCGCGGGATGACGGGCTGGCGGTTTCCAGCGAAGATCTCTGGCGTACCTTGGAAAAAGGGGCACCGCTCAAGGATCCCACACAGCCTGGCCTGATCGAGTTTGCCAATTTTACCACGCCCAACAAGGTGGAGTTTCGCGACAAGCTGCGCAAGTTTGAAGCTGCGGTCGCCATGGCCGAGCCCGACAAGATGAAGGGCCCCCGTCTGGATATGGCGCGGTTTTATCTGGCTCACGGGTTTGCGGAGGAAGCGCTGGGTCTTCTGGAGTTGGCCAAGGATCAAAACCCGACAGTTGCCACGGACGCCACGTTCAACGTGATGATGGGCGCAGCGCAGATGATGGCGAACCGACCGGAACAGGCGAAGGCCTATCTGGACAGTCAGGAACTGGTACGAAGCCCTGATGCGGCGGTCTGGAAAACACTGGCCGATGTTGCGTTGGAGGACTGGTCCAGCACGCTGCGTCATCTGACCGAAGCGGGCAAGGTGATCGACAGTTATCCCGACGAGATTCAGGTGGATTTTAACTTGGCGGCGGCCAAGGCTCACGTGGAGCTGGAAGACTTCGGAAGTGCTGCGTCTTATCTGGCGCAGGTTGAGCCATCCTCGGTCAGTGATGAGCAGGCGGCGCGGTATGACTTGTTGCGCGGACGTATTGCTGATGCCTCTGGGCGCACCAAAGAGGCAATGGATGCCTTCGAGTTCGTCATGGATCACTCAGAGGGTCCTGAGGCTGCAGAGGCCACGTATCGCCACATTGCCCTACGCTACCGCGACGGGTATCTGTCCGAGCAGGACGCCATTGACGAGTTGGCTGACTTGTCCACCACATGGCGTGGAGACGAGACGGAACTGCGAACGCTGGACCTTCTGGCCAAGCTTCAGGCCAAGGAAGGGGACTACCGTCAGGCCTTCAAGGCCATGCATCAGGCCGTCTTGTCAAATCCCGATTCCAACTTGACCCGAAGCCTGCAAACGCAGATGGGAGACGTCTTTACCGATCTGTTTCTGCGCGAGGGGGCGGACAAGCTGGACGCCATCGATGCGCTGGCCATTTTCTACGACTTTCGCGAGTTGTTGCCGGTTGGCCATGAAGGCGATCAGATGGTCCGGTACATGGCGGATCGCATGATTGATCTGGACCTTCTTGATCAGGCTGCACGTGTCCTGCGTCATCAGATCGATCATCGCCTGAAGGGCGCTGCCAAGGCGCAGATCGCAGCGGATCTGAGCGTTGTCTATCTGCTGGACCGACGTCCGGAGGAAGCCTTGCGGGTCCTCAGTCAAACCCGGCAGGCCCAATTGCCAACGACCTTGCAGCGTCAGCGCAATCTGGTTGAGGCAAGAGCCCTTACCGAGAGCGGTCGGCCTGATCTGGCTCTGGAGTTGGTGCGAAACATGTCCGGTGTGGATGTGGACCGACTGCGCGCGGACACCCTATGGGCCGCCAAGAGCTGGCAGAAGGCCGCAGAACAAGTTGAACGCATGCATGCGGGCCGGTGGGCGGATGCCTTCCCGCTCGACGGGCAGGAGCAAACAGATATCCTGCGCGCAGCCATCGGGTATTCTCTGGCAGGCGACAGTCTCGGGTTGGACCGTTTGAGGCAAAAGTACTCTGAGAAAATGAGCGAAGGACCCAACGCTGCCGCGTTTGAAGTGGTCACGCGGCCGATTGATGAGCGCGGTGTTGAGTTTCTCGACGTATCGCGCTCCATCGCAGCCACGGATAGTCTTGATGCGTTTCTGGATGAGTATCGGGCACAGTATCTGACGGCTGGTGGTCCAGAAAGCCCCAGACCGACCCGTGCAGAAGAAAGCGCACTGTAAGCCGTTCGCCTGTTCTCGCCAGCAGGCAGAGCGGGGGCAGGTTGCTACCCCACCCCGAAACTGCGCACCAGACTGCCGGCGATCAACTGCCAGCCGTCAACCAACACGAAGAAAATCAGTTTGAATGGCAAGGAAATGACCACTGGAGGAAGCATCATCATGCCCATGGACATGAGAAGGGATGCGATCACCAGATCGATGATGATGAACGGAAGGTAGAGCAGGAAGCCGATTTCAAAGGCCCGGCGCAGTTCCGAAATCATGAAGGCGGGCACCAGTACACGCAGGCTGATTTCCTCCGGGGTCTCCGGGGCGGGCATGTTGGCCAGATCCTGAAACAGCGCCAGATCGGATTCGCGTACCTGATTGCGCATGAAAACATGAAATGGTTCAGAGGCGCGCACGAAGGCCTCTTCCATGTCGATTGTGTCTTCCATCAGTGGCCGCACGCCTGCATCGTAAGCCTCCTGAAAGGTCGGAGCCATGATGAAGGCCGAAAGAAACAGGGCGAGCGCAATCATCACCGTATTGGGCGGCGCAGTTTGCAGTCCCAGGGCGGAGCGCAGCAATGACAGGACCACCACAATCCGGGTGAAACTCGTCACCATGATCAAGATGCTGGGAGCCAGTGACAGGATCGTGAGCAGCGCAACAATCTGCAAAGCCCGCTCGGTCAGCGTGGCGCTGTCGCCCAGATCAAGTGTCAGGCTTTGCGCCCAGGCACTGCCGCCGGTGGCCCCGCCGATCGCGATGACAAGGGCGAAGCCGATAAAGTATTTCCAAAAACGCACTGATCCTGCCCGCTATACGGCCTGTGAGCGTGAACCGCCTTCAAGCTCGTCCAGAAGTTCAGCCATGTCATCCTCGAAGGGTTTGAACTCATGGCCCTTGGTCTTGTCAGCCTTGTCTTCTGTCGGTTTTTCGTCAGTGGTCGCCTCAGGCTTGGTCTTCGCGTCCGCGTCAGGTTGATCTGGCGTTGTTGTATCCGCTGCGCCGTCTTCATCGGCACCATCCACCTTGGCTGCGCCTGCATCCTTTTCTGGTGAGGCGGATGTGGCAGCTTTGGGCTCGGCGGGCTTATCAGCGGCCGGAGCAGGTGTTCCTGCGGCCGTTTTGTCTGTGTCCGGCGTGGGCCCTTCCTGTGCGTCGGGTTTGTCGGTCCCCTCGGCTTGCTTGGGTGTCTTTTCGGCTTCTGCCGACGGTGCTGCCTTTGCCGAGGCTGAGGTGGCCTTGGTGGGTTCTTCGATTGCGGCTTCCAGGTCTGCTTCCAGACCTTGGGCTACGGCTGCGGTGTCGGCCGGTTGGGCTGGTGTCTTGGGGTTTGAGGCACCAAAGCGACGTTGATTGGTAGCAGCCTGGCCATTTGCTGTTGTTGAGCCTGTGCCATAGACGCTTCTTGTGCGTGATGCCGGACCGGAGAGTGGGGGTGTGATCGGTTTGACATAGGCTGGACGCGGCTGCTCTGCCGGTTTGTCAGTCGGTGCTGCGCCTGCCTTGTCATCGGAACTGTTCTCCGACGCCTGAGAGGCCGCAGGTTTGTGTGCTTGGCGCATGCTGAAAGGCATTGGACGCTGCGCCGGATGTGGGCGCTGGGCAGGCCGTGCTGAGGCCGCTGGCGCTGGCTTTGCCTCGGGCTTGGCCTCGGGTGCTGCCTGTGCGCTGTCATTCGCCGCTGCGGCGGGGTGATGAGAGGCGGTCTTCGCTTCATCTTTCTTGGGCGTGTCGGTGGTCTGAAGTGCCGACTTTTCTGCAGGCTTTGCCTGATGATGCGCCCCATGCGAAGCTGTTGCGCGCTCTTGCGGGCCCTCCTTGGCTGCTGCTACGGGCTGCGCCTTGGCGGCAGGTTCCAGCTTTGCCTGATGATGTGCCGCTGAGCGTGAGGGCGCTGCTGTTGGCGTGGCCTGTTCTGCCTTGGCCGCAGGTCGCGGCGCTTGATGTCCGGCATTGGCCGAAGGGGCGTTGGACTGGGTGCGTGATTGTCCCTGAGACCGGGTCTGATTAGCCACGTTGCGAACGGCGGCCGTTGCAGCGCCGAAAATCCGCTTTGGGGCGAGCTTGGCAACGGCTGAATCCGGGTCTGCATGATCCAGATGTGGCGGTTCGTAGGGGCTGGTCGGCTTGGTGTATTCGGGACGGGCGGGGCGTTGCGCTTGTGGCGCTGTGTGAGCGGCCGGGGCGTGGGCTGGCTGGGCCGATGTGGTCGCCGAGTTTGCTGGGGCGGGACTTGCAGGCTCACCCGTTGTTGTCGGCGCAGGCTCTGCGTCCTGCAACTCGGTTGCTGTCGGCAACAGGGTTTCGTCGTAGATTGTCATGGCGGCGTTTGCGTAATGGCCGGGTCGCGTCCGATCGTTAACCGGCTTGCCGTGTGCGGCCGCTTTCACGATGTTCTGCTCTACAACAATGTCAGCATTGCCGCCGATGAGAATCAGGTGCTCCACATTATCCCGGCGCACCAGCAACAACCGCCGGCGGGTGTCTACATCTGCTGCATCCATGATGGCAATGCGGGGCTGGCGATTGCGTGCGCCCTTGTACGTGGTTCTCGCGTATTTCTTGAGAAGGGGAATGATGATCGCGATCAAGGCCAGAACCGTGATCAGTGCGATGATTACCGAGAGCAGTAGTGCTGTTTCCGGCGCAAGATTGAAGGTGCTCGCCAGCCAGTCTTTCATGATTTCCCCACTTCTTCAGGCTCGGATGGCCCGCCTTGTTATTGCAGCCCGCCCGCATTGGGCGCACCCGAATCCCTAATACCTATTAATTATTGCCCTACATATCGTATGTCGGTCGGCAGATGAACTGCACAGGTTGCAAACCTTAAGGATTTGCCGGCCCCGCCCACAAGTACCTATCGTTTTTCCCCGGCGAAAGTGCTGGTGGGCAAATTATTCCCTTTGCGCACAATGCTGCATTTTGCAAGTGTCCTTCTTGTGGCAGGCCGCACCGTTTTCTGCGGGCAACTGTTATGAATTGGTTAACGTTAACGACTTGTTAACCAAATAATAGGCAAATTTTACCTAATCTTTATTCAGGCTCTGACTAGTTAGGGGAGCTCAGCAAAAAGGGCACGCAAACAAATGGCGATGTTCGATCTTCCGGTATTTCAGGCACTGCGCGACAAGATGCAATGGCATCAGACCCGGCAGAGCGTTCTGGCGGAAAACATCGCGAATGCGGACATGCCCGGTTATCAGAGTCAGGATCTGAAAGAGTTCAAGTTCCAGTCCATGGTGCAATCTGCAAGCGCTACCGCCGCCTCGGGGCCGGCGCGCACGGATCCGCATCACTTGACCTTGTCGGCGTCGAGCCAGACAGCGTCACCGCAGGACACCTCGAGTTTTGAACGCACACCGGATGGTAATTCCGTGGTTCTGGAAGAGCAGATGATGAAAGTCGCGCAGAACCAGATGGATTATCAGCTGGCAACCAATCTTTACACGCGCGGGCTTGGGCTCCTGCGCACGGCAATCAAACGGTCCGGCTAAGCGCATCGCCAGCGGCGGCGTGGGGCACTAGCGCAAAAGAGGGCAGGAATTGGATTTTCTGAAGTCAATGTTCATCGCAGCCTCCGGTCTCAAGGCACAGACCGGACGCATGCGCATCATCGCGGAAAACGTGGCAAATGCGGATTCGACCGGGCGCACCCCGGATGAGGATCCGTATCGGCGCAAGATACCCACCTTCCAGGCCAGTCTGGACCGGGAGCTTGGTGTAGATGTGGTGCAACTGGGCAAGGTTCAGTTGGATCAGTCCGATTTCGAAACCCGCTACGAACCGAGCCACCCGGCGGCCGATGCCAACGGCTACGTGAAGCTGCCCAATGTAAACACGCTGGTTGAAAGTGTGGATATGCGGGAGGCTCAACGGTCCTACGAGGCCAACCTGAACGTGGTGCGCTCGACCCGCGCCATGCTGCAACGGACCGTGGACATTTTAAAGGGCTGACAGCGCGCCCCAAAGTTTCAAAGGATGACTCGACATGGCAAATGCATCGATTGCTGCTAACGCCTATGCCAACATGGCGAAGCTGACACAGAGCGCTCAGAACACCCCGGACGTCTCTGCTGCCGCTGGAAACCAGGATTTTTCCCAGATGGTAAAATCTGCGGTGGAAGAGGTGCGTGAAAGCGGTCAGGCCACCGAGACTCAGTCTCTCAATCTGCTAGAAGGCAAAGCCAACGTGGTAGACGTGGTCACTGCGGTGGCAGAGACCGAAGTGGCGCTGGAAACCATGGTTTCCGTTCGCGACAAGGTGATTTCCGCCTATGAACAGATCATGCGGATGCCCATCTAACAACAAGGTTGTTTTTCATGACCGGCCCTGAAGTGCTTGATATAGCCAAGGATGGCATCTGGACACTCATTCTCGTGAGTGCGCCGGTCATGCTGGTCGGTCTGGCGGTTGGGGTGATTGTTGCGCTGTTTCAAGCGCTAACACAGATCCAGGAAGCCACCCTTGTTTTCGTTCCCAAAATCCTCTCGATCTTTGTTGCGCTGCTGGTGGCGCTGCCGTTCATGAGCAGCACCATGGCATCGTTTACAACGCAGATCGTGGAGTTGATTGTCAGGGGCTACTAGAGCCGGGGGGACGTCATCCATGACAATTGAACTGGGCTTTCTGACCAGTTTTGTGGTGACGTTCATGCTCATGTTCTGTCGGCTTGGCACAATGTTGATGCTGATGCCGGCGTTGGGAGAGGCTTCATTGCCGACGCGCTACCGGCTCACGTTGGCGCTGGCTCTCACCTACATCATGGCGCCTATCGGCCAGCCGCTTTATCCAGATACCGTGCTGTCGTCCTTTCCCGCGCTGCTCCTGATGATTTTCGGCGAGATCGCGATCGGTCTTTTCGTCGGGGCGTCTGTCAGACTGGTGACATTTGCACTTCAGACAGCCGGTGCGATGATTGCCAACCAGATGGGGCTTGCCTTTGCCTTGGGCGGTGACATCACCGCCTCGGGAATGCAGGGGGCCATCATTGGCAACTTCCTGTCCATGCTCGGTACTGTGCTGATTTTTGCAACCAATCTGCATTATCTGGCGATCGCGGCCATGCATGATTCCTTCACCCTGTTCCCACCGGGAGATCTGGTGGCCATTGAAGATGTTTCCAGCCATGGTGTTGCTTTGATTGGCCAGATGTTCTCCATTGCCGTTCGGCTTTCGGCGCCGTTCATGGTGGTGGGGCTTGTCTTCTATTTCGGCATGGGGCTTTTGAACAAGCTGATGCCGCAGCTGCAAATCTTCTTCATCGCCATGCCGGTCAACATCATGATTGGGCTGTTCCTGCTTCTGGCAGTGCTGTCCACCATGATGGGCTGGTATCTGACACAGGTCGAGGCGGTGTTCCAGCCGTTCATCGTTCAATAGGAGCGCATGAAACATGGCTGATGAAACGGATGATTCCGAGAAAACTGAGGACCCCTCCCAAAAACGCTTAACCGATGCGCATGAGAAGGGGGATGTTCCCAAATCGCAAGAAGTCAGCGGCTGGTTTGCCTTGCTTGGCACTGCGCTTGTCGTGGCTTTTCTTGCCAAGCCCACAGCCGCCAACGTGGCCGGACTGCTCAAGGGGTTTCTGGCGCATGCTGACAGCATTGCCGTCGATCCGGGCGGGTTGTTGTTTCTGTTTGGCGATACGGGACCGCACTTGCTCCTGTTGTTGGCTTTGCCGCTGCTGGTGCTCATGGTTTTGGCTGTGCTGGGTAATGTCATTCAGCACAAGCCGGTGTGGACGGCCGAAACGATCCAGCCCAAACTCAACAAGATCTCGCCGCTCAGCGGGGCAAAGCGTCTGTTTTCCAAGGACAGTTTGATGAACTTCTCCAAAGGGTTGGTGAAGATCATCGTGGTATCGGTCATGATTTACTTCATTGTCTGGCCAGAGAAAGAGCAACTGGACATGGCGTTTTTTCATGAGCCGGATCACATTCTTCAGGAAAGCAGGGACTTGTCGCTGAAATTGGTGGGTGCAATCCTAGCCTTCATGACGGTAGTGGCGGGGCTGGATTTCGCTTGGCAGCGGCAAAAGTGGTTCAACAAGCAGAAGATGACCCAGCGCGAGGTCAAGGAGGAATACAAGCAGGCGGAAGGTGATCCTCAGGTCAAGTCAAAGATCCGTCAGTTGCGTCAGCAACGTGCGCAACAGCGCATGATGAGTGAAGTGCCCAAGGCCACCGTGGTGGTCACCAACCCGACCCACTATGCCGTGGCACTGTATTATGATGACGAGATGCAGGCGCCCAAATGCGTGGCCAAGGGGGTGGATGCATTGGCCTTGCGTATTCGGGACCTGGCCCGCGAACACGAGGTGCCTGTGGTTGAAAATCCGCCTTTGGCGCGGGCGCTGCATGCCACGATGGAGATTAATGATATGATACCCGAAGAGCATTACGCAGCGGTTGCGAAGGTCATCGGCTACGTCATGGGGCTGAAGTCCAAGAAAAATTGGCGCGCGTAACTCGGTCAGGTGCTTGAAAACTGCTAGGCTGCGTTGAATGCTCTGACCAACGCGAATCCGGGCTCGTAATTGGGGCTGCCCGTGGAGAGAATTGGATGAAAGAAACCGATACCCGCCCGCCGGAACCTGTCATTGACCGCAGTGGGGGCGGTGGAAGCATCGGAATGTTGATGTTGCTGGCGTTGGGGCTTGCAGCTGCAACGGCCATTATTGCCGTCATGAGCAGGGAACAGGCAGAGCCATATATTCTTGGTCTGCTCGGTGTTCTTGCGGTTGTGGGCGTGTTTTCGCTTTTTGCGGGCGCCATCGGCCTCATCCGATTTGCCTCGCGCCGTGATGGCAATCCACTGGCTGAAGCATTTCTGGATTCTCTTGAAGAAGGTGCGGTGCTCGTGGATGACACGGGCCGCATCGTTTATGCCAACAAGGCCTATGCGGATCTGACAGGGGCCGTCAGTCCCGGTGATGTGCGCACGGTGGAGCGCGTGTTTTCCGCTGATCCGGAGGCCGCAGACGCCATATTCCGACTTTCGAAAGCGGTCCGGAATCATCGCCGGGCTCAGGAAGAAGTGCGCTTGCCAGCAGCCATCGGGCGAATTGATGGTGGGTCGCGGTGGTATCGTATCAGCGTTCGTCCCCTTCAATATGGCGACAAGAACGGCACCACTCCGTCCAACCTGACCGTCTGGCAAATTGCCGATATCTCCCGCGACCGGAAAGAACAGGAAACGTCGTTTCAGGAACTGCAGCGGGTGATCAATTTCCTTGATCATGCCCCCGCCGGTTTCCTGTCCTGTGATGCTGCCGGTCGCATTGTTTATTTGAATGCGACGCTTGCGGATTGGCTCGACTACGATCTGACTCAGTTTGTTGCCGGTGGTTTGACCCTTGCAGACATCATTCGCGGTGATGGTGCCGCTTTGGTTCGTGCCATTGGCGGCAATGAAGGGGAGGTGAAGACCGAAACCTTTGACATTGATCTGGTCACGCGGGACGGCACAGGCTTGCCGGTGCGCCTTGTGCACCGTGTGCCTTTTGGCGCGGAAGGTCAGGCGGGCGACAGTCGCACGCTGGTCCTCAATCGCTCTCCCGGTGAGGAGAGCGCCGAAGCGGTTCGCGCAGCTGAAGTCAAATTCTCCCGGTTCTTCAACAACACGCCAGTGGCTATTGCCTCAGTTGAGAAGGCCGGTCGGATTCGCCGCACCAACGCCCAGTTTGTTCGGTTGTTCGGACAGGAAAACGGCCTGAACGAAAAGGCGCGCCTCGTTGATTTTATTGATGAAAGTGGACGGGCGGATCTGGAAGATGCGCTGCGCCGCGCCGCGCAGGGGCAAGGAGAAATTCCTCCGGTTGATGTGGTTTTGGGTGTGGGTGACGGCAGTCGGTCCGCCGCATGTTACGTGTCGGCCGTTCTGGATGCGCAGGCGGATGAGGAAGTGGCCGTCGTCTATGTGTTGGAAACAACACAGCAGCGCGCGCTTGAAGCGCAGTTCGCGCAAAGTCAGAAGATGCAGGCCATTGGCCAGTTGGCCGGCGGCGTGGCGCATGACTTCAACAACGTGCTCACGGCCATTATCGGCTTTTCTGACTTGCTGCTGGCTAGCCATCGGCCAACGGATCCGGCGTTTCAGGACATCATGAACATCAAGCAGAACGCCAACCGAGCGGCCGGACTGGTGCGGCAGTTGCTGGCGTTCTCGCGCCGGCAGACGCTGCGACCCAAGGAACTGGCGCTGACGGATGTTCTGGCAGATCTGACCATTTTGCTGGACCGGCTCGTGGGCGAAAAGATCGAGCTGCATGTGGTGCATGGGCGCGATCTTTGGCCAGTCATGGCGGATGTGAACCAGCTTGAGCAGGTTATTGTCAACCTTGTGGTCAATGCGCGGGATGCCATGCCGCAAGGGGGGGAAGTCACCATTCGCACCCGCAATGTCAATGAAGATCAGAGCGAGGAGTTTGACGATACGCGCGGGATGCCCATGGGCGATTATGTGCTCATCGAGGTGGAAGACAATGGCCACGGCATGCCGCCTGAGGTACTTGGCAAAATCTTCGAGCCGTTCTTCTCCACCAAGGATGTGGGCAAGGGCACGGGGTTGGGCCTGTCTACCGTCTACGGCATTGTCAAGCAGACTGGCGGCTATGTTTATGCCACCAGTGAAGTGGATGTAGGCACCACGTTCCGCATCTTCTTGCCGCGTCATGTCACGGCGGAATTGCCGGTGGTCACAGCGAAGGTGGAAGAAAAGCAGGTTGCGACGGATCTGACCGGATCTGCCACCATTTTGCTGGTTGAAGATGAAGAAGCGGTGCGGGCCTTTGCAGCACGGGCGTTGTCCTCACGGGGCTACGAGGTGTTTGAGGCTGGGTCCGGTACCGAAGCGTTGGAGATCATGGAAGAAACGGACGGCGGCGTTGACCTTGTGGTTTCTGATGTGGTGATGCCGGAGATGGATGGGCCGTCGCTGTTGATCGAGCTGCGCAAGACACGGCCGGACCTGAAGATCATTTTCGTTTCGGGTTATGCTGAGGATGCTTTTGAGAAGAACCTGCCGGCAGATGAGAAGTTCACCTTTCTGCCCAAGCCATTTACCTTGAAACAGCTGGCAACCACCGTGAAGGATGTGTTGGAAAACGGCCCTTCGCAACGGGTTTGAGCGGCGTTGTAGCCGCCGGGATGTTCTCGGCGGCTTTGACATCATCGGGAGTGATCTCAAAAAGCCGGGAGGGGGACGGATGACCAAAAACACACCTGTGGACACGCCAGAACTTGAGGAAGAGCTGCAGGCTGATGGGCCTCATGTATTCGAGTTGCGTGGTCAACATGTCATGTTGGCAGCTCATGTGGCGCGGGTGTTTGAGGTCGAAACCCGTCAGATCACCCAGAACATCAAGAACAATCTGGACAAGTTCCCCCACAGTTATGCGTTCGAAGTTACAGAAGAGGAACGCGATGCCTTGAGATCACTGGGAGTGATCCCAAAACCCGGACGGGGCGGAAGCCGTGCCTTGCCGTGGGTGGTCAGTCAGAAGGGCGCTATCCGTCTGGCAACAATCATGGACAGTCCCAAGGCCATTGAGGCTGCGGATGTGTTTGTTGACGTGTTTACGGAGGTTTTGCGTCAGGTCTATGCGGGCAAGCAGCAGGTCGAGATCCCGCAGCCGTCGCGATTGAAGCCCAGTGCGGCGCTTCAACAGCGGATCGAGACAGTGCGGGACAAGTTGTTTGCTGCCATCAACGACTTGCTGGAGACCAAGGTGGACAGCGCCTCGCAAACCACAGTGAAGGATGAGTTGGGACAGGTGGCGGACGGTATACGTGAGCATTATCGCGAATGGTTGAAGTCGAAGCGCATCAGCAACGACAAGATCGAAGCCGAAACCCTGCTGTTGCTGGAAAAGGTTCAGGATTTGCGTGAACGGCGGGCGGCGGATCTGGATGGTGCCGCGCTGGCGCGCGAAAGTCAGGCGCTGGAGAACATGAAGCAGAAGATCGTCATCATCAAGGACCTGATCGACCTTCATGACAAGCTGGAGCCGAACGCTGTTGTCAAAATGGTTGGTGATTACAGCACTCTGGCACTGACTGAGGCTGCATCATCCGGGTCGGTCACAGAGCCTGCGAAGGACTGAACGAGCGCGACGCCACGCGCCATGAAAAAACCACCCGAGGGGAAACCGCCGCGGGTGGTTTGAAACGCATTTTCAAATGTGCTGTTGATACAAACTCAGATGCACTGAGCTTGTGATTCTGCACGCTTCTTCAGGCCGATGAGGCTCTGCATGGTGTTGGGGTCACCTGGCAACTGGTAGGATTGCTCAAGGGCCGTATGGGCGTTGTTGAGCAAGGCCAGATCCTGCACCACGAAGGTGTTGCACTGACTGCCGGAAAAGCGCACACGCACCCGGATCACGCGGTCGCCATTGTTCGAGGGGCCGAATTCCTCATCCAGCACAGGGTTCTTGCGACGCAGAACGTTTTCGATGATCACCATGTTGGGATCATCCTGTATCACGAGCGTGCCTTTTTCTGCCGCGCTAGCCTTGAGGGTTTGGCGCACCTGTTCGGGGGAGGCGCTGACTGTAATCGACTGGCTGCCGGCCTCGGCCCGCAGAACTGGCTGGTTGCTGCCCCGTGGGCCGCCGGACTGACACGCGGCGAGCGCCACTGTGAGCGCGACTAAAGCAAGGATCCGCATTTGACTGGTCCCGTAGTTCTGGTGCGAAAAGTCTCAGAGCAGCACCAGAGCGCATTGCTGAAAGGTTGCAGATGGGTTGCCGGTCTGCCTTGTGGGCACAACCGGACAACGCTTGAGCTCCCAGATCATATACTCATGTGTATGATCAGGGTCAAATTTGATGGAGAGCGACCGGCGAGAGAATTGCCGGGGTGGGATACCGCCCGCAGGCGCTGGAAGTGGCCTGCGGACTGTGGTCGTTCGGTTGCAGGTGAGGTTAGCCCTTGGCCGCATAAGAAACGGCAATGGCAGAGGCCAGCCGGGCGTTGTTCTTCACCAGCGCAATGTTTGTTGCAAGGCTTCGTCCCTCGGTCAGCTCAAAAATGTGCTGCAGGATGAAGGGGGTAACGTCCTTGCCCTTGATGTGCTGGCGCTCGGCCTCGGCCAGAGCCTTCTGGATGAAGCCGTTGATTTCCTGTGCCGGAATTTCGTCCTCGGCAGGCACGGGGTTGGTGATCAGTTCGCCGCCTTGATCGCCAAAGGTTTCGCGATTGCGCAACATGGCCGCCACATCTTCCGGTGCGTCCAGTCTGAATGGCGTATCCATGTCGCTGGTGCGGGACCAGAAGGCGGGGAGCTTGTCGCACTGATAACCGATGACCGGAACGCCCTTGGTCTCCAGAACTTCCAGCGTCTTGGGCAGGTCGAGAAGGGCTTTGGCAAAGGCGGAAACGACGCAGACCGGGGTGCGCCCCAGTTCTTCCAGGTCTGCGGAAATGTCGAAGCTGGTTTCGGCACCAAAATGCACGCCCCCAATGCCGCCGGTAGCGAACACGCGAATGCCGGCCGCGTGGGCGGCCATCATGGTCGCGGCCACCGTGGTGGAAGCGTTGCGGCCCATGGCCAGGGCGATGCTGAGGTCCGCGCGCGATGCTTTCATTACATCCTTGGCATTGGCCAGCTCTTCCAGACGCGCGTCGGAAAGGCCCACATGCAATTCTCCTTTGAGAACGGCGATCGTTGCTGGAACAGCGCCGTTCTCGCGGATGATGGCTTCCACTTCCCGCGCTGTCTCGATGTTCTGCGGGTAAGGCATGCCGTGGGTGATGATGGTGGATTCCAACGCCACAACCGGCTTGCCCTCAGCCAGTGCCTGCGCCACTTCATCACTGTGATGGATTGTGATCTTGTTGTTCTGGGTCATTTCAAACTACCTCTTCAACAAACCCCGCTGCGGGATCAGTGGTTGTTCAGTCGTTGTTCGATGGCTGAGAGGCTCAGGCTTTCGGGCGCTGCCCCTGTGGCTTCGACAGTGATCGCGGAGGCTGCCAACCCGCGGTAGGCTGCCTCAATGGCGCTCAAGCCGTGGCTGTAAGCGCTGAGAAATCCGGCTATGAAGGCATCACCGGCCCCGGTGACATCCTTGGGCTTGGCAGGTAGCGGTGTGATAACGCGCTCCTGGCCGTTGTCCGACAGGATCAAGGGGTGGCTGCCATCGGTAATGGCGATTGTTTTGCAGCCGCGTTCGTGGAGCGCGCGGGCCATGTCAACGCCGGCCGTGTCGGCTGGCAGGTCCAAAAGAGCGGCGGCTTCCAGTCGGTTGGTGAACAGAACGTCCAACTTGTCCAGAATGGGCAGCAGGCGCTGCGCCTTGGCGCTGGAAACGGTGTCTGCAGCGAGCAGTCGCTCGCCCTTTGCGGCGGCGATTGCCGCCAACATGGCGGGCTGCAAGTTGCTTTCTGCCAACCAGATACCACAGGCAGCAAGAGCATCCGGCAGCGCATCCGCCTGCGGATGGGGCAGGGTGCCGGTGATTTCGCTGTCAGAAATGGCGGCGTGAAGGCTGCCATCCGGTTGATGCAGCGCCAGATAACAGCCGGTGCGCAGGCCGTCGCATACTTCGACCGTGCTGACATTGATACCCACGGCGGCCAGGTGATCGCGCACCCAAAGTCCATCCGGATCATTGCCAACCCGTCCAATCAGAATGGGCCTACAGTCAAGGCGGGCCAGTGCGCGGGCAATATTGGCCCCCACTCCGCCGGGTTTTCCAGAGATTTCTCCAGGAGTGGAGGTGTCTGGCTCGATCGGGCGTCCGGCATGGGCAATGCGGTCCACATGGATCGCGCCAATCACGGCCAGCTGGGTCGAATGGGACATGCGTTTCACGACCATTGTAACTGTTGAATATCAAGGTGGTAGCAGTGTGCCATGAGCCTTGCAACTGTGCTGATTCCTGTATCCAGAGTCTGTTTAAATGGTCGTTTCACGTTTTCCAAAGGAGAACACTTATAGAACGTTTCCCCGATATTCCGTTGGAGATCAGCGGGTTAATGGTGGTTGAACTGTGAGAACAAAAAGAGTACACAGATTTCACCTTTTGAATCTGTCGGTCCGTCATGAAATAAGGAACGGGTACGCATGTCACAAACTTCACTCCGCCTTGTCGAGGGCACACAGATGGATAAAAACAAGGCGCTGGATGCAGCGCTTTCACAAATTGAACGGGCCTTCGGTAAAGGCTCCATTATGCGCATGGGGCAAGGTCAGGCGGTTGAGGTGCAGACCGTCTCTACCGGGTCATTGAGCCTTGATATCGCGTTGGGTATTGGCGGTCTTCCCAAGGGCCGCATCGTTGAAATCTATGGTCCGGAATCGTCCGGTAAGACAACGCTGGCGCTGCATACTGTGGCCGAAGCGCAGAAGCAGGGCGGTATCTGCGCCTTTGTTGATGCGGAACATGCGCTGGACCCGGTTTATGCCCGCAAGCTTGGTGTCAACATTGACGATCTCCTGATTTCTCAGCCGGACGCTGGGGAGCAGGCGCTTGAAATTGCCGACACCCTGGTGCGCTCCGGGGCGATTGATGTTCTGGTCATCGACTCCGTTGCAGCGCTAACGCCCAAGGCGGAGCTGGAAGGCGAGATGGGCGACAGCTTGCCCGGTCTTCAGGCGCGTCTGATGAGCCAGGCACTGCGCAAGCTGACCGCATCCATTTCTCGCTCTAACTGTATGGTGATTTTCATCAACCAGATCCGTATGAAGATCGGCGTGATGTTTGGTTCACCGGAAACCACCACGGGTGGTAATGCCTTGAAGTTCTACGCCTCCGTGCGTCTGGATATTCGCCGCATCGGGTCCATCAAGGATCGTGATGAGATTGTTGGCAACCAGACCCGTGTCAAGGTGGTCAAGAACAAGCTGGCACCGCCATTCAAACAGGTGGAGTTTGATATTGTTTACGGCGAAGGCATCTCCAAGACCGGCGAGTTGCTGGACCTTGGTGTAAAGGGTGGCTTGGTCGAAAAGTCTGGTGCCTGGTTCTCGTATAACAGCCAGCGTTTGGGACAGGGGCGCGAGAACAGCAAGAACTTCCTCAAGGAAAATCCGGAGATGGCTCAGGAGATTGAACTGGCCATTCGTCAGAATGCCGGCTTGATTGCCGAGGCCATTGCCGACCCGGAAGCCGGTGCTGGCAACGACGATTGATCCCAGAGCGTTCTGAAGTACACGCTGATGCAAAAATGCCGGGGGCTTGCCTCCGGCCTTTTTGTTGGGGGACGAGAGGTGCAGAGTGGGCGAATCCCCTTTTCATCGCGCCGGATTGCCATTCTGTGCTCTTGCGTCACGTCTTTTTTGAGTAATCTGCCTAGGTCAAAGGGCTCAGGAGAGCGGTGTTTGCGCGGGTTTCCTGCGGGAGAATGCGGCTTGCTTGCCTTAATCCGTAGACAGTTCCCTCATGTATCGATAAAACCGCAACAAAGCATTGGGCCGTTCTAGCAAGACGTTGGGCCCCTAAATTCATAAAGGAAGGCGGCGTATCTGCGCCTTCACCTGATGAGAAGAGACGGACATCTAGATCTATGAGTGGTGTGAACGAAATTAGGTCGGCTTTCCTCGACTACTTTGCCAAAAACGGGCATGAGGTCGTTCAGTCGAGTCCCCTTGTCCCGCGCAATGACCCAACCCTGATGTTTGTGAACGCGGGTATGGTGCCGTTCAAGAACGTTTTTACCGGGCTGGAAAAGCGGGACTATGTCCGCGCCACGTCCTCGCAGAAATGTGTGCGTGCTGGCGGCAAACACAACGATCTGGACAATGTTGGCTATACCGCCCGTCACCACACCTTCTTTGAAATGCTGGGCAACTTCTCCTTTGGTGATTACTTCAAGGAGCAGGCCATCGAGCATGCATGGACGCTGGTGACCAAGGAATTCGGTCTGCCGAAGGATCGCCTCCTGGTGACGGTCTATTCGGAAGATCAGGAAGCCTACGATTTCTGGAAGAAGATTGCCGGATTGTCCGATGATCGGATCATCCGCATTTCGACCTCGGACAACTTCTGGGCCATGGGTGATACCGGTCCGTGTGGCCCATGCTCCGAGATCTTCTACGATCATGGCGATCACATCTGGGGAGGCCCTCCAGGTTCTGCCGAAGAAGATGGCGACCGCTTCATCGAGATCTGGAATCTGGTGTTCATGCAGTATGAGCAGCTGGCTGATGAGCGGATCGATCTGCCACGTCCATCCATTGATACGGGCATGGGGCTGGAGCGTATTGCCGCGGTGCTTCAGGGCGTACATGACAACTACGACATTGACCTGTTCCGCGCGCTGATTGGTGCTTCTGAAAATCTCACCGGCATTCAGGCGGAAGGGGATCGTCAGGCGAGTCACCGCGTCATTGCGGATCACCTGCGTTCGACCGCTTTCCTGATTGCTGATGGCGTTCTGCCGTCCAATGAAGGCCGTGGGTATGTCTTGCGCCGCATCATGCGCCGCGCCATGCGTCATGCGAACCTGCTTGGTGCGCGCGATCCGATGATCTTCAAGATGGTGCCGACTCTGGTGCGTGAAATGGGGCAGGCCTATCCGGAACTGGTACGAGCAGAAAGCCTGATCACCGAAACGCTGCAGCTTGAAGAAAAGCGCTTCATCAAGACGCTTGAACGTGGGCTGGGCCTTTTGGATGATGCGACTGCCGACATGGGTGAAGGGTCCCGTCTGGACGGCGAAACGGCCTTCAAGCTGTATGATACCTATGGCTTCCCGCTGGATTTGACTCAGGACGCGCTGCGCAACCGCAACATCAGCGTGGATACCGAGGGCTTTGATCAGGCCATGGAACGCCAGCGTG
This sequence comes from Pseudovibrio exalbescens DSM 16456, assembly GCF_000422785.1. Lineage (GTDB taxonomy): Bacteria > Pseudomonadota > Alphaproteobacteria > Rhizobiales > Stappiaceae > Pseudovibrio > Pseudovibrio exalbescens. The sequence continues at coordinate 401,680 of NZ_AUGS01000001.1, forward strand.
CGGAAGCGCGTGCGGCATGGTCCGGTTCCGGCGAGGCGGCCACGGATGCTGTTTGGTTCACCTTGAAGGAAAAGCATGGCGCCACGGAGTTTCTTGGCTATGAAACCGAGAAGGCGGAAGGTGTTGCCGTGGCATTCGTCAAGGACGGTGCAGAGGTCGAACGATTGACGGCTGGCGAGAGCGGTTTCATCGTTCTGAACCAGACGCCGTTCTACGGTGAATCCGGTGGTCAGGTCGGTGATATCGGCCTCATGATCGGTGAGGGCTTCAAGGCTACGGTCACGGATACCCAGAAGAAGGCCGATGGGCTGTTCGTGCATCAGGTAGAAGTGACGGACGGCGGCGTAAAGGCTGGCGATGCGCTTGAGCTTGAAGTGGATCACAGCCGCCGCACGGCCATCCGCTCCAACCACTCGGCAACTCACCTGGTACATGAGGCGCTGCGCGAAGTTCTTGGCGACCACGTGGCCCAGAAGGGCTCTTTGGTAACGGCTGAGCGTTTGCGCTTTGACTTTTCGCATCCCAAGCCGCTGGCGCCCGAAGAACTGAAACAGATCGAGCGGCTGACCAACGAGATCGTGCTTCAGAATGCGCCGGTTGAAACGCGCCTGATGGAAGTTGACGAAGCCATTGAAGCCGGTGCCATGGCGCTGTTTGGCGAAAAGTATGGCGACGAGGTGCGTGTGGTCTCCATGGGTGTAGCCACGGAAGGCGAAAAGGCCGGCAAGCCCTATTCGCTGGAGCTGTGCGGTGGTACCCACGTCAAGCGCACGGGCGATATTGGGCTTGTGACACTGGTAACCGAAGGGGCCGTGGCCGCCGGTGTGCGCCGTGTTGAGGCCTTGACCGGAACGGAAGCCCGCAAGTATCTGGCCCAGCAGGATCAGATCGCGCGTCAGGCAGCGGGGCTTTTGAAAACCTCTGCGGCTGATGTGCCTGCACGCATTGAAGCGCTGTTGGACGAACGCAAGAAGCTGGAGCGTGAACTGGCCGAAGCCAAGAAGAAGCTCGCCATGGGCGGTGGCTCGGGTGGTGATTCCGGCGTTCGCGAGGTTGGTGCCTTCAAGTTGATGGCCCGTGTTGTTGAAGGCATGAATCCGAAAGACCTCAAGGGTGTGGCCGATGAAGGCAAGACCAGCCTTGGCAGCGGTGTTGTGACCATCATCAACGTGGCTGAAGACGGCAAGGCGGCTATTGTGGTGGGTGTCACCAGCGATCTGACGGACAAGGTGTCCGCTGTAGATCTGGTGCGTCTTGGCTCAGAGGCTCTTGGTGGGCGTGGCGGCGGCGGTCGCCCGGACATGGCGCAGGCAGGTGGGCCGGATGGCTCCAAGGCTGATGCGGCAATCGAAGCCATCGAGGCTGCCCTGAAGAACGCTTGAGACGATCCTTTTGCAGATTGTGATTGAAGGGGGAGGGGCTGATGCCTCTCCCTTTTTGTTTTGGTAGGTGTTTGGCGTTATAAGCCGGATCAGAATTGGCACGATGAAGAAGATGGCCCATGGCGCAGTCGCTCAAACGCAGAGTCTATAACGTTCTGGAAAAAAAGAGCGTTACCAACCCGGTGGCGCGGCACCTGAACAAACTGATCGTTGCGCTGATCCTCGTCAATGTGGGGCTCGCGGTGATGGAGACCGAGCCGTGGTTTGGCCGGTCGTGGCCTGTGCTCCTGATGACGCTGGACATGAGCGCCGGACTGATCTTCGCCATCGAGTATGGATGCCGGGTGTGGGTTGCGGATTTGCATCCACCGTATCGCCGCATGAGCCCTATACGGGCGCGCCTGCACTACATGATGCAACCTCTGTCCATCATTGATCTGCTGGCTGTATTGCCGTTCCTCATCGCGTTGGTTTTCGGCTATGCGTCCTGGAAAGCGTTCATCATACTGCGCTTGTTGCGGTTCATGAAGATTGTGCGCTATTCGCCCGCGATGCGATCCTTGGTGTCTGCGGTGGTTACCGAGCGCAAGGCCATCATGGCCAGTCTGGTGATCATTCTGGGCACTATCCTTGTTGCGGCGACGACCATGTACGTGGTTGAGCATGAAGCCCAACCGGAAAAGCTCGGCACCATTCCCGATGCCATGTGGTGGGCGTTCGCAACGTTGACCACGGTGGGATATGGCGATGTGGTACCGATCACGGCGCTGGGAAAGGTGGTCGCGGCGGTGGTCATGCTCACGGGGTATTGCCTGTTTGCGCTGCCGGTGGGCATTGTCGGGACCGCGTTCGTGCGTGAAATCAACTCTCGCGATTTTGTGGTGAGCTGGTCCATGGTGGCCGAAGTGCCCATGTTTGAGGATCTGTCCGCCATCGAGATCAAGGAGGTCTCCCATCTTCTCAAGTCTCAAAGTGCCATCGAGGGTGAAGAGATCGTACGGCGCGGAGAAAGGGCGGATGCGCTCTATCTCATTGCTGCGGGTTCTGTCGTCGCCATTACGCCTGAGGGGCAGACCCGGCTGGAGGAGGGGCAGTATTTCGGCGAGATGATGCCTCATGGGGATGGGGAGCGCACGGCTTCCGTCTATGCCAATGAGGCCTCCCAGCTGCTGGTGTTGCGTCTTGAGGACCTGCGGGACCTGATGCGCCGAACTCCGGAACTTGCCACCAAAATTGCCAAACGCGCCTTCGAAGGCAGCGCAGCGGCTGCCGATCTCGGACCGGATGAATAACGTCTGGTGGTCTGTTTTCAGTCTCTTCCCTTTAAGCTGAGCGGGCCAAGCACTTCAATCTTGTTGGTCCAGATGTACCCGTCGAAGTGCTGAAGGGCGCGGAAGGCATCTTCGCTGTCCAGACCATCGCTCGCCTGCGTGTCACCGACCGGCCCCATGGCAATCACCGTGGACCCTTGGGCCTTCAAGCGGGCTGCAAATCGGTTTGGCCAGCCCCATACCATCCAGGTGTAGTCGCTGGGCACGCCAATCACCGTTCCCCGGCATTGGCTTGGTACATAGCCTGACCAGCCGAATAGGAAATACTTCTTCAAGCATTGCTTGGTCCGCTGCTTGGTGAAGCTGTGAAGGTTTGGCACGCGCGCCAGAGTGTAGTTCACTGGTACCGGGTGGCCATAGACACCCCAAACCTGATCAAGCCGTTCTGGTTGTTCTTGGAGAAACGCCACAAAATGTTCTGCTTCCAATGCCTGCTTGGATTTGTAGTTGATCAGGAATCTGGCCTCGGGCAGGGCGTCGAACACTTCTGTAAGATCTGGCATCAAGCCCGTGCCTGTGCCGCGAAATGGGAAGCTCTGGCCATCATCTGCCGTATAGCCCCAACCAATATCGAGTGCCTTGAGTTCGCTCATCGATTTGCTGCGGGTTTCGCCGCTTCCATTACTCCGGCACTCCAAAGTCCAGTCATGGAACACGGCCAGCTTGCCGTCGGTAGTGGGGTGAATGTCGATCTCCACCACATCAGCTCCCAGTTCCACTGCCTTCTTCATGGAGGCGATGGTGTTTTCCAGATAGCCGTGTTTGGGTGGGTCAATTCGCGTGGCCGTGCACGTGTCGTCTGCCAGATTTTCTCTGTGATAGGTCTGGTGAACACCGCGGTGGGCGATCAGGTGCGCCTCGGTTGTGCTCCCAATACCTGCGATCCACGACGCGTTTGTGAGGTACAGTGTTGCAGCAAGTCCCCCAAACGCTGCAAGGCCCCATCGCAGCATGAACGTTCTCCGCTTCTAAACTCATAAGTGGTAGCCGTTGATTGCTGCAGTTTTTGGTAGGAATGGGGTCGGTCTGTGGTGATTACATGGCGGTTGCCTTCTGCCAACAAAAAAGGGCGCCCCGACGGGAGCGCCCTTGATCGTCAATCAACCAGATTCAGCTCTGGCTTACTTTGCAGCCATGGCCTTTTGAAGGTTCTCGTCGACCTTGTCCAGGAAGCCGGTGGTGGTGAGCCACTTCTGGTCTGGACCAACCAGCAGGGCCAGATCCTTGGTCATGTGGCCGCTTTCCACGGTCTCGATGCAGACGCGCTCCAACGTTTCGGCAAAGGTTTTCAGCTCGGCGTTGTCGTCCAGCTTGGCGCGGTGGGCCAGACCTCGTGTCCACGCGAAGATGGAGGCGATGGAGTTGGTGGAGGTTTCTTCACCCTTCTGGTGCTGACGGAAGTGGCGGGTCACCGTGCCGTGCGCGGCTTCCGCTTCAACAGTCTTGCCATCTGGGGTCATAAGAACGGAGGTCATCAGACCCAGAGAGCCAAAGCCCTGTGCAACGGTGTCGGACTGGACGTCGCCGTCATAGTTCTTACAGGCCCATACATAGCCACCGGACCACTTCATGGCGGCTGCCACCATGTCGTCGATCAGGCGATGCTCGTACCAGATGTTGGCAGCTTCGAACTTGTCCTTGAACTCGGCTTCGTACACTTCCTGGAACAGGTCCTTGAAGCGGCCGTCATAGGCTTTCAAGATGGTGTTCTTGGTGGACAGGTAGCACGGTACCTTGCGGTTCAGCGCGTAGTTCATGGAGGCGCGGGCAAAGTCGCGGATGGAATCGTCGAGGTTATACATGGCCATGGCCACACCGGCGGACGGTGCATCAAACACTTCGTGTTCGATTTCGGTGCCATCTTCGCCAACAAACTTGACGGTGAGCTTGCCCTTGCCCGGGAACCTGAAGTCCGTCGCGCGGTACTGGTCACCAAAGGCGTGACGGCCGACGATGATCGGCTGTGTCCAGCCCGGCACCAGACGCGGTACGTTGCTCATGATGATTGGTTCACGGAAGATGACCCCGCCGAGGATGTTACGGATGGTACCGTTTGGCGAGCGGTACATGCGCTTCAAGCCAAACTCTTCAACGCGGGCTTCATCTGGAGTGATGGTGGCGCACTTGACGCCAACGCCGTATTCCTTGATGGCGTTCGCCGCATCGACGGTGATCTGGTCGTCGGTCGCATCGCGAGATTCAATGCCGAGGTCGTAGTACTTCAGATCGATGTCGAGATATGGATGGATCAGCTTGTCTTTGATGAACTGCCAGATGATGCGGGTCATCTCGTCGCCGTCGAGTTCGACGACCGGATTGGCAACTTTGATCTTCGCCATGATGGTTTGACCTCGTGTTAGAACTTAAATGGATTGGCTCTGGGCCCGAATTCGCTCCGTGTATACACGTGTGCGCAATCGTGCGCCAGTCGGAAATCCTCGCTTTGGACAGCTGTTGTATAGCACTATGGAAAAACACGGAACAGCATGCGCGAGATCAAACTTGCCCTGAAAACTGCTCTATTCCTGTGAAAAATCGTCGTTTTGAGGTCTACGTGAAACGACTGACCCTAGGTGAGGGGCAAAAATGGAAAAATCGGAGCCGGTGGGGAACGGGCTCCGATTCTTGTTCAATAGTCATGCGTCATGCATGGCCGGGTGTCTGTTGGGCTTTCGATACAGCCCTGGCCGTTAGGGCGATCGCGATGTAGCTCCAGCCGTTGAAGATGATGGAAATACCCACGATCAGGCCCAATGCCCATGCGGCTGACAGGGGAAACTCGAAGAAGATGCACAGGCCTGCAAGAAGCGAGATGGTGCCAGCGGTGAGAATCCAGCCCCACCCATCATGCGGCTTGAGCTTCAAAGAGAACATGACCTGCGAAATCCCTTGGATGATGAAGACGGCGGCCAGCACCAATGTGAGCGCAGCAGTCCCGAAAGCCGGGTTGTAGTAGACAGCGCCGCCGCCGATGATGGCAATCACGCCGGTGATGAGTTGCCACAGGAAGCCGCTCCACTCCTTGACCGAGAAGGCATGCCACAGCTGGATTGCCCCGCCGATGACCAGCACGGCGGCGATGACCAATGCAATGGCGATGGAGGAGGCCAGAGGCATGGCAATCACGACCATGCCGCCGATTACCAAAAGCACGCCCAGTGCCAGAAACCGGCCCCACTTGTCGATCACCATTTGTGTCATGCTGGGAGCCATCATGTGTCCTGCTTGGTTCTGCGTCATCAAAAACCCTCCTGTTGCTTCGGGTTGGTGTCTTGCTGGCGGCCGGGGTCATTGTGCCGAGCCGCTCCGATCAATCTTTCATGACCTTACGTCAATATTATTAGCACTCCGATAATATGCAAACTGATACAACTCTAAGGAGATGAGGTGACGAGAATGAGATCACGACCCTGCTTGCGCGCAGTTCTTGAAAAATAAACAGGGGCGCGGCTTTTGCTGGAAAACGGGTCGGCTATCGGCTATCTGAGCGGCATGTCTGAGATGGAACCCACACCTAAACCCGCCCTTCCGCCGGCCATCATCCTGTGTGAGCCGCAATTGGGCGAAAACATCGGCATGGTTGCCCGTGCCATGGCCAATTTCGGCCTGAGCGACTTGCGCATCGTCAATCCGCGAGATGATTGGCCCAGTGAGAAGGCGCGAGCGGCTGCAAGCCGCGCAGACCATGTGATCGACGCTGCCCGTGTGTTCGACCGGGTTGAGGATGCGGTGGCTGATTTGCAGATGCTGTTCGCCACGACCGCCCGCAACCGCGATATTCCCAAGCCGGTTGTCGGACCGGATGAGGCTGCCGCCGAAGCGGTAAGCTACGGCGCGACGGACCTTGCCACTGGCTACATGTTTGGCCGGGAACGTTGGGGGCTCAACAATGATGAGGTGGCGCTCGCCAACAAGATTGTCACGCTGCCGGTAGATCCGACCTACGCTTCGTTGAACATTGCTCAGGCTGTTCTTGTATGCGCCTATGAATGGCGCCGGACGGCAACGGCAGGAGCCTTGCCATTCACGCTGGAGGACCAGGAAGGCGAACCAGCCTCGCAGGAAGCCATTCAGCGAATGTTCGATCATCTGGAGGGCGCTCTGGATGCGCGCGGTTTCTTCCGCCCGGTGGAAAAGAAGCCGGTTACGGTGCGCCGCCTGCGTAATATCTTCCAGAAAGCTGATCTGACTGACAATGAAGTGCGCATTCTGCGCGGTGTCATTGCTTCCTTTGAGAAGTATCCCCCCAAGCCAAGGGGTGAGTAAGGCCATGCCTGCTGTCGATCCAGAAAAGATTTCGGTTGGTCGGTGCGACATGCCGGGCCGCATTCTTGTGTTTGACAGCGGTATTGGCGGGTTGTCGGTGTTGCGCCATATTCGGCGCAATCGCCCTGAGGATGGCCTGCTTTATCTGGCGGATGATCTCGGCTTTCCCTATGGCGATTGGGAAGAAGAGGCATTGGCCGCGCATATCGAGAGGCTGATTGCTCGTGTCGCCACCGAATGGAGGCCGTCGGCCTTGGTGGTGGCGTGCAACACGGCTTCCACCTTGGTGCTGCCGCGTTTGCGGGCACGGTTTACGTTTCCCATCGTGGGGACGGTGCCCGCCATCAAGCCGGCTGCTACCGCGACCCGAAGCGGCATGGTGTCTGTTCTGGCAACGCCCGGTACGGTTCGGCGGGATTATACGAGAGACCTGATTGCCACCTTTGCCAAGGGAGTCGACGTGACTCTGGTTGGTGCAACGCGCATTGCACAACTAGCGGAAGACAAGCTGGCAGGCCGGTCTGTGGACATGTCGGCGCTCGCGGACCAAATACACCCCTGTTTCAAGGAATATCAGGGCAAGCGCACGGATTGCATTGTCCTTGCTTGCACACACTATCCGTTCCTCCTAAGAGAGATGAAAGAGGTCGCGCCGTGGCCCGTCGAGTGGATCGACCCGTCTGCGGCCATTGCCCGCCAACTTGATCGGGTGTTGCCCGTTGGCAATGCGGTTCATCCGGCCCCTTGTTTGTTTATGTATTCTTCTGGGCACGTGTTCAACGAGCCTGATTTTGAAGCGTTGTCCTGATCAGGGCAGCTGGTTTTCTTTTATTTCCTTTTCCTGAGTCTTCCGGCGGTTGCTTCATGCCGCGTTATGCCGCAACGTAAGTTGTGGTGACGCACGGTGTGAAACCCCGCTTGCGTTTCGCCCGTTTTTCTCGCGAGCGCCAACAACAAGAATACGGTTTGAAAGGAACAGCTGGGTTTGATCGATACTGTTATCAACTCCATCAATGGCATATTCTGGAACTACATCCTCGTCTATGGCTTGCTCGCCGTCGGCCTGTTTTTCACCATTCGCTTGCGCTTCTTGCAGTTCCGGCATTTCGGACAATGCTTCAAGGTGCTGATGACCAGTCGGACGGAGGACCGGAGTGGCATTAGTCCGTTTCAGGCTCTGTGCACCAGTCTGGCGTCTCGTGTGGGGACGGGCAACATCGCTGGTGTTGCTGTCGCCCTGACGCTGGGCGGGCCGGGCGCCATTTTCTGGATGTGGATGGTGGCGTTGGTGGGCATGGCGACCTCCTACGTGGAAAGTACGCTGGCCCAGCTTTACAAGTACGTGGACGAGGATGGCCAGTTGCGCGGCGGTCCGGCGCGTTACATGGCGGTGGGCCTCAAGGCGCCCTTCATGGGCCACATCTTTGCTATTGTGCTCATTTTCTCGTTTGGTCTGGTGTTCAGCGCCGTTCAGTCCAACTCCATTGCCGAGGCGATGGATAGCGCCTTCTCGTTACCGGAATGGATAACGGGCGTGGCGCTTGTTCTGGCTGCCGGGCTGGTGATCTTCGGCGGAATTCGCGCCATTTCACGGTTCGCAGAGCTGGTTGTGCCGTTCATGGCTGGAGCGTATGTGTTGATGACACTGGTGGTTCTGGTGTTGAACGTGACCGAGATCCCGCAGATGCTTTGGAGCATCATCGCCCATGCCTTCGGGTGGGAGCAAGCCGCTGGGGGTGTGACCGGTGGTGTCATGGCCGCCATGCTCAACGGCATCAAGCGCGGCCTGTTTTCCAACGAGGCAGGTATGGGGTCGGCACCCAACATTGCCGCCTCGGCTGTACCCGACCCGCATCATCCGGCCAGTCAGGGCTTTGTGCAGGCGCTGGGCGTTTTCATCGACACCATCATCGTGTGCACCGCGACAGCTCTTTTGATCCTGCTTTCGGGTATCTATCAGTTCAACAGCGAGTTGACGGGTACAGCGCTGACACAGGCCGCGGCAGTGGCTCATATCGGACCGTTCGGAACCTACTTCATTGCGATTGCAATCCTGTTCTTTGCCTTCACCACCATCGTTGCCAATTACTCCTACGCAGAAAATGCCATGGTTTATCTGGAGCATGGGTGGAAGCCGGGCATCACGGTCTTGCGCCTTGCTGCGCTGGGCATGGTGTTCTGGGGAACGCAGCAAAAGGTTCAAACCGTTTTCAATGCGGCCGATGCGGCCATGGCGTTAATGGCGACAATCAATCTGGTGGCAATCGTGTTGCTATCGCCCAAAGTGGTAGTATTGACCAAGGATTACCTCGCGCAGGTCAAGGCAGGCATGTCGCCGCATTTTGAAATCAGCGAGCATCCCGATCTGGCCGAAGGTGTTGACGCCACCGTGTGGACAGAAAAACGCCCCCCGTTTCCGCAGCCTGCTGAATAGGTTTCAGGCTGAAGGCAAATCAAGCTGGCCGTCGCCGGATCAGGCGACGGTCAACGCCAGAAAGATGGCTAGTTGCCCGCCGTAGTACAGCGCCCACAGCGCCACTGATATTGGCAGGGTAATGCTGGAACGCTCTGGCAGACGGAACAACTGCAGGGAGAGCAGGATGTCCGAGGCGACAAAGGCGAGGGCGCCAATCATCACCCAGCCGCCAATCTGGGTCGCCAAAACACCCATCGCCACTATCAACAGCACGTAGACCGCCACCGGTAGTTTCAAGTCGTCAGTATATGGCAGGAGCCACCATACCGTGGAAACGGCCAGAAGCCCGAACACGCCACCTGTCAGGGCCAGACGGGTGAGGTCGAACTCGGCGATCAGGTGCCAAAACAGGATGATGTAAAGGATGTGGGCGACGGCAAAGCTGCAAAGGCCGACGAGAAAACGGGTATTGCCCGGCGCAGCCAGAGCCGCGTCTCCAATGCTGGAAGCGGCCAGCGCGGCCACGAGCAGCCACGGTGCATTCATCCACGCGGCGGCCACGCAGACCACCGCAAGGGAGAGTGTTTTCAGCAGGGTCTTGAGGGCTGAGGCCGGTCGCCAACTGTAGTACGCACCATAAATGCAGGCTGCGAGCAGGCTGAGAGCCATGTAAGGGGCGGTGATGAGCATGGGGCACTTTCTCCGGCATGGGGGGATTCCCTTGGTGTGGAGATGACGCCACGAGATGATGTGCAGCGACAACTGCAACTCTTGGTGGGTTTTGCCGTTACCGATGCCCGGATCGGATCTGAACCCGCTGAAATTCGGGAGTTTCAAACGCTGGTGAACTGGCCCAGAGTCGAGCCAAGAATTTGCCAGGGCGCCTTTTGATGACATCCATTCCACTGTTTCTCAGTCGCTTTACCCGGGCGGCTGCAGCTTTCAACATCAGCTTGTGTTGGGTCGAGCGTTTTCTTGGCCTGTTGTTTGATCTGCGGGGCGGGATCTTTGTTACCGAGGGCATGCGCTTTGAAATCCCAAAGGGGCTGACCACACGCCAGTATCGAGGCCGCTTTATGGTGGGCGCGCATGAATGGAACGAGCGCCGGCTGATCACGCGGTATCTTTCAGCGGATGCGCAGGTTCTGGAGTTGGGTGGCGGTTGGGGCGTTGTGTCGTGTGTCATCAACAAACGCCTGCGCAATCCCAAGGCGCATGTGGTGCTGGATGCGGATCCTCGGGCCATATCCGTCCTCACGCGCAATCGAGCCGCCAACGGGGCGGGGTTCGCCGTCGTTCACGGTGTGGTCAGTTCGCGGGCGAAGGAGCGGGTGTATCTGTCGCCTTCCGTTGGTAGCAGTAGCCTTGTGTGTGGCAAACCCGGCCGGGCGCAGGTCAAGGCACCCGGCTACAGCATTCGCGCTCTTGAGCAGCAGCACGGGTTGGCCTTTACCTGCTTCGTGGTGGACATTGAAGGTGCGGAGCTGCAATGGGCTCAGGACAATCGGGAGGCATTGAGCCGGGTCGAGCTGTTGGTGCTGGAAGTTCATCCGCGCAAGTTGTCGGCGCACCAATTGGCCGAGCTTGAGGCGCTGTTGCGAGGGTGTGGGCTGCACCGGATAGACCGGCTCTACGAAGTGGAGGTGTGGCGGCGTCAACCGTTCATTGGTGACCACGGCCAGCTTTAGGGCAAATCCTGCGCTTTTTCGCGGATTGCTGCGGTTGAACACGTTGACTCAGGACCGCGTTTCCAATAGAAACCCGTTGATCTGGCGGTGCCGTTTCGGTGCCGCCTTGATTTTTACGCACCCGCGGGGTCCGGCAGGCGCTTCTTGCCGTGACACCTGTCAGTCTCTCGAGCCGTTGGTTCGGGTGAAAAAGGAGGGCGCGTTTCCTTTAATATGAATTAAGCAACGCAAAGGAAACTGCGATGTCTAAGCGCCATAGCGCCAAGTACAAAATTGACCGCCGGATGGGCGAAAACATCTGGGGTCGTCCCAAGTCTCCTGCCAACCGTCGTGAATACGGCCCAGGTCAGCACGGTCAGCGCCGCAAGGGCAAGCTGTCTGACTATGGTGTCCAGCTCCGCGCCAAGCAGAAGCTCAAGGGTTACTACGGCAACATCTCCGAAAAGCAGTTCCACAAGGTTTATGTTGAAGCGTCTCGCCTGAAGGGCGATACCTCCGAAAACCTAATCGGTCTGCTGGAGCGCCGTCTCGACGCTATCGTTTATCGTTCGAAGTTCGTACCGACCGTTTTCGCAGCGCGTCAGTTCGTCAGCCACGGTCATGTCAAGGTCAACGGCAAGCGCGTCAACGTTTGCTCCTACCTGTGCAAGCCAGGCGACGTAATCGAAGTTCGCGAAAAGTCCAAGCAGATGGCTCTGGTTCTGGAAGCTGTTCAGTCCAACGAGCGTGATGTGCCGGACTACATCGATCTTGATGGAAACAAGCTGACCGCAACGTTCAACCGCGTTCCGGCGTTCTCTGACGTACCATACCCGGTACAGATGGAACCAAACCTGGTTGTGGAATTCTATTCCCGCTAATAGCCAGCGACAGCTTGAGATTACTGGCCGCCCTCTCCGGGCGGCCTTTTTCATTTCCGGGCCCCGTTTTGACGCTTGTTTTTTCTTGTGCCTGAGGGCATGTTGCGCGGCGTTTACTGCCCGTCATCGGGCGCTTGATCCCGGACCAACCAACGTAAAGCCGAAGATCCATGGACGACGTCACGCACTTGCCTACCGCCTCAGACCCGGTCACCACAGCTACCGACCCGGAATGCCATCCGCTGTTTCGGCAGGTGCCGAGCACGGTGGAGTTCAAGAAGCTGCGCAAGCGGTTGCTGCGCGAGACCCGGCAGGCGATTGATGATTACGCCATGGTCGGCCGCGACCCGAATGAGACCCCGCCCAAGTGGCTCATCTGTCTGTCCGGTGGCAAGGACAGCTACACGCTGCTTGCCGTGCTGATGGATTTGAAATGGCGCGGCTTGTTGCCGGTGGATCTGATTGCCTGCAATCTGGACCAGTCCCAGCCCGGGTTCCCCCAGCATATCTTGCCGGAGTTTTTCGAGCGCCATCAGATTCCAAACATCATCGTGCGCGAAGACACCTATTCCATCGTCACGGACAAGATCCCTGAGAACCGCACCTATTGCTCTTTGTGTTCGCGTTTGCGCCGCGGCATTCTCTATCGCATCGCGCGCGAGCAGGGCTGCGAGGCGATCGTGCTGGGGCATCACCGGGATGATGCGCTGGAGACGTTTTTCATGAACCTGTTCCACGGCGGACGCATGGCCTCCATGCCGCCCAAACTGGTTAATGATGACGGCGATCTGATGGTGCTGCGGCCGCTCATCTATTCGTCGGAAGCGGATATCGAGAAGTTTGCCAAGGCCATGGCGTTCCCCATCATTCCGTGCAACCTTTGCGGCTCACAGGACGGGTTGCAGCGGGTTGAAGTGAAAAAGATGCTGCAGCAGTGGGAGCGTGAGACGCCGGGCCGTTTGGGGATCATGGCACGGTCGCTGGCCCATGTGCGCCCCTCCCACCTGCATGATGGCGAGTTGTTCGACTTTGAGAACCTGAGACCAGCATCAACCTCCGACGGGTCAGCCGAAGGGGAGGCGGAGGAGCCCTGCGCGGCCTCTCTGGCCATGACGGCCAACCTGTTGGATCTGGGCACGAAGTAGGGCGGGTACCTGCCGGCCTTAGCAAAAACGACCCTAAACTATTGAGAGGTAAGCCAGATCCTTGTTTACAAGGTCTAGCTTTCTTGTGTCTTGGCGTTGCGCGCGGATGCCGTTGGGGCAATCTGATGCCATGACACAAGCTGGGAATGATTCGCGCGGGCAGGGATGGTCCAGTGGCTGCAGGCGAGCATGTGCGCTCGCTCTGTGCGTCCTTGTTGCGGCCTGCGCAAACGTCAAGCCCAGCGTTCAGGACTGGTTTCCGAGTTCATCCGTGAATGGTGATCTGCCATGGGGAGAGATTGCGGGCCGAAACCTCAATGGGGTGCAATGGGCAGGGAGGCGCTTCGAAGGGCAGACCTTTCGCAATCTCAGCTTTGTCGGTGCGGATCTGACTGGCGTGAATTTCAACCGTGCCACTTTGGAAAACGTGGACCTGTCCCTGGCCACTTTGAATCGCGCTTCGTTTCGCGGTGCCAAGCTGCGCAACGTCACGTTCTATGCGGGGTCGCTGCGGGGCGTTGATTTTACGGGCGCGCGTCTGGAAACCGTCATTCTGGATGCGACGGACTTACGGGGCAGTTGTTTTGAAAAATCCGATCTGTGGGAAGTGCCGTTCGAAGGGGCCCGGTTGAGTGGTGGTTCGTATCCAGAACAACATCCGCCCAATGTTTGGCCCCGGTCCTTTTATGCAGTGGTGGAGCAATTGCCATGTCCCGGTGGGACGGATGCCGCGACCGCGCTCTACGGACAATATCAGCCGCCGGTAGAGGTGAAGCCCATCAGCGGGCCGCTCTACAAGCGGGGGCGGTTGCGTGTTCGGCCGGATGATGCACCTCGCCGCACGCCAGAAAGCCGCTAGGGTCAGCCGCGATCAGTCTTGGCTCGCGTAATAGGCTTTGCCCGCAAAGCCGCCCATTGGCTTGTCACGCATCAGGATCACGAGGTTTTCCTGTGCGGTGGTCCGCGCTTGCGTTGCCAGCCCGCCGTGAGAGCGGCACACGTCTTCAGCGCTCATGGTGAACTGCGGTGTAAACACCGTCAGCCGCTCGCACTCAACCTTGCGCAGGTTGGTGGGGGATGCGTTGAGGAAAGAAAAGGCGCCCGCGACGAGAAACAGGGCGGAGATGACCAGATATGCCAGCTTTTTCATGGCCTTGCCCCCGGAAAATAAGATTGCAGTTCCGATCATGCCGCGTGTTGCCTGCGCTGCATGATCAGGTTGCACCTTAACCGTGTTCGCCTGACGTGAGGCTGAATCTCCCGTTCATGGTGCATTCATCTTGCGATGAAACCGACGGGCGATAGTTGCCGCCCGCCGGGAAACCTTGCTGGCTTACGCGTTCACTCAGGCGTCCTGTGCGGTCTGGATGCCCTTTTCGTTGAACATAGCCTTGAGTTCCTGAGATTGGAACATTTCGCGCACGATGTCGCAACCGCCAACAAACTCGCCCTTTACATAAAGCTGCGGAATGGTTGGCCAGTCACTAAAATCCTTGATGCCCTGACGAAGCGCATCGTCTTCCAGCACGTTATGGCCGACGTACTTGACGCCGATGTAATCGAGGATCTGCACTACCTGGCCCGAGAACCCGCACTGGGGAAACGACGGTGTGCCTTTCATGAAAACCACAACGTCGTTGTTGTCGACCTCGTTCTGGATCCAAGCCTTGATGTCGCTCATACTCATGTGTCCTTTCGTCCGTCCAGGGTCAAAGCCTGGCGACTGATATGGTCATTATGGGTGACTGCCTAGGGCTTTTAACGGATAAAGCCGTGTCTGTCACATGCTTCGACAGACGGAACCACCGTTATTCCGGGGCGGATGTCTGCAGGGCAAGAGCGTGCAATTCGCCGCCCATGCGGCCCTTCAGGGCCTTGAACACCATCTGGTGCTGCTGCACCCGAGACTTCCCCCGAAAGCTCTCGGAAATCACCACAGCGGCGTAGTGATCACCGTCACCGGCGAGATCGCGAATTTCAACATGGGCGTCTGGCAGAGCCTCTTTTATCATGCTCTGAATTTCTCCCGCGTCCATTGCCATGCGATCGCCTCCTCTCCTGACTAGAGTGCTCCCGGTCGCGTCGTGTCCGGGAGCGTGCCAATTTCCCTGGTTCGCTCAATCAGGCGTTTGCCATGAAGGTCGGGAACCATGCTTCGTGAGCCTGTGACAGCTTGTCGACCGATATGGTGGTCACATTCTCAAAAATCAAATCCGAACCGCCGGTTGTTCCCAGTTCTTCCACTTCGATGCCAAGATCGGATGCATCCTCCACAAAAGCAGCCAGATCCTTTTGACGAAGCGTCACCACATAGCGTGCCTGATCTTCACCGAACATCTTCGCATGTAGATCCGTCCGGTCAAGCTTAACCGTTGCACCCATCCCGCCGGAAATCGCCATTTCCGCCAGGGCCACAGCCAAGCCGCCCGAGGAGATGTCATGGGCAGCGGTGATCCGGCCCGCCGTGATGGTGTCACGCACGAAGGTGCCGATGCGTTTTTCCTTGTGCAGATCCACTGGTGGTGGAGCGCCTTCTTCCCGGCCAAACACTTCTGCCAGATACTGGCTTTGCCCCAGATGGGTGCCCTGACCGCCAAGAAGAACAATGGCGTCACCTTCCGCAACAAAAGCGCTGCCCACGCGTTTGGATACATCCTTGAGCAGGCCTACGGCGCCAATGGCGGGTGTTGGCAAGATGCCTTCGCCATGGGTTTCATTGTAAAGCGATACGTTACCGGACACGATCGGTGTCTCAAGCAATTCGCAGGCTTCGCCGATACCCTTCAAACATCCCACAAACTGGCCCATGATCTCGGGCTTTTCAGGGTTGCCGAAGTTGAGGTTATCCGTTGTTGCCAGTGGCAAGGCGCCCACAGCAGACAAATTGCGATAGGTTTCGGCCACGGCCTGCTTGCCGCCTTCAAACGGATTGGCATAGCAGTAGCGCGGGTTCACATCCACGGTAAAGGCAAGCCCCTTCTGGGTGCCTTCCACGCGGATTACGCCAGCATCACCGCCGGGTGTGGCGGCCGAGTTGCCCTGAATCAACGTGTCGTACTGTTCATAGACCCAGCGCCGTGAGGAGCCATTGGGGCTGCACACCAGTTGCAGCAGCGCCTGACCATAGTCGGAGGGCTCGTCAATGCGGGATGCAGCAATTGGTGCCGGTTGCGGCCAAGGCAGCCATGGGCGATCATATTCCGGTGCTTCGTCGCCCAGTTCCTTGATTGGCAGATCGGCCATCACGTCGCCGTGGTGCTTGACCACAAAGCGTTTGGTGTCGGTTGTGACACCCACAATGGCAAAGTCCAGCCCCCACTTCTTGAAGATGGCTTCCGCCACATCTTCCTTGGATGGCTCAAGCACCATAAGCATGCGCTCCTGACTTTCGGAGAGCATCATCTCATAGGCACTCATGTTTTCTTCGCGCACAGGTACACGGTCCAGATCAAGCTCGATTCCGAGATTGCCCTTGGCACCCATTTCAACTGCCGAGCATGTCAGGCCCGCAGCGCCCATGTCCTGAATGGCAATCACGGCTCCTGTCTGCATCAACTCGAGGCAGGCTTCCAACAAGCACTTTTCAGTAAATGGATCACCAACCTGAACAGTAGGACGCTTTTCTTCAATGGTGTCGTCGAACTCGGCGGAAGCCATGGTCGCGCCGCCAACACCGTCACGTCCGGTCTTTGCGCCGAGGTAGACCACTGGCAGGCCAACGCCCTTGGCTTCGGAGAGGAAGATCTTGTCCGCGTCTGCAAGGCCGGCCGCAAAGGCGTTCACCAGGCAGTTACCGTTGTAGCTCTTGTGAAACTCAACTTCACCGCCCACCGTTGGTACGCCGAACGAGTTGCCGTAACCGCCTACACCGGAAACGACACCAGACACCAGATGTTTGGTGCGCGGGTGCTCCGGCTCGCCAAAGCGCAGGGCGTTCATGGCAGCAACCGGGCGGGCACCCATGGTGAACACGTCACGCAAAATGCCGCCGACACCCGTTGCCGCACCCTGATAGGGCTCGATGTAGGAGGGGTGGTTGTGGCTCTCCATCTTGAAGACAACGGTCTGGCCGTCATCAATGTCCACGACACCGGCGTTTTCACCCGGTCCCTGAATGACGCGAGGCCCTTTTGTGGGAAGGGTTTTCAGCCATTTCTTTGAGGACTTGTAGGAGCAATGCTCGTTCCACATGGCGGAGAAGATGCCCAACTCGGTGAAGGTCGGCTCGCGACCGATCAAGTCGAGAATGTGCTGGTATTCATCGGGCTTGAGACCATGAGCGGCGATGAGTTCTGGGGTGATCTTGACGGTGTTCTGGATCATCACTTTCTGTCTGCTTGAAAGGGCGCGGTGCGCCGGACCGAGGTTAGGTGGTTCCTAACAGATTGAGCGCGGAAAGTGAAACCGGCATCTACACATTCGATGGCGAAATTTCTGGGGTGAGCTGCAAAACAGAGCAGTTACGTCCTCCTGATGTCTGATCTGTCCAACGCCATTAGCCGTGACGCTCCTTAGAGTAAGCGTGATTGATGGAAAGGAGGATAAGTTTTTATCGAGCAGCCGGGCGTTCGAAGATCGGCCTTGATCATGCCTGGAAACATCTGCGGATGACGGTACAGCCTGCACAACTGAAACAGTGAACGACGTTTGTATGCGTTTCTTTCAAACGAACGCATTTTGAACGCAAGGGTATGAACAAAGGTGAGGCGCGTTCGCTGCGAGCGGGTAACGCGCCTTCAAGATGCCGAGTTATGCAACTGACCCGGTGTACTCACCCCGCGCCGGATAGTTGTTGGCCTTTACAAAATCCAGGGCCCCAAGCAGCGGCTTGAAGTCGGGACGGGCGAACGGCATGGTTTGCACATTGCCATAATACAGCGTTCCATCCGGTTTGATCAGGAACAGCCCCGGCTCCGAGAATTTCGCAGGCTCCTCGATGCCGATGGAGGTGGTGCCGCGGCCCTCCGAAATATAAAGGCCCCATTCCTTCGCGTTGGACAGGGAAAGGGAATGACCTACGCGCAAGTTATCCGCGCGGATCTTGGTAGCAAATTCTTCAGCGCGGTCTGCGTCGTCCGAAGACAGCGCGAGAGTTGTTACCCCTTTATCATTGAACTCTGGTGTCAGTCGTTCCAGCTCCTTCAGGTAGGTCGCGCAGATGGGGCAGTACAGCCCCCGATAAAACACCAGCATGGTGGCGAACTCCGGACTTTCGTTGGCCAGGTCGAAGGTGCTGCCGCCGACGAGCGGAACACGAAGGGAGGGGACGGGTTGACGAGGAACAAGCATCGGGACGGTCTCCTGAAGGCGGTTTCTGGGTTGTTGGTCTGGGTTGCGTAGCTTTGAATTTCAGCTAGAGTACCGTACTAGAAATAGTTTTTTGTTCAGAAAAACTGATCCAGAGTACAAAAATGACCGAAAGCCAGCCGCTTGATCGCCTGTGGGGCATTATCGAGAAGTTTCGTGTGAAGGCCATCATCACTGCGGATCCTTCCCCGCGAACCCCTTCCGGCAACTTCTTCATTTACGACTGTGATCGCAGCCTCCACCGGCGGTTGGTCTTCTTGCCCCATGAGAGTGGTGAGCGGGCAGGGGCTTTCGAGCTTTGTGAGGACCGGCATTTGCTCCTTGCCGCGACAGTGACGATTGGAGGTCCGGAATCCTTGATTGCGAGGGCTTTGCCAGAAGAGGTAATGGTCGATTTGGCAGAAACATCGGACTTGGCGGCGGTTGCCGAGCTGCTGGTCGAGGAAGTCACAATGCCACGCTGTGGGGGCCCTGCGGTTTTTGGCAGGCTTTGTGAGGTGCTTGTCATTCGCCTGTTACGGCATGCAATTAAGGCGGGTGTCGCTGATGTGGGATTGATCGCCGGACTGGGGCATCCCAAGCTGGCACAAGCCATTGTCGCGATGCATGAGGCACCAGAAAAAAGCTGGCGTCTTGAAACCCTTGCGGACGTGGCGGGTATGTCCCGCACCCAGTTTGCGACGGGGTTCAAGGAAGTTCTTGGGACAACGCCGGGGGCTTACCTGAGCCAATGGCGGCTGGCTTTGGCTCATCTGGAGTTGGAAGCGGGACGCCCTTTGAAGGCTGTTGCCGCTCGCGTCGGGTTTGCTTCACCTGTCGCGCTCTCGCGGGCGTATCGTCGGCACTACGGTGTCTCGCCCCGCGAGGCCCGATCCGACAGCACGCCAGCGGAACTGTCTCGGGTGGCTTGAGCTTGTGAGGCCATGTTTTAACTAGAGTTTTGGGAACTGCATGATGCATGAAGACAAGGCCGAGCCGCAATCTGGTTCGGATGGCAAGCCGGAGGGGACAGCGTCTGAAGTCTTTTCGGCCTTTCTCAAGCTGGGGGTGACGTCATTCGGTGGGCCTATTGCCCATCTGGGTTATTTCCGAGATGAACTGGTGCAGCGGCGCCAGTGGGTTTCTGAAGAGCGGTATGCCGATCTCGTGGCGCTTTGTCAGTTCTTGCCCGGTCCTGCCAGCTCGCAGGTGGGGTTTGCGCTGGGCTTGCTTCGGGCCGGGCCGCTTGGGGCTTTGGCGGCCTTTACGGCGTTCACGTTGCCTTCTGCTCTGATCCTGATCGCCTTTGCGTATGGCGCTGATGCCTTTGGCGGGCCTGTTGGACTTGGACTTATTCACGGTCTGAAGCTCGTGGCGGTTGCCGTTGTGGCGCAAGCAGTCTGGGGGATGGCGCAAAACCTATGCCCGGACAAGGAAAGGGCTGCCATCGCCGTGATTTCGGTTTTCATCGTGACGTTTTTGGCTGGCGCTGGCGGTCAGATTCTGGCGATCCTGTTTGGTGTTGGCGTCGGTTTTGCTGTGTTGCGGACGCCTTCTCTGAGCGGCGAGCGGCACATGCGGTTTCCGGTTAGTGGCCCGGTCGCTGCAGTGTGTTTCGCCTTGTTTCTGGTCCTGTTGATCGGGGTGCCCCTTGTTGCGGGCGGCGCAACTGATACAGCGCTGAGCGTTTTCGATGGGTTCTACCGGGCCGGTGCCTTGGTGTTCGGGGGCGGCCACGTGGTTCTTCCCTTGCTGCAAAGCGAGGTTGTGGCCACAGGCTGGCTGAGCAGTGAGAGTTTTCTGGCCGGATATGGGGCCGCTCAGGCCATGCCGGGCCCGTTGTTTACCTTCGCCTCTTACCTCGGTGCGGCCATGTCCGAACCGATTGGCGGGCTTCTGGGGGCCTTGGTGGCAACGATCGCCGTGTTCCTGCCGGGCTTTCTGCTCTTGATTGCGGCCCTTCCGTTCTGGAACGTCATTGCGCTACGCGCCGACGCGCGCGCCGCCATGCGCGGGGCCAATGCGGCTGTTGTCGGCATTCTGGCGGCCGCGCTTTACAATCCGGTTTGGACCAGTGCGGTTTTGGGGCCGGCAGACTTTGCCGTCGCGCTGGCGGGCTTCATCTTGTTGGTGCGCTGGAAGCTCGCTCCGTGGATTGTGGTTGTGCTATTGGGCGCAGCCGGCGTTGCCCTGAAGCTTTTGCTCGGTTGAGGGCAAGCTGACACGTGGACATGAAAAAAGCTCGCACCAAGGTGACGGGCTTTTCTTTTGACTTTTCAAGAGGATCAGGCGGCTGCCAGGTTTGTGAACACGCTTTCGAACATGGCGCGGCCTTCCACGCCACCATGGAGATCTTCTATCAGATTTTCCGGGTGTGGCATCATGCCGAGGACGTTGCCCTTGGCATTTGTAATGCCGGCAATATCGTTGATCGAGCCGTTCGGATTGGTCCCGTTCGCATAGCGGAAAGCAACCTGACCGTTGCCTTCGATTTGTGCCAGTGTATCTGCATCTGCAAAGAAGTTGCCATCATGGTGCGCGACCGGACAGCGCCATACCGCTCCCTTCTCCATCTTGGAGGTGAAAGCCGTGTTGGTGTTTTCAGTCTTCAGCATCACTTCCTTGCACACGAAGTGCAGTGAGGCATTGCGCATCAGGGCGCCCGGCAGAAGACCTGCCTCTGTAAGCATCTGGAAGCCGTTGCAGACGCCCAGAACATGCCGGCCCTTGTCCGCTGCATCCTTGATGGCCTGCATGATCGGCGAGCGGGCGGCAATCGCGCCGGAGCGCAAGTAATCCCCATAGGAGAAGCCGCCGGGCAGGACCACAAGGTCCACATCCGGAAGGGTGGTTTCAGTGTGCCACACTGTGGCGACGGGCTGGCCGGAGATTGTCTCCAATGCCTTGATCATGTCGCGGTCCCGGTTCGAGCCGGGGAAGATGATGACTGCGGACTTCATAGGACCTTGCTCAGCTTTCTATGAATTACAGGAGTATCAGCACTGCCAGAAGGGAGAGCAGCATGGGAAGCAGGATGAACACCGCCGCCTTGATGGCCATGAAGCGTATGATCTTCTTGGAGTCGTCCTGCATGCGCTCTTTTCACCTTACAGCAGTTCGATGGCGTAGTTTTCAATCACCGTGTTGGCGAGAAGCTTTTCGCACATGGCTTCAATGTCAGCCTTTGCAGCTTCAGCATCGCGGTCCGTCAGTTCGATGTCGAAAACCTTGCCCTGACGGACACCTTCAACACCATCAAAACCGAGAGAGCCAAGAGAGCCTTCAATGGCTTTGCCCTGAGGGTCCAGAACGCCGTTCTTTAGGGTAACGGTGACGCGTGCTTTCATGGTTTTGTCAGATCCTCTGAGTTAGGTCGGGTCGCAGAGCGCCGCGAAAAATGGCGCCGACTATTCGAGGCGTTCTTACCTCGGACCATTGCAGGATAAAAGGAAAAAATAAGGGGCGATCCCATATGTCGCCCCTGTTCTTCTCTATGATCGGGTCAAGACCGCAGGTACTGTTACTTTACAAGTACAGGGCCACTGCCGGCCGGGCGGTCGTTCTCGATCAGAATGCCAAGACGACGGGCCACCTCTTGATAGGCCTCAACCATGCCGCCCATGTTCTGACGGAAGCGGTCCTTGTCCATCTTGTCGTTGGTCTTGGTATCCCACAGACGGCAGCTGTCCGGCGAGATTTCATCCGCCAGAACAATGCGCATCATGTCACCTTCGATCAAGCGGCCAAGCTCGATCTTGAAGTCCACGAGGCGGATGCCAACACCCATGAACAAGCCCGACAGGAAGTCATTGATGCGGATGCCCATGGCCATCATGTCATCGAGTTCCTGAGGTGTTGCCCAGCCGAACGCCGTGATGTGTTCTTCGGAGACCAGTGGGTCGCCAAGTTCGTCGTTCTTGTAATAGAACTCGATGATGGAGCGCGGCAACTGAGTGCCTTCTTCGACACCAAGGCGCTTGGTCAGCGAACCAGCCGCGACATTGCGCACCACAAGCTCAATCGGGATCACGTCCACTTCGCGAATGAGTTGTTCACGCATATTCAGACGGCGCACGAAGTGCGTCGGAATGCCGAGGTTATTCAGGTTGGTGAAAATATACTCGGAGATTCGATTGTTCAGCACGCCCTTGCCGTCAATAACCTCATGCTTTTGGTTGTTGAAGGCAGTCGCATCGTCCTTGAAATGCTGAATCAGAGTACCTGGCTCAGGCCCTTCATATAAAATCTTGGCCTTGCCTTCGTAAATTCGCCTGCGGCGGTTCATAAGCGCGTACCACTAGAGTTCGAGAGTTTTTTCATTCTTCAGCGGGCTAAGCCGAGTGCTTCATTTATGATACCACAGCTTTGTGAGGGACCACAAAAGAGCGCTGGGCAGATCTGGTCCGCCGTGCGCGCGGAAGTTAACCGACTTTTAAAGAAATCACAAATCGGCAATTCACGACGGAGTTCAGATCCGCTGAATCTGAAGAAATCGAGCTGTAAAAGCAGGCAAAGATTTTTGACCTTTAAACGCCAGTGACCTAATATTTAAAGGGAAATGAAGATCTTGGACATATCGGTCCATGATCCAGAAAATCAGTGGTCTGGGAGGCTGCTCATGACAACATTTGACGAACGCAAAGAAGGTTTCGAGCACGGCTTCGCACTTGGCTCCGAACTGGCGTTCAAGGCGAAAGCCCGGCGCAACCAGATGGTGGGTCTTTGGGCGGCAGAAAAACTGGGGTTGGATGCCAAGGAGGCGGATGCTTATGCCTCTGAAATGATCGCCCTGCACTTGAAGCCAGATGCCGAGGACAACGTGTTCAAACGTATCGTTGCGGATTTCGAAAAGGCCGGTGTGCAACAGTCACATCATCAGATCCGTCGCACGATGATGCAGCTTCAGGTTGAGGCTGAAAAGTTGGTGCGGGAATCAGCTTGATTCGACACTTGGTATTTTTGAGAGTTATTTTGGATGCGCGGTCGGTCGGGCCGCGCATTCTTTTTTGGGGAGAGGCCCGTTTGGGTGGGAGGCAAAATGTCGTTTTTCGAAAATTGTATCGCGGCGCGTTTGCGACGCGGTGAAGTCGTGCACAGTGCCTGGAGCAGTCTTGGGGTTCCCGTGGTCTGTGAAACGCTGGTCAAGGCGGGGTTTTCTGCGGTAACTGTTGACATGCAGCACGGTATGGCGCGAGGCGCAGAAGCACGGGACTGCATCAGCGCCATTGCCTATGCGGGGGGCGCGCCGGTTCTGCGGGTGTGTGTTGGTGATTTCCAAGACGCCAGTTGGATGCTGGATGTGGGCGCTCAGGCCATCATCGCGCCAATGATCAACAGCGCAGAGGAAGCGCGGCAGTTGGTCGGGTTCTGCAAATACCCACCCGTTGGAGCACGCAGTTTTGGTCCATTTCGTGCCGGCGGTCTGCATGACATCGACATGATCGAGTACCAGCAGAAGGCGAATGAGGTCACTCTTGCACTGGCAATGATCGAGACGCCTGATGCGGTTGAGGCCCTGGATGACATTCTGGCCGTTGATGGTTTGGATGGCGTGTTTGTAGGACCGGCTGATTTGTCGCTTACTGTCTCGGCAGGAGAAGAGGTGGCGCCGACCTCTGAAAGTGCGTTAAAGATGCAAGCCGATATCGCGCGGCGCGTGGCGGTTTACGGCAAGGTGGCCGGTATGTACTGCGTGAGCGAAGCGCATTTTCAGGCTTCGCTCAAGGCAGGTTACAGGTTTTTGGTGTTTGGGGCTGATGCTCAACTGCTGACGGATTCAGCGGTGAAAACCGCAAGTCTCACCCAGAACTGACCAATCCTGTTGCGCCCCATGCCAAGTGGGGCGTCAAAGGGAAGCGCTCCGGATGGTCGTTGCTAGCTTTGTGCTGTGGCGACGGCCTCGCGCAACGCGGAGATGTTCTGGCGGTAAGCATCCTCGGTACCGCCCTTGAAGACTGCCGAACCTGCTACCAGAGTATCCGCGCCCGCTTGTGTCACCAAAGGAGCCGTTTGCGGGGTAACCCCGCCATCTATCTGGAGGCGAATTGGACGGTCGCCGATCATCTGTTTGATACGACGCGTTTTATCGATCATGGCAGGAATGAACTTCTGCCCCCCGAACCCTGGATTGACGGTCATGATGAGGATCAGATCAAGGCGATCGAGAACATATTCGATGCAGCTTTCCGGCGTTGCCGGATTGAGGGAAACGCCCGCCTTCTTGCCTTGATTACGCACTGCCTGGAGGGTTCGATCCAAGTGTTTCGTCGCTTCAGCGTGAACTGTGATGTAGTCTGAGCCAGCCTTCGCGAATGCTTCGATGTATGGATCAACGGGCTCAATCATCAAGTGGGTGTCAAACACCTTGTCTGTCGCCGAGCGGATTGATGCTATTACATCCGGGCCGAACGTGATGTTCGGCACGAAATGCCCATCCATCACGTCCAGATGGATCCAGTCCGCGCCCGCTGCTGCGACGTCCCGGACTTCCTGGCCCAGCTTCGAAAAATCGGAAGCCAATACCGATGGTGCGATGACAAGTGGATTGCTCATCTGATGATCTCCAGAGCCTGCATATGTTTGTGACATGCCGCTAGCATGGGGATGCAAACATGGCAAGCTTTTGCCCCTCTGGTGCTGGTGGCAAGAGCGGGGAAGGCAATCTTGAGGTGGATGCGCCTGGCTAATTTCATCTTGGTCAAGTTCAAGTAAAACAGGATGAATTCCCGCTTTCGTTGCGGGAGGCCGTCCGACCGCGAGAGCCGCGCCAATGCGGCCCTCACTGTTTAGTCGGGCTCAAGTCTCGCGGAGTGGCAGAGCAACGGTTTCTTTGATTGTAGACACCACGATCCGGGATTGAACGTCACTCACCAATGCATTGTCCAGCAGCTTAAGCCGCAGGAAATCATCATAGGATTTGATGTCGTCGGTCACCACCTTGATCAGATAGTCAACGGCACCCGTGATCCGCTCGCAGGTGACGACTTCAGGCCACCTGGCGACGAGCTTGTCGAATTGCTCCATGTTTTCGCGGCTGGGCAATGATAACTTGACGAAAGAGTACGCCAGAAAATTGAGACCAACCGCTTCCCGGTCGACTACAGCGGCGACCTGTTTGATGATTCCCGTCTCTTTCAGCTTCTTGATCCGGCGCCAGCATGGTGTCTGGCTCATCCCCGCTTCTCGAGCAATATCAGCAATGGACATGGACGCGTCTCGTTGCAGGATTCTCAACACGCGCACGTCCGAACTATCTAGGAGAGAATTTTCGTTCATGTGCCCCCTGGTGAAATTTTTATTTCGATCACCTACGTAATATCAGGTATGTTAGCACAGAAATATCTGGAAAAAAGGATCATGATGGAGGGAAGAACGTGAGCTGTTCGACATCAGCGGGAGGAGGGATAACCCGTTGATGCTTAAGGGAGGAGGAGCCCCATATAATGAATGTTCATGTGCCGACCGTGCACCTAGATGACAAGTATAATCTAACGAGTGGCCGAGTCTACATTTCGGGAATCCAAGCATTGGTTCGGGTTGCGCTGGACCGCGCGCGATTGGATCGGGCCGCCGGCTTGAACACCGGTGGGTTCATATCCGGGTATCGCGGTTCTCCGATTGCGGGGTATGACAGCGAACTGCAGCGCTCCAAGAAGCTTCTTGATCCACTCAACATACAGTTTCAGCCGGGTATCAACGAAGAGTTGGGAGCAACTGCCGTTTGGGGGTCCCAGAAGGTTCGCCAACACGGACAAGGTGCTTCTGTCGATGGCGTTTTCGGCATCTGGTATGGCAAGGCCCCTGGTGTCGATCGGGCGGGCGATGTGCTGAAGCAAGCCAACGCCAGTGGCGTGGACCGCAATGGGGGGGTGCTAGCACTTGCAGGCGATGATCATCTGGCGAAGTCGTCCATCTTGCCGGCGCAGAGCGAATTTTTCTTCGAACACGCGGAAATCCCGGTCTTGAATCCTGCGGACGTGCAGGAAGTGCTCGACATGGGCCTGCATGGCTTTGAGCTTTCCCGGTTTTCCGGATTGTGGTCCGCCATGATCTGTCTGGCGGATACGATGGATGGGTCGTCGACGATCTCCGTCGACATGGATCGCCACCGTTTCATCTGGCCGGAGGACAAGGACCCGCACAAGAGCGCCGAGTTGAATCGAGTACTCCTGCTGGGCAACAGGCTGGAGACGGAGCGGCTGTTGCGCGATATTCGCCTGCCGGCTGCGCAGGCTTATGCGCGGGCCAATCGGCTGGACCGTGTCGGTTATGGCGCGACCAAGCCGCGGCTGGGATTGGTTGCAACCGGTAAGGCCTATCGTGATTTGTGCCAAGCGTTGCAGCTATGCGGCATCACCGAGGAACGGGCCAAGGAGATGGGGCTTGCGGTCTACAAGGTCGGCATGCCGTATCCGCTTGATCCTGCAGGCTTTGGTGAGTTTGCCCGTGGTGTTGAACGGATCATGGTCGTTGAACACAAACGGGCGTTTCTCGAACCCCAGATCAAAGAAATCGCCTATGGCTGGTCCGAGGAGCAGCGCCCGCAGGTGTGGGGGAAAAAGACGCCCCATGGAGAGCCTCTGCTTTCCGACGTGCTTGAATTGTCGATGGACGAGCTTGTCCGGGCGGTCATGACTTTCTTGCCGCGCGATTTCGTCACCGACGAAATGAAGGCCGTTGCTGATCGCATGATGCGTCAGCAGATGTGGGCGCAGGGGCACGGAGAAAAGGCGTCGCGCGTGCCCTACTTCTGTTCCGGCTGTCCGCATTCCTCCTCTACGGTTGTCCCGGAAGGTGCTCGTGCCATGCCCGGCATTGGCTGTCATGCCATGACTGAGGTCGCCGGGCGGTCTACCGATGGGCAGATCGCCATGGGGGGCGAGGGCGTTCTGTGGGTTGGTCAGGCGCACTTTGCCAAGGATAAGCATGTGTTCGCCAACATGGGCGATGGCACCTATGTGCATTCGGGTATTCTGGCGATCCGTCAGGCGGTTGCCGCGGGTGTACCGATTACCTACAAGATCCTGTTCAACGATGCCGTGGCCATGACGGGCGGCCAGCAACATGATGACAAGCTGACCGTTCCCGCATTGTTGCGCCAACTGGATGCGGAAGGCGTAGGCAAGATTGCCCTTCTTTCAGAACGACCGGAAATCTATGAAGGACGTCACGATTTGCCACTGGCCATGCCGGTGCAGCACCGCGACTACCTGATGGATGTGCAAAAGCAATTTCAGGCTTATGAGGGTGTGTCCGCGATCGTTTACGACCAGACCTGCGCCGCAGAGAAAAGACGCCGGCGCAAGAAGGGCTTGTATCCTGATCCTGACAAACGACTTTTCATCAATGATCGCGTCTGTGAAGGCTGCGGGGACTGCTCTGTTCAATCCAACTGCCTGTCTGTGGAGCCACTACAAACCCCATTTGGAGAGAAGCGGCGCATCAATCAGTCTTCCTGCAACAAGGACTTCACCTGTGTGAAGGGCTTCTGCCCCTCTTTTGTTTTCGTGGAGGGGAGCGCCCTGCGCAAAGCCACCGCAGTTGACCTGGATGTAGAGACACTGGTGGCACAGCTGCCTGAGGTAACCCATCCGGACTTGTCGGAAACGCGCAACATGCTCATTGCCGGTATCGGCGGTATGGGCGTGACGACGGTGGCCGCAGTTCTGGCCATGGCAGCGCATGTGGACGGTTTGCAGGCGTCGACGTTGGACATGACAGGCTTGGCGCAAAAAGGAGGGCCGGTTACTTCCCACATTCGCTTTGCCAGTGCGGATGGATCCATCGAAGGACCGCGTGTGCCTCCGGCTCGGTTGGACACACTGCTGGCCAGCGACATGCTGGTGGCCACAAAGGCTGAACAGCTGACCATGGCCCATCGCACGCGTACCCGGACATTTGCGAATACACGCGTGGCTCCGACTGCCGAGTTCGCCATGAAGCAGACCTTGTCCTATGAAGACGCCAAGATGGTCAAAACACTTGAGGAGGCGTCGCTGGAACTCGCGCAGTTTGATGTGGCAACAATTGCAGAAAAGCTCTTTGGAGATGCAATCTACACCAACATGATGCTGGTCGGGTTGGCTTATCAGGCCGGAAGCCTGCCGCCGTCGGCGGAAGCAATCGAACAGGCGATTGCCATCAATGGGGCGGCGGTCAAAGCCAACCTGCAGGCATTCCGTGCTGGACGGATCCTCTATGCCAACTCCGAGGCGATCTTCAAGGCGCTGCCGCGCGAAGATGCCTTGAAGATGATGAGCCTGGATGAAAAGATGAAGTTCTACGCCAGCGAACTGAGTGCCTATCAGGATGCAGCGTATGCACAGCGTTTCATTGACCGCATTGAAGCGGTGCGCGCAAAAGACGCCGAGCATGGGCCGGGTACCTTTGAGTTGACCTCAACTGCAGCGGACATGTTGTATAAGGTCATGGCTTACAAGGATGAGTATGAAGTGGCGCGCCTCTATTCTGATCCGGCTTTCAAGCGCAAGTTGGAAGCCCAGTTCGAGAACCCGCGCAAGCTCACCGTCATGTTGGCTCCGCCGTTCCTGTCCAGAGAGTTGGATCCACGCACAGGTCGCCCCAAGAAACGCGCCTTTGGTCCTTGGATCTTCAAGGCGTTTAAGGTGCTGGCCGCTGGTAAAAAGCTGCGGGGTACTCGTCTTGATCCGTTCGGCTATACGGAGGAGCGGCGAGAAGAGCGGCAGCTATTGGTTCAATACGAGGCGGATCTATCGCGCGCGATCGGGCTATTGGGCACCTCCAGCTATGGCCTGTTGACCGAATTCTTGCGGATGCCTGATCTGGTGCGTGGTTTCGGTCCCGTCAAAAAGCAATCTCTCCACCGGGCGCAAGCGCGGCGCAAGGAGCTTTTGGCGCAACTTGAGGATGATCCTTCAACTGTGCAGTTCAAAACAGCGGCTGAATGACGTTAGGTTGGGTGTGATCAGGATCACTGTATGTTGGAAAGTCGGGCCCCCGTGGCCCGGCTTCTTTATTTTGCCCTATTAATCTTTGGTCGAGCTTTCTACCTTTACGACACGCCAGCTACCGCCAGTCACATTTTTGCGCATTCATGCTGTTGACAAAAAAACCGTCTAGACGGTATAGAAACCGTCCGGACGGTGCAGAATACCGACTGGACGGTATAGATATTTGCTGCGGATTTGGTCCGTTGGAGAGCGCAGATGGCAAGCGAGACCCGATCATTGATTTTGGATGCTGTAAGGAGCATCGTGCTGGAGAGTGGTGTTGGCGCGCTGACCATTGACGGAGTGGCTGCAAGAGCAGGCCTGTCAAAAGGGGGAGTGCTGTACAACTACCGCTCCAAGGATGCATTGGTTGCCGGTCTTATCGATCACCTCTGCGACCGGTGGTCCAACGAGATCAATGAGCGTACGAAAAAGAATCAGGCGCGCGGACTGAACTATCCGACACTTCGCGCTGTACTGTCGTTGGAACATGATGTCCTCGAACGTGTCTTGCCGGTTTGCCTGATCTCCATGTCGGACCGCCGCGCCGAACACATCTCTCCATTTCGGGATCTTTGTCAGAAATACAGCGATCGCATCTCCAGCGAGATCGCCAATCCGGCGGCCGCAGTGTTGGCCGAGGTGTTTATTGACGGCCTGTATTCAAGACGCGCCTTTGATGTGGAATTGCGCAAGCCTGAGGAATTGGAAGCAGCCAAGGAACTGCTCTTTGAGCTGCTGGATCGGTGTTGAACCAAGACGTGACTGAAGACCAGCTTTTGTTTGGGAAAGAGCGATGAGAACAACGAACACAAGAAAAGGGTTATCTTGGTGGGGTGGCCCCGTTGCCGTTATGGCGCTGGGCCTCATGCTCGCTGGTTGCCAGGAAGACAACACGACAGCATCTGCTACTGAAGAGGAGCCGCCGCGCGTTGCGCCGGTGATGACCGTCTCGGCAGAGGAGGGGATGGTTACCCGCAATTTCACCGGCCGGGTTGAAGCCGTGCAAACGGTCAATCTGGCTTTTCGCGTTGGTGGACAGTTGACGAAACTGCCAGTGCGAGAAAGCCAGTTGGTCAAAGAAGGTGAGTTGATCGCTGCCTTGGATCCAGCTGATTATGAAGCTGCCGTTCGCGAGGCAGAGGTGAATATCGAACAGCGCAAACTCGATCTTGATCGCTATGAAACGCTCAAGGACAAGGAAGTTGTTTCGCAAGGCGCCTACGATAGTGCCAAGACGGCCTACGATCTGGCCGCCGTACAACTGGATAACGCTAAACGGAACTTGAGCTACACCAAAATATACGCGCCGTATGATGCGATTATCTCCAAAAGATTGGTTGATAATTTTACCATCATTGATGCGGGAACAAGCGTAATCCGCATTCAGGATGTGCATGAGGTGCAGATTGATATCAATGTACCAGAGCGGCTGTTTGCTCAGGCGCGCGAGCAGAACCTGATCTCCATGACCGCAGAGTTTCCAGCGCATCCTGGCAAGGAGTATCCGCTGGAGTATCGTGAGCATTCAACTGAAGCTGATCCGATCACGCAAACCTACCGCGTGACACTGGCGATGCCGCATCCCGATGACATTCAGGTGTTTCCGGGGATGACAGCCAGTGTCCGCATCAAGGCGCGCCAGTTTGGTATGCAAGGCAGTCCGGGGCTGCTTGTGCCGACGTCGGCAGTTGCGGCTGATCCCGAACGGGACCCGTATGTTTGGATCTTTGACCCGGACACGAACACGGTCTCCAAGCGAGAAGTTGAAATCGGCACGCTTTATGGTCCGTACATACCGGTGGTATCCGGTCTTGAAGAAGGCGACATGATCGTAACGGCTGGTGTTGGCTACCTTCAGGATGGCGAGACCATTCGACCGATGAAGTAACCGGGAGAGTCCCTCATGGATATTGCACGCTACTCAATTGAGAAGCCGGTCAATGTCTGGATGGTTGTTTTGATCGCCTTGCTTGGCGGCATATGGGCACTCTCCAGCATTGGTCGTCTTGAAGATCCTGAGTTCACGATCAAATCGGCTCAGGTCATTACGGCCTATCCCGGCGCTACGGCCTCGGAGGTAGAAGAGGAAGTTACTGAAAAGCTGGAAACGGCCATACAGCAGCTTTCTCAGTTGAATGAACTGACCTCCAATTCGGAGCCCGGACTGTCGCGTATTCAGGTGGAGATCAAAGACACCTACGACAAGCACGAGCTGCCGCAGGTGTGGGATGAGCTGCGCCGAAAAGTGAATGACATTCGGAACGACCTTCCGGCCGGTGTCCGTGATCCTATCGTGTTTGACGATTTTGGTGATGTGTACGGGCTCTACTATGCCTTCACGGCTCAGGGTTATTCCAATCGGGAGTTTCGTGATGCGACCCAGGAGTTGCGTCGGGAACTGTTGACCGTCGATGGCGTTGCGAAGGTGGATGTTCTGGGCGAGCCACAGGATGAAATTCGCATCAATGTCTCGCAGGATCGGTTGGCTCAACTTGGCATCACGCTCAACGATGTCATGGCGGTTCTAGGTGCAGAAAACGCGGTGCAGGAAAACGGCTCCACCATGTCCGGTGATGCCCGGCTGCGGATCGTGACCGACTCGGCTTTTCACGATTATCGCAGCATTGCCGATCTGGTAATCGGTCGACCTGGCTCCACTGCCATGGTGCGGCTATCAGATGTGGCAACAATCTCGGTCAACGAGCCGGATGATCCCGACGCTATCGTGCGTCACAATGGCATGCGTGCCGTTACGCTGGGGGTTTCAGCTGTTTCCGGTACAAACATCGTGGACGTCGGTCAGCGGGTAGAGGCGTACATCAACAAGCTGCACAAGGATTTGCCGCTTGGAATGGAAATATGGCCGATCTACCAACAGCATGTGGTTGTTGATGCGGCTGTGAGCGACTTCGTGCTCAATCTGGCCATGTCCGTTGCAATCGTGATTGTCGTTCTGGGTATCTTTATGGGCTGGAGAGCGGCTCTGGTGGTGGGCACATCGTTGTTCCTGACCGTGATGGCTACCGTGTTCTGGATGAAGATATTCGAGCTGCAACTTCAGCGCATCTCGCTGGGTGCTCTGGTGATTGCCATGGGCATGTTGGTGGACAATGCCATCGTGGTTGCAGAGGGCATGATGATCAACATGCAACGGGGCATGAAACCGTTGCCAGCCGCTTCGTTGGTGGTGCGGCAAACCAAATGGCCGCTGTTGGGCGCAACCGTAATCGGCATCATGGCGTTCTCCGGCATCGGTCTGTCTCCGGATGCAACCGGTGAGTTCATGTTCTCACTGTTCGCCGTTGTTGCTATTTCCCTGTTGATGTCATGGGTCTTTGCAATCCTGCTTACCCCCTTGTTCGGCAAGTACTTCTTCATCACGACCTTGAGCGGTGAGGACAAGGATCCCTATCGCGGGCTCTTGTATGTAACCTTCAAGAAGGTGCTTGTGGTTGCTCTCAAGTTCCGGCCTTTGACAATCCTGTTGCTCATCGCCACGACCGCTGTGTGCATGTACAGCTTCAAGTATGTGGGTGTTGCGTTCTTCCCGGATTCCTCGACGCCCATGTTCTATGTGAACTACTGGGCCCCTCAGGGCGCGGATATTCGCAGTACGGATCGGGATCTGAAAATCCTCGATGAATACATTCGGGGGCTGGATAGCGTTACTGCGACGAGTGCTTTTGCCGGTCGTGGTGCGGCGCGCTTCATGCTTACCTACAGCCCTGAAGATGCCACCTCCAACTATGGTCAGATTATTGTCCGAACCAAAACAACCGAGACAATTGACGCTTTGGCAGAAAGGGTGCGTGAGTTCGGCTTGCAGACCTTCCCGAATGCCCGGGTGTTCACTGAGCGTCTGGTTTTCGGACCGCCCAGCGGGGCTTCCATTCAGGCTCGTTTCTCTGGCAAGGATGCAAATGTACTGCGTGGATTGGCTGAGGAAGCTGAACGCATTTTCCGAGATCCTAAGTATCGGTTGCACGATGTACGCACTGACTGGCGCGAGCGCGAGTTCGTTCTGACACCTTTGTTTGATGAGGATCGAGCAAGGATTGCCGGCATTACCCGTCAGGATCTTGCATCAGCGATCCAGTTTTCCTCTGAAGGAATGCGCGCTGGCAGTTATCGTGATGGGGATGAGAATATTCCGATCATGGTGCGCCGTGACCGTCCGGATGGCATGACCGCCTCTGAAGCTTTGATGGACACGCTCGTTTGGAGCTCGCAACAGAGCGCCTATGTGCCGATTGATCAGGTGACGGATGGCGTGAAAACTGTTGCCGAGGATACCATTATTCGGCGCCGGGATCGGGTGAAGACCATTACCGTGATGGGTGCCAATGCGGATGATGAACTGGCTTCAACGGCTCATGCACGCATACGGGGCGCGATTGAATCCATTCCGTTGCCGGAGGGCTATTCTCTGGAATGGGGCGGAGAGTATGAAAGCTCCAATGATGCGAACGCTTCTCTTGGGGCGGCCCTGCCAATCGGGTTCCTGACGATGGTGATCATCTCCATTTTGCTGTTCGCCAAGGTACGCGAACCTTTGATGATCTGGTTGATGGTGCCAATGTCGATCAATGGCGTGACCATTGCTCTGCTTGGAACCGGCTTTCCGCTGGACTTCATGGCGATCCTCGGCGTCTTGTCCCTCTCGGGTATGCTTATCAAGAATGCGATTGTTTTGATTGAAGAGATCGCCATTCAGATTGATGAGGGCAAGGAGAAGTTTCAGGCGGTGGTGGATGCCAGTGTCTCACGTTTGAGACCGGTTACCATGGCAGCGTTCACAACCATTCTTGGCATGGCGCCACTGGTCATTGATCCGATGTTCCGCAGTATGGCTGTGTCGATCATGGGCGGGCTTGCGTTTGCAACTGTGCTGACCCTGATTGCTGCGCCAGCCTTGTACTGCGCCTTCTATCGCATCAAGTACCATCCGCTTGATCAGCACCCTGAAGGCGGGGATGGGCCCTCAGCTGCAGAGCGCGAAAATGCGGCAATGGCGGGAGGTTCCGCCAAGGAACTCGTCGGCGCTTGATGTCGACAAAAGAATAGGACGAGGGCGATACCCCGATCGCTCTCGTCCTGAAAAGCGCCATCCTTGTTTCCAACACCCGGGGATGGCGCTTTTCTTTATCCTCCAAGGGGGCTTTTCTGACAATACCCTGGCTTTTTGAGAGGCTGTGCTGTGCGTTCGTATAATCGCGCTGCCATGGCTGTGACGTTTGCGCGTGCTGGCTTGTCAGGTTGTGAGATAGCTTTCTTTCCAGGTCGGGACGGCGTCAGTCCTGTCTGGCGCTGCGTGGTAAACCCCACGAGCGATCGCGCGGGCTACCGTGGAAGCCGCGTGGGCGCCAAGCATCTGCATATCTGATACCGGGTCAGTCATCGCCCGTTTGCCGGTAGACAACACAAAGATAAGATCGCCGTCCAAAGGAGTGTGGGACGGCCATATCGCCTGAGCATAGCCATCATGGGCCGCAACGGCGATGCGCTTTGCTTCGGCCTTTGTAAGGATAAGGTCAGTTGCGACGACACTGATGGTCGTGTTCTGAAGTGGCTGGGCCTTGCTGTCCATGTTGGTCAGCTTGCTCAGGATCGCCTCACTGGGTTGGGGGAGGTGGTCCGGCAGGCCAAGGCCGCCAAACTCATCGCCTATTTCAAACGGGGCTGCCCTGAAATGGGCCAGATGGTCATAGGTGACCGATCCCAGCGCGTTGACAGCGGCGAGTGCACCAATGGTTGCCCCAGACGGGAGCAACGTTGATGCGGATCCCAATCCGCCTTTCAGCGTGGCTGTTGTCGCGCTATAGCCCGCACCGATGGTTCCCAGCTCAAAGTCTGTTCTTGCATTCTGTGCTGCCTGGATGCCCAGATGACGATAAGGTGTTTCATCCAGCCCCCAGTTCTTGTCGCCGCCGTTTAGCAGATCGAAGAGTATGGCAGCGGGGACGATGGGCACGCGAACGGAACCGACAGCATAGCCCTTGCCTCGCTTGGCCAACAGGGATTGCACTCCGGCTGCGGCATCAAGCCCGAAAGCAGAACCCCCTGACAGGACGAGGGCATCAACTTGTGCAACGGTTTGGTCGGGTTCGAGCAGGGCAACGTCACGGGTGCCCGGTGCGCCGCCATGAATAGCGACGGAAACCACAGCCGGATTGTCCGGAATGATGGCGGTACTGCCACTTTTGAGTACCGGATCGTGCGCATTTCCTACTTGGATGCCCGGAACATCGGTAATCAGATTTTTTGCGCCTGCCTTAAGCCTTGCCATGATTATGCTCACTCAAACCTTTTCATTTGAGCCAGCATATCTGTGGTGCGGTTCAAAGGCTATAGCGCGTGGTAGTTGCGATCGAGATAAATGAGCGCTTTTTCTTTGCCGCCAAAATGTGCCGCTACGACCTCTCCGAAAATGACCGAATGCGTTCCAACCTCGGCGATTTCGCTCACTCGGCAGTCGCAGGCCATCCGGGCTTGTTCAAGGATGGGAGAGCCGGTTTCCAGTGTCGTCCAGGTGCCGTAGCCAAAACGGTCGGCCATATCCAGATCGCCTCGCCCGGCAAACACATCGGAAATGGATGTGTGATTATGGATCAGCGTATTGAGGGAAAACACGCCATTCTGTTTGATGGTCTCATTTACATCTGTGCCTCGATTTAGGCAGACAAGGACCGTGGGCGGCTGATCACTTACCGAACAGGCAGAAGACACAGTGACCCCGACCCGACCTGCTGGTCCATCCGAGGTCAAGATATTCACAGAAGCGGCCAGACGACTCATGGCCTCACGAAACTGCTCGGCAGAGATGTGTTCGTTGTGGCTCATGGACGTTCTGTAGGGTGCCGGTGCTGTCATTTTGAAGTGTGCCTGTTGTGCTGTTTCGGATTGAAGCGCCTGCTTCCTAGCTAGGGGCTTTTCCGTAATTTTTCCAGCGCCATTTGCGGGTTGTCGAGGGGGAACCCGTGATTCCATCCCCAGAAATGCTTGTTTTCCAATGCCAAGTGGGAAGCCAGATCAAACCGATAATCGGTTCTTGGCAGTTGGTCTATCGCTGATATATTACTAACGGCGATTGATTCCTTCCCGCTGATCTCTGGCAGCTTGGCCACGGGGCGGCAAACCGCCATTCAGCGAACTCAATTGTTTCTC
The DNA here is from genome assembly GCF_000422785.1 of Pseudovibrio exalbescens DSM 16456. Taxonomy (GTDB): domain Bacteria; phylum Pseudomonadota; class Alphaproteobacteria; order Rhizobiales; family Stappiaceae; genus Pseudovibrio; species Pseudovibrio exalbescens. Next base: position 438,191 of record NZ_AUGS01000001.1, read on the forward strand.
TAGGTAAACACCATATGCGCAGAGAACGCGACGTGAAGGAATTAATTGTTCGTTACAAAGGTAATTTGCGATATAAAGTTATCAATATAGGTGCTTACCAGTATAGGGAATTTACTTGCTCAGAAAGGCTCTCTAGAAAATATATGGGGCCGAGCGTGGAGAGACGCTCGGGTAGAACGGTAAAAACCGCTTTTCCAATCGGGGAACAAAACAAAATATGGATTATTTTCTCCAACAGCTAATAAATGGCGTCACCTTGGGATCAATTTACGGTCTTATCGCCATTGGTTATACGATGGTCTACGGTATCATCGGCATGATCAACTTTGCGCATGGTGACATTTTCATGGTTGGCGCTTTCATCGCGTTGATCACGATCGTGGCACTTGGCATCACGGCGGCGACGCCGCTGCTGCTGTTGATTGCTGCGCTTGTTCTGGTGCTCGTTATTGCCATGGCCTTGACTGCCGTGTGGGGCTGGACGGTCGAGCGTATTGCCTACCGGCCGTTGCGCGGGTCTTTTCGGCTTGCGCCTTTGATTACGGCAATCGGGGCCTCCATTGCTCTTCAGAACTTTGTGCAGATATCGCAGGGTGCTCGTAACAAGCCGCTGCAGCCGCTGTTTCAGGGTGGCTTCCAGCTTTCGGATGGGGCAGGGACGGGGTTTGCCGTTCAACTGTCCTACATGCAGATCCTGATCATCGTAACCACTGTGGTTTTGATGGCAGGTTTTACATTCCTGATCAACAACACCAGTCTGGGACGAGCCCAACGCGCTTGTGAACAGGACCGCAAAATGGCGGCCCTTCTTGGCGTAAACGTCGACCGAACCATCTCACTCACCTTTGTGATGGGCGCGGCTCTGGCTGCCGTAGCGGGATTGATGTTCCTCATGTATTACGGCGTGGTTGACTTCTTCATCGGCTTTGTTGCGGGTGTTAAGGCCTTTACCGCCGCGGTTCTGGGGGGGATTGGATCGCTACCGGGCGCGATGTTGGGTGGTCTTTTGATCGGGCTCATCGAGACCTTCTGGTCCGGTTACTTCTCCGTTGAATACAAAGATGTTGCCGCCTTCTCGATCCTCGCGATCGTTCTGATCTTCATGCCCGAAGGTCTGCTTGGCAAACCGGAAGTGGAGAAGGTCTGATCATGGAAACTGTCAAGAAACCAAGCCTTCTTGAAAGCAGCGTGAAAGACGCTGGTATGGGCGCATTTGTGACCTTTGCGCTTGCGCTGGTCATGGTTGGCATGAAGGTGGATGTGGCTTCCGGCCTCGGAGCCGAGTTGTTTATCGAATACCGGTGGACAGCCGTTGCCATTGCCGTGGTAACGGTCTTCGTGGGACGTCTGCTGCTGAACCTGTTTTTCTGGAAGCCGGATAACCCGTTGGCGGTCAACCTGTCTGGCCTCATGCCGTCTGGTGACAGCGCAACGCAGATTGGGAAGGCGCTGAAACCGGTCCTTCTGATCATTGCGATCGCGTTGCCGTTTGCTCTGATGTTCTGGCTCGGGGCGCGGGGGTCTCGCCAGTATATCGATCTGGCCATTCTGGTGACCACCTACATCATGCTGGGGTGGGGCCTCAACATTGTGGTGGGGCTGGCCGGGCTTCTGGATCTCGGCTATGTGGCGTTTTATGCTGTGGGGGCATACTCCTACGCCTTGCTGGCCGAATACTTCGGGTTCTCGTTCTGGATCTGCTTGCCACTTGCAGGCATTCTGGCCGCGTTCTGGGGTATCATCCTCGGCTTTCCCGTGTTGCGGTTGCGAGGGGATTACCTGGCGATTGTTACATTGGCTTTCGGCGAAATCATCCGGATCGTGTTATTGAACTGGTATCAGTTTACGGGTGGTCCCGACGGGATTTCAGGTATTCCGCGTCCATCCTTCTTTGGTCTTGAGTTCAAGCGCGGCGATGGCGGGTTTGCGGACTTTTTCGGTCTGGATTACTCCTCCATTCACCGGATCATCTTCTTGTACTATCTCATTCTCATCATGGCTTTGGTGACCAATATTGTCACCATGCGGCTGCGGCGCATGCCGATTGGCCGGGCATGGGAGGCGCTGCGGGAAGACGAGATTGCCTGTCGGTCGCTGGGTATCAACACCACCAACACCAAGCTTACCGCATTTGCGCTGGGTGCCATGTTTGGTGGGTTTGCCGGCTCGTTCTTCGCCACTCGTCAGGGGTTCATTTCACCTGAGAGTTTCACCTTCATTGAATCGGCCGTAATCCTCGCGATTGTCGTGCTTGGAGGGCTTGGCTCTCAGATTGGTGTGGTGATTGCCTCGGTCGTCATGATCGGAGGGTTCGAATTCTTCCGCGAGTTTGAAGAGTACCGCATGCTGGTCTTTGGTATGCTCATGGTCTTCATCATGGTCTGGAAACCGCGGGGTCTGGTCTCAACCCGAGCGCCGTCGGTGACCCTGTCGAAAGACGCCAAAGGCATTTCGGCGGATCTGGTTCAGGAGGGACACGGATGACCCAATGGAACGATAATCCTGTGTTGACCGTTGAGCATTTGACCATGCGGTTTGGTGGTCTGACGGCAATCGATGATTTGTCCTTCAATGTGGGGCGTGGAGATATCACGGCGTTGATTGGTCCGAACGGGGCTGGAAAAACAACCGTGTTCAACTGTGCCACAGGTTTTTACAAGCCTACTGAAGGACGCCTTGTCATGCGTCGCTCCAATGGCGAGAAATTCCTCCTGGAGCGGTTGCCGGACTTCAAGATCTCGGCCCATGCAAAGGTTGCGCGGACATTCCAGAACATCCGCCTGTTTGGCGGCATGACCATTTTGGAAAATCTGATGGTCGCGCAGCACAATCCTTTGATGGTGGCTTCCAACTGGACCCTCGGCGGTTTGTTGGGGTTGACGGGCTACCGTCATGCCAACCGTGATGCTATCGATCATGCCAAGTACTGGCTTGAGAAAACAAACCTTTTGGATCGGGCGGATCTTCCAGCGGCGGAACTGCCATATGGTGACCAGCGCCGGCTGGAGATTGCGCGGGCCATGTGCACTGGTCCGGAGATTTTATGTCTGGACGAACCGGCTGCTGGTTTGAACCCCAAGGAGAGCCTCGAGCTCAATGAACTGCTCATGTACATCCGGAAGGAACATGACACCTCTGTGCTGTTGATCGAACATGACATGTCTGTGGTGATGGAAATTTCCGATCACGTGGTTGTGTTGGATTACGGGGTGAAGATTTCTGACGGTACCCCAGACGAGGTCAAGAATGATCCGCATGTGATCGCGGCTTATCTGGGTGTGGATGATGATGAGGTTGATGAAATCGAGGAGGAAGTGGGCCTATGACAATGACAGAACCACTTCTGAAGGTCCGTGGGGTCGAGACCTACTACGGTAAGATCATTGCCTTGAAAGGCGTCGATCTGGATGTCCACGAAGGTGAGATCGTGACGTTGATCGGCGCGAATGGAGCCGGAAAGTCCACCTTGATGATGACGGTCTGCGGATCACCGCAGGCGCGTAACGGGTCAATTGTTTATGCTGGTGAGGACATCACGACCAAACCAACCTACGAGATCATGAGAACGGGCATTGCCCAGTCACCCGAAGGGCGACGCATTTTTCCGCGCATGTCCGTGCTGGAAAACCTCATGATGGGTGGCATGGTTGCGGAAAACAAGTACTTCGAGGACGATCTGAAGCGCGTGTTCGAGTTGTTTCCGCGGCTGAAGGAGCGTCAGCATCAGAGTGGCGGAACGTTGTCAGGTGGTGAACAGCAAATGCTGGCCATTGCCCGGGCATTGATGAGCCGTCCGCGATTGCTTTTGCTGGACGAACCGTCGCTGGGTTTGGCGCCCATTATCGTTCGCCAGATCTTTGAGGCAATCAATGAGCTGAACAAGACCGATGGACTGACCGTGTTCTTGGTGGAACAGAATGCGTATCACGCACTGAAGCTCGCTCACCGGGGCTATGTGATGGTGAACGGTGTCATCACCATGACAGGTACAGGTAAAGAGCTTTTGTCTCGGGAAGAGGTCAAGGCGGCCTATCTCGAGGGCGGTCGTCACTAAGCAAGGGAGCACGCGATATGGGTATTCTTTATGGCAGTTCCTTGCCGGTCTTCATCATCTTTGTATGTGGTATCGGCGGGTTGGCTGCCTATGCCACGGGCCGCGCGATTGCGGTGACCTGGCGACCGTTCTGGATGTTGTTCTGGTTCTTGTTCTTGCTGACATTGGCGGTTCGGTTCCTGTGCTTTGCATTGTTCGAGGAACCGTTGCTGTCATTTCAGTATTTTGTCGTTGACTATCTGGTGTTGACCGGCATTGCGCTGATTGGTTGGCGCAAAACCCGCACGACGCAGATGGTAACGCAATACCGTTGGCTCTACGTAAGAACGAGCCCGTTCACGTGGACATTGCGGCAAGGTCAGAACGATGCCTACTGAAACTAGAGGTACTACTTAGTTTCGGGTTGAAAAAGCTTCTGGGGGTTGTTCAACTACTCCCAGAAAGAATTTGGGATTCTGCGGCGTGGAGAGACGCTGTGGACCCAAGACAAGAAATGAAATGGCTGAGACCATTTTTCCATTCCGTCTTTAATTTGAGACGGTCAGAGGTAAATCACCTTCAATCAGGGGAGTAAAAATGAAAAACTCTATTTTGGCGAGCCTTGCAGGCATTACGGCAATTGCGATGTCCAGCACCGCAATGGCGGAGATCGTTATTGCAACCGCCGGCCCGATGACCGGTCAGTATGCCTCCTTCGGAGCTCAGATGAAGGCGGGGGCCGAGCAGGCCGTTGCCGACATCAATGCTGCTGGCGGCATCAATGGCGAAGAGCTGGTTCTGGAAGTGGGCGATGACGCTTGTGACCCCAAGCAGGCCGTAGCTGTTGCCAACCAGATGGTTGGTAAGGGTGTCGTGTTCATGGCGGGTCACTTCTGCTCCGGTTCTTCAATTCCGGCCTCTCAGGTCTACGCTGAAGAGGGCATCATTCAGATTACACCGGCTTCGACCAATCCGAAGTTCACTGATGAGCGTCCGGGGCCGGGTGTCTACCGTGTGTGTGGCCGCGATGACCAGCAGGGTCAGGTAGCGGGTACTACATTGGCTACCGAGTTTGGTGATAAAAACATCGCCATCATTCACGACAAGACCGCATACGGCAAGGGTCTGGCCGATGCCACCAAGGCAGTGATGAACGCCGCTGGCAAGGAAGAAGCTGTGTACGAGGCTTACACCGCCGGTGAGAAGGACTATACGGCTCTGGTTTCAAAGCTGAAGTCCGAGAACATCGATGTTCTTTATGTGGGTGGTTACCACACAGAAGCTGGCCTCATGAAGCGCCAGATGCAGGATCAGGGCATGGATACGATCCTGATCTCTGGTGATGCTTTGGTAACGGATGAGTATTGGTCGATTACAGGTCCTGCCGGTGAAGGGACCTTGATGACCTTCTCGCCAGATCCGCGCAAGAATGCCGAAGCTGCTCCGGTTGTGGAGGCCTTGGAAGCGGCAGGTAAAACTGCTGAAGGGTATGCGCTTTATACCTATGCGGCCATTCAGGCATGGGCGGAGGCTGTAGAAGCAGCCGGTACCACCGATTACGAAGAAGTGGTGGCCGCTCTGGATGAGGGCGAGTTCAACACCGTACTCGGCAAGCTGTCCTTTGACGAGAAGGGCGACGTGACCCTGCCAGGTTATGTCTGGTACGAGTGGAAAGACGGTCAGTACGACTATCGCTAAGCAACACATTGGACCAAGTGTTGATTGCAATGGGCCTCGCAGGAAACTGCGGGGCCTATATTTTTGCCTGTTTCTTCAGGTTCCATAAACTCTGGCAGTGTTTTTCGGTCACCAAGGTCGTTGCAGCATGCTTGAAATTAGGCAAGGTCCGTTAGGCTGTCTTTCAAAAAGAAGGAGAAATCCCGTGTGCCGTCTGTCTGTATTCGCTACCCTGTTTTTAATGAGTTGTGGGTTGGCTGTGGCCAGCAGTAACCTGAACGTGCCGACACCCGAAGATCGAAACGTGCTGCAGGTTTGTTTGGCTGAAGCGGGTATGTCTTTTGCCGGATCAGTTGCGTGTATTGGCAAGGTGTTTTCCGCTTGTCAGGCTAATCCGGAAAACCAGACATCACTTGGCATGCGGATTTGTGCCTCTCGGGAAACCGAGTTGTGGGATGAAAAGCTGAATGCGGCTTACCAGAGCGCTATGGATGCGCAGCCCGAGCCTGTTCAAGAACAGTTGCGAGCGACGCAGCGGTTGTGGATTGAGTTTCGAGACCATGACTGCGACGTGCCCATGGTCATTTATGAAGGTGGCACGCTTGGCCCCGTAGCCGCGACACAATGCTTGCTACAAGCAACGGCGCTTAGGGCCTTGCAGATGGAAGACTACGCGAGGGTGCCTTGAAAAGATTACTCGGTGTTTTTGTTGGTTTGGGACTGTTGATGGCTGCGCCGGCTTCCGCGTTGGAACTGCCATTTTGCCAGCCTGACGATGACTTGATCCCGATTCCGCGTTGGGAAGTGGAAGTGGACTCGCAGTACCAGCTCTCGACAGTGCCGCCGGCACAAGAGGGGCGGATTGTTCACCTTCTCTTGTCCTTTCCGGATCTGGATCGCGATGCCTGTACAGCGTTGTCTGGCGGCAAGAACTTTCTCTACCCGTTTTCTGAGGATGATCCGGAAAGCGCAGACATGGTGATCACCATTCGCGAAGCCCCCACTTACGGATCACGAGGCTGCATGGTGGATGGCCTCTATGCTTTTGGCGAGTTGGAAGAAGCCGGCGGTGAAGAGGAGGGTGATGGTGCTGGCGTTGTGCGCTTCCAGCTCCATTTGCAGCCGGATTGGTCAATTCTTGAAAGCGGACGTTTCTGCAAGATGGTACAGGAGGGCTAAGCCACTCGGTGGAGCCATTGTCTTGGATCATGAGCCCGGTTTGATTTGCCTCGGTCACCAAGGGCTATGCAAAGGTCTGCCACCGCGTCTAGAGAGTGGACAGGGCGAAACTCGTCGACATGGGGGAGTAGCGCACGAATGCCGCGCGCCTTGGCTTCGAACTGGTCAAAGCGCAGCAGCGGATTAAGCCAAACCAGTCGGCGGCAGGAACGATGCAGGCGGTCCATTTCCCACTCCAACATGCTGTCTTCCTGACGTTCAAGTCCGTCCGATATGAAAAGGACAATGGGACCGCCGGAAAGGACGCGCCGTGACCACTTTCGGTTGAACTCGTAAAGTGCGTGGGCAATTCGGGTGCCGCCGGACCAGTCCGCAACACTATCGGTACAGAGCAAGAAAGCCTCATCGGGATCCTTGCGTGTCAAGTCGCGTGTGATGTTGGTCAGTCTCGTGCCGAAAAGAAAAGTCTGGACACGTCTTTTTTCAGAGAGCGCATGGAGGAAATGCAGGAGCACCCTTGTGTACTGGCTCATGGATCCGGAAATGTCACAAAGAGCGACAATTGGTGGATGCTGTTCGGCTCTCTTGCGGTGGCGCAAGTCGATCACGTTACCGCCCGCCCGCAGAGAGGCGCGCAAGGTGCGACGTGGATCAATCCTGCCTCTGCCGGCGGGAACCAAACGGCGGGTGGCAACCTTATCCAAGGGTAGTTGTATGGACTGAAGAGCGCGACGGGCTTGCGCAATCTCCGTTGCCGTCATCTGGGCGAAGTCCTTCTTTTGCAAGACCTCTCGTTCCGACACGGTAAACCGGGCGTCCACTTCGACCTGAGGCCGGGTTTCTGCGGCTTCTCGTTTTCGATTGGTTTCGAATGCCTGAGAAAGTCGCGTTTGACCCACCTTGGGTTTTTCAGGTTCCTTAGGGCCGGCGGGGGCTACCGGTGACAGAATGGACAGCAATTTTTCAACCAGCCCGTGGGTTTTCCAATAGATGCGGAAGGCTTCATCGAAAACGGGTTGTTGTTCGTGTTTGTTTACGAATACCGCATGCAGGGTCCAATAGAGATCGTCACGGTTGCGCAGGCCCGAAATAACAACCGCTTCGACAGCTTCAACCACGCTGGCCGGGCCGATGGGAAGGCCGGCTTTGCGGAGGGTGCGGGCGAAGTGGACGATGTTTTCGGTAATTTTGCCGCGCGATGCTTCCGACAAATGCGTGTCTTGGCCTGTGTTCATCTGGATAGTGGCCCTGTTTGCGGCGACTGACCTTGGGCGAACAAATCCTGTCGCAGGGACTCGACTATCTCATGAGCGCGGGAGCCTTTGATACGATCAATATCCTCCTGATACTTGAGCAACGTCCCCAAGGTATCCGTCACCATTTCCGGATCGAGTGCGACTTCGTTGAGTTCGGTCAGAGCGGTGGCCCAGTCCAGCGTCTCGGCCACACCGGGTTGTTTGAACAGATCTTCGTTGTTTCGCAGATGCTGAACGAAGGCAACCACCTCTTGGGCCAGTTGCTCAGCGGCACCCGGCACCTTGCGTGCTACGATTTCCAATTCCCGCTCGGCGGTTGGATAGTCCAGCCAATGATACAGGCACCGCCGCTTCAGAGCGTCGTGGATCTCTCGGGTCCGGTTGGTGGTGATGATGGTAATCGGAGGCTCACCTGCCTTGATCGTACCCAGTTCCGGGATGGTTACCTGATTATCCGCAAGGACTTCCAGAAGAAAGGCTTCAAAGGCTTCATCAGAACGGTCCAACTCGTCAATCAGGAAGATCGGAGCGCCTGCACTGCTTGTCTCCAATGCCTGTAGGACAGGGCGTCTTATGAGAAAACGCTGGGAGAAAACGGAGTTTGCCAGAGCCTCGCGCGATACATTCCCTTCTGCCTCTGCGAGGCGGATTTCGATCATTTGCGCGGCATAGTTCCATTCATAGACCGCAGTCGAAATATCCAGACCCTCATAGCACTGGAGCCGTACCAGTGGCCGGTCCAGACTTGCCGCCAGAACCTTTGCGATCTCGGTTTTGCCAACTCCCGCTTCGCCCTCTAAAAACAGAGGACGTCCCATGCGCAAGGCCAAATGCAACACAGTGGCCAGCGAACGATCAGCTACGTAGCCTGCGCTGTCCAACAGGCCTTGCGTTTCTTCTATGGATTTTGGCAGTTCGCCGCTGGTCATCGGCATTCCCCCCGGTTTGGCTGAGACCTTCATGAGGCATCATACGAAGATCTGCGTATTTTTCCAGTGGGGCTTTGGCGCTGTGAGACTATCTGCGGTGTTCTATGCTGAGGCCTTTGCCATGGCGCATCACTGCCGTTGCCTGCTCGGTGAAGTCTTCACCCTGTCCTTTGTGAAGGGTGAAGCCGGGCAGGAGGCGCAGACCCGATTTGCTCTGGCAGGTTGCTCGTATGATTACCCGAGTGGCGGCACTTGTCGCGGTTGGGCGCAGCGGAATGACATCAATCGCGCCGAAGCGTCCTTGCATTGTATCCAGAAGATCATGCAGGCCGTCCGCGCGGAAAATCACCGTCAGTGATCCGCCTTCTTTCAACAAGTCTTTTGCAGTGCGCATCCAGGGTTCCAGTCCACGTTCGTCCAGTGCGTGGGCGGGTGCGCGGTCCTTCTGCGGCGTGACCCGGAAACGGCTACTATCATAGTATGGCGGGTTCATTATGACGTGATCGGCCTGCAAGGGATGCAAGCCATTTGCATGGCGCAGACTGCCCTTCGCCGTGATGTCGGCCTCAAGAATGCGCACGCGGTTTGCGAAACTCTTGTTCTCTGAAAGTCTCAAGCCACGCCGGGCCAATTCTGCCACAACCGGATCCAGTTCCACTCCGGTTACGGTGATTTGGGGAAGGCGCCACGCCGCACAAAATGCAGCAGAGCCCACACCTGTTCCCAAATCCATCACATGCCCTGTTGTGGTGTCGGGCAGGCAAGCGGCGAGGTACACCGCGTCCAAGCCTGCCCTGTGTCGCCCCTTGGCCGGCTGTTCGATCATCACCTTGCCATCCAGAAACTTGTCCAGGGTGGTGGCTGGCAGGTCGATATTTGAGGTTGCAGATGTGGGCGTGATGTCGTTCATGGCGCGGATTTCAGCGTTTCAGTTCGTTCTCTAGACCAGCGTCGATCAGCAACTGTTTGGCGCGGTCAATCTCGTCGGCATCTACCAGAATTCGGCGGGGCAGGAAACCCAGAGACCCCTCCATGATGCTCATGTTCGTATCTGCTACGAAATAATGAATCTCTTCCTCTGTCAGGAGAGCTTCGACGAATGAAATGGTCACTGCGTTGTTGGTTCTCAGTAGTTCTTCCACGTCAGCTTCCCTCCCGATCTCAATTATGAGGTGTGCATTTGTCCACTTGTGGCCCTTTGATGTGGTTTAACCTAGGAACAGATGCGGCCAATTTGCGTTCTTGTCTTGCCGAAGTTGGTTCTCAGACCTATTGTCCCCCGAAAGAAAACGGAGAGGGCAACCCGTGGGCGTCGTACAGTTGCAAGATAACCTTAAACAACCGGCCAGCATACAAACGCTTGTCGATCTTGTCTCGCAGGATATGGCCAAGGTCAATGACCTGATCCTGTCCAAAGCCGGATCCAATGTGGAACTGATCCCTGAAATTTCGAGACATCTGATCGATTCTGGCGGCAAGCGGTTGCGTCCAATGTTGACGCTCGCCTTCGCCAAGATGTTCGACTATCAGGGTGATGGGCATATCATTCTGGCAGCGTCCGTTGAGTTCATGCACACCGCAACTCTGCTCCATGATGATGTAGTGGATGAGAGTGACATGCGCCGTGGCAAGCTGGCTGCGCGCAAGCTGTGGGGCAATCAGGCCAGTGTTCTGGTCGGCGACTACTTGCTTGGCCAAGCTTTCAAGATGATGGTGGATGTGGGCTCGCTCGAAGCCCTGCGTATCCTCTCGGAGGCTTCTGCAGTGATTGCGGAAGGTGAGGTATTGCAGTTGGGGGCGTCTCAGAACACGTCAACCAATGAAGCGCAATACATGCAGATCATTGAAGCGAAAACGGCTGCGCTTTTTGCAGCTGCCTCTGAGGTCAGTCCTGAAGTGTCAGGCCAATCGGATGCAGTCCGGGCTGCTGCGCGGAAATTCGGTATGGATCTTGGACTGGCGTTTCAGTTGGTAGATGACGCGCTGGATTATGGCGGTTCGGCCAAGGATTTGGGCAAGGATGTGGGAGATGATTTCCACGAAGGTAAAATCACCTTGCCGATCATTTATGCTCTGGCACGTGGTACGGATGAGGATCGCGCCTTCTGGAAGCGCACGCTGGAAGACGGCCAAATCGAAGATGGAGACCTGGATCACGCTATCAGTCTTCTGCGCAGCACCGGTGCTCTGGACGATACCATTCAGCGGGCCCGAGACTTCGGCGCCTCGGCTATTGAAGCTCTGGCATCATTGCCAGATGGTCCGTGCAAGGATGCCTTGCGCGAAAGCGTTGAATTCTGCATTCAGCGCGTAACGTGATCCGTTGGATGTACCTGTTAATAATTGAGAGCTAAATGTAACGGGGCCGAATGGCCCCGTATTCAATAGCAGGCGGCCTGTACCCACCAGCCGGGCCTGTGCTCCTTGATGCGTTCCGCCACTGCTTGCGCGTCGCTCAGCGTCGCACATAGAGCAAAACATGTAGGTCCGGAACCGGACATACGCGCCAGAAGCGTCTCCCATTGGGTGTCCAATAGAGAAATAACCTCAGCTATCTCCGGAACCATTGATTGGGCTGGGGCCTGCAAGTCATTGCGGCAGCCCTTAAGCCAGTTGGCAAAGTTCTGAATGCCGGTCCACTTTTCAGGCAGGGCAGGCAGTGGGCTGTTGTTCTTCTTGGCTAGTGCCTTGAAAACATCCGGTGTTTCCAGCTTGACGCCCGGATTGACCAGTACAATGGCTCCTTTTGGAAAGGGCGGGGTGGTTTCGATTTGTTCACCGATCCCTCGTACGCGACTGTGCTTCTCGGTGAAGCACATGGGTACATCCGCCCCGAGACGCAGTGCCAGCTTTTCAAGGTTGTGACTGGAAGGGTGTACGTCCCACAGCCGTCCCAATGCTCGCAGCGTAGCGGCTGCATCAGCAGAGCCACCGCCTATACCGGCCGCGATGGGCAAGCGTTTTTCAAGTTCGATGCGGGCGGAACGATTGCCCGGCACGCTTTCGGCCATGAGCCATGCAGCCTTCATGGCAAGGTTTGCCGATGTGTTTGAGCCCAAGCCCGACGCAAATGGGCCGGACACATGTAGGGCCATGTCGTCCGCCGGTGTCAGCCTCAGTTCGTCGCCGTATTCAGGAAATACAACCAGGCTATCCAGCGTATGGTAGCCATCGTCCCGTTGACCTGTGACATGCAGCGCCAGATTGACTTTGGCGCGCGCCATTTCCACCACTGGAGAGGCGATGTCTATGGGCTTGGAAGAAAAACCCGTTGCACTATCAGCGTTCATTGCTGTTTTGTCCGATACTCAATGTCCCATCATCTTCTGGCATGCCGTTTGCGATCTTGTCGAGTATCTTTTCGAGGTGATCGGGTTCTGGTTCCAGGTCGCGGGCATGGTTCCACTTGAAACGGGCTTCCAGTTTGCGCCCGACCTTCCAATAGGCATCGCCCAAGTGGTCATTTAGAATCGGGTCCTGCGGGCGCAAGGCCACGGCGCGTTCCAATTGGGAGACAGCTTCTTCATAGCGCCCCAGCCGGTAATAAACCCAGCCCAAACTGTCCACGATGTAGCCATCCGTTGGACGCAGGCGCACGGCGGTCTTGATCATCTCCAGCGCTTCCTCAAGCTTCATTCCTCGATCAACGAGGGAATAGCCAAGGTAGTTCAAGACCATGGGCTGATCCGGGTACAGATCCAGTACCTTTCGGAAGTCTGCCTCCGCTTGATCCCATTTGTCTTGACGTTCCAGAGTGATGCCACGGAAGTACAAGAGGGGCCAGTTCTGGCGCTTTACTTCATCAAGCGTGCTGATGCCCGCGCTGTAGGCTGCCTCCGCTTCTTCAAAGAGCGAGTGCGAGCGCAACACATTGCCCAAGGCCGTTACGGCCTCCAAATCGGACGGATCTTCTTTCACCAGATCTTCAAGATGGGCGCGTGCCTGTTCCAGATCATCCAACACGTTGTAGTGAAGTCCGATCTGGATCTCCGCCTCCCGCTTCATGGGCGATGCGGGATCGACAGAGTCAAGGTACTCGATGGCGCGAGCGTTGTTGCCCAATTGATCGAAAAGGGTGCCCAGAGCGATGGCAGCGGCGTCCAGGTCTTCATCAAGGTAACGGGAGGTTTGCAAGTAGACTGCCGACAATTCCTCACCATCTCGGCTGATTGCAGACCCCAGTCCGTAAAGTGCTTCGGCCACTCCTTCTGCAGGTGTGGTCACCAAGGGATCTACAGTGCCGCCGCTGGTGATCTTGTCACGGGTAGCTACCAGCAACGGATGATTTGGAACCAGCTGTTCGTACGCATCCAGAACTTCGAAAGCTTCCTGTTGTCGTGCGTTGGCTGCAAGCGCACGAGCATAAGCATTGGTAATGCGAAGCGCGCCCGGATCTGCACCGTAGGCCTCTTCGTAATAGTCCAGCGCTTCCGCACGACGATCCGCAGCTTCAAGAATCAAGCCGGCGTTGAAACTGGTGAAAAGTTCGAACCAATTGGGGCCTTCAACCGTGGAGAGGATTTCCACGCCCTTGTCCGTATTGCCTCGGCCAGCCTCAGCCCAAGCGGCCATGATTGCGAACGTAAGACGGGACAAAGGGTTTATGTCCCCACCGTCCAGCGCTTCGATGGCCTGGGTGTAGTCGCGTGCTTTCAGCGCCTTTGCGGATTTGAAGAAGTGCGCCAGAAAGTGATCGCGGTCGTTTTCCAAGAGACGATCGATCAACGGCTGGGCGCGATCAAAGTTGCCATCCGCCAATGCCATTACAAAGGTGCGATCCTGAAGATAATAGTTGTCCGGGTCCAGACGAAGCGCTCGTTCGAAGAACTCTGCCGCATGTCCTAGGTCTTGTGCCTGCAGGGCACTGCGGCCGGACAAGTAGCTGCCAGCCAACGAGTATTCCTGGGTCAAGGGCTCCGCGAACTGACTCGTGCTCAAACTTGCCGCATGGGCCCATGTCACCGTCGTTACAGCAACCGTTGCTGCAAGAATGGCGGTTCGGCGGCCCAGAAGGCTGAGTGGCGAGCGGCGGGTGTCGAAGCTCTGTCTTGAATGGTCCATGGAATTCTCTCGTTGAGAGCCGGCGTCGACTCACTGTTGTGTCGCTTTGTCTGCCCAGCAAGCATGGCTTTAATAGGGCTTGCTTCTAAAGTCAGATATTCGCTTTCTACTCTAACCGATTGAATAGTGGAAGAAACCTAAACATCCTGTGAAATCTCAATTGTTAAAGCCCGAAAGCCCGCAGTTTCCGTAGTTTTTTTCAGCTTTGCTACGCATTACCCCTAAGGTTGCGCCGAATCCATCTTGCTATACTCCCCCTGTCAATGCATCTAGATATTTCATTGTATTTCACAGGGGGGTGCTATGACCAAATGGGTCTATGTTTTTGGTGAAGGCCGGACCGAGGGTGCCGCAGATATGCGCAACCTTCTGGGCGGAAAGGGAGCGAACCTCGCAGAGATGGCCCGCATGGGCTTGCCGGTTCCTCCAGGCTTCACTGTTACGACGGAAGTCTGTACGCATTACTACAAGAACGAGCACTCCTATCCTGAAGCGCTTAAGGCGCAGGTCGAAGATGCCCTGAAGGCGGTTGGGGCACTTACCGGTCGTACATTCGGCGATACGTCGGACCCTCTGCTGTTGTCGGTACGATCGGGCGCCCGTGTTTCCATGCCGGGCATGATGGATACTGTTCTCAACCTCGGGCTGAATGACGTGACTGTCAAGGCGCTTGCCGAGCAGTCTGGAGATGAGCGCTTTGCTTATGACAGCTATCGTCGCTTTATCCAGATGTATTCAGATGTGGTGCTTGGCGTTGATAATGATTACTTCGAAGAAATCATCGAAGACATCAAGGATGACAAGGATTATCGGCTCGATACGGACCTGACAGCTGATGACTGGAAGGGCTGTGTGGAAGCGTTCAAGGAAAAGGTGAAAGAGGAGCTTGGTCGTTCTTTCCCTGAAGATCCACATGAACAGCTTTGGGGCGCCATTGGCGCTGTCTTTTCGTCCTGGATGATCCCTCGCGCCCAGACCTACCGCAAGATCCATGGCATTCCGGAGGAATGGGGCACAGCGGTAAACGTGCAAGCGATGGTCTATGGCAACATGGGTGAGGGGTCTGCTACCGGTGTGGCCTTTACCCGCAACCCGGCTACGGGTGAAAATGCTCTTTATGGTGAGTTCCTCGTCAACGCACAGGGCGAAGATGTGGTGGCCGGAATTCGGACCCCGCAGGATATCACCGAAGCTGCCCGCATTGCATCCGGTTCGGAAAAGCCGTCTCTGGAAGCATTGATGCCAGAGGTTTTTGGTCAGTTCCGCGAGACCTGCTGCAAGCTTGAAACCCACTACCGTGAAATGCAGGATCTTGAGTTTACCGTCGAGCGCGGCAAACTTTGGATGTTGCAGACCCGTACCGGTAAACGCACACTTAAGGCTGCATTGAAAATTGCTGTTGAGATGGCCGAAGAGGGGCTCATTACCAAGGAAGAGGCCGTCAACCGGATTGATCCGGGCTCCCTTGATCAACTGCTGCATCCTACCATTGATCCCAATGCAGAACGGGATGAACTGACCACCGGCCTGCCAGCGTCTCCCGGTGCTGCCAGTGGTGCGATTGTGTTCAACCCGGACGATGCTGAAGCCGAGAAGGCAGAGGGCAACGCCGTAATTCTGGTGCGCACGGAAACCAGTCCTGAAGATATTCATGGGATGCACGCCGCGGAAGGCATTCTGACCTCGCGCGGTGGTATGACCAGCCATGCTGCTGTTGTGGCACGCGGAATGGGCAAGCCGTGCGTTTCCGGCGCCGGCGCCATTCGTGTCGATATGCAGCGTCAGGTCATGCTGGTGGATGGCCGTACCTTCAAAAAGGGTGATATCATCACCATCGACGGTAGTAGCGGGCAGGTCTTGGCGGGCCGTGCCGAAATGCTGGAGCCTGAGCTTTCTGGCGACTTCCAGAAGTTGATGGATTGGGCAGACGCCATGCGCCGCATGAAGGTGCGGGCGAACGCTGAAACTCCGGCGGACGTAAAAACGGCTCTGGCCTTTGGTGCTGAGGGCATCGGCCTGTGTCGTACCGAGCACATGTTCTTTGATGGTGATCGCATTCTTGCCGTTCGCGAGATGATTTTGTCTGATACGGAGGAAGAGCGGCGCGAAGCGCTTGCAAAGCTTCTGCCGATGCAGCGCGATGACTTTTCGCAGATCTTCGAGTTGATGGAAGACCGGCCCGTGACCATCCGGTTGCTGGACCCCCCACTTCACGAGTTCCTTCCGAAAACCGATGAGGAAATCGGCGAGGTAGCTCGGCAGATGAATGTGGATCCCGAGGACTTGAAGGAACGGGCGCTGGAGCTGGAAGAGTTCAACCCGATGTTGGGTAACCGCGGCTGCCGTCTGTTGATCTCGTACCCTGAAATTGCGGAGATGCAGGCACGTGCCATCTTTGAGGCTGCAGCTGAAGTTTCTCGTCGTCGCGGTGTGACCGTGAAGCCGGAAGTGATGGTTCCGTTGGTTGGTCTGCGCTCCGAGCTTGATTTTGTACGTGGTCGCATTGAAGCAATTGCAAAGGAAATCGACGCGGAGCAGTCAGTCAGTCTGGAATACTCGATCGGGACCATGATCGAGCTTCCGCGCGCTGCTTTGAGGGCCGCTGAAATCGCTGAATCAGCAGAGTTCTTCTCCTTTGGCACCAATGATTTGACGCAGACAACCTTTGGCATTTCCCGCGATGATGCAGCGTCGTTCCTTGGTACCTACCAAGAGCGCAAAATCCTCGAAAAGGATCCGTTCGTTTCGTTGGATACCAACGGCGTGGGCGAACTGATCGAGATTGCCGCTCAACGGGGCCGTGAGAGCCGTAGCGATATCAAGCTGGGCATTTGCGGTGAACACGGC
The DNA here is from genome assembly GCF_000422785.1 of Pseudovibrio exalbescens DSM 16456. Taxonomy (GTDB): domain Bacteria; phylum Pseudomonadota; class Alphaproteobacteria; order Rhizobiales; family Stappiaceae; genus Pseudovibrio; species Pseudovibrio exalbescens. Next base: position 455,173 of record NZ_AUGS01000001.1, read on the forward strand.
GGGGATGCTGCCTCGATCTATTTCTGCGAAAAGACCGGCCTTGATTATGTAAGCTGCTCACCATTCCGCGTCCCGGTGGCGCGTTTGGCTGCCGCGCAGGCCGTTCTCAAGAAGGTTGATCGGGACGTTTGATCCTGTTCGATTGATTGACATACAAACAAAAAAGGCGGGTCGATTGATCCGCCTTTTTTGTTGCGCTTCTGTTTGCTTGTGCTGAACAAGGGGTTGTCAAAGCTGTTCAACAAGCTCGATATCGTCGAGTGCTGCGTCTTCAGCGCCTTCCCGCCAGAGACGAAACTTGGTCAACGGCATGGGGCGGGCGAACAGGAAGCCCTGCATGAGAGGATCGCCAACGTTTGCAAGGAACTTGAACTGTGACTTGCGTTCAATGCCTTCAACACAGATATCGACGTTGATAGCGCTGCCCAGAGAAATGAGGGCCCGCACGATTTCCTGAGCATCCACGTCGTGATCGAGGTCTTCGACGAACGAACGGTCAATCTTGATCTTGTCAAAGTTGTAGAGGCGGAGATAGCTCAGACTTGAATACCCGGTGCCGAAATCATCCAGAGCCACGCGTACACCGATGCGATGCAGTTCCTTGAGGGTTTCGTGCACCCCGTCGGCATCATTGAGCAAGACTTCCTCGGTGACTTCGAGTTCGATGCGGTCGGGTTCGAGTTCATATCGCGTAAGCAGCTTTTCCACCAGAGACGGGAAGTCTGGATGGCGCAATTGGTTGGGAGAAACGTTGACGCACATACGGATGCCGGGCAGGTGGGTTGCATCCTTCATGGCGGTTTCCAGCACCCACTCGCCGATCTTGTTGATCAACTGGGATTCTTCGGCAACGTGCAAGAATGTGCCTGGAGAAATCTGCCCGCGTGTGGGGTGGTTCCAGCGGATCAGCGCCTCAGCGGCGACGGCCTTTTCGCCTTTCGCATCCATAATGGGTTGATAGAAGTTTTCGAACTCGTGGCGCTTCAGTGCACGTTCAATCTCTTCTTCAATGGTACGGCGCATTTGAATGCGCTCTTCCATATGGGGTTGGAATACAACATGTCGGGCGCGACCCATCTCCTTGGCTTGATAAAGCGCAATGTCACCACGTCTCAGCAGCTCGTTCATTTCCGTGCCAAATTCGGGACTGATGACAACGCCCAGACTTGCTGTTGTCAGGATGCGGTTCTTTTCGACCATGTAGGGGCGGGTGATGGCTTGCTCGATTTCCAAGCACGTTTCTTCCACTTCCGTTGCGTTTGCGCGACCTGCCATAAGAATGAGGAACTCATCACCGCTGATACGCGCGAGCAGATCTCCGGCCCGCAGAACACCTTTGATGCGCTCGGCCACCTGGCAGATGACCTCATCGCCAATCATGTGCCCCAAACTGTCGTTGATCTGCTTGAAGTGATCCAGGTCCATGTAAACAAGCCCGGCCGTTTTTTTCTCCATCCGGGTTTTGCGTAGAATTGGAGCCAACGCCTCACTGAAGTAAGCGCGGTTGGGCAAACCTGTCAGTGCATCATGCAGTGAGGCATAGCGGGCGCGAGCTTCGTTCTGCAACAAGCGATCGGCCAAGCGAACGGACGAGTAGAGGAGCCCCAGAGCGACAACCAGAATGACGAGCGTCACTGCCAACATGTAGGGCAGAAGCTCATCATAGAGTGCCTTTGAGGCTGCCGCCGTTGTCCAGCTCAAGTAGGTGATCGTCTCTCCGCTGGCGTTGTCGAGAGGGACGGAAACGATATCCGGATTCTCAGCGTTAGGGCTCGAAGTCAGATAAATGTTCCGCATGCCGGTGACGGATTCGAAGTTGTCCATCAAGTTGGCGTCAAGTTGTCGGATCCAGACAAGATAGCCGGCGTGATTGAGAACCCCGGGTGCATTGGGGTCAGGTTGCGCAATGGCCGCAATGGTGGCCAGACCGATCCCGCCATCGAACCGCACGATATCGCGCTTGCTTAACTCAATGGGGGTTGAAGAGCGCAGGGGGGCGGGGATGCTGCTTTGATCTTTCTGGTTAAGAAGATTGTTTTCCAGAGCGTCAATGGTGGGCGCGATTTGGTCTTTGAGTTGGCCCTCATAAATCTCGTTGTGCCAGGGAAGGTCCTGACGATAGGCAGACTGGGGGCGCTTGTCCCGGTCCAGAATCAAGAATACGTCGCGATCGCCACGATTGTTCTTGGTCGGCGTCAGGTCTTCATCAAGGAAGAGGTTTTGCTCGTTCGCTCGTACGGTGTTGTAGGCTTTTTCTGAAAGCGCAATCCGCTCCACCTCGTAGGCAAGGCTGTCCCGATATACCTGAAGGTTACTGGAAATAAGCCGTTGTTCCTTCTCGGACTCATAAATGATGGCTTTTTCCGTGGTGTATTGAAAGGCGGTATAGCCGGATATAAGGGCCGCACAAATCACGAGCAACAGGCCAAAGGCGATCAGCCTTGCCATCTTGTTCCGACGCGGGAACCGGTCGGCGGGTAGTAATGCAGGGTTGTTGCCAGTGGCCCAGCCCCGTGATTTGTCTGTCTCCTCGGACATGCGTGATACTCTCCTGGTCCGGCGCGCGGTTGGATTTCTGGGCGTTTCACGGGAGTATCCCTGTCAAGTCTTGAGCGAGCCTGTAGTCGGTCCACTTGTGGGCGGGTGCTTCAGAGCAGGTTAAGGCCGCGAAAACTCGCATGGCCATGCTGGGCGATGATGATGTGATCGTGAAGCACTATGTTGAGGGGTTTGAGGGCCTCGTTGATACGGGAGGTCATCTCGATATCAGCGCGTGAGGGGGTCGGGTCACCCGAGGGATGATTATGGACCAGAATGATGGCGCTGGCAGCCAGTTCGAGCGCGCGCTTTATGACCTCGCGTGGGTAAACCGGAGCATGATCAACGGTTCCCTTTTGCTGAATTTCATCCGCGATCAACTGGTTTTTCTTGTCAAGAAACAGAATGCGAAATTCTTCTGTCTGGCTGTGTGCCATCGCAGCGTGGATGTAGTTCATCACCGCCGACCAGGAAGAGAGCGGGGTTTGCGGGTCAACTTGATCGCGGGCGTACAACACGGCCGCAGCTTGCAGCTCCTTGATGAAACGAGCGGTTTTTTCGCCGCAACCCGGCACTTCCATCAATCGATCACGTGGAGCCGCCAAGACCTTGGCAAAGGAGCCAAAGCGCTCGATCAGAGCCTTTGCCAATGGCTTGGTGTCACCTTGCTTGATGCAGGAGAACAGGAGCAGTTCCAGCAATTCGTAGTTCTGCAAGCGATCCGCGCCAACAGCATCAAAACGCTGGCGCAACCGATCGCGGTGGCCGTGATAGTGTTTTTCTTCCCGTGGCCGTCGCGTAGTCTTCTTTTGGGTGGGTGAGGAGAGTGGGCTTTCCGATACACCGAAAAGGTCGTCTGACATTCACCCTCCTTTCTTCCCTTTGATCAGGCGCTTTCCGTTTCCGGCCGCAGCGGGTTGAACAAACCACCGGGGGAGGTGGTGAAGATGTCACACCCATCCGGCGTAATGCCAATCGAATGCTCGAACTGGGCTGTCAGTGACTTGTCTCGGGTAACGGCGGTCCAGCCATCCTTGAGCACTTTCACATGCGGTTTGCCAAGATTCACCATGGGTTCAATGGTGAAGATCATGCCCGGTTTCAACTCGATGCCTTCGCCGGGCTGCCCGTAGTGCAAGATGTTTGGCATGTCGTGGAACAGTTTGCCCACTCCGTGTCCGCAGAAATCGCGCACAACCGAACAGCGCTCAGCCTCCACATAGGCTTGGATGGCGTGGCCGATGTCCCCTGTCGTGTTGCCCGGTTTTGCGGCGGCGAGGCCCCTCATCAGGGACTCATGAGTAACTTCAATGAGCCGCTCTGCTGCGCGTTTCAGCTTTCCGACGGCATACATGCGTGATGAATCACCGTGCCATCCATCGACAACGTAGGTCACGTCGATGTTGACGATGTCCCCTTCCTTGAGGGGTTTGGGCCCGGGGATGCCATGGCAAACGACATGATTGATGGAGGTGCAGCACGATTTCATGAACCCACGGTAGTTCAGGGTCGCCGGAACGGCGCCACGCTGTTTACCGAATTCATAAACAAAATCATCGATTTCTTGCGTGGTGACACCCGGCTTGACCAAGGCAACCAGTTCATCAAGACACTGAGCAGTGATCTGGGATGCACGGCGCATGCCTTCGAAGTCTTCGGGACCGTAGAGACGGATCTGTCCGGTGTTTTTCAACGGCGCAGTGGCGGCATCAATGTATGAGACCATGTATTCCATATTCCTTTATAGGGCCGCGCTTCCGAGTTTGCTTGTTCGCCTGAGGCCTACTTAACGGCACCTTAACGAGCCTGTGTCCGGCGAGACAAGCCCCTGTTCTCCGTAGATCAGCTCTGCGAAAAGATACGGGTGAAGAAAGGCGGCGCATGACTTTCCCCGTATATAGCGCGAAAGCCGCCGCTTTTTTAAGGCGAAAAATCACGAAAATTCGGTTTCTTGGCTTCTTTCCTTGAATTGGGACGGTCCCGGTGGGCGCGGGTGGCGTTTGTGGCATAAGACTTGTTTTGTATTCTGGAAAATGAAGTTGGCGCTCTTGCGCTTGGCCTTTCCTGCCGCTATCCAGAAAGGCAACAAGCGGTCGTGGTGGAATTGGTATACACAGCAGACTTAAAATCTGCCGCCCTTGGGCTTGCGGGTTCGAGTCCCGCCGTCCGCACCAAGTTTTTTCCCTTTCTCATCTGATGTTTTCTGACTTGAAGCGTATTGGTTTTGCGCCAGTTCAATTTTGTTGCGTGGCGATCGGGTTAAAGTATCGAAGACCAATGGCCAAGGATCCGCTTCATGCCAGACGTGCGCGTATGCTTCAAAGAAATCACGGAAGATCCAACCCTATCCTTCGCTCAAAAAGCACGTGCCTTGGCGCTGGCGGCAGAGAATTCGCTGGAGTACCCGAAGCTGGACACCCAGACTGCGGAAGCGCTTGAAGAGCGTGTTATCTGCGACATGTATGAAGGGCACGCCCCTTATAAACCACGTTATGTCCTGCCCGATTATTCCGTGGTTTTAACAGAAGGCAGCTCGTGGTTGGAGCTGGCGCCGGCCACGACGTTGGATGAGGCGATCAACACCTTGATGATTGCCTACCACCATGTGCCATCCGTCACCAATATGCCAGTTTTCCTGGGCCATTTGGATGCGCTTTTGTTGCCCTTCTGTGATGATGTCAGTGATGAAGCGCTTTACAGCAAGATCAAACTATTCTGGCGCTATCTGGATCGGGTTTTGCCGGATGCCTTCATGCATGCCAATATCGGACCAACAGATAATCGCGTTGCCAGAACCATTCTGAAGGTTGATGCCGAGCTAAAGCAGGTGGCTCCCAACCTTACGTTTATTTGGGATCCGCAGCTAAGCAGCGAAGGGATCCTCGCACTCGCTTGTGATTGCATAATTGAGTGTTCCAAGCCGCATATTGCCAACCATCCGATCCATACTGCCGTGTTCGGTGAAGAAGGGTACGGTATTGCCAGCTGTTACAACGCCTTGCCACTGGGTGGAGGTGCTTCAACCTTGACCCGTCTCAACTTGTATGAAGTTGCGCGGCGCTCCAAGGATACGGAAGATTTTTTTGCGACCGTTCTGCCTCATTACATTGAGCTGAATTGTCAGCTTACTGAGGTTCGCATCAAGCATCTGTTTGAGACTTCTGGTTTCTTTGACAGCTTTCTGGTGAAGGAAGGCTGGATTCACAAAGATCGATTTGCCGCGATGTTTGGCGTCTTTTCGATGGCTGAGGCAGTTAACCTGCTGCAGGAGAAAGAAGGTCGGGCAGGTCGCTACGGGCATGATGATAGCGCCAATGCGCTGGGATACCGCATTTCCGAAGCGCTGGCTGCAGCTGTCACGGCGCGCCCAATGGCCCATGTGTGGCGCAATCGAGCCATGCTCCATGCTCAGGCGGGGCTCAGTGATGATGGTGGGTGTACACCGGGTTTACGGATACCTTATGGAACTGAACCGGATCCTGTGACCCATGTTCAGGCATTGGCGCCCCAGCATCAGTTTTATCCGTCGGGTGTTAGCGATATTCTGACGCTCGATGAAACAGTGCGTAACAATCGTGCTGCGTTGGTGCAGTTAGTCAAGGGAGCCCTTTCCCTCGGATTCCGGGAGTTTACGGCCAACATTGCTCACAATGATCTGGTGCGAGTCACTGGTTACATGGTGCGCCTATCGGATATCAAGAGGTTTCAGCAATGTGGCGGCTCGCGTATCAATACCACCGTTCTAGGGGCCGAAGCGGCCGAGACCGGCGATATTCTTCATCGTGCTCCTCGGGTGGTGGCTCATGAATTTACCTCTCGCTAAAGTCAGCAGGGTGCTGACATTTTCCTGCGTGGATGGACCGGGTAATCGTCTGGTGCTGTTTCTGCAGGGCTGCAATTTCGCCTGTCTTAGTTGCCACAACCCTCACACCATGACCGTTTGCAATCATTGCGGGGTGTGTGTGCCTGCTTGTCCTCAAGGGGCATTGCGGCTTGTGGACGGTAAGGTTTCGCATGACGGGCAGCTGTGTGATGACTGCGACAAGTGCCTAGATGCCTGTCCGATCAATTCAAATCCCAAGGTCGTCGAAATGAGCGTCGGCGACGTTCTGGCATTGTTAAAGAAAAACAAGCCGTTTTTGACCGGAATCACGGTTTCCGGCGGTGAAGCCACAACGCAGTTGAAGTTCATCAAGGCGCTGTTTTTTGTCATCAAGCAAAGTGAAAGCTTGAAAGATCTGACATGTCTGATCGATAGCAATGGTTACCTTCCGGAGCACGCTTGGCTCGACCTGTTGCCGGTAACGGATGGCGTCATGTTGGACATCAAAGCGTTTGATACGAGCCTTCACGAGGCGCTTACTGGACGGCCCAACGCGCGCACTCTTGCCTCTGCGCGGTTGCTCCATGCTCATGGCAAGCTGGAGGAGCTTCGGTTTTTGTTGGTTCCCGGTAAGACTGATCGCCCAGAGGAGATCCGTTCGCTATTGCAGTTCACGAAAGAGCTGTCAGCCGATTTGCCGCTTAGATTGAATGCTTTTCAGCACCATGGCGTTCGGGGAGAAGCGCTTGAATGGCCTGTCATGACGGAGGTCAGCGTTGAAGCGATTGCGGCCCTTCTGCGTATGGGCGGTCTCAACCATGTGACTACACCTGCCGTTTATTTGTAACGCCGGTCTACAAACCACAAGCGTATGCGCTTTTCTGCCTCTACACAGGCAAACAGCGTCATGCCAATCAACAGGATCAGTACCAGATCACTGATGGGCAAGGCGCGTGTCTCAAAGATGGTCTGCAGCGGGGCGGCATAGGTAATCAGCGCCTGCGCGGTCAGCGTTACCAAGATGGTCGCCCAGACAATGGGGGTTGCTTTCAGCGCAGCCCAACTGAGCGCACTCGTGTATTGGTTGCGGATGAACAGAAGGTGGAACACCTCCATGATGACAAGCGTGTTCATGGCCAGAGTACGTGCCTGTTCAATGGGATAGCCGCTTGATAGGGCGTAGCTGTAAACCCCGAACACCCCGGTAATAAAAAGAGAACTCACAAATACAATATGCCAGCCCAAACTTCGCGTCAGCAGCGGCTCATCGCGTGGGCGCGGTGACTTCTTCATGGTTCCGGGCTCTGTGGGCTCAAAGGCCAAGGCAAGGCCGAGCGTTGCTGCGGTAATCAGATTGATCCAAAGGATTTGCACTGGGGTGACCGGCAGCGCCAGTCCCAGAAGAAGGGCGACGATGATTGTAAGGGCTTCACCACCATTTGTTGGCAGCGTCCAGCTGATGACCTTCTTGATGTTGTCGTAAACCGTTCGTCCCTGTATTACAGCAGCGACAATGGTTGCGAAATTGTCATCCGCCAGAACCACTTCTGCCGCTTCTTTCGCCGCCTCGCTGCCTTTCTGTCCCATGGCTATTCCCGCATCCGCCCGCTTGAGGGCCGGGGCATCGTTGACACCATCACCGGTCATGGCAACACTCATGCCCTGATCCTGCAAAGCCATGACCAAACGCAGTTTGTGTTCCGGGCTGGTTCGCGCGAAGACGTGGCAGTCCTGAATTCGTTGTCTCAGGTCCTCGTCACCCAGACGGTCCAGATCGGCGCCGGTCAGAACCTTATCATTGTTCGTCAGACCAATATTGCGGGCGATGGCAACTGCGGTTTTTGCATGATCGCCCGTGATCATCTTGATTTGGATGCCGGCTGAATGGCAATCGCTGATGGCCTTGATGACTTCAGAACGTGGTGGATCCATCAGGCCAACCAGCCCGATAAAAATCAGCTGTCCATCCAGATGAGCTTCACTCAAGCCCTCATCGGCCTGATGATTTCGTTTAAGAGCGAGCGCCAGAACGCGTTCTCCGTGGCTGGCGATCTGTTCAATTTCGGTGAGCCAGTAAGCTGTATTGAGAGGTTCTTCTTCGCCGGTATCGGAGAGTTGGGCTGCGCACAAATCCAACACACGCTCCGGCGCGCCCTTGACGAATACCTGACTTGTGGCGGGGATATAGGCGTTTTGTACAGCCATGTAGCGGTGTGCGGAATCGAACGGAATGATGGCTTCTCGGGGCCATTGGGACTGTAGGGCATCAGTGTCCAAACCAAGCTTTTGGGCAAACGCCAGCAGCGCGCCTTCCATCGGGTCCCCCAAAACAGTCCAGTCGTTTCCATCAAGATGGAGGGAGGCGTCATTACATAAAGCAGCGGCGTGGGCCAACTCCTTCAGGCACGGGGAGGGCTGGGTCAGCGGAGCCCCTGCTTCATCGGTGATCTCCCCTTCAGGGGCATAGCCGCGGCCTGCAATTCGGATTACCTTGTGGGCCGTGACAACTCTGGCGACCATCATTTCGTTGCGCGTAAGCGTACCGGTCTTGTCGGTGCAAATGGTCGAGACCGATCCGATTGTTTCGATGGCGGGAAGACGGCGAATGATGGCGTTTCGATTTGCCATCGCCTTGACGCCAACTGCAAGGGTAATGGTCAGAACAGCCGGCAAGCCTTCCGGAATGGCGGCAACGGACAGCCCCACGACTGCCATGAAGAGCTCCGACAGGTCTTGATTGGTGAATATGGCACCATAAAGAAGGATCAGGCCACTTATGGACAGGATCACCGCTGTGAGCCACCTGGCAAATTGAGCTGTATGGCGAATGAGCGGAGTTGTGAGCTGCTCCACATCGGCCAGCATGCCGCTGATGCGACCGATTTCCGTTTTGGCCCCCGTTGCTACCACCAGCCCGATGGCATGACCTTTCGTTGCCAGTGTGCCGGAGTAGGCCATGCCCGCCCGGTCTCCAAGGGTGGCGCCCGGCGCGGAGGCGTGTCCTGTCTTGTCAACGGGTAGGGATTCTCCAGTCAGAATGGCTTCTTGAACCTGAAAATTGCTGGCTTGCAAGAGACGAATGTCGGCGGGTATGCGATCGCCAGCCTCAATAATGATGATATCACCGGGCACCAGGTCTTCCGCGGAGACTTTCGCGCGCTTTCCGTCCCTTATCACCAAGGCGCTGGGTGCCAACATCAGCCGGATGGCATCCATGGCGCGCTCTGCCTTGCCCTCCTGCAGAAACCCGATCACACCGTTGATGAGCACCACCGCAAGAATGACGCTGGTGTCTACCCAATGCTGCATGAATGCCGTGATTGTTGCCGCGCCAAGCAGTACGTAGATCAGGACGTTGTTGAACTGCTGTAGAAACCGCATCGCCAGACTGCGGCGCTGTGTCTGGGGCAGCTTGTTGGGGCCGATTTCGTCTCGTCTCCGGGTGGCCTGAAGCTGTGCCAAACCATGTTCGGAGGTGCTGAGTTTAACAAGCGCATCCTGAGGTGAGAGGCTGTGCCACGGGATTGTATCTGTCATTGCTGATACCGCCGAAAGTTGTGGAGACAGAGTGCAGCAACTTCAGAATATCGCTCCGAATGGGAAGCGCAAGGTGACAAAGGTACATCTTGCATTGTGGATGATAAAAAAAGAAAAGGCCCCGCGGGAGCGAGGCCTTTTGCAAATTTTGGAAATGGTATGCGTTTTACAGCATGGCCGGAATGCCGGGAAGCATGCCAACGGCAGCCATAGCCAGCGTGCAGATGATTACTGCGCCGCCGGGGATGACGATACGGTCGATCATGTTCAGGCGCTGTGCACGTTCCTTGTCGCCGATCAGGCCGTTGTTATCGAGGAACATGGTCACTGCCCATGCCAGAACAGGGTTGGTGACGATTGCCGCGAAGATACAGATACCCGCTGCGTTCGTGTGGTTGTTGTCACGCACCATCTGCAGGCCAGCTTCCAGGAGCGGCAGAAATACACCCACCAGCAGGGCACAGGACATTACTGGCTGCCAAACGGCCACATCCATCGGATAACCGATCACGACGATGAGCATGCAGAGCGTACCAAGCAGGATGGCGCCTGCCGGGATCGGACGCTTCGCGATCGCAGCCGGGATCATGTAGGTACCCCAGGACGAAGTAATGTTACCACCGCCGAACAGGGTGCCCGTGAACTGACGCAAGGAGCAGCAGGTCATGGTGTCATCCACGTCCATAAGAACCTTTTCCGTGTTCTTCGGATAGTTCAGTTCCTGGAAGATCCGGTGACCGAGGAAGTCCGGAGACCACATGGCTACTGCAAGAATTGCGAAGGGCAGTGATGCAACGAAGTGACTGAAGTTCGGAAGACCCAACTGCCAGCCGGTCTCGGTGGACCCCCACCAGTACCATGGGTTCATGTTCGGCAGGCCTGGCGTGGTGGTGAAAGTGAGGTCAACGCCTGCACCCAATGCCAGTGCGATGGCAACCGCAACGATGGAACAAGCCGGAATTGCCAGCCAACGCTTGCCGATCTTCGCCAAGAACGCATACAGAGCGATATTCACGACGAAAATTGCGAGGGCAACATAAGCGAGTGAGTGGTCAAGGCTGTGCTTTGCCTGAAGACCGTCTGCCCAACTGAACAGTGAGGAAATCTGGCTGTTGGCACCCATGAAGCCAAGGAACACAAGCAAGCCGCCTGCAACACCCTGACTGGTCAGGTTTACAAGACGAGAGCCGCCCTTGAAATAACTGAGCAGCAAGCCAAAGCCACACAGCAGGATAGCGAGAGCCAGCGGGTGAGCGCCTGCCAACGCGATCGCGCCAATCAGCGGGATCATTGGGCCGTGGTTGCCTGCGAGGTTGGCGCGTGGGTTCAGGAAACCCGAGCCAATGACGCAGAACAGCAGCGCCGGGATGAGCATCTCGATGCGGACCACTTCAATGATCCACTCGGCGCCGAGGTTAACGTGGTCCCACTTTTCGGTCAGGCCGCTTGCCCAGGCAGCCATAACGGCAGAGTACATGACCGAGATGCCGATCGTACCCGCAATTGCCGGAACAAGGTCTTCCGGCTCAAAGCGGAAGTCGCGAAAAGGAAGGTTCAAAGCCCAGCGACGGGGCTTCATGATCTGGAGTTCGTGATCCAGGTATTCAGTCCGAGTGGCAAATTCGCTGGAAGGGCGATGTAGCTCACTATAAGACTTCTCTTGGTCTTCTTTGATCTGCTGAAGCATATCAGCTCAGTCTCCATTGTAGCCGAAATGTTTCAGGGCGCTAAAGCGTGTCCTGAAAGTCAATCCGAGAAGAGCTGGAAGTAGATGGAAGGTACTCCACTCGGATTAGCGATTTCGCGAGTTTTTTAGCTACAGCAGTAACGAGGAGCAATAAGTAGAAAATTTACGAATACAAACGTAGAAAAACGTATTTTTCGAAATGTAAGATTTGAGAGTCATGTTTTGACGCATGGTCATCCGCGTCTTAGGGCGGGTTTTAACTTAGATCCTAAACCTGTTAAGTGGCTCAAATCGGCCAATTAAATTGAAGTTTATCCATTTCCAAGGCATCGACGCAGGTCAAGTTGTCGGTAAAATCTATTGAAAATCTTTGGATTCATGGAGCCTGAATCCCTGCGGCTAATCACGTATTTTGGTGATAGGTAACGTTACGCATGTGACGTTTTGGCGTCATACTTTTGAATGAAATTATCCGGTATAGGGCAGATGAAAACTGTGTATGACCTGACAAGGTTGTCACTTGCAGCGAGTCGATTTCGGTTGCGGCCATCCGATATGAACCATCAGGGCTTGTGGTTTGGTTGGCTTGTGCCAGATCGCCCTTGGGTTTGTAAGGGGTTTGTATCTTAACCAACAGAGCTGCATAACTGCCTCTCAATAAAACCACTGGCATTCTTGCGGTGGATCTGGCAGTGCTGAAAGGTCTGCTTGGAGCCCATGGTGATCGGGCTGGGCTCAAGGCTATTCCAAGCTGCCAATATCCGCTTTTTAAGGACGACTGTGCTGTGGCTGATTACAGATACTGTTCACCATTTGGGGCCAACCCGTGATTCAACTTAGACCTGTTCTGAATATCCTCGGCTATCTGTATGTTGGACTTGCCTTGGTCATGCTGGTGCCTGCTATTGTGGATGTAGCGGCTCGGAATCCTGATTGGCAGGCGTTTGTCATGTCGAGCCTGATCGTGGGCATGTTTGGTATCTTGTTGGTTGCGGCTCTGGGCGGCTCCTTGAGCGACCCGCTGGATATTCGACAGGTGTTTTTGCTGACAACACTGGCCTGGATCACCATTCCTGCTTTTGGGGCACTGCCATTTTTAGGGCTCGGGATTGGTTATGTTGACGCTGCGTTTGAAACCATTTCTGGTTTTACGACAACCGGATCCACAGTTCTGACGGGACTCGACAGCCTACCTCCCGGATTGTTGTTGTGGCGTTCGCTGTCGCATTGGTTTGGCGGGGTTGGCATCATCGTGATGGCCATCGTGTTGATGCCGCTGCTGCGTATTGGCGGCATGCAGCTTTTCCGCGCTGAAAGCTCGGATCGTAGCGAAAAGGTCGTCAGCCGGGCCAGCGATCTGGTGCGATGGATTGGGGCAGTGTATGTGGCACTTACCATCATCTGCGCCGTTCTTTACACTATTTCAGGCATGTCGGCATTCGATGCGGTCAATCACGCGATGTCAACGCTTTCGTCCGGCGGCTTTTCTACCCACGATGACTCGTTTGCACACTTCGATAGCAATTTTACACTGGCGGTTTGCATCGTTTTCATGCTCGCTTCAGGTCTACCCTTTGTGCTTATGATCAAGAGTATTCGACAGCGGTCCATGGCGTTGTTCCATGACCCTCAGGTGCGCGTTTTTCTCGGTGTTATTGCTTTCTTCAGCGTGTGTATATGCTTGTACCTTGGCATCAAAAATGATGTGCCCTTCATTGACGCTCTGGTTAGTGCGTTCTTTGTTGTGACCTCCATCATCACTACCACCGGGTTCGGCTTGGGTGACTACACCGCTTGGGGGCCCCCTATGGTTGGGTTGATATTGACCTTTACCTTTTTTGGGGCTTGCACCGGATCGACCTCAGGCGGCATCAAGATGCTGCGTTTCATCGTGTTTTTCGGTACAGTACGAGCCTACATGAAAAAGCTGATCCGGCCAGACCGGGTCGTTGTGGTTCGGTACGGGGATACGAAAATCACGCCAGATCTTTCTTTTTCGGTTCTGGCCTTTCTGGTTGTTTATCTTGCCACCGTTGGGGTGATCACGGTGATCCTTTCAGCCATGGGGTTGGACTTGGTGACGTCGTTCAGTGCCGCTGCGACTGCGGTCAGCAACGTTGGTCCCGGTCTTGGTGATGTTGTCGGACCCGTGGGGAATTTCGCGCCGCTGCCGGACAATGCGAAAATTGTCCTATCTGTCGCCATGCTGTTGGGGCGGTTGGAGCTTTTCACGGTATTGGTACTGTTCGATCCGGAGTTCTGGCGATAATACTTCGAAATCTAGGCAGTCACAGACCCCACGGTTAGGGGGCAGAAGCTGTGGAGATCACCTAGATTGGTGGCTGCGTGCGCGAAGCTGAGGCTTGCGATAGCGTAATGTCTCGGCCTACCTTGGGCGCTTCGAAGGTTTTATCATCAGCCAGCGCCGTTCGCTGATCAGAGTTTGGGCCGTGATTTCAATTCGACCTGTCTTAAGTGTGTTGGGCCACCTTTATGTTGGCCTTGCCTCTGCCATGCTGATCCCGGCGATCGTGGATGTGGCTGCCCGCAATGCCGACTGGCAGGCGTTTGTTCTGTCTGCCTTGATCGTTGGGTTGATGGGGCTGTTGCTGGTTGTTGCCATGGGCAATGCACTTGCTGATGGGCTCGATACGCGGCAGACCTTCATCCTGACCACGTTGGCATGGGTAACCATTCCAGCTCTTGGCGCCATTCCGTTCCTTTGGCTTGGCATTGCTTATGTAGATGCGGCCTTTGAAGCGGTGTCTGGCTTTACTACAACCGGCTCTACTGTCTTGTCCGGATTGGACGGCCTGCCACCGGGCCTGCTGGTCTGGCGCTCCCTTATGCAATGGATGGGAGGTGTCGGGATCGTCGTTATGGCGATCGTCTTGCTTCCTTTTCTCCGCATTGGTGGGATGCAACTTTTTCAAACGGAGAGCTCGGATCAGAGCGAGAAGATCGTTGGCCGATCCATCGAGTTAATTCGGTACATCGGGTTGACCTATCTGTTCCTGACATGTTTGTGCATCATCCTTTACTGGGCATCCGGTATGTCCATGTTTGATGCGTTCAACCATGCGCTGACCACGGTTTCCACGGGCGGCTTTTCCACTCATGACAAGTCGTTCGGTTTTTTCGAAAATCCGGTGACTGGTTGGATTGCCGTTGCATTCATGATCATAGGCTCGCTGCCGTTTGTGCTGGTCATTCAGGCGTTCCGCGGTAAACCATTTCTGTTGTGGCGGGACCCGCAGGTGCGCGCTTTCCTGTATTTCCTGCTGTTTGTGGCGTTGGCATTGACTATCTATCTAGGCGTGAGTGGGGCAGCATCTTTCAGTGATGCTGTTTTGCAGGCGACGTTCAACGTGGTGTCAGTGGTTACTGGTACTGGCTACGCCATGGGAGACTACACAGCGTGGGGCGCTCCGGTGATTGGCCTTGCACTGCTGTTGAAATTTGTCGGTGGGTGTACCGGGTCCACTACAGGCGGCATCAAGGTTTTCCGATTTCTGGTGTTTTTCGGCACGGTAAAGGCCCATATGCGGCGAATGGTACGGCCCAACCGCGTTATCTCGGAAAGCTATGGCAATACGCGCTTGACGCCGGAACTGACGTTTTCCGTTCTTGCGTTCCTCGTTGTTTATCTGGGTACTGTCGGGCTATTGACGTTGATCCTGTCCACGTTCCATCTCGATCTGGTTACAGCCGTTTCTGCTGCAGCGACGAGTGTTGGCAACGTGGGGCCGGGACTGGGACCCGTGATTGGCCCTTCGGGTACCTTCGGGCCGCTTCCTGACACGGTGAAGTGGATCCTTAGTGCTGCCATGTTGTTGGGCCGCCTCGAACTGTTTACGGTACTTATTCTGCTGGACCCGGATTTCTGGTCCAAATAATCGGAAAACCGGAGTTTTGGAATGAAGTTCGATGTACCGCTCGTTTCCGGGCGCCTCATCAAGCGATACAAACGCTTTATGGCCGATGTCACACTGGACGCCTTTGAGGAAGTGGTGACAGCGCATTGCGCGAATTCGGGTTCCATGATGGGGCTGACCCGTGAAGGTATCCGAGTATGGCTCACACCGTCAGACAATCCGAAACGCAAGTTGAAGTACTCTTGGGAGCTGCTGGAAATTGACGGTGCCATGGTTGGCATCAACACGTCACGCCCTAATGGTCTTGTGGAAGAGGCACTGCGGGATGGTCGTATTCCCGAACTGGCCGGTTTTGATAACCTGCGCCGTGAGGTGAAGTACGGCAAAAACTCCCGCATCGACATTCTGCTGGAAGACCGTGATCTGCAGAAGACCTATGTTGAAGTCAAGAATGTAACGTTGGCGCGAGGTGATATGGGGCTTGCTGAGTTTCCGGATGCCGTGACTACCCGCGGGGCCAAACACTTGAGTGAACTTGCGGATATGGTGCGAGAGGGGCATCAGGCTGCCATGGTGTTTCTGGTTCAGCGCAATGATTGTGATGCGGTCGCAATTGCTAGGGATATCGACAAAGCCTACGGGGCCGCCTTCGATGCAGCGCTTGAAGCAGGCGTTCAGGTTTATGCTCTTGGCTGTGAGATAAGTTCAGAAGAGATCATTCCGAACAGGCCCATCAAGCTGGCATTTTGACGGCAACAAAAAGGGCGCCTTATACGGCGCCTTTTCCGGTGAAATTCTAATCTTAACCTACTGAATCCTTGGATATTGGCGGCTGAAACTGCCATCCCATATCCCATGGAAAATAAACCCAAGTGTCTTGTGAGAGCTCGGTAACAATCGTGTCTGCCATGTCACGACCTGCCGGCTTTGCGTAAACGGTAGCCAGATGGGCTTTTGGCAACATCTCGCGTACAACGGAGGCCGTTTTTCCGGTGTCGACGAGGTCGTCGATGATCAGGACGCCTTCACCGTCATTTCCAATTACTTTCGGATCAATTGCCTTGATGACCTGCAGGTCTCCCTGATCCTTGTATTCGTGGTAAGACGCGATACAGACGGTCTCAATGGTCCGTACGCCCAACTCGCGGGCAATGATGCCAGCCGGTACCAAACCGCCACGGGTGATGCAGACAATCGCCTGAAAATCCCCTTTATCGGCCAAACGCCATGCCAGTGCACGGCAGTCCCTGTGAAACTGATCCCACGATACGGGAAAGGCTTTCGGTTGAGTGCTGTCCATTTCTCATCTCTCAGATCGATTTGCCTGTTGCTGAAGCGACCAACGTCTCAACAGCAGATGTGGCATCACGCAGTACATCAAGATGACGGGATCTGACAACAACTTGTGTGCTGAATACGCCATCTTTTGATCTGGGATAGGACCCGATGGAGGTCTCTGGGAAGTTTTTCTGCACTTCTGCCAGTTTTTCTGCAATTCTGCTTTCCGGCAGCGGAACGTCAATGGCGTGAGAATGCATGTGCTGGCCGCCCTTCAAGGTGGGGGCCAGGGCATCCAGCATTGCCTGCATGATGTAGGGAACGCCTGCCATGACATGCACGTTCTCGATTCTGAAACCCGGAGCCGCAGAGGCAACGTTTTCAATCAGGTCAGCGCCTTCGGGAATACGCGCCATGCGTTGTCTTGCAGGGGTGAACTCGCCGGGGGGGTAGTGAGCCTCCAAAATCGCCATCGCGCGTGGATCTTTGTCAATCGAGACACCGAACGCTGCAGCAATGGCATCTGCGGTTATATCATCATGGGTTGGACCGATACCGCCTGATGTGAAGACGTAAGTATAACGACTTCTCAACGTGTTCACGGCTTCCACGATCATTCCCTGACTGTCGGGAACAATGCGAACCTCGGATAGGTCGATGCCGCGCTCTGTCAGGAAAGAAGCCAAGTAACCGATATTCTTGTCTTTGGTGCGGCCGGAAAGGATCTCGTCACCAATAACGACAAAGCCGGCTGTCACCGGCTTGTGTTCTGTGTCGCTCATTCAAATCTGCCCATTGGTTGTCGGGCCGATGTGACCCGAATGATCTTCTAGTTTAGATCAACATCCTCTGGTTTCCAGTTATAGATCCAGTCGAATTTGGAAAGCAGGCTGTCTGGAGAACTGGTTCTCAGGACCAGATCGCGTGCATAACAGCCCGGAATTGGCAGGTGATAGATTCGTTCATTGTTGACGGCTTGCTTGGACACCTTGGAAACGCGTGGCTTGCGTGATGCTTCATAGCGAGCGAACGCGGTTGGAATGTCCGAATGCTTCTCCAGTGCGGCGGCCAGAATGCACGCATCCTCGATGCCCATGGCCGCACCCTGTGCCATGAAAGGCAGCATGGCGTGGGCAGCGTCACCGATGAGAGCGATTCTGCCTTGGTGCCATGCGGTATCAGGCTGGATGCCACACAAGGCCCATCGGGTCCAGTTCTCACCCAGCTCCAATATCTGACGGGGTTCATCCGCCCAGTCGTCAAATGCCCGGCGGAGTTCGATCGTCGAGGTGGTGTAAGCCCAGTGTTCTGCCTTCCACTCTTCTCGGCGAATGGCAACTATGTTGAGTAACTCACCGCTATGGACTGGATAGTGGACAAGATGGCTCTTGTTACCCATCCAGAGGCCAGTGGTCGTGCGCAGGCGATCACTAAGGCCCTTGATGGGAACGGTTGTGCGATAGGCCACGCGACCGCTGAATTCTGCAGGCGGTAGACGCAATGTGTTGGTTCTGATTTTTGACCACACACCATCTGCGGCAACAAGGCAGGCGAAGGGGTGGTTCTCCAAATGAGCGGGCAGGGCGCCTATCAGCCGAACCCCGTCAACCTGCTCCATCGCATCGTCAACAGGACACCCTAAATGCAGATGGATGGCCTGATGGCGCTCGACAGCCTGTTTAAGAACGCGCTGCAGGTCGGCACGGTGGATCACAAGATAGGGGGTGCCATATTTGGTTTCTGCGTGGTCGCCAAGTGGAATGCTGGCCAGGTGAGCCCCTGTGCGTCCATTGCCGATTTCGACCGAATTCGGTCGTGTCGCCAGTATCTTTAGCTCTTCCAGCAGACCTAGCGGCTCGAGGCAGCGCAAGGCATTGGCCGATAATTGCAGTCCTGCTCCAACTTCCGACAGGTCTTTTGCGGCCTCAAACAGGTGAACGGTGTGTCCATTTCTTGCCAGATGCAGGGCGCATACCATCCCTGCAATGCCAGCGCCGCTGATGGCGATGGGCATGCGTTTCATGTTGTCCAGTCCTGACTCTCTTGTCCGTGAATAGGCTTTAACTGTTCACGCGGCATCCGGTGTCCACATACAGTCGGCGGGGATTGCGCCATGAGTGTCAAGTTCAGGATTGTGCTTATAAAGCGTTGAACAGTAAGGACAGACGATTTCGTGATCGCTTCCCATATCAAGGAAAACATGCGGGTGGTCGAATGGGGGCTTGGCCCCAATGCACATGAACTCGCGTGCGCCGATCTCGATGGAGTCATGACCTTCGGTGTTCTGAAAGTGCGGAACGAAATTATCAGCCATCTGTGGAGTTTCTCCCCTGATCTCGAAGAATTGGCGGGAGGATAGTCGGCCAACCTTCAAATGAACAGGCCAAAACGCTCCCATCCTACGTGTTTTTTGGTGGTTTGTTCCCAGGCAGATTGAAGAAACAGACGCTGGTGGATCGTCAAGTCAGGGGTGTGAGAAGTCGCTGTTTTGAAGCATTTAAAAGTCTCATTGGCCTTTTCAATGGAGGGGCCTCTCTATATTGTCCCTCTGAATTTCTATGTTATCGCTCAAGGACGTCAGGTTAAAATGCCGCAGTTTTCGAGAAACGGTGCCTCCTTCTCCTATCTGGATGAGGGGGAGGGCGACCCGATTTTGCTGATTCACGGATTCGCTTCAAACAAGAACGTGAATTGGGAGTATCCCGGCTGGGTCGATGTGCTCGTCAAAGACGGACGCCGTGTCATTGCAATAGACAATCGAGGGCATGGGGACAGCCACAAGTACCACGACCCGGCTGACTATGGTGCTCCGGTCATGGCAGATGATGCATTGGCTTTGCTCGATCACCTTCAAATCGATCAGGCCGATTTCATGGGCTACTCCATGGGCACTCGTATCTCCGCATTCTGTGCCCTAAAACAGCCTGAGCGTGTTCGCTCGCTGGTTTTTGGTGGAATGGGATATGGCGTTGTGACCGGTGTCGGCAATCCGGAGCCTATCATTGAGGCGCTGCTTGCTGACAGACTTTCGGATGTGTCTGATCGCACGGGACGGGCTTTCCGGGCTTTTGCGGAGCAGACAGGCTCGGACCGCCGGGCATTGGCCGCCTGCATGAAGTCCACCCGCAAACCGATCCTCGAGGAGGATGTGGCTCGCATTGCAGCTCCAACCCTGATCGCCGTTGGGACTAAAGATGAAGTTGCAGGAGACCCACACGCCTTGGCAGCATTGATGCCTCACGCAACCGTTTTGGAGATTCCCAATCGGGATCACATGGTGGCAGTGGGTGACAAGGTTTTCAAACAGGGTGTTCTGGAGTTTCTGGAGCAATTTTCATAATGACGCAGCAGCGCGTGTTCCTCGGTGCCGACAAAAATCGGCTCATGGCAGATGCATATGGCGAAGAGGGCGTGCCGGTCCTGCTCCTTCATGGTGGGGGGCAAACCCGTCATTCCTGGGGTGGTACGGCTCAACATATTGCTGACGCGGGAATGCGCGCCTACTGCTTGGATCAGCGCGGTCATAGCGACAGCGAATGGGTTGAGACAGGCTATAGTTTTCACGACTTCGGTCGTGATGTTGTCGCCGTTGCGCGGCAGATCCAAGAGGAAACCGGTCAGGCCCCCATAGCCATAGGCGCCTCACTGGGAGGTCTTGCATCCATCATGGCTGAGGGGGCGCTTTCTCCCGGCTCTCTCTCCGGGATTATTCTTGTCGATATCACGCCTCGGCTGGATAAGGGCGGGGTGAACAAGGTCATTTCCTTCATGGCGCGCAACGCAAGTGAGGGCTTTGAGAGTGTCGAGGATGCGGCGGCAGTGATCGCCGAATACTTGCCGCATCGACCGCCGCCAAAATCACTGAAGGGGCTCGCCAAGAATTTGCGCATGAAGTCTGATGGCAGGTTTTATTGGCATTGGGATCCTAAGTTCATCGATCAACGCCATTTGGATGACCGGCATGCGGCCGCCATGCAGAATGCGCTGGAGGATGCAGCCCGCAAACTAGCTCTTCCTGTCTTGTTGGTGCGCGGCGGGTCCTCGGAATTGGTGAACGAAGCTCACGTTGATGAGTTCATGCAGATGGTGCCTCACGCGGAGTTTACTGAGGTCAAGGCTGCCGGCCACATGGTGGCTGGTGACAAGAATGATATGTTCACCTCGTCGATCATGCCATTTTTGTCCAGTATTCGGATGAGTTTAGATGCTTGAAGCGCGTGGTTGTTGACCACTGACATTTTCCCGCGACTTGAAATGGACAGGGTGCGACCCAACCCTTAGGAGATGAGTTGGTTTAGCGAACGGGTATTTTCTGCTAGACCTACTTCAATTGACTTGGCGTGAAAGGACACCCTGATGTCGCAGGTATCCGAAAATCCTGAGCGAGCATTGGCAATCCACGATCCGGTGTGGGCAGCCATTCGGCAGGAAGCCGAGGACATGGCCGCTTCCGAGCCGGCATTGGCCTCTTTTGTATATGAGACGATCCTGCATCACGGCTGTTTGGAAGAAGCTGTGGTTCATCGGTTGGCAGACCGCCTGGGTCATGTGGTGGTCTCGTCGTCGCTCATTCGGCAGACCTATCATGAGGCATTGGCCGATGATCTGAC
Source organism: Pseudovibrio exalbescens DSM 16456 (assembly GCF_000422785.1). Taxonomy (GTDB): domain Bacteria; phylum Pseudomonadota; class Alphaproteobacteria; order Rhizobiales; family Stappiaceae; genus Pseudovibrio; species Pseudovibrio exalbescens. The sequence goes on from NZ_AUGS01000001.1 coordinate 476,521, forward strand.
ACTTGCAGAGATCTTTCGTGTCGATATCTCGGCGGTGTATGATCGCGATCCGGCGTGCTGCCGGTTTTTGGAGCCCCTTCTTTACTTCAAGGGATTTCATGCCTTGCAGACGCACCGTCTTGCACACTGGCTATGGCAACAAGGGCGCAAGGATTTTGCATTGTATCTGCAGAGCCGCAGTTCCGAAGTGTTCCAAGTAGATATTCACCCGGCGGTACCCATGGGGCGCGGCATTTTCCTTGACCATGGGACTGGCATCGTCATTGGCGGTACGGCCGTAGTGGAGGATGATGTATCCATTCTCCAGGGCGTGACCTTGGGTGGTACGGGCAAGGAAACCGATGATCGGCATCCAAAGATACGCCATGGTGTGCTGCTGGGCGCGGGTGCGAAAGTGCTTGGGAATATTGAAATCGGCCACTGTTCGCGGGTGGCATCCGGTTCAGTTGTGTTGAAACCGGTTGCTCCAAATACAACGGTTGCCGGCGTTCCTGCAAAAGCTGTGGGTGAAGCGGGATGTCCACAGCCGGCGCGTTTGATGGATCAAATGCTTGGTGAAGGTCAAGGCGATTCAGAGAAAAACAAACAAGGATAATCGCCGTCTCGGGGGTTGGCAGCGCAGCTTATTTGTATAGGTTCGGGCCGAGACGCGAACAAATAAAATTGAAGGAGATGGCCCTTGAAGCCTGATGAAATCCGCAAAGTGGAAGCTTATTTGCGCAAGGCTTTCAAATCGCCAGACCTGGTGGTCAAAGCACGTCCTCGCAAAGACGATTCCGCCGAGGTCTACATGGACGATGAGTTTCTTGGCATCATTTTCCGTGATGAGGAAGATGGTGAACTGAGCTGGAACTTCCAAATGGCGATTCTGGAAATCGACGTGGAAGACATGTAATCCGGTTTCGGACCAGCTTGTTTAGGGGCCCTTTGGCCCCTTTTTTATATCTGACAGCCAATTGCATGGGGCTGAAAGTTTGTTTCGGCGTTATTTGCCCAGCGGGCCTTTATGTGTCCCAAAATGGGACATTTGTGCTTTTCTGTTCGTGTAACATCTCACTCCGCCGCCTTTAAAAATCACCTATACCTGCGGTTTTGTGTAGTAGCGGCACAATTTTCTCTGGCATAGGCTTTGCTTAACTTTTCGTTAGGAGTTGGTCCTGGCTGGGAGTTGAGTTGGTGGTTCATGAATTATTTGTTGCGGCATTTCTTTGTGTTTCGGGTTTTGTAAGCGCTGGTATTCTCTCAAGTTTTTATCAGCTTGTTACCGGTGAGCCGCCGAAGTTCAGAGTGCCGTTTGATAATGCGCTGAAAGCGACACTCTCCATGATTTTTGTTTTGATGATTGGGCCGTTTTTGCTGATGCGAAGCGGTCTTCAACTGTATCGTGTTGAAGGACGACCTTTCGGCTGGTTGATGGCGTCTGCGGTGCTCTCTTGTTTATGGAGTGTGCAAACTGGCCTTTTCATCGTGTATGTGGCCCTTGTACTTTGAGCGCCATTAGGAAACCATGGTGCCGCTGTTATCCATGGAGGGGCTATGACCGTTTATGCACTTGATGGCGTGAAGCCAACACTACCGTCTTCGAATGAGTTTTGGATTGCCCCGAGCGCAGAGGTAATCGGCCATGTTCGGTTGGACGAGGAAGCCAGCGTTTGGTTTGGCGCTGTTCTGCGGGGGGACAACGAACTTATTTATGTTGGTGCGCGCTCGAATATTCAGGATGGGGCTGTACTGCATACCGATCCCGGTTGCCCACTCACGATCGGCACAGGGTGTACGATTGGCCATAAGGCAATTCTGCATGGCTGCACGATTGGTGACAATGCTCTGATCGGGATGGGGGCTACTGTGCTCAATGGCGCGCAGATTGGTAAAAACTGCATTATTGGCGCCAATGCCTTGGTACCTGAAGGCAAAGTTATTCCTGATGGTTCTCTCGTGGTTGGCATGCCTGGAAAGGTCGTGCGTGAGTTGAGCGCCGCCCAACAGGAAAGACTTCAGTTGTCAGCGGATGTTTATGTCGCGAACTGGCGTCGCTTCAAGGCAGGCTTGTCCATTATTGAGGAATGAAGACTTGAAGAAATGACAAGGGGCCCCAGGGCAAGGGGCCCCTTGTCGTTTTGGTAGAGGCTTGGGACTTAGTTCTTGATAGAGGCGACCGTGGTTACCCGGCGGTCAGAGATCGCGGCCCATTTGGCTGGATCGCGACTGGATTGGCGCTTAATGAAGCGATACGGTGTAGAATACCAAGGCAGAATGGCATTCATCTGATTGTCCAAAATCAAATCGCCCTGATTGGTTCTAACGCTGAGAACCGCATGTCCTTGGTTGTTGGTGTCTTTCACGACCGTGATCAAAAGCGCGCTTTTGGGCCAGCCAGCTTCGATCAGCAGGCGGCGTTTTTCCAAAACGTATTCTTCACAATCACCATATCCGGCTGTCGGGTAGGTCCAAAACTCCGATACACCAAACTGATCTTCGTCCGGCAAGGGCTTGATCGTGGTATTGATGGTCTTGTTGATGTCGAGCAGTTCTTGCCAGCGCGGTCCGTCCAATTTGACAACGACAGGTAGCGTATGGGTACCAACGCACTCCTGAGGCCATAATGTGCAAAACTCAAGGTGCCCCGCGGGCGCCGTTGCTTCACCCAGAACAGGCATGAAACGGCCAAGCGGAGTCTCAGCAAGGGTGGTTGATGCTCCTGAAAAGAGCAGAGCCAAACCAATTCCAAATGCTGAGAGTGTTTTTGAAAGCACCATCTTGCTGCACGAGCTCCGTTGAACATGAAGCTACAGTGCCGCCCCCGGTTTTATAGGGGTTAAACCGGTCGAAGCGAGATTGAGTCAAATACGACTAAAAACAGATTTTAATTTAAGTCAAATTAGATTTGAATTTTATTCAAATAAAGTTCAAATTGTAATTATTATAAGATGTTGTTTTGATTTATTATTTTTGATCCGGTTGTCTCTCTAAAGTAATCATTAGCGTTAATATCCAATCAATGGGCCATAGGGAAAGAGTTAACCTTGCTGACAACTTTCGTAGCTCTTGAAATTCCTGAGGCGGAAAGAGGGGAACGGAAAGCTTGTTCTATAGCTTTAAAGGGTGGTGAGCGGGCTGAGGGTCAGAAGGAATCCGGGGCGATGTGTCGTTCGAGAAGCTGCTGGTTCTGGATTGAGGCAAATTCGACCGCAATGCCGTCTTCCATATGGCGCACCACGCGGGCGCGCATCTTACCCAGTGAAATCTCCATGCCGATGGCAGGGCGCACTTCGGTTTTCAAGGCTGCCCCGGACAAGGAAACATCGATGATCCGACAGTCGTAACTGCGGTTGTCTGGCAGAACGATTCTGGTGATAGGGTTTTTCGGAATGAAGCGCTCGTGTCGGCGGTCTTCCGGCAGGTTGAGGGCGTCTCGATTTGCCAACCACGTCAGCACATTTGCAAGCTTGTCTCGCTTGCGCGGGGTTGCATTGAGTTCAACAGCAAAACCGCCGTCGATATGGCGGGAGATCCGCCCTTCGATGCGGCCGATATGATCGAGGTAGGCGATAACTCGTTCGCCAACCTTGCCAGCCACCGGGGCGATGATCGCCGCACCGCCGGGTGACATGTTGGTCACCTGACACGGATACTCGCGCCGATCTTCCAGCATGAAGCGCCCGAGGATATCGACATCGACGCGTGAGAACCGTCGTTGCTCCGAATTCTGCGCGATGATCTTACTCAGTATCTGAGATGTCGACTTACCCGACCTCATTTGAGCCCCTGATTTCCAACGTTAGCCATCGGCCACCCGACCTTAACTTAATGGAAACCTAATCCGCTACGGTTAACAGTTTATAATTACCCACTGTATTTCCGAGGGCTTTATGCACTTATCCGTGGTGTTTGCCTCCATCAATCACACGAAGGTGCTTCACGCGACGGGCGCTGGCAATTGCGCCAGCCATGGCGGCGTCGGCAGCCGGACGGTCGCGTTGTGGTGTGGTGTCGATTGTGACGCCCGGTTTCTTCTGGGAGCGGCGGATCGATTTGAAGTGGTGGACTTCCACCGGTGTTTCCTGAATGTCCAAATCGTCATCGGGCCACATCAATCGCAGCGACGTCACGCGCTGGCTGCAAATCGGAGTGGAGCCAAGCCACATGGGGCGTTGCATGGGAACCGCGCAGCCGAGGAGGCGGGTACACCCTTCGCCGCGAACATGAACCGGCAGTAACAGCATTTCCATGTCCAGCGTATGGCCCTTTGAACTTTCGCACCGAATGCCTATGACTGCGGCCGCGTTTTCCGTTGTAATGGTGGAAAGCAGTGCTGAGATTGCTTCGCGGTCCTTGTCAGACCATCCAATCAGGAAGTCTCGCCCCTTCAGTTCTTTACAATAGGCTGAACAAAGTCGTGTTCCTGCCAGGCGGAACTTGTAGGAGAGTGGATGTTTGACTTCCAGAATAAACGTATCGCCAAGAACGGATTTGATTGATGCTGGATGAATGTCACCTCGATCCGGTGCCGCTCGAGGGCCGCGGATATCGTCCCAGTATTGGTAGAGCGTTCGTGTGGCACCATGTTTCATTGAACTCGTTCCCCTCAAATTGATTCTTTAAAAATCTCGCTGCCGGTTCGAAGTGTCCTGTTTATGGACAAAATTAACTATCCATCTGACTTCACCACTTACTAAGCAGGGGGTGTGCCAACTCGCAGGATTTTACTGCTTTTTCAGCGAGTTGCTGGGAGGTGAAATGCGCATGTTGTCTGTTCTCGATGGTTCAGCCCACGGTGTTTTGGGGTGCCGGTTGTTAACTTTTGGCAAGGTGTCATAAGCTGAGGTTCGTATTCAGGCGCACAAATCCACGATTTGACTGCGTCTGTTTCATGGATGCCTCAAAGAAGGGGTGGAACAGATCCGAAGTCCTCAGCAAACGCGGACACTGGCGCTGCTGGAAAAATTTGTGCTTGTACTCGTAGGCCGTATCGCCTACCTCCCAAAGACACACAGGAGAAATGGATCATGGACAACCCCGATTTGTCTCAGGATGGCACAGAGCCGCCCAAGGCTGAGCCGGTTTTCAACCTGCCCAATCTGATTGTGATCCTCGGGGCGGTGCTGATCGGCATTCATAGTGTGCGTTCATGGGTGCTCCCGCCTGAGACTGATCTAATGACGCTGTTCATGTTTGCGTTCTGGCCGGTGCGCTATCTGCCGGAGGTTGCGGCCAGCGGCCAGTGGCCCGGCGGTTTCTTCAGTGGCATCTGGAGCTTCGCCAGCTATGCCTTCCTTCACGGCAGTTTTACTCATGTCTTGTTTAATGTGCTCTGGATGTCGATTTTCGGCACCGCGCTTGCGCGCCGGTTTGGCACCTCACGATTTTTGCTGTTTTCCTTGCTGACTGCCATTGCGGGCGCTGGTGCCCATCTTGTGTCGCATTGGGGGGATCAAGTGCCTGTGGTCGGTGCTTCTGCTGCGATTTCGGCACATATGGCGGGTGCGATCCGTTTTGTTTTTGATTTCGGCGGCCCTCTGGGAGTGGTAAGAGCGCCCGACAGCATTGCGTATCGACTGCCTGCCCGTCCCTTCAAGGAAGCACTGTCAAACCCGCAGGTGTTTGGCTTTATCGTCGCCTGGTTTGGCATCAATCTGTTGTTTGGGCTGTGGTCGACGCCGCTTGCGGGTGAGGGGGCGTCCATTGCATGGGAAGCGCATGTCGGCGGCTTTATTGCCGGTTTGTTGCTGTTCCCCGTGTTCGACCCTGTCCCTCGGCGGCCGAATATCCTCACCTGATTTCCCTTGGTTTTCGCAGGTTCGCTTGTTGGGGGCTATGCAAGGGGAGCGCTTTTTGCCTAAGATGCCGCTAGGTAAATATCGCGGCATGCCGGTGTTACCGCGCAGATTATGGCAAAGAGGAGGGATACCATGACAGTCGCTGCTATCCTCAACAGCAAGGGGCGCGAAGTCTTCACGGAGACGACCGACAAAACCCTCGGCGAAATTGCCGCCGTTCTTGGCGGTCGGCGGATCGGGGCGATTGTGCTTTGCGATGAACCCGGTGTGATCTGCGGTATCATTTCAGAGCGCGATATTGTGGGAGCCATAGCGCTGAATGGCCCGGATGTGCTGAGCCAGCCAGTGAAAGACTACATGACTGCTGATGTTATTACATGCAGTGAGCATGATACCATCAACGCCGTCATGGAGCAGATGACAACGCGTCGCTTCCGGCATATGCCCGTTCAAAGCGATGGGAAAATGGTTGGTCTGGTTTCCATTGGTGACGTGGTCAAGTACCGCATTGCCGAGGTTGAGCGCGAAGCGGAGCAACTGCGTAGCTACATCCACACCGCGTGACCCTGTTTGGATGCGAAATCCTCAACTGCAAGTCTCTTGTATCGGGGGCGGGCGGCACGCCTGGTTGCGTGCCGTCAGATAAGGCGTTTTGGATTGTGGGCCAAACACGCTTGAGTGTCTTCAATTGCCTTCAATCCGGCGTCGTAGCCGATTTTGATCGCGTCATCAGCCCGGTGGAAATCAAAGAGGCCCAAGTGTCCAAGACGCAGGCTCATGATGACATCCGGTGGGTCGCCAGCAAGACGTGACCGTCCGATGCGATCCTGGATAATGTTGTAGCTATCCATCATTACCCCTGAAATGCCGGGTAACCCATTGGAGCGCCCCCCCATGAACTGCCGACGCAAAATGCGGCTTGCCGTAGAGCCCATTGCCTGTTTCATGTCGTGTTCTACCTCCGGCAACATGTCTGGTGGGGCAGGTGGCAGATCATGAACGACCGTTGAGCCGCGGCCAAAGGTGTCGGAATTGAGATTGACCGCAACGACGACTCGTGCACCCAAGGCACGGCATACAGAGACAGGGATAGGGTTCACCAAAGCCCCGTCGACCAACCACCGGCCTCCCAGAGGAACTGGTTCGAAAACGCCAGGAAGAGCATAAGAGCAGCGCAGTGCATGGGACAGGCTGCCTGATTTGATCCAGATTTCGTGTCCTGTGCCAAGTTCCGTCGCCACTGCTGCGAACGGACCTGACAAGTCCTCGATCCTGAGATCACCAACATGGGATTCGAGGCGGTTACGGAGGCGCTGGCCGCCGATCAGGCCGGATCCTCTTATGGAAATATCCATGAGCCCGAATACCCGTCGACGGGTCAATGACCTGGCGAAGTCCTCAAGCTCATCCAGTTTGCCCGCCAGATAGCATCCGCCGACGACTGCGCCAATGGAGGTGCCGCAGATGAGATCGGGGCGGATGCCGTTTTCGAGAAACGCCCTGAGAACTCCGATATGAGCCCAACCACGAGCTGCGCCGCCGCCAAGGGCCAAGCCCAAAGTGGGGCGCTCAGGACGCTCAAGGCCGCTGGCCTCTCGTTCGTCCTCGTCTTCCACCGGTTGCTCTGCTACCGGATCTGGTTGTCCGTGGTGGTCTGAGTGTTCAGGTTTTTTGGATGACCATCGTGGGAAGCTAGCCAACACCTAAGTTCTCCAAGTTTGATGATGAGAGTGGTGAGATGCTTCTTGTTTTGGTTTGTCTCGTGAATGGATGGCGCTCTCAAGCGCCTTCCATACTATTTGGAAGAGTAGACTTCAGCAGGATCATAGACCCTTTCGGTCTCAGCGAAAACCAGATGCGGTTGCCCATTTTGATCGGTTTCGACACGCCTGTAAAAGCAGGAGCGGTATCCAACGTGGCAGGTCGCGCCGTTGCCAGCGACGCGAACGCGGAGCCAAATGGCATCCTGATCGCAGTCAGTGCGGATTTCAACCACTTCCTGAACCTGGCCTGAGGTGGCCCCTTTTTTCCAGTATTCCTGACGTGATCGGCTCCAATACCATGCGTGACCGGTTTCAATAGTGCGTTGCAGGGCTGTTTCATTCATGAACCCCACCATCAACAACTCGCCACTGTCAAAATGGGTGACGACCGCCGGAATGAGGCCATGCTCATCAAACTTGGGGGCAAGCACGGTGCCGTGCTCCATGGTTTTCTTGTCGAGGGCGGACGCAAAAGGCGTCATACCTTGGCCGGTCGTCATCTATTCAGGCTTTCACGTGTAATGCTGGGAGTTTTCAAGATGTGGTGCGGATGAGTGTCATGAACCGGGCCTGTTCAGCCGGATCTTCCTTGAAGATGCCGGTAAACTGGTTCGTTATCGTGCTCACGCCCGCTTTTTGAATGCCGCGCATCGCCATGCACTGGTGTTCCGCTTCGAGCATGACAGCGATGCCGCGCGGCGCCAGATAAGTGTCTATGGCACCAATGATTTCCGCAGTGAGATTTTCTTGAGTCTGCAGTCGGCGCGCATAAATCTCGACCACGCGGGCCAGTTTGGACAGGCCAATCACCTTGTTCGAAGGGTAGTACGCAATGTGCGCTTTCCCTTTGAAAGGCAAAACGTGGTGTTCGCAGAACGAATAGAAGTCGATATCACGCAGCAGCACGATGTCGTTGTAGCCGCCGACTTCTTCAAATGTGCGTTCAAGATGCTCGCGCGGGTCTTCGCGATAACCGGCAAACAAGTCCTCAAATGCCTTGACCATGCGTTTTGGTGTTTCCACCAGGCCTTCGCGCTCCGGATTGTCGCCTGCCCATTCCAGCAGCACGCGTGCGGCGGCTTCTGCTTCTTCACGGGAAGGGCGGGACGCAGCGCGCCGCTCATCCGAGGTTTCTTGTGCAACCGTTCTTAGCACAGCATCCATATGTGTTCTCCAACTCTAAAGGCGAACCTACCCTGTTTCCGAGGGTCACTGTCCTCAAATCATCGGGTTACACTGCGTCATCATGCAACCCTCAATTCTTACGTTCCACGCTGCTGCTAGGATTAGTGCGTTGTGATTTTAATGTGCCAGTTCATGATCTGCTCAGGCAGACACGGACGCGGAGTTGACACTAAAATTACTCGGCATTGGCCCTTATATAGGTTAGTTATCTGATAGATGAAAGTGGCAGCGCCAACAAGGGGCCGTTATGCTAAACGACATTTACAACCAGAAGATCCTCGAATTTGCGGGCAATGTTCCTCTCCTTGGGCATCTCGAAGCGCCGCATGGCATGGCCAAGGCACATTCGCGCCTGTGCGGGTCTACGGTTTCTGTCGAGGTGTGTCTTGAGGGGGATCATGTGTGCAATTTCGCGCAGGATGTGAAGGCCTGTGCGTTGGGTCAGGCCTCTGCTGCGATTCTGGGGCGCCACGTTATTGGCGCATCGCGGGATGAACTGGTCAAGGCCAGAGATGCTCTCAAGGCCATGTTGAAGGAGGGCGGCTCGCCGCCTGAGGGGCGCTTTCATGAGCTCGCCTTTCTTGAGCCTGTCAAAGACTACAAGGCACGGCATGCATCCACCATGCTGGCATTTGAAGCGGTCGTTGAGGCTGTCGAAAAAGCGCAAACCAGTGCTCAAGCCGGAGTGTAAACCGTGTGCCATCACTCGCACAGGCATCAGCATGAGATCGTGCCGCATCAGTGTTCTGGACAGCAGGTGGACTCTCGGTCTCCTGAGGGGGCTGGCAGGCGCAGTCCGGGTTTGATGATCGCCGTCGGTTTGATCCGAGCTTATCAATACAGCTTTTCCCTGTTCATGGGGCGAGGGTGCCGATACGCGCCAACTTGTTCCAGTTATACGGAAACCGCCATGCGGCGCTTTGGTGTGTGGCGTGGCGGATGGATGGGCGCCGCACGTATCCTGCGATGTCATCCTTGGGGTGGTAGTGGCTATGATCCTGTGCCGGACGAGGTGCCTGTCAATGCCAGATGGTATATGCCCTGGCGCTATGGCTTGTGGCGTAGTGATCATATTGATCCCTCAACACGGTTGGATGGTTAGGCGTCTGCACTCAAGAGCATCCCTTTCGACCATCTGATGGCGTGACGCCGCTCAAGACTTCAAAGGTGCCTTCAACCTGCAAGTTGCTGTCCTGCTCGGCATTGATAATGACGCCGAATATCTTGCCTGTGGTGAAATCCAGCGTCCAGACGTAGCCGAGATTGGATGTCTCGGGAGAATCCTTCCAGCTCACTTGTGTAATGTCGGGCGTTATCTCCGTCATGGTGTAGGCGGCCTGATGGTGTTCGGGGTCCGCCAGCTGCGATATGTCGTTCCAAACCAAGAAATCAGTTTCGCAGAAAAATGTTTCGAACCGCTTTTCGATAGTGTCGCCGTTTGCGCTTGCCTCCTGCCAAACGTGCGTCAGCGTCTTTCCCAACAAATCACGCGCGTGAACAGGTGTTGCAAAGGCCCAAAAAGCTGCAAGGAGCAGGGATGCGGAGATGATGGCTTTCATATTGTTCTCGTTATTGCGGCCGGATGGGGTGGATTACATACTTACGTAACGGTAGAATAGCTATTTGGCGGAACCATGGCTTGTGCGTCCAGCAACTTTTGATTGTTGTTTGCGCTAAAGTTAGAGAACACCTACCAGTTCGAGCGTCATTGATTGCCTCGCCGAGTTTTGGTGGCTTGTGAATAACTCTATGTTTTCTAGGCAGAAAAACGGTGGGAGAGGAGTTTTCCAAGGCAATGTCGGCTAAATGGTGGACAGTTTTCAGCTGCGGCGTTGACAATCAGGCCATGAATTCGCATAAGGCCTCCCACACGACGCGGTCGACACCGACAACGCGACGGAGGAGTGCCCGAGTGGCTAAAGGGGGCGGACTGTAAATCCGCTGGCTATGCCTACGTTGGTTCGAATCCAACCTCCTCCACCACCTTTTCCGATGCTTTCAATATACGCTAACTCGCTTTAAAAAAAGCTGTGCCTGCACTGTCTTCAGGATAGACGTTTGCTGAGGATTACTGGCTGCTCTATACCCGGAGTATCCAAATCTTCGATCTGGTGAGGGCAATTACCACACCAGTGCTGTGTTCGAGCCAGAAAGAGGCCCAATGTCCTTCGACGTTTCCGAACTTCCCAGTTTTACGTTTGGCGATACGCCAGAACTGGCAGATGAGCTGCTGAACCTTGTTCTTATTGGTCAGAAAACCGCCACCTGCGGAGATCTATACTACTACGAGACGGAGGGGGTTCCGGTGCCGCAGGCAGGCGATCGCTACGTCATTCTTGATGGTGCTGGTAAACCGGGCTGTGTCGTTGAGATGGTTGACGTGTCTATCCGCAAGTTCAACGAAATTGATGAAGTGTGGGCCGTTCTGGAGGGTGAAGGGGACTTGAGCCTAGAGCACTGGCAACGAGAGCATAAGGCCTATTTCGAGCGCCTTGGCGTTTTCTCATCGGAGATGGAGCTGGTTTGCGAGTACTTCAAACTCATCAAGGTTTTCAAGCAGTCCGGGCAGGATACGACACATTAAGCTATCCGACGTGGAGGTGTGGCGCCTTGCTCGTGCGCTTCTCCGAATGTGGTGGTTGTCCTGACGCCTCACCTGAATGAGCACAGGCATGGCTGTGCAGATCTTGCGCGACCTCCCGCCAACTGCGCAGCGAGCTGCGGTTCGGAACCTTGCGGCGAAAACGTGTTGGAGCCTCCAGAAAATTGCGTAGACACGTGACGATGGTCTCAACTCTGTTGGGATCAAAGTAGGAGACATGCGGGCCGCCTACTTCCGGGATGGACGTAGTATGGGACGCCAAGACAGGTGTGCCCATCCAGAGCGCTTCCCCAACAGGCATGCCAAACCCCTCATAAAGACTGGGATAGATCAGCGCTTGGGCGCGGACATACAGCCTGAGCAGATCCGATTGTTGCGGCCCCGGGACAAGGTGAATGTAGGGGGCGACGCGATCCAGCTCGTGATCGAGGATCAACTGCTCCAAAGCGGAGGGCTCGATATTGCCTGCGCAAACCAGCTTGGGAAGCGTGAAAGGAAGTCCGCTTTTGAGAAGGGATTGGTAGGCCTTGAAAACAGCAAGGGCATTCTTGCGGTGCTGAATATCTCCCACCATCAGAAAATAGCGCTCGGGCGGAGGGCTCGCCATGCGAGTTCCCTCAGTTTCACCACGGGTTTCAGGGGCTCCTCGGATTTCATGGGCTAGCGGAACGCATTGTAACCGTCGTGGAGAGGGCAAATGCTGTTCGCGAATGTAGGCTATAACGTCATCGCGCGTGAATTGGGAGTTGGTCAGAAGATTTGGGGCGAGGGAGAGCAGGGCTTTCAAATCATGTTCCCAGCGGCCGCTCCCGCGTGATTTGGGGCCCATCTCAGTCCGGACAGGGATCAGATCGTGGATGAAGCCAACATAGTTCTCGAGGTCGCCTGCTTGTGTCATGTGAGTCGCGAGTTGTCGCTGTGTGTGTATACCGCCAAGGCAAAGTGTTGGCTGTATGAACTTCCGAACCGGAGTGCCAAGGGCTGTGCCCTCCAAGGCACCTGTCAGCTTTGCATAAAAGCGGCGGCATTTGTACTTTCCGGCATGGAACAGATGTCGGATCGGCCGCCCCGTGTATTTGGGCGCCCAAGGAGCCATAAGGGCATTGCCTAAACTCTCTGCGGTCCATTTGGGGAAAGGATCTGCGTGATCGAAGAGCTTGCGCGGATCGACTTCGTGATATCGGGAGGTTCCGTTGTGAAAGCAAATGAAGGTCACGGGCAGGGGCTCGGTAAACAACGCATAAGCCACTTCCAGTATGGTGCGATGGATTCCCGTTGCCTGCTTCGTGTTTTTGCCGTCGCCCTTCAGTTCCGTCAGATCAAACTGAATGGCGGTGGTCTCGTTTTTCATGAAAGTGGCTCCCTCAACCCACTTGCGCCCATCAGTTGCAGTGTGGAGAGGAAAATGGTGTCCGGCAATCTCCTGAAATTGTTGAGCTTGACCCGTTGATTACTGGACCCGACCCGCAAAATTCGCTAAGCAAGCGCTCTGAAACCAACAGGAGACCGCTTACCTGCCTTTGTCTGCAGGAGTGAGCTGGAGAGAATGATATGATTCAACTGACTTTCCCCGACAATTCTGTTCGCGAATTCGAGGCTGGTGTATCCGGTCTGGACGTGGCTGGCAGCATTTCCAAATCCTTGCAGAAGAAATCCCTTGCCATGGCATTGGATGGTGAGCTGCGGGACTTGAGTGATGTTATTGAGCACAATGCAAAAATCGAGCTTATCACACGAGATGATCCTCGGGCGCTTGAGCTGATCCGACACGATTGTGCGCACGTCATGGCCGAGGCCGTGCAGGAACTGTGGCCGGGTACTCAGGTGACCATTGGTCCGGTTATCGAGAATGGGTTCTACTACGACTTCAAGCGCGAGGAACCGTTCACGCCGGAAGACCTGCCGGTGATTGAAAAGAAGATGCGGCAGATCATCGAGCGCAACGCCAAGTTCACCAAAGAAATCTGGAGCCGCGACGAAGCCAAGGACTACTTCCGCCAACAGGGCGAGGATTACAAGGTCGAACTGGTGGATGCGATTCCCGAAGGTGAAAGCGTCAAGATCTACCGTCAGGGCGATTGGCTGGACTTGTGCCGCGGACCGCATATGGTGTCGACCAATCAGATTGGCTCTGCTTTCAAGTTGATGAAGGTGGCTGGCGCTTATTGGCGTGGGGACAGCGACAACGAGATGCTGACTCGCATCTACGGTACGGCGTGGGCCAATGACAACGATCTGAAGGCCTATCTTCACATGCTGGAAGAGGCCGAGAAGCGTGATCACCGCAAGCTGGGCCGTGAAATGGACCTCTATCACTTCCAAGAGGAAGGCCCGGGTGTCGTGTTTTGGCACCACAAAGGTTGGCAGTTGTTCCAGAATCTGACCAATTACATGCGGCGCCGTCTGGCTGATGACTATCAGGAAGTGAATGCGCCGCAGATTCTGGACAAAAGCCTGTGGGAGACCTCGGGGCACTGGGAATGGTACCACGAGAACATGTTCGTCACCGAGACAGAGGACGAGCGTGTATTTGCCATCAAGCCGATGAATTGTCCCGGTCACGTTCAGATCTTCAAACACGGATTGAAGTCGTATCGCGATCTACCCCTCCGCATGGCTGAGTTCGGTGCCGTATCCCGCTACGAGCCGTCGGGAGCGCTTCATGGATTGATGCGTGTGCGCGCCTTTACTCAGGATGATGCCCATGTGTTCTGTACGGAAGATCAACTGGCCGACGAATGCCACAAGATCAACGATCTGATTTTGGCGGTCTACAAGGACTTTGGCTTTGAAGAAATCGTCGTCAAGCTATCAACGCGTCCGGAAAAGCGGGTTGGCTCCGACGAGGTGTGGGATCATGCCGAAGAAGTCATGAGCGAAGTGCTGAAGCAGATCGAAGAACGCTCAGGCGGGAAGATCAAGACCGATATTCTCGAGGGTGAAGGTGCGTTTTACGGGCCCAAGTTCGAGTATACCTTGCGAGACGCCATCGGTCGCGAATGGCAGTGTGGCACCACGCAGGTGGACTTCAACCTTCCAGAGCGCTTTGGTGCCTTTTACGTGGACAGGGACGGTGAGAAGAAGCAGCCGGTCATGGTTCACCGGGCGATTTGTGGATCTCTGGAGCGTTTCCTCGGCATCCTTATCGAGAACTTCGCCGGTCACTTCCCGTTGTGGCTAGCTCCGCAACAGTATGTTGTGGCTGCGATCACCTCTGATGCTGATGACTACGCGGCCGAAGTCCACAAGGCGATGAAAGCTGCCGGTTTGCGCGGCGAACTGGATCTTCGCAATGAGAAGATCAACTACAAGGTTCGCGAGCACTCTCATGCCAAAGTTCCGGTCATCATTGCCGTGGGCAAGCGTGAAGCTGAGGAGAAGACTGTCAGTATCCGTCGTTTGGGCTCACGTGCTCAAACCAATATGACTTTGGATGAAGCTATTCAAAGCCTGAGTGACGAAGCGGTTGCACCGGATCTCAAGCAGTCCTGATCCATCAGTACATGTTCAGTAAACGGGGTTGGCATCAATAATTGTTGCCAACCCCATATTTTTATGTCTCTGTCGCCAGACTTTCACGAAGAGTTGCTTAGGTGGCGGTCTATTTATGGTTTGTCATCTTAGGCTACGCCCGTTTGGGGAGGTCACATTTGGAATACGCAGAGTTCAGCTACGCGAATGCAGACCATCCGCGTCTCAAGCGCTGGATTATTCGGGGGGTCGAAGGTCTCTCCGGGCGAAAGAAGCTGTTACGTCTTTATGAGATGTGGCGCGAACAAATCGTTGGAAGTACACCCTATCAGTGGGGCGGGTTGCTGGAACTGATCAATGTGTCGCTATCGGTCAGCGGTGCCTCATGGCCACCGAAGAAATTGCCCGATGGTCCGCTTGTGGTCATTGCAAATCATCCATTCGGAATTGGAGATGGGCTGGCCATTCTGGCGCTGACGGAGCAACTTGATCGGCCTTATCGGATCCTCATCAACAATGAACTTCTCAAGGTGCCGGAGATCCGTCCTTATTCTCTGCCCGTTGATTTTGAGGAGACACAGGAAGCGCTGCGCAACAACATGCGCACCCGTCAGGAAGCGTTGCGCCTTCTGAACGAAGGGGTGACAATTGTTGTCTTTCCAGGTGGCGGTGTTGCGACCGCGCGCAAACCCTTTGGCCGCGCCGAGGAATTGCCATGGAAAACCTTCACGGCCAAGTTGATCCGCTCAGCGAAGGCAACAGTGGTTCCCATGTATTTTGAAGGTCAGAACTCGCCGCTCTTTCACATGGCAAGCCGCTTTTCGCTGACATTGCGGTTATCCCTGTTGATCCGCGAGTTTCGGCGCATTGTGGGATCGCATATCTCAATTCGTGTTGGGGATGAAATCCCCTATGAAGAGTTGAAGGCGTTTTCCAACCAGAAGGAAGTCATTGACCATTTGCAGGAGCGCGTTCTTGCATTGGGCCCGCCGGAGTTGAAGCGCTCCGCCTGAGGGGCGCTGGGGAAGCGCCAATATTTCTGATGGAGATTGAAAAGCTCAGCCTATCGCTGAGCTTTTTCTGTATCGATCTCGATTTCCACGTCGCGGAAGCCGGTTTTAACTTCAAAGGTGTCGCGATAGGTTGTTGCACCGTTCTGTGCCATCACTTCATAGGTGCCTGCGGCCAGCGTAAGATCCAGAAACGCACCATTTCCGGAGGCCACGGTATCCCCGCCAGGGGTCAGAACAGTCCATGATGTGTTGGCAAGAGAAATCTTGTTTTTGCCGCTAACCAGCTTCAACGTCACTTCGCCTGCACGATGGTGAAGCGTTGCTTCTGTCAGTTTGCCGGCCTGTACGTGCAAATCAGCGCGGACAATGGCGTTCAAGTTGCCGTATCGGCTCACCACATGGTACGTGCCTGCTCCGATTGGAATCAACTGGCCGGGCTTTACGTTACCCGCGATGAGATTGCGGTTGCCCGTGGCGTCGTAGGTCATGTCGTAGATGTCGAAGGTGACATCTTCGCGTTCCAGTGGCTGATCCCCGGATAGTGCGGCATCCAGGCGAATGCCCCCTGCGTTCAGCACAATTGTTCCGGTTGTGACACCTTGGGTCAGTTCATGCCGTGTTGTGGCCGTTACCTTGCCGAACGAGGTGTGAACCAGGTAGGCGCCTGGGTCCAGCCGGACTTCAGCATCGCTATCCTTGATAACGGCCAGTTGCTCGTAGCTGCCGTCTTCTTTGGGCGTTGCATCGAACACACGCCAAACAAGACCCTTGGTCAGGTTGGGAGTGTCTTCCGAGAGCTTTGCCACAAGATAGAGTGTCGCCTTGTCCATCGCCGTTTCTGCCGTTGAATCAAACGGAAAGCTTGGCGAGTAGGTCTGATTGGTCGAGCCGAATGTGGGGGCCAACGATTGCCCTTGGTAACCGCTCAGCGGATCATAGCTGATGGGCGGGGTAACAGATTGATTGCCGTCTGGATTCATATCCAGAACGTCAGGGGCAAACGGCAAATCCGGTTTGACCGGGGGTATCGCAGATTGTGCCAGCGCGGAGGACACGGGTGCCCATTGCAATGCCACTGCTGTTGCACAGACCACCGCGACACGTGAAACGGCTCTGGAAACAGGATTTAATGTTCTAAGCACCACGTTTGCGCTCTCTGATACACTGTGTTTTTAAGTGTTGTTCCGATGCGACAGCGCACGAAAAACTGGTTGTTCGCATCCAATTGAAACTAGCCTGTCACATTTTGATTTGGAAGCGATTTATAAAGGTTTACTTGAAGTTTTGACAGAAATGCCCAAATGAGGCGAAATTGTGCCCGCTCTATACCCAGTCCCCTCGGGATTGATGGTGGTATCTTTTCAGATTATGCGCGCTGTCAAATTATAGAAATGTTTCAAGAAGCCGAGAATCATGTCCAATAAAAGCACCGATTATTCTGCCGTAACCGAGTTTATGCTCAAGCGCCGTTCACAATTGGCAGCAACACTGGTTGAGCCGGGGCCCAGTCAAGAAGATCTTGCCGTTTTACTGAGAATCGCGACTCGCGTGCCAGATCATCGCAAGCAATGCCCATGGCGATTTGTTGTTTACCAAGGCGATGCGCGCCGTGACGTTGGGGTGAATCTGGCCCGCATTGCCGAGGAAAAGGAAGGTCCGCTTGGCGTAAACCGTCAGCAGATGGAGGAGGGGCGGTTCTTGCGGGCTCCATTGGTGATTGGTGTGCTGGCGTCATATCGACCGGAGAGCAAAGTGCCCAAGCTGGAGCAAACGCTGTCCACAGGCGCGGCTTGCATGAACCTGTTGATCGGAGCTAACAGCCTCGGTTTTGGCGCGCAGTGGATTACAGAGTGGTACACTTATGACGCTGATGCTGCCCGGATGCTGGGTGCTGATGGGCATGAGCAGTTCGCTGGCTTTATTTATATTGGCAGTTCCAGTGTTACGCCCAAAGAGCGGGACCGACCGGACATTGAGGCCATTACCACTCACTGGTCTGCCTAATCACGAGTATTGTTCCATGTTTTACAAGACAAATGAGCCCCATGGGCTGCCTCATAATCCTTTCAAGGCGCTGGTTGCTCCGCGGCCCATAGGTTGGATTTCCAGTAAATCGGCCTCTGGGGCGTTGAATTTGGCACCTTACAGTTTCTTCAATGCTGTTTGCGATACACCGCCGATCGTCATGTTCTCCTCCAGTGGCTACAAAGACTCGGTTGCTAACATCGAGGCGACTGGCGAGTTCGTCTGCAATCTGGCCACTCAGCACCTTCAGGACGCAATGAATACCTCCTCGAAGATGGTGGATTCGGATGTCTCTGAATTTGATCTGGCTGGGTTGGATACCGCGACTTGTGAGATTGTCCGCGTGCCCCGTGTGGAGGCAGCCAAGGCGGCTTTGGAATGCAAGGCGTTGTCTATCCAGCGTCTTGTTGATTTGGCTGGAGAAGAGACCAACTCATGGGTGGTGTTCGGGCAGGTTGTTGGCGTCCACATCGATGATGATGTGCTGGTTGATGGCCTGATTGACATGAGCCGTCTTAAGCTATTGTCGCGGCTTGGGTACATGGACTACGCGGTGATTGACGAAGTGTTTGCTATGCCCAGGCCGCAATGATTGGCGCTGGCTACGAAAAAGGCGGAGATGGAAGGTTCATCTCCGCCGTAATTCGCCCGACAGCAATGGTTGCCCATCACTGGGGAATGTCGGGTGTTGAGCCGTAGACTACGTAGCTCATGTCACCACGAACTAGCACTTTTCAGCGCTTGTTTAAACGGGTTTGGGGATGAACGGGGTGGCACTCAGATGTGGCGAAGCGGCCACACTGCTTTCTTGGGAGTGATTTTTCACCTCAGTGATCGCGACTAAAATATGGCAAACCCTTGGATTTTGGTGTGTTCCAGATCACAGTTTTGATGGTAAATCTGCAACAGCTGTTTTCTTGCCTGTGTGCACCAAAGTCCCGATTGCTTGTGAATAAGCTGTTGAAGTGTCTCCGTGCGCTTTCGCGAACCAGCAGTTGTTGTGCCTGATGATTCTTTGACCATCGTGCAGGAGGTGGGGTCCAGTTTTCTTGGCACGGCTAAGAGGGTCTGTTGAAGTATTGCCGAACAGTTCGCAGTTCGCTCTCATTTGTGACGGCTTTTCCTGCAAAACCCATTGCGCGCGCCTCTTGGGTCCACTTTTGGAACTCATGGGGATTGGCGGCATTGTGGGAGGTGTCAAACGCGGGCACCTCCAGTGCGGCGGCCGCCATGACTATTTGCGCTTGAGCAGTCAGGAAGGGCGAGAAGTAGGAGCCGGTGGAGGAGCGCGTTGAAGTCGCACCAATGGCTTGTTTAAGAGTGTTTTCGCACCACGTCAGTGCTGTGATGCGCGTGGCAACGGTTACTGGCCAGTTTCCAACTGCGCTGAAGGCGGCGGGGCGACTGCCAAGTTCAAACAGTATGGATAGACTTTGGTCGGGACGACCCGTTTCGGCTTCAACCGCAGACAGGATTGTGTTCAAGCGTTGAACGTCCGTAGCAGTGACCAGACCTCCAGTGTAGATCCCGCAGAGAGAGTCTAGAGTGCATTCTTGAACTAAATTCAGTAGTTCTTGATCATCTGCGGTATCTGCAGCGAGAAACAGGTTTTGACACGCCCCTTGGTATGACGCGGTGTTCCCATTCTGCAACGCGTCTCGATCAACTACAATAATGTCGTTGGAAGCTATTTTTCCTTGATGGATCAGAGGACTATCCGGGGTATACACCCTGAGCAGGCAGGTCATTCGGTTCTCCGCAGGTTTTGGATGCAGACAATAAAAATTTAAGCTATCAGGGGATGCATTGCCCAGAATAATTTAACGTTAACGATTTATTAACCATTATTAAGCAATTTTTACTATAAGTAAGGAAGGGGTGAAGACCATGAAGGTCGTCGGGGATGCTTCCATATCCAATCGCATAGAGCGGGCCTTCGAGAGCGCTTCGCAGACCACAGGTACGCCGTTTGGTTACCTTGTGCAAGCTGCTGCCCGCGAATCCGCGATGGATCCTCAGGCCAAGGCGCCAACTTCCTCCGCGACGGGTCTTTTCCAATTCATTGAGAGCACGTGGCTTGAGACGCTGAAGAAGAACGGCAGCGACTTGGGTCTTGAAGACTATTCCCGGCATATTGATGTTACTCCCGGTGGTGACTACGTGGTCAAGAACCCGCAGTTGCGCGAGCAGTTGCTTGATTTGCGGCACGATCCGGAGGTTTCTGCGTTGGTCGCGGGGGCGTTTACGCAGGCCAATCATCAGGAACTTACCAACAAGCTGAACCGTCCTCCGTCGACTGGTGAGCTGTATGTCGCTCATTTTCTTGGTGCTTCAGGTGGGGCGCGGCTTATTACAGCTTCGGAGCAGACGCCTGAAGTTGAAGCTGCCACGCTGTTTCCAAAACAAGCACGAGCGAACAAGAACATTTTTTACGAGCGTGACGGGTCTGCCCGAACCGTGGCCTCTGTGTACGACCGTCTTGTCAACGAGTTCGCCGAAACGGAAATGACTATCGCGGCCAAGCAGGTTCTACAGCCGGATGAGCGCGATGTCGGAGGCAAGGATGCCGACCAGCAACGGTCTTCCATGGCAGAAGCCGATGTGATTCACAGCCGGATCTTGACTGCATGGGCAACCAGTGGCCGCCATCCCGGCGCGCCTTTTGAGGCGTTGTTCACAAATCAGGCTGAGGCAGATCGTGCCAGCGCTTTATCTGCCTCTGTTTCTTCCGCATTCCAGGCACAGGAACAAACAGCTGCTGACGCCTTTGCTGCCGTGCCAAAACCGCGCCCGGCCGGGGCTCCGCTTGATTTGACGGGCTTCCTGAACCATGGAGCCATCAAGTCGACACGAGGTTGACCTTACGCCGGCTATCTCCCTGATCTACAAGTTCTTTATGGTGAACCAAACATTAATAAATATGCTTAATGATAAGTCATTAAGTAATCATATTAGTGGTTTGGCGTAGCATGATTGTATCTAGTTTTCTGACGTGGGTTCAGACGGCTCCTGCTGGAAGCCGTGCTCAGGCCGTTGCAGCGCTTGCGAAAGCCTATTTGTTTTCGGAGATGGATGCGGAGGAGCGAGAAACCGCAGAGGCGGCCTTGACCTTCATGCTGGATGATCCTGAGCCGGACGTGCGGTGCGCTATTGCCGAAGTGCTTGGCCCTGCCGAGGGGGTGCCGCCCCACATCATCTCCGCCTTGTTGTGTGATGAGGATTCGGTTGCGCTGCCCGTATTGGCGCATTCACCGTCCATCAGTGTTGGCGAACTGGTGGATATCGTGGCGACGTCCGGCGTTGCCCGGGTCTGTGCGATTGCTCGGCGGACCTGTGTACCTGTGGGGCTGGCTGCTGCGATTTGTGAGGTTGCACCGCTCGAAGCTATTGAAACTTTGTTGGAAAATCCCGGCGCAGTTTTGCGCGAACGTATGTTTCAACGCATCATCGATCGGTTCGGCGGTGAGAGGTCCATTCAGGATGCGTTGTTGAAGCGGGAGGATCTGTCGTTGCCCATGCGCCACATGCTGATCCGGCGCTATACGGAGGATTTGCGGGAACACCCATTGCTGACGGGTGGAATTCATACACAGTCTCCGCAACGCCTTGTGGCTGATGCGCAAGATAGGGCCACCATTTCATTGGCTTATGATGCGGGCGCTGAGGAACAGTTGGGCCTGATCGAGCATCTTGTCGCCAGTGGTCAAATGACCAGCCTTCTGTTGTTGCGAGCGGTGTGTACAGGGGCCTTGCAGTTTTTCGAAAGGGCGGTGGTCCGGCTGTCGGGCGTAAACCCGGTCTATGTCCATAGTGTCCTGAAAACGCCAGACAGTTCAACGCTTTATGCGCTCTTGTCAAAGTGTGGTTTGCCGAAGCGAACCCACCGCGTGTTCAGTGCGGCGTTGGAGGCATGGGCACTTGCGGACACGTTGACCATGGAACGTTGGGGCAAAGCGCGTCTGGTGGTGACTGAATTGCTGGATGAGCAGGATCGCCTGGGTCTTGAAGAGCTTGGCGACCTGCAGGACCTTTTGGTGCGCCTTAGTTACGAGGCGTCTCGAGAGAGCGCGAAGGCTCGGGTAAGCTCCATCCTCTCCGCCGCATAAGTATATGAATTTATTTGGTAATTCAAGAAAAAGGCCGGTCGTTCTCCGGCCTTTATTCGTTTGAGTTGTCCTCGGACTTCTCCGACCTGATCTCCAGCAATTTTTCATTTGCAGCGGCAAGGCTTTCGACCAGAATGCGTCCGGTAATGTGGGAATGATCACGCGCATCCTCGCGCAACATGGCGCAGATTGCATCTACATGTTGGGTAACAAGTGCCTGCGGTACCTTGGTGGTGCCGGTCCGCATTGCTGAAATCAATTCGGTCAACGATCCAGCTACCTCGCCGATCAGCGGAAACCCGAGAGTATCTGCCTGGCCTTTGATGTCATGGGCTGCACGGAAAAAGGTCTGCAAAGCATCATCAGAGTTTGGCGAGGCCTGCACGCTCGCCCAAGCGACTTTGAGAGCGTCAACTTCCTTGGTGAGCCACTCCGTGAATTCTTCGGAGAGTTCTGCCACGGCGCTTTCTGCGGCCTTTACCGGATCGAACCGGGCGGCTTCAGCGGGGCTGAGCTTGCGGACCTTTTTGGACAAGTCGAGGGGAGCGCGAAATACTTCCGGCGTAGAACCAGCTGCCGTGTCTTTATCGTTCATGTATTACTGCCCTCTGACACCGGATTGATCGGTTTTGGGGGTATTATGTCGCCGGTCTGTGACGCTCGCAATGGCTACCGGCGCCAAACATGTGCATGAGGCACCGGAATGCCTGGGTTCACCGCCTAGTATTTGAACATCTCCGCCAGAATTCGCTCATCCCAGCCATGGTCGTGGTCAAATAGAATGAGGCTCTCCGAGGACGTGTCTTCGTACACCAGCACCTTGACCACGTTTCGAAATTCCACGTGGTCCGCAGAGGTACTCACGGGCCTCTTGTCGGCTTCCAGAACCTCGATTTGGACCTTCACGTGATTGGGCAACAAGGCCCCGCGCCAGCGGCGCGGCCGAAACGGGCTGATCGGGGTCAAGGCCAGCAGCGAGGAGCCAATCGGCAAAATGGGACCGTGAGCCGAGAGGTTGTAGGCCGTGCTGCCAGCCGGGGTCGCCACCATGACACCGTCGCAGATCAACTCGTCCATGCGCACCTTGCCGTCAACGGTGATGCGCAGCTTGGCTGCCTGATGACGTTGGCGCAGGAAGGAGGCTTCGTTCAAGGCCCGGGCTGTAAAGGTTTCGCCATCCTTGTCAGTTGCTTCCACGTTGAGAGGATGAATGCGGGTCTCTTGTGCCTGATTGAGGCGATCCAAAAGGCCTTGTGGGCGGTAGTCGTTCATCAGGAAGCCGACGGAGCCGCAGTTCATGCCATAAAGCGGCTTGTCGGTATTCATGTATTGATGGAGGCATTGAAGCATCATGCCATCACCGCCCAAGGCGACGATGACGTCGGCTTCATCTGCAGTCGTTGCGCCATACATTGCCTCCAGTTCCGCCTTTGCCGAATCTGCTTCGGGGGTACCGCTGGAGACGAAATGCAAGCGCTGTATGGATCGTTGATTCACTTTCCCGTACCTCCGCCGAACTTGCCTAGCATGATGGAAGTAAAAATAAAATCCGGCGAAGAGTGTTATTTGGGACCCGGTCAGAGTCACCAACGCATGGCATCAAGTGCTGGCCCACACCATCAGGATCAGGGCGGACCAAAGAACGGCACTCATGGCAAGGCCGCCAATGTATTGGCGGAGGGGGAGCTTGGCTGCTTGGGTATGTGCGGGCATGCGAGCCTCCTTTATCTTCCTTGATTGCAGTCTAAGCGAGACATTTGCCATCGGTCTGTGATGTTGGGCACAATCTGAATGACAGGATTGGCTATTTTGGGGCGGCACAAAGTCGGGACTACTTGAGGTAGCAGGGCGAAATTTTTCGGAGTGACGCAAAGGCAACAGGGTTGTTCTTTTTACTTCGGGGGGCTTTTCTGGTCCAAGAAGTTGGTTAATATGAAATTCGCAAGAGCGATAGTATTCGCTTGGACGGCGTAAATACTTATCAATGATTTGAAGTAAGTCTAAAAATCAAACAATATTTCTATTGCAGCTTGGGGGCAGGCTGTGAAGGGTGATCTGTGCGGCGGCAGGTCACCCTTTAATTTTTGATATATATGATCGGGCTGAACCTCGTGGAACTTTCGTTTGTACTTGATCACTTATGGTGAAGCTTAATGCTTTTCGTCAGATCCACAGACACTGTATCCGTGTTTGATTTGCTGAGGTGCTTTCGGCTCTGGTGAGCCCATTTGACAAAAAGGCAGTGGATGGTTTCCGTCGCTTCGGTTGTGTCGCCTATCAAAACGTCAATTCGTCAATTGGCTGGCGTCGTAAGAGAGTGCGTAAAACATTGTTTGATTTGGTGTGAGGCGGGGATAACTTTCCTCGCAAAAGAGGTGCTGAGCCTGCCATTGGTGGCAGCGGCCTTTCAAGGGGCCGTGAGCGTTGGAAAGGGCAACAGTTTGTTCTTCGCAGAGGGTAGGATGTTCGACCCTCAGTGAGGGACTTGAAATGGTCCCGTTCGTAGAGGGAATAACGATGCGGCGGGGCGCGGGACCCCGCGTGCGGAAACCTGTTAAAGCACTGTCGGTTTATAGAGTTTGCCGCCAGCGCAGGGAGCGGGTACGCCGGTGGTGAGGGGATAGCTCAAAGGTAATTCCCGTGCAGCCCGAACAGCCAGAAACGCGAAACATTCAGCTTCAATGGCATCGCCGCGCCAGCCGTAGGTTTCAACAGGCGTTGCGTTCGTTTGCGTTCGTTTGCACAATTCGCGCATAAACGTCGCGTTTTTGCGTCCGCCGCCGCACACCGCCAAATGCGTCGGTCGATGGGGCAGGTGATCCAGCGCACGAGCAACCGCAGCGGCGGAGAAGGCTGTCAGTGTCGCCGCACCATCCTCCAACGACAAGCCGTCTGCCAGCGACCGTGTAAAGCTGAATCTATCTAATGATTTCGGGGGTGCCTGATCAAACCACGGGTCGGCCAGCGCTGCGGCAAGGCGTGCCTCGTCAACCGTGCCTGCTGCTGCAAGTTTGCCGTCCTCGTCAAAACTGGACGTGCCGTGCGTGGTGACCCAATCGTTGATGGGAGCGTTTGCGGGCCCGCTGTCAAATGCCATGAGTGTGTCTGCACCATCCCACCAGGTGAGATTTCCCACGCCGCCCAAGTTGAGCACTGCCATATCGGCAGGTGCAACGTCATGGCGAGCGCGCGCAAGCAGGGCACGATGATACACAGGCGCGAGCGGAGCGCCTTGTCCACCGGCTGCAACATCTGCACTACGGAAGTCATAGATTACGGGCATGCCCAAAAGATTGGCCATGAGCTCGCCATCACCCAGCTGGCGGGTGGCTCCTTTGACGTCCGGCGTTGCCGGCCGATGCAGAACTGTCTGGCCGTGAAAGCCGATGACGCCAACCTGTTGCGGCGGGATCTTGTTGTGCCGCAGAAACCGAGCAACTGCGAGAGCCTGAGCCCGGGTCAATTCGCGTTCGGCATGACGAAAGATTGCAGGTTCCGAACCCTGGAAGTCCCACTGACGCGCGGCGTCAACAGCTGTTTTGAGCAGGTCAACCACATCGGATGGGTAGGGCGATAGGGTGTAGCTGCCAAAGGCCGAGACGGATTCGCCATCGGTCTTGATCATGGCGATGTCGATGTTGCCATCCAGTACGGTGCCGGTCATCAGGCCAATTGCCCACACGGGTTCCATGAAAACGCTGCGCCCTCTTGGTTCTTTATGGTTTGCTACTTGTGTCTAATAGGGGTGAACCGGGGGCGCTCGCAAGGGTAAACCCCCTAAGGAAACCGAAAGACCAAAGGAAATTGATTTCGTGGCAATGATTGATTCCGGTCGAGCGGCTCCGTTAAGGTCATGTGACGCATCTTGCGCCATATCCGTACTGTGGTTCACACGGGAAAACACCAGTGGTCAGTCTTGCACGTTTTACCTTGTTTTTGATCGTTTTTGTTGAGGCCATGGGGCATGGGCTGGTTTTGCCCGTGCTTTCAGACTTCTTTGCGGGCGAGCCGGTCGCGAGCGCTTTGGCCGATGTCGGCGTTTCGTCAGCAGGTGTTTGGGCTCTCGTTATAGGCGGCTATTACCTGCTGTGGTTCTTCAGTAGCGCCTACCTTGCCCAGCTTTCCGATTCCCTTGGTCGGCGCAAAGTGCTGTCTGCCTGCCTCTCAGGGGCCCTGCTGGGCTACGTGGTGACCGCTCTTGGTGTTTATTTTGCCTCTTTGACACTGGTGATTTTGGGGCGCCTGATTGCTGGGGCAACTGGTGGTGCCTTGCCGGTGGTGCAAGCCAGTTTTGCAGATCAAAGCACCAGTACAGCAGATCTGACGGGAAAGTTGGGTGCGTTTACTGCTGCGCTCGCCTTGGGCCTGATGGCCGGGCCAATCCTGTCCAGTGTTCTGGTGTCTCCCGTGGTGATGGGTGCATGGGCACAGCCGGTGGCGCCGCTATTGATTGCTGGCCTGGTCACAACAGCCGCGTTGGTGTTGGTGAGCCTTGCTATGGAGGAAACCAACAGGGCGCGCCACACTACGCCTTTTCAAGTGTCCGCCGTGTTTTTGAGCTTGTGGCGGGTACAACGCCGACCAACCGTGATCAAACTCGGCATGGCCTTCTTCCTGTTCGCACTGGGTATGAATGCGTTTTACATTTATCTGGAAAGTTTTCAGCGCTTGCGTTTCGGTTTTTCCGTGGCGCAGATCAGCTTGACGTTTGTCATCCTTGGGCTGGCCACTGCCGTGGCCGCGACCGGTCTGGTTCGACTGATGACACCGTTCTATCAACGGATTCCCATGGTGCAGATTGCCTGCGGCGTGATGGCGTTGTTCGTGTTGGCCTATGCCGCCAACACCCTGCCACCACTTTCCTTCATGTTCATGGTGCCTGTATCGGTCGCGTTTGGCGTAATCTATCCGGTTATCCTGACACTGTTGTCCAAGAGTGTACGGGAACAGGAACAGGGCTGGGTCATGGGCGTTGCCATGAGCCTGTTCGTGCTTGGCGGCGGCGTTGTTGCGCTTTGTGGTCCGGTTTTGATGTCTTTGGACATCAAGAGCCTGTTGTTCGTTGGTGTGGTCAGTCTGATCGGATCTCTTGTTGTGCAATTGACGTGGTGGCGGGAGCCTGATGTGCGTGCGCTTGATCCCGATGTCCGACCGGACCTGTGAAGGAATCCGAGATCCGGCTTTGCAATTTGAATTTGCGCATCCCGCCGTGTGGGCAGTGCTTGAAGGGATCGGTGTAACCTAACCAAAGGTTGTGGTTGCCTTGGTAGGTCCCGTGGCTTTTACTTCGTTAAGCGAAGTGAAAGGGGGTTGCATGGTGGGCACGCGCACCAGTTTTGCCGGAATGGATTGCGCCATCGCGCAGGCGATCGAGCAGGTGGGTGATGCCTGGACGCTGTTGCTGTTGCGTGCGCTTTTTCAGGGTCTCAAGCGATTTGACGACTTTCAGGGGCATCTGGGCATGTCGTCCAGTGTGTTGAGCGACCGGCTTGCCCGGCTTATGACCGCAGGTCTGATCCGGAAGGAAAAAGACCGTAGGGACGCAAGGGCTTGCGTGTATCTCCTGACAGACAAGGGTCTGGATTTCTATCCCGTTTTGATTGCGCTAAACCAGTGGGGAGAACGTTGGGAAGGCAAGCCGGATGGTATGCGGCTTGACCTGATTGAGCGTGCAAGTGGCAGGCCGGTACGGGAGGTACAGGTCCTGTCTCAAGACTACAAGGTGTTGACGGCGCGCGATGTCGAGGCGCGCCCCGGTCCAGGTGCGGGCGCGGTGTACGAGGACGTGCAGGAGCGGGTGCGCCGCCGGCAGGTCCAATGAGCCTTGTGGACCAGAAACGGGAGGGTCCCATGGGATTTCAATTTGAAACAGTTCCTTTGATTATAAATGAGAGTGGCGCAGCAACGCGATTGGCGGAGGTCATTTCTTCTCGCTTCAAATGCAAGCGTGTTGCTCTGATTACCGATGCGGGCGTGGTTGCTGCAGGACTTGTGAAGCCGGTGGAAGCAGCCTTGCGCAATGCCGGGCTCAATCCGGTGGTGTTTGATGGGGTGGAGCCTGACCCCTCGGAACAGATCGTGCTTGAGGCGGCGAGCTTTGCCAAGGCAAATGGCGCTGATTGTATTATCGGGCTTGGCGGCGGAAGCTCCATGGACACGGCGAAAATGGTTTCCGTGTTGTGTTGCAGCTTGCAGCCTCTGCATGCGCTGTATGGCATTGGCAAGGTGGAAGGCAAGCGACTTCAGCTTATTCAGGTGCCAACGACGGCGGGAACCGGGTCTGAAGTGACACCGATTGCCATTCTTACACGCGAAGATCACAGCAAGATGGGCATTGTCTCGTCCCAACTGTATGCCGATGTGGCGGTGCTGGATCCGGAACTGACCCTTCGGCTGCCACCGGAAGTCACGGCCGAAACGGGTGTGGATGCCATGGTGCATGCCATTGAGGCGTTTACCTCCAAGCACAAGAAGAACCCGATATCCGATGCCTTGGCGCGTGAGGCATTGCGTCAGCTGTGGTTCAACATTCGCTCGGCCTATGCCGATGGTCAGGACATAGCGGCGCGCTCGGGCATGTTGCTGGGGGCCATGCTGGCCGGGCAGGCCTTTGCCAACAGTCCGGTGGCTGCGGTCCATGCGCTGGCCTATCCCATTGGCGGCATGTTCCATGTCCCGCACGGCTTGTCCAACGCATTGGTGTTACCGCATGTTTTGCGCTTCAACTTGCCGGAGGCTGAGGCGCTTTATGCGCAGCTGGCCACCGTGCTTTTGCCCTCACTGAGCGGTACGGACGGGCAGAAGGCCAAGGCATTCATCCAGACCATGGAGAACCTGTGCTTTGAGCTTGGCATACCGGACCGGCTGGAGCAGGTCGGTATTGAGGCCGGGGATCTGCCGGGTCTGGCCAAAGCGGCAATGCAGCAGACCCGCCTATTGGGCAATAACCCGCGCCCGGTTACCTATGATGATGCCCTCGCCATCTACCGGGAGGCGTTATGAGCCGTCCGCAGCCATTGCACCGCGATGCTTTCGAGCATTTCGAACCGGTGCAGACCCGTTGGATGGACAACGATATCTACGGCCACGTGAACAACGTGGTCTACTACGCTTATTTCGATAGCTGCGTGAACCGGTTTCTTATCGAGCAGGGCGTATTGGATTTCACCAACGGGACAACGGTCGGTCTGGTTGTCAATTCCTCCTGCTCTTATTTTCAGCCGCTGGCGTTTCCGCAAACCGCCAGTGCCGGGCTGCGCGTGCTGCATTTGGGGACCAGCAGCGTTCAATACGAGCTTGCCATCTTTCGCCAAGGGGATCAGGTGGCCTGCGCCCAAGGTACCTTCACCCATGTTTATGTAGACCGGCAAACGCGGCGTCCTGTGCCGGTGCCAGCAAACATGCGTGCCGTGTTGGCTCCCTTGCGCGTCGGGGAGGCGGTTCCGTAGGGGAGGCCTGGCGCTCCATGCCAAATCATAATCACTGTGCAGGGC
The DNA here is from genome assembly GCF_000422785.1 of Pseudovibrio exalbescens DSM 16456. Taxonomy (GTDB): domain Bacteria; phylum Pseudomonadota; class Alphaproteobacteria; order Rhizobiales; family Stappiaceae; genus Pseudovibrio; species Pseudovibrio exalbescens. Next base: position 505,959 of record NZ_AUGS01000001.1, read on the forward strand.
ACTATTTTGTTTTAGAGGAGGCCGAAGTGCCTAGTGGTGAGGCCGCGCTGCCCAGCGGCTGGCTTCGGTTCGGTTGTGACCTTTGAGAGGATTTTCCATGGCTTTGCCAGAGATATTGAAGGATCGTTTGCGGTTGCCGGTTGTAGCCGCCCCCATGTTCATCGTGTCTAATCCGGACTTGGTGATCGCTCAGTGCAAGGCGGGGATCGTCGGCTCGTTTCCGGCGCTGAATGCGCGGCCCAAGGAAGCGCTGGAAGAATGGCTGCAGCGCATCACCGAAGAGTTGGCAGCACACGATGCGGCCAATCCCGATGCACCATCCGCGCCATTTGCCGTCAACCAGATCGTTCATCGCTCCAACGACCGGCTAGAGCATGATCTGGAGCTTTGCGTGAAATACAAGGTGCCGATTGTCATCACCTCCCTCGGCGCGCGCGAAGACGTGATTGAAGCGGTGCACAGCTATGGCGGTATCGTGTTGCACGACATCATTCACAACACGTATGCGCGAAAAGCGGTTTCCAAGGGCGCAGATGGCCTGATCGCAGTTGCGGCCGGTGCTGGCGGACATGCGGGGACGCTGTCGCCGTTTGCACTGATTGAAGAGATCCGCGAGTGGTTCGACGGGCCGTTGTTGTTGTCGGGTTGTATCAGCACGGGGCGCGGCATTCTGGCGGCGCGGGCGCTGGGCGCGGATTTGGCGTACATGGGATCGGCCTTCATCGCCACGCAGGAAGCGAATGCGGCTGAGGCCTACAAGCACATGATTGTTGAGAGCGCGGCGGAAGACATTGTGTATTCCAGCTACTTCACGGGTATTCCGGGCAATTATCTCAAGCCGTCCATTGAAGCTGCCGGCATGGACCCGGCTGCGCTGGGGCATGGAACGCCGGAACAGATGAACTTTGCTGCCGCCTCCAAAAAGGAAGGCGTCTCGGCCAAGGCCTGGAAAGATATCTGGGGGGCGGGCCAGGGCATTGGTGCCATCAAGGATATCCAATCCACATCAGCGTTCGTGGCTCAGTTGCGAGAAGACTATGAGGCGGCGCGGCGGGGCCTTGCAGCGCTGTAATCCGTCTCGCGTCCGTTGGGATGGTTTGGGTCTGTTAGCAGCCCCGAACCGTTCCGTCCTGTTTCAGTGCGTTATGAGTGATTAGGTGTTATTGCGTAAACAGTTGAGTAAATCTGACTCGACTCTTTGGGAAAGCACGAGTCTCCGGCATTTTCATATGTGGCGGAAAAAGGCTATAAGCCGTCAGATTAATTTCGTAGTATGGCATCTTTTTGGCGCTTGATTGCAATTGTAAGTGGTAATGCGCAGTTTTGTTGCTGATTGAAAAGGTGTCGTGTTCAAAGCTCGATAAACGGTTTTAAAAAATGCAACGAGAGCACTGGGGAAGCCGCTTCGGCTTCATCATGGCGGCAGCGGGATCTGCTGTCGGTCTGGGTAACATCTGGAAATTTCCATATCTGGCAGGGTCAGAGGGCGGCGGTGCCTTTCTGATCATCTATCTTGCCATGGTCGCAACGATTGGTTTTTCGGCAATGATCGCGGAAATCTCCATCGGCCGCCATGCGCAGCTTGACCCGATCGGCGCCTTCCGCAAAACCGCAGGCGGTGGCTGGACGCTGTTCGGTGTGCTGGCCATCCTGACACCGTTTGTCATTCTCTCGTTCTACTCGGTCGTTGGCGGCTGGACCATTGCGTATATCGTTAAGAGTGTTCAGTTGATGGCTGGAACCGTGTCCGAGGCAGGGCACGCAGACCAGTTCGGGCAACTCGTTTCCTCGCCCGCCGAGCCGATTGTCTACCATGCCATCTTCATGGGGCTGACCATGCTGATCGTGCTGAAAGGCATCACCGGCGGGATTGAACAGGCTTCCAAAGTGCTGATGCCGGTTCTTTTTGTGCTGTTGCTGGTGCTGGTTGGCCGCGCACTGACGTTGCCGGGCGCCATGAAAGGCGTTGAGTTTTTGCTGGCACCGGACTTTTCCAAGGTGAATGGCTCCATGATCAGTGCGGCGCTTGGTCAGGCCTTCTTCTCGCTTTCGTTGGGAATGGGCGCTCTGATTACCTATGGCTCCTATGTGAACCCGGATGCCAACATTCGCAGCTCGGCAGGCTGGATTCTGTCGCTGGATACGTTGGTTGCCGTTCTGGCCGGCCTGATCATCATGCCAGCCGTGTTTGCATTCGGCATGGATCCAGGTGCCGGTCCCGGCCTGACGTTCATCACCCTGCCAGCCGTATTCGAGGCCATGCCGGCGGGTGCTTTCTTCCAGACCATTTTCTTCGTAATGCTGACCATTGCGGCGATCACCTCGTCGATCTCGCTGTTGAACATTCCGGTCGCGTGGTTGTGTGATGAGAAGGGCATGTCCCGATCAACCGCGACGATCGCGGTTGGTGTGGTCACGTTTGCGCTGGGCGTTCCGTCCTCACTGGCCATGGGTGTTTGGGGCGATGTGCATTTCTTTGGAATGAACTTCTTTGATCTGCTGTCCTATCTGACTGACACATACGCCCTGCCTTTGGGTGGTATCGGCTCCTGTCTCGTTGCTGGTTGGGTGGCTTATGACAAGATGAGCCTGGAAGTCACCAACAATGGGTCTGCTCCGTTTGCCCTGCTGACTGTATGGAAGTGGATCTGCCGCGTTGTTGCCCCGCTGGCGATCCTCTGGATCATGGCGAACATGACCATCTGGGCTTAAGAGGCATTCAGATTTTTCCGAAGAAAACTTGGCAAACCCCGCGACGTGTGTTGCGGGGTTTTTTTTGCTCTATGGCGCGGTTTGGTGGGAGCGGGTTCGCCATGTCGGCTACTTGAAGAAGTGTATTTTGCCGCCTGCTCGTATAGGGGGAAAACTATCCCCAGTTGCCCACAGAAAACAGGCAGGACAGATTTGTGCAGGAATAGGGCAGGAGGGTAGACGGGCTGGGGCATATTATTGTTGCCTCATCCGCCGGTTTTGGTGATCTGTGCTTATATTATATTGTTCTAAGACATAAGATTTTTAACAAAAGTTGCGACCCGGCTTTCAAGTTGGAAAATTGATTGCGTTTTGGGACTGTCTCCATTAACTGCGACGAACTGTCCGGTAAACACTGCCGTTGACGTCGTTGAAGAAGGCGCTACGCGTGTTTGGGCGCACGCGGCTATGCGGCCGCAGGGGCTAGGGGTTTTGGATTGTTGTCCAGATACGCCCTGCGGAGAAACGAAAATCTACATAAGGTGGATAAGAAGAAACAATGCAACGAGAGCAATGGGGAAGTCGCTTCGGCTTCATTATGGCCGCAGCGGGCTCTGCGGTTGGACTGGGGAACATCTGGAAATTTCCATATCTTGCAGGTAGCGAGGGCGGCGGCGCGTTTTTGTTGCTCTACCTTGTGATCATGGTGACCATCGGGGTCAGCGTGATGATGGCGGAAATCGCCATCGGGCGTGCGGCCAAGCTGAACCCGGTCGGGGCCTTCAAGGTTGTGGGTGGTCGGCGCTGGATCCCGGTTGGTGTGCTGGGGCTTGTGACGTCCATCGTTCTGCTGTCGTTCTATTCCGTGGTTGGCGGCTGGACCATCGCCTACCTTCTCAAAACATTTACAGGGGCCATTGGCAGCGGCAGCGCAGAGGTGCTGGCCGGGCAATTTGGCGACCTGGTGGGCTCCCCGCTGGAGCCGATCATCTACCATGGTTTGTTCATGGTGCTAACCATCCTGATTGTTCTGTTAGGAGTCACCTCGGGCATTGAACGGTCAGTAAAGGCGTTGATGCCGCTCTTGTTCTTGCTGCTGCTGGTTCTGGTGATCCGTTCGGTGACGCTGCCGGGCGCTTGGGAAGGTGTTGAGTATTTCCTTATGCCGGATCTGTCACAGGTCAACATGGGCATGGTTCAGGCTGCGCTGGGACAGGCGTTCTTCTCGCTGTCACTGGGTATGGGCGCGATGATTACCTATGGCTCCTACCTGCCGGGCGATACCAATATTCGCAGCTCCTCAATCTGGGTGATTTCGCTTGATTTTCTGGTGGCCTTTCTGGCTGGCCTGCTTGTGTTGCCTGCGGTGTTCGCATTCAGCATGGATCCGGGTGCCGGTCCGGGCCTGACCTTCATCACGCTACCGGCTGTCTTTGGTGCCATGCCGCTTGGAATGGTGTTCCAGGCTGTGTTCTTTGCAATGCTGTTGATTGCGGCCCTGACATCTTCAATCTCGCTGCTGGCGATCCCGGTTGCCTACTTCTCGGAGACATTCGGCATCGGCCGCAAGCCGGCGTCATTGGGTGTTGGTCTTGTTATCTTCGCCATTGGTGTGCCGTGTTCGCTGTCGCTGGGGATCTGGGGCAACGTGGTGTTCTTCGGCATGTCGTTCTTCGACTTCCTCAGCTACCTGGTTGACAAGTTCTTCCTGCCCATTGGCGGTATCTTGACCGCGCTGTGTGCCGGTTGGGCGGCTTACGGCAAAGTCTCCCGCGAGTTGGAGAACCAAGGCGAATTGCCGTTCGCCTACCTGGGTCTGTGGCGTGTCGTTGTTCGGTTCATCGCACCGCTGGCCATCATCTGGGTGATGATTGCAGGGTTCGCGAGCTAACGGTTCCTGCCATCCCAAGAGAACAACAAAAGGCCCTGTCAGCGGAGTGCTGACAGGGCCTTTTTTGGTGTGAAAGCGCAAGCGGAACGGCTCATCGATCCATTACGGTGCATCAGGCGACGGCGGCATGCAGAGCGGGTTCAAGTGTTTGTCGATCCGTTGCTACTTGCGCCAGCGTAACCTTGTCGAGCTAGGCCATGAACGCTTTCAAGGCTTTGTGCATGCTGGATCGAACCCGGCAGACGGGCAGTAGCGGGCAGGCGGCCTTGTCCGTGCAGGCCATGCAGTCAACCAGCGCGAAATTCGGTTCCACAGCCCGTACAACCTCGCCCAGTGTCACGCACTGGGGATCGCAAGAGAGGTAAAATCCGCCCGTGCGTCCCCGTCGTGACTGGACGAACCCATGTCGCGCGAGAATCTGTATGGTTTTGGTCACCTGAGGCTTGGGGGATTGGCATACGGTTGCGAACCGCTCGATTGTCCAATGGTCGTCGGGACTTGCCACAATGATCACCATGATGCGTGTGGCGATGTCTGTCATACCGGTAAGCTTCATGGCGAGTCCTCCAGATAGGGATACCGGCTTGTACAGAAATGCGCGGGCGCGCCAAGCCGCAGTTCTTGTCTTTATCAAGGTGATCTGACGTGAACGGCAGGGCATTGATACATATCAATACTGGATGACTTGAGTTAGTCCGCGACTAATACTGTCATGATACGTTCATATTTCGAGAATTTCAGGTTTTCCCGAGCCTTTTTATGGGGATGAATAATAGAATTCTTCAAATGAGTACTAATACAACTTGTGGGAATGGGCATGTCTGTGTTGCATATCGCGCCGTGTTACCGACGTAGCGGTAGCGTCAAGAGACTGGTTTGACCGATGACAGCCGAAATTACGAAAAGATTACAGTTTCATAACATTACCCCGCAGGATTTGGCGTTGCTTGGGGAGGGAGCGCCGCTGATCCGGAAAGTTCTGCCGCGGGTGCTCGATCGTTTCTACGAGCACGTGCAGTACTTTCCCGAGACAGCCCGCTTCTTCAACTCGAAGGAGCATATCGAACATGCCAAATCCAAGCAGGCTGAACACTGGAGCTTTTTGGCACGGGGCGATCTAGGGGACGAATACTTTGAATCCGTTCGCAGGATTGGTGAGGTTCACAATCGTCTTGGCATGGCCCCACGTTATTACATCGGGGCCTACAACTATCTGTCCAGTGCGATCTGCGAGGAGCTGGATCGGGAACGGCGGGGCCTGTTCGCAGGCAAGTCAGGGTCATATCTGGATACGCTGAAAACGATCGTGATCAAGGTAACGTTCCTCGACATGGATGTGGCGCTTGAGGTGTATGAGGAAGCCAAGGCGCGGGATCGCACCAAACTGCTGCAGGATCTAGCCGATCAGTTTCAAGAAAAGGTCGGCAGTGTTGCGCGATGCGTCGCTGAGGAATCGGATGTTCTGAAAGTGAGTTCCGGCGAGCTGGAAGGTGCGGCCGCCCAAACTGCGGACATCAGCGGGCGCGTGGATGCGGCCTCCAACACGGCATCGTCCAATGTGGCCAGCGTGGATGAGGCTACAGAGGAACTGGCGCAGGCGATTGCCGAGATTTCCATGCAAGTGACACGAGCGGCGCAAACAGCGGATGCGGCGGTGGCAGCTTCTGAAACCGCCATTCAGCGCGTAGGGGCCTTGACCAATGCGGCAAACGAAATTGGCGACATCATTGAACTGATCAACAAGATCTCCTCGCAAACCCATTTGTTGGCTCTTAATGCCACGATTGAGGCCGCGCGCGCTGGCGAGGCGGGCAAGGGGTTCTCTGTGGTTGCCCATGAGGTGAAATCTCTGGCAGAGCAGACATCCAGCGCCACGGTGCAGATCAGCTCGCAGGTTTCAGAGATACAAGAAGCCACCCGTAACGCCCGTGAAAGCATGGAGGAGATTGCCTCCACAATTTCGAACATGAATGCGATCTCGGCGGCCATTTCCGGTGCGGTGGAAGAGCAAGGGGCGGCGACCCAGGGGATTGCCCAGAACATTTCCGCTGCCGCCGCCGGAACAGCGGATGTTTCCTCAGGTATTGCCGAGGTGCACCGCGCGGCTGCGTCAACGGATATGACGGCCCAGAGCGTGCTCAAGTCGGCAGACCTTTTGTCGAACCATGCGGCACAACTCGAGGCCAGCCTGACGGACTTTCTGGATCATCTGGCCGAGTGCTGAGCGCACTGGCACGACACTCGTTTGCAACGGGGCAGCCTCTGGAGAGGGTGCCCCGTTTTCATGTGCGGTTGGGAAGGTCTCAATCTGCCGTATCCAACAGGAAGCGGGCTGTATCATGGTCGGTGATCAGATCCGATACGAAGCCACCGCGGATGGCAGCTAGAACCGCTTCGTGATTGGTGGGGCCGCCGCCGATCATGATCCGGTTTGGCATCTGACGCAGCTGGGCCAAGTTGACGCCGAGAACACGCAGATCCAGCTCCGTGATGACCGGTCGTCCTTCCGCATCGAGAAAGCGGCCGCAAATGACGCCCACTGCGCCGAGTTGCCGGTATTTCTCCATTTCCTCTTCATTGATGATGCCCGAACGGACAACGGAGTTGCGTGGTGAGCAGTTGCCGATCACGAAAAGGCTGCGGTTGCATTTTTCCAATACGCTGAAGTGAGACCGAACGATGGGTTCGGCTTGTAGTTCAGTGGCAAGTCGTGCACTCGACACGATTGCGGGCACATGCAGGTTCATGCCGTTGCCGTTGAACTTGTTGGCGATCTGGGAGGAGCACTCTTCCGCAGCAAAACCGGATTGGCCGTACATGGATCCGATCATCTGCACCACGCTGACATCATGCAGCGGTTTGCGGGGCAGATGAAGGCTGAGTTCGTGAATGGTCCGGCCCCACGCAACGCCGATCACATCGCCGTCTGCTACCACATGATCAAGGTACATGGCACCAGCCCTCGCAAGGCGAGTGCGCACCGGGGTCTGGCCTTCATCCGCCGGAGCGATGAGAACGTTGTCCAGATTGTATTTGACCTGCAGCTCAGCCGCGACTGCCGCCTTGGCATAGCGTTCCTGATCCAGCGTGATCTTGACGTGTCCCAGTTCGCGGGCTTGCTGAAGGTACTTGACCACACTGGCGCGCGACACCCCAAGGACCTCGGCAATGTCTGTCTGGTTCAATCCGTCCTGATAATACAGCCAGGCGGAGTGGAGGATGGGGTCCTTGTCGAACCAAATAGCGCTGTTGTCTTTTTTCGTCACGCCTATGCCTCACAGTTCTGCAACCGCGGTGCCCGATAGAGCTTGAATTGGTATTTGTACGGAGGCTTATTCATCGGGAATAGCTCCAAATCAGTTTTGATATATGATACAAATGAAAATTGCGAATGACAATTGTAAAAGGTGTGCTCATGCTCAAAACAATCGATCCACTGTTGTCTGCGGACCTGCTCCATGCCCTGGCTTCCATGGGTCACGGAGATACGTTGGTGATCGCAGATGCCAATTTCGCGGCGGCGTCCCGCGCACAGGGTGCTCTCGTCACCATGCCTGGCACCACGTCCAGTGATGTCTTGAAGGCCGTTTTGACTGTATTCCCCGTTGATGCGTTTGATGATTACCCGATCACAGTCATGTCGCAAGGCGATGGTGAAGAACTTCCCGACGCCGCACAAGATTTTCTCAAGATCATTGAGGAGACGGATGAAAAGGGGCGGGGACACCAGATCGTGGACCGGTTCAAGTTTTATGATCTGTCGGAAAAGGCCAGCCTTATCGTCTCGACAACGGACCTGCGCCCCTATGGCTGCCTGATCCTGCAGAAGGGTGTGGTGTTCGATGCCTAAGGGAAATGAGTGGTTACAGTCGGAGTTTGTTGCTGAATTGAAAGAGCTGGCCTTCGCCCTTTGGGACAAGGGGTGGGGAGAGCGGAATGCCGGCAATATCAGCGCGCGTTTGAACCCGCAGCAGATGGATGAATGGGGCGTGGCGGATATGCCGGCGACACAGTGGTATGACCTGCCCAAGCCGGTGCCCGAGCTGGCAGGCCAGTCCATGTTGATGACGGCGAGTGGCGCTTTCATGCGTCACGTGCGAGAAAATCCCGAGCGCGATCTGGGGCTTGTGCGCTTCAGTGCTGATGGTGCGCAGTTTTCGCCGATAGCGGGATACGCCGGGGCCGGACGGCCCTCAAGCGAGATGATCACGCATTTGCTCGTCCACGCCGAACGGCAGGACAAGGGGCAGTCGGTCATCGTGCACACGCATGCCGATTGGCTTTTGTTGATGAGCCACCTTCATGATCAGACCAGCGAGGCGTTTACAAAGACACTGTGGCGAATGTGTTCGGAAAGTCTGATGTTCTTTCCCGATGGTATCGGAGTGGTGCCCTGGATGTTGCCGGGATCGCTGGAGATTGGTGAGGCCTCTGGCGAGCTTGCCAAAACCCACCGGCTGATCCTCTGGGCCTATCACGGGGTGCTGGCGGCTGGTGACTCGCTGGACGATGCGTTTGGATTGATCGAAACCGCAGACAAGGCGGCCATGGTTTACTGTCAGGGGCGCATGGCCGGTACGACGCTGCCGGGAATCACCGATGATCAAATCAAGATGCTTGGTAAACATCTGGGGGTAACGCCAATTTATTCTCTGTAGTACTCCGATATACTGGGTGATGTATTAGGGCGCGCTTAAGTGCCGGCTAAGGGGCGGGGAAACCTGCCCTTTTTCGTTTTCAGATCAGTGATCTTGATATTTCAAGGGCGCCTTTAAATCGATCTGACTACTGCATATTACGTATCTTTCCTCATATATCTACATGCGTTTTGACACTTGTCACTAACATAAAACATATGTAACGTGCCTTTGCTGCTTTGGGGAGAAAGCAATGACGACACAATCCGATACCATCGAGATTTCCGGTATCAAAAAGAGCTTTGGTACCAACACTGTCTTGCATGACATCAGCCTGACAGTGAGCGGCGGGGAGGTTTTGGCTCTGATGGGAGCCAACGGCGCCGGCAAGTCGACCCTCGTGAAAATTTTAAGTGGTGTGTATGACGCGGACGGGGGCAGCATCGCCGTGAATGGTGAACCCTGTACCCTGGATACGCCGCAACAAGCCCGCGACAGCGGCATCGTAACCGTTCACCAGATCATCAATGATGGCGTCGTGCAGGATCTGACGATTGCCGAGAATCTGATCCTGGATCAGCTGTGCGATGGTCGGTTTCCTGCGTTCATGAGCAAATCGGTTTTGCATGAACGGGCACGGGAAGTGGCGGCAACCATTGGCATTGACCTGCCGTTGGACACGCAAGTGGCGGATCTGAGCCAGGCGGACAAACAACTGGTGGCGATTGCCCGTGCTTTGAGCGTCAAGCCGCGCTTGCTCATTCTGGACGAGCCGACATCCAGCTTGTCGGAGCGTGAAGCCCTGCGGTTGTTCGAAGCTGTAGAGCACATGCGCGATCAGGGGGTGGCAATCATGTACATCTCCCACCGCATGTCCGACATCCGCCGCCTTGCAGATCGCATTGCGGCGCTGCGCGAAGGCCGCATCGTTGGACTGTTCGAGAAGCCTCTGGATTATGATGGCGCGGTTCATTCCATGCTGGGCCATGCGGTGGGCGAAGTCATGCATGCCTACAAGGCCGGTGATCAGGCGCGGATGGTGTTCGATCAGGTCAAGCTGGCAGAAGATTCCAGAGCCTTTGATCTTGAGCTGAAGACCGGCCAAATCGTGGCCTTGACCGGGTTGTTGTCGTCAGGCTGCGCTACGGTGGTGGAATGCCTGTTTGGCATGCAGGCTTTCGCGGGCGGTCGTGTGACGCTGGACGGCACGGACTGGCGGGTCAAGTCTCCGCGTGAAGCAATTGATGCGGGTGTCTACATGGTTCAGGAGGACCGCGGGAACAACGCGATCATTCCGGACTTTTCGATCGAGAACAATACAAGCCTGCCGTTTTTGAAAAGCTTTTCCTGGTTCAGTTTCATCAACCGGGAACGAGAGAAGGCTCGCGTCAAGGAAGCCATTGATCTGACGCGGGTAAAGTACACCGATCCTACACATGAGATGATGACCTTGTCTGGCGGCAACCAGCAAAAGGTCATGGTTGCCCGGTGGATGCTGGAGAACTGCCGGGTGTTGCTGCTCAACGAACCCTTTCAAGGTGTCGACATTTCATCACGGCGCCAAATCGGCAAGCTGCTGCGCGAGACCGCGCAAGACCGGGTGACCATTGCCGTTTGTACGGACGTGGAGGAAGCCCTCGAGATCGCGGATCGGGTGATTGTCTTCAACCACAACAATCTGGTGGGCGACCATCGGATTGATCAGATCGATATGGCGACCTTGATCAAGCAGATCGCAGCGGCCCCCGATGCCGATCTGCCCAGCTCTTCTTCAGCACCAGCTCAAGCAACAGAACTTCACGCCTGATCGGGAGGATCAGATGACAAATTTTCGCGACCAAGCCATTAAATACGGCTTGCTTGTCCTATTGGCGGCGATGATCGTGTTCTTCTCCATCGCGCAGCCTGCATTCCTGAGCATGATTAACGTGTTCATCATTTTGCAGTCGGTTTCCATCGTGGCCATTCTGGCCCTGGGAGTAACGGCTACGCTGGCGGTCAACGGTTTTGACCTGTCCATCGGCTCCACTGCTGCCTTTTCGATGATGATGGCGTCTTACGTCATGATCGTTTTTGATGGCGGCACCACTGCAGCGATTTTGACGGCGCTCGGCGTGGGTGTTCTGGTGGGGCTCGTGAACGGGTTCATGACAGTCCAGATGCGCGTGCCGGACCTCTTGGCCACACTGGGCATGATGTTTCTGCTTTTGGGCCTTCAGTTGATACCGACGCAAGGCCGCTCAATTGCTGCCGGCATGAGCCTTTCGGGCGGGGAAACCGCACCGGGCAAATTCACCGAGGCATTCCTGTTCCTTGGCCGGGCTCGTTTGTTCGACATCATTCCGGTGCCGGTGGTCATCATGCTGGTGTTGGCCGTCATCACTTACCTGTTTCTGGAACGCACACGCCATGGCCGTGTCATGTACGCCATTGGCTCGAACGAGCGTGCCGCGCACCTCGCCGGGGCCCGTGTGAAGTTTTACCGCTACCTGGCCTATGTCATGTCAGGTGTCTATTCCTCCATTGGCGGCATCCTGCTTGCAGCTCGCATCGGGCGAGGAGATGTGAGTTCGGGTAACTCGCTGCTGATGGACGGCGTTGCTGCAGCCCTGATCGGCTTTGCAGTGCTCGGGGCCGCTCGGCCCAATGCGCAAGGGTCTGCCATTGGTGCGCTTCTGGTTGGTGTTCTGCTGAACGGCCTGACCATGATGAACACCCCTTACTACACGCAGGACTTCATCAAGGGCCTCGTTCTCGTTGCTGCCCTGATGTTCACCTTCGGCCTATCCAAAAAGCGCGCGTGATTCACCCGCATTCATCAATAACCGGGAGACTTGATGATGAAATCCATGTTGAACAAGTTCGGTCTGGCTGTTGCCTCCATTGCCTTGATGGCAACAGGAGCGCAGGCGGAGGATGTGAAATCGCCTTTCGAAGGTGAGGGGATGCGCATTGCGCATGTTCGCTACCTGTCTCAGGGGGATTTCCCCGAGCTGTATCTATCCGGTGTACGGGCTCAGGCTGAAGCGCTGGGGCTGGAGCTGGACGTTTATGATGCCCGGCAGGATGCCTCCATCCAGCGCAACCAGCTGGAACAGGCCATCATGAAAGGCTACGACGGCATTATTCTGCAGCACGGTTTCACGGATTCCCTGAAGGATCTGGCAGACATGGCCGTCCAGAACGGCATCAAGGTTGTTGCCTTTGACGTGAATGCCGACAATGCGGAAATTCCGCAGATCAATCAGGACGATCACTTGATTGCCCGCATGTCGCTGGAACAGGCCGTCAAGGACAATGGCAATGCGTGGAAGGCGGCGTATGTTTATGTGCCGGGCATTCCGCCACTTGATCGTCGCGACGAGGTGTTCGAGGAGTTCAAGAAGAAGTACTCCGGCATTGAAGAAGTGGCTCGTTTCGGTACCCTGAACAATCCGATCCCGAACCAGGTGGCTGACCAGGCTGCTGCTGTGTTCCGCGCCAATCCGGATATCACGGTGGCGTTCTCGCCTTACGATGAGTTCGCCAAGGGCATCAAGATTGCCGTTGATGAAGCCGGGCTGACCGATAGCGTCAAGATTTACTCCGCCGACATTTCCAACTCGGACATTCAGGCCATGCGTGAGCCGGGCAGTGCGTGGGTTGCAACCACCGCCACGAACCCCGCGATCATGGGTCAGGTCAGCGTGCGCGCATTGGCCTACCTGCTGAACGATATGGATCCGGGCAAGCAGGTAACCGTGCCGCCGGTGTTGATCACTCAGGAAATGCTGAATGCATTGGACATCAACAACATGAACGATCTGGTGGACAAGGTTTCCAGCTTCTCTGAATCGGACGTACTGGCCGCTGAGTGGATGCCACTCCCATAAGCCAAGTGACTTGCACGTGGGTGGAGGCGTTGCGCATGCCTCCACCCGGTCCCCCGATCACGTCGATGCAATGATAGGTGCAATATGACTGTCGTAGCTCCAGAAGGCTATAAGATCCAAACCGTTGAAACGCTGCCGAGCTATCTGGTGACAAAGCTGCCCCCTGAACTCGAGCTGGGAGGCGCTCCGGAAAGCTGGGAAGTGAAAGAGGTTGGTGATGGCAACCTGAACCTTGTGTTCATTGTTTCAGGCTCGCGCAAAACCATTGTTGTGAAGCAAGCCGTACCATATGTGCGCGCTGCCGGCGAGGGATGGCCATTGCCGTTGACCCGCGCGTTTTTCGAGTTCCACGGCTTGGTGGAAGAACGCCGTTTCGCCGGATCGACCGTGCCGGAAGCCTATTTCTATGATGACCAGATGGCGCTGTTTGCGATGGAATTCCTGTCGCCTCACGTCATCTTGCGCAAGGAACTCATTGCCGGGAAAAAGTTTCCGAATCTGGCCAAGGATATTGGCAGTTTCCTGGCTCATACGCTGTTTAATACCTCTGATCTGGGAATGGACCCGGCAGAGAAGAAGGAACTGGTTCAGCGCTTTTGTGTGAACTCCGATCTGTGCCGGATTACAGAAGACCTGATCTTTACCGAACCGTTCTTTGATGCGCCGCGCAACAACTGGACCACGCCGCAACTGGATGACACGATCAAGGCGATCTGGAATGATGCCGAGATCATTCAGGTGGCAATGAAATACAAGCTCAAGTTCATGAGCGAAGCTCAGGCGCTGCTACATGGTGATTTGCACTCTGGCTCCATCATGGTCACCGAAGCGGAAACCAAGGTCATTGACCCTGAGTTCGGGTTCTATGGCCCCATGGCGTTCGATATCGGCAACTATATCGGCAACCTGTTCTTTGCCTACTATGCGCAGCCGGGGCACCGCGCCTCTGAAGCTGAAGTAGAAGACTATCAAGCTTGGCTGCTTGGACAAGTTACCGAGACCTGGCAGGTATTCGAGGCCACCTTCCGCAAGCTCTGGACGGAAAAGCAGGTGGGCGAAGCCTATCCGCGCATTCTGTATCAGGACGGAACGCACGGTGAGGCTTTGTTGAACGCCGCTCAGGATGACTTTTTCCGCAGTTTGTTCATCGACACACTCGCCAATGCCGGGCTGGAGATGCACCGCCGCATCATCGGTTTTGCGGGTGTAGCGGACTTTAAAGACATTGAGGATGCCGACCTGCGGGCCGGTTTGGAAAAAAGGGCGCTGAAGCTGGCGCGCCAGTTGATGGTAGCCCCCGAGAGTTTTTCGGGTTTTGCTGATGTGAATGCCTACGCAAAACAGTGCTGAGGGAGAAACGAGATGAAAATTGGCGATAAACACTACCGCTCGGTCTGGGTTGCAGAAGATGGGCGCACGGTTCAAATCCTGGATCAGACCAAGTTGCCATACGAGTTGGAGATCCTTGACCTGAATACGGTGACGGATGCAGCAACCTCGATCCGTGACATGTGGGTCCGTGGTGCGCCGTTGATTGGTGCGGTGGCAGCCTACGGCGTGGCACTGGCCATGAAGAAGGACACCAGCGATGCCAACCTGCAGGCAGCTTATGACGAGTTGATCGTGACACGTCCAACGGCGATCAATCTGAAGTGGGCGCTGGATCGCATCTGTCCGGCTTTGAAAGAAGTCGATCCGGCAGAGCGTTTGACGGCGGCCTATGCGCTGGCAGGTGAAATTGCGGATGAGGACGTCCAGATCAACAATCAGATCGGCGAAAACGGACTGAAGATCATTCGCGAAATTGCCGCTAAAAAGCAGCCCGGCGAGACCATCAACATTCTGACCCACTGCAATGCGGGTTGGTTGGCAACTGTGGATTGGGGCACAGCGCTGTCTCCGATTTACAAGGCCTACAATGAGGGCATCAAGGTTCATGTTTGGGTGGATGAAACCCGTCCGCGCAACCAGGGCGGTCTGACCTCCTTTGAACTGGGTAGCCACGGCGTGCCGCACACCCTCATTGCAGACAATGCCGGCGGGCACCTGATGCAACATGGTGAAGTGGATCTTTGCATTGTCGGTACGGATCGTACGACGGCGCGAGGTGACGTGTGCAACAAGATCGGCACCTATCTGAAGGCATTGGCTGCAAAGGCGAACGGTGTCCCGTTCTATGTGGCGTTGCCGTCTCCAACCATCGACTGGACGGTTTGGGATGGGGTGAAGGAAATCCCCATCGAGCAGCGCGATGGCAAGGAACAGTCGCATGTTTTCGGCATCGGGCCAGATGGCACCCGGACGTGGGTGAATACGGCACCAGAGGGAACAACCTGCGGCAACTACGCCTTTGATGTGACCCCGGCTGAGTATGTCACGGGACTGATTACCGAGCGCGGTGTGTGTGAGGCTTCTCCCGAGGGGCTGAAGGCGCTGTTCGAGAAATAAGACGCGGTGAAGGCCGACAACTCTTAGGAACTGAAAAATGAAGAACCAGGAATCCGAAGTCGTTGCTCTCGGAATAAGGAAACGTGTGTTTGAGCACACGATCAAGAACAACGGCGGTTATCTTTCTCAGGCGTGTTCTGCTGCAGACAGCCTGGCTGTGCTCTACGAAGATGTGTTGAACCTTGGCCCCAGCATTGCGCCGGAAATTCCGGCGCCCTTTGGCGGTGTCCCGGCCCCTGACAACCCAAACTCCTTTACCGGGGCAGGGTATCACGGTGAGTTCGCATCCCATTACGACCGCTTCATCATCAGCCCGGCGCACTATGCGCTGGTGATCTATGCCGCGCTCATTGAAGTGGGCCGGATGGCACCGGAAGGGCTGAAGATGTTCAACAAGGACGGCTCGTCCGTTGAAATGATCGGTGCGGAACACTCGCCCGGCATGGAAGTGACCAATGGCTCGCTGGCTCAGGGGCTTTCCATGGCCTCCGGCATTGCCTTTGCCCGTAAACGGCGCGGCGATGAGGGCCGGGTGTTCGTTTACATGTCTGACGGTGAGTTCGAAGAAGGTCAGACGTGGGAATGCTTTGCCAACATGGCGCACCACAAGATCAATAATGTGACCTGTGTGGTGGACTACAACGCGCAGCAGTGCGATGGGGCCATGAGTGCGGTGACCGAAATCGGTGACCTTGTGGGCAAGTTGAAGGCGTTTGGCGCCGACGCCGTTTTGGTGGACGGTCACGATCACGATGCCTTGCGGGAGGCCATGAACCGGCGCAGTGAAACCGGTCCGGTTGTGGTGATTGCAAAGACGTCGCCGTTCCAGGGTATGGACTACCTGCAAAAACGTTTCCCGCGTCTGCACTACGTACGCTTCACCTCTGAAGACGAGAAGATCGAGTTGCGCGATGCCATCGCCGAGCAGCTTGGCGTCAATGTGGACGAGATCGAGTAGAGGTCGAGAAAAATGGAAATTGCAATCAAACCTTATGTGAAGTCTTTCATCGACTTCGCCAGTCAGCGTCCTGAAGTGCTGTGCCTTTCCGCTGACCTCACCAGCTCATGCGAGGTGGACAAGTTCCGCGATCAGTATCCGGAGCAGTTTCTTTCCTGTGGTATGGCCGAGCAGAACATGTTGTCTTTTGCAGGTGGTCTTGCCATGGAAGGGTACCGCCCCTTCCTGCACACCTTCGCGGTGTTCCTGTATCGCCGTCCGTTGGACCAGCTGATCAACTCGGTTGCCTATTCCAATCGCAAGGTTCGGTTGATGGGCTTCCTGCCGGGCATCACAACACCGGGGGGGATTACCCACCAGGCGATTGAAGATGTGGCGATCATGCGGGCGATCCCGAACATGACCATTCTGGAAACCGGGGATGCCACGGAAGTGGAAACCGTGTTGCCGGTGGCCGATGCGGTGGACGGACCGGTTTATGTGCGCGTGTTGCGCGGGCAGGTGCCGCGCCTGTTCTCAACCCCGTTTGAGTTCAACAAACTGCGTTGCCTTTCTGAGGGCAAGGACCTGCTCGTTGTGACCTCCGGCATATGCACCGAGGAAGCCCTGCGCGCGACCGCAGTGCTCAAGGAAAAGGGTGTAGGCGTGCGCCATGTTCATGCCAGCACCTTGAAGCCTTTTGACAAGGAAACACTTCTTGAGCACATGAGCCAGGTCGATGGCGGGGTTATTACCCTGGAGAACCATACGATCGTGGGCGGGCTCGGCAGCATCGTTTCGGAGATCATTGCCGAAGAGGGTATTGGCAAAAAGCTGATCCGTTTGGGCCTGAAAGACACCTTTGCTCATGGGGCCTCCAAGGGGTACCTGATGGAAAAGTATGGTCTTGATGCCAAGGCGTTGGTGGAGGCCGTTGAAACCCTGAGTGGGCAAAAAACGGGCATCACCGCGGATGATCTGGCCGAGGCGCGGATTGATGACGTGCATTCGGCAGCAAAGGCGGAGGCGCTCTGATATGGATCGTTTCACTGTTACCTATCATGTGACAGGCCAAGAGGACGAGATTGCCAAGCGCGCGCTTGGCATCGCCCTTGAGCAGACCATAGAGCTGCCCGCAAACCTTGCAACGCCGGGCTTTGTTGCCGACGAAGTGGTGGGACAGATCCTTTCCACCGAGGCTTTGGGCGGGGATGTGTGGGAGGTGAAAATCTCCTATCACCCGGATGCTGCGGGCGGCGAGCTGACCCAGCTTTTGAACGTGATCTTCGGCAACTCTTCCATCCAGAGCGGCATTCGTCTGGCCTCCTTTGAGTTGACAGAGGCCATGATGGCGCAGTTCAAGGGGCCACGGTTTGGCGTTGCTGGCCTGCGGGAGCTGGTGGGCGTGCCCGAAAAGCCGCTGATCCAGACCGCACTGAAACCCATGGGCACGGATGCCAAGGGCCTTGCAGAGCTGGCCTACAAGTTCGCTCTGGGCGGTGTGGACGTGATCAAGGATGACCACGGTCTTGCCAACCAGGTGTGGGCGCCGTTTGAAGAGCGGGTGGAAGCGTGCGTTGCTGCCGTCAACAAGGCCAATGCGGAGACGGGCGGCAAAACCGTTTACGCGCCGAATGTTTCCGGCGACTTCACGGCCGTGATGCAGTGGGCAAAGTTTGCCAAGCAGGCCGGGGCAGGGGCGCTTTTGCTGTGTCCGGGGCTTACTGGGTTTGATGCCATGCGCACCATTGCCGATGATGACAGCATCGCGCTGCCCATCATTGCGCACCCCTCTCTGCTGGGCGGCAATGTCACCTCCCAAGCTTCAGGGTTCAGCCACCGGGTGCTGTTTGGTCAGATTGCCCGCCTGTGCGGGGCAGATTCCTCCGTTTACCCCAACTACGGCGGGCGGTTTGGTTTTTCCAAGCAGGAGTGTCTTTCCATCGTTGATGGCTGCTTGAGCGCGTGGGGCCACCTGAAGACCGTATTCCCGACACCGGGTGGGGGCATGACTCTGGACCGGGTGGAAGACATGCAGGCCACCTATGGCAATGAGGTCATGTATCTCATTGGCGGCGGCCTTTATGGACTGACGGATGATCTGGTGAAGTCTACCCGCATCTTCCGCGAGGCGCTTGGCCGCTAAAGCCTGATTGCTGCAAAGACCAAAGGCCCGGTTCGTTCCTGCGCACCGGGCCTTTTTCGTGTTTTCGCTTGGCGGGCTGGGTAGGACTGGTCAGACCAATGCATCGTCTGCGCGATCGCGCTCTTAATGCGCGTAAAGTCTCGGGAAGGGCGGTAGCCAATCCTCGCAGCCAGAGTGCTTTTCAGTCGAGTTCTGTATTTCAAGCAAGAGTATTGTGCGGAGTGTCTTGCCGACCTGCTTAATGAGCTGATCGCCCGGCGCTGTAACCGGGTACCGAAGACCATGGCGTGGGCAGGTCCGACGGCACAGTGGGGGCGGACAAGGAAGGGGGGCAGATCGCCTCGATTGAGACCATGACACTTGCTCTTGGGGGGGGGCGGTGGGTGTGTCTGCCAACGGTAGCAACGAACTGCGCTTAAGGCTCAGTGCCGTGCGCCAAGAACGCGGATGATTGACGGTCATCGGCCACGCCTCTTTATTAGCCCCAATTGCAAAATGCTGACACGCGGTTTCGCGAGCGGGTACAAATATAAGAAGCGGGCCAATGATAGCGGGCCGGCCTATGATCCGGAGTTAAGCAAGAATGAATATTCCCATCCGCATGACGGGCTCCGTTATCTGGTGCTCGGGTATCGTGGTCGACCAACTGTTGTTAGTGGATCTGTTGGCTCATCGAGACCTCAGTCTGCTCCGCAGCAGTATAAAGATCTACGAAAACGACAAAGCCTTTTCGATCCGCATCAAGTTTAATTTGTTATAGGTTTTTTGATTCAAAATCACTGATTAACACTTCGATCGCAATCTCTTCAACGGGTCGGGGATCAAAGTAAGTTACTTCCATATCGCCCACAACTTCTTTGCGAATATAAATCTTGCTTGGAATGAAATTTTTACTTGCCAAATTATCGTTCAATGGTCGGATCACACCATATATTTCGCCCGATTCTCGGAATACTATGGCCATGAAACGTTGTTTTTTAAATTCAAATTCCTTTTCAACAATATTCGACATATTGTCGTTCCTTTTTTCTTTGTTAATGATTTTGTTTGCTAAATGAATCTCAAGGAGCGACAAATGGGAGTGTATTTTCGAAGGTGCCAATCAAAATGACGGCAGCAAACCCACACCATAAGTCTTTTGCATAATATGTAAATATTTAGAAACAGATTATTATAACCTCCTCTCTCTTTGGCGTCAAGGATGTTTTTTGGGCTGTGGATATTTTGCATGTCGGCTGTACGAGTAAAGTGCTGATTCTTGGGGTTGCCAGGGGTTCAAGTACAAGAAACGTACAAATGACAGTGGCCCTATGATCCGGAGCCAAGCAAAAAACGAGTATTCCCACCCTCATTACGGGCTGCAGTATCTGGTACTTGGGTATCGTGGGCGGTCTACCGTGGTGAGCGGATCCTCTGGTTCATCGAGAAGTCAATCATCTGCGCGACCCAAGAAGCACTAGCGAAAACGGAAGGGTGCTTTCGATCTACATCGGTTTTAGCTATCGGTACTGGATTGCAGCGACTGGAGGTAAGTATATTCCGCGATTTCTTGAGCCTCCTCTTTTGTGGCGCAATATCCGCAACCAGGTTTCCGATGGTTGTTAGCGACCCAAAACCATGGATGTTGGTGGCCGGAAGCAACTTGTCTGTAAACACGCATTGAAGAATAATTGTTGTTGGGGTCCTACGCTACGCCATCGTCTTGGACATCGAGCCAGGTTCTATGCCATTTGAATTTCAGCACCATTATTGCATCTTCTAGTTAGATTGTTCCCTAAGTAATCATATACGATCGCGAGCACGCTTCCTAACCAACCCTCAGCAAAAATAGATTGGCACTGTAGGAGTTGAATAACCTCTGCAGTTAGGGTCGACCTCTTTTTGGTGTCGCTTTTCCAAAGTTGCAACTATTGCTAAATGAACTGATGTATGGATTCGTTGATTGAGTTGATGTCTGGTTATTTTGAAATCCGAAATGAAGAAGATTTATTTCGAGCAATTGAAATATTTAAAGCAAATGAATGGGTACAAGATTGCAAAATTAGGTTTGTTGGTTGGCCGCACTATGAGATCAGGATTAAAGGTACAGATTTTAAAGGTGGTGTACCTACAAGAATAATGCCTGCTCTCTTAGAGTTACAAAATTCTATTAATAAAGCATATTCCCGCGCTGTTTATGGAAAACAAAAAAGACTAAGTGCCGAGGACAAAAAGAAAACCGAACTAATTGTACATCTTGAGGAGGGGTCGACACTTTTTGGGGTTGACCTTACAGAGGTTCTTAACAGGGTGGTAGACAAAGCAATGGGCAAGCTTACCGGACCTCAGATAGTTATCACGATCTTGGGCTTGGCGGCGGTTGTGGGAACTACCTACGTTAAAGTTGCTGATATCAACTCTCGTGCAATCGAAAAGGAAATTGATTTCAGGATTCTGCAGACTGAGGAGGAAACTAAGCGCTATGAGAAAATTGTTGAAATTGCGAAGCAAAATACCTTTGTCAATGAACAACTGGCCGACACAATCAAAGCGCAGTCAACACTAATCGCAAAGCTTGATGAGGATGACGAAGTTTACGAAAAAGATACTCTGCTTGTGAATGGCAGGGTTTCAAAGAAACTTCTTAAAGAAGAAAAGGTTCCAAAACTACAAACCCGCTTGGACGGCAATTACATCATACTCTCGGTAGATTCGGGCGAGGTTCAAGATGGATATCGCGCAAAGTAAAAAACATCGCAACAGGTGAAGAGTTTGCGGTTCATATCCCGCAAGGTACGTTGCCTGAAGACCAGCTTAAAGAACTCCAAAGAGGCGAGTGGGGCAAGAAGGCACTAAAGATGAAAATCAATGCCACAATGCAGCGTGGGAAAATACTTAGCGCCACACTTGTGAAAACGGAAAAAATACTGTTCGGAGAAGGTTATCAGACAAACTAGCCAAAGTAGACCGGAGAGTTCCTTTTCCCTGAAAAAATGCGAGTTGGTTGTTGCCATTGGCCGCCCCGAGATTCGAGGCTCAGGCCCATCGCAGCGTGTAAATGGTCAGCGCAAAAATACATCAATATGGCACGGCTCTATCAGGAGCAAAACCAAACCCAAGGAACCGTCGCCTGAAAACAAATGCGCGCAAAATTATGGACACTGCCCCAGATACAGCGGCTAGACGAGGACTTCTTCTCCGATTAGGCGCATTTCTCCGTGCTTACTGGGTGATTGCTGGAGCTTTGGCGAGAGGGCAGATATACAAAAAGCTACAGAGTTGCAGCTTGTAAGTCACTGGCTTCAAAAAAGGAAAGCGTGGTGCCGGCAGCAGGGATCGAACCCGCGACCCCCTGATTACAAGTCAGGTGCTCTACCATCTGAGCTATACCGGCGTCGCTGGAGGGGCTTTTAAGGGGCTCTGGCCGGTTTGTAAATGCTTTTGGAAAAATTCTTTTCGGAAATTCACAGCTGTACTGGCTGAGGGGTGCGCGTGGTTTTCCCGGTCTCCCATTTCTCGGATTTTTCAGCGTGAAAAATCCACAAGCCTTTGATGCCAAGCCGGAAATCCACATTGCCCTCTTAACACGCGCTGAAGGTCGATTTGGCGATCTATTCTTGGGTGAGGTTGAATCGATTTTCTATTTTGCCTGGAAACTAAAGCGATTTCAGTGCCTTTTATTTTTTCAAATATCAATTTGATGCAACTCAATGTTCCTAGCGAATACTACCAATAGTTGTTTTTCTCTTGGGAGAAACCACAGAGAGTTGGAGGGAGAGATGGGTTTCACGAAAACCATTGGTTGTTTGGGTGTCGTTGCCATGATGGCGCCTGCAGGGCAGGCCTTGGCTGCGGATCTGGGTGCGTCACAAGATGAAGCTGTGATGGCCGCAGTATCTCAGAGAAGCCCTTGGCAGGTCCGTGTCCGTGCCCTTGGTGTGATCACAGAAGACAACGGGAATGTTGATGGAATTGCTGGCT
The DNA here is from genome assembly GCF_000422785.1 of Pseudovibrio exalbescens DSM 16456. Classification (GTDB taxonomy): domain Bacteria; phylum Pseudomonadota; class Alphaproteobacteria; order Rhizobiales; family Stappiaceae; genus Pseudovibrio; species Pseudovibrio exalbescens. The sequence continues at coordinate 528,541 of NZ_AUGS01000001.1, forward strand.
CTGATCTTTCCTATTCAGATACAGTCATTCCTGAGCTCGACATCACCTACTACTTTACGGAGAACATTGCAGCGGAGCTCATTCTTGGCACCACGTGGGCCGATGTGAAGGCGGAGGGATCAATTTCGGGACTGGGAACGGTAGGGGAGGCCTGGCTTTTACCGCCCACACTGACGCTTCAGTATCATTTTACCAACTTCGGTCAGTTCAAGCCCTATGTGGGGGCCGGTGTGAACTACACGATCTTCTATAATCAGGATGGCAAAAATGCCATGTCGGATCTTGATATCGAAAATACGTGGGGTGCGGCGCTGCAAGTAGGCTTCGACTACATGATTGACGAGAGTTGGGGGGTAAACCTGGATGTGAAGAAGCTCTTTCTGGAGCCGGATTACGATATCACCATGAATGACGGCACAAAGCTTTCCGGTAAGGCTGAGCTGAACCCGTGGCTGGTGGGCGCGGGTATTACCTATCGTTTTTAACAGTTGATGAGAAAGAAACGGCCCGCCAGTAGAATTTGGCGGGCCGTCGGATTCCGGTGGGAAGAGATCCGCGTGCCTTCAGGAAAGCCCCATCTGCATCCGCGCAACATACAGGGAAAGCACAGCGGCGTTAGACACGTTGAGGGACTTGATCTCGCCGGGCATGTCCAGCCGGGCGAGGGTGTCACAGGCCTCGCGTACGCCCTGACGCACGCCTTTGCCTTCTGAGCCCAGAACAAGCAGTGTCTTCTCGGAAAATTCCGTGTTCTCCAATGCAGCAGGGCCTTCACTGTCCAGCGCAATGGCCTGATACCCCTGTTCGCGCATTTCCTTAACGAAGCGGGCCATGTTCGGCACGCGGACATGGCGGATCATATCGAGGGCGCCGGAGGCGGTTTTTGCCAAAACGGGGCCTTCTTCAGGCGCGTGACGGCGAGTTGTTACAACCGCGTCTGCTGACAGAGCGACGGCCGAACGCAGGATTGCGCCAACGTTGTGCGGGTCGGTCACCTGGTCGAGAGCCAGAACCAGCTTTCCGCCCTGCAGCTCTTCCGCGCCATAGTGGGGCAGGGGATCCACATATAAAGCTGCGCCTTGATGAACGGCGTCCTTCGGCAGGAGCTTGTCGATCGCGCGCGGGCTTTGAAGTTCAACAGGAACATCCGGCCTTACGCCGCGCTCTTCAAGGCGGCGTAGCGCGTTCTGGCTGATAACCAGTTTGTGGCGCGTGCGGGCCGGATTGGCAAAGGCGGCTTCGACCGTGTGGAGGCCATAAATATAAAAGGGGCCGTCATCAGGATCAGTGCGGCTGGTCATGGCCTTTTTCTTCCATGGAGGAATGTGACCCTTGCCGGTGCCGAAGGATTTGTCTTTTGTAGGTTTGGGGCGTTTGTTCTGGCTCATGACGTGCAGCGATACATTGACGGGCACTACTGTTCAACTGAGAATTACGAATCTCCCCTGTGATGCCGCGGGCCTGTGATGCACCGATAAAGGGCGGGCCGGAATCACCTGAGCACCTTGTGCTGCTTTGCCAGTTCAAAAGACAAGGTATTGTGATCAAAGCGCGTGGGGTGCGACAGTTATTCAATCAAGCGCCGCCAATCTTGGGATTCTGCGTTGTGCCTCAGGGTTTTTTGCGAAAATCAGGAGGCGGAAATAACGTGCGAGCGGGAATTCACAGTGGTTCCTGTTGTTTTTGCACAATCTGTTATAAATGGCCGTTGACAGAGCGGGCCGACAACTGCATAAACCGCGCCACAGGAACGCGGCGCACAAGTAGTGCGCTCGCCGATCTGACGAAGCAGTCCAACCGCGTAACCATCGTGGATTGGGCGCAGATGTTTCGGAGGAGTGCCCGAGTGGCTAAAGGGGGCGGACTGTAAATCCGCTGGCTATGCCTACGTTGGTTCGAATCCAACCTCCTCCACCATCATCTGCTGCGGACGCGGGTGTAGCTCAATGGTAGAGCAGAAGCCTTCCAAGCTTAAGACGAGGGTTCGATTCCCTTCACCCGCTCCAATTCCTGCTCGTCGATTGCAGCGATCCTAAAGGTTTTTGATGGGGCACCGGACAGTGGTTTCAGGCTCCGCCTAAAGGCCTTGATGTCTGAATTGCAGATTGGATAGAGAGTTACGCCTATGGCGAAGGAAAAATTTGACCGTACGAAGCCACACGTCAACATCGGCACAATCGGCCACGTTGACCATGGCAAGACCACTCTGACTGCTGCTATCACCAAGCAGTTCGGTGACTTCAAGGCTTATGACGAAATCGACGGTGCGCCGGAAGAGAAGGCTCGTGGTATCACGATCTCGACCGCTCACGTTGAGTACGAAACCGACGCTCGTCACTATGCTCACGTTGACTGCCCAGGTCACGCTGACTACGTGAAGAACATGATCACCGGTGCAGCGCAGATGGACGGCGCCATTCTGGTTGTGAACGCAGCTGACGGCCCAATGCCGCAGACCCGCGAGCACATCCTTCTGGCTCGTCAGGTTGGTGTTCCGGCCCTGGTTGTGTTCCTGAACAAGGTTGATCAGGTAGACGACGAA
>NZ_AUGS01000002.1 GCF_000422785.1 Pseudovibrio exalbescens DSM 16456
AATCTGGATGCCGGAGCAAGTCCAACATGACAGCCGAGGGGAAGGCGATGGAAGGTTCGGGGGCAACGAGGCAGGACAGGGCAAAAGTGAACCGCGAAAAGCAAACAGGATCAGGTCCAGCAGCAACGCGGCGCAAAGATAAAAGGGCCAGAGCCCTACAATGAACTCTCTGCAAATTGTCCGACCGAAACCCTACCGACCTCATGCTCACGCAAAACAACAAGACCAAGATCCAACCTCGCCCCTACCCCACGCAGGTCATCCCGCGCTTGACGCGGGATCCAGACCAGCAACTACGCGCACCCGCGAGGCCCCGTGAATCTGGAGGCCGGAGCAAGTCCAACATGACAGCTGAAAAAGAAGCGAGGTTCAGGACTGGTAGGACAGCCGAGGGGGAGAAAGAGACCGAGAGAAACTCGAAGCGCCGCATGAAAAAGCCGGCACCCCATTTGGTGCCAGACACAGAATCCGGAACGCCAAATCCGGAACGTCAGGCGCTGGGGATCAGGCTTCGAGGGACAGAACAAGCTGCGTTCGTCTACTGCTACACGAACTAGCGCGGGTTTTCACCCTTCGATTCGAGAGGCTCTCATGTCTTCGGTTGCTCCAACGACTGGCGAATTTTCTGAACCCGGCGCTGAATCCCAAAAAGGATCTGATCCCACACCTCGTCGTCAACAAGGGTACCTGGCTCACTCAAACGAGTCAGCGCCATTTCTATAGTAGCGATTTGCGTTGAAAGCCGCGACAACTGCTCAGCGACTTTTGGGTTGGCGTGACAGTCTCGGCGCAGGGCGGTCAGCTCATCATTCAAATGGGCCAATTGCTCGTGCCATTCTGCTGGCTTCAGACCGCTGGCAGACAGTACAGCGACAGTGGTGCGTTCTGCAGCTGTTTCCGCCACATTCAAGACCGCATGCACGGCCCAACCTACAGAAAGGGCTGCTACAATGGTCAATATCAATGTCGCGTTCACCAACGCAAGGCTGAGATCCTTGAGCGCACGCCGGAATCGGTGGGGTTTGCCTAGATAAGCCATTGGCTCGTTCTCCCATTCAGATCATGGGAAAACAGTATCAAACAACCCTTCCCTAACGGTTAGAACTCTCACCTCCTGCCGGAACCACCAGTTCATAATAGGAGAAGTAAGTGTCGCTGTATCCCTTGTAAGGCAGGTGCACCGATGTGCCTGTGGTACGCAAAAGCGGCTGTTCGTAGAGGCGCTCATAAAGATCCTTGAGCTTTTGTGGAACCTCCTCGGACGGTGGATAGCGCCAGATCAGAAGTACAGGCTTGTCAAAAGGAACCTGAAGGGCTGCGTATTCAGGACTGGCTATGGTTTCCGTGTCCAAGTGATACCCCACAGCACCTATGAACTCCTTCGGCTCACCGAGGACGGTCGCAATGCCTTGCTCACGCACTCTTTCGGCAATTGCTGCTGAAGGAATACGGTGTGCGCTGGGGCCTTTTGAGCTTTCCCGGTTCATGTTGATGGGAAGGGCAATCACGATGGCAAGGCAACAAACACCCGCCAGAGCGAAGACCCCGGCCGACCGCGCCATCGACAGGCGTGACCACGCCGCCCCGACAACCAGAACAGGCGTGATGAACAGAGTGGGTTGTAACCATCGGTCCTTGACTACGGTTGTGCCGCTAACCAGCATGGCCACAAAAACAAGGACCAAGGCCAGCACCAACACCGCGGTTAGAAATCGAAGCTTCCTCCGATCCAAAGCACCTTTGGCGTCTCGCTCTGTGGGTTTCTTCAAAAAGAAAACCGGCAAATACACGGCAAGCAGAACAGCGATAAAACTGATCGCCGCCCGGCCCAAGGAATAAGGCCCCGCATACCAGGGCGCCTCTCCCCGGTGAATGCCGAACTTGTGAACACGTGAGAAAAGGAGATCTGCGTGCTCCACCATCCACAAGGCTGGAAACACGAGAATCCCAGCAGCGACGGCCGCCGCTCCAACAGCATATCTGGACAGAAGAAATCGGCGCCCCTCCGGATAAAGAGCCCCCGCCGCGCAAATGGCTGCAAGAAGAAAGAAGTAGTTGAACTTGGCAAGGACACCCGCCGCCACGACAGCACCCAAGGCAACCGCGCGACCCCATGCGGGGCGCTCAAAGCACAAAAGGGCGATGTAAACCGTCCATGACGCGGCAGCAAACAGCAACACTGAATGCGACAGGGCGCGCTGTGCTTCCCACGATATCTGAGGCAAAAAGAAAACCGAAGCCGTTGCCACGGCGGCAAACACCCGGCCTCCAATCCGTTTGGCCGCAAGCCAAACACCCAGATAGCCCAAAAACAGGAGGCTGTTTTTCAAAAGAGAGAGAGCGAACAGGCTTTTCCCGAACACGGAAAACATAGCAATGACCAGCCAGGAATAAAGAGGTGGCTGGGGGCCATAGCCCCACTCCAAGCTTTGGGCTGCGATAATCTGTTCAGCCTCATCCAGACCCAGATTGGAAGCACTGAGAAGACGAAGCCCAACATGAAGGAGAAAGTATCCGCCCAGTATCAGAGGAAACCAGCGCACCACCCAGTCACTGGCTGACGCTGCCTTTGTCTGAAACGATGTAACCTGACGCGTCTGGGGGTGCTGCGGGCGTACCACTGAATCTCCCGGATCTCACATGAACCTCACGAGCTGCAGGTAATGTGCAAATATCGGAAATCCAGAAAATTCTAGTAAAAATATCTCAAAGAAGGCCCGCAGACTGATCCGCGGGCCCAAACCACGGCTGGACCCTAGTGCCGGAAGTGACGCATGCCGGTAAAGACCATGGCAAGGCCGGCCTCATCTGCGGCCTTGATGACTTCGTCATCACGCATGGACCCGCCCGGCTGGATGACAGCCGTTGCACCTGCTTCTGCTGCCGAAAGCAGACCATCTGCAAATGGGAAAAACGCATCAGAAGCGACCACGCACCCCTTGGTCAAGGGTTCTGCGATCCCTGCCGATGCGGCGGCATCCTCGGCTTTGCGGGCAGCAATGCGCGCACTGTCAACGCGGCTCATTTGGCCAGCCCCGATACCAACGGTTGCGCCATCCTTGACATAGACGATCGCGTTGGACTTCACATGTTTTCCAACCCGGAAGGCCATTTTCAAATCCGCCAGTTCCTGGTCTGTCGGCTGACGTTTGGTGACCACCTTGAGTTCCAAATCGTCGACAACCCCATTGTCTCGACTTTGAACCAGTAGACCGCCGGAAACGCTCTTGACGAAAACGCCATCCGCGCGCGGATCAGACAACCCTCCGGTCAGCAACAAACGCAGGTTCTTCTTCTTGGCAACGATCGCCATGGCGTCATCCGTCGCCTCTGGTGCAATGATGACCTCGGTGAAAATCTTGGTAATCTCGAGCGCAGCATCCGCGTCCAGCGTCCCGTTCAGAGCAACAATACCTCCAAACGCGGAAACAGGGTCACACGCCAATGCCTTTTCGTAGGCCTCTTTCAGCGTTGGGGCTTCGGCAACACCGCATGGATTGGCATGCTTGATGATCGCAACAGCGGCCGTGCGGGCCGGGTCAAATTCCGAAACCAGCTCGAATGCAGCATCAGTATCGTTGATGTTGTTGTAGGACAGCTGCTTGCCTTGCACCTGGCGTGCCGTCGCCACACCCGGGCGCCGCTCCCCTGTCAGATAAAAGCCCGCCGCTTGGTGCGGGTTCTCACCATAGCGCATGACTTCATTGAGCTTGCCACCTACGGCCCGATAATCGGGAGCACTCTCGCCGATCTGCGCAGCCATCCAATTGGAAACAGCCGCATCATACGCCGCCGTGCGGGCGAACGCCTTCTGAGCGAGTTTCTTTCGCAGCACAAGCGGCACCTTGCCATCATGGCCATCCAGCGCATCAACAAACGCATCATAATCTGACGGATCGACAAGGGTGGTCACATAGGCGTGGTTCTTTGCAGCCGCCCGTGTCATCGCAGGACCGCCAATGTCGATGTTCTCAACGCCATTGGCATAGTCCGCGCCGGAAGCCACCGTATCTTCAAACGGATAAAGGTTCACACACAGAAGATCGATGCCGGTGATATCATGTGTAGCCATGGCAGTCTGATGGTCAGCATCATCGCGAATGGCAAGCAATCCCCCATGAACCTTGGGGTGCAGGGTCTTGACCCGCCCATCCATTATCTCCGGAAAGCCGGTCACCTCGGCGATATCCTTGACCGCCAGACCAGCCTCTGCAATCGCCTTGCGTGTCCCACCCGTGGAGACCAGCTCAACGCCGCGATCCACGAGCGCCTTTGCGAACGCTACCAATCCGGTTTTGTCGGAAACAGACAATAGAGCACGCTTTACCGGAACCAGATCTGGAACAGGTATGCCTTTTGACACGACAGCCATGAGCCTCAAGCCTTATGTATTTGTGGAGTTAAACTACGCAGATGGCGTGGCCGTACCATGCTTTGGCGAGATTATAAAGGCTGAGAATGCTGTTTTTTCAGGCACGAGCCCGGGGAGCACTCGTGTAACACTCTCCTGAGCCAGCTAACACTATCCAGACTTGCGCCGCCCTTTGGCCGCCGCCACACGGCGGAACATCCACGTCACATTGGGTCGCTCACTTGCGCGACCATAGATCACGATTTGATTGGTGCGCCGATGGCCGAACACATCCGACAGATAGATGGATTCTTCCAGATCGACCGCACCATCTTCAGCCATGAATTCCCATGCCTCTCCATCCGGGCATTGCAGGATCACGGCTTGCCCCGAATTCAAGGTGGAGCACTTGACCGAAGGGTGAAGATGAAACCGGAGCGTATAATGGTCGTTACCGGTAAGATCCGCGACCTTCTGAAACCGATCCACCCCATCGAGAACCGTTCCATCTCGAGACAACGTCAAGTCCCGCTCATGGATCAAGTGAAACCGCGCCGCATAGCCGTCATGGCTTGCTATGACACGTTCGGCCAACTCGTCATCATGGCGCTCGACCTGCACCTTTCTCGGCCCCGAAATCACGGGACTGCCCAGATAGCGCTCATAGCGGGCACTGTTTAGAAAGCGACAGGACGATGTTTCACCGACAGACGCAGTGGAATGCGCGGCTGTGGAGCGCGCAACCGACCGCCATTCAACGCGGTCACGCGCGGACACACCACAATTGACCACAATGCGATTGCGCAAAGAAGAAAACTCGAAGGACAGAGCCCCGGCATGAGCGGCCGCACTGAACTGGATTGGCGGCGGAGTTCCCGCATCCATGATCACAAGGCTGTCTGCTGCCGATAGACGCTGATAACCGGAATAAGGAGCGCTGGGGGACGGCGCGCCCCGCGCATCATCATAAGCCAAGACCGTGGCAACCACGTCGCCGGGGGTCGCCCCCATGCCATTGAACAGCGCGAATGACCCATCGCCATGACGGAAGAACCGGACCATGGGCATCATTCGATCAATCGCTTCCATCATCGCTGGCGAGGCGGATTGACCTTGCATGACGAGCGCTTGGCGAATGGGCAGCAAATCCACCAGAATATCCAGAACCGCTCCGGGATGGCGGGAAACATGGCCCCCATCGGGCAGTATCTGGCGCTGCAACTCCGTATCGAGACGCTTCAGCGCCTTTTTGACATGGCGTTCCTGCCCTTCGATCGAAACTGCTGCACAGGCCACTGCCATGGCGACAGTCAGACGAGGCACCCCGTCGGTGGTTTCACCCGCCGTGCGCCGCAAATACCGAACCTGTTTGCCCAGCGAGCGCATGAAGCGGCGATAAAAGTCGGCATCACAGCCTTGAAGCAACAGCGGAGACTGTGCCATCCAGCTCAGAATGCGACGGGCGACAACGTCCTGTTGCCAACCGATCGGGTCTCCCCGGCCACAAGCCTTGATCCAGTCTTCGACAAGCGCCCGTGCGTTGCGCTGTGCCATGGCGGTTTCCGCCGCCCGCAAATGGCGCAACCATGAGAACCCGTGAAGCGCCCGCGCCCACTCGGTACTTGGCGGATGCACCTCAAAGGGCGACTCCCCGCCCGTTTCGACCAGATGGCCGGAAAACAGGAAGCGCCCGGCATAAATGTCTGCTGCATTGGTAGAATCTGTGGTGCGCAAGTCCTGCGGTGCAATCAGAAGACGCGACGGCGCATGCCGCAGCGAGCCAAGACGCATGGCGGATGCACCACGTACCTTTCTCACAGCAGACTGTACAAAGTTCTGCGCTATCAAACGCCAAACAAGCGCCTGTTCAGACACCGCGCCCAACGCCATAACCGCTATAGGCCTCCTTCATGCCTGCACCGTTCCGGAAGACAGGATTGCCCTCTAAGGCCTTTAAATCTCGTTAACCATATCATTAAGAAACGTCACCACGTGTGTTCAAAAAGACGCAGTGCACTCATGCTTTGCGAAGCTTGGCAGCGAAAAACCCGTCCAAACCACTCAAACGCGCTGTTTCCTGCCGGTTGTGGCAGGGCAAAGCCCGAAAATCACCCTGTTCGTTTATCACGGCTGCGGGCATACCTAACGCGGCTGCATCAAAGAGTTCTCTGGAAAACTGCGGGGATTCCAACAGGAATCGCTGAATCTGCAATTCCCCCTCTTCTTGCTCCAAAGAGCATGTGCAGTACACCAACACACCGCCAGGCTTCAGCCACTCAGCTGCACGCGTAAGCAGTTCGTACTGGAGGTCCGCCAGTTTGGCCACGTCATCTTCCCGCTTGAGCCACGCCACATCGGGATGACGGCGGATTGTGCCGGTTGCACTGCACGGAGCATCGAGCAGGATTGCATCAAACGGCTGGTTGGGCTCAAAGCTGCGCAGATCACTGGCGATGGTTTCCACGTCAAAACCCATGCGCGCCATATTGTCAGACAGGCGCTCCAAACGGCGCGCTGACACATCAACAGCGGTGACATGGGCCCCGGCCGCAGCCAGTTGCATGGTTTTACCGCCCGGCGCGGCACAAAGATCAGCAACATGCAGACCCTGTACATCACCCAGCAACCTTGCCGGCACCGCGGCAGCCGCATCCTGAACCCACCAGGCCCCTTCAGAAAAGCCCGGCAAGTTTTCAATTGACCCGTCCGGCACCAATCGAACGGAGTCTCCGGCCGTGATCACGCCGCCCAGGCGCTCAGCCCATTCCGATGCATTGCCCTTGATCGAAAAATCGACATACGGCTCCATCAGATGTGCCTGAGCTATCGCCGCCGCCGTTTCAGAGCCGTAAACCTCACACCACCGATCATACATCCACTGCGGTGCATTCAGATGCGCAGCGCCGCTGCTTTCCAAAATCGCACGCCCTTCGCGAGTTGCACGGCGCAGCACGGCGTTTACCAATCCCTTGTAGGGCTTGGCGCGCGCATCCCGCCCCGCCAAGGAGACAGCCAGAGAAACAGCCGCATGATCGGGTATGGACATGAAAAAGATCTGGGTCAGCGCCACATGAAGAATGTCCAAAACGCGGCCGGTTTTTTCCGGGATAGGCCGTTCCAGCAACGCATCAATCACGACCTGGATTTCTCCGCGGCGCCGCAAGGCCGTGCCGATAATGGCCCGCACCAAAGCCCTGTCATTGGGTTCAAGACGCTTGTACCCCGGGTGCCCGTTGCGCAGATCCAGCTCTCCATCCAACGGCATGCGCTTGAACATGATCTTGCCAAGAAGATCCGTTGCTGCCTTGCGCGCTGCGTAGCCAGGCTCTGGCGCGGAGGACGGTGGCGGGGAACCCGCCGTTGCACCGCCCGAAGGACGGGCGCCCTTTTTTTCAGGTTGCCGACGCTTCGTGTTACGCGTCTTGTGCGCGGTGTTCTGTCGTTTTTCATTGTTCGCGCTCATTAACGCTTCATCCAGCTATCAAACACGCGATTTGCACCGCGCGCCGAGAGGAACGCCTCTCTAATGTGTTGTAGTCAATCGATATTGGCACGCCTAATGACACAATTCACGCCGGAAGGAAATGGCCCCGGTTCACTCTTGTGCCAAATGCCGTGATGTGGGCAGCCGCCCACGCCGACGCGGATCTGCGTTGGCATGGGTGGCACGGAAGGTTTATCCCCAAGGTCCACGTGGTTTGCGGGGCTGCTGTGCTCCCCAAGGGCCACGCGGCGCTTCACCCTGTGGTCCGCGAGCAGGTGCAGAAGACTGACCACGGGGCGTGGAAAATCCCATGCCGCCGCCACTGCCCATGTCACCGGCCATTTGCCGAAGGGCTGCAATGCGATTGTCCGTGTTGGGGTGCGTGGAAAACAGATTGTCCATTCGTTCGCCAGACAGCGGGTTGATGATGAACATGTGCGCGGTGGCCGGATTGTTTTCCGCATCCGCGTTGGGAATACGCGCCGCACCTCCCGCAATCTTGTTGAGGGCCGACGCGAGCCAAAGCGGATTGCCACAGATCTGGGCACCCATCTTGTCTGCCGAATACTCCCGGGTTCGGGAAATCGCCATTTGCACCAAGCTGGCCGCCAACGGCGCGAGGATCATCATCAAAATCACCCCGACAAAGCCGAGCGGATTGTTGTTATCGCGCGATCCGCCAAAAAAGAAAGCGAAGTTGGCGAGCATGGAAACCGCACCGGCAATCGTCGCGGTAATCGTCATGATCAACGTATCGTGGTTCTTGATGTGCGCCAATTCGTGGGCCATGACACCGGCCACCTCTTCCTTGCTCAACGAGTTCAGAAGGCCGGTCGTGGCGGCAACGGCGGCATTCTGGGGATTTCTACCCGTGGCGAACGCGTTTGGCTGCGGATTGTTGATGACATAAACCTTGGGCATGGGCAGGTCGGCACGCTGTGCCATTGTGCGCACCATCCCCACCAGTTCGGGAGCCTGACGTTCATCCACTTCCTGGGCATGGTGCATGCGCAGCACCATCTTGTCCGAGTTCCAGTAGCTGAAAAGGTTCATGGCCCCGGCAATGAGCAGGGCGATAACCATGCCGCTCTGACCGCCGATCAGGAAGCCTACAAACATGAACAATGCCGTCATGGCAGCGAGCAGCATGGCGGTACGGAAGTAGTTCATGATGACGTACGATCCTCTGTTAAGAACACACCGTCAGGCATGGATGCCTGTCACTTTTCCATATGTGTGGGTGTCGCGCTCGACATTGAAGGGTAGGTATACCATTTACCTGTTGCCAGAGCGTAGACTACATAGAATTTTGACCACTATAAGTCACAGCGCCGTGCCTTGAAAAACCCTGAGGCGAATGGCGTAGATGAATAAGGCAGAAAGGCGTCGCCAATGACCGCGGACAACGAGACAAAAACTGCGCTTAACTACAGCAGCCATGACATTGATACGACGCCTCCCGAAGAAGTTGCGCCGAAGAAGAAACGGTTCGAGGACCTTCCCCCTGCCGCCCAGCGCGCCCTAAAGGAAGCGGAAGAGCGCCGCGCGCAGATTGATGCGGTTACCAAACAACGGCCCACGGAAGTTGATGGCCGCGGCGGACTGGACCCCGCACGCTACAGTGATTGGGAAGTGAAAGGAATCGCGAGCGACTTCTGACGCGAAAGCCGGTGCCGTTGGCCCTAGAAGATCCGAAGGAAACGTACAAGGTAGATCTGCAAGATGGCCACCAGCACGAGCAGGCCGTATACAGCCGCGAAACCGTACGGGCTGTGAGCGCCCGGTATGCCGCCTACATTGATGCCGAGCAACCCGGTGATCAGGGAAAGGGGAAGAAAAATCGCCGCGATGATGGCCAGAAGCAACATATAGCGATTTGTCATTTCCGACCGTTTGTACATGACCTGATCATGCACGATTTCCGCCCGCTCCCGAATGGCGTCCATCTCCTCGGCAATGCGGATCACCCGATCAGCCGCCTCCCGCAGGCGTATTTGGGCGGTTCGGCTCACAATCCCCCAATCTTCAATCTCGAAGTTCCGAAGGGCGTCCCGTTGAACAAACATGGATCTGCGCATAACCGTGGCACGCCGGCGAATGCGGGCCAACTCCGCCTCCCAAGGCTGTGAGGCTTGTTCCAGAACGAGGTCTTCAAGATCCTCGATCTCGTCCGCCAACGCCTCGGACAATTCTTCAGCACGATCAGAGAGGATCAGGGCCAGCGCCGACACCAGTTCTGCCGCAGAATGCAACTGCAAACCTCGCCGGATCTGGAGATCGAGTGCTGCCAAGACACCTGTGGTATCGTTCCAGACCGAGACCACGAGCCGATCACTCACCCACAACTTCAGGAGATCAATGGTCGCGCCGAGCGCGTCTGGCTTTACAGGAAACACATAGAGATTCAGCAGCGCACCGTTTTGAGAGATCGTGCAACGCGGGCGGGCATCCTCCTGTTTCAGCTCCGCACAAATGTCTTCCGGCAGATCCAGTTGAGCCAGGACCGCCGCACCTTCTGGCCGATCTTGACGGATGTGCAGCCAATAAACATCCGGTGAACCGGTACGCCCTGCCGCCACGGCTTGAGCCGCACTTGTCTCGCGAACAGAGCCATCCTTGCCAATACATACGGCAAACACGGGACGTTCACCGTTATTCTGCGCCTCCATCATCGTTCCTTTTTTCCAATGAGCTGCAAACAAAAACTGGCTCAAACCTGCCAAATTATGACCAACATTCCCTTAATAGAGTTGCGGAATGCAAGCCTGCGGAGCCGGACCTGCATTTTAGTTAAGGCCCGATTTACCAAAAATCTTTAGAAATTGGCGGACAGCTTGTTTCTATGAATTCATCAAGACGAGAACCCCGGTGTCGAATAGTCAAAAAAAGCCTGCCTCCGGTGGCAACCCCTTCCAGCGTCTGCGTGTCCAGCTAGAGGGCATTCAGCCCGCGCTTGAGCCCATCACTCTCACGATTGGTGAGCCCAAACACGAGCCACCCCAGTTTTTCATGGAGGTCCTGTCGGAAAACCGGGAGGGATTCCGCAAGTATCCTCCAATCCACGGCACACCGGCGTTCCGTGAGGCCGTCGGAGCCTGGCTTTGCAACCGCTATGGTCTGGGCCAGTCCCTTGACGCCGAACGCAGTGTGATTCCGCTCAATGGCTCCCGCGAAGGGTTGGTAACTGCCTGCGTCAGTGCCCGCGACTATCTCGGCAAGACCGGAGACAAGCCCGCCGTGATCCTGCCAAACCCCTTTTATCAGTCCTACGGAGCCGGCGCCCACATGGCTGGAGCGGAACTGGTTTTGCTTCCCGAGCAAGGCACAGGGGTACTTCCAGATCTCAAGGTACTGGACCCGACACTTCTGGACCGCACGATTGCGTTTTACTTTGCCTCGCCAGCCAACCCCCAAGGCACCGTGGCGCCAATGGCTTATTGGAAAGAGCTGATCAGCCTCGCACGCAAACACAACTTCATGGTGTTTGCTGATGAGTGCTATTCGGAAATCTACCGCACGACACCGCCAACGGGCGTTCTGGAAGCGGCCCATGCACTCGATGGCACATTCAAGAATGTTGTAACCTTCAATTCGTTGTCCAAGCGCTCCAACCTGCCCGGATTGCGCTGTGGTTTTGCGGCGGGCGATCCGGACTTCATCCAGTTTTATGCAGACTTCCGAAACATCGCCTCCCCGCAAGTGCCGCTACCCGCACAAGCCGTGGCCGTTAGAGCCTATGGCGATGAAGAACACGTGATCGAAACCCGGCGCCTTTACAACGAAAAGTATGAAGCCGCAGAAGCAATCCTCTCCCCGCTGTTCGGCTCGGTCATGAACGACGGCGGCTTCTTTTTGTGGCTCGATACCTCGCGTTGGGGCGGCGGCATCAAAACCGCAGAAAAGCTGTGGCGGGAGGCAGGTGTAAAGGTCCTGCCCGGTGCTTACATCGCCTCGGACATGCCCGATGGTACCAACCCCGGCGCTGCCTACATTCGCCTTGCCCTCGTGGATAGCCTCGACATCAGCCGCGAAGCGTTCAAGCGCATCGTGACCTGTCTGGAGTGATCGAATGCATCAAGCCTCGACCATGCACGCAACTCGCAAATCTACCATTTCGCTTGAGGACACCGAGAGCCCCATCAAGCGCTTGATCAAACGTAACCTCATTTCCCTGTGCGGTCTCGGGGTCATCGCAGTGGCAATCGCTTTTGCCGCGGCCTTGGCAACCTGGTCCGTCAATGATCCCAGCTTGAGTCATTCGACAACAGAACCGGTGCGCAACGCTCTGGGAACGGTTGGTGCCATTTTGGCGGACCTGTTGATGCAATCCATCGGCCTGGCCACCGCCATCGTCTTGTTCCCTGTTTTGGTCTGGGGCTGGCGAATATTCTGGCACCATCGCTCCCATGTAACGCGCCGGCGCGTACTTTCCTGGTTCGCCGGAACGCTCATCTTTTCCGGTGCATTGGCAGCTCTGCCAGTGGCTGAAGGCTGGCCTCTTCCCACCGGAATGGGTGGGTTCATGGGGGACTGGATTTTCTCGGTCCCCAACACGTTTTTCAATGGCCTGACTTCCGGTGCCAAGATGCTCGTGGGCACCGTTGGCCTTGGACTGCCCGCGCTGTTCCTGATGGCCCACGCTTCCGGCTGGATCGGGCGCACGCCGGCCGAAATCGACGATGAACCCACCGCCATGGCCATGACCGCCCCGACCTATGAGGGCTATGATGACTATGAGGAGGATGAAGACGACAACGAGGATGGGCGCCTCTCTGCAGCAATCGGAGCCCTCTCGCATTGGAAGCTGATGGCCGTGAGCGCAATCAAGCGCACCTTCTTCCGCTCCAAGGCACACCCCGCGCCGACCCCGGCCTATGAGCCGGAGCCCGACTACGTCGACCAACCGTATGCGCAAGAGTATGCCTACGCCGATGACGCGAGCTATGACGCCCCGGAGTACGAAGACGAAATCGCTCCACCGGCAACCCGAGAAACCTTGATGACCCGGTTGCGGCGCAAACTGGCGGCGCGGTTGCTGCCGGAAGACGACGATGGCCTGCGCGAATTTTACGAACGCGGCCAGGTCGCCTATGAAGCCCCGGAAGGATATGAACCACAACAGGCCGGCGCTGAACCTTACGATGCCGCTCCTGCCTCCTATCATGGCGAAGGCATGGACCCGCACCCTGCACCTTGGGAAGATCCGGATCCGGCTCATCACCCGTTCTATGAGGATGACGCGGCACACGACGAAGAAGGCGACCCGGACTATTTCGAGGCTCCCTTTGAGCAGCCAACTCAACCAGTCGCGCCTCCTCAACAGGGTGCATCCGTGCGGCCAGTCGGCATCGCAAGCCCGACAGAACCAGCCCCTGTTCCCACATCAACGACACCAACCGGCCGTGTGGTGCCCCAAGCCCCCACTCCGGCACCCGGTCAGCGCATCCAGCAAGAAGCTCAGGGCCGCTTGCCGTTGCCGCACACACCGGACTATGAGTTCCCCCCTCTGGCTCTCCTGACCAAGCCTGAGGCCACCGGTCAACATCAACTCAGTCAGGATGCGCTGGAACAGAATGCGCGCATTCTGGAAGGTGTTCTGAGTGACTTTGGTGTGCGGGGCGAAATCATTGAAGTACGGCCCGGCCCGGTTGTGACGCTGTATGAACTTGAACCTGCTCCGGGCATCAAATCATCGCGCGTGATTGGCCTTGCAGATGATATTGCACGGTCCATGAGCGCCATTTCAGCCCGCGTTGCCGTGATTCCGGGCAAGAACGCCATTGGTATTGAATTGCCGAATGCCCGCCGGGAAACCGTTTATCTCCGTGAAATCCTGGCAGCACAGGACTTTGAGAAATCGAAGGCCAAGCTTGCCATGGCCCTCGGCAAGACGATTAACGGCGAGTCGGTTATTGCGGACTTGGCCCGCATGCCTCACCTGCTGGTTGCCGGTACTACCGGTTCCGGTAAGTCGGTCTCGGTCAATACGATGATCCTGTCCCTGCTCTACCGACTGACACCGGAACAGTGCAAGCTGATCATGATCGATCCGAAGATGCTGGAATTGTCCATCTACGACGGGATTCCTCACCTTCTGACCCCGGTGGTCACGGACCCCAACAAGGCCGTCGTTGCCTTGAAGTGGACCGTCCGGGAGATGGAGGATCGCTACAAGAAGATGTCCAAGATGGGTGTACGCAACATCGATGGCTACAACACCCGTGTTGAACAGGCCATGAAAAAGGGCGAGCGTTTTACCCGTACGGTTCAAACCGGTTTCGACCGCAATACCGGCGAGCCGATCTTCGAGGAAGAAGAACTGCCATTGGAAAAAATGCCGTACATCGTCGTGGTTGTCGATGAAATGGCTGACCTGATGATGGTCGCTGGCAAGGACATCGAAGGCGCCATCCAGCGCTTGGCACAGATGGCCCGTGCGGCAGGTATCCATCTGATCATGGCAACGCAGCGCCCATCCGTGGACGTGATTACCGGCACCATCAAGGCCAACTTCCCGACCCGTATTTCCTTCCAGGTCACCTCCAAGATTGACAGCCGCACCATTCTCGGCGAGATGGGGGCTGAACAGCTACTGGGTATGGGTGACATGTTGTACATGGCCGGAGGCGGTCGCACCCAGCGAGTTCACGGTCCATTCGTTTCCGATGACGAAGTGGAGGAAATCGTGAACCATCTGAAGGAACAAGGCACGCCGCAGTATCTGGAAGAAGTAACCGAAGAAAAGGATGAAGGCGGGAGCTATGACGGCCTGACTGCAGGCAGCGGCAATGCCAGCAATGACCTTTATGATCAGGCGGTCGCGATCGTGGCACGGGACAAGAAAGCCTCCACTTCGTACATCCAGCGCCGGTTGTCCATTGGCTACAACAGAGCCGCATCCTTGATTGAGCGGATGGAGCAAGAAGGCATCATCAGCCCGGCAAACCATGCGGGCAAACGCGAAATCTTGCTGCGCACCGAAGATGAAGACATGATAGGTTAAACATGGACAAGATTTAATGGCGAATGCCCCAACTTTGCCAAAGGTGTGTCTTAGGTCCGAACCAGCGCAACACAGAGCGCCAACCTGATGATTTTGGAGTTTACTTGATGAGTTTCAATCGCCACGGAAGTGTCAACTGGATGCAGCGCATGTTTGCATGCATGACCATTGCACTTGGATTGGTTGCGGCAAGCTTCATCACAAGCGACGCCAACGCCCAGGCACCCAGCAAGGCGCAGGCCATCAAGGCGATCAACAGCAGCTTCAACTCGGTCAAGACCATGCGTGGTGAGTTCATCCAGTTTGGTCCCAGCGGGGGCCGCGTGGAGGGACAGTTTTTCATCCACCGCCCAGGCAAGCTGCGGTTTTACTACAACAAACCGTCCAGCCTCGACATCATTGCGGATGGAGACATGATTTCCATCAAGGACCGGAAACTGCAAACACAGGACATCTGGCCTTTGTCGCAAACGCCGCTGCGGTTCTTGCTGGCAGACCAGATTGACCTGACCCGCGATGCCAATGTAACCGCTGTCGAGGTGGAAGAGGACCTGGTTTCGGTCGTGATTGACGACAAGACACGCTTTGCATCCGGTCGCCTGACCCTGATTTTCGACACCAAGAACTTCAAGCTCAAGCAATGGACCGTGCGCGACAATCAAGGCTATGACACCTCGGTCGCCATCTACAATGTGGAGGAAAACGGTCCCACCAATCCGGATCTGTTTGAGATTGACTATCTGGCGAATGCACGGCAGAAACGCCGGTAGATCAAGACCTGATCAGGAATGACTGGTTGAAAGGCTCGGAGAGATCCGGGCCTTTTTGTTGGATAGGAAACCATGGCAAAGTTCGTCGAGGCTTGTGACCTGCCCGGATTGTCTGTTGGCAATGAAATGCTGGCGCGCTTTTGCGCCGACTACGGCGCCCGCCTGTTCGTGGATATCCGCTACCAGCACGCCGGTTACATTCTCACGGGCTCTGGTGAGCGGCTGGTCTTCAAGGGAACCAGTTTGCCGCTTAACGCATTTGGGCCGGCTCAGATTGCCATCGACAAGGAGTACACCTCCCAGATGCTTGACTCTGCAGGCCTGTGTGTACCCGACGGTGTTCTGATCCACTCTGAGCAAGAGATCGCCACTATTCGCAGCCGAAATCCGGAGGCTGCCGAGCATATGCACACACGACGGAATGCGCATTCGTTTGCAATGGATCGCGGATTTCCGATCTTTGCCAAACCCAATGATCAATCCCAAGGCACGCATGTTCTGTGCACCACGCATGCGGGCGAACTGGATGAAGCCCTAACATTGCTGCTCAACCGCTATGGGGCGGCATTGGTGCAAAAAGCCATGCCAGGCAAGGACTACCGTGTCATTGTTCTGGATGGTGAGGTCCTTGCTGTCATCGAACGTCGCGCCCTGTCGGTCGTTGGTGACGGCCAAACTCCGCTGCAGCAGCTGATTGCTGCACACCTCGACAAGGCCACCACCCGAACCGGTGGGAAAAAGATAGAGGCCAGCGATCCGCGCATAGAAAAACATCTCCAAGCACAGGGCTACGCACTCGGCAGCGTGCCATCAACGGGCGAAATTCTGAGCTTGTTGCCCAGCGCCAACCTGTCAACCGGAGGGGACTGTCTGGATCAGACCGAGAAAATCAGTCCCTTCATCTCTCAGATCGCCTGCAAGGCCGCCGCTACACTCGGCCTGCGTTATGCCGGCATTGATATTCTCTGCCCGGATATCGCCGCCTGCGAAGGGCCATATTGCATTCTGGAAGTCAACGCAGCACCTGGGCTGACCTACTTCTATCGCGCCAACCCGGCTCATCAGGCGCGCGTGGAAACCATCTACAAGCGCCTGACTGAAGCCATGTTGTCTCCGGGCCGCCACCCCACGATCAAACAGTGATTGCCGCCACAGCGGTGACCGTAATCACGGATAGGAATGTGGTGACGAGAATGACCTGGCTGAGAAACTCTTCCGGGGCCTTGTACTGAACACCGATCACGAAGGCCAGAACCCCGCTTGGGCCGGCAGCGACCAGCACGCCCGGACCAATCCAGAACTGCGGTAAAGCGAACGCGATCGCGAACAGAACCCAAGCGATGGCGGGCACAACAACGAGCTTGAGCGCAGACGCGCTCAACACCAACGGACTGGCAAAACCGACGCGCTGTGTGCTCAACACAAGCCCCAGCGCAAACAGAGAAGCCGGCGCAGCCGCACTGCCCAGAAAATCGGCATAGACCCCGATACCGTTGTTCGTTGAGATGCCGCACAGGTTTACAGCAAGCCCCAACGCCAATGCCATGATGTTGGGATTGGTGTAAAACGTGGCACACAGATTATGAAACGGCGATCCTTGACCGTTTTTGGTCATCAACTCCAGCGCCAACACGGTCCCACCGAGAACGATAAGATTGTCGACGACGATGACCGAGACCACCGGCAAGGTCGCCTCATGGCCGTAAAGAACCTCTGCGATGGGAAGAATGAAGAAGGTGTGGTTACAAAACGCAGCCGCCATGCCAAGCAGCAGGCTTTCCTTGATGCAGCGATTAAACACCTTGTAGGCGAGAAAAAAAGTCAGCCCGTAAACCAACGCCTCGGAAAGGCTATAGCCAACAACGTAGAGATAGTCGAATTTCTCAAAGGGTGCTTGTGCCACCAGCTTGAACAAAAGTGCTGGCAAAAAGACATAGAACACCGTTTTATTGATCACATTGGCTTCATCTTTGTCAAAGAGCTTCAGCCACCCGAACCCATAACCCAGTACAACAGCGGCAAACACGGGTAATACCGCATTGAGTAATATATTTATCACGGCTTGAACCCCTATAAGACCTCAAAAGGCCTACAGGGTTTCTACCGGGATTTCGAGTTCGGGATTTGACGCAGAACCTGAAAAAAGACACTTGCGGAAGCCACACAAGCGCCTGAAATTTCAGATGATTTACCACTCACCCAATTTGGTTTCCCGCGTGTATTCCTCATCTGGCACCACTTTGACGACCGCCTGGCCGCACATCGTCACGCCCTTGGCAGCATCAAAAGTCATCGTTGGTGATCCATAAAGCTCCCAGCCACGATTGAGAGCCTGAGTTATGCGGTGACAAAACTCTGAGGAATCCGGTTCCGTGATCAGCCGATAAAGACGCATTTTTTCTTCTCCGATTACCTGTCTGGGCCCGGTTCAATACGTGCTTGAGCGGGGTGGCCGCCAAATGGTTGCCCACGCGGCGGCCCCTCAAGCACATTTCAACCTGCCATATTCCGAGCCTCAATCGCTTCTGCCACGGCAACGAGATGCCGGCCCATATCCGCATGAAGGCGCTCAACCATCTGCCCCTCCACCTGAACAACCCCCTTGCTCTTGTTGGCCGGGTCATCAAAGGCCGCAATCATTTTACGCGCCCAAGCCAGTTCATATGGACCAGGCGAAAAAGCACGGTGACACGCTTCTATCTGACTGGGATGGATCAGCGTTTTGCCATCCATTCCCATTCGTGCGCCTTGTGCGCATTCCTCGGCAAAAGCTTCTGGTTTGGAGAAATCATTGAAAACACCGTCAATAATGCTGATGCGACCCGCCCGCGCCGCGGCAACGCACGTCATGAGCCAAGGCATCAACTCGGCGCGGCCAGGCGCAATGGCAACGCCTGTTTCCTTCGCCAAATCGTTTGTCCCCATCACCAAGGCATCAAGCCGAACATCGTCTTCCAGACCAGACAACCCAATGCCTTTTGCATTCAACATGGCCAGTGGTGTTTCCATCATCGCCCAGAGTTTAATCGCCGGATCCGCCCCTTGGGCTTTCAAGATACCTGAGACCAGTTTCAGATCCGCAGGCCCATTCACTTTTGGCAGGGCAATCGCATCGGGCTTTGCCGTGATGGCCGCATCAAGATCCGACCGTCCGAATTCCGAGGTCAACGCATTGATGCGAATGACCAGCTCGCGGTGACCAAAATCGCCAGCCTTGACGGCTTGATACACTTGCTCTCGGGCATCCAGCTTGGCTTCAGGCGCCACCGCGTCTTCCAGATCGAAAATGATGCTGTCCACATCCAGCCCCTTGGCCTTCTCGATCGCCCGGGTGTTGGAGCCCGGAACATAAAGAACACTTCGACGCGGTCGTATCGTTTTACCTGCCGCTGCCATTGATCACTTCCCCCATTTGGTCACAGTTGCGATCGCTTGTCCCTTGCAAGCGCGTTTTGATAACCAGATCACAACCCGTGCGTCTTTTATTTCCAACGCAAAATCAGATTTTCAGCCATCGAGCCGCAGATGCTAACGCAAACCGCTAACAGCTTAAAGACGTTGTTTGTATGAAGATTTTTGGAAGTTTACCCAAACGGACACCAACGGCAGGCGCGAAAAATCACATTCACCTGTGAGCGGAGTACGCCGAACCATGCGATAGCGCTGTATTTCCTGCGGCAAATCAGAACTACACCTTGATTTAGCGTTTGAATTGGCGACACTGAGATTTAAATCCTTTGATATGTAACAGGACCAAATCAACCATGAGCGCTGAGACCATTCGCACCTTAGTTCACGACGATGCACCGGCTCTTGCCCCGCTTATCGCGGAGAACGCGCAGGCTCTGAGACGCGGAGCGCCTCGCCGTCCGGATGAAGTATATGCCGAACGCCTTCTAACCGCAGGTGGGGCCGAGTTTTTGGGCGCTTTCTGCAGTGATGAGCTGGTTGGTTTCGCTCTGTTCTATGATTTGCCGGACCTGATTTCGGGCCGGCGCATTGGCCAATTGGAAGACATCTATGTGATGCCAAGCCATCAGAGTCAGGGCATTGGACGCGATCTCGTGGCCCATGTGGCCGGCATCGGAAAAATCCGTGACTGGTCTCACGTGCGTTGGATGGTACCCGCCAAAAACGAAGTTGAGACGGGCCTCTACGAACAAATGGGCGAGCCGGGCGACAAGCAAAGCTACAATGTTTCCGTCGAGCGGCTCGCCGAAGCCAATACCTAAAACAACGGCGGCACAGGGCCCAGGTCGATGAACGCGATCCGGGCCCGACCGTTCTCCAGTGTTACAGGCAGCTGAATTGTCGGCTGACCATTCACCATATTGCTTTTGCCGATGCTCATCGCCGTCTTTTCAAGACTTTGCGGCAAGCGTGAACCATCTGGAAACAACGGCGAAAGCACCTCGGCCAGCTTGTCCACGCCAGAGACAGTCAGCGGCAGAGTGCCAGAAAGGCGCCCCTGATCATCAACCGTAACCGGGCCCTGCGTCTGAACAAAGAAGTCTCCCGAGGCCACGCGCGCGGTGCGCACTATCAGGTCCAACTTGCCATCGACAAGCAGATCCCGTGGATCGCGCAGTTTTCCTTCAAGGACCGACGCCCCTTCCGGTGCGGTGACGATAAGCTCGATATCAAGCGGTTGCTCCAGTGCCATTGTCTCTGAGGTGAACTGTTTGACCAGAACGGCTGCATCGACACCTTCGGCCTCCTCACCGCTTTCACGCAGATGCATTTCCGCCGCTTCAGCCGCAAGACGCAGCGGTGTCTGCAACGCCACCACTGAAAGCGCCGGGTTTTCAATCACCATGTCCGCCTTGCTAATCCGTCCCGAACCCACATGGGCGCTCAGGCGGGCGCTGTCCCATGTGGCAGCATATCCCGGACCGCCCTGCCCGGCGATCACCTCAAACGGACTGTCCGCCTCCAGAATGACGTGAGTGGGATTATAGGCCAGCGCCACACCCCGCATCTCCTGAGCAAACAGGCTCTGCGCGCCCCGCTCCAAACGCAAGGGCGAGCAGGTCACCTCAAAACGAAACGGATAACCGCCCACCGTTTCATTGGTACAGTTGAATGCCGCACCCTCCACCTCTGCGATCCGATGGGCATTTTTCAAGGTGTCACTGATCGCGCCACTGCCGATGTTCCAGTAGGTTGACCAGGCCGCAATACCCAGACCAACCATCCCTGCCAGAATGAAGTAAGATTTTTTTGAGGGGCGCTTGGGACGGGATGTTGTGCTCATGCTAATTATTCTCACCTCATACTGACGGGCAGTTGCGTTGACTCTTGCGGACTGTTACCCGATGCGCAGCAAATTAAAACACGGAAAATAGCAGGTTATGCGAGATTTATGGGTGTTTGGCTACGGATCACTGATCTGGCGACCGGGATTTGAGTACGAAGAGGCTGTTCCGGCGCTCGTTCGGGGGGTCCACCGCTCCCTATGTGTCTATTCTTGGGTTCATCGCGGCACACAAGAACAACCGGGTCTGGTGTTCGGTTTGGACCGGGGCGGTTCCTGCCGCGGCATGGCCTTTCGCGTGGCCGGACAAAATCGCGAGCGCACCATCGCCTATCTACGGGAACGCGAACAGGCCACCATGGTTTATCGGGAGACAGTACGCGGGGTTGAGCTGGACGGACGCCCGCACGATCCGGTGGAAGCGCTGACCTATGTTGCAGACCGCACCCATCCGCAATACGCCGGTGCACTTCCGCGTGAACGGCAGCTGGAAATCGTTCTGTCAGCCTGCGGTCAATCAGGCCCTAACCCGGAATATGTGGTGAATACGGCGCAACACCTCCATCACCTCGGCATTCACGACCGAGATCTGGAGTGGCTGGAAAAACAATTGATCGCGCACCGAAACAAAACGGCGACAAACTAGTCTGAAAACAGCCCCGCCGTAAGATCTTCAAGAGTTTGCTGACGGTCCGCATCTGAGTTGCACAACAGGTGAACATAAAACCCAAGCCGGCGGCGCCGTTTGGGGAGGCTGCGCGCGCCCATCAACTCCCCTTGTGAATCGGCCTGCCCAAGCCAGACGACCAAATGATCCATGCGATCGTCAGCTACCAACACAAGACTGTTGGGATAGTCCTGCAGTTCATTTTCCTTGATCTTGGAAAACAGGTAGCGCTTGCCAGAGTCCCCTTCCCAGTACCGGAAGCGGTCCCCTGCGGACAGGAGTTCGGATACACGGGCGGCCCGCCCGCTGGCTGAATTGGACCGGAATAGGGAATACTGCACGGTTGATACTCGCTTCATTACCCACTCGATGATTCTGAGTATAGGAACAAAATATGAACGAAAAGCAACCAGCGCAACAAAAAAGCCACCTGCGATCGCTCACAGCTGGCTTTTTGAGGTTCTGCGTTCGTTTTGAAGGCTTTATGACGACGCCTGAGCAACCGCCTGTGTCGTTTGGGCTTGGCGTTCACGGGCTTCCTTGACGATAATGTTGTCCGGAGTCGCAGCCGCAGCCTCTTCAAACAGTGCATTGGAGGCCGTCTCGATGTCGTGTTCCAAACGCGCAAGAAACGCTTTTTGGTCCAATCCCGGCTCTATCGGCGGCAGAATTTGTGCGCTGATCGTGCCAGGAAAACGGAAGAAACGCCGCCGTGGCCAGTAGACACCGGAATTGACAGCGACGGGCACCACCTTGCAGCTCAACGAGGAATACAGGTGCGCAATGCCATACTTGTATTTGGGTTCCGCCCCCGCCGGACGCCGGGTTCCCTCTGGGAAAATAATGATGTGGCGTTGCAGGTTGATGGCCTCCTCGGCACTGCGCGCCATGGACGCCAATGCCGCAGACCGCTTTCCGCGATCAACCGGAATCTGCCGCAGTTTCCAGATGTACCAACCGAAAATCGGTATTGCCCTCAACTCGCGCTTCAAGATGAAGGAAGGCGCCTTCAGATGCGCCAGCAAGGCAAAGGTTTCCCATGCCGACTGATGCTTGGATGCAATGATGCAACCTTCCTCGGGCAGATTTTCCAGACCACGAATGTCCGATTTGACGCCCCCTACCCAGCGCAGCAGGAACAGATTGACATTGCACCAAATGGGCAAGATCCAGAATCCCCACCGCCAAGGCAGCAGAAAGATCGGCATGAACGCGATCATGAGGACAAACGTTGTCAGATAGAAGAGCAAATTGAAAAGAACCGAACGCAGTAAAATCATGAAACCCAGTCTGTATGTTCGCACGGGGAAATTGCGGCAAGCAGACACTTGCGCCGGGCTCCAGAAAGACGGTCCGCCCTACAGCAAGGCGTTCCAGCTCACCCGAACCCGCACAAGCGTATACTTCACAAATTCGCGCAGGAGAAGCTTTGTTGTTTCCCCTTCAAGATACCAATGCCGCAAATCAAGCCCTTCATGAAAGACCGGATTGGGAATAATCTCCACATCCGGCAGCAAGGCCTGAAGTTCCGTCAGTGCCCGGGGCATATGATAGGCGCTTGTCACCACAACGATGCTCTTGAACTCGTTCTTGTGCGCCCATGCCGCCGTTTCCGCAGCGTTGCCGATCGTATCCCGGGCACGTCGATCCAAGTCCACACAACACTGAAACAAGGCCATCTTGCGCTCGGTCAGGCGGGAAATCTGTTCGGCGGTGGTTTCAGGATGAACGCCGGAAATGAGAAGGCGCTTGGCTTTTCCTTCGGCCAACAAGCTCAACGAGTTGGTGATGCGCTCCCGTCCGCCCGTGAACACCACGATACCATCGGCGGACCGCAGCTCATCCATGGGAGCCGTGTTCAAGGTGGCGACGAAGCTGAAGAAACTGGTCCCCAACGCGACAAGGCACGCAAACAAGACACCGACCACGAACAGGATCAACCGTCGAAACGTTATCCAACGGGAGCGCCGTGACCGAACAATGCGCCTTGGCTCCTTTGCATTCTCACAGGCATCTGACGGACCTTGCGAGACGCGCGCACGCTGCTCCGGTTCATTCGAGCGAGCCGAAATCTCACTGGCCTTGGAGCCGGCCGAACTAGGGGGAGCCAAAGTATCGTCTTCTGTCATATGTGAGTGGTCCGCGCGCATTTTGCCTCGCCCGTGGCGCGCCTGTTCATTGCCTCAATTTCCTTGAAGTGACCTTAACACCAGATCATGGCCAAAAGTGAACTCAAATTTAGCGAAAGATTAGTCCATCCCCGCCAGATGCGAATGAACGGCTATTCGTGACGTCAAGGCTGTCAAAACAGCAACCAGAACAACCACCAGGCCGGCACCGACATATCCCAACCAACTGACCGAGATCGTACCGAGCAAGGCTTGCGCCTGACCTGCGGCACCGAACTCGTTGGGTGTATTCCCCAAAAACTCGATGAGCATGAAACTGAGGCAGCCGATAGCGCCGCCCACAAGCCCGCCTTTCAAGCCCAGAACCAGAAAGTGACGTTGGAACTGAGAGGCGATGAAACTGTCTTCCGCCCCCACAAAGTGCAAGACTTCCACCACCTCCTTGTTACCGGACATGGCAGCGCGGGTGGCAAAAACCACGGACAGGATCATGGAGGCCAGCACAAGGATCAGGATCCCGAACCCGATGACAACCGCACCGTTGGCCATGGAGGACAGCTGCTGGGTCCACAGCCGATGATCATCAAGACTGGCGCCGCGTATGTCATCCTCGATGGTGGCTTTCATCTCCGTGAGATCGAGAAGCTCCGGCTGGGCAATCTTCACAAGGATCAAGCGCGGAACCGGCAAGTCATCCAGATTGAGATCCCCTCCCAGCCAAGGCTGGAGCAACTCCTGAGTTTCCTGATCGGACAAGGCACGCACATGGCCAACTCCCTGAAACTCCTGAGCCAACGCCACCGTTCTGTCGATCTGCTGCAACATGTCGATGCCATCCACCGGGCGGATCTGAATGGTGATCTCGCGAACAAGCTCGTTGCTCCAGTCCGTGGCAGCATCATTGACAACAGTAACGAACCCCACCGTCAGGCACGCGAGAAAGCTCATGATCGCCACAACCAGCATCAGCGCCCGCCCGGCAACCGCCTGAGGCGGCACGATGGGGGCTTGCCTTGGCTTCTGGATGCGACGTTTGCCAGCCTGGGTCTTTTTGACGGGCTTTTTCGGGGCCTTGAAGGAACGCCGGATACCGCCCGGCCCCTTTGGGGCCTTCCCCGAGGGGCGTGGGCCACCCCCTCGTTGGGCCTGTTCATGTCTTGTCAGAGCCGGCTCGCGTCGTTCCATACTGTTACTCATCAACTATCATGCGGCCGTCATGCAGCACCAGATGACGGGCGTTCACCTGCTCCAACAAGTGAAGATCGTGGGTCGCAATCAGAACAGATGTTCCAAGCCGATTCAATTCAATAAACAATCGAAGCAGGCGTCTGGCCAGTGGCGCATCCACATTCCCGGTCGGCTCGTCCGCCAACAACACTTCAGGACGGGTAATCAACGCCCGCGCGATGGCCGCGCGCTGCTTTTCCCCGCCTGACAGAACGGGCGGCATGACGTGCATGCGGTCCCCAAGGCCAACCCACTTCAACAGGTCGATGACATCCGATCGGTAGTCCGCTTCCATCTTGCCGGCCACTCGATGGGGCAAGGCCACATTCTCGTAGGTTGTCAGATGGTCCAGCAAACGAAAATCCTGAAACACCACCCCGATGCGCCGACGCAACGCGGGAAGCTGTGATTTCGTCACCCGGGAAGTATCCGTCCCGAACGCAGAAATAAGGCCACGCGTTGGACGCAAAGACAAAAACAACAAGCGCAAAAGGCTGGTTTTGCCGGCCCCCGACGGTCCGGTCAGGAACTGGAATGACTGCGGTTCAATGGAGAATGTCAGATCCTTGAGGATCTCCGGGCCCATGCCATAGCGCAAACCGACGTTTTCGAACCTAATCACCAGCAGCTCCTTCGTGTTGGCGCCACGCTACAAGCCCGCTCGTTAATGGATCATTAAGCATGCACCCTTTCATTCTGCAACTATCCCCAAATCATTGACAGAGTTAAGAACAGCAGAAATCAGTGACTTGCATTTTCCACCATCGGTTTATAGCTAAACTGACAAGAGAGTTTAACAATTCCTTAATCATATGAAGATTCTGTTAGGCCCAGAAACCATCTGCGGAGTGGCTGGTGCCATGTTGGGGCAGAACGGACAGAGCCGAGGAAACCAGGATCTTCCATGAAATTGAAGATCAGATGCCCGGAATGCAACACCACCTACGAAATTCCCAGCGAGAAAATCGGCGGGGAAGGTCGAACGGTGAAGTGCACCCGCTGCAGCACAAGTTGGCGCGCCCGCGCTGATGATGCTGATACCATCGCCCTGAATGAAAAGAAGGCAGACGCTGAATGGCAGCAGCTGGACCGTGAAAGCGCGCAGGCCGCTCCTCCACCACCACCTCAGGATCCGGCCCCTTCCACGACCGAGACTGCCGAACAGATGAGCGCGGATCAAACCGCTGCCACTGCCGAAAATGAAGCAGACGCAGACCCGAGTGAACAGGCGGACGAAAAAACCGCATCTGGCGCAGACAGCCCGCAAGAAACCGGCGAGAACGACGATGCGGCCGCTGTCGAAGCCGCAGCAGCCAAGGCAACCAAAGCGCGAGATCGGGTGCGGTCGCGCTACGCCCATTTGGCCAAAAAACGGCTTGGCGCCTCTCCGCGCGCGCGCCGGATCATGGGCGGGGCACTTTTTGCCGCTTCCCTTCTGGTCTGTGCGACGACACTGGTTTATAGAGACACCTTCGTTAGACAGTTCCCGGATCTGGCTGGCCTTTATCAGTTGGCCGGACTGACGGTGAATCTGCGCGGTTTGGAGTTTCGGGATCTGAGAACCTTTCGCGAGGTTGAAGACGGCACCACCGTTCTTGTGGTGGAAGGGGCCATCGAAAACATCACGGACAAACGTGTGGGGATACCTGCCGTCCGATTGTCCCTGCGGTCGCATGATGGGCACGAACTTTACGCCTGGACCGTGGAGCCGCGCTTGATGACGCTGGATCCGGCAACCAAGACCAGGTTCCGCACCCGGTTGGCTCAGCCACCGGACCGGGCCGCAGACATTCAAATGCGCTTTGTAGAGCGCCAACAAAGAAGAGCGAGCACTAGATGACCGGTACACCGGAAATCCGCGTTCTGTATGATGAGGCGGCAATCGCCGAACGCATTACGGGCATTGCAAAGAGCATTGCAGACCATCAACCCGAGGACCTACTCGTCGTCGCCATTTTGAAAGGCAGCTTCATGTTCGCGGCTGACCTGGCGCGCGCTCTGCATGCAGCAAATATCGCCCCGGAAATGGAATTCCTTCACCTGTCCAGTTACGGCACCGGAACCGTTTCTTCAGGGCATGTTAAGGTGTTGCGTGACATAGAAAGTGATGTCACGGGACGAGACGTGATTCTCGTGGACGACATTTTGGAGTCTGGACGGACATTGAAGTTCGCGCGCGACATGATCGCTGAGCGCGGTGCAAGCTCCGTCCGCGTGGCAGCCTTGTTGGATAAGCCGATGCACCGCAAGGCAGATATTGAAGCAGATTATGTGGGGTTTGAATGCCCCGACAAGTTTGTGGTCGGCTATGGCATGGATATGGCCCATGCGTGGCGGCAACTCCCAT
Source organism: Pseudovibrio exalbescens DSM 16456 (assembly GCF_000422785.1). GTDB lineage: Bacteria > Pseudomonadota > Alphaproteobacteria > Rhizobiales > Stappiaceae > Pseudovibrio > Pseudovibrio exalbescens. Next base: position 27,233 of record NZ_AUGS01000002.1, read on the forward strand.
TCATCGGGTATGTGCCGCAGGACGGTGACGCTTAGAAGGGGGACAAAATGGCCCGCGTACTTCTGACTGAGGATGATGACGCCGTACGTGCGTTTGTAAAACGTGCGTTGGAGCTGGACGGCCACACGGTTACGGCCGTTTCTGACGGCAGCGAGGCCGCTGAAGCCCTGACGAACGAGCAAGGTGCGTTCGATCTGTTGCTCTCGGACATCCGCATGCCGGAGATGGACGGCATCGCGCTGGCCATGCAAACCAGCCAACGCTATCCGGGCCTGCCCATTCTGCTGATGACCGGCTATGCCGACCAGCGTGAGCGGTCCGACGAGGTCAGCAATTGCGTGCGCGATGTGTTGACCAAGCCATTTTCGCTCGTTGAAATTCGCAGTGCTGTGACAGAGGTTCTTGCGGATGAAACAGTGACAGAAAAACGGCGCCTCTACGCGTAGGCCTTGCTCGCATCCCGAAACTGTTCGCCGCCGGCCACGGATTTTCCATGGCCGGCGTTGCACTATCTGTGGCCTTTTAAGCCATTTTCCGATCAGTAGCGATTGAGCAAGCGCTCCAGATAGTCCAGTTCCAACTCGGGACGATCGGGCTGAGAAAAACGGCGACGCAATTCTTCAAGAATGCGGCGAGCCCGCTGAATGTCGATTTCATCCGGAACTTCAACCTGATTGCCAAAATCCGGCCCTTGGGTGCGCCGCATCCGGCCGAGCGGATCTTGACTGAACGGGGCGTTGCGGGTCATGCCCGGCCCGTTTCCTTCCCCAGCCAACTGTTCCGCCATCTGTTGCGCACCGTCCCGCAACTGATCGAGCGCCCGCCCTTGATCGCTCAGGGCCTGTCCGGGAGCTGATTGGCCCAGCGCGCCGCGCGCATCATCCATTGCGTCTCCGGCACCCTCGAGTTGCTCGTTGCTGCCCATTCCGTTATTGGCAAGCTCATCCAACATCTTTTGAAGCTGATCTGACAGGTTTCCCTGCTGTTGCTGCAGGTTCTTCATTGCCTCGGCCAACTCTTCCGGGCTCATCTGGTTGCCGGACTGATTGGGATAGGAGCGCATCCGCTCATCCTGGCTGTTCGGCGCATAGGGATGGGTCTGATCCATCAGATCCTGTTGACGCTGGATCATCTCGCCCAACTCATTGAGCGTTTCCATCATCTGTTGTTGTTGCGGTGATGGAGCACGTGGCTGGGCCGTCTGCAGGTTCTCGAGCATTTGCTGCATCTGAGAAAGCAATTCGCGCGCCGCATCCAATGAGCCCTGCCGTGCCAACTCTTCCATCTGCCGCATCATTTCATCCAGATCCTGCGGATTCAGCTGTTGCGCATTGGGGTTCATGGGCATCTGTTGCATGGCCTGCGGGTTTTGCTGCATTTGTTGCATCAGGGCCTGTAGATACTCCTGAAGGGCTTCACGCAGGTTGTCCATCAAGCGGGCGATTTCCTCCGGCGACGCGCCCTCTTCCAATGCCTGTCGCAGCTCTTCCTGCGCATCCCTCAGCGCCTGTTCAACCGCTGACAGATCGTTGTCCTCAATTGTCAGGGCAAGTGTCCACAAGACATCAATGACCGCGCGAAGTTCCTCATCGCTTTCGGCATCGACAAGCTGGCGATACGCAAGACGCATGGGAAGAAAAATGCCAGCGTCATTGATGAACCGCTCAGGTGCCAACATCAGGCTGTCGAAAGCATCGATTACCCGGACATGCTGATTGGCATCCATTGCCAGATCACGGCGTTGTTCGACTACAGCGCGCGCCAATGGCTTCGTGAAGCGACGTTCCGGCAAGGCAAGCACAAGGCGATCGGACACGCCAAGCTGGCCCGCCTCGTCCCGCGCCTGCAACTGAACGCGCACCTTGGACCCGGCCCATGGATGGGCAGTCAAATCCTTGAAGGTTTCCCCCGTGCCCTCACGTGCCAGTTGACGCGGCAGGGAGAGTTGAATTTGCGGCGCCTCGATCAAGGGCCGAGGTGGCTCAGCGGTCTGGCCCCTGGGCAATTGAGTTACTACCGCTTCAGCAGAGGCAACGCCGTAATCATCTTCAACCGTATACTGAAAGCGCAGGCTACCGGAAAGCTGCGGCTCCGGATCCTCAAGATAGGCAATCGAAGGTGCGTGGTCAGGTGCCACATTGAACCTCCACAGATAGGCCGTGGTTCCGTCGTCAGTTACGGACAGCTCGGATGTCTGGCGCAACTCAAAGCGCCATTCCTGACCAGTCGATTGCGATGTGTCGCTGCCATCCTTGGCGTCAGTTCCTGCCAGTTTGACCGCCTCTCCCGAGACGACCGACACATCCACGTTCGGTCCGTTCTGCACTCGAACCAGAAGCTCACTGCCTTCCGGCACCTCATAAGGAGCCGACGCATCACGCAAGTCCTGGGCTGTGCCTGTCAGAAAGATGGGTGCTTCCCCCGTGTAGGCAGGAGGGGTAACCCAAGCGTCAATGCGCGCCGGAACAGCCGACCCAGACCCGCTGAAATCAAAGGGCTGACCAAGTGTCGTCCAGCGATCCGGACCGGAAACGGCAACGGCAACCACAAGAAGCATGGCCGCCAAGGCGCGTAGACCATAAGGATCCTTGGTAAAACCGCGACTGTTGGGACCGCGTACCCGCAAGTGTCCCACCAACGCCAGAAGCTGGCGGCGGTGATACTGCCACAGCGCTTTGGAAGCGGGATCCCCCTCGCCCAGCGCCATGGTGTCTTCCAGCGATTGAAGCGGCGCATGGGCCAATCGGCTCGATTGCTCAATGCGGCGAATGGCCTTGGTGCGGTCCGGCCAACGAACGCTCAACAGGCCACGGGCGGACCAAAGGCCAACGCCAACAAAACCAAGAGCAATGAACGCAGACACAAAGCTGGGCAGATAGCGCCATAGGCCCAAAAAACTGAGCGCAATATAAAACGCCAGCAAGATGCACAGGGGCACCAGATGGGGCCACACCTGTTCCCACAGCATATACAGGCGCGCGCGCAGCTGCAGTCGGTACACCCGCGCATCAAGAGCCGACGAAAATGCCAGATAGGTCAGGGAATGCTGCGCCTTTGGGGAAGAACGCGATGTGTCTTGCGGAGCCTTGTCTGCCACGGGGCCTCACTGATCGCTTTTTCTCTTTAAGGTGGAGCATAGGGCGATCAGTGACAAGGAGCAATTAACTTCCCTAAGGAAAGTTTCACGTAACCCTTACTTTTAAGTAAGCCACTCCGGGAGCTCGTCCTGTCCCAGAAGGTCATCATAGGAGGGACGCTTGCGAATAACGGCGAACTTGTCACCATCCACCAGAACTTCCGGAATCAGCGGCCGCGTGTTGTAGGTCGATGCAAGCGTTGCCCCATAGGCCCCGGCGGAATAAACCACCAGCAAATCCCCTTCCGTGACCTTGGGCACGGCCCTGTTTTGCGCCAGATAGTCGCCCGTCTCACAAACCGGCCCGACGACATCGGCCATCATGGTCGAGCCGTTCTGAAGGGCCTCGTCCACGGCGCCAATTTCGTGATGCGCATCATAAAGCGTGGGACGAATGAGGTCATTCATGGCCGCATCAACGATCACGAAATTCTTCGCCTCACCTTCTTTCACGAAAATTGTTTCCGTTACCAGAATGCCCGCATTGCCAGCAATCATGCGGCCCGGTTCAAAGACAACCCGGCATCCCAACTTCTCGACATGCTTTCTCACCACTTCAGCATAGGCGACAGGGTCAGGGGCATTCATGCTGTCCGCGTAAGGAATTCCAAGGCCGCCGCCTACATCCACGTGTTCAATCTCGTGGCCATCCGCCTGCAGCGTTTCAATCAGTTCACCAAGACGAGAAAACGCGCTGTCAAAAGGGTCGAGCGAGGTGATTTGAGAACCGATATGCATATCGATACCCGCCACCTTCAGGCCTGGCAATGCGGCAGCATGGGCGTAAATTTCCCGAGCACGCTGCCAGGGAATGCCAAACTTGTTTTCCGCCTTGCCGGTTGAAATCTTGGCATGGGTCTGGGCGTCCACATCCGGATTGATGCGCAGCGACACCGGCGCCACCTTTTCCATGGCGGAGGCCACTTCAGAAAGACGTCGCAATTCCGGTTCGGATTCCACGTTGAAGCATAAAATTCCGGCCTCCAAGGCAAACTGCATTTCCTTGCGGGTCTTGCCGACACCGGAAAACACCACCTTGCTTGCCGGAATACCGGCCGCCAAAGCCCGGCGCAACTCGCCTTCTGACACCACATCCGCACCAGCGCCCAGGCTGGCAAGAACCTTGAGAACGGCAAGGTTCGAATTGGCTTTCAGTGCATAGCAAACCAGATGATCCACGGATGCAAACGCATCCTTGAAAACACTGAAATGCCGCTCAAGGGTGGCGCGCGAATAGCAATAGAAAGGTGTTCCCACGCTTTCAGCGATTTCGGGAACAGATACCCCCTCGGCGAACAGCACGCCGTTCTTGTACGTGAAATGATGCACTGGCCAGTTCCTCTAAGGTCACCTGCCGGCTCACTCGGCAGGAGAAAACTCGTCTAGAGGCCCGGGTCGATCAGCGGATCCAGAAGAAAGCGCTTCTGTTCCTTGGTCTCGGGGGCCTCCGGTGTTTTGGAAACCTCGGCTTGGTCCTGCGCTTGCGGTGTTTCCGCGCGAACCGGTTCAAGACTTCCTTTACGCCCACAGGCTGCCACGCTCATGGCAAGACCGGCCACAACAGCAACAGTGACCAATTTCGGCGCGACCTTCGAGAATTGACTGCTCATTCTCTTTTCAACTCCAGTTGATGGGCACCCATCATTAAACCGTGTTCGCCTGCCGGACGCTGACCCCCGAAATCCATCGGGGATCAACTGGTAATTCCATGCATCGCTTTTTGGCGAACATCAAGGGTCCAGTTTTCATAAAGATTCAGGACCGTTTTGCATCCCGCTCCAGTTGCTTCAACCAGCGCCGTGCTTGCTTGCGCACGTTTGCCGGACTGGTGCCCCCATAGCTGACGCGGCTGCGCACGGACTTGTCTACAGACAGAACACTGTACACGTCATCCGTGATATTTGGCTCGACGCTCTGCATATCTTCCAGCGAAAGCTTATGCAACTCCACATTTTTCTCAACCGCCTTGGCAACCAATGCACCGGTCACATGGTGTGCATCGCGGAACGGCATGCCCAGAACCCGCACGCACCAATCTGCCAGATCGGTGGCGGTGGAGTAGCCAGACCCCGCCGCTTTCTTCATGACCTTGGTGTTAGGCTCCATGTCGCGCACCATGCCGGTCATGGCCGCCAATGCCAACGACAGGTTCGGCAAGGCATCGAACGCCTGCTCCTTGTCTTCCTGCATGTCCTTGGAATAGGTCAGCGGCAGGCCCTTCATCATCACCAGAAGCGCGTTCAACGCGCCATAGATCCGGCCCGTCTTGGCACGCACCAGTTCCGCGGCATCCGGGTTCTTCTTCTGCGGCATGATGGAAGAGCCGGTAGAAAACTTGTCGGACAGCTTGATGAAGTTGAACTGGGCCGAGCACCAGATCACGATCTCTTCCGCCAGACGCGACAGATGCATGGCGCAAATGGAAGCATCAGACAGCGCTTCCAGAACAAAGTCACGGTCTGACACGCCGTCCAGAGAGTTGGCGGTTGGGCGGTCAAAGCCCAGCGCCTTGGCCGTCATCTCACGGTCGATCGGGAAGGACGTACCCGCCAGCGCCGCGCAACCAAGCGGGCTTTCGTTCATACGCGCCCGCGCATCCTGAACACGGGAGCGATCGCGGGCAAACATTTCAACATAGGCCATCATGTGATGGCCAAAGGTCACCGGCTGGGCAGACTGCAAGTGGGTGAACCCGGGCATCACATCGCCGGCGTGCGTCTCAGCCTTTTCACAAAGCGCCTGAAGCAACTCGGTCAACTGGTCTTCAAGATTGTCGAGCGTATCACGCACCCAAAGACGAAAATCCGTGGCAACCTGATCATTCCGCGAGCGCGCGGTGTGCAAGCGACCCGCCGTCGGACCGATCAATTCCGCAAGGCGCGCCTCGATGTTCATGTGGATGTCTTCAAGCGCGCGCGAAAATTTGAAGGTCCCTGCCTCAATCTCTGACAAGATTGTGTTTAGACCAGACACAATCTTTTCGGCATCATCGCTTGAAACGATACCTTGCTCTGCCAACATGCGTACATGCGCCTGTGACCCGGCAATATCCTGTTTGTACAGCTTTTGGTCGAAATCGATAGACGCATTGATTTCTTCCATGATTGCGTCGGGTCCTTCGGCAAACCGACCGCCCCACATGCGGTTGCTCATGTAACGCCCTCTTAGTGTTTGGGAATAGATATGAAGAATTCGACCACTACCGGAAACTTTGGACTTCGAAAAGCCCTTGTCGCAGGTTTGGCCGGATTAATTGTCGGCTTGGGCGGTATTTACATATATCAAACACAGGTTGCGACCGGATCTGCCGCAAATGCCTGCCAATCATCCATGGCGGCAGCCGAACAGCTCAAGCCTTTTGCCACCGGCGAAGTTGCTGCGTTCCTGCCGGCGCAAAAACCTCTGGTGGTCAGCGACCTCACCTTCAACACGCAAGACGGTGCCCCCCTTTCCATGGCGGATATCAACGGCACCAAATTGATGAACATCTGGGCCACGTGGTGTGCACCTTGCCGCAAGGAAATGCCGCATCTGGACCGCCTGCAGGCCGAGATGGGCGGTGACGACTTCAACGTGATTGCGGTCAATGTCGACAGGAACGATACCGACGACAAGCAGATCGCCTTTCTTGAGGAAATCGGCGTCAGTCACCTCGCCTACTACTCTGACAACAGCATGAAGGTGTTCAACGACCTGCGGGCCAAGGCCCGCGCCATGGGTCTGCCGACAACCATCATGGTGGGGCAGGACGGATGTGAGATCGGGTCCATGTACGGCCCGGCAGACTGGGCATCACCAGAAGCTCTGGAACTCGTCAACCGGGCCATGGCGGCGCAGGAATAAAGCACATCGAGGATCGTTTCTTATCCGATACGATCCTATTCCTCTTCCTTGGGGCTCACCAATCGCATCAGGCCTTCCTGGGTGGTGGAGGCGACCAGAACACCGTCGCGGGTGTAAAGACTTCCGCGATTAAACCCTCTCGACCCAGAGGCACTCGGGCTGTCTTGCGTGTACAGCAACCACTCATCCGCCCGGAACGGACGGTGAAACCACATGGCATGGTCGAGGCTGGCCACCTGCAGGCTGCTGTCGAATACAGACCGCCCATGCGGGTAAAGCGCCGTATCAAGCAACGTCATGTCCGAGGCATAGGCCAGAACGCATTGATGAATGCGCGGATCATCCGGCAACGCCTCCGTGGCGCGCACCCATACATGTTGATAGGGCGGCAACTTCTTGCTGCTCAGAAAGTGGGTGTAGTCCACCGGACGCAGTTCGATCGGACGCTCCCGGCGCCAGTAGCGCTTCACCGCCTCGGGCGCATGGTCAATGAACTTTTCCTTCAGTTCGTTCTCGCTGGTCAGATCCTCCGGCATGGGCACATCCGGCATGTCGATCTGATGTTCGATCCCCTGCTCGGCCACCTGAAAGGACGCAGACATGGAAAAGATCGCCTTGCCATGTTGAACGGCGACCACGCGCCGGGTGGTGAAGCTGCCGCCATCGCGGATCCGATCCACCTCATAAATAATGGGAACCTGAGGATCACCGGGACGCAGGAAGTAGCCATGAAGTGAGTGCACGGATCGGCTGTCTTCCACGGACCGTGAGGCAGCGACAAGCGCCTGACCAATCACCTGTCCGCCAAATACGCGCTGCCACCCAGCTTGTGGACTGCGACCGCGAAACAGATTGTGTTCAAGAGGTTCCAGATCAAGTATGTCCAAAAGAGCTGCAACAGCGCTTGTCATAACGACATTCCTACTTCAGATATGTATTACGGATCGCCCGTGACTACGCAGGGTCGCAGGGCATAAGTCAATGGGACCATGAGTGCAGCCCACAACGCACAGGGAAGCCGATGAGTGAGAAAAATATGTCCACTGCTGATGAAATGCTAGATGTAGTCATCGGAGGGGGCGGCTATGTAGGCCTGTCACTGGCATTGGCGCTGAAACAATCCGAACCGGACATGAAGGTGGCGCTTGTGGATCTGCGCCCGCGCTCCGCCATTGAAAACGACCCGCGCGCTTCTGCCATCGCCGCCGCAGCATCTCGCATGTTGGACCAACTGGGTGTTTGGCATCAACTGCAAGATGACGCCCAGCCCATCAATGACATGATTGTCACCGACAGCAAGCTTCACGATAGCGTGCGTCCGGTCTATCTGACTTTCGATGGCGAAGTGGAAGAAGGCGAACCGTTTGCTCACATGGTCCCGAACAACCGCATGGTGGGGGCCCTGCATGATGAGGCCGTGCGCGAAGGCGTAACGATCATCGCACCAGAAAGCATCGACGATTTTTCTACCGACGCGGCTTCTGTCACCATCCGCCTGCGCTCCGGCGAAATGCTTCATTCCCGCCTGCTCGTGGCCGCCGATGGTGTCAGATCGAAACTGCGCGGTTTGGCCGGCATCCCGGTCAACCGCTGGGACTACAAGCAATCCGGAATCGTGACCACCGTTGCCCATGAGCGCCCGCACAATGGCCGTGCAGAAGAACACTTCCTGCCCTCCGGCCCTTTCGCCATCTTGCCGCTCACCGGCAATCGGTCCTCCATCGTCTGGACCGAAAAGCCGCTTGAGGCACAACGCCTTGTCAATGGTGATGAGTTTACCTTTGAAATCGAGTTGGAACGCCGTTTTGGTCGCCATCTTGGCGAGCTAAGCCTTGACGGCCCGCGCGCAGCTTTTCCGCTCAGCCTGACGCTGGCTCGGTCCTTCATTGGAAACCGCTTTGTGCTTGCCGGTGATGCTGCGCACGGCATTCATCCCATCGCCGGCCAAGGTCTCAACTACGGCTTCAAGGATGTGGCAGCACTGGCTGAAGTGCTGGTGGACGCCCATCGGCTGGGCCTCGATATTGGCGCAGCCCACATTCTGGAGCGCTACCAAACCTGGCGCCGGTTTGACACCTACCGCATGGGCGTTACCACCGACATGTTGAACCGTCTGTTCTCCAATGACTTCGATGTGGTCCGCGGCGTACGTGACTTCGGACTGGGACTGGTAGAGCGTATGCCGTTCATGAAAAAGATGTTTATTGGCGAGGCGGCAGGCACCACGGGCACAACACCAAAGCTGTTGATCGGAAACCCGATCTGATCAACCAACAACATTCTGAGATTGAGGGGCGATCTCGTGTCAGCACCAACCGCTACCGGGCGCAGCATCCTGATTACGGGCTGCTCATCCGGCATTGGCTATTCTGCCGCAAACATCCTGAAACAGCGAGGCTGGGACGTCTTTCCCACCTGCCGCCAACAAAAGGATGTGGACCGGCTGCGCGAGGAAGGTTTTTGCGCGTATCTGCTCGACTATCAAAAACCTGAGACCATTCAAGCCGCTGTCGAGGCTGTGCTCTTGGAAACCGGCGGTCGGCTTGATGCGTTGTTCAACAATGGCGCCTACGCCCTGCCCGGTGCCATCGAGGATTTACCGGTCCAGGCCTTCCGCGATCAGTTCGAAGCCAACTTTTTCGGCTGGCACGATCTGACATGCCGCGTGATTCCGATCATGCGCAACCAGGGCCATGGCCGTATCGTTCAGTGTTCCTCGGTACTTGGCCTCATCGCCATGAAGTATCGCGGCGCCTACAACGCCAGCAAGTATGCATTGGAAGGCCTTACCGATACGCTGCGCATGGAGCTGGACGGATCCGGTATTCAGGTCAGCCTGATTGAGCCCGGTCCGATTGAGAGCAAGTTCAATGAAAACGCCATGGCCATGTTTCACCGTGAACTGGGTGACCCGGTCATCGAGCGGTCGGCATTCAAGGCGGCCTATTATCGCCGCCTCAACCATTTGAAAAAAGGCGGCGCCACCCGGTTCAAGCTGGGGCCGGAAGCGGTGGTGGATCGGCTGATCCATGCCATTGAAGCCAAGAAGGCCAAGCCCCGGTATTTTGTCACTGTGCCAACTCACCTGATGGCCATTCTGCGCCGCATCCTTCCAAACCGAACCCTCGACAGGTTCTTGATCCGTGCCGCAGATGCGGAGGAATAAACCAGACAACAGGAGGCGTAAGGCACATGTTCAGCTTTTCAGATGAAACCAAGGCCAAACTGCGAAACCGCGTTGTTTGGAGCCGGCTGGTTGGATGGGCATTGCTGTGTTACGCCGCCGCAATTTATGGCGGTGTCGTCACTGCGCCGGCTATTCCGGAATGGTACGCCGGCCTGACCAAACCCTGGTTCAGCCCACCCAATTGGTTGTTCGCCCCGGTGTGGACCACGCTCTACGCCATGATTGCCGCAGCCATCTGGATCGCGGTTGAATTTGATCGTTCAGGTGCGGAGAAAGCGCAGAAACTGCGCCTTCAACTTCTGTTCGTCTTTCAAATGGTCCTGAATGGGCTCTGGTCCTGGGCGTTCTTCGGCCAAAAGTCTCCCGCCATCGCCTTGGCCATTCTTGCCATTCTGCTCTTAACAGGCATCGTAACATTACGTATATTCGCCTCTCGGCGTCCTTTGGCGGCCTGGCTGTTCCTGCCCTATGTGGTGTGGTTGAGCTTCGCGGGTCTGCTCAATGCGGCAATCGTACGCCTGAACTAGCAGCAGTCGGTTCAAGGAAAGGAACAGGTATGGGCGGTGTCATTAACGCCATGGTTCCAGTCGCGCTCGCGGCTGTGGCTGTGGTGCTGTGTTTGGGGCTTTGGAACATGATGCGGGGCGGCAGTCCAAACCGATCTCAAACGTTGATGCGGTGGCGCATTATTCTGCAATTTGCGGCGATAATCCTCATCATGGCGAGCGTGTATTTTCTGAAAAGCTGAGGCCGACCGGCTCTGAACCCATCCAATCAACTATTTAATCTAGGGGACCACATGGTTGTTCTGAATAAAATTTACACCAAGACGGGTGACGACGGCACCACCGCGTTGGGATCCGGTGAACGCCGGCCCAAATACGACTTGCGTGTTGAAGCCTACGGCACGGTCGACGAAACCAATTCGATCATCGGACTGGCTCGCCTGCATTCTGCCACAGCTTTGCCGGAGCTTGATGAGACGCTGGCCCATATCCAGAACGATCTTTTCGACCTTGGGGCAGATCTGGCAACCCCTCATACCGACAAGGACCTTGGCTATGAACCGTTGCGGATCACCGCCAAGCAGGTTGAATATCTTGAAATGATCATCGACCAGCTCAACAGCGAGCTGCAGCCGTTGCGGTCTTTCGTGCTGCCGGGGGGCACCGCGCTGTCTGCCTATCTGCATCAGGCACGGACGGTGTCACGGCGGGCAGAGCGTCTGGTCGCGGAACTACGCGAAAAGGAACAAGTCAACGCCGAGGCCATGCAATACCTCAACCGGTTGTCAGACCTCATGTTTGTGGCGGCCCGTTTTGCAAATGACCGGGGCGAAACCGATGTTCTCTGGGTCGCCGGCAAAAACCGCTAGGCCAAAGAGAGCCCCGCGATTCAACGACAGTCCAACGATGGTTGAGGTTTTTGTATTCACAGGTCATTCCAAGGTCGATCAATCTCCTGCCAGCCCGTTTTCAAGGCTTAGACTTTGGTTGGAACAGGGGCGTAAATTACCTTAGGCCATCGTTGACAGTACTCATATGGCTGGCTACCGTCGATGCCAACTGCAATGCACAACGGGTTTCGCAGTCGGCCGGGATAAAGCTGTTGCGCCAGCTCATGCCAGATAGCCGCAGCGCCGGGGCCATTGCAATTCTGGTGGAGGTTCAAGGAAAATGAAAATTCTCGTGCCCGTGAAACGGGTCGTCGATTACAACGTCAAAGTACGTGTCAAGGCGGACGGGTCTGGCGTGGAACTCGCCAACGTCAAAATGTCCATGAACCCGTTTGACGAAATCGCGGTGGAAGAAGCGCTGCGCCTGAAAGAAGCCGGCAAGGCCACTGAAATCGTCGTCGCCTCCGTGGGGCCGCAACAGGCCACCGAAACGATCCGCACCGGTCTGGCCATGGGTGCCGATCGCGGAATTCTGGTCAAAACCGACGAGACGACCGAGCCGCTCGCAGTCGCAAAGATCCTCAAGGGCATTGTCGAGGAAGAAGAGCCTGGCTTGGTAATTTTGGGCAAGCAGGCCATCGATGATGACTGCAATCAGACCGGTCAGATGCTGGCTGCCCTGCTGGGCTGGGCACAGGGCACTTTCGCTTCGAAAGTGGATCTGGGCGACGGCACCGTTGATGTCACCCGTGAAATCGATGGCGGTCTGCAAACCGTGAAGCTGAACATGCCTGCAATCGTCACCACCGATCTGCGTCTCAACGAGCCCCGCTATGCGTCACTGCCCAACATCATGAAGGCCAAGAAAAAGCCTATTGATGAAAAGGCGCCGGGTGACTACGGCGTGGACATTGCCCCGCGCCTGAAGGTGCTCAACACCGCTGAGCCGGAAAGCCGCAAGGCCGGTGTGAAAGTCGAGAGTGTCGCCGAACTGGTCGACAAACTGAAAAACGAAGCCGGCGTGCTTTAAGGCCCGACAAGAGGAGTTGAAACAGATGACCACGCTTCTTGTAGCGGAGCATTCCAATTCGGAACTCAATGAAGCCACGGCCAAGACGCTGACTGCAGCGGTTGCGCTGAGTGGCGACGTGCACATCCTTGTTGCGGGCAAAGGTTGTGCCGCAGCAGGCGAAGCCGCCGCAAAACTGGACGGCGCTGCCAAGGTTCTGGTGGTGGAAGGTGATGCCTATGAACATCAACTGGCTGAGCCGATGGCTGATCTGATCCTGTCATTGGCGGGCGAGTATGATGCCATTCTTGCGCCTGCAACCACCAACGGCAAGAACATCCTGCCGCGCGTGGCGGCAAAGCTTGATGTCATGCAGATCTCCGACATCATGGCAGTCGATGCGCCTGATACCTTCAAGCGTCCCATTTATGCGGGCAACGCCATCCAGACGGTCCAGTCCACGGATGCAAAGAAAATCATCACCGTTCGGACCGCGTCGTTCAACGCCGCCGGCGAAGGTGGCTCCGCTGCCATTGAAACCGTTGGTGCGGGTGCAGATGCGGGTATCTCGTCGTTTGTCGGCGAGGAAATTGCTGAATCTGATCGTCCGGAGCTGGCATCAGCCCGTGTGATCATTTCCGGTGGTCGCGCGCTTGGCTCTGAAGAAAAGTTCAACGAGGTGATTACGCCGGTTGCCGACAAGCTGGGTGCCGCCATTGGCGCATCGCGTGCTGCGGTTGACGCGGGCTATGCCCCCAACGACTGGCAGGTGGGTCAGACCGGCAAGGTTGTCGCTCCGGAGCTTTACATCGCAGCAGGTATTTCGGGTGCCATCCAGCACCTCGCCGGGATGAAGGACTCCAAAGTCATTGTTGCCATCAACAAGGATGAAGAGGCCCCAATCTTCCAGGTTGCGGATTATGGGCTGGTCGCCGATCTGTTCGAGGCTCTTCCGGAGCTTGAAAAGGCTCTCTAGGGCCGTTTACAATGTATCGACGAGCCCCGGGATGCGAATTTTCTTTCCGGGGTTCTTGCTGTTTCAAGAAAGTCTTGTCATGAATATGCAACTTCTTGGAGCAGCTTCTTTGGCTGTTGAACACAAAACGTTTGGATCACACGATGGTGCTAGAGATTAAAAAAGTCGGGGTAGTCGGTGCCGGTCAGATGGGTAACGGTATCGCTCATGTCTGCGCCCTCGGCGGGTTTCACGTCGTCCTCTACGATGTGTCCCAGGAGCAGATCGAAGCGGGCATGGAAAGTGTTCAGGCCAACCTCAACCGCCAGATTGGCAAGGGCAAGATTTCCGAGGAAGACCGCGATCGCGCCCTCACCTTCATTCATCCGACCGGAAACATCAATGACTTGTCAGATGCCGATCTTGTTGTTGAGGCGGTCAACGAAAACGAGCAGGTCAAGCGCAAGGTTTATTCGGCACTCTGCCCGGTGCTGAAGCCGGAAGCAATTCTTGGCACCAACACCTCTTCGATTTCCATTACACGTCTGGCATCTGCCACAGACCGGCCCGAGCGCTTCCTGGGCGTTCACTTCATGAACCCGGTTCCGGTAATGGAACTTGTGGAGCTGGTGCGCGGCATTGCGACGGAAGACGAGACCTTTGAAGCCTGCCGTGTCTTTACCGAAAAGCTCGGCAAGACCGTTGCGGTTTCTGAAGATTTCCCGGCATTCATGGTCAACCGCATTCTGCTGCCGATGATCAACGAAGCCATTTACACCCTGTATGAAGGGGTGGGCTCGGTGGAAGCCATTGATACGGCCATGCGTCTGGGTGCAAACCACCCGATGGGGCCGCTTCAACTGGCAGACTTCATCGGTCTAGACACATGCCTGTCAATCATGCAGGTGTTGTACGAAGGCTTGGCCGACACCAAATACCGTCCCTGCCCGCTGCTGGTCAAATACGTCGAGGCGGGCTGGCTTGGACGCAAAACTCAGCGCGGGTTCTACGACTACCGCGGCGAGGTTCCCGTGCCGACGCGCTAAGGCGCTGCACAGGTTCAGCTACCAAAAGCCCGCCCAATGGCGGGCTTTTTCATGCTTACTTGAAGGACCCGCTGAAGCCAGAAATAGACAACGGATTGTCCATCATCGCCTGGCGATCCGGGGTATCGGATTGAACCTGTCCGGCGAAGGCATCGAACATCCGCTTCACGAACCCCTCCGACAAGTCTTTTGTTATGAACACCATACGCGTGCGTTCATCACCATCGGGCCACTTTTCAAGCCGCACTGGCGGATGAAACACGTGCTGAACCCCGTGGATGACCAAGGGCTGGTCCGGCTTCTCCGAAGTCTTGATGATGCCTTTGACCCGTAACAGCTTTGGCCCATGGGCCGATCGCAGCAGATCAATGAACATCTCCAACGCCGCTTCAGGAATGGCTGTAGATGTTGCCAGCGTAAAGGCGCGCACCGTGTCTCCGTGACGGTTCACATCATGGTGGTGATGACCATGATGGTGATCGTGGTGGTGATGGTGGTGATGGTGCCCGTCACCGTGATGGTGGTGATCATGCTCGTCACGGTAGGCTTCTTCCTTGAGCCACCGCGCCACTTCCGGGATCTTCGTGTCGGGATTGTAAAGCCCGCAGTTGATCAAGGCTGAAGCTGCAACGTTTCCGTTTTGCGCATCCAGAACCTCGGCGCCGGGGTTCAACTCTTTCAAGCGCTGGCGCAGCTGCTCGTAGCTGGCCTGCCGAGCCTCACTGTCCAGAAGGTCTGTCTTTGTCAGCACCACACGGTCTGCCACTGCAGCCTGTTTGACCGCTTCCTCATGGCCGTTGAGGGTGTCCAGTCCATTCACCGCGTCAACCAAAGTGACAACACCGTCCAACCGGTAGCGCATCACGAGATAAGGATGAAGCATGACGCTGTGCAGCACGGGCGCCGGATCAGCCAATCCGGTGGTTTCAATGATGACGCGGTTCAGCTTCTTCATCCGACCATTATCGATCCGCCGCAGAAGGTCTTCCAGCGTGTTGATCAGATCGCCCCGGATGGTACAGCACAGACAGCCCGACGATAGCTCGATGATACCATCTTCGACCGTATCAACCAGCAGGTGGTCGAGCCCGATCTCACCGAATTCATTGATGATGACCGCCGTATCCTCCAGGATCGGATCCTTGAGGATGCGGTTCAAAAGGGTCGTCTTGCCCGAGCCCAGAAAACCGGTAATCACCGTCAGCGGAATTGGTTCCGGCGGCCGCTTCCGCCCGTTTTCACTAGCCATACCTACCCATAAGCCACAGGCTGGGCAGCGCGTCAATTGATCCGCGTCGGCTCTCGCTCTGATTTGTACAACCCGCCGGGCCCGCCAAAGAAGTGTTTTTCAATTGGCGGCGAACCGGCGTCGCGGTCCACCAGTTGCACACGGGGCTGCGCCTCACCCGCAAACAGAAGAGACGCATTGTGCCCATTGACCCCGTCCCGCACAAACGGATCAGGGTGGCGCAGATAGCTCTGCTTTCTGGGCGGCACAGGAACGTCCGCTGGCACGGCCACCGGGGACGCCTTGAACGGCTTGGGCATGGGCAGCGGAACTTCCGCGCCCGGCACCAACAACTGCGCAATTGCGCTGGCCGGTTTGCCTACATGAACTTCATAGGGCTGCAAAGCCGCCAACCGCGGCCCCATCAGCTGTTCATGCACCAATGTCCAGTCTATGCGCTTGTTGTCCTTGAAAACCGAAAGGCCCGCTGGCGCCGGTTGGTCTGTTTTTGCGTAGGCCAGCAACGGCGCATTCACGCGTTTCTCGCCAAACCGGTCTACCAGTTGCTGTGCATCAGGCTGTTTGTTGCGCTGACAATAGCGCGGTTCCGGCAGCGGCAGGGACCCGGCGGTATTCAGATCCGCAATGGACGGGCCGCGATGGCGCTTGAAGCCCGTTTCAATCAGGCGGCGGGCGAAGGCGTTGCGTTCCAGTTCGGAGGCGGACCCCAGCACCACAGCCAACAGTGTGCGCCCCTTGCGCGTGGCAGTAACCACCACATTGAAGCCAGAGTCACAAATATACCCGGTCTTGATGCCACTGGCGCCCGGAACCCGCAACAGGAACTCGGCAATGCCCGACTTCATCGTGCGCTTGCCAAAACGAATTGCGGGCTTGTTCAGATAGTCATGATACTGCGGAAAATGGTTCCACAACGCCATGCCCATCAGTGCCATGTCTCTGGCAGACGTTACCTGCCGCTCATCAGGCAAGCCGTGCGGATTGACGAAGGTCGTCTGGCTCATGCCCAGGCGGCGGGCTTCCCCATTCATCAACTGTACGAAGGCGTCTTCTGAACCGGCAACACTGTGAGCAATGGAGGCGGCGATGTCATTGGCCGATTTCACCATCAGCATCATCAAGGCGTCGTGCAGGCTGACTTGTGTTCCAACCTTGAACCCCATTTTGCTGGGAGGAAGCTCATGTGCTGCAGCGCTCACAACCACAGGGCTGGAAAGGGTCAACTCCCCCTGTTCGATCTTCCGAAACACGACATAAGCGGTCATCATCTTGGTAAGGGATGCCGGATGCCAGGGGCGCGTTGCCGAATACTGCTCAAGCACGGTTCCATCGCGGGCATCCACCACCATCCATGCAGCAACATCAGCCCGCGCCGGTGCAGCACTCAAAATCGCTACCAGAACCAGCACGAAACTGCAGGCAATCACCTGACCCTTGCGCAACACTGCATGGCACATACCAAAATCACCCTTGTTTGTTCGCGATAAAGCGTCATCCCTGTGCAATCTGACAGAGAACACCCTAACGTCAACCAACCTTAAACCCCAGTCCTGTGTGGCCTTATCCGCCCATTTCGCAGGAATGTGGATGCACCCGCCCACAATGACCGCAATCCACAGGGATATTTAGGCGCACCTTAACCAACGAGATCCTCAAGGCACACAGGAAGCTAACACGCAAACATTTCGGTTAGGTTGCATTAGGACAATTACGATAGCCTGACAAAAACAATAACAAGGCGCAAATCCATGAAAAACCTTGGTTCGGCACTCTTCAGCATTCCGTTGGCTTTCCTTGCAACTACCCTTCACGCAGACGAGATTGATGAATGCCAGAAAACGCTCGGAGCCGCACAGCGTCACCTGTGCGCCGATGCCGAATACCGGAAAGCTGCAGTTCAACTCCTCAAAACCTATGAACAAGCGCAAAACGCGATCAACACAATGGACGCTCCGGAAGATCGCAAGGCGCTTGCCCGCCAGCGCCTTGAATCCAATCAGACAGCCTGGGTCTCTTACCGCGATACAACCTGCAACATCGTGTCCAACCTGACAGACCAGATGGCGCCGAAAACCGCCAAGTGTCTGACGAAGCTGACCCGAGAACGAACCGATGATCTTGAAAAATTGTTGGAGTCCGGTGCTGTGTTCGCGCCACCGCCACAATGAAAAACGCCGCGGACACAATGGCCCGCAGCGCTTTCTCAGGTTCAAAAGTTGAGGCCTCCCTGAAAAGCCCTTACATGGCAGCCTTGTAGATTGCCGTGATTTCTTCGGCGGTTGCCTGTTTTGGATTTGTCAGACCGCAGGCATCCTTCAACGCATTTTCTGTAAGCGTGGGAATATCTTCTTCCTTCACTTCCAGCTCCGTCAAGCCGGCCGGAATGCCGATATCCTTGGCCAACTCCTGAATGGCAACAAGAGCGGCTTCTGCCCCCTCTTGCGGGCTCATGTCGGTCACATCCACACCCATGGCCTTGGCTACATCACGCAACCGCTCTGGACAAACCTGCGCATTGTACCGCTGGACATGCGGCAACAAGATCGCGTTGCAAACACCATGTGGCAAATCATAGAACCCGCCCAGTTGGTGCGCCATGGCATGCACATAGCCAAGCGAAGCGTTATTGAAGGCCATACCTGCCATGAACTGCGCATACGCCATCTGCTCACGCGCATCGATGTTCTGTCCGTCCTTCACCGCCGTGCGCAAATGCAACTGAATAAGTTCAATCGCCTTGAGGGCGCAAGCATCCGTGATCGGCGTGGCGGCGATGGAAACATAAGCTTCAACCGCGTGTGTCAGCGCATCCATACCCGTTGCTGCGGTCAACCCGGCGGGTTTTGCCAGCATCAGCTCAGGATCATTCACCGAGATCAGCGGCGTTGTGTTCTTGTCCACGATCGCCATTTTGATATGCCGCTCTTCATCCGTAATGATGCAGAAGCGGGTCATTTCAGAGGCTGTACCAGCCGTGGTGTTGATCGCCACAAGCGGCAACTGTGGTAGGGAGGACTTGTCCACGCCCTCATAATCAGCAATGCCGCCGCCATTGGTGGCAACCAAGGCAATGCCCTTGGCGCAGTCGATGGGCGAGCCACCGCCCAGCGCGATCACGAAGTCACATTCCTCTTCCTTCAGCAGCTTGACGCCGCCCTCAACGTTCCCGATCGTCGGGTTGGGCTGAGATCCGTCGTAAATCACTGTGGCAACGCCATGTTCTCCGAACAGCTCAGCTACCGATTGGACAACGCCGAGTTTGCTCAACACCTTGCCGCAGACAATCAAGCCCTTTTTGAAGCCGCGATCCTTAACATCCGCAACGGCTTCCTTCAGGCATCCTGCGCCCATCATGTTGACACTCGGAATAAAGAACGTGCTGGTCATGCGCATCTCCCTCACCAGTCATGGTGTTACTGCTAAAGTCTCCCGAACACCCCACACAACCGAGACGGCTCCATTTAGGGGCAGCACCACCGTTCATTTCAGGAAAAAGGTAGCATGAGCTAAATCGATACAATTGATCTAAAGCAAAACTAGTAATTTCACTAGTACTTTTGTATTTCACAAAGTATCCAATTGTGTTCAATCCAAAATAGTGAATTAATTTCATTCTAATCTGCCGAAAACTCTTGAGCAGCATTAGAATATATTAGGCGTATCTAATTTATATAACTTTCAAATGGAATAGCGCCTTGGACGAAAAGTTAGGTCCTTGGCCTTGTACAGGTCTGGTAAACTTCATTGCTTCACAGCGCAAAAAACAGCGGATTCGGAAAATCATGAATTGTATCGGCGGCTTGTCCCGTTGCCCATGGCCCCTTCCAAAGACCGGTTTCAAGCATGCCCAACTGATCAGAAAATGCGCGCGCCGCACGGCAGGAGACGCGAGCCGATGATGTTTGATGGCGTCTACTTGCCAGCTGTTGTGTATGCTGCACTTTTATCTTTTGGGTTTGGGGCCGCCTATTATCGGCTGCTCGCCGGGCCATGGCGACGGGCAGCCGGGCTGACACACAGCGAAGCGCAGGTTAAATGGCACACAATACTGCTTGCATTCGCTTGTGAAACCTTGATGGCCTTCGTATTGGCCGGTGTGATTTACCATACGGCGGCAGTCACCCCGCGCAATGGCATCATCTCGGCGGTCATGATCTGGGCCGGGTTCATGGTCATGGGTTTGATCATCAACCACCGTTTCCAGAAAGCCCCCTGGGCCCTGACAGTCATCAACGCCGGGCACTGGCTGGGAGTGCTTGTCATCCAGGGGGCAGCCTATGGATACTTCGCCCCCACCTGAAAAAGGCGTTTTTGCGAAGTTTCCCGCTCGGCAAGGGGCAGAGCCAACACCTGCTGGCCGTGAATTCTACTCAGGCCCCAACTCGTTTTATCTATGAAAAACTCAATACATAATCACGGGTGGCAGGCTACCAAAGTTCGATAGCAATCGGCTGGACGGTCAAAATATCCACTCCCATAATGCAGCCGATGACGAGTTGGCCCGCCCGTGGGCTTTTCTGCATTGGGGAGGAACGCCATGACAGGCGAAGTGTTTCCGGTGCCGGCAGATATTGCTGCCGATGCACTGATCAACAATGACCGCTATTTGGAACTCTACAACCAGTCAGTTTCCGATCCCGAAGCTTTCTGGCGCGAACACGGCCAGCGGATCGACTGGATCAAGCCTTACACCAAGGTCAAGAATACATCCTACGACTATCACAATGTGTCCATCAAATGGTTCGAGGACGGAACGCTCAACGTGGCCGCCAACTGTGTTGATCGACATCTGGCCACGCGCGGTGACCAACCGGCCATCATCTGGGAGGGGGACGATCCTTCTGAGCACAAGGTCATCACCTACAAGGAGCTGTCGGAGGCGGTGAACCGGCTTGCCAACGTGTTCAAGGCCAATGGTGTCGAGAAGGGAGATCGCGTCACCATCTATATGCCGATGATCCCGGAAGCGGCCTATGCCATGTTGGCCTGCGCGCGCATCGGGGCCATTCACTCCATCGTTTTCGGCGGTTTTTCGCCAGACAGCCTGGCGGGCCGGATCGAAGATTGCCAATCCCGCTTTGTCATCACCTCCGATGAAGGACTGCGTGGTGGACGCACGGTGCCGCTGAAAGAAAACACGGACCGTGCCATCGAGAAGTGCGGCGGGGTCGACAAGGTGTTTGTCGTCAGGCGCACCGGCGCCGACGTCCCCATGACAGCGGGCCGCGACCTCTGGTATCACGAGGAAATCGAGAAAGTTCCCGCCGAATGCGCGCCGGAAGAAGTGAACGCTGAAGATCCGCTGTTCATTCTTTACACCTCCGGATCAACCGGAAAACCGAAAGGGGTAATGCACACCTCCGGCGGCTATCTGGTCTACGCGTCAATGACCCATGAATATGTTTTTGATTACAAGCCGGGCGAAGTGTACTGGTGCACCGCCGATGTGGGCTGGGTGACAGGGCACAGCTACATCGTCTACGGGCCGCTCGCCAACGGTGCCACCACGCTCATGTTTGAAGGCGTGCCAACCTATCCGTCACCTGCGCGTTTCTGGGAAGTCTGTGACAAACACAATGTCAGCATCTTCTACACCGCCCCCACCGCCATTCGCGCGTTGATGGGAGCTGGCGAGGAGCACGTCAAAAAGACCTCGCGGAAATCCTTGCGCATACTGGGATCTGTGGGCGAACCCATCAATCCGGAAGCCTGGATTTGGTATCACGATGTGGTGGGCGAAGGCCGGTGTCCAATCGTCGACACATGGTGGCAAACAGAAACCGGCGGGATCCTGATTGCCCCTCTCCCGGGCGCAACGGACCTCAAGCCCGGCTCTGCGACACGGCCTTTCTTTGGCGTCCAGCCGGCCATTGTGGATAGCGAAGGCAACTTCCTCGACGGCGCGACCGAAGGTAATCTGGTGATCACCGACAGTTGGCCAGGCCAGATGCGTACGGTTTACGGCGACCATGAGCGCTTCGTGCAAACCTACTTTGCCACCTACAAAGGTCTTTACTTCACCGGGGACGGGTGTCGCCGCGATGAGGACGGGTACTACTGGATCACGGGCCGCGTTGACGATGTCATCAACGTGTCTGGGCACCGCATGGGTACCGCTGAAGTGGAAAGCGCTCTCGTCGCTCACCCCAAGGTCTCAGAGGCTGCCGTGGTGGGCTACCCTCACGACCTGAAGGGACAAGGCATTTATGCCTATGTCACGTTGATGGAAGGCGAAGAACCTTCAGAGGAATTGCACAAGGAACTGGTCAAGCACGTCCGAGCCGAAATCGGACCAATTGCATCACCCGACCTGATCCAGTTTGCTCCTGGTCTTCCCAAGACCCGGTCGGGCAAGATCATGCGTCGCATCCTGCGCAAGATCGCCGAAGACAGCTTCGATAATCTGGGCGATACCTCAACTCTGGCTGACCCAACCGTGGTGGGGGATCTGATCGATAACCGGCAAAACCGCGGCAAGGCCTGATAACGCAGAAAATACGCATTTCATTCAAACCAACGCAAAAGGCGCTCAAAATGGGCGCCTTTTCTTTTCTACACCACCTACGCTATTTGGAGAGGTAGATCGCCTTGATATCCTGTGCAATCTGAGCGAAGGCGGCGGTCAAATCTTCAGCACTTTTGGCATTGTAATACGTGTCATCCTCGTCGGTTGCGCAGTATTTCATCAGGCGTGCAGGACGAGAATAATCATCTCTTCCGAAGTAAACAGAGTATATTCTGATCTTTTCATTTTTGTTCTTCGTTTCTTTCATATGATCGCAAATGTCTTCAGCAGTTTCCTCAGAATCATATACTGGATTCTGCCCACATCCGCTATAACGAATAGTTGCCCATCCGCTCAAAGAACGGCAATACCAATCCCAATTACTTCGTTTATATTCTCCACTCTTCCTGAAGGTCGTATTGAACTCACCATCCGTCATCAGGACAATGAATTTCAGATCGTTGTCCTGATAATAGTCGGCCGGCATGCTCCCGTTGTCGATGGAGTTCCAAAGCGACGCCCAATTGGGAGACAGAGTGTAGTAGCCCCACGCAATGCCGGTGTGCCCAGCCGTACCGCCACTTGCTGACATCTTATTGATTTCATTTTTTAATTTTTCTTTGTTGGAAGTCAGAGGAACCAAGGTGGACTTTGACGGGCACCCCGTGCTGCCCCCACCGAAATACTCGATCCGGTTGTTGACCTTCTTGTTCCAGGGCGCATCTGTCGTGCTGTCATCCCCCATTCTTTCAGTCAGGCAATGTTTTCTGGCCTGACCATTTGAAACCAAATCCGACAGCTCGATATCAGGTCCGATGCGCGTTACCGTAAGTTCGCCATTCACACCCTCACTATACGGCACCAGCGCAATACGCACACGGCTTCCCGAGCCGGTCTTGGCATCCGGAAGCAAGGTCGTGACCAGGTTCTTGGCCGCCTTTTTCAAGTCAGTCATATGGTTTCTCATGGATCCGGTGACGTCCAGAACCATCGTAACCTCAGCATTTCTGGTCGGGAAAGACGCTTGAGCCGACGTTCGAACAGAAAGAGACTTCAGTTCGGATGTGTCATATCCCATCAGGTCGAGATGATGGATAAAGAAGGTCGGCACCTCCGCAATGATGGATGCTTCGACCCGCCCGCCAATCGGGTCCAAGGAAAATTCAGGCGTCCGGCGGATCACGTCGTCATAAAGTTGTCCATCCTGCAAATTGGCGTCGAAATAGGCAGCAAACGTAGATTTCGCCTGAGCTTGGGTCATGATTGTTGTCGATGCCTCGCGCGCAACTGCCAACAATGCATTGTCCATGGCGTGATTGAGAGTTTGGCGGGTGTTGATTGCCCGCGCGAAGTCAATCGCTGCCCCAGCCACCACGATAAGAATGACTATCATGACGGCCGCAATGGGCAGCACAACTCCCCGTTCGCAGCCAAGAAAACCGGTTGCCCGTTTGAACGGCATTGAAGACACCCCTACCCGAAAATATTATTAGGTAAGGATACCAGTACCGCATTTGCGGTTTGAGAATTGTTAAAGTTTTATCGAGCCGAACGTTCCTGCAAACAGCGTAAACACCGCATTAACTCATGGTTCCAATTCGGTATCCCAATACAGGAAGTCGATCCAGCTTTCATGCAGGTAGTTGGGCGGAAACATCCGTCCATTGTTGTGCAGATCATGAACGGTTGGCATGTATGGCATCTGCAACGGCTTCATGTTCATTTCCTGCCATGACTTGTTGGATTTGCGCACATTACAAGGCGAACAGGCGGTAATGACGTTGTCCCAGGTTGTCAGTCCCCCCTTCGAGCGCGGAATCAAGTGGTCGAAGGTGAGATCATGATGCGTGCCACAATATTGGCACTGAAAGCGATCTCTCAAGAATACATTAAAGCGGGTAAAGGCGGGATATCGGTTGGGTTTGACGAAGTTTTTGAGCGCAACAACGCTCGGAAGTCGAAAGTTGAAGCTCGGACTTCGAACACTCACATCATAGTGCGAGACAATGTCCACCCGGTCCATGAACACCGCCTTGACGGTATCCTGCCACGACCATAGTGACAGGGGATAATAGGACAAAGGCCTGTAATCCGCATTGAGCACCAGAGCCGGATGGGTGCCAGCGGGTACCGCAGTAGTCACGTTTTGTTCCTCACTTGCGACCTAAAGATCATAGTAAGTTCGTTACGAATGTCTTCGGTGCCTAGATTATTGTAGGCACTGGGTGACAGTCTTGTGAAGACAGAACGTGAACCTGTGGTCTACTTATTCCTTCCCAAAGGTTATTAGAGCCAAACAAGTGGTTGTTTTTATGGATATCTGCCGCTTTGCAACCGAAAAACAAAAAAACGGGCATTACGCCGCAATGCCCGTTTCCCCATAAACTTGATGGCAGATTTATGACCAATCGCGAATATCAACGAAGGTTCCCGTCACAGCCGCAGCGGCTGCCATGGCAGGCGAAACCAGATGTGTACGCCCCTTGAATCCCTGACGCCCTTCAAAATTCCGGTTCGAGGTCGATGCGCAACGCTCTCCTGGTGCCAACTTGTCCGCATTCATGGCCAAACACATGGAACACCCCGGCTCCCGCCATTCAAACCCGGCAGCTTTGAAGATTTCATCCAGTCCTTCGGCTTCGGCTTGCGCTTTCACCAAGCCGGAACCGGGCACAACCATCGCGTTCACATGGCTCGCAACGGTTTTTCCCTTCACCATCTCTGCCGCAGCGCGAAGGTCTTCTATGCGCCCATTGGTGCACGATCCGATGAAGACACGATCCAACTTGATGTCAGTGATCTTCTGTCCCGGAACCAATCCCATGTATTCCAGCGCACGTTTTTTCGACAGGCGGCGGTTTTCGTCTTCAATGCCGTCAGGATCCGGCACTTCCCCGGTGACCGCAACAACATCTTCCGGTGAAGATCCCCACGTAACAATCGGCGGCAAGTTCGCAGCGTCCAGTACGATTTCCTTGTCGAACTGCGCTCCATCATCCGAATAAAGCGTTTTCCAATAGGATTTGGCCATTTCCCACGCTGCGCCTTTCGGCGCCTTGGGACGCCCCTCCAGATATGCAAACGTTACCTCATCCGGAGCAATCAACCCTGCCCGTGCCCCAGCTTCAATAGACATGTTGCACACGGTCATGCGACCTTCCATGGACAATGCCTGAATTGCTTCGCCAGCATATTCAATGACATAGCCAGTGCCACCTGCCGTGCCCAACTCTCCAATGATAGCCAGCACGATATCCTTGGCAGTGACCCCTGCAGGCAACTGCCCATTCACGGTGACGCGCAGATTCTTGGCCTTTTTCTGAATGAGTGTTTGCGTCGCAAGAACATGCTCAACTTCAGAGGTTCCGATGCCATGAGCCAAAGAGCCAAAAGCACCATGAGTAGAGGTATGGCTGTCACCGCATACGATGGTCATACCCGGCAAAGTAAACCCTTGTTCTGGCCCGACAATGTGAACCACACCCTGGCGTTGATCCAGCTCTGAATAGTATTCAATACCGAACTCGGCGGCGTTCTTGGCAAGTGTGTCCACCTGCAACGCGCTCTCGGGATCATCAATGCCGTTGGAACGATCTGTTGTCGGCACGTTATGATCCACTACCGCCAAGGTACGTTTGGGATGACGAACAGGACGACCAGTCATCCGCAGACCTTCGAATGCCTGCGGGCTCGTCACCTCATGAACAAGGTGCCGATCAATGTAAAGCAGGCTCGTTCCATCTTCCTGTGTCGTGACAACGTGGGTGTCCCATATTTTGTCATAGAGTGTTTTGGCCTGCGACATTGCGCGATCTCCTGGAAAGCCCGTCTCACATCATGCCATATCCTTTGACGCGGCACCTGCGAGTATCTTGTTCTCTTGTAAATTTGCTTCGAGTGTTAATCCCGACACTCTGCGGGCGGTCGATAAAGGCATACCGTCCGTGTTCTGCGAAGTATAATGAGGCCAAGCCGGTAAAAAGCGCAAGAACCGCGACATTGAGAATCTCTCAATACCTTTTGATCCAGAAACCAAAACAGCTCAATGCCTTGGTTTCTCTGGGTTTGCAGGTACCAGATCAATGAGTAAAACCTCCGGCGGACAATTGAACCTGATTGGCAACCGCGAACACCCCAGACCGGCTGTAACAATCATCTTCACCGATCCTTTCTCGAACACCCCTTTCGCGAACCGGCGCCCAAACCTTGAAGGAACCATGATCGCGCCCCAAAACGGCAATCGAATTTGGCCGCCGTGAGTATGGCCACTCAAAATCAACCCTATCCGCTCTGGCACTTCATCAAAAATGTCCGGTTCATGGGCGAGCAATATGGCGGGGTTCCCGTCGGCGGGAATGGATGCAAGCGTGGCAGGCAGATCATCTGCGCGCTCGCGCCCCTCAAACATCTTCCCGTTGGTATACTGATCGCCCAACCCGGCAATCCAAACGCCGACCCCGTCAGACAGGGCAACAAACCGAACCTCGTTTTCCAGAACCTTGATTTGCTGTGAAGTGAGAATAGCGCGCGTTCCGGCGAGATCCTCCGCCCAGTCATGATTCCCTAGAACGGCATAACGACCCAAAGGCGCATGCAAAGACCCAATCGCAGGGCCCCAGTGTTCGGGTGAAACTGCCTTTGAGGAACAAAACGGCGGATGCATACCGGTTTCGAAATCGCCCAGAAGAAAAACCAGATCAGGTTTGATCCGGTTCACTTGATGGGCAATGCGGCGAATACGGCGCGGCGACATCCAAGGTTTGCTCGCATGAAGATCGCCAAGCGCCACAACGCGAACCGGTTGACACAAGCCCGCCAAAGAAACGTTGAAGTGACGCAAGACCGGGTCCCGAAATGGCTCAAGCAACACGGCATAAGCCAGAACAAGAAGGCCGAGAATGAAAATGGCTATCGCAATCCACATTTCCTCAACCTACTGGCTCCTCCCATTGGTATCCAGCTAGCAGTTCTTTTAGGGACAGATGGTACCGGAAACGAAAAAGGCCCCATGGACCAAAATCCACGGGGCCTTGAATAGCGTTGGGATACTTGGCTTATTCGCCGGAAGCTTCCGCAGCTGCTTCTGCCTTCGCAGCAGCCTTGGCTGCGCGTGCTTCAGCTGCTGCCGTACGCTGTTGTTCGTTGAGACGCTTCGCACGAGCGTTGGTCGCTTCAACAATACGTGCAGACTTACCGCGACGCTCACGCAGGTAGTACAGCTTCGCACGACGTACCTTACCGCGGCGGATCACCTCTACACCCTCAATCATCGGGCTGTAGACCGGGAATACACGTTCAATGCCTTCGCCGTAGGAAATCTTGCGAACGGTAAAGTTCTCGTTGATACCGCCGCCAGAGCGAGCAATGCAGACACCTTCGTAAGCCTGTACACGGGTACGTGTACCTTCTGTCACACGTACGTCAACACGCACGGTGTCACCCGGAGAAAACTCAGGAAGCTTACGCTGTTCTTCAATGCGCGCCATTTCTTCGGCGTTCAGCTGCTCGATGATATTCATGGCAGTTTTTCCATTCTTCAATTGGTCAGAGCGTCCACAAACGATCCAGCCGTGGGGGACGGGTTCACCAAACCTAGGCATATGCCGGAAACTGGAGCGACAAGGGCTCCTATTCAATCGGTGCAGACAGAATCTGCCCACCGGTTGGCGTGGTTGATACCTCTTTTCGGCGCCATTGTCACCGGGTTTTGTCGATTTTTTTCAGTCTCAACCGTCGTTTTTTGCCAGATAGGCCGCCCATAGATCAGGCCGCCGCTCCTGCGTCAGCTTTCGCGACTGGTCCAACCGCCACTCGTCAATCAAGCGATGGTTGCCGCTGGTCAATACTTCCGGTACCAGCCGCCCCTCAAACTCCTGCGGGCGCGTATAATGCGGGTGTTCCAGCAAGCCGTTTTCAAAACTCTCCGTCTCGCCGCTCTCGTGGTTTCCCATCACACCTGGCAACAGCCGTACCACCGCATCCAGAACGATGGTTGCCGCCATTTCGCCGCCGGACAAGATGTAGTCACCGATGGACACTTCTTCCAAATTTCGAGCTTCGATCACCCGCTCATCAACACCTTCAAAACGGCCACACACGATAATTACGCCCGGCCCTTGGGCGAGCTCACGTGCACGTTCCTGGGTAAGGGGCTTGCCACGCGGGCTCATCAAAAGCCGAGGCCGAGGGTCGTCAACTTCGGTCACATCGTCGATGGCCTTGGCCAGAATGTCAGCGCGAAGCACCATCCCGGCCCCGCCGCCGGATGGCGTATCATCAACCGAGCGGTGCTTGTCCGTGGCATAGTCCCGAATGCTGGTTGCAGCCAGCTGCCAATCGCCTCGCTCCAGCGCTTTGCCCGAAAGGCTCATACCCAGATTGCCGGGAAACATTTCTGGATAAAGGGTGAGAATGTCCGCGCGAAAACTCATGCTGTCCTGTCAATACACTCGATCTCTTTGTGGCTGCATACCCTATCTACACCATCAAAAACAACAAAATCCAAAGCCGCGGATGATGGAACCGAACGCGGTTCATGTTTGACATGGATTCATGCTCATAAGCTGCCTTACTTTAAGTAATCATTAGAACATGGAGGCGCCTAATCTAA
Organism: Pseudovibrio exalbescens DSM 16456; assembly: GCF_000422785.1. Classification (GTDB taxonomy): domain Bacteria; phylum Pseudomonadota; class Alphaproteobacteria; order Rhizobiales; family Stappiaceae; genus Pseudovibrio; species Pseudovibrio exalbescens. Next base: position 56,169 of record NZ_AUGS01000002.1, read on the forward strand.
GGGAACACACCGGGACGCAGCCATGATGAAACACTTATCTATCTGTAATAAAACACTTTTCTTGAATATCTCATCTTTGGTGATTCTATTTTTGTTTGCACCCGCCCTGTATTCGGGTGCAATCCCGTCAGCATCACAAAGCTTAGGTGTTTTTGCTCATCTAAGCTATTTTGCTATCCTGACCTGCGCCCTGTTCAGATTTTTCAATCACAAGATCGTTCCAACCTTTCTGACAGGTTGTTGTCTTGCAATTCTCGGCGAAGCACTTGGCGCGCTATTTGGGCTTCAAGAGCCGAAGATCATGATGATTGTTGCTGCAGGTTTAGGGGTGACTTGCGCTTGCTCACTGATGGGACTGATGAGCGCTGATAGTCGGGCTTTGCAACGATATGCGGTACCAGGTAACCACGATCATCGTGCACGCCGGATATCTGATCCGCTGAGCGGCCGCTTCAGGTTGATCCCATGTGAAAAGCGATCGACGTTGCAGTTCTAATTGCCGGCCGTTTCGTCTTCAGGTTCCCCGTCCTCAAAGAAACCGAGGGGCGGTTCAATATAGATGAGGCCATTTTCAAGATCGATCTCGGGAACCGTTTGTCTGTCAAATGGGAAGATAACAGTCTTTCCCGAGCGGTCGCGTACCTCAATCAAGTCTCCCGCGCCAAAGTTTAACAGCGCGATCACGGTGCCATAATCGGTGCCGTCTCGTCCTTGGGTGGGTAACCCGATCAAATCAGAATGATAAAATTCATCCGCATCTTCCGGCGCAGGTAGCCGTTCGCGCGGGATGTAAAGCTTGACGCCATTCAGTGCTTCAGCTTCATTCCGGTCGTTCACACCTTCAAACTTGGTAATAACCACGTTCTTTTGCAGGCGTGCACGTTTGACTTTGAACTTGCGACTGCCGTCTTCTGTTTCCAGCTTGCCGTAGTCGGTGAAGGAGAGCGGATCATCCCCAAATGGTTTGACCCGCACCTCCCCCTTGATGCCATGTGCGGCGCCAATCTGTGCCATTAGAATACGTTTACCGGCGTCAGGTGCCATGAATTCCAAAACTCCGCACAGACTGGTTGCAACTATTATTCGGAAGCTTCAGCTTCGCCAGCAGCAGCTTCTTCAGCTGCAGCCTTGGCTTCAGCTTCGCGAGCCAGCTTCTCGTCCAGACGCTCCTGAGCCTTCTTGCCCAGCTTCGCCTTGTTTGGATTGTTGCGTGGCTCACGCTTCAGGATGCCAGCAGCATCAAGGAAGCGATGAACGCGGTCGGTTGGCTGAGCGCCATTGCCGAGCCAATGCTTGATGCGCTCTTCGTCAAGTTCCACGCGCTTTTCATCAGCCTTTGGCAGCATTGGGTTGTAGCGACCTACAACTTCCAGAAAACGACCATCACGCGGTGCGCGTTCGTCAGCAACAACAATGCGGTAGAAAGGACGCTTTTTTGCGCCACCGCGAGCGAGACGGATTTTCGTAGCCATTTTTTATTCTCCTAGTAATCAGTTTTGCCGCGGTCCGCAGCAATGGCTTCATGATGTCGAATGACTTCTTTGACGATGAAGTTCAGGAACTTCTCCGCAAAATCAGGATCCAGATTGGCGTCGGCAGCCAGACGGCGCAGACGTTCGATCTGTAATTTTTCTCGGGCTGGATCAGCTGGTGGAAGATCGTGAGCCGCTTTCAACTCGCCAACGGCCTTGGTACAACGGAACCGCTCCGCAAGCATGTGAACCAGCGCCGCATCGATGTTGTCGATGCTGGCACGCAAAGATCCGAGCACCTCTGAGGCGCGTTCTGTATCTTGGGTAGTGCTCACTTACTTCTTCCCCTTGCCTAGCCCTGGCAAACCGGACCCACCGCCCAATCCGGGCAGCTTTGGTCCACCGGCACCCGGCAGACCACCGGGGAGTCCTTGCCCCGGCAATCCTTGTGGCAAATCCATTCCGCCCGGCATCTGACCGGACTTGGCCATCTGCTCCAGTTGCTTGGGGTCGATGTTGGGCATACCGCCGCCCATGCCGGGCATGCCGCCACCCATGGCACCCATCATCTTGCCAAGCATACCCTTGCCTTTGCCCTTACCCATGGCCTTCATCATGTCAGCCATCTGGCGATGCATCTTCAAGAGCTTGTTGACTTCCGCCACCTGCACACCGGCACCAGCAGCAATACGCTTTTTCCGGCTGGCCTTGAGAAGCTCCGGCTTGGCACGTTCCTTTTTTGTCATGGACTGAATGATCGCAACCTGTCGCTTGAACATCTTTTCATCGATGTTCGCAGCTTCCATTTGCTTTTTCATCTTGCCCACGCCAGGCATCATCCCCATCAGGCCGGACATACCGCCCATCTTCTCCATTTGTTGGAGCTGATCTTTCAGATCATTGAGGTCGAAATGGCCCTTCTGCATCTTCTTGGCCATTTCAGCTGCTTTTTCAGCATCAATGGCTTCTGAAGCTTTCTCCACGAGCGACACGATATCGCCCATGCCCAGAATACGATCTGCGATGCGCTTGGGATGGAAATCTTCCAGATCCTCGGCTTTTTCACCTGTACCGATCAACTTGATCGGCTGGCCGGTTACCGCACGCATGGACAGGGCCGCACCACCGCGACCGTCACCATCCATACGGGTGAGCATGATCCCCGTTATGCCAACACGTTCATTAAAGCTCTTGGCCAGATTGACGGCATCCTGACCGGTGAGCGCATCGGCAACAAGCAAGATCTCATGAGGATTTGCCGCAGCTTTCACGTCAGCCATCTCAACCATGAGCGGCTCATCAACATGGGTGCGGCCCGCCGTATCCAGCATGACCACATCATAACCGCCCAGCCGTGCTGCATTCATGGCCCGCTTGGCAATGTCCACGGGCTGCTGGCCTTCGATGATCGGCAATGTGTCAACGCCGTTCTGTTCACCCAAGACCTTCAGCTGCTCTTGAGCGGCCGGTCGGCGGGTATCCAGGGAGGCCATCAACACCTTGCGCTTGTCGCGCTGGGTCAAACGACGCGCTATCTTGCCGGTGGCTGTGGTTTTACCCGCACCCTGCAGGCCCACCATCATGATGCAAACCGGCGCAGGCGCATTCAGGTCAATCGGCTGGCTGTCTGTGCCAAGCATCTCCACCAGTTGATCATGGACGATCTTGACGACCATCTGACCAGGCTTGATGGATTTGACGACTTCTGCGCCGACCGCGCGGTTGCGCACTTTGTCGGTAAAGGAACGCACAGTTGGCAGCGCCACATCGGCCTCGATGAGGGCACGGCGCACTTCGCGCAGCGCTTCATTCACATCGGCTTCTGACAAGGCACCGCGCTTGGTCAGCTTATCAAGAATACCGCCCAGGCGATCTGACAGGTTATCGAACATAGCGTTCCTTCAAAATCTTCATTCGGTTTCAAGGTCGGGCCATCCTAAACCCATCACCCTGCTCCGCTCCATAGCAGATGTCACCGTTTTGGCATGCATACATCGTTGTACGCATAGCAAAAAAGCACCCGAGGGCGCATCGCGCTGTCGGGTGTTGACCTCCGGGATCTCTTTATACCTTTTCGGGTCCCGGTCAGTTGCTCCAGTGACATACATGTACGGAGTTGCAGATGACTTAGTTGATGAAAGCAGTGGAGTCAAGCATCTATGCGGAAAGCCGCCATTAAAGGGAACATTCAGCAGGCTTGGTGAATTTCGGTGGCCAGTCTCTGGTCTTGGCTAAATACGTAATTACACATAATGTTGCCGCGACATGATGAAGAGGTTTAGCATGCGCAACATTCTTCTGGTTTTTGTTACGAGCATCATTGCTGTGGTTGCAATTTATTTTCTGGGTCCGCGCGCGTCAGACCGCGCCAGTGTTTCTTTCAATCCCTCCGGAATAGGAGAGGATCTTGACACCTACCTGGCACAAAAGGAAAGCCGCGTGCCGGATATCCGAGAAGGGCTCCAAAAAGAAATCGTTTGGGCCGATCCGCAAACCAAGGAAAAAACGGCCTACTCCATTGTCTACATTCACGGTTTTTCAGCCAGCAAAGAAGAAATTCGACCGATCCCGGACCGCGTGGCAGATCGGCTTCAGGCCAATCTTTATTACACCCGGCTTCAAGGACACGGACGCACAGGCGACGCGATGGCAGAAGGCACCCTGTCTGGCTGGCTGAATGACGTGGCCGAAGCCCTCACCATTGGTCGGCGCATCGGCGACAAAACAATAGTCATCGCCACCTCTACCGGCGCTACCCTCGCCGCATGGGGCAGCCTGAGTCACTCTGACATGATGGCGGGAACGCACGCCATGGTGCTGTTTTCGCCTAACTTTGGTCCCAACGCGGTCGGTTCCTTCCTCCTCGCCGCACCTTTCGCCGAACATTTTGTTCCTTGGCTGTTAGGTCCAACCTACGGCACCAATGCGGGAGCCTCTGCAAAGGAAGACCACGCCTGGACACTCAGCTACGCCTCCAAGGCCCTGATTCCAATGGCCGCAGCCGTGGACGCGGTAAACCGTCTCGACCCGAGCACCAACACCATTCCGACGCTGTTTATCTACGCAATGGAAGACAAGACCGTCGACGCGGCCAAAACCGAAACAGTTTATGAGGCGTGGGCAGAACCGAAATCCCGTATTCTGATTGAAGCCTCAGGTGACCCGAATTTCCATGTGAATGCCGGTGATATCATCAGCCCCGAAAACAACGACAGCGTCACCAACGATATTCTTGAATGGCTCAAATCCCTGGGCTTGAGCTGACGTGACCGGTCTCATCCCTTTAGGTTGTGTTCGTAAGAGAAGGTGCGCGCGGAAGTGTTTGGTAGGCACCAACCGAAGGAGATACATATCGGATTTGCGGAGGATGCCCCATCCGGCCCAATAGGCCGGATGGCATCGACTGTCTAACTTACTTAGTCAGATGTGAGTAATCCCGCTCGCCGAAAATCGCGGAACCAACCCGCACGTGGGTCGCGTTGTGCTGTACGGCAATCTCGTAGTCTGCTGACATGCCCATGGAAAGCTTGTCCAATCCGTTGCGGCGCGCAATCTTCTCAAGCAGAGCAAAGTGCATTCCCGGGGCTTCCTCAACAGGCGGAATGCACATAAGTCCCTCTATCTGCAAACCGTATTCTTCACGACATTTGGCGATGAACGCATCGGCGTCCTGCGGCGCAATGCCAGCTTTTTGCTCTTCCTCACCGGTATTCACCTGGATATAGAGCCGTGGATGCTTGCCTTGTTTGTCCATTTCCGCTTTCAAGGCCTTGGCAATCTTGTCGCGATCCACGCTGTGGATCACATCAAAGGTCTGCACGGCTTCCTTGGCCTTGTTGGATTGCAATGGACCAATGAGATGGAGTTCGACGCCTTCATAATCAGCGCGCAACTCTGGCCATTTGCGCATACCTTCCTGGACCTTGTTCTCCCCGAAGACCCGCTGGCCTGCGTTTAAAACCGGGCGAATATGCTCGGCATCAAACGTCTTGGATACCGCAATCAGTGTCACCGAGCCCGGTGCACGACCGGCATCCTTCTCGGCTTTCGCAATAGCGGCGCGCACAGTGGCCAGACGGTTTTCTGCTTCTTGGCTCATTTTGATCTCCCGAAATGCAGTCGTTTCCTCAGCTTATTACCCAATTTGGCCGCGAGACAGAAGTCTGTTCTGCACCAAATGGGCAAAGTGAAGCTTTTGTCGCTGGCTATTGATGTTTTTTCCTCAGTCAGTAGCTTGACCAAACTCCCAATTTCTGGTGACAGTCCGTTCAATCGATTTTGAATGCCCTTCGGGTACGGCAAACACACATGGCGGAATAAATGGCTACGGAGCGATATAACGCGCGCGCGACAGAAACGCGCTGGCAAAAGAAGTGGGACGAACAGGAAGTTTTCAAGACGGACAACGATGATCCGCGGGACAAGTACTATGTCCTAGAAATGTTCCCCTACCCTTCCGGTCGCATCCACATGGGGCATGTGCGCAACTATGCCATGGGCGACGTTGTTGCGCGCTTCAAACGCGCAACCGGGCACAATGTGTTGCACCCCATGGGATGGGATGCATTCGGTATGCCTGCCGAAAACGCTGCCATGGAAAAGGGTGTTCATCCAAAAGGGTGGACCTACGATAACATCGCAACAATGCGCGGCCAGCTGAAATCCATGGGATTATCACTGGACTGGAGCCGCGAGTTCGCAACGTGCGACGAAGACTACTACGCACAACAGCAGCGTTTGTTCATCGATTTTCTGAAAGCGGGCCTGATTTATCGTAAGAATGCCAAGGTCAACTGGGATCCGGTTGATATGACCGTTTTGGCCAACGAACAGGTGATTGATGGCAAGGGCTGGCGCTCCGGTGCTCCCGTTGAGCAAAAAGAACTGACACAGTGGTTCTTCAAGATCTCGGAATTCTCTGAGGATCTGCTTGAGAGTCTGGACACGCTTGATCGCTGGCCGGAAAAAGTTCGGTTGATGCAGAAGAACTGGATTGGTCGCTCCGAAGGCCTGAAGGTCCTGTTTGAATTCACCGAGGCTGCGCCAACAGGCGATACCACACTGGAAATCTTCACAACCCGGCCGGATACGCTTTACGGCGCTTCCTTCATGGGGTTGTCGCCAGATCACCCCATTACGCAGAAATTGGCAGAAAACAATGAAGATCTGCAGGCATTCATTGCTGAATGTCGCCGCATAGGCACCACCGAAGAAGCCATTGAAACCGCAGAAAAGCTGGGGTTTGATACTGGCCTGCGTGTGAAGCACCCGCTTGACCCAAGCTGGGAACTCCCGGTCTACGTCGCAAACTTCATTCTCATGGATTATGGTACCGGCGCAATTTTCGCCTGTCCGGCCCACGACCAGCGTGACCTTGATTTTGCTCGCAAGTATGGTCTGCCAGCCAAGGCGGTTGTTCTGCCGGATGGGGAAGATCCAACATCATTCGAAGTGACGGATGAAGCCTACACAGGTGAAGGCACCATCTTCAACTCCGATTTCATGGATGGCATGTCCATCGCCGATGCAAAGGCTGCTGTATCAGACCGCTTGGAACAGCAAAAAGTTGGCGGCAAGCCTCAAGGTACTCGAGAAATCAACTACCGTTTGCGCGACTGGGGAATTTCACGGCAGCGGTATTGGGGCTGTCCGATCCCGGTGATCCATTGTGATGACTGCGGTCCCCAGCCAGCGCCGATTGAAAGCCTGCCTATCAAGCTGCCGGAAGACGTGTCTTTTGACCGCCCAGGCAACCCACTTGATCGTCACCCCACATGGCGCAACGTCAAATGCCCCTGCTGCGGCAAGGATGCAAAACGTGAAACCGATACCATGGACACCTTCGTGGATTCCTCTTGGTATTTTGCTCGGTTCACGGACCCGAAAAACACCAATCCAACCGATCCGGCTGCTGCCAACGCATGGTTGCCCGTAGACCAGTACATTGGTGGCATTGAGCATGCGATCTTGCACCTGCTGTACTCCCGTTTCTTCACACGGGCCATGCAGATTACGCATCATCTTGATCTTAAAGAACCCTTCAAGGGCCTGTTCACCCAGGGCATGGTGAACCATGAAACCTACAAGGCATCCTCGGACAATCGTTGGGTTTCTCCTGCAGACATCAAGATTGAAGAAGTAGATGGCGGCCGCAAAGCAACCCTTCTTGATACTGGTGAGGATGTTATCATCGGCTCCGTCGAGAAAATGTCCAAGTCCAAGAAAAACGTTGTCGATCCAACCGACATCATCGATACATACGGTGCCGATACAGCACGCTGGTTTGTGCTCTCCGACAGTCCGCCCGAGCGTGACATCATCTGGACCGAGGAAGGTGTGCTGGGTGCCTGGCGTCACGTTCAGCGCGTTTGGCGTGTAATCAACGAGATTGCGGAAAAGACAGACGCCGGAATTGATGAGCCGGCAAATTTTGGCGAACCCGCCCTTGCCTTGCGGCGTATGACCCACAAGACCCTGGCTGGTGTGCGCAAGGACTTTGATAGCCTCGGTTTCAACCGCGCCGTGGCAAAGATCTACGAGTTCCTCAATGCCATCAGCAAGGCCTCGCAGGCAGACCTCTCGGGAACCGATATGGTTTTTGCGCTGCGGGAAAGCGCAGACTTCCTGCTTCACATGATGGCACCGATCACACCGCATCTTGCTGAAGAATGCTGGTCTGTTCTGGGTCATGATGAGCTGCTTTCGCAGTCGGCATGGCCAACGCTCATCGAAGACCTGCTCGTTGAAGACACCATCACCCTGCCGATTCAGATCAACGGCAAGAAAAAAGGTGACTTAACAATCGCACGAGACTCTTCCAAAGAGGACGTGGAAGCGGCTACTCTGGCACATGAGGTTGTTCAGCGGGCGCTGGAGGGCAAGGCGCCACGCAAAATCATTGTGGTACCCCAGAGGATCGTGAATGTCGTTGTTTGATCGAAAGGCCAAGACCGCCTTTGCAAACCGCCGGGCAGTGCTCGGCGGTGTTGCGCTCATTGCCAGTTCTCTGGTTTTGGCAGGCTGCCAAGTTCGCCCCTTATACGGGGTCAAGACAGTGACCTTCAGCCAGGACGGTCAGGAAATCGAAACTTCGGTGCAGCAGCAACTGGCGGCAATTGATGTGACGGTTGCTGATATTGGTGGAAACGGGCTGGCGCGAGTCAATCAGTATCTGCGCAACGAGTTGCTGTTCAACCTGCGCCGCGGCGGGGATGGATTGCCTTCGCAGTACACCCTCAAGGTTCTCGTGAACAAGGTAGAAAGCGAAGTTGGTGTTGAAGAACTGGCAGATGTGCCGTCTGCATATAACCTGACACTGAATGCCAGTTTTGTGCTATCTGAAGCGGTATCGGACAAAACCCTCTACACGGGTCGATCCTTTGCGTCTGCCTCCTATGACTTTTCCAGTCAGCGATTTGCCAACCTGCGCGCAGAACGCAATGCCGAAGACCGTGCCGCCAAAGTCGTTGCAGCCGACATTCAAGCCCGACTGGCGGGTTACTTCGCCGGCAAAATTTAACGAAGTGGACGGGCAATGGTTGCGCTGAAGGCACAAGAAGTCGATCGGTTTGTAGCCAAACCACCTGAATCCGTGTCTCTGGTCCTTGTTTACGGGCCAGACACCGGACTTGTGTCTGAACGCGCAGCGACTTTGATCAAGCACGCTGGCGGAGACGACCCTGACCCGTTTTCTCAAATCAAACTGGACGGCAGTGACATCAGTTCGGATCCAAATCGACTGGTGGATGAAGCACTAACCATCTCGATGTTTGGCGGGCGGCGAACCATCTGGGTCAAGGACGGTAGCAGCAAGAATATCGTTCCGGCCGTCGAAACGCTTTTAAGGAATCCGGACCAACCTTCTTTTGTGGTGATTGAAGCTGGGGACCTTAAAAAGACGGCGCCGCTGCGCAAAAAGATTGAAGGTGACAAACTCGCCGTTGCCCTACCCTGTTTCCCGGACACTGCCAAAGACGTTGACAGGCTCATAGACGAGGAAACAAAGGCAGCTGGTCTGATGATTAGTCGTGAGGCCCGAATGGCTCTCCATGCTCTTCTGGGAGCCGATAGACGGGCAAGCCGAGGTGAACTTCAGAAGTTATGCCTATATGCCATGGAAGACCAACGTATCGAAAGCCACCATGTTGAGGAAATCATTGGTGATGCTTCCGCGTTTGCCATGGACGAACTGATTGATGCCGCCGCCTTGGGCCAATTGAAAACACTGGACCAGGGCCTGGAGCGTTTTGAAGCCGGAGGAATGGATGCCGGCGTAATTGCCAGTCAGGCGCTCAGACACTTCCAACAACTGCACTTTTGCAAACTGGAGACGCAAAAGCGGCGGAGCGCTGATGATGTAGTCGGCAGCCTTCGACCACCGGTTTTTTGGAAGCGGAAATCGAAAATGGTTCGGCAAGTCGAGATATGGCCGGTTGAACAGCTTGAGCGAGCTCTCATTCGACTGAATGAGACAGTTAAAACAGCCCGGCTCAATGCAGTTCTCGGGCCTTCAATCCTCTCGCACGCGCTTTTGATGATCGGGCAATATGCCAGTCGTCTGAACCGGTAATAGCTCCCTTTCTCGGCCACACCCAGACACTCCGGCCTTTTCCGTCAGCTCTTACCTCGAAATAATAGTTTCGTTTCCGATACGAAATATCGGCTTGTATCTGGCGTGCGACCTGGAAACACCTCTCCAACAAAGCTTCATAGCAAAAAGCCAGCGTCTCGGATAAAGACGCTGGCCAATGAACTATTTCAAAAAACCTTGAGCTCAGGTATTCAGTTCTGAATGCCCAGCAACCGGCAGACTTCATCCAGCTGCTCCAGTGAGGCATACTTGATCTTGAGCTCACCCACCCCTTTATCCGCCTTGTGAGCGATAGCAACCTTTAATCCCAACCCGTCCGTCAAACGTTTTTCCAGCGCTTTGGTATCGGCATCTTTTTCCGGTTTGGGCGCACGTGCCTTCTTCTCCAAAAGAGATGGATCTTGGGCCAGCCTTTCCGCATCACGCACTGTCAAACCGCGCTCAACAATCAAATCAGCCAGCGCCGCAGGATCTTCAGCTGTAATAAGAGCGCGCGCATGGCCGGCTGTCAGCAAGCCCTCCGCCAGATAATCTTTGACAGAGTTTGGCAGCTTCAAGAGACGAAGTGTGTTGGCCACATGGCTACGGCTTTTGCCGATCACCTTGGACAGTTCCACCTGACTATAGGAAAAGTCCTCGATCAACTGATCATAACCCAACGCCTCTTCAATCGGGTTCAAATCCGCCCGCTGGACGTTCTCAATGATTGCCAGCTCGAGGGCTTCTTGATCCGTGACATCGCGAATGACGACAGGAGCGTCATGCAACCCCACCCGTTGGGCTGCACGCCAACGACGCTCACCGGCAATAATCTCGTAGTGACCCGGTGCATTAGGCTGCGGACGAACAAGAATGGGTTGAACTATACCCTTTTCGCGAATGGATTCCGAAAGGCTCGTCAGATCCTCTTCAACAAATGCTTTCCGAGGGTTGCGTGGATTGGGACGCATGTTCTCAATAGGAACTTTGCGCACATCCCTTGGACGCTCCGAGGTGTGCGATGATTCAACATTTACATCTCCAATCAAAGCCGCAAGCCCACGTCCCAAACGCTTGTTGCTTCGACCGCCTTCCTCAGATTTCGTCATTTTGTTCACCTGATCGACATCATTAAGGGCGAAGCGCCGCGCAAACGCCCCTTGATAGTGCGTCCACCTACCCGATACCAGTGTGGCCGCCATTCATTATTCGAAATACGCCTCTGCGACGCTACTCAACTACCCATCGCATCAGGCCGCAGCCATTCGCATATCGCGTTCACGCTGAATGATTTCAGACGCCAGCCGCAAGTACGCCTGTGAGCCCGAACACTTCAGATCATAAAGCAACGCTGGCTTTCCGTAAGACGGCGCCTCTGAAACCCGCACATTTCGCGGAATTACAGTTTCATAAACAGCGTCGCCCATTGTTTCCCGGACATCCTGAACCACCTGGCTCGACAGATTGTTACGGCTGTCATACATCGTCAACACAATACCGTGGATGCTCAGTTCGCTGTTCAAGGTGTGTTTGACCTGCTCAACTGTACTCAAAAGCTGGCTCAACCCTTCAAGCGCAAAAAACTCACACTGCAATGGCACCAAGATCGAGTGGGATGCGCTCAAAGCATTGATGGTGAGCAGGTTCAAGGACGGCGGACAATCAACCAAAATATAGGAAAAGCCTTGTGCCCGTCCCTGCTCAGCTGCTTTGGCCAAATTCACGATTGCATTACGGAGCCGAAACGCTCGATCAGATGCACTCGATATTTCCAGCTCAACGCCCAGCAAATCCATAGTGGACGGAGCGATCCAGAGTCGAGGTACAGCGGTCTCTTGAAGTGCCTGCTGCAACGAGCAATCGCCACACAGAACATCATAGGTTGAATACTCGCGCGCCTGCCGATCAATGCCCAAACCCGTTGAGGCGTTTCCCTGCGGATCCAGATCGATAACAAGAACACGCTCCCCGATCGCAGCAAGAGCGGTACCAAGGTTGATCGCGGTCGTCGTTTTACCAACGCCGCCTTTCTGGTTCGCAAGCGTCAAGACTCGCGGAGATTGTGGCAATAAGTTCATGAAACAGGTCCCCGTCCAGCTGTCGCAGGTTCCATACCCCGAATGACAAGAACGCGACTTAGCGGATCTACTCGACTTTTATGTTCTACCAGATCTAGGGACCACTCGTGAGACGCTTCTTCAATCTCCCTCTGAAAATCTTGCCCTTTGTGGAAAACAGCGGTAGCACCCTGTTGAATCAAACGGGCAGAAAACCCGCATAAAACCGCCAAAGAGGCCAAAGCTCGAGCGGAAATCGCATCAATCGGCTGGGTCCAGTTCTCAGTCACACTCTCGATTCTGCCAGCATGAACCTGAACCTTACAGCCAGTTTCACGTGCAACAGTGCGAAGAAAAGCCGCCTTGCGTTGATTACTCTCCACCAGATGCACCAGTGCCTCAGGCTCATCAGCCAGCAAAATAGCAGTGACAAGGCCAGGAAACCCCGCTCCGCTTCCAAAATCGATCCAGTTGCGAGCGTCCGGGATTGTTTTTTGAATCTGAATAGAATCGGCTACATGGCGTATCCAAATATCCGGTAGCGTTTTGGGAGCAATCAAGTTCTGCGCCGGTTGCCATTTGCGTACCAAATCCACATAAAGCGCCAACCGATTAAATGTTTCATGTGAAACATCCGGGTACATTTTCTGCACCACGGCCATTTGTTCCGTATCTTGTTTTGTTACCACAACATTACCCAGTCTGCGCCACACGCAAGCCGTTCCGGCGCACATGCCCCAATAGTAAAGTAAGTGCAGCGGGCGTCACGCCATCGACCCGCGAAGCCTGACCAATGGTCGTTGGCCGCACTGACTCCAACTTTTGTCTAACTTCATTAGAAAGCCCCGAAAGCGCACCGTAATCAAGATCCGCAGGAATGCTCAGCGCTTCATCCTTCTTCAAAGCCTCAATATCCGCAGATTGGCGCTCCAAATAAACCGCGTACATGGCATCAATGGCCACTTGCTCAGCTATCTTCCTATCTAATTGATTTATCTCGGAAAATACAATTTCCAGTTTGTCCAGATCGATATCGGGATAAGCAAGAAGATCAAATGCGGAACGCTTTACACCATCCTGATTGATGGGAAGTCCCTTCTTTCGACCTTCATTAGGCGAAATGATCAAGCTCTTCATCAACGCAGTCGCATCATCCAATGACCTGCGCTTTTGTTGGAAGGCGGCCCAACGCGCATCCCCCACGCATCCCCATGCAAGCCCCAACGGCGTCAACCGCTGGTCAGCATTGTCCGCACGCAAGGACAAACGATATTCTGCCCGTGAGGTAAACATACGATAAGGCTCAGTAACTCCGCGGGTTACAAGATCGTCGACCATTACGCCAATATATGCGTCTGCGCGGCCAATAACGACGGGCTCGTCGCCTTTCGCCAAACGCGCCGCATTCAATCCGGCCAAAAGCCCTTGTGCGCCGGCTTCTTCATAGCCTGTAGTGCCGTTGATCTGACCAGCAAGGAACAACCCTTTCTGCTTCTTCACCTCCAGGGTCGGACGCAACTCGGTTGGGTCGATATGGTCGTACTCAATGGCATAACCGGGTTTGATCACCTCGACCTTTTCAAGGCCCGGAATGGTCTTCAAAAACGCAAGTTGCGCATCCACTGGAAGAGAAGTGGAAATGCCATTCGGATAAACCGTGTGATCATCAAGACCTTCAGGCTCCAGGAACACCTGGTGGCCATCCCGGTCGCCGAACCGTACCACCTTGTCTTCAATCGAAGGACAGTAGCGTGGTCCCCTTCCCTTGATCTCACCAGAATACATAGCGGAGCGATCCAAATTTTCGCGAATGATCTGATGAGTTTCCTGAGTGGTCCGGGTGATGTAGCAGGAAACCTGCGGCACTGTAATCTTGTCCGTCAGCGTAGAGAAAGGCTCAGGAGCCTCATCACCCGGCTGCTCGACCAACTGGTCCCAATCTATGGTGCGACCGTCGAGACGGGCCGGCGTACCTGTTTTTAAGCGCCCCAACCGCAAACCGATTTCTTCAAGACTAGCGGACAAGCCCATAGCAGGTTTCTCGCCGTCTCTTCCAGCAGGCGTTTTATCCAAACCGATATGGATCATGCCGCGCAGAAAGGTTCCCGTCGTCAAAACTACGGCTTCAGCTTTCAACTCCGTTCCATCGGCAAGCGCAATGCCCTTGAGCTGATTTCCTTCGCGAAGAAGCTTATCTGCTTCACTTTCAACCACCACGAGATTAGCTATGCTCGAAATCTCGCGCTGCATGGCCTTACGATAAAGTTTGCGATCTGCCTGCGCTCGCGGTCCCTGCACTGCGGGCCCCTTTCGGCGATTGAGCATGCGAAACTGAATACCTGCAGCGTCCGCGACGCGGCCCATCAAGCCGTCCAGGGCATCAATTTCACGGACCAGATGCCCCTTCCCTAACCCACCGATGGCCGGGTTACACGACATCACGCCAATCGTATCAAAACGATGCGTCACCAGCGCGGTATGCGCTCCGGCGCGGGCAGCCGCGGCCGCAGCTTCGCAGCCAGCGTGGCCACCGCCAATGACAATAACGTCAAAGCGCTTGCTCAATGTGGTCACTTGTCTCTTCCTAAATCAGTCTGGTGCGGCTCTTGTTTTCAGCGCTCTTGGATGGGCTGTTTGGCCAGCAACACATGCTTCGGTCTAGCAGTTCAGTTGGGTTTTAATACATGAGCCACCGGACAACGTCAAAGCCTTGATAAGCATGATTCGATCGCAAATGACATGCGATTATCAGGACAAGCTTCTCCCCTTAATTATCCCCGCAAAACGACTCATCTTGACATCTGATAGTTTCACGTGAAACAGGCTCGCTCATTTACCTATGCAAAAGTCCCTAAAAATGACGTCCAGAAGATCCTCTACATCGATACGTCCGGTGATACGCCCAAGCTGTTCTGCGGCCATACGAAGCTCTTCGCTTCGCAGTTCCAAAGGTAGATGCGCTCCAGCAATGGCGCGATCCAATGCCTCAACGCACGAGCTTAAATGAGAGCGGTAGCGCTCCCGAGTGATCAGAGGGTTTTCGAAATTGCCGATATTCTCTTCTGCAAAGGCGGTGAGCTTCTCTATTAGCGCATCCATACCATCTTCATTGTGAGTACTAGAGTAAACAAAAGGTAAACCCTCAACCTCAACGCGTGCCACCTCTGCCGCTAGATCCGCCTTCGTCTTCACAATCCAGACCTCTGCCGAGCCGTCCCTCAGATGCTCCGGTAAGGGTTCTGAGATGCCATCAAGGCCTTGCGTCCATAAGATAAGGTCCGCATTTTCGGCTGAAGCCAGAGCCCGTTTGATCCCTTCCCGCTCCACAAGACCGGCATTTTCTCTCAGTCCGGCGGTATCTATCAGGGTCACAGGATAGCCGCTCAGATCCAGATGTACTTCCAACACGTCGCGGGTGGTGCCAGCTTCCGGGGTCACAATCGCCACATCTCTTCGCGCCAGCTTGTTCATCAGACTGGACTTACCCGCATTGGGCGGACCCAGCAGAACCACCACAAGACCGCTGCGCAAGCGTTCACCTCGCCGGGCATCACTCAGGTGCGCCTCTATATCAGCTTTCAAGGTGCTGAGCTTGCTCCACACCTCATCAGAAACAGAGTCCGGCACATCCTCTTCATCAGCAAAATCCAGCTCCGCCTCGATAAAGGCGCGGCTTCGGATCAAGCTCTCGCGCCATCCGTTGTAAAGCTCACCCAGCGCTCCGGACATTTGTCGCTGAGCCTGGCGCCGCTGCGCCTCTGTTTCCGCGTCTATGAGGTCCGCAAGCCCTTCCACCTCTGTAAGATCCAGCTTGTTATTATGAAAGGCGCGGCGGGTGTATTCCCCCTGCTCTGCCGGACGAAGGCCCTCCATCCTTGACAGAACCCGTAGTACGGCAGAGACCACAGCCCGACCACCGTGGCAATGAAGCTCAACAGTGTCCTCACCGGTAAAGCTGTTTGGGCCTTCAAACCACAGCACCAAGGCCTCATCTAGAACGCTTCCATCCACAGGGTGATAAAGTTTCCGAAGTGATGATTCACGTGAAACAGGAAATTTACCTTTTATCAGGAGACGCAACGCATCCCGGCTTTGTGGTCCTGAAAGACGAATGACAGCAACGCCGGATGGCAAAGCCCCACTGGACAAAGCGAAAATCGTATCTCTGCGGCCAGCACTCAAATTATTCATATTATCTTCTTCCAAAACCTTGTTCTCGCCCGGACTGTCATTACCCTAGAACTAGGAACTTCAATTGCCATCTACCAGTGTCAGGACAGGCTTTCGCTATGCCAGAGAACCGCTTAAAAAACGCTTCAAGCCCCTACCTTCTTCAACATAAAAATAACCCAGTGCACTGGTGGGAATGGGGTCCTGAGGCAATGGCAAAAGCCAAGCGGACGGGCAAGCCCATTCTACTTTCTGTCGGCTACTCTGCCTGTCATTGGTGCCATGTCATGGCCCATGAAAGCTTTGAGGACGACGAGACCGCAGAGCTGATGAACGATCTTTATATCAACATCAAGGTTGATCGGGAAGAACGCCCCGACGTTGATCTGGTTTACATGCGCGCCCTTCATGCCTTGGGCGAACAAGGCGGCTGGCCTTTGACCATGTTCCTCACATCAGAGGCAGAACCCGTTTGGGGCGGCACCTACTTTCCAAAGGAAGCGCGCTACGGACGCCCCTCGTTCAAGCAAGTATTGAACGCCGTGGCCAACACTTTCGCCAATGATCAGGACACCGTAGAGACCAATCGGCAATCCCTTTTGATGGTGCTGAACGAGCGCCCCAAGCAACCCTCCGCGGTTGATCAGGGGCTAGTGAGCGCAGCCGGAGAGCGTCTTTCCTCAATGATAGACCGCGAGCTTGGCGGCATGCGTGGGGCGCCGAAGTTCCCTCAAGCCTCTGTCATGGAGCTCATTCTGAGAACCGGCTATCGCGAGCACAACAAAGACCTCATTGATCTTCATGCCGAAAGCCTGCGCATGATGAGCCAGGGCGGCATCTACGACCATGTGGGCGGCGGCCTTGCCCGCTATTCGGTCGATGAGAACTGGCTCGTCCCCCACTTTGAAAAGATGCTCTACGACAACGCCCAGTACATTGATCATCTTTGCTGGGCCTATTGCCACACACAGGATCCGCTCTTCATTCGCCGCCTTTCTGAAACGGTCGACTGGATCGAGCGTGAGATGGTGCTGCCGGAAGGCGGTGTCTCAGCTGCGCTTGATGCAGACAGCGAAGGGGTTGAGGGCAAGTTCTATGTCTGGACCGATGAGGAACTCTCCAACCTTCTCCCAGAGAACAGCATCGAGCTGTTCCGCGCTGTCTATGATGTTCAGCCACAAGGCAACTGGGAAGGCACGACCATTTTGAACCGATCACGCCCCCTGCCCCGCCCGTTGACGGAGGAAGAGGAAGGTCAGCTCTCAGCCTGTCTTGCTCTGCTGCTAGAGGAGCGTGCAAAACGGATCCGTCCCCATAGAGATGACAAGGTGCTTCTCGACTGGAATGCCATGCTGATCTCAGCCCTAGCACATGGTTACCAAATTGTTTCACGTGAATCGTTGAAGAGCCAATTGAGGACTTTAGCTCACAGAATTTTCGAGTTTATCGAAACGCACATGAGAGAGACTGATGGCTCCATGATCCACTCCATTCGCGAAGGAGTGAAGGGCCCAGCCGCCTTTGCGGGAGACTATGCCCACCTCGCCCGTGCAGCCCTTGCTCTGGCTCGGATAGAGGATGACCCGGAAAAGAAAAGCGCCCTGATTGGCAAAGCAAAGGCACTTCTCGATCAATTGGATGCACGCTATGCCCACCCTCAAGGCGGCTACTATATGACCTCAGAGAGCTCTGATGATCTTCTCGTGCGGCCCTATCATGCGATGGATGAAGCCATCCCGAACTATAACGCGGTCGCCGCTAACGCGCTGGTCGAATACTGGATGCTGACTGATGATGCGGCCTATCGCGAGCGCGCAGACAAGCTGATCGCCAGCTTCACCGGGGAGATCAGAGCCAACATCTTCGGAACCGCCGCCCTGCTCAATGCCCTCGACACCCGCACACGGTTCAAAAAGGCAGAGATCACCCTCTCTCCTGATAGAGAGACTAACCAAGTTTCCGCTGCTTGGAAAAGTGGTGATCCCGCGTGGTTCGCCACTGTCACGACGAAAGCCGATGCAGCTGCATCAGAGGTTTTGATTTGTTCTGAAAACGGTTGCAGTGTCCCTCTTTTCACAGCTGAGGCCATTGAAGAAGAGATGCAGCGCATCTCCTGAATGGTCCCGAAAAACAAAGAGCAGAGGCATAAAAAGCCCCTGCTCCCCTCTCCACATTTTGAGGATTCACGTGAAACAAGATTTCCTGAGAAATCAATCTTCCCGCCAAACCTCGGCCGCAAGCCGATAAAGAACGTGAGGGTTCAGGCGATGATCTCGATCCAAACTGGTGATGAGGAAATCATCGGATGGATTACGGGACATGCCGAGTTTCTCCATCACGCGACGAGACTTCATGTTGTTGTGAGCCGTGTAGGCAATCACTTCTTCCAGTTTCAGCTCATGGAAGGCAAACTCGAGCCAAGC
The DNA here is from genome assembly GCF_000422785.1 of Pseudovibrio exalbescens DSM 16456. Lineage (GTDB taxonomy): Bacteria > Pseudomonadota > Alphaproteobacteria > Rhizobiales > Stappiaceae > Pseudovibrio > Pseudovibrio exalbescens. Next base: position 74,860 of record NZ_AUGS01000002.1, read on the forward strand.
CTTAGCAGCTTCCAGAGTGATGCCCTTGCCCCAATGGGCCTTGTGTAGCCGCCACCCGATTTCAACGGTAGGCCACACGGGCAAGCCCAAATCACCACGTGGAACACTCAGACCGCAAAAGCCAAGAAACGCGCCTGTGTTTTTTTCTTCTATCACCGGGAAGCATTGCCCAACCTCTTCCTGCCGCGCGAAGATACGCGCAAAAACTGAATCAGCTTCTTCTTGCATTTGCGCATTTGGAAAGTACGCCATCACGTCTTCATCGCTACTCAAGGTGAAGTAGTGTTCTCGGTCTTCCTGCTTCCACGGCCTCAGGATCAAACGCTCTGTCTCAATGACAGGGCTTTTCAATTGAATGGGCATTGCCCCCTCCTCCCCTAACTGGTGCACCAACAAAAAAGCCGGCCTCATTTTCTGAGGCCGGCCTGTTTCACGTGATCGCAGTATAAAGCCTACGTGTTCATTGAATCGAAGAACTCTTCGTTGGACTTGGTCTGCCGCAGCTTGTCCATCAGGAACTCCGCTGCATCCACTGTACCCATTGGGTTGAGGATGCGGCGCAGAACAAAGGTCTTCTTGAGCTTGTCCGCTGGAACCAACAGCTCTTCCTTACGAGTACCAGAACGCTGAATATCAACGGCTGGGAATACACGCTTGTCGGAGATCTTGCGATCCAGGATGATTTCGGAGTTACCTGTGCCCTTGAACTCTTCGAAGATCACTTCATCCATGCGGCTGCCGGTATCAATAAGAGCCGTTGCGATGATGGTGAGCGAGCCACCCTCTTCAATGTTACGGGCAGCACCGAAGAAGCGCTTTGGACGCTGCAGAGCGTTTGCATCCACACCACCCGTCAGAACCTTACCGGAGGACGGAACAACCGTGTTGTAAGCACGGCCCAAGCGTGTGATGGAATCCAGCAGGATCACAACATCGCGGCCGTGTTCAACGAGTCGCTTGGCCTTTTCAATCACCATCTCAGCCACCTGAACGTGGCGCGCGGCAGGTTCGTCAAACGTGGAAGAAACCACTTCCCCGTTCACCGTACGCTGCATGTCGGTTACTTCTTCAGGACGTTCGTCAATCAGAAGCACGATCAAATAGCATTCGGGATGATTGGTGGTGATGGACTGGGCAATGTTTTGAAGAAAGACGGTCTTACCAGTTCGTGGCGGTGCCGTAATCAGAGCACGTTGGCCTTTACCCAGAGGGGCAACCAGGTCGATGACCCGCGCAGACAAGTCTTTCTTGGTCGGGTTTTCAATCTCAAGATTGAAACGATGATCCGGATAAAGCGGTGTCAGATTGTCAAAGTGGACTTTATGGCGTGCTTTATCGGGTTCTTCAAAATTGATTTTGTTAACTTTTAACAGAGCGAAATAACGTTCGCCCTCTTTTGGACTGCGGATCTGTCCTTCAACCGTATCGCCCGTCCGCAGGGAAAACCGGCGGATTTGGGAAGGCGAGACATAAATGTCGTCGGGTCCAGGCAGATAGTTTGCATCCGGTGAACGAAGAAAACCAAAACCGTCCTGTAAAACCTCCACAACGCCTTCACCAACAATTTCGATATCTTGTTCGGCCAGACGTTTAAGGATCGCAAACATGAGTTCCTGTTTGCGAAGGGCGTTCGCGTTTTCGACCTCGTGCTCTTCAGCAAAAGCGAGGAGTTCGGTCGGTGTTTTCTCTTTAAGATCTTTGAGTTTCATTTCCCGCATCAACTGGGATCGTTTTCTCTAATGGTTCTGTGCTTGATCAGAATTCTCAAGAACGAATGAACACTTTAATGGGTGGGGAATACACAGGTTGGCGCACCCGCTTCTTGCGAGCAGGTCCCTCTTCAGAGGATTAGGTACCAAACTGCACTAAATGAGGTTGGGCAGAACATAGCCGCAAATTGGCCTTACGACAAGGCCCAAAAATCACGAATATCTCAGAAATATCTGGGATAACTAGTTACAGTGAAACAACTCTAAGGTTTAAATATTACCAGAATTACGATGAAGATCATGAGAACTGTCGGTACCTCATTGATAATTCTGTAATAACGCTCTGTATTCTTGTTTTCATCCTTCGCAAACTGCCGGACATGAAAACTCAATCTCATGTGAAATGCGGTCATCAAAACCACCAGACACAACTTCAAAAGAAACCAAAGATCCCAATAGGCACCGAGCAAATACACCGTTATCAGCCCGAAAAGCCATGAGGCATGCATGGCAGGTCCCATGATGGCTTTCAGAAGGCGCCGCTCCATGATCTTGAACGTTTCGCTCTTGTCTGAGCCAGTTTCAGCACCTGTGTGATAGACAAATAACCGCGGCAGATAAAACAGCCCGGCCATCCAAGAGATGACCGAGATGATATGCAGCGTTTTCATCCAGAGATATAAATCCGCCATACGGGCCCCCACCCTCTCTCAAAAACTATCAAATACGGCCTTGAACTCGCTTCACCATGTGAGCGACGTGATCCGGGTTGGTTTGCGGCACTACGCCATGACCCAGATTGAAAATGTGTGGCCCGGTTTTAAAGAGGTCGAGAACATGGTCAATGCCTTCATCCAATGCCGTTCCACCTGCAACGAGACGCATCGGATCCAGATTGCCTTGAACAGGCAACTTCTTTTGCAAAGACTGTGCAACATCGGCCGGGACGCTCCAATCAAGCCCAACTGCATCAACACCAGTTTCATCCACGAAACGATGCAAGCGAGCTGCGGATGCCTTGGGGAAACCGATGATTTTTGCGGAGGGGCGCGCAGCCTTGACTTTGGCTACCAAGGCCTTGGTCGGCGCTATTGACCAGCGTTCAAAACCCAAGTCATCCAATACCCCCGCCCATGTGTCGAAAACCTGCAATGCATCGGCACCAGCATCGATCTGAGCAATGAGATAGGTCGCAGACGCCTCGATCAGGTGGTCGATGAAAGCCTGTAGCAGCTCTGGATCCGTGTAAGAGCCGATGCGAGCAGCTGTTTGATCCGGGGTGGTGTGACCGGCGACAGAATAGCATGCAACGGTCCAGGGAGCGCCACAGAAGCCCAGAAGGGTTGTTTCCGTAGGCAGCTCAACACGCAGCCGTGAAACGGTCTCTATGACCGGCTCAAGGTGCTTCATTGTTCGATCCTGATCCAGCTTGCCGATCAATTCACGGGAAAGCGGTTCAAGAACCGGACCACGTCCTTCTTCAAAGCGAACTGGATAGCCTAAGCCATCCGGCACAACGAAGATGTCGGAAAACAGAATGGCTGCATCAAAGCCAAAGCGGCGGATCGGTTGAAGTGTGACCTCTGTGGCGAGATCCGGATTGTAGCAAAAATCAAGGAAATTTGGAGCTTTGGCCCGCTCTGCTTTGTATTCGGGAAGATATCTTCCGGCCTGTCTCATCATCCAGACGGGCGGTTGCGCGAATTTTTCGCCGTTTAGAACGCGCATTAGCTTTCGGTCGTGAGAGTTCATGGCCTGCCCTTTTATCCCTGATCTGACTCTAACAATCCTCATTTATGAGGATGCTGTTTTTTCTATTAGGGAGTGAATTACAAGGATCAAATGGCATCCACAATTCACTCAGTGTTTGACAATCGCAGCATAAACTCACGGGCAGATCCCGTGGAAAAAACTGTCATGGAGTCAATAAAGGCAAAAATCACTCAGATTCAATAGGTTGCCTGATTGCTCCATCTGAATAACTCGGGAATTATTTTTTTCGTATCCTGTGAAAACGTTTATAGGCTTTTGTGCAATCCAAAAGTGCACGACCATTTCGCAAAAGGTTTGCAGCGAATTTTCATCTGTTGATCGAAATCGCTTTGCGGGTATGACTTTTATGCCGACTCAGCAAATGGCCGAGTTATCCTTGAGTCAGCCACGGCCATGGGGATTATAATATGGGAAACCAGTCTAACGTGTTCCATTTACACATGATTTCGGATTCAACAGGTGAAACTTTGATGACTGTTGTCCGCGCCGTTACCGCCCAATTCGAAAATATCCATCCAATCGAACATGTTTATCCGCTCATTCGGCAGGAGCGACAGCTTGATCGGGTCATATCGGAGATTGAGGCTGCGCCCGGCATCGTGCTTTACACACTGGTAGAGCCTGAATTCGCCCAGCACCTTGAACGGGCTTGCCAGCGAATAGGAACGCCGTGTGTCAATGTCATGCAACCGGTCCATAATGTCTTCAGTTCGTTTCTGAATGTGGATATGGCTCCGCGGGTGGGCGGGCAGCATGCGTTGGATGATGAGTATTTTGAGCGCATGGAAGCGCTGAATTACACCATGCTGCACGATGATGGTCAGATTACCGAGGATCTCGAGTTGGCGGACGTTGTGTTGGTGGGAGTGAGCCGCACATCCAAAACACCGACCTGCATCTATTTGGCAAATCGGGGTATCAAGGCTGCCAATATTCCTCTCGTTCCCGAAATAAAGCCGCCCCGACAGCTCATGAAGCTTAAAAAACCGTTGGTTGTCGGGCTGACTGCAAGTGCTGAACGCATTCGTGATATTCGCCAAAATCGTGTGTTGTCCACAATTCCTTCAACGGATAGTGACAGCTATATCGACAGGAAGCTCATATCCCAGGAAATCCTTCGTGCTCGCAAACTATGCAAAGAGCAAGGCTGGCCCCTTATCGATGTAACGCGACGCTCCATTGAAGAAACAGCAGCCGAGATCATGGCGTATCTACGCGCACACAAGGCCGATCATCGACATACCCCTCAGTGAGGACTATCTATTTGTCCTCCAATTCCTATTGGCCAACAGTCAGGTGAATTATGAAAGAACTGATCCTTGCCAGCGGAAGCGCGGTTCGTGCCTCACTTTTAAAGAACGCCGGTCTTTCGTTTGAAGTTGACCCGGCAAAAGTGGATGAACGTGCCCTTGAAGAACCCATGTTACAAGGTGGCGCGTCTCCAAGCGAAATCGCCCAAGAGCTGGCTCGTGCAAAAGCTCTGGATGTTTCCGCACATCGCCCAGGGAAACTTGTCATAGGTGCCGATCAGGTTCTCGACTTTGAAGGACAGCGGCTTACAAAACCAGAGAACCTCGAAGCCGCTCGTCGTCAGCTTGTCGCGTTCTCCGGCAAGGTACACAGTCTTCATTCGGCGGTTTGTGTCGCACATGACGGACAAGTTGTTTGGGAAACAATCTCGACTGCGGAACTAAGTGTGCGCGAACTCTCCAGCGCGTTTCTAGATGAGTACATCGATCGCGCTGGTGAGAAAATCCTTTCCAGTGTCGGCGCGTACCAATTGGAGTCGTTGGGAGTGCAATTGTTTGAGCGAATTGAAGGTGATTACTTCACAGTGTTGGGCCTTCCCCTTTTACCTCTACTTGATTTCCTGCGCTCAGAAGGAGCTGTTTTGAAATGAGGAAAGCTGCGGTCACCGGCCATCCCGTCAAGCATTCGCGCTCGCCGCTTATTCATGGCTACTGGCTTAAAACCTATGGGATTGAGGGGAAGTATGGCTTGGTTGATGTGCCTCCGCACGAAGCTCTTACCTTTTTCAAGAGTTTGCCAGAACATCAGCTTGTGGGGTGCAATGTGACGATCCCAAACAAGGAGATCGCACTTGAAGCGGCGGATATCGTTGATGATGCGGCCCGTGAAATCGGTGCAGTCAACACGCTCTGGATTGATGAAACTGGCAAATTGCAGGGGTCCAACACGGACGCCGTGGGTTTTTTGGGAAATTTGGATCAAGCAGCGCCAGGATGGGACACCCGTAAGGCAAAAGCAGTTGTGCTCGGCGCTGGCGGCGCCGCTCGTGCCATCCTGTGGGCATTAAAACAGCGGAATTATCAAGAGATTGTACTGATTAACCGAACATTGGAAAAAGCTGAGGCCTTGCAACATCATTTTGGTAAGCCGATTAGGACAAGTGTGTGGGAAACTCGTTCAGAAGAATTGGAAAACTGCGACCTTCTTGTGAATACGACTGCTCTTGGAATGACAGGCCAACGCCCTCTTGACCTTGATCTTGATCGCTTGCCGTCAACAGCGGTTGTAACCGATATCGTGTATACGCCCTTGATGACCGATTTACTGGCCGCAGCCAAGGCACGGGGTAATCAGGTTGTCGATGGTCTTGGAATGCTGCTCCATCAAGCGGTTCCCGGTTTCGAAAAATGGTTTGGTATCCATCCGGTGGTAACACCGGAGCTCCGTTCCTTGATCTTGAAGGATATGGATCAGTAGCATGATTGTTTTAGGCCTCACCGGCTCCATCGGTATGGGTAAATCGACAACAGCAAAAATGTTTGCCGACGAAGGAGCTGCAGTTTATGACGCGGATGCGGCTGTTCATCGCTTGTATGCGGGTCGTGCTGTTGCACCGGTGGAAACGGCTTTCCCAGGGGTGACGCGGGATGGCCGTATTGATCGTGGTCTATTGGCGGAATACGTTTTGGGTAATCCGCAAGCCATGTCGAGACTGGAAGCGATCGTTCATCCTCTCGTACATGAAGAAGAACTGGCGTTTTTGAAAAGAGCGCGTGAAGCGCGTCGGCGCGTTGCTGTTCTTGACATTCCCTTGTTGTTGGAAAAGTGGGTGCCAGGCCGAGTAGATGCAGTGTGTGTTGTGTCTGCGTCACCTGAGATTCAAAGAAAGCGGGTGCTCGATCGGTCGGGGATGAGCGAGGAAAAGTTTAACTCTATCCTTGCCAAGCAGTTGCCGGATGCAGACAAAAGGCGGAGGGCTCATTTTTTGATTGATACCGGGCGAGGCACGACTGTCGCGCAAAGTGCCGTAAGAGCGCTTATGAGAACATTGTCCTTGATGGCGTAACGGAAACAGATACATGCGTGAAATTTCTTTCGATACCGAAACAACCGGCCTTAATCCTCTGGATGGCGACCGACTGGTCGAGATTGGGGGGGTGGAGTTGATCAACTTTATCCCGACCGGACGCGTGTATCATGTCTACATCAATCCGGAACGCGACATGCCGGAAGAAGCCTATCGTGTTCACGGGCTATCGGAGGAGTTTCTAAAGGACAAGCCCAAGTTCGCAGAGGTGGCGCAGGAGTTTCTCGATTTCGTCGGCGATGCTCGTTTGGTAATTCACAACGCGCCGTTTGACATGGGTTTCATCAATATGGAACTGGGCCGCTGTGGCCTTCCCAACATCCCGGATAATCAGGTGTTGGATACGCTCACCATGGCGCGTCGCAAGTATCCAACCGGCTCTGCCTCCTTGGATGCTCTGTGTTCGCGTTTTGGAATTGATAATTCAAAGCGCACCAAGCACGGTGCTTTGCTTGACGCCGAGCTTCTCGCCGAAGTCTATCTGGAACTGAACGGTGGAAAGCAACGCAATCTTATCCTCTCCGATGATGAAGAAGACTACGACACTTCGGAAGGCTCAGGACGACGTCAGCGCAAGCCGGCTGCTCAGAGACCAACTCCGCTGATCTCTGCCCTCACTGAGGCGGAAAAAGAAGCTCATGCAGCATTTCTTGCGGGAATGAAAGCTGAGCCAATCTGGAACAAGTACCTCAAGTCACACTGACAAAAAGGGCTGCATCATAAGTGCAGCCCCGAAATCTTGTCGGCAGGGTCGGTCGTGTCACAGCATGGATGGCAACACGCGGTCCGGTGGGCGATGCCCATCCATGAAGGCCTTGATGTTGATGATAACCTTTTCGCCCATATCGATACGTCCCTCGATCGTCGCGGATCCCATATGAGGCAAAAGCACTACCTTTTCGCATTTGGTAAAGCGTGGATTCACGGCAGGCTCATGCTCGAAAACATCAAGTCCCGCCCCAGCTAGTTCGCCGGCTTCTATCTGGCGGATCAACGCATTTTCATCCACCACCTCGCCGCGTGCCGTGTTGACGATGTAGGCGTCAGGCTTCATCAGCTTCAAGCGGCGGGCAGACAGTAGATGGTAGGTTGCCGGTGTGTGGGGGCAGTGAATGGAAACCACGTCCATCCGCGCCAACATTTGGTCGAGACTCTCCCAATAGGTCGCTTCCAGCTTTTCCTCGACGTCCAGAGGTTCACGAATGCGGTTGTGATAGTGAATGGACATACCAAAGGCTTTGGCGCGCCGGGCAACGGCCTGACCGATGCGGCCCATGCCGATGATACCAAGCCTCTTGCCCCAGATACGGTGGCCCAGCATCCATGTTGGGGACCAGCCAGACCATTCGTTGTTTTCGATCTTCTTGATCCCTTCCATCAACCGGCGTGGCACCGCCAGGATCAGCGCCATGGTCATGTCAGCCGTGTCTTCGGTCATCACACCGGTCGTATTGGTAACAGCGATGCCGCGATTATTTGCCGTCACAACATCGATGTTGTCGACACCATTACCAAAGTTGGCAATCATTTTCAGGTCGGGACCGGATTGAGCCAGTACTGAGGCATCGATGCGATCGGTTACAGTTGGGACAAGCACATCCGCCGTCTTAACAGCCTCAACAAGCTCTGCCTGGCTAAAGGGTCGGTCCGTTTCATTCAGCCGCGTATCAAACAGCTCGCGCATGCGCGTCTCAACAACATCAGGAAGCTTACGCGTAACCACCACAACGGGCTTCTTTTTGGGCATGATCCCCGCCTTCTGAAATTCATTGAGAGTTTGTTAACTCTACGATGTCCACCATATGGGACTAGAAATCCGTAGCCCCCACCTGTTTTCATAAGCAGATGACCCGTGTAAAACAAGTGCTGTCAATCAGGCCTGATTAATCCATCTGCCGCTATGGCATAACCATAGCACGCAAAGAATGATAGTTCAGGTCACCTTGTACAACCCACACACGTTATCCCTGTTGGAAAGTTTCGGTAAAGCCATGCCAAATAACAGATTCCGAGCTTGTCGTCTGGTCTTGAGTAGCTTCTTGATTGCCGTCTCGCTGGGTTCTGTGCCGCTTCCCGCAGCGGCTCAATCGTCCGGTACTGGAGCCAGCGGCCTGCCGGTGCCACGTTACGTCAGCATTAAATCCGATCGGGTGAATGTGCGTGTTGGCCCCAGTCGCGACCATGATATTGCGTGGTCCTTCGTGAAGAGCCGAGTGCCAGTGGAAATCATCCAGGAATTTGAAAACTGGCGACGCATTCGGGATTGGGAAGGCAATACGGGCTGGGTATTCCGAACGCTGTTGTCTGGCTATCGCTCGGCACTGGTCACCCCATGGGCTGATGCGAACGAAACCACGCCCTTGCGCAGCGCGCCCGGACCCAATGAGCAAATCATTGCCTATATGGAGCCGCTCGTTTTGGCCGGTGTACTGGAGTGCGATGACGGATACTGCCGCATTTCGGGCAAGGATTTTGAAGGTTGGGTCGATCAAACCCGCTTGTTTGGTGTCTATCCTGACGAAGAGTTCTAATAAAAAAAGCGGTGCCGATTTGAAATCAACACCGCTTTGAAACTTGGCTAAAAGCGCGAGTTTTACTCGGCGTTGTCCAGTGTTTTCAGGCTCTCAATGCGTGGCATGGACATGATGTTGTAGCCTGCATCGACAAAGTGTACCTCACCGGTAACGCCGCCGGACAGATCTGACAGAAGGTATAGGCCAGAGCCCCCAAGCTGTTCCGAGGTTACAGTTGTCTTGAGTGGAGAGTTGTCGCGCTGGTAATTGAACATGATGCGTGCATCCGCAATTCCTGCACCAGCCAGGGTTCGCACTGGCCCTGCAGAGAGCGCGTTGATCCGAATTCCCTTTTCCCCGTAGTCGAAGGCAAGATAGCGCACAGAAGCTTCCAAAGCCGCTTTGGCAACACCCATAACGTTATAGTTCGGCTGCACCTGAGTGGATCCACCATAAGTCAGAGTGAGCATTGAACCGCCGTTGGTCATCAATTCGGCCGCGCGTTTTGCCACTTCAGTGAAGGAGAAGCATGAAATCACCATGGTGCGAGAGAAATTCTCGCGCGTGGTGTTCGCATATTTTCCCTTCAGTTCGGACTTGTCGGAGAACGCAATGGCGTGAACAAGAAAATCAATTGATCCCCACTCTTCCTTGAGGCGATCAAATACACCATCAACACTGCTGATGTCTTCCACATCACATGGAAGCACTAGGTTGGCGCCAACGCTCTCGGCCAGAGGCTTGATCCGGCGCCCAAAAGCTTCACCTTGATAGGTGAAAGCCAGTTCTGCCCCTTGGTCGGCCAGTGCTTTCGCAATGCTCCAGGCAATTGAGTGGTCGTTTGCAACGCCCATGACAAGACCACGCTTGCCCTGCATCAGCTTGTTCATATGAAACTCCTGTTGTCGGAGCGGGTTGGCGGTTTCATGAAGTCCAACCCGTTCCCTGCAATAGTTTTAGTCGTTGTAGCGCTTGAAAACGACCGAGGCGTTTGTGCCGCCAAAGCCAAAGCCGTTGGACAGAACACAGTTCAGACCGGCGTTATCCTTGCGCTCGCGCACAATTGGCATATCCGCAAAGTCAGGGTCCAGTTCGTCAATATGAGCAGAAGCGGCAATGAAATCGCCCTGCATCATGAGAAGTGAATAGATTGCTTCCTGTACGCCAGCAGCACCCAGCGAATGGCCGGTTAGCGCTTTAGTGGCGGAAATTGGCGGAATCTTGTCACCAAAGACGTCGCGAATTGCTTCGATTTCCTTGACGTCGCCAACCGGTGTGGATGTCGCATGCGGATTGATATAGTCCACATCACAATCAAGCCCTTCAATGGCCAGACGCATACAACGAGCGGCACCCTCGCCGCTTGGTGCAACCATGTCATAACCGTCGGATGTAGCCCCATAACCCACGACCTCGGCATAGATCGTGGCTCCGCGGGCCTTGGCATGTTCCAGTTCTTCCAGAACCAAGACGCCAGCCCCACCTGCAATCACGAATCCATCACGGTTCTTGTCGTAAGGTCGGGATGCCGTTTCCGGCGTATCGTTGTAGCCGCTCGACATGGCACCCATGGCATCGAACATGTTGGAAAGCGTCCAGTCCAGTTCTTCGCCACCACCAGCGAAGACAATATCCTGCTTTCCCCATTGGATCAGTTCAGCCGCATTGCCAATACAGATGTTTGTTGTGGCACAAGCAGCGGATATGGAATAGTTCACGCCGTGGATCTTGAACGGCGTAGCCAGCGTTGCCGAGTTTGTTGAACTCATCGCTTTTGGCACCGCGGTTGGTCCGATGCGGCGTGGGCCTTTTTCGCGCGTGATGTCAGCTGCTTCGACAATGGCGCGGGTCGATGGGCCGCCTGACCCCATAATCAATCCCGTACGCTCGTGAGACACCTGATCTTCCGAGAGCTTGGCGTCTTCAATTGCCTGCTGCATGGCAACGTAGTTCCAAGCTGCGCCCGTGCCCATGAAACGGGTTGCGCGGCGGCCGAGAACTTCGAACGGATCCATCTTCGGGGCGCCGTGTACCTGGCACTTGAAGCCCAGATCTGCATAGTCTTGCGCCCGGACAATACCAGAAGTGCCATCGCGTAAGCTTTGCTGCACTTCTTTTGCATTATCGCCGATGGATGAAACAATACCGATACCGGTAACGACCACACGCCTCATGAAGGACTCCCGTGGTTAAAACACGACAAGGCGCCTGCTGCGCCTGCCGTAAACTGCACATAGAAGAGGCCTGTTGTTCCAGGCCTCATATTCTTCTCGTAGATGTGGCACGCAGCAGGCTTAGTCCTGCTCGTCCTGAAACAGACCGACGCGCAAGTCTTTTGCTGTGTAGATCTGTTCACCGTCGGCCTTCACCCACCCGTCTGCGATCGCAAGCTTGAGCTTCGAGCGCATGACGCGCTTGAGATCAACACCATACTCGATCTTTTTAACATCGGGTGTGATTTGGCCAGTAAATTTGATTTCACCGGACGACAGCGCGCGGCCACGACCGGGTTCTCCCAGCCAGCCCAGGAAGAAGCCCGTCATCTGCCAAAGCGCATCCAGACCCAGACAACCAGGCATGACCGGGTCGCCCTTGAAGTGGCAATCAAAGAACCAAAGATCCGGCTTGATTTCCAGTTCCGCACGGATCAGGCCTTTGCCGTGTGCGCCGCCTTCCTCAGAGATCTCGGAGATCCGGTCGAACATGAGCATTGGTGGCAGCGGCAACTGCGCGTTGCCTGCTCCAAACAGCTCCCCACGTCCGCAAGCCAACAGTTCTTCATATTCGAAGCTCGAACGCCCTGTATGCATCCCATTCCCGCATATTCTATCGTTGACAGGATCCACCAGACCGCGCATCGACCGGGTGTTCCTAAACGATGGTTTAATTTTTTAATGTTCGCGCTTTCCTATCACACGCCATCGGTCGACGAAAGACCGGCGTATGGGAGAATGCGTGTGCCTAATGTGCGCAGTTGCGTTCACAAGAGACTGTTCTTATTATTATTGTAAATTATGGCTGGACCAGTTGGGATTACCAGTTAATACGACTCGATGCGTACTGCTCTGGAGAGTTTCCAGCAAACAGCCATTGTCAATGATGACGGGAGACCGATGGCCGCACCGACGGGATACCATCGGGGAGATAACACCAACTTTTGACCCGGCGAAAGTTGACTGCGGGACGATTATGAATACGAGCGAGCACAAAGAAGAATTTGACGTCGTGAACATGCTTCGGGAATCCGGACTGCGTCCAACACGTCAGCGTGTGGCTCTTGCTGAACTGCTTTTCTCTAAAGGAAACAGACACATATCAGCAGAGGTGTTGCATGAGGAAGCCATCGTGGCCAGTGTTCCGGTGTCGCTTGCTACTGTGTACAACACGCTTCACCAGTTCACCGAAGTGGGCCTTCTGCGTGAAGTTGCCGTTGAGGGCACAAAGACTTATTTCGACACAAATACCCATGAACACCATCACTTCTTCATAGAAGAAGAAAATCGGGTTGTTGATATTCCCGATAGTGGGCTGCGCCTTGAGGCCCTGCCGACCCCTCCGGAAGGTATGGAAATTTCGCGTGTCGAAGTCGTCGTGCGTGTGAAAAAGGCTCAAAAGCACTAAAGGAATAGGCAAGAAAAACCCTGTGAATACTTTTTGGATTCACGCCTGTGGTGGTTTCTTGCCCGCCAAGCCCACCTTGTTTTCCGGACTTTTGCATAGGTCGGAAATGATGCATCGACTGCAGTCCGGTGTCCGGGCCTTGCACACGTAGCGGCCGTGCAGGATCAGCCAATGATGGGCGTGGCGCATGTATTCCTTGGGAATGATGCGCTCCAGCTTCAATTCCACATCCAGCGGTGTTTTTCCCGGAGCGAGGCCCAAGCGGTTGCCGATCCGGAACAGATGCGTGTCCACCGCGATTGTCGGCTGACCAAACGCAATATTGAGCACGACATTTGCGGTTTTGCGCCCGACCCCCGGCAACGCCTCCAACTCCTCACGCGTCTGCGGCACCTTGCCGCCATGTTTTTCAATGAGCTGTTGGGAAAGCAGGAAGGTGTTCTTTGCCTTATTCTTGTAAAGCCCGATTGTTCGGATCTCTTCACGGATGCGATCTTCGCCCAAGGCCAGCATTTTCTCCGGGGTGTCCGCAATCTGGAACAAGTGCCTCGTCGCCTTGTTTACACCGGCATCCGTTGCCTGAGCTGATAGGACCACCGCAACCAGAAGGGTAAATTCGTTAACATGATCAAGTTCACCTTTAGGTTCGGGATCAGCTTCTCGAAATCGCTCAAAGATCGCTTTGATTTCTGCTTTGTTGTATTTGGAACGAGCAAGCGTCTTGCGCCGCGGTTTATCGGCCTTGGATGACGCAAGGGCAGATTTTTCTGCTTTTGCCGATGTAAGGGTCTTTCCGGATGCCATAAAACCTCTATACTCTAGCGCATGACGAGGGACAAATACTATCAATCACAGGGCCCGGAGCAGACGGCGATCAGTGCTGATCAGGATTGTTTTCCCCCCTTTTTTGAGGCGGTTCTGACCCCATATCGCTCCATGCCCAAATCCGGTTTGGCCTGGCTGCTGGCAGTTACGGCGGCTATGGCAGCTGTTTCTGCTGCGTTCATGGCGGCGGTGGGCCTTTGGTTTGCACCTTTGTTGTTTCTCCTGCCTGTGGGCGCGCTGTGGCTCGCCTTTCACAGCAACTTCAAGGCAGCGCAAGCCTACGAGCATGTCAGGGTGTCACCCTTCCATATCCATGTCACTCAGGTGAGCGGGCGTGGACACCAGACAGAAGTTCAGGTCAATCCACTGCATACCCGGCTTGTGGTGCGCCGCCTTGAGGATGAGGGGGTCACGCATATTTTTCTTGTAGCTGGAAATCAACGCGTCTCCGTTGGATCTTTTCTCAATCCGGCTGACCGTACAAGTTTTGCCGACGCATTTGTTGCAGCCATTCAAACCGCCAAGAGCGACGGATTGGCCGTTTATAGCCGAAACGCCATTTGATAGGTCTTAACGCGCTCGTTTTTCGGGTGGTTTGCCGAAAATGATCCTCTTAAGGTGAACGACTTGAAAGAGGTGGCTCTGATGCCGCCGCTTGAGAAGGAGATGTTCACCGTGCCACGTTCCGTTGTATCCCAATCTCATGGCGAAATGGCTGACCAGCGCTTTGATGATTACTCTGTGGTTCGCCAAACACTTCAAACCATCACCGAAACGTGGCGTTCGCAGCCCTCGTTGGAGCAACTGGCAGCAGATTTGAACATGCAGCCCATTCAGCTACAGCGGGTTTTTACTCGGTGGGCAGGTCTCACACCCAAACAGTTTCTTCAGGCTATTACCTTGGATCACGCTCGGGCATTGCTGAGGGAGTCGGCTTCGGTTCTGGACACCTCCTACGAAGTTGGTCTGTCAGGCCCTTCCCGCTTGCATGATCTGTTTGTCACCCATGAAGCAATGACTCCGGGCGACTATCGTCGGCGCGGTGAAGGGTTGCTGATCCAGTACGGGTTCCATCCCTGCCCGTTTGGATATGTCTTGATCATGGTCACAGACAAGGGCTTGGCAGGCCTTGCCTTCGCCGATCCCGGTGAAGAGCAGACTGCTCTGGATGACATGACGCGGCGTTGGCCTGCCGCTACGTTCGAAGAAAACCCTGATCAGACAAGACCGTATCTTGATCGGGTGTTTGATCCGCAAACCTGGTCGCAGGACACACCGTTGCGCATCGTTCTGATTGGCACGGATTTCGAGGTGCGCGTCTGGGAAACCCTGCTCAAGATTCCTTTGGGCCGGGCCACAACCTACGCCGACATTGCAACAAGCCTGGGCAAGCCAACAGCAACGCGGGCTGTCGGCACAGCAGTTGGAAAGAACCCCATTTCATTTGTCGTTCCGTGCCATCGCGTGCTTGGCGCGAAGGGCAATCTCTGCGGCTATCACTGGGGTATTACACGCAAGCGCGCCATTCTCGGCTGGGAAGCCGGTTTGAGTGGAGCGGTGCTGGATTTGGAGTCTCAGAGCGAGTTTCAGTTTTAACGCAGATAATCAGGGATCAGTCCCTGTTCTGCCAGATGTGTCCGGTGCCCATCAAATCTGTCAAGTTTGCCTCCGCCATGCTGTAGATACTTGCGATAGATTGTGGCCACAAAAACGTCTGCCGCTGAGAAAGACGTGCCGCAGCAGAAATGACCATCCCGCCACAACATGGGCTCCAACGTCTCTAGCTGGTCGCCGATCCACCTTGCTCGCAGATCTTTCTTGTCTGTTTCCGAGAGTTCTGGGCGCAGGAAGTTCAGCACCGTTCGATTTTGCGGACTATGAATAGTTGAGCCCACATGGGAGCAAACGGAACGGATTTGAGCGCGGGCAGAGGGGGACACGCCAAGAACAGGCTTATCTGGAAAACACTCGTCAAGATACTCGATGATTGCCATGGATTCGACCAGCGTTCGCCCACCGTGAACCAAGGCGGGAACAAAACCAAACGGGTTTATCTGCTCCCGGTAGGTAGTCTTTAGGGCTTCATTGGTGACCTCGATGCGGTCCCATTCCAACCCCTTGTAAGTCAACACCGATTCGACGCGCTCTGAACTGTTGGAGCCCAGAGCACTGTAAAGCAAAATAAACATAATAAGCCGACTAACAAAAACCCGGAAAGAGCAGCGGGACTCGAAAATCCCGCTACAAAAGTGATATGCTCTTAAAGATCAAAGCCGAGCAGATTGCCAACGGTGAAAATGTCCTTGTCACCACGGCCGCACAGATTCATGACGATAATCTGGTCTTTATCCATCTGTGGCGCCATCTTGATAACCTGCGCCAACGCGTGGCTTGGTTCCAATGCCGGAATGATGCCCTCAACGCGGGTCAACATCTGAAATGCGTCCAGCGCCTCGTTGTCGGTAATGGGCACGTAGGTCACACGACCTGTATCCCGTAACCAGGAGTGCTCGGGACCGATCCCCGGGTAATCGAGACCAGCCGATATGGAATGCCCCTCTAGGATTTGCCCATCATCATCCTGCAGAAGATAGGTGCGATTACCGTGCAAAACGCCTGGTTTGCCAGCATTGAGTGAGGCGCAATGCTCATCGCCATCAAGGCCGTTTCCTCCGGCTTCAACGCCGTAGATCTTTACGGAAGTATCATCAAGGAACGGATGGAACAGCCCAATGGCATTGGATCCACCACCTACCGCGGCAACTATTGCATCCGGAAGCCGGCCTTCGGCGTCCTGAATTTGTGATCTGGTCTCTTCCCCGATAATGGACTGGAAGTCCCTTACCATTTCGGGATAGGGATGCGGCCCGGCGGCGGTGCCAATGAGGTAGTAGGTGCTGTCGACATTGGTTACCCAGTCTCGCAGGGCTTCATTCATGGCGTCTTTCAGCGTCCCCGCCCCCGCCGTTACCGGAATGATTTCTGCTCCCAGCAGCTTCATTCGAAAGACGTTGGGCTTTTGGCGTTCCACATCTGTGGCGCCCATGTAGACCACACAAGGGAGGCCAAAACGAGCACAAACCGTGGCTGTGGCCACTCCATGTTGTCCTGCCCCGGTCTCTGCAATGATCCGGGTTTTGCCCATGCGCTTGGCAAGGAGGATCTGGCCGAGGCAGTTATTGATCTTGTGTGAGCCGGTGTGGTTCAACTCATCGCGTTTGAAATAGATTTTGGCCCCACCCAGCTCTTCGGTCAAACGTTCCGCAAAATACAGCGGTGAGGGTCGACCCGTGTAATGCGTGTTCAGCTGTGTCAGCTCAGCCTCGAATGCAGGGTCTTTCTTGGCGTCTTCGTAAGCCTTCTCCAGATCAAGAATAAGAGGCATGAGAGTTTCGGCAACGAAACGGCCGCCAAAAATGCCAAAGTGGCCATTCTCATCCGGGCCTGAGCGTAGTGTGTTGGCCTGCTGGTTCATCGGCTAGATCCCTATCTCAAGAAAGTGTATCTCGTGCACGCTGCACGAATGTTTTTATCAGTTCGGCGTCCTTAATGCCCTTTTCCCGCTCTACCCCTGAAGAGACATCAACCCCGGGCGCGCCTGAGGTCGCAAGCGCCTCCGATACATTGTCGATGGTCAGCCCGCCGGAGAGCATGTACGGCACACCCAGATCAAGGTCTTTCAACAGGCGCCAGTCAAACGGCACTCCGTTTCCGCCAGGGAGGGAGGAGCCCTGTGGCGGTTTTGCGTCAAACAAGAACCGATCGACAACCTGTGCGTATGGTTGGACACGGTCCAGATCTCCCGGGCCGGATATACCAAATGCCTTCATGATCGGCAGCTTGAAGCGCTCCCGCACCTCATGGCACCGCTCAACGCTCTCAGTGCCGTGTAACTGCAAGATATCCGGTTTCAAGCTGGAAACGAGCGTTGCCAGATCCCGATCATTCATGTTTACGGTCAGTGCCACGACCTGCACTGCGCCACCTGCAGCATCTGACAGTTCTTTCGCCTGACCAATACTCACGTTTCGCGGGCTTTTGGGAAAGAACACAAACCCGATCATGTCAGCGCCTGCGTCCACTGCGGTTTGAACCGTATCGGGAGTTGAAAGCCCGCAAATCTTGATTATCGGATGTGTCATGTCCCGCCTCGTGTTTCGGGTACTGCATATAGTCTTTTTACGGCACAGGTCCATCACCTGTCACTGTGCTGTTTGATGTGTCGGTGGATCACGAAGAACCGCAGCAGTTGAGAGAACTTTGCAATCCAATAAGATGTCCGGCTTCAAAAACCGGACATCTTGATATGATCAGGTCACATTGTATGCCGCAATGGCAGCCATGTTGAAAATGTCACTATCCCGCGCGCCCATCGGCACGATCTGCACCGGACGGTCCAATCCCACAATCAGCGGGCCGATCAGGGTACTGCCACCCAACTCCTGCAGCATGCGCGTGGAGATTGAGGCGGCATGGAAAGCGGGCATCACCAATACATTGGCAGGTCCGCTTAGCCGGCAGAAAGGATAGTTCGCCATCTTGTCCGCGTTCAGCGCCACATCGGCACCCATCTCGCCATCGTACTCGAAATCTACCCGGCGTCGGTCCAGAATTTTCACCGCTTCCTGAAGTCGTTCTGTTCGCTCGCCTGCCGGATGTCCGAATGTGGAGTAGGCCAACATGGCCAATCGCGGTTCATAGCCCAGCCGGCGCGCCACGTGGGCTGCCTCCTCGGCAATGTCCGCGAGTTCCTCTGAGGTTGGCATCTCATGAACCGCCGTATCCGCCACGAGCACCGTGCGTCCACGGCTGATCACCAGCGAAACACCAATCACACGATGGCCGGGCTTTTCATCGATGCACTTGCGGATGGTCTCAAGAGCGACGGAGTAATTCCGTGTCAGACCGGTCACCATCCCGTCTGCATCCCCGCGTGCGACCATGATGGAGGCCCAGTAATTCCGGTCGTTGTTGACCAGCCGTTGGCAGTCACGCTGCAAATAGCCTTTGCGTTGCAAGCGTGCATAGAGGAATTCGGCATAGCTGGCGGCCTTGCTGGACATCCGCGCGTTTTCGATCTTGACGCCTGGCCGATTGATGTCGACGCCCGCAGAGGCCGCATTGGCGCGGATCTGATCTTCCCGGCCAACCAGAATGGCCTCCCCAAGACCTTGGGTCACGAATGTGGACGCTGCCCGGATGACCGCTTCTTCCTCGCCTTCTGCGAATACAATTCGTTTCGGAGCCTGACGCACCTTTGAAACGATACGCTGCAATGTGCCGGCAATCGGATCGCGCCGGGATTGAAGCCGGGCAGCGTAGGAGCGCATGTCCACGATGGGCCGTTTGGCAACACCGCTGTCCATGGCCGCCTGCGCGACTGCAGGAGGAATGGTGGAAATCAAACGCGGATCAAATGGCACCGGGATAATGTATTCGGGTCCGAAACGCGGCCGTGTTCCTCGGTAGGCGGCGGCTACTTCATCCGGCACTTCTTCCCGAGCCAGCTGCGCCAGTGCTTGGGCGCAAGCAATCTTCATCTCTTCATTGATGGTGGAAGCATGCACATCCAACGCGCCGCGAAAGATGTAGGGAAAGCCAAGGACGTTATTGACCTGGTTCGGATAATCGGAACGGCCGGTCGCGACGATCGCATCCTCACGGATTTCGTGTGCTTCCTCGGGCGTAATCTCCGGATCCGGATTTGCCATGGCAAAGATGATCGGGTTGGGAGCCATGCCTTTCAGCATTTCAGCCGTTAATGCCCCTTTGACGGAGACACCAAGAAACACGTCAGCGTCCGTAAGGGCATCCAGAAGCGTTCGCCGATCAGTTTCAACGGCGTGGGCGCTTTTCCATTGGTTCATCCCTTCGGTGCGCCCCTTGTAGATAACGCCCTTGGTATCACACAAGAGGACATTTTCGTGGGGCACGCCCATGGCCTTGATCAGCTCGATGCACGCAATGCCTGCTGCTCCAGCACCGTTGCAAACCACCTTGATGTCTTTGATATCCCGGTCCGTCAGATGGAGTGCGTTGATCAAGCCGGCCGCGGCGATGATAGCCGTTCCATGTTGGTCATCATGAAACACTGGGATGTCCATCACTTCACGCAGCTTTTGCTCGATGATGAAACAGTCCGGCGCCTTGATGTCTTCCAGATTGATACCGCCAAACGAAGGACCGAGAAACCGCACGCTATTGATGAACTCGTCCACGTCTTGCGTGTCCACCTCAAGATCAATGGAATCCACATCGGCAAAGCGTTTGAAAAGGACTGCTTTGCCTTCCATCACGGGCTTGGATGCCAGAGCACCGAGGTTGCCCAGCCCGAGGATGGCTGACCCGTTGGAAATGACAGCCACCATGTTGGCGCGAGTAGTGTAATCAAACGCTGCATTTGGGTCTTCGGCAATCGCCTTGACGGGCACGGCCACGCCCGGGGAATAAGCGAGCGACAGATCCCGCTGTGTTGTCATCGGCTTTGTTGGTACAACTTCGAGTTTTCCAGGCTTGCCGTCCTGATGAAACAGCAATGCGTCCTGATCCGTAAAGCTGATATGATTGTCTGTCGACTTGTCCGACATTCGGCTTGTCCCCCACCCCGGTTGCAGCTTCGTTCTATGTGTTTTGGAGCCTGACATTATCCCCTGAAATTCCCGGTCACAAGGTCATAAGGCGGGGCTTGCTCGTGAAAGGCACAATTCGTTTTGCTAGGGTGCGCGCCATGACGACGACAGATGCAAAAACCACCGCGAGCGATAAGGGTCGCATGACCCCGATGATGGCTCAGTACATTGAGATCAAGGCGGCCAATCCGGACAGCTTGCTGTTCTATCGGATGGGTGACTTTTATGAGTTGTTTTTTGAAGACGCGGAAATCGCCTCACAGGCGCTGGGTATCACGCTAACAAAGCGGGGCAAGCATCTGGGGGAAGACATTCCCATGTGTGGGGTCCCGGTTCATGCCGCCGATGACTATCTTCAAAAACTGATTGGCCTTGGGCACCGTGTCGCTGTTTGCGAGCAAACCGAAGATCCTGCCGAGGCCAAAAAGCGTGGCTCCAAATCAGTGGTTCGCCGAGATGTCATTCGCTTGGTTACACCGGGCACGTTGACGGAAGATCGCCTGCTCGACTCCCGACAGAACAATTTCTTATGTGGTATCGCGCGGTTGAAAGCGGGAGCCAGTGGCGAAGCCAGCCTGTTCGGCCTGGCCTGGATTGATATTTCTACCGGCGTGTTCCGCGTTGCTGAAACAGATGACGTGCGCCTTGGCGCGGATCTGGCACGCATTGACCCTTCAGAAGTTGTCGTCGCAGATGGCCTGCTTCAAGAGCCGGACCTGCGTCTGGTTCTGGAAAGCGGCGCTGGGGCTGTTTCTCCAGTTCCAAAAACGTTTTTCGAAGGCTCGACTGCCGCTGATAGGGTGGCCGAGTTCTTCAATGTTCGAACTCTGGACGGTTTTGCAACGTATTCACGAGCGGAATTGTCTGCCGCTGCGGGTATTCTTGCCTATATCGAAAAGACCCAGCTTGGCGAGCGCCCTCCGATCGAACCGCCGCAAAAAGAAGCCTCAAGTGGGCAGATGCTCATTGATCCCGCGACCCGGGCCAATCTTGAACTGACGCGTACGCTGTCTGGTGATCGCAAAGGCAGTCTGTTGTCTGCCATTGATCGTACGGTTACCGGCGCTGGTTCTAGGTTGTTGAGCAGTCGTCTGGCCAGTCCGTTGACAG
Organism: Pseudovibrio exalbescens DSM 16456; assembly: GCF_000422785.1. Classification (GTDB taxonomy): domain Bacteria; phylum Pseudomonadota; class Alphaproteobacteria; order Rhizobiales; family Stappiaceae; genus Pseudovibrio; species Pseudovibrio exalbescens. The sequence continues at coordinate 96,377 of NZ_AUGS01000002.1, forward strand.
ATCCAGAGGCGATCTTGGAACGTCAGGAATCTGTCTCTTATTTCGTATCCGATACAATGCTGCGAGATGACATCCGAGGCCTATTGAAGTCCGCTCCGGACATGTCGCGTGCCTTGTCTCGTTTGGCTGTGGGGCGCGGTGGCCCACGTGATTTGCAGGCGATTGCGGAAAGTTTGCAATCCGCGCGAGACATTGCTGGCTTGATTGCGTCAAGCACGAGTCTTCCGGCTGAACTAAAGCGCGGTCTTGGTGCACTGGAAAACGCTCCTCACGATTTGGGAGACACGCTCACTCGGGCGATTGCTGAAGAGCCTCCGCTTCTCAAGCGCGACGGCGGATTTATCGCTTCTGGCTACAATCCTGATCTTGATGAACTGAAGGCATTGCGGGACGAAAGCCGGAAGGTCATCGCCCAAATGCAGGCAGAGCTCTCACAGGAGTTGGAGGTGCGGTCTTTGAAAATCAAGCACAATAATGTGCTTGGTTGGTTCATCGAAGCACCGACCGCCCAATGCGAAGCAATGAAAACCGATCCTGAGCGTTTCATTCATCGTCAAACCATGGCAGGGGCCATGCGTTTTACGACAACACAGCTGGCGGATCTGGAATCGAAGATCGCCAATGCGGGTGAACGTGCGCTTGCAATCGAGTTGGAGATTTTCGACAGTCTTTGTCAGCAGGTTGTCTCGGCCTCGGTACAGATCAAGGCTGCAGCCGAAGCTCTTGCCATGCTGGATGTTTCCAGCGCACTGGCAGTTCTGGCGGAAGCAGAAAACTACACGCGGCCGTTGATCGATGACTCGTTGGCGTTTGATGTCGTCGGGGGGCGTCATCCGGTCGTGGAACAAGCCCTTGCCAAGACATCTGGCGAACCTTTTGTGGCAAACGATGCACAGCTTGGTCCGGATGAGGCCGTGGATCTCGGTCAGATCTGGCTTATCACCGGACCCAACATGGCAGGTAAATCCACCTTTTTGCGTCAGAATGCGCTGATCGCGGTACTGGCGCAGATCGGTGGATTTGTTCCGGCAGAAAAGGCCCACATTGGTGTGGTGGACCGGCTGTTTTCCCGCGTTGGTGCGGCTGATGATCTCGCAAGGGGACGTTCCACATTTATGGTGGAGATGGTGGAAACAGCTGCCATTTTGAATCAGGCAACTCAGCGCTCCCTTGTAATTCTGGATGAAATCGGGCGCGGTACCGCCACGTTTGATGGATTGTCCATAGCATGGGCGGCGATTGAGCATCTGCATGAGGAAAACAGATGCCGTTCTTTGTTCGCAACCCACTATCATGAGCTGACAGTTCTCTCGCAGAAACTAAACCGGCTGACCAACGCGACGGTGCGGGTGAAGGAATGGAACGGCGATGTTGTGTTCCTGCACGAAATTGTGCCGGGCGCTGCAGATCGGTCCTACGGGATCCAGGTTGCTAAACTTGCAGGCTTGCCTTCAAGTGTCGTACGTCGCGCGGAAACCGTGCTCAAGCAGTTGGAAGAACAAGATCGCAAGGCGCCCTCAGAAGCATTGATTGACGACTTGCCCTTGTTTGCCGGTATTTCCAAGCCTTTGGACCAGATACCAGAGAGCCCAACGGAGGTTCCGCTTCCTCTCCATGAACTGGCGGACTTGGTCCGCACGCTTGACCCGGATGACATGACACCGCGTCAAGCCCATGACCAGTTGTATGCACTCAAGCAGAAACTGCGGGAGTTGGAGGCTTAAGCAGCGGGCGTCTCCGTGAATTCGTAGGCGGCCATACTGAGCGTTCGATGGGTGTAGCTGGAATGCATCCGTCGACCTTGTGCTCTGGGTCCTGCCGCCCCCAACGCGACACACAATGGCAGAAAGTGTTCATCAGTGGGCAGTGCTCTTTGATAAAGTGGCGAGCTCACTAGATTGGCAATGGCGTTGATATCGCCCCGCTTGATGACATCATGGACAAGCTCGTCAAAAGCAACAGCCCAGGCCGGCGGTGGTTCATCGTGAGGTCCAAGCTCTTGAAAGTTATGGATGGTTGAGCCTGTTCCGAGCACTTGAATGCCCTCGTCTGCTAGCGGGGCCAAAGCGCGACCCAGTTCAATGCTTTCCAGAATATCATATTGTTTCGGAAGCGAAACTTGAACGATCGGGTGTTCGCCTGCTGGATCTGCAAGAAGAAGAGGAATCCACGCACCATGATCCAATCCCCAATTTGGATCGGTTTGGGCAGCAAAACCGGCTTGGCACAAAGCGCGAAGCACCTGATCCACCAGGCTCGGCGTGGCTATTGCCGGGTACGAGAGCTCATAGAGCTCTTGTGGGAACCCGTTGAAATCATGGATTGTTTTTAGAGGTCCTGGTGCGGAAACACAGAGCGAACGGGTTCGCCAATGCGGTGAGATCACCACAAACGCCTTGGTGTTTTGAAGACGGGGCCCGAGTTGGCGCAAGAACGATTGTGCGGGACTTGGCGTCAGATATAGATCGGGCGCTCCATGGGGCAGGAACAAAGGTGAATGTTTCATGTGAAACCATATCGTCGCGCATATCGTGTTCTGAGTGGTTCTGAGCCTATATTGTTTATTTCTAGGAATTAATCCTCGATTCATTGAATATACTGTTCACAAAAACGGCCCACTCTCTTCTCAGTACCACGCATCGGGACAGACTTTAAAAAGTAACAGGGCTCTGCTAGACCTGTCTTGAATAACGCACAGGCTCATCATGACACCTTCTTTAAAAATCAAACGCTTGGAACACGCTCAGGATCTACCTTTGCCGGCCTATGAATCCGTACAGGCTGCCGGATTGGATTTGCGGGCAGCGGTTCACGACACCATTTCTTTGAAACCGGGCGAGCGGGCCATGGTGGAAACCGGCCTTTCAATGGCCATTCCCAGTGGTTTTGAGGGGCAAGTGCGCCCGCGTTCCGGGTTGGCTGCCAAGCATGGTGTGACAGTACTGAACACGCCCGGTACGATCGATGCCGATTATCGGGGTGAGGTTAAGGTTATTCTGATCAATCTGGGATCGGAGATGTTTTTGATTGAGCGCGGCATGCGCATCGCTCAATTGATTGTAGCCCCCGTTACGCAGGCGCACATTCTCGAAGTGAACCAACTTGATGAGACAGAGCGCGGCGACGGCGGCTTCGGGTCTTCTGGTACACATTAGGGGCGCAGTTGATGACACCCAAGCTCATCATTTTTGATTGTGATGGCATTCTGGTTGATACCGAAAAGGCCGCGAACGAGGTGCTTTCCGGGTTCGTCTCCCGGGCAGGTGGTAACATCAGCCCGGATCAATGCCACTTGCGATTTACCGGCCGCACTCTGGACACCATTAAAACACTTCTGGAAACTGAAGAAGGGTTGATATTAGAGCCAGACTGGGCAGATCAGGTACGGGCTGCAGATTTGGTGGCGTTTGAAAAGGGGGTTGATGCCATTCCGGGTATCGAGGCCGTTGTTCAAGCCGTTCGCGCCAACGGCATCTCCTATTGCGTCGGCTCTTCTGGCAAGTATGAGAAGATGCATGCCACTCTGGGCAGCGCAGGCTTGCTGCCCTTGTTCAAGGATGTTTTGTTTTCGGCCCAAGATGTGCCGAATGGCAAACCGGCACCCGACATTTTTCTTTATGCGGCTAAAGGGATGGGTGTGGATCCTCAACACTGTATTGTTATCGAGGACAGCCTCCCCGGACTTCAGGCCGCCCGCGATGCCGGAATGCGCGCTTTCGGTTTTACCGCCGACCCCTTGGCGGATGAAGCAAAAGTCCGCGCACTGGGGGCTACGCCCTTCAAGGCAATGGCTGATTTGCCGGCCTTGCTTGGTCTTGAAACGCCAGCGTGATGGCATTTTGCAAGATCATTCTAACAAGGCGGCTTATTGGAACTATTTTCTAAAAGTGGTGATATTTTTAATTCTCTTTTCCCTCTCTCTCCGCTTCCGCGAGCCCTGAAAACCTCGTAACGGCCCTGCGAACTCACTACATTGTAGCTCAAGGACTTGCCACGGTGCGTCTTCACTTGCACCACTTAATCAGCGGAGTTTGTCATGAGCCATACAAAAGTTGGACGCGGGAAAATCTATTCCTCGATAACCGAAACCATTGGAAACACACCGCTGGTTCGGTTGGACCGCATCGCCGAGAAATACGGTGTCAAAGCCAACATTCTAGCCAAGCTTGAATTTTTCAATCCGATCTCCAGTGTCAAGGATCGTATTGGCGTTGCGATGATTGAAGCAATGGAAGCTGCCGGACAGATCAAACCCGGCGAAACCACGCTGATTGAGCCTACCTCGGGAAATACAGGTATCGCGTTGGCATTCGTTGCGGCTGCGAAAGGATATAAGCTGATCTTGGTGATGCCGGAAACGATGTCCGTTGAGCGCCGCAAGATGCTCAAGTTCATGGGCGCGGAACTCGAGCTGACTGAGGGCCCAAAAGGGATGAAGGGCGCCATTGCCCGCGCCAATGAACTCCTCGAGGAGATTCCTGGGGCGGTGATACCGCAGCAGTTCGAAAATCCGGCGAATCCCGAAATACATCGCAACACAACGGCCCTAGAAATCTGGAACGATACCGAAGGTAATGTCGACGTGTTCGTCTCGGGCATTGGCACGGGCGGAACCATCACAGGCGTGTCTCAGGTCTTGAAAGAAAAGAACCCCTCCGTACACGTGGTCGCGGTTGAGCCAGAAGACAGCCCGGTCCTCTCCGGTGGAGAGCCTGGGCCCCATAAGATCCAAGGGATCGGCGCCGGCTTTGTGCCACAGGTTCTGGATACGGAAGTGTTTGATGAAGTGCTGAAGATCAGCAATGACGACGCTTTCGCGCGTGCACGAGAGGTGGCAAAGCTTGAAGGGGTGCCTGTCGGGATCTCATCCGGCGCCGCGCTGACAGCAGCCATTCAGGTTGGCCAGCGGGAAGATATGGCGGGCAAGAATATCGTCGTCATTATTCCAAGCTTTGCGGAACGCTACCTGTCCACGGCTTTGTTTGAAGGACTTGAATAGACCCCGATCCGAATGATTCACGTGAAAAAGGGAAGGCTCGCACCTTCCCTTTTTGTATATCGTTTTGTTGCTGATGCCATGTTGCGCCAGCAAGAGCTTTCTGGCCGCTAACTGAAAGCACAGTGGCGTTAGTGTGCCTCATCCCAGTTATTTGCCGCCTTAGCTTCCACCTTCAATGGAACGGACAAGGTCAACGCCGGCTCCGTGGCCTGCTCCATGGTGCTGATAACGATCTTCTTGGTCTCATCCACTTGGTCTTCTGGCAATTCAAAGATGAGTTCGTCATGCACTTGAAGAAGCATCTGTGCATCCAGGTGGGATTGCTGCAAGACGGCATCCATACGCACCATTGCCCGGCGAATAATATCTGCGGCTGAGCCCTGAATGGGAGCGTTGATCGCAGCGCGCTCATAGAACTGACGCATATTGGGGTTCTTGGTGTTTACATCCGGATAGTGGGCGCGGCGTCCAAAAATGGTTTCCACGTAGCCATTGGCGTGAACGAACTTCTTGGTTTCTTCCATGTATTCCTGAATACCGGGGAAGCGCTTGAAATAGGTTTTGATATAATCTCCGGCTTCACCACGAGAAATACCAAGCTGGTTTGCCAGTCCAAAGGCGGAAATGCCGTAGATAATGCCAAAATTGATTGCCTTGGCCTGCCGGCGAACCGTTGGGTCCATGCCTTCAATGGGTACGCCAAACATTTCGGAGGCTGTCATCGCATGGATGTCCAGATCCTCGGCAAATGCCTTTTTCAGCTGCGGAATGTCGGCCATGTGAGCCAGAACCCGCAACTCGATCTGACTGTAGTCTGCAGAAATCAGTTTCTTGCCCTTGTCGGCAACAAAGGCTTTGCGGATCTTGCGGCCGGCCTCAGTACGGATCGGGATATTCTGGATATTGGGCTCGGAGGAAGACAAGCGCCCTGTTGTCGTGGCTGCCAACGAAAACGATGTGTGAACCCGGTTGGTCTGGGGGTTGATGTAGTTCGGAAGAGCGTCCGTATAGGTTGACTTCAACTTTGAAAGTTGCCGCCATTCCACGATCTTTGTCGGCAACTCATGGCCTTGGGCTGCAAGATCTTCCAGAACCGATGCGGAGGTTGACCACGCGCCGGTTTTGGTTTTCTTGCCGCCCGGCAGGCCCATTTTGCCAAACAAGATTTCACCAAGCTGCTTCGGGCTTCCAATATTGAAGTTTTCGCCAGCCAGCTCGAAGATTTCACTTTCAACCGCTGCAGCGCTCTGGGCAAAGTCACCGGACAGGCGGGATAGCATTTGCCTGTCCACAGAAACGCCCCGGCGTTCCATTCGAGCCAGAGTGTCCACCATTGGACGCTCAAGCCGCTCGTAAACGTGAGCCAGGCCTTCTGCCGCCAGCCGCGGTTTGAGAATGTGCCAGAGGCGAAGTGTTACATCGGCGTCTTCGGCAGCATAGGCCGTCGCCTTGTCGAGTGGCACCTTGTCGAAGGTAATCATGTTGCGTCCCGAGCCGCAAACCTCCTTGAAGGGAATCGGCGTGTGGTCCAGCCAGCGCTCGGCAAGCTCATCCATTCCATTGCCGCCAACGCCGGCATCAAGAACGTAGGACAGCAGCATGGTATCGTCGAACGGCGTCATTTCGATTCCGTAACGACTTAACACGAGCCAGTCGTATTTCATGTTTTGGGCGATTTTCAAAATCGCCGGATCCTCCAGCATCGGCTTCAGGATCTCAAGCGCTTCCGCCATCTGAAGCTGGCCGGGCACCAGATCCCCACCGCCGAGAAGGTCTCCCTCCCCCTCCACATGGGCCAGAGGGATATAGCAGGCCTTGCCTGGGCGCGTTGCCAGCGAAACCCCGACAAGATCCGCTTGCATGGCGTTGAGTGCGCTGGTTTCCGTATCCACGGCCACGTGGCCAATCTCATGAATCTCCTCAATCCACGCTTTCAGTGAGGTGGCATCCGATATCATTTCATAGGCGGAACTATCGATGGAAATCGATGTTATTTCTGCCTTTTTGGCTTCAACCAGAGCGCTTGGTGTCCACGCAGTATTACCGTCATTTCCACCAGTTGCTCCCAATTTATCAGCAGGGATATCCTCAGAAGGTGTTGCCGGTTCCCAACCGACAATGGGAACATCCGCGGGCTCAATGGCTTCCGCGTCCGTCGCTGTTATTTCGGCAACCTTCCGCGTCAGCGTGGTAAAGCCCATGGCTTTCAAAAAGCCGAGCGCTGAAGGTCCATCCACATCAACAATGGACAGATCTTCCAATGGCACCTCAACGGGAACGTCTTCTTTCAGCTGTACCAGCTGCTTGGATATGCGGGCCTGATCCGCAAATTCGATCAGGTTTTCTCTGCGTTTCTTTTGTTTAATGGTGTCGGCTTGTTCAAGAAGCGTTTCCAGAGTGCCGAACTCGTTGATCAGTAGCGCGGCCGTCTTCAAACCGATACCGGGAACGCCAGGCACGTTATCCACGCTGTCGCCCGCCAGCGATTGCACTTCGACGACCTTGTCGGGTGTTACCCCAAACTTCTCAAAGACCTCTTCGGGACCAATGAGCTTGTTTTTCATTGTGTCCACCATGCCGATCCGCTCATTGACCAGCTGCATCAGATCTTTGTCGCCCGAGACAATAGTCACTCGCGCGCCACATGCAGCGGCCTGCCGTGCGTATGTCGCAATCAGATCGTCTGCTTCATACCCCTGCTGCTCCAGCGCCGGCACACCAAAAGCGCGCGTCGCTTCACGTATCAATCCAAACTGAGGGATCAGATCTTCCGGCGCATCGGGCCGGTGCCCCTTGTAATCTGGGTAGATTTCGTTTCGGAATGTGTCGCCGGACTTGTCGAAAATTACGGCAAAATGGGTCGCTTCATCGCCGGGCTCTTTTGTGGGGCCTTGCTGGATCATTTTCCAGAGCATGTTGCAAAAGCCCGAAACGGCGCCAACAGGCAGCCCATCGGGTTTGCGCGTCAGCGGCGGCAGCGCATGATAGGCGCGGAAGATGAAAGTCGATCCATCTACAAGGATAAGATGGTCGTTTGGCGTGAGTGCAGGAGCGGTAGACTGATTTGGCATGGGCGCGATCATGCCCCCGCCGGTTGCCGAAAGAAAGGAAAAAAGCGGCCAATCTCCGGCTATTCGCAGGTTTGGTACGAGCGGTGACTTGGCACCATCGGATCGGCCTGCTCTTTAGCTTTCTGCACCCGTTCTGGGCTTGGTTTTGTCAGCAGGTCTCGTCGCTATCCGCTGTTATTCCGCAGGTATGGAAGCTGGTTTTGGCGGGGCAATGTAGGCCCAGCGAGGCCGCTCAAACAGGAAACGACCGAAATTGTATCGATCAATGAGCCAGTACAGGATCAGCGGCGATCCGACGGCGGCCAGTGTAACCGCAACAGCGATCAGATCGCTGTCCTGTATGAGGCCGAGTTTGAGAAGTACCACCCGCGTCACGGCCATGGGGAAGAAAAAAGACAGGTAGATCACAATTGAATTTTTTCCGCATACGCGAAGGAAGTCAAAAAAGCGGCTGCATGCAAGCAATGTCGCGCTGGTGATCACTGCAAGCGCGCCCAGAAACCCAAGCGCCAGAGAAATGCCTGGCAATGTTGCCAGGCCGCCAAAGACAAACGCGCCATTCACTGCTGCCCAAACGGCCAAGCCGACCAACGAAAGCGCAATGTGCTCTTGCACCCAAGCCGCTATCGAGAAGATTTGTGTTGCAAAAACGTATCCGCAAAAGAAAAACACGAACCGCGAACATGATTCATCAAGGATGACCGACCCGGTGTCTACGGGTATGGAGTGAAGCACTGCAGCGCCAAGCAGTGTAATCCACCAAGGAATTCGCATCTCGTGAAGCAGTTTTGTGAGTACCATGAACAATGGCAGCACGTAGATGAACCAAAGCGTTCCGAACGGTTGAACAAACGCCAGAAGATACGCTTCAAGCACGCCGTTCCACCCGATCTCCGCAGCAAAGGAGGGCGCTTTTATAACGAATTGAATAGTGACCCAGAGCACATAAAAATAGGCGAAATGCACCAATTTTCGGTCGAGGTAAACGCGCCATGGACGGTCAATGACACGAGCGAGAAACAGGCCGGATATCATGAAGAAATCGGGCATTCGAAACGGACGGGCAAACTCGACAAAAGCCCCCATCCAGCCGGACTGTCCGGTTACGGCCTCCACACCCAATGTGGAGTGCATCATGACAACAAGCACAATGCAAAAGCCCTTCGCGTAATCGACCCAATCGACACGATTGTTCGCTGTATGAATGGCCATGCTGTCTTACCCCGATGCCGGATGCCCCGTAATTCTTATCCCCTCCTTATAAGGGTTCGTACGAGGGCTCCAGCCTTTTTGTCGAGGGCGGGGTCGTCAACTTGAATTAGGGTAAACAAGGAAGACGCAATCAGGACTTGTTATCGCCGCGCCAAGGCGTTTCTCGATCACTTCCGATGGACCGCTGTGGGCCATCTTCAGGTGCATCGGGATTACGCGGTTCTCTCGACGACCATTCTTCCACGTCCAGATCAACGACCCCCTCATCGGTCCGATAGCGCCGGTGCATGTGGACATCCGGATGAACCTGTACGCGCGCTGCCATGGCGCGGCCCAGATAGGTGCGCACTGCAGGAATGAACAGCAAGAGGCCGATCGCATCCGTGAAGAAGCCCGGAATCAGCAGGCAAATCCCGGCCAGTACGATAAATGCGCCGTGCACAAGTTCGTCACCCGGTACACGTCCGGCATCCATTTCCGAGCGCATCCGCATCAAGAGGCTCACCCCTTGATGGCGCAAAAGCGCTGTGCCAGTTACGGCAGTCAGAATGGTGAGTAGAATGGTTGGGATCGCGCCTATTTCACTTCCCACTTCGACAAAGAGAAAAATCTCTATTGTGGGGACCAGGATAAAGGCGGCTAAAATAATGAGTCCGACAGGCATAGCGCTCGCATTGTTTTATCAAACACTCTATATATATGAGCTACTAGCCGAAATTGCGAGTATGTAATGCTTGGAATGCCGAACGAAGATCGGCGGTCCACCCGTCTAAAGGGGCATCGGCAACAAAATTCGTGTTTGATATGGTGCTAAACCATTGGATGTTGAGCCCATAACGCTTAAATTGGGATCAATAGGTATAAAACGGGCGATGTGAGGCGTATCGCGCTGAGCCGAGGGGCGCTGACGAGATGCGACAACATTCACTACAAAGGGATTGGTCGGTAACGCGACATGAGCGAAATTTTCGACGTCACCAACATCATCATTCTTGTCGTAGCAGTGGTCATTTTTCTTCGGCTTCGTTCGGTTCTGGGTAAAAGAACCGGCAATGAAAACCCCCCATACGATCCATATTCGGCGCAACCGGGTAAGGATGCCTCCCAGGCACCGCAGTCTCAGAGCGGGGATAACGTGATCCAGCTGCCGGGCAGCAATCAGCACCAGCCGGGTGTGAATGCCAGCCAGGCCCACGAGGCCGCCGAGGAAGCCATTGAGGAAATGGCAAAGCCCGACACCAAACTCAATACCAATCTGCGTGCCATTCTTGATGCAGAGCCGGGCTTCAATCCAAAAGAGTTCTTGCAAGGTGCCACCGCAGCCTACGAGATGATCGTCACGGCTTTTGCTCAAGGTGATCGTAAAACCTTGCAGATGTTGCTGTCTGACGATGTTTATGAAGGCTTTATTGCTGCGATTGAGGCCCGTGAAGGCCGTAAAGAACGGGTGGACTTCACCTTTATTGGTATTCAGAAGTCAAACATCGTTGATGCTGAACTGAAGGACAAGGTTGCTCAGATTACCTTGAAAATCAAAAGCCAGCTCATTACCGCAACGCGCGGACCTGAGGGGCATATCGTGGAAGGTGATCCGACCAACGTGACCGAGGTAACCGATATCTGGACCTTCAGCCGCGTTACCGGAACACCGGATCCGAACTGGAAGCTGGTTGCCACCGAATCCGGCGAATGAGTGGAAAACAGCTGACGTTGCCGTGGCAACGTTGTGTGCGTGGACGGGTGGTTGGAGCTGTAGCGGCCCTCACCCTCTTGGTGGGCATCGCCCCTGTCGGCCAAGCCAATGAGCACACCATGGAACCCATTGAATTTAAAAGTATTCCCGGTTGGGCTGCAGATGATCATTCTGCGGCCCTTTACGCGTTCAGGCAGAGTTGTCGCGGTTCCGGTGGTCAAAACAGGAGCGATGAACAGCGTCGCCTTGAAACTCTTTGTGAGCGTGCTCGCCTGCTTGGGCAAGCGTCGCGCGATGAGGCGCGCCGGTTTTTTGAGAATAATTTCTTGGCCATGCGCGCTGCGGGTGAGGGATTTGTTACCGGCTATTTCGAACCGGTGCTGAAGGCGTCTCTGACCCGCACGAAATCCTTCCGCTATCCGCTCTATCAAAAACCCCAGGGCTTGAATCCCCTGCCTGATCGCTCAGCCATCATGGATGGTGCCTTGGCAGATCGGGGCCTTGAAGTGCTCTGGCTCGACAATCCGATAGACGGATTTTTCGTTGCAATTCAAGGGTCTGCCCGTGTTGAAACCCCTGAAGGAAAGCGCTATCGGTTGCGTTACGCTGCCAAGTCCGGCCATCCTTATACGCCCGTCGGCCGCGTTTTGATCGCGCGCGGTGAGATTCCGCGCGATCAGATGTCAATGCAGGCAATCAAGGATTGGCTGTATGCGCATCCGGATGCCGCCGAGGATGTAATGCGCCTGAATCGGTCCTACATATTCTTTTCAATAGAAGAGGATAAACAAGGAACGGAAGGCCCCGTCGGTGCGGCAGGAGTCCCTTTGATTGCAGGTCGCAGTCTTGCACTGGATCACCGGCTTTACAGCTACGGACTGCCAGTTTTCATAGGTGCACGCTTGCCTGATGGGCAGGGAGCCGTTAAACCCTTCAACCGTTTGATGGTTGCTCACGACACCGGATCAGCCATTCGGGGACCTGCGCGCGGGGATATTTTTTTCGGCAGCGGGTATAAAGCGGGCGAACAAGCCGGGCGTATACGCCATTCAGCAGACTTTGTTGTTCTGCGCCCAAGACCTTGACCTATAACCTGATGCATATGGCCTATGAGCGCAGACAAACCAACAAGAAAACGCCGCAAAGGCCTGAGTGATGAGGACCGTGCCCTTTGGAAAAAGGTAACGGCAACGCTGACCCCTTTGCACCCGGCCAAACAACGCTTCGATGAAGCGTTGAATGAGGCGGCCGTGGAACCGGAGCCGCTAAAACCTGCGCCGCCAATATCGGCCAAAGAAAAGAAAAAACAGCAGCTTAATACTGTGAGCCTTCCCAAGGCGACTCAAAAGCCAGCCCTGCCCCCCTTGTCACCATTGGCGAAACGCGACAGGCGGCGACTGGTCCGGGGGCGCGGCAAGACCATTGATGCACGCATTGACCTGCATGGCATGACACAGCATCAGGCTCATGATCGGTTGCGGGGATTTCTGCACCACAGCCAGGTCAGTGGCTATGCTTTGGTTTTGGTTATTACCGGAAAAGGCACGGCACCTGACGCCTCGCCCTATGGCGATATGCGCGGTGTTCTGCGGCGCGTGGTGCCACAATGGCTCTCTTTACCCGACTTTCGCAATTATGTTGTTGGATTTGAGCAAGCCCACCCCAGTCACGGGGGCGAAGGGGCGCTGTATGTCAGGATAAGACGTCGCAAAGGGTTCGGCGGGGATTACTCATGACACCATTTGGGGCCAAGGTGCGTGAACTGCGCCGCAAAAGAAACGTCACGCTGAAAGAGATGGCTGAGGCGCTCTCCGTGTCGCCGGCCTACTTGTCGGCTTTGGAGCATGGACGGCGCGGAACGCCGACCTGGTACATGGTCCAGCGCATCATCACCTATTTCAACGTCATCTGGGACGAGGCCGAGGAATTGCAGCGGTTGGCGGAAAGTTCCGATCCGCGCATAACAATCGACACCGGGGGATTAAGTCCTCAAGCCACGGAACTGGCGAACCTGCTGGCCGCCAAGATTGGCGGCCTTTCTCAGGAGTCACTGGACCACTTGTTGCATCAACTCCGTGTGGTATCTGCGCGCGATAACGTATAGGCTGAACGCCCAAACCGATTGAAACATTCGTGCATCGGTTTGCGTTAAACCCGTATTTTTTGCGTTGGCTGCTCTCTGGACGTTCGACATGACCCCATCTGCCCTTGGAATTGCCCACCTGGTGCCGGTAGACACCATTCTTGATGAATTTTCAGCTTTGGTTAAAGAGCACGGTGGCAACGCAGGAAACCCGAAAGTGCGCAGCGCTGTTCTGGCGCGGTTGAAAGAGCTGTATCAATCTGCTCGCCAAGAGATCGAGCAGATGTTGTTTGATGACGGGCGTGGGCGCCGCTGTGCCGAGCGCCTGAGCATGGTGCAGGACCAGATCATCATCCTGATTTACGAATTTGCCTCACGCCATGTGTACCCCACATCCAGCCGCAGCAAGGCCGAGCGACTGGCCGTGATTGCTGTTGGCGGTTATGGGCGGGGCACTCTCGCGCCCCAGTCGGATGTGGATCTCCTGTTCTTGTGGCCCTACAAGCAAACCCCTTGGGGCGACCAGATGGTGGAGTACATGCTCTACATGCTCTGGGACATGGGGCTGAAGGTTGGACACGCAACGCGCAGCCTGAATGACTGTATTCGTCAGGCCAAGGCCGATATGACCATCCGGACAGCGCTGCTGGAAGCCCGCCACATCTGGGGGGACAAGCCGCTATATGATGATCTCCTGCGGAAGTTCGACAAAGACATCGTGGCCCAGACGGGCAAGGAGTTCATCGAGGCCAAGTTGGCCGAACGCGATGAACGCCACGAGCGGCAAGGCTCCTCCCGCTATCTGGTGGAACCGAACGTCAAGGAGAGCAAGGGCGGGCTGCGCGATCTGAATACCCTGTTCTGGATCGGCAAATACTTCTACCGCGTCAACAGCAGCGCCGAACTGGTCAAGGTGGGTGTATTCTCGCGTGCTCAATTGAACCGGTTCCGAAAGAACCAAGATTTTCTCTGGGCTGTCCGCTGTCATCTGCATTTCCTCACCGGTCGGGCTGATGATCGGCTCTCCTTCAATGTGCAACGCGAAATTGCCGAACGGCTGGGTTACAAGGATCATCCCGGCATGCGCGATGTGGAACGCTTCATGAAGCACTACTTTCTGGTGGCCAAGGATGTGGGGGACCTGACGCGTATCTTTGCTGCCGCCTTGGAGGAGCAACACGTCAAGACGGCCCCGGTTATCTCGAGGTTCTTGAATGCAATGGTGCCCGGTCGCAAACCGCGCAAAACCTCGATCAAGGGAACTCGTGACTTCCTGATTGAAAACGGCCGACTGATCCACGCGTCAACAGACATTTTCAAAAAGGATCCGGTCAATCTGATCCGGGTTTTCTATCTGATCGATCGCAACAATCTGGATATGCACCCGGAACTGTTGAAGCTGATCCGGCGCTCATTGAAGTTGATCAACGCTTCTTTGAGGGAAAACGATCAGGCCAATCGCCTGTTTCTCAAGGTCCTGACATCCCGAAGCGATCCTGAAATCGTCTTGCGGTCCATGAACGAAGCGGGCGTGTTGGGACGGTTCTTGCCGGAATTCGGCAAGGTGGTGGCGATGATGCAGTTCAACATGTATCACCACTACACAGTAGATGAGCACTTGATCCATTCAATCGGTGTCCTCTCGCAGATCGAACGGGGTGAAGGCAGCAATGACCATCCGTTGGCGACCAACTTGATCAAGACGGTCCCGAACCGAACCGTCTTGTATGTGGCCATGCTGCTTCATGATATTGCCAAGGGACGCCCCGAGGATCATTCCACGGCGGGCGCGCGCATTGCCCGCAAGTTGTGCCCCCGGCTGGGCCTGAATCCGGCCGAAACGGATACGGTGGCATGGTTGATCCAGCATCACCTGGAAATGAGCGTTGTCGCACAGTCGCGTGACCTCAATGATCCGCAAACCATCAAGGATTTCTGCAATGTGGTGCAAAGCCTTGAACGGTTGAAGCTGCTCTTGATCCTGACCGTTGCCGATATCCGCGCAGTCGGTCCCGGCGTCTTTAACGGCTGGAAAGGGCAGTTGCTTCGCACGCTCTATTATGAAGCCGAAACAATCATGAGTGGTGGTCATGGTCAGCTCAGCCACCGTCAGAGGTTGGACTATGCCAAGCAAGAGCTTTTAGAAGCGCTTCCCGATTGGCCCGAGGACGAAAAGGCGGCTTATCTTGATCGGCACTATCCGGCCTACTGGTTGCGGGTGGATCTGGACCGGAAAATTCGCCATGCCAATCTGATCCGGACAACGGACAAGGAAGCCGAGCATCTGGCAACAAGCGTCGAGCCCCATGCTTTTGAGGGGATCACCGAGATCACTGTATTGGCGCCGGATCATCCGCGCTTGCTCTCGGTGATTGCGCAGGCCTGTTATGCCGCCGGTGCAAACATTGTCGATGCGCAGATTGATACCACCAAGGATGGGTTGGCTCTGGACACGATTTTCGTGCGCCGGGAACTGCCCGAAGATGCCGATGAACTGCGCCGCGGCCAACGCATCTCAAGTATCATCAAGAGCGCCCTTCGCGGTACCGAGCCCATTCCCGAACCCAGCAACAAGCAACGAAACGCCTTGCAGAAAAACAAGGCTTTCGACATCAAGACATCGGTGAATGTGAGCAACTCCTGGTCGGAGCACTTCACCGTCGTGGAGGCGATCGGGCTCGACCGCCCTGGCCTGCTGTTCAATTTGACCCGGGCGCTGTCGGAATTGAACCTGAACATTGCTTCGGCCCATGTGGTGACATTCGGCGAGAAAGCGGTGGATGTGTTCTACGTGACCGACCTGACTGGACAAAAAATCAGCAATGTCGGTCGTCAGGATGCCATAAAGGCGCGGATAACAGAGGCGTTCGATGGGGCTGCAGAACCAGTGCCAAAACCGGTTCGTCCACGCCGGCGCCGCGCGCCGATGGCAAGTTAGTGGGAATAGATGCTGTTTAAGAATTTTGCGACGGTGGGCGGCGCGACGCTGCTGAGCCGCGTCCTCGGGTTTGTGCGTGATGTGATGCTGGCGGCCTTTGTGGGCGCCGGTCCTGTCGCCGATGCTTTCGTTGTGGCCTTTCGTCTGCCGAACC
The DNA here is from genome assembly GCF_000422785.1 of Pseudovibrio exalbescens DSM 16456. GTDB lineage: Bacteria > Pseudomonadota > Alphaproteobacteria > Rhizobiales > Stappiaceae > Pseudovibrio > Pseudovibrio exalbescens. Next base: position 112,527 of record NZ_AUGS01000002.1, read on the forward strand.
TGTTCCGCCGGCTGTTTGCCGAAGGCGCGTTCAACTCCGCGTTCATTCCCCTGTTTGCCCGCTCTTTGGAGGAGGATGGGGAGCGTGGAGCCAGACAATTTGCCGGCGAAATTGCTGCGGCCCTGTTCTGGACCCTGGTCATCGTTCTTGTGCTTGCAGAAATCGCCATGCCCGTGTTGGTCTATGTTCTCGCGCCCGGTTATTTTTCTGATCCCGCCAAGTTCGATCTTACCGTTTTGATGGCGCGTATCGCCTTTCCCTACCTGCTGTTCATGTCTTTGTTGGCCTTTGTCAGTGGCATCCTCAACAGCTTTCAGCGTTTCGCCGCCGCAGCCATGGCCCCCGTCATGTTGAATGTGGTGATGGGGCTTGTGCTCGCTGGCATCGGCTTGTCAGGTCTTGAACCCACGCCCACAACCGGTGTCATTCTGGTAACTGGTGTCGCTGTGGCGGGTGTCGTGCAACTTGCATTCGTGGCGGTTGATCTGAAGCGGCTAGGCTTTTCCATTCCGCTTTTTCGGCCGCGATGGACGCCGGGGGTCAAGCGACTTTTGTCATTGGGCCTGCCGGGCGTTCTGGCCGGCGGCATCACGCAGATCAATATTACGGTTGGAACCATCATCGCCTCCATGCAGGATGGCGCGAACTCGTTTCTCTATTACGCTGACCGCGTCTACCAATTGCCCCTAGGGGTGGTGGGCATTGCCATTGGCGTGGTGTTGTTGCCCAACTTGACCCGATCCTTGCGCTCAGGCCATCAGGAGGAGGCGCTGCATCTGCAGAACCGCTCGCTTGAGTTTGCGCTGGCCCTCACATTGCCTGCCGCAGTTGCGCTGTTTCTGATCCCCAGAGAAATTATTGATGTCCTGTTTGGTCGGGGGGAGTTCGGTCAAGAGGCCATCAACCAGACAGCATGGGCGCTGATGGCCTTCAGCATTGGCCTGCCGGCCTTCGTTTTGAACAAGGTTCTTTCGCCGGGTTACTTTTCCCGGGAAGATACCAAGACACCGATGTACTTTGCCGGTGTTGCCATGGTCATCAATGTGGTGCTGGCAATCGGTCTTTTTCCGTTTCTGGCCCATGTGGGCATTGCCGTGGCAACCTCTGTTGCAGGTTGGGTGAATACCGGGCTGTTGGCTCTGTTGCTGTATAAACGCGGTCACTTTGAGCTGGATACGGCCGCGCTGAAGCGCTTGCCGCTGCTGTTCATAGCCAGTGTTTTGATGGGCGCTGTGGTGCTGGGGCTGGCCATATTCGTACCCGGTGCTCACGCGGAACGGTTCCTCGTCCGGGCCGGGCATCTGGCCATTCTGGTTCTGGCGGGCATGGTTTCCTTTGCGGTTTTTGTCCAACTGACGGGCGCGGTGAACTTCGTGGCCTATGCCAAACGTCTGCGCAGCCGGAAAACTGCGCCCAAGACCTAAGTTTGGTCCGGCGCATCTTGCAACAGACGGGCCGAAGGGCTAACAGTTGCGGCGCATGTTGCAGCCCATCAGGCCCTTCCAACAGGCCGTAGTATCAGGGAATTATTGAAATGAAGGCGTTTGAGCCACGCGTTTTTTCCGGTGTTCAACCCACCGGAAACCTCCACCTTGGCAACTATCTTGGTGCCATTAGCCGTTTTGTTCCGTTGCAGGATCAAATGCCCACGATTTATTGCGTGGTCGACCTGCATGCCATCACCGTCTGGCAAGAGCCGGAAGTCCTGACGCGCACGATCCGTGAGGTGACTGCTGCCTATCTGGCCGCCGGCATTGATCCGAAGAAATCCATCATCTTCAACCAGAGTCAGGTGAAAGAGCACGCGGAACTGGCGTGGATCTTCAATTGCATTGCGCGCATGGGCTGGCTCAAGCGGATGACGCAGTTCAAGGACAAGGCAGGCAAGAATCAGGAAAACGCGAGCGTCGGCCTGTTTGCCTATCCAAACCTGATGGCGGCGGACATTCTGGCTTACCGCGCAACCCACGTGCCCGTTGGTGAAGACCAGAAGCAGCACCTTGAGCTGACCCGGGATATCGCGCAGAAGTTCAACAACGATTATGCCGAGCGTATCAAGGAACTGGGGCTGGGCATTCCGAATCCGGAGCCGAACCCGGAATTGCCAGATGAGTTGTACTTGCCGTTGACCGAGCCGATGATTGCCGGTTCGGCGACCCGCATCATGAGCTTGCGTGACGGCACCAAGAAAATGTCCAAGTCCGATCCCTCTGATCTGTCACGCATCAATCTGACGGATGATGCCGATGCGATTGCCAAGAAGATCAAGAAGGCCAAGACCGATCCCGAGCCACTTCCAGGTGAGGTGAAGGGGCTGGAAGAGCGGCCGGAAGCGGACAATCTTGTTGGCATTTATGCTGCATTGGCCGACATGACCAAACAGGACGTGCTCAACGAGTATGGCGGCCAGCAATTCTCGGCATTCAAGCCTGCGCTGTCCGAGTTGGCGGTTACCAAGCTTGCGCCCATGAATGAGGAAATGAAGCGGCTGACGCAGGATCCGGGCACCATTGACGCTGTCTTGAAGGATGGCGCCGAGCGCGCGGCGGCAATTGCCGAGCCGGTTTTGCACGACATGCGCCGCATCCTTGGCTTTGTCGAGGCACGCTGGGGCGCGTAAGGCCGAGCGTTGCATCAAAAAGATCAAAAACCCCGGCTGGGTGTTGGCCGGGGTTTTTTGTTAGTGGTCAAACGACAGGTAGTGCAGCCAGGACTGCATGCGCAGCAATACCTTTCGGATGATCGCCACATGATGGAAAAAGTCCGTATAGACTGCAACCTGACCGTAGGATCCGCCGGGTAGGGTGAACTCGCTGATATCCTCGTCCAGATCAATGATGACATTCATGCGTCCCGGCCCGCCTCGATCTTCCGGGGCGATGATTTCGCCGCTGGGTGCCACCTGACCATCGGGTATGTATTCGATGACTGCGGATATCTTGCCGGAGAAGATCCGGCCCGGAATACCGAGAAACGCCACTTCTACTTCGTCGCCCACCTGGAGGCGTTGCATGTGGACCTGAAGAAAGCTGGCAACCACCTGATTGGGCTGTTCTTCAACGAACACCATGCTGGGGGCGATACGGCGCGCCATGAAGCCGGGTCTTACGGCAAGACTGGTGACATAGCCATCTGCCGGCGCCCTGATGACGGCCTGTTCCAGCTCCCATCTGGCCTGCTGAAGCTGTGCGTCGATTTCGGCAATCTGGGCAAACTCACCGGAGGCCGCACGAGCGCCCACGGTCAGTTCCACGCCGCGCAGCGCGGCCTCGGCGCTCTCCAATTGCGCTCGGGCTGTTTCGAGTTCGCGCTCGCGAAATTCCAGTGATGCCACCGAGGCAACGTCGCGCTCCACCAGCGTTGCCGCGTCATCACGCCGGGTTTGTGCCAGAGCGAGAGCGGCTTGCGCGGCCTCCACGTTCGCTTGCGCTTCCCGCAAAGATTCTGTTTGCGCGTCATAGTCTGCCACCACCAATGCTCGCCGTGCTTCCAGCTCATCCACCCGGTTTTTGGCCTGAGTATCGTCCAGAACCAGCAATGGCTCCCCTTTCTTGATGGGGACATTGGGTTTTACGGGCACGTCTATGATCGGCGCCCGCAGGTAGGAGATGATCGGTGTGGTGCGATAAAACGTTGAGGCGATGGTTGTTGCCGGGTGGCTGTAGTTCATCAAAAGGAGCAGCCCGGCAATCAGAAAAACGCCGCCCAGCCCCGCCGTTGTCAAAGACCATTCATTGACCGGAATGCGGAAGACTTTGAATATGACCGTACAGATTGCCACATAGGTGAGGATCAGAAGGATATCCATCAGTTGGCTCCTCCGTCCGTTTTGGTCAAGGTTGCAACCTGTTGGCGCAAGCTGGCCAGTTCATCGGTGAGCCCTTTGACCTGCTGTTCCAGCGCCTCCTCCTTTTGCTTGAGAGCGCCGAAGCCGTATCCTCGATCCTTCTGATACATGGTTGCCCAGATCCACAAGAATGGCCAGATGGCATGGAGCGTGAACAGCGACACCCAGCCCGCCGCATAGATGGCGTCCTTGTGCGGGTGCTCGCGTTTTTCGGCAATCTTGTAAGGGATGTCGTGGATGAACACGATGCCATACACCACCACAAGGATCACGAATATGATCAGAAACAAGGCGAAGTAGTTCAGGAACACAGCGGTCTCCTGTTGATCCAGGATTATTATCTTCCGCAGCGTAATCAATAAGTACTTCGAAGGTGTAAACACACGCAACGGGGCATCGCGCCTCCGCGGGCAGCAATGAAACCCACGGTGAATGCATGACCCTCACAGGCCCATCGGCACCAGCATTAACCGGCACAAGCAAAAATCGACCAAAACAACCACTGATCGGGAGGAGTTTGTTGACAGAACCTAGGTCTGCCCCCTACATCCATTACCAGTTAATTCTTGGAGCAGTCTCTCCAAACACCAAGTTGGTCGGGGTATATGACGAAGACGCGTATTGATCGGCGGTTTGCTGAGCTGAAAGCCGAGGGGCGACCTGCCCTAGTCACCTTTATCACCGCCGGTGATCCGGATCTGGACACTTCCCAGGAAATTCTTGAAGCGCTTCCCGCCGCGGGAAGCGACGTCATTGAACTTGGCATGCCGTTTTCCGACCCCATGGCTGAAGGCGTTCCCATTCAGTTGGCAACACAACGGGCGTTGAAGGCTGGTCAGACCATGGACAGGACGCTGGACATGGTGCGCAAGTTCCGTGAAAAGGACCAGACGACCCCAATCATCCTCATGGGCTACTACAACCCTATCTACGTTCGTGGATCGCACGCATTTGTGGCTGAGGCCAAGGAAGCAGGCGTTGACGGACTGATCGTGGTTGATGTGCCGGCCGAGGAAGATGAGGAACTGTGCATTCCGGCCCTTGAAGGCGGGCTCAATTTCATTCGTCTTGCCACCCCCACCACCGATGAAAAACGTTTGCCTGCGGTGCTAGCCAATACCTCCGGTTTCGTTTATTACGTCTCGGTGACAGGTGTTACGGGCAGCGCCAGTGCAGACACAACTGCTGTCGCAAGCTCCGTTGCCCGGATCAAACAGCACACTGACCTTCCCGTTGCTGTCGGCTTTGGCGTAAAAACCGCTGAGCAGGCGCGTGACATCGGCCGCAACGCGGATGGCGTAGTGGTTGGCTCCGTTCTTGTGGAAGCCATTCGCGCCAGCCTTGACGAGGCCGGCCGGGCCACAAAGGAGACAAAAGAGGCTGTTACCGGGACCGTGCGCGCTCTGCGAGAAGGTGTGGAAAGCGCTCGGGGCTAACAAATTCAATTGGGTGCAGGTTCTGTGCCCGCTCGATCGACCAACAACATCAACAACTGGCGGGGTTGCCCGTGAACTGGATTAATAACGTCGTTCGGCCAAAGATCCGCAGCTTTTGGGAAAAGCGCGATGTGCCGGAAAACCTATGGATCAAATGCCCGGAAACCGGGGAAATGGTTTTCCATCGTGACCTGGAAGCCAACCAGTGGGTTGTGCCGAACTCCAACTTTCATATGCGCATTACCGCGAAGAAGCGTCTTGAATACTTCTTTGACGAGGGTGCCTACACCAAGGTGGCCACCCCTGAAGTCTATCAGGACCCGCTGAAATTTCGCGACCAAAAACGTTATGTTGATCGCCTGAAGGACGCCAAGGCCAAAACCGAACTGGATGATTCCGTTCTGGTGGCCAAGGGCAAGGTCCATGGGGATGAACTGACGGTGGCCGTGCAGGATTTCGCCTTTATGGCAGGGTCTTTGGGCATGGCGGCTGGTGAAGCAATCATCAAGGGCATGGAAACTGCCGTTGAAGATCGCACACCTTTCGTGATGTTTGCCGCCTCCGGCGGTGCGCGCATGCAGGAAGGCATTCTGTCGCTGATGCAAATGCCACGCACCACGCTGGCCGTACAGATGCTGCGCGAGGCCAATCTGCCTTACATCGTGGTGCTGACCAATCCGACCACAGGCGGGGTAACAGCTTCCTACGCCATGCTGGGGGATATTCATCTTGCCGAACCGGGCGCGCTGATCGGGTTTGCCGGCCAGCGGGTGATAGAGCAGACCATCCGCGAAAAACTGCCGGAAGGTTTCCAGCGCTCTGAATACCTGCTGGATCACGGGATGGTGGATATGGTGGTCCATCGCCATGCGTTGCGCGACACGATTTCCAACCTCTGCGGGATTTTGATGAAGCGCGACCCATCCTTGCCGAAACTGGAAGCGCCTGAACCAGCCAAGACCGAACCGGCCGAGGCTGTCAACGAGGAGACGGAAACCTCCAACGCGTAAGGTTCCGGACCCGAAACAAGCTATGAAAAGTCCGGTTTCATGCCGGACTTTTTTCATGAAACAGAGATGGCTTGCCATGAGCAAACATGCGGCTCTTGTTCAGGATGCATTGAAGCGCTTGATGACCTTGCATCCCAGCGAAATTGACTTGTCCCTTGAGCGGATCGAGCGCGTGCTCGCCCGTCTTGATAATCCTCACCAAAAGCTGCCGCCGGTCTTTCACATCGCAGGCACCAACGGCAAGGGATCGACAGGGGCATTCATTCGCGCCTTGCTGGAAGCACAGGGCCAGCGTGTGCATGTTTATACCTCTCCCCATTTGGTGCGCTTCAACGAACGCATCCGCCTGGGTGAAACCGGAGCGCTGGTCAGCGATCGCAAACTGCTGGAAGCGCTGGAGGCAGTGGAGACAGCGACCGATGGTCAGCCTATCACCTTTTTTGAAGCAACCACAGCCGCAGCGCTCTGGCTGTTTGCCCGCGAACCTGCGGATGTCGTCATTCTGGAGGTGGGGCTCGGCGGCATTCTGGATGCCACCAATGTGATTTCCAGCCCGTTGGTAAGCGTGATCACGCCGGTGTCGTTGGATCACGAGAACTTTCTTGGAAACGATCTGGCGGGGATCGCAAGGGAAAAGGCCGGGATCATCAAGCCTGGACGTCCGGTGGTATGCGGACGTCAGCAGGACGCCGCCATGCGGGTGATCGAGTATCACGCTGCGCGGGCAAAAGCGCCGCTTCAGGTTATCGCTCAGGATTTCACCGCCTTCGAAGAGCGCGGCAGATTAGTCTATCAAGATGAAGGGGGGTTGGTGGAGCTTTACCCGCCCAAACTGCCGGGTGACCATCAGATCGACAATGCCGGGCTGGCGGTTGCCGCCGTTCGTGCCGGTGGGTTCTTGTGCGAACCGCAAAGTGTCACTCCCGCCGTAGAAAAGGCGCTGCGCACCGCCAACTGGCCAGCGCGGATGCAATCCCTGACCGATGGCGGACTGATTGATGAACTGCCACTGCTCACCGATGTGTGGGTGGACGGTGGGCACAATCCCGGCGCCGGAGAAGTGGTGGCCCGGTTCATGGCCGATCTAGAAGAGCAGAACTCCCGGCCGCTTTATCTTGTAGCGGGTATGATGACCACCAAAGACCCGGTGGGGTATTTTTCCCAGTTTGCGGGTTTGGCGCGGCATGTACTGACAGTGCCGTTGGCCACAACCACCATGGGGCGTAGCCCGGCCGAGTTGGCACAGTTTGCGCGTCAAGCCGGTTTGGCAGCCACGCCGTGCGCATCGTTTGATGAAGCCTTGAAAGAGTTGAAGGGCCATTTGGCCGATACCATGATTCCGGGACGCGTCCTGTTTTGCGGCTCGCTGTATCTGGCAGGTGAAGTGCTTGAGGCAAATGGCACCCTGCCAACGTGACACACAACCCCTGATTCATCCCACACCTGCGATCCGTCCCCTCCCTTGCCTTGCCCTCCCATTGCGAGTGAGGACGGCGGCAAGCTGTACCTGCGACTCGCTTTGTCCGTGCTTGGGCGGACGGTACAATTGCCGGGTAATCCCACATTTTCCTGCGCGATCAGGGACATCGCCGCTACAGGTGGGCTCCTGCGCCAAATTACCCCTAAAAAATACTTGACTAAATAACTCATGTTTATATTAGGTAGTGACAAATTCCGAGGTAAGGCCTCGGGCGCTAGCCAGAAATTTTCCCAGCCAGCTCACTCCAAAGCCATATAACCAAGTCGGGGCAGCCATGTTTAATGGAACCGTTTCCCGTGCCGCCTTGCTGGCTGGCACAACCCTTTCGCTCGCCTTGTCGGCGGGGCAGTCGCATTCACAAGAAGCCATCACGGTCCTTGATGAGATTGTTGTGACCGCAGGCGAAGAAAAAGTTGCCATCGATACGCCACAGGCAGTGACGGTAGTCGGTCAGGAGGAGATTGACCGCCGCCAGGCAACGACACTAGGCGAGATCCTGAATGATATCCCGGGCGTCTCTGTCATCAATGCAGACAACCCGCTCGGAGAATCCCTGAACATCCGGGGGATCGGCGGAATCCTGTCTTCCGATGAAAACCGCATGATCGTGCAAGTGGACGGGGTGAAATCGTTCTTTGAAGCCTATCGTGCCGGTTCTTTCTTCTTTGAGCCGGAAATGCTCAAGGAGGTTGAAGTGTTGCGCGGTCCAGCGTCCTCCACTCTGTATGGTTCTGGTGCTTTGGCTGGCACGGTCAGTGCTCGCACCAAGGACGCAAGCGACTTTCTTGAAGGCGATGATGCGATTGCCGTTCGTGCTAAAACCACATGGGATTCAAACGGCAATGGCTCCAAGAACTCCTTGATTGCTGCAATGCGCCCGCTGGAAAATCTGGAGTTTCTGGCCAACTTCAATTATGGCCGTTATGGCGATTACGACGCTGGAAATGGCACGGAACTGGGCAACTCGCGGTTTACGGACCTTTCCGGCCTCGCCAAGCTGAAATACACCTTCGGTGAAGATCGCGACCAGTCCCTTACAGCAAGTTATTTCAACATCAACAAGTCTGGTAACGGACTGTATGATCAGATTACCCATGAGCCCATGTTTGGCTATGCGGATCACGTTACAAGTGAACAACAAGGTCGTCTCACCTATGAAAACGCCTTTGCGTCCAATGACTGGCTCGACCTGACAGCTCAGGTTTCCTATAGCGAAACAAAACGCGATCTGGATGATATCACCTATCGCAATCCGTGGAACGGAGACCCTGCTTTCGGCTTGGAAGCCGAATATGTTTACAAAACATGGCAGGGAAAGCTGGAAAACACCTCTGAAATTGAAATCTCTGATACCATTCTGGCCTATCTGACAATGGGAGTGGAAGGGCATCATCGCGAACGTTTGAACCCGCGCTTAATGCCGGATGGCTCCACAACACACGGCGCCTCCTCACATCCGGAAGGAGAGTCACGTTTGTTAGGCGCCTATGGTCAGGCCGAGATCATTGTGAACGACCGCTTCACACTCATTCCCGGCATGCGTGTTGACCATTCCCGCCTGTCCCCCGGCAGTGGTGTTGCCCTACAGGATGACGTCAGTGATACAGCCTTTTCGCCGAAGTTGGCTGCCATTTATGAACTCACGCACTGGATGAATGTGTTTGGGTCGGTGTCCCATACGGAGCGCTTGCCGGTTATTGATGAGGCCTTCACCGGAAACGGCTTTACGGATCTTGGCAAGGAAAAGTCCAACAACTACGAGGCCGGCATCGGGTTCAAGTTCGACGATGTTCTACAGGATAGCGATAGCGTACGGTTCAAGGTAACCGGCTTCCACAATGATATTGAGAACTACCTGTACACCACCTTCCAGGTGCCGGGTGGCGCTGTTACCACAGCAATTGACGATGTGCAGATCAAGGGTGTTGAAGTCGAAGCTGGCTATGCATCTCCAACCTGGTATGGCACGCTCGGTGCAGCCATAACGCGGGGCGACAACCAGTCCGAGGATACGTATTTGGAAAGCGTTGCGGCGGACAATGCGTTCTTCACGCTGGGCTACCGGTTTACCGAATACAATCTGGACGTTTCCTGGCGGTCCGACCTGTATGCACGGCAGGACCGTGTAAACAGTGCTGACAGTGAAACTCCCGGTTACGCGTTGCACAGCGCGCGGTTGAGCTGGTTGCCGGAAGACGGGATGTTTGCTGGGGCAGAAGTGCGTGCTAGTGTGACAAACCTGTTCGACAAGGAGTACACGCCACACCTTAGCGGCACCCAAGGCAAGGGCCGGAGCTTCAAGCTTTCTGTCGCCAAGACATTTTAACGACGATTCCAAAGGGCGGCGGCCTTGAGCCGCCGTCTTCCTGTTTGGGTTGAGGCTCCAGTAACCTAGCTGTCCAGTTCCAGTATTTCCGGCCAGCTCTTGGGGGCATCGCCGTTCAACGGATTGGACGGGTCGCGGCTGTAGCGGATGCTTTCAAAGCGCATGGTGGCGGTATCAACCAGCAGCAGCCTGCCCAGTAGTGTTTCGCCGAAACCGGCGATTTCCTTGATTGCTTCCATGGCCTGAAGGGAGCCGAGAACACCGGCCAAGGCGCCCACAACGCCTGCTTCCTCGCAGGTGGGCACACTGCCCGCCGCCGGCTTGTTGGGAAAAACACAGCGATAGGTCGGATACGGTGTGCCGACCTCGTTGGTGAGGTAGGGTTTCAAAAGAGTGAGTGATCCGTCGAACCGGCCAATGGCGGCTGTGATCAGCGGCTTTTGCGCAAAAAAGCAGGCATCGCTCGCGAGATAACGCGTCTCGAAGTTGTCGCAACAATCAATCACCAAATCATAGTTGCTAACGAGCGCCATCACATTCTGACCGTTGAGGCGTGTGGGATGCGGCTTGACCGATACATTGGGATTGAGCCGGGCAATCGCCTCGGCGGCACTTGCCACTTTCGGTTCGCCCAGTTGGTCCGTATCGTGAAGTACCTGCCGCTGCAAATTGGACAGGCTGACAACATCATCATCGATAATACCGAGCTGACCGATGCCTGCTGCAGCCAGATACTGCAATACGGGCGAGCCAAGGCCCCCGGCCCCGATGACCAGAACCTTGGCGTCTTTTAGTTTTTGTTGTCCGGCACCGCCGATTTCTTTCAGCACGATGTGGCGAGCATAACGTTCCAGTTCTGCAGCAGACAGCACAATAAAGCCTCTCTTTTTGGGAAATGGGTCAGGGCAACAGCCGGCTCACCAGCCGCGCTGTGTAATCTACCATCGGGATCACACGGGCGTAGTTCAGCCGGGTAGGGCCAATCACGCCCAAAACCCCGACGATGCGTTGGTCGCTGTCGCGATAGGGTGAGACGATCAGTGAAGACCCAGAAAGCGAGAACAACTGGGTTTCCGAGCCGATGAAGATGCGAACTCCTTCTCCCTGCTCGGCCAAGCCCAACAAGCGGATCAACTCGCTCTTGTTTTCAAGATCATCGAACAGCAGCCGGATCCGCTCAAGGTCTTCAGCCGCCTCAAGATCCTGAAGCAGGTTGGAGCGGCCCCGCACGATGAGCGTGTCGCTGTCGCCGGAACCGCCACCCCACACAGCCAGACCGGAGGCGACGACCTTTTCCGTCAATCGGTCCAGTTCCGCTTTGTTTTCCGCCTTTTGGCGTTCAAGCTCTGCCTGTACCTCCGAGATGGTGCGGTTTCGAATGACAGAGTTCAGATAGTTGGAGGCTTCGACAAGCGCGGATTGCGGCAAGCCGGGCGGCAGATCGACAATGCGGTTCTCGACCGAGCCGTCCTCACTGACCAGCACCACCAGCGCCTTGAGCGGCTCAATCTGCACAAACTCCACATGGCGTAGTGGCGCATCCTGCTTGTGGGCCAGCACAACACCAGCTCCCCGGCTCAAGCCGGACAGCATCTGACTTGCTTCAGTCAAGAGCTGGGCGGAGGTTTTTTCCGACCCGGAGGCCTTGACCTGAATGTCGATTTGCTCGCGCTCCTCGCGGCTCAGATCCCCCACTTCCAGCAGTCCGTCAACGAACAGTCTCAGGCCGGTTTCCGTTGGCAACCGCCCGGCACTGGTGTGAGGCGAATACAAAAGCCCCATGTGTTCCAGATCAGACATGACGTTGCGCACGGATGCCGGAGACAGTGGCTTGCTCAACCCGCGCGACAATGCGCGGGACCCCGAGGGTTCGCCAGTGCCGAGATAGTTCTCGACAATGCGCCGGAATATTTCGCGGGATCTTTCGTCAAGCTCGGTCAGTGGAACGGAAGAAGGTCCGCTGGTCACGTGTTTGCTCACTCCAAGATCATGTGTGCCCTGTCCCCAATATAATCGAGCAGGTTCAAGAGTTCTATATCCTCTGAACCGGGGGTGCGGAAAGCAATTTTCGGATTTCATGTCATAAAATTGATCGCGGCCTTTGCGCTTGAGCTCATGTGACGTTAAAACCGGCGCGAGCTACAGGCAGTTGTGCCTCCTGCCCTGACAAACCAATGGAGTTGGCCTTGAACCGTCCATCCAAACGCGCGCCGGAAGAAATGCGCCCGGTGACCCTTGAACGGGGTGTATCCAAACATGCTGAAGGATCATGTCTTGTAAAATTTGGCGATACGCACGTGCTGTGCACGGCGAGCCTGGAAGAACGGGTGCCGCCATGGCTGCGCGGCCAGAATCAGGGCTGGGTCACGGCAGAATACGGCATGTTGCCGCGCGCCACTCATGACCGCATGCGCCGGGAAGCATCTGCGGGTAAGCAGTCGGGCCGGACGCAGGAAATCCAGCGCCTGATTGGTCGCTCCTTGCGCGCTGTTGTGGATCTGAAAGCGCTGGGCGAACGCCAGATCTCCGTTGACTGCGATGTCATTCAGGCGGATGGCGGAACTCGTACGGCCTCGATCACCGGAGCCTGGGTCGCCCTGCATGATTGCCTTCAGTGGATGAAGGCGCGCGATATGGTGAAAGACAATGTGCTTGTTGACCATATTGCCGCTATCTCCTGCGGTATATACGAAGGCACGCCGGTGGCTGATCTGGACTATCTGGAGGACTCGGCCGCAGAAACCGATGCCAATTTCGTGATGACCGGTCAGGGTGGCATTGTTGAGATTCAGGGAACGGCAGAAGGTAAACCGTTTTCCGAAGACGAATTCGGCCAACTCATGGGCTTGGCGAAGAACAGCATTGCCAAGCTGGTTGAGCTGCAAAAACTCTCTATCCTGTAAGCAAGGGATCTATGAATGACTGAACGCCGTCTTGAGCCGGGTCGTCTTGTGGTGGCCAGCCACAACAAGGGAAAGCTGAAAGAAATCAACGAATTGTTGGAGCCCTTCGGCTTTGACGTGGTCTCTGCCGGAGATCTGGGCCTCCCGGAGCCGGTGGAAGACGGCGAAACGTTTGAAGCCAACGCCGAAATCAAGGCGTTGGCTGCAGCAAAAGCCTCGGGGCTTCCGGCATTGGCCGATGACAGCGGGTTTTGCGTCAACGCGCTGATGGGTGACCCTGGCGTTTATTCCGCCCGCTGGGCCGGACCGGGCAAAGACTTTTCGGTTGCCATGCAGAAGGTGGAAGACAAGCTGCAGGCGCTGGGCGCAACGGACCGCGGCTGTTACTTTGTGGCCGTGTTGTGCGTGGCCTGGCCGGATGGTCACACGCAGTTCTATCGCGGTGAAGTGCACGGGGATGCCGTTTGGCCACCGCGTGGCCTTGAAGGCTTTGGATATGATCCCATGTTCCTGCCAGAAGGATTTGACCGCACATTTGGCGAAATGGATCAGGCCAGCAAGCAGCGCCTTGCAGATGGAACGGCCTTGTCCCACCGGGCAAAAGCGTTCGATTTGTTTAAATCCGAGTGCCTGTAAAGGGTTGGAGCCCTCACCACGATGATGGAAGAGCCTGCGGGCGGTTTTGGTATCTACGTTCATTGGCCCTTTTGTCTGGCAAAGTGCCCGTATTGTGATTTTAACTCCCATGTGCGCCACCAACCGGTAGATCAAGCCGACTATGTGGAGGCGATGTGCCGGGAGCTGGATCACAATGCGCGCTATGTGCCGTCCCGTCCGGTCCAATCCATCTTTTTCGGCGGCGGCACGCCGTCTCTCATGGAGCCACGGACTGTAGAACGCATTCTGGACGGCATTGATCGCCACTGGCCCATTCAAGAGGCCACCGAAATCTCCATGGAGGCGAACCCGACCAGCGTGGAAGCCACCCGCTTTGCCGGATACCGCGCTGCAGGTGTCAACCGACTGTCGGTGGGCATTCAGGCCCTGAATGATGCACATCTGAAGATACTGGGGCGCCAGCACAGCGTTGCCGAAGCAATCAAGGCAGTCGAGACCGCGCGGACCACGTTTGACCGGATCTCATTTGATCTGATTTATGCCCGACCGGGACAGACGCTGGAGGGATGGGAGCGCGAGCTCAATCAGGCCATTGATTTGGCTGCAGATCATCTGTCCATGTATCAGCTCACCATTGAAGAAGGCACCATGTTTCATCGGCTGTATGCCGCAGGCAAGCTGGAAATGCTTGATGCCGACTATGCCGCCGACATGTTTGACCTGACGCAGCGCATAACAGCAGCCCGCGGCTTGCCCGCCTATGAGGTTTCCAACCATGCCGTGCCCGGCGCGGAATGTCAGCACAATCTGGTATACTGGCGCTATGGTGACTACATCGGTGTTGGCCCCGGCGCCCACGGGCGATTGACCCTTGCAAATGGCCAACGCTTGGGCACTGCCACGGAAAAGCACCCCGAAACGTGGATGCAGCGGGTTCGGGAAACTGGATCGGGTATCATTGAGACGGAAGATCTGTCTGCAGAAGAGCAAAGCGATGAGCTGCTTCTCATGGGCCTTCGCTTGCGTGAGGGTATCGACGTTCCCCGCTATGAAGTCCTAGCTAATCGCGCCTTTGACGCGCAGCGGCTGCAGGGATTGATGGATGCTGAACTGGTTGAATGGATCGGAAACAGCAGATTGCGTGCAACACCCAAGGGGGTTGGGGTCCTTAACTCCGTGATAGCCGAGCTTGTGTCATAAAGATACAAAACCGTCTCGAACCCATTGATTTACTGAGTAGAAACCTAAGAACTATGCAAACTATTGGTGTAGTTCTTTGTAATAAGTTACGCAGTGCATCATTAATTTTTCTTGTGATATACGATATAAATCGTGAATAACTGCTTGAAATTCCGTAATCGTCACCTTTAGCCTATCCGTACACATGCGTATATATTGCATTCTCTACGTCATTTACCGTAGAATGCTGCACTGCAATATTTGTTGGTCCGTACCTTGCGTTGCCTGCGTACAACAAGAACAACGGAACCAACCGGAGGAATTTGGTGATGTTCTATCAGCTCTACGAACTCAACCACGCGATATTGTCCCCTGTTCGGGCCGCAGTGGACGCGACCAAGATCTATTTTCAAAATCCCATGAATCCGCTGACCCATACACAAGTAGGCCGGACAATGGCGGCGTCTTGCGAATTGGTGGAACGTGTAACCCGTCGTTATGGCAAGCCGGAGTTTGGTCTGGACTCCACGCTGGTGTCTGGTCAACGGGTCGATGTCTTCGAAGAAGTCGTGTGGCGCAAGACGTTTTGCGACTTGTTGCATTTCAAACGTGCCCTTCCTGAAAACCGGCAGGATGATCCCAAACTGTTGATTGTCGCCCCGATGTCTGGCCACTTCGCCACGCTGTTGCGCGGCACGGTGGAAGCATTGCTGCCCGATCTTGAAGTCTTCATCACAGACTGGGAAGACGCCCGCCAAGTACCGGTATCGGAAGGAAAATTCGATCTCGATGACTATATGGACTACGTCATAGAGATGTTGGAGTTCCTGGGGCCGGATACCCACGTTTTGGCCGTGTGCCAGCCGTCCGTGCCGGTTCTGGCGGCTGTGGCGCGCATGGAAGAGGAAAAAAGCCCTTTTGCTCCGGCAACCATGACCTTGATGGGCGGGCCAATCGACACCCGTGAAGCTCCGACTGCGGTAAATGAACTTGCGACCAAAAAAGGGATCGATTGGTTCAAGCGTCATGTCATCATGGACGTTCCGTTTCCGCACAAAGGCTTCATGAGACAGGTTTACCCCGGTTTCCTGCAGCTTTCGGGCTTTATGGGCATGAATCTCGACCGCCACATGGTCGCGCACCGTGATTTCTTCCAGCATCTGGTGGAGGGGGACGGCGACAGCGCGGAAAAGCATCGCGAGTTTTACGATGAATATCTGGCCGTCATGGATCTGACCGCCGAGTTTTATCTGCAAACCGTCGAAAAAGTGTTCATTGAGCATGCCCTGCCCAAGGGAGAACTGACACACCATGGGCATCCGGTAGACCCATCTTTCATCACGCGCACGGCCCTGTTTACTGTTGAAGGCGAAAAGGATGATATTTCCGGCGTTGGACAAACTCAGGCAGCACACAAGTTGGCCAGAAACCTGTCGCAAGACAAGCGCGCCCACTACGTGCAGCCGGGCGTTGGGCACTATGGCGTGTTTAACGGCTCGCGCTATCGCTCCGAGATTGCACCGCGGATCGTGGACTTCATCCGATCTCATCCATCCTTGGGGGTGACGCCTGTGCAGGCAGCCCGCAAGCAGCCGGTGCCGGCCAATGGTGTCGATACCCGACAAAAGTCAGCCACACAGGCTCAAGCGACAACAAAGCCGATCCCTCTGGACGATGCGGATGATGCGGTGGACGATCTCAAGCAGTTGGCAGGGGTCGGTCCCAAGCGCGAACAGGAGTTGAACAAGGCCGGAATTTTCCACTTGTGGCAGATTGCGACCCTTACTGACGAACAGGCCGACGACCTGGCCGTTAGAATGGGCGGGCGCACTGGTCAGGATCTTTCAAGCTGGATCGAGCAGGCGAAGGCCCTCACAGCAGAAAAAGACGCTTGAACCGGCGTAAACGCAACTTGTTAATTTCTAAGGACTATTGGGGGATGGGCTGAAAATATGCGGCCGACCCCCAATAGAACTGGCTTGAAATTACGTAGAGGTCAGACCATCTCAAAGAAGTACGAGTTCTAAGGAGAATTTGGATGACCCATCAAGGAGTAATTCGTCCAGCGTGGACGCCGGCAACCATTGCATTGATGGTGCTTGGATTTGTTGTGTTCTGGCCCCTTGGTTTGGCAATGCTTGCTTACATCTTGTGGGGCGACAAGTTCGATGATTTCAAACGGCAGGCCAAGGATACTTGGCGCCAAGGCCCGTTGAAGGACGCTGTTAATACGATGTCTGGTTATGCACCCACAGGAAACGTGGCGTTTGATGAGTACCGCGAAGCCGAACTGAAGCGCTTGGAAGAGGAGCGGCGCAAACTGGATGCCATGCGTAAC
The DNA here is from genome assembly GCF_000422785.1 of Pseudovibrio exalbescens DSM 16456. Taxonomy (GTDB): domain Bacteria; phylum Pseudomonadota; class Alphaproteobacteria; order Rhizobiales; family Stappiaceae; genus Pseudovibrio; species Pseudovibrio exalbescens. The sequence continues at coordinate 129,664 of NZ_AUGS01000002.1, forward strand.
GACTTCGATAACTACATGAAGGAACTGCGCCGGGCACGGGACAAGGAAGAATTTGATCGCTTCATGGCGGCCCGGGGCGGACGTCCGGCGGGAGATGCCTCCGGAAGTACGGCGTAGCCTCAAATAAAACCTGTGAGTGACTTTGCGAAAGGGGTGCATGATGTGCCCCTTTTTTCGTGTGCCTGCTATTTTGTGGCGAGGAAGGCGTACCCGCCGTAACGTTTGGCTTTCACGCTGCTTGCCTGAGGTGTTGCCATTATCCGTGATCGAAAACCCTTGCCGGACAGCATTACTCTCGCGCTTGCCGAACGACAGGTATCTGTCAGGCTGCGCCGTAATGCCAGAGCCAAGAAATACATTCTGCGCTTGCCGTTGGAAAGCGATAGTCCAGTTTTGACCGTTCCCAAGGGCGGCACGTTGGCAACAGCGCAGAAATTCGTTCAAAAACAATCCGGTTGGATTGAAGAACGATTGGCCAGCCGGACACCGCGAGCCGATCTCGTTCCCGGCTCACATGTGCCTTTTCGTGGCCAGCGCCATTTTATTGAGTCCGCGGGGCGTTTGCGCGGGTTGGTGGAGGTCCGGCACGACGGACCGGATCCGGTTCTGGTGGTGCCGGGTGAACCGCAGGCCGTGCCTCGCAAGCTTTTGAAATTCTTCAAGGATGAAGCCCGCAAGGATCTTGAATGCGCGGTTGCGCGTCATGCTGGGCGAGTGGATCGGAAGGTTGCTGCCATTTCCATACGAGATACACGATCTCGGTGGGGCTCCTGCGCTTCCAATGGACGCCTGTCCTTCTCATGGCGCCTCGTGCTGGCGCCACCGGAAATTCTTGACTATGTCGCAGCTCACGAAGTGGCCCATCTGGTGCACATGGACCATTCCGAGCGGTTTTGGCAGGTTTGCTTTGATTTGGCTCCTCATACACGGCAGGCGCAAAAATGGCTCAAAGCCCATGGTGCCCAGCTACATGCAGTTGGCTAGCATCACCCACCGCCGAAGATCCGTTCCAAGAGGTTCATCGGGCCGCTTCGCGCCGGTATGGGGCCCGCGGTTTGACCGACGGAACTTGGTGGCAAGACAGGCCTGTGGCTGTCATCCGGGCGCGCCATTGGTTGCGGCGTATTCAGATAAAGCGGAACGCCGGGTAGCGGTGCAATCGGAACGCCGTTATGTGCGATTTCCATCGTTTCATGCCAGATATGGGCTGGCACAGTGCCGCCCGTAACCTTGTTGGTGGGTGAATTATCATCATTTCCCACCCAAACCGCCGTTGTCAGATAGGCCGTATAGCCAATAAACCAAGCATCACGAGAACTTTGAGTCGTGCCGGTTTTCCCCCCTGAAGGGCGGTTTTCCAGCGCGGATTTCCGACCCGTACCAATCTCCATGGTGTTGGCCATCATCAGATTGATCTGTCCAACCTTGTCGCCTGCGATCACACGTCCAGTGCCATCGCCGCGCCGTGAATAGAGGACCTTGCCGTCTTCGGTTCGGATTTGTCGCACGATATGCGGCACAATTCCAAATCCTCCATTGGAAAACGGCACATAGGCTGCCGCGATTTCCAGCGGTGTGACCTCCGAAGTGCCGAGTGAAAGAGACAGATTGGTGGTAAGCGCCGAGGTAATGCCCAGTCGGCGAGCCGTGCGCACCACATTGCCCGGCCCCACTTTCTGCGCCAGTTGAACGGCCACCGAGTTCATGGATTTTGCCAGAGCCTTTGTGAGGGTGACATCACCATAATAGCGGTTGTTGTAGTTTTTTGGTGACCAGCCCCGGATCCGGATGGGGCGATCCTTGACGATGGTTTCGGGTCGGTATCCATGTTCCAGCGCGGCCAGATAGACAAACGGCTTGAAGGCAGAACCCGGCTGCCGATTGGCGTACACGGCCCTGTTGTACTGGCTTTCCCGATAATCGACACCGCCCACCAAAGCGCGAATGGCCCCGTTTCGATTCAGGGTGACAACGGCGCCCTGCTCCGCCCCGTAATCCTTGTCACCATACAAAAGGGCATTGCGTAGCGCGTTTTCGGCAGCGCGCTGCACATTCATGTCGATTGTCGTGTCAACAATGATGTCCTGATCAACCGAGCCGATGAAGCTGGGCAGCAGTTCCATCACATAGTCCGCTACATAATTCTCGCTACCGCGGTTGAAGGAGCCGGCGACTTCGATGCCGTCCATCAGAGCGTTCTTTGCCTGTGTGGCCGTAATGAAGCCTGCATCATGCATGGCGGCGATGACGATCTGAGCCCGCTGTTCGGCCAGCGCCGGGTTGCGCGTTGGCGCAAGGCGTGACGGCGCCTTGAGAAGGCCAGCCAGAGTGGCCGCCTCGGACAGGTTTACAAGCCGCGCCGACTTGCCGAAATACCGACGTGCGGCCGCATCAACCCCATACGCCCCCGCGCCCAGATAAACCCGGTTCAAGTACATCTCAAGGATCTCGTCCTTGCTGTAGTTGGCCTCAAGCCACAGGGCCATCACCACCTCCTGCATCTTGCGCTGGATGGTGCGTTCGGGATTCAGGAACAGGTTTTTGGCGAGCTGCTGCGTGAGTGTTGAGCCGCCCTGCACGGTATGTCCGCTGCGATAGTTGGTGTAGGCCGCGCGCAAAAGGCCAATCGGATCGATTCCGAAATGAGAATAAAAGCGCCGGTCTTCAATGGCAATGACGGCCTCGGGAATGAACGGGGGCAGTTGCTCCAGCCGTATCGCTTCCCCGCCCGTATCCCCGCGATTGCCAATGAGGCTGCCATCTGCAGCGACAATCTGGACGTTGGGTGGACGGGAGGGCACCGCCCATTCCGAAGCCGGTGGCAAATGGGCTGCGTAGTAGGCCAGAATGCCTGCGACGACCAGGATGCCCCAAATGCCGGCTACCACACTCCAATAAGAAACGAATTTCGCGCTCCGCCACAAAAAGCTTGGTTTCGCGGGCCGTTTAGGGCCTCTTGGTCCGCGTGTTGCCGCGTCCAGCGCAGACAAGGTTTGTTGCTTGGCTTTGCGAGACGGGCGTGGCGGTGCAGGCGGCCGTGTGGCTTTCCCTCTTTTGGGGGCGGCTCCTTTGGGCATGGTGCCGGGCGGCGGGGACCCGCGCCGGACAGGCTGAGGGCCACCCGTTCCGGGTTGCTGTGGGGGGGCTGCTCGGGATGGTCTGCCCTGCTGCGGTGCTTTAGGGGCAGGTTTACCCTTCGCACTGCGCGGGCGCGCCGTACCTGCCGCGCCGAGTGTCGGCTCAACCCGTCTAGGTCCTTTACGGCGTTGTGTCATGAGGCGCAGCTATCCCTGATCAGCGGTCATCTATGATGGTTAACCAACGCTAAATCAGGGGGTTTAAAGCTGCGTTAAACTAGTGCCTCGGTTTTTCCTTATCCGAGGCATTCCACTGTGCAAATGCGAAAAATCGCGGCTACGATCAACTGGCGTATCGGCTGGCGTCGGCACCGTAATAGTTAACGTAGCGGGCGTTCAAGGCCGATACGGGCATGATGATCAGGACATCCGTGGTGCCAAATTGGTGGTCAACCACGGCGCCATCGCCAATGTAGGCGCCAAGGCGCAAATAGCCCTTGATGAGCGGGGGCAGTGCCCGCAGAGCGGCTCTTTGGTCCACCTTGTCCTTCGGAATGCGGTTCATGTCCACATACATATCCGGCAGGGCACTGACACGCCATTCTTTCGGGGCCTGCGCAAAGTGGTGCAGGAACGACAGCTGTTCCGCCAGAAGATCCGGATCCGTCCCTTCCATGGAGGCGCACCCAATCATCACATCAACGTTGTGCATGAGCACATAGGACCAGATGCCGTGCCACAAAAGCTCAACCGTTTTCTTGTTGCGATAGGGTTTGAGCACACAAGAGCGCCCCAGCTCCATGAACTGCGCGTGTGAATGGTTCTCCAGCAATGGCTGAATGTCGTACTCGCCCGCTGTGTAGAAGCCGCCATGCATGTCCGCTACATCCTGGCGCAGCATGCGATAGGTGCCGACAATCTTGGGCTGGGGCTTGGTGAAGGGTTTGGTCTTTACCAGCGTATCGTGGTCAAGCACCAAAAGGTGGTCGCAGATCGCATCATACGCGTCCTTGTCCCGCCTGGTGAACAAGGTCTGCGCGTCGGCAATGGCCGACATTTCCTCATAAAACACGTGATAGCGCAGGCGCTGAGAGTGTTTGATTTCTTTCCAGTTCAGAGCTTTGCGGACTTCCAAGGGCCCTACACGGCCCAGTGTCTGCGCGTCGCTGGCCCCGGTCCGTGGCCTTAGCGGCATGGGTCCCCAGCGGCCGGCGCCAAAGCCCTGTGGCTTTAACGGCGCAAATTTCCTGACAATGTTCTTTGGCGAAAACAGCCCAGATCCGTTCATCTAACCCGCGTCTCCCAAGACAATCATCCAAAACGCAGCAAGCACCTCAGGACGGCAGCAGTGTGTGCCGTTGGTTTGCTATTCTTGCGCATGGATCGTTTCCAGCCCCAACCTTTAAGAGTGCCGTATCCGTCTAATCATACAATAGCATGACATAAGGCTCTCTTACTCCCAAGTTTTCGGCCCCCATCCGCAGGTGGGTTTTCCGGCACGCTGGTGGCTGAAAGCACTCCTTTATCGCTAAGTGTAACATAAAAAACATAGTTTCACTTAGGCGCTTAATAAACCTGATCCAGTATGTTCGCCAGATCTGCAGGATCAAGTGGTTTGGTGATAAACCCGCTGGCCCCCGCGTCCAGCGCCGTTGCGCGTGCTTCGGGCATGACGTCGGCGGTCAGTACGATGATGGGGAGAGTGAGCGCGTTCGGCAGATCAGATGTGCGGATTTGCTGAAGCGCTGCCAAGCCATCGATGCCCGGCATGTGCAGATCCATCAGTACCGCATCATAAGCACCTGAAAGAGCTTCAGAAACCGCTTCTTCCCCATTGCCGACGAAATGTGCCTCATGGCCCATTTTCTTCAGCAAGGTGCCGGTCAGCAGTCGGTTGATTTCGTTGTCTTCAGCCACGAGAAACTTAAGGGACCGACCTCCGAGTTCTCGATGTGATGTCGCACCTGCGTGATAAGGATCGATATTTTCCGCAAGGGCATCAAGCGCTTCATCACGCCGCAGTTTGTCAACAACTGTAAGTAGTGACGAGGTGCGAACCGGCCGGACCAAATATGCGTGACTGCCTTGTTCGCGCAAGTAGGGGAGCTTTTCCCGTTCCCCTGGTGCGACAAGAACAACGAGCTTTGTGGTGGGCAGGTGGGCTCGGGCTCTGGCGAGCCATGCTGCGGTATCGGATACGGCTCCCTCGCACAAAAACAGAAGATCCAAACCAGCTTCCAGGCTGGCAGGGTCCGGATCGTCAGCGCTACAAAGGGTGACAGAGGCACCTTGTTGGCGCAATCGGCGGGCGATCAGAGGGGCTTCTGTTGCGCCTTGCGCCAGAATTGCAACTTGCAGTTCAGTCAGATCAGGGCCATTGCCCGCTGCAGGCGCTGGGCTTACAGTCACAGGCAAGTCCACCGTGAACGCCGCACCGGCGCCGGGCTTGCCACAGGCGGAAATACGGCCGCCCATCATTTCGGCCAGCCGTTTCGAGATCGAAAGCCCCAATCCCGTTCCGCCGTATTTCCGGGTGCGGCCATCATCAAGCTGCTCGAACTCATTGAAAATCCGGTGCGCCTGCTGGGCGGTAAACCCCGGGCCGGTGTCCACAACGGAAAGGCGCAGGGTCACGGTTTCCGGTGCGCCCTGAGAGGGAGCTGAGCCCAACTCGGCCAAGATGCTGACGCCGCCGGTTTCAGTAAACTTGATGCCATTGCCCGCCAGATTGAGAAGGATCTGGCGCACCCGCGCCTCATCGATTTCCAATAGGTGCGGTAGGTCACGGTCCACGAAACTGCCAATCTGCAAGCCCTTGGCGTGCGCTTTCGGGGCCAGGAGTTCAACTATGCCCTCAACCAGATTATCTATGCTGGTGGCTTTGGGCCTGAGTTCCAGTTTGTCTGCTTCAATCTTCGAGTAGTCCAGAACCTCGTCGATCAACACCAGCAAGGCTTCACCTGAGGTGCGCACCGCCTCCACATAGGTCCTTTGTTCTGCACTCAATGGTGTGTCACGCAGCAAGCCAGCCATCCCTAGAATGCCGTTGAGCGGGGTGCGGATTTCGTGACTTACGGTTGCCATGAAGCGGGACTTGGCTTCGTTGGCGCTGGCAGCTTGCGTCAGGTTTTCCCGCAGTTTGTCCTCGGCTTGCCGGCGGTAGGTCACATCGCGCAATATGGTCTGCAAAATGGGTTCCCCGCCTTCACTGTCGGAAACCTTCAGTTCCAGAATCGAAAACCAACGCGGGCCATGGCGAGTTTCAAGCAGGATTTCCGCCGCCGGATCCTGCCGAGGAGCCTCTTGTGCCTCAACTCCATCCAGGCGAGGCAGGCTCAGCGGGGCGCCCAGTCGGGGAACATCTTCAGGGTGAAACGCCCGTTCAGCCGCTTCGTTGACATATAACACCTCTCCTGACCCGGCGCGCTTGATGACAATTGCGCCCAGCGCATCAAGAACCGTCTGGTGCTGTTTGTTGGCTTCTTTCAGCGCGCCGGCAAGTGTCTCCGGCGTTTCCTCAACGGCACTGGCGGCCTCTTTTCGGCTCCAGTAGGTGCTCATCTCGTCAGCAGCCGGGAACCGGCGAAATACGACAGCGCCGGACAAGAACGCCACACAAGGCGCCAGCAGAACCAATGGAAAGCTCTGGCGCGCGATAAGGAAGGACACGCCAAGACCCAGAATACCCGCAGCCAATGCCAGAATGCGCAACAACCGTGTTGGTCCCGGTACGGTGGTCGGATGCGGCTCAGCTGCCCCCTCATCACTCGAAGCGGTGCGAGAGGTGGAGGAACTGGAGGGGCTTGGAAGCATGACATCAAGTCTCTGACAGAATACGCGGCGAACAGATCATGCCTGTCTTCTTATCGAGAAACCGTAAAAACAGTGTTTCAAGCCGCTTCGGACATGAGACGGTTCCGGCGATAGCTCAAAGCTTCTGCCACGTGAGGGTGACCCACATGGTCTTCCCCTGTCAGATCCGCCAAGGTTCGTGCCAGTTTGAGCACCCTGTGAAACCCGCGTGCGGACAAGGCCAACTTGGCTGCGGCGTCCGCCATGAGAGCTTCAGCCTTTCCATCCAGCGCAACAACCTCTTCTATCGTGCGTGGTGGCGCATGGGCATTGACGTTGAAAGGAAGGCCCAGCTTTTTGTAGCGGTGCTTCTGACGATCGCGAGCAACGGCGACGCGCTGGGCGACCTGAGCCGTGGTTTCCGCAGTTTTGTGCCCGATGAGATCCAGTGCGGACACGGCAGGTACCTCGATTTGCAGGTCAATTCTGTCCAGAAACGGGCCGGAAACCCGTGCCTGATAGTCAGAGGCGCATCGGTCTCCCCGTTTGCACTGATGGCCCGGTTCCCCAAAATGCCCGCACCGACAGGGGTTCATGGCTGCGATCAATTGAACCTTGGACGGGTAGGTAATGCGGTGGTTGGCGCGCACGATAACCGCCTCGCCGTTTTCAATGGGCTGCCGCAAACTGTCCAGCACTTGAGGTTGGAACTCAGGCAGTTCGTCGAGAAACAGCACGCCTTGGTGAGCAAGTGAGATTTCCCCCGGCCGCGCCCGCATGCCGCCACCAACAAGGGCTGCCATTGAGGCGGAGTGATGTGGGGCCCGAAACGGACGCCGGTCACTCAGACACCCTTCTTTCAGTTCTCCGGCAATTGACGCGATCATCGACACTTCAAGCAGTTCGCGCGGCTCCAAAGGGGGTAACAAGGCAGGCAAGCGGCTGGCCAGCATGGATTTGCCCGACCCAGGAGGCCCAACCATGAGGAGGTTGTGACCGCCCGCTGCTGCAATCTCCAACGCGCGTTTGGCTGTTTCCTGACCGCGAATGTCGGCCAGATCCGTTTGGTTAGCCGGTGCCGGTGCCATTTTCGCGACCGGAGCGCTGAGCACTTGGGTGCCTTTGAAATGGTTGGCAAGCTGGATCAAAGAGGTGGGGGCGAGAATTTTCATGTCGCCACTGGCCCAAGCGGCTTCCGAGCCACTTGCTGCCGGGCAGATGAGCCCTTTGCCTTCCGCATTGGCTGCCATGGCGGCAGGCAAGACCCCGTTCACAGGCGCAACGGTGCCATCCAGCGACAACTCGCCCAGCACGATATAGTCTGTCAAAACATCTGAGGGGAGCGCGCCCATCGCCACCATGAGGCCCAGCGCGATGGGGAGGTCAAAATGTGACCCTTCCTTGGGCAAGTCCGCCGGTGCCAGATTGACCGTTACTCGCTTTGCCGGCAAAGCAAGTCCCGAGGCAACAAGGGCCGAGCGCACACGCTCCCGGCTTTCCGCAACCGCTTTGTCGGGCAACCCGACCAATGTAAAGCTGACCGTGCCCGGCCCGATTTGAACCTGCACATCCACATCAACGGCATTGATGCCCTGAAAGGCAACCGTTGCTACTCTCGAGAACATTCACCCGGCTCCCCACCATGCACTTGCCGGGATAGGCTAGCTGGTAAAAGAACCAATGAACATTCACAGAACTTAGTCCCGAAAATCGCGGGAACTGCGCAGAGATGCTGCGCGGCTCCTCGTTTTTCTCCACCCAGATCTAAGAGGAGCAGCGCGCTTCCAGCGCATCCCAAACCATCGCGGCCACATCGGGCCCACCGAGCTTTGCGATGGCACGAATGCCGGTTGGGGCGGTGACGTTGATTTCGGTAAGACGCCCGTCAATCACGTCGATACCGACCAGAAACAGCTCTTGTTCCTTCAGAACTGGCCCTAGGCGGGCGCAGATTTCACGCTCTCGTTCAGTAAGATCACTGTCGGTGGGGGCTCCGCCGCGCACCATGTTGGACCGCAAGTCACCTTCAGCGGGGACGCGGTTCACGGCACCGGCAAACTCCCCGTCCACCAGCAGAATACGTTTGTCGCCATGTTTGACATTGGGCAGGAACTGCTGAATGACCCAAGGTTCGCGGAATGTTGATGCAAAGAAATCGTAGAGCGATCCGTAGTTCAGATCGTCCTTTGTTACCCGGAATACTGCGGCGCCGCCATGTCCGAACAGCGGCTTCATGACAATATCGCCGTACTCGGCGCGAAAGGCATCGATCTCGCCGCGATCATGGGTGATGAGTGTGGGTGGCATCAGGTCGGAAAACTGTGTCACGAACAGCTTTTCAGGAGCATTGCGTACGGATACCGGGTTATTCACCACAAGTGTATCGGGATGAATCTTCTCCAGAATGTGGGTAGCTGCGATATAGGCCAGATCAAATGGCGGATCTTGCCGCATCAGCACCACATCCATGTCGGAAAGGTCAACACGTTGCGTTTCGCCAAAGCTGAAATGGTTGCCCGCTTCATCACGAACCGTAACCGGCTCCACTGCACACATGACCTTCTCGCCCCAAAGGGCCAGACGGTCAGGAGTGTAGTGGAAAAGAGTGTGGCCGCGTTTTTGGGCTTCAAGCATAAGGGCGAATGCGCTGTCGCCTGCAATGTTGATGGACGAGATGTGGTCCATCTGAACGGCAACTTTAAGGGCCATGGAGAGCTCCTTGTTCACGGAAAACCGCCTGTTGGGGGTCTTCTCGGATCAGGCTGGAAGTTGAGTTACGCAAGATATGCGATTGCGGGGCGCGTTTGTCCATAACCTTGGCTTCACAAAGTTGTTTTACCAGTGCGCCTGCGGTGCAAAGGCGTTGGTGACATGGCACGGCCAGCACCACGGACATACAAGTATGGCATCAAAACAATAGGTCAGATCGGCGGTAGGCTGCGCGCGCGATGTCCATTGTCGGGCGGCGTTTTCGATGCGCCGCTGGGTACGCGGGGTGAGGGCCTCCAAGGCCGCACGCGGGGTTTGACGTGCCTTGACCTCGACAAAAGCCAATCGCGCCCCGCGCTGGGCAACAATATCGATCTCTCCTTGTCGCGTTTTGAACCGGCGTGTCAAAATGCGATATCCCTTGAGCCGCAACAGCCAACACGCCAGAGTTTCCGCCCGCAAGCCACGCCGCTCGGCCTTTTGCCGGCTTTCACGTCTCCCCGTTGTCGCCCTTGAGGTTTTCGGTGTGATTGACACCATTGTTCTTCAGCTCCATGGCCCGCGTATACAGTGCCTTTCGATCCTGTCCGGTGGCCTTGGCTACGGTCTTTGCCGCCCCGCTGACCGGCATGGTTTCCAATGCCGTTCGTAGCAATGCATCCGTATCGGCCTCATCCGGTTCCTTTGCAATCGGCGGACCAATTAGGATCACAATTTCACCTTTCGGGCGATCTCCGGAATATCGCTCCACAAGGTCTTGGAGGCTCCCCCGTTCGAAGGTCTCGAATTTCTTGGTCAGTTCTCGGGCCACCACTGCCGGACGATCTGGCCCAAGGATGGCCGCCATATCCTGAAGGCATGCTGAAAGCCGGTGCGGGCTTTCATAAAGCACCAGGGTTGCGGGCATGTCCTTCAGTTCGGCCAAGCGCTTCTGCCGGGCGCCGGCTTTGTGCGGCAGAAAGCCGGCAAAGCAAACCGTATCGGACGGCAAGCCAGATCCCACCAGTCCCGTGAGCAAGGCCGATGCCCCGGGAATGGGGATCACGGGGTAGCCTGCATCCACAACATCATTCACGAGCCGATATCCTGGATCGGACACGAGCGGCGTACCGGCGTCGGAGACCAAAGCAACGGCCTTGCCCGTTTCCAAAGCCTCCATGATTTTGGGGCGCTGCTTGGCTGCGTTGTGCTCATGGTAAGTTATGAGCGTCGTTTTCAGTCCAAAGCGCTGCATCAGGACACCGGTTACGCGCGTGTCTTCGCAGGCCACGAAGTCACAGGCCGCCAGGGTCTCCAGTGCGCGCACCGTAATGTCACCCAGATTGCCAATTGGCGTAGAGACGATATAAAGACCGCTGGCTAAAGATTTCGCATTAAAGCTGTTTTCTCCAATGGAAAAGCTTCTGGTTGCAGGGCGTTCTCTGGAGTCCATGGAGAGTGTCTGTCCTTTGTTGAGTTTTGCACAGTTCAGCTGGGATAGCGCGCGGACAAAAGGGAATTTCACGATTTCATAGAGGCACAAAATGCCGAGTTTCGCAAAAAAGACCCGATTTGTGTGTAGCTGAAGCTGTAATTGCGTCTTATCTTCTGCAAAAATCAAGAGTGGATTTGGTCGGTTACGGGCAACGGGCCAGAGGAATAAATGGGGATTTTATGAGCGCTTTGCAAAACGCGTCTCGGGGTCATTTCTTGAAAAGAACTCTGCAAGTCGTTGGTTTGGGGATTACCGCGGTCTTGGCAGGGTGTATGGCGGGCCCCAACTACTCGAATGTTTACGGGCCGTCGACCTCACCGTTCGAGGCCGATACGCCGCCACAAGTCAGTGGTGAAGTCATCGGCTCCGGTGCAGTCCGTGTCGGATTGTTGTTGCCGATGTCTGGCGACGGGCAAACAGCCGGTTCCGTGGCAACCTTGTTCAAGAACTCGGCTCAGATGGCGCTGAATGATTTTCAGGGGGCGGATATCCAGCTTCTGGTCAAGGATACCGGCGGGACTTTTGAAGGCGGTCAGGCCGCAGCCAGTGCAGCCATTGCAGAAGGCGCAGAATTGATCCTCGGTCCCGTGTTTGCACAAGCCGTTGAGGGCGCAAGCTCTGTGGCCCGCAGCTCCGGGATCCCCGTTGTTGGCTTTTCAAGTGATACCAGCGTGGCGGGCAACGGGACCTACTTGTTGAGCTACCTCCCGGAATCCGACGTGAACCGGATCGTTTCCTATGCGGCCAATCAGGAACGGCGCTCCTTTGCCGCGTTGCTGCCCAATAACTCCTACGGAGCTGTTGCAGAGGCCACATTCCGCCAAGCCGTCGGTCGCACCAACGGGCGCATTGTGATGGTTGAGCGCTACAAGCCAGGCGATGCCAGTGATATTCGCAGCAAGGTGACCAACCTTGGCCGGTCTATTGGTCAGGTTGATACACTGTTCATCCCCGAGGGAGGCGGTGTGCCCCCGTTTGCCATGCAGGTACTCACCGAAAACGCTGCCAATATCGGCGAACTCAAGCTGATCGGCAGTGGTCAGTGGAACACACCCGAGGTGTTGCAGTCGCCGGTGATGGTAGGTAGCTGGTTCCCCGGGCCTGACAACCGCAGTTTCGACCAGTTCAGTCAGCGCTATACCTCCGCTTTCGGGCAGCCGCCTGCGCGCAACGCATCTTTGGCATATGACGCGACGATTCTGGCTGCAGGTCTGGTTCGCTCCGCCGGTCCGGATCGGTTCACAGATCGTGTGCTGACCAACAAGGACGGCTTCTTGGGCATTGATGGTGTGTTCCGCTTTACCTCCGCGGGCATGAGCGAGCGCGGTTTGGCGGTCTATGCCGTCACCAGTCAAGGCAAGGCCGAACCGGTGGCCGCTGCGCCAAGGTCTTTCGCGCCGCAGTTCTAGACCGTGCCAGCACAGCGTGTTTAAAAATCGCCCCGTCGGCTTTGTGCTGGCGGGGTTTTTTGTTCAGGTCCGTTGAACTCTTGAGTGCATTCCCGGGGAAATACCGCTAGGAATATGCCCAGTAGGTCTACAAGAGGCAGGGAGCGGCTTGATGCTTTCGGGTAAACGCATTCTTTTGATCATCACGGGCGGGATCGCCTGTTACAAGTCACTGGATCTGATCCGGCGGCTTCAGGAGCGCGGGGCTACGGTACGCGCCGTGATGACGGAAGGGGCGCAGCAATTCATTACACCGCTTTCCGTCGGGGCGCTGACAGGTGGCAAAGTGTTTACGGATCTGTTCGACCGGGAGGCAGAGCACGATGTGGGGCACATTCGCCTGTCTCGTGAAGCAGATCTGATCGTTGTGGCTCCGGCGACTGCCAATATCATGGCCAAAATGGCAGGTGGCCACGCCGATGATCTGGCGTCCTGCGTTTTGCTTGCAACGGACAAGCCAGTGCTTTTGGCACCCGCCATGAACTCGCGCATGTGGTCTCATCAAGCCACTCAACGAAATCTGAAGGTTTTGAAAGCTGATGGGATTTTGACAGTGGGCCCGAATGCTGGGGAAATGGCCGAAAAAGGCGAAGCGGGTTACGGTCGTATGTCGGAACCATTGGAAATCGCCGATGCGATTGTTGCGCACTTCACCCCCAGTGAAGCGCCCCTGAAGGGAAAGCGGATCGTCATCACGTCCGGCCCGACCCATGAAGCGATTGATCCGGTGCGCTACATTGCCAACCGGTCCTCTGGGCGTCAGGGACACGCCATAGCGGCGGCGGCTGCACAAGCTGGCGCGGATGTGACGCTGGTATCAGGTCCAGTCTCGATCCCGGATCCAAAGGGCGTCAAGGTGGTTCGCGTTGAGAGCGCGCGGGAAATGCAGGCGGCTGTTGAACAATCTCTACCATGTGATGTGGCGATCATGGCCGCGGCAGTAGCGGATTGGCGTGTGGCATCGGATGCGGCCAAGAAAATCAAGAAGGATGGATCAGGCAAGGTGCCGGCGCTCCAGTTCGTGGAGAACCCGGATATTCTGGCGGGGGTCGGAAATCATACGCGATTGCGTCCACGCCTTGTCATCGGATTTGCAGCCGAAACGCATGACCTGATTGAGAACGCACAGGGCAAGTTGAAGCGCAAAGGCGCTGACTGGATTGTGGCCAATGACGTTAGCCCGGAGAATAATGTGATGGGCGGAACCGAAAACACCGTCCGCATTGTGACAGCAGACGGTGTTGAGGACTGGCCCAAGATGGGCAAGGAGGCCGTGGCCGAACAATTGGTGGCGCGGATCGCAAACCGTTTGTCTCAAGATTAGGCGCTGTGTTCGGTTATGACCTCGGTCGGGGCACGGTCAAGGGCCGCTGCGGGGCGGGCGCGTATCATGTCCGCCGCCTTTTCGGCGATCATGATGGTGGGCGCATTGGTATTGCCTGAAATCAGGTGTGGCATGATGGAGGCGTCAACGACCCGTAGCCCGGTAATCCCATGCACCTTCAGGTCTGGACCCACAACCGACATTTCACCTTGCCCCATGCGGCAGGTGCCAACGGGGTGATAGATCGTTTCTGCGCGGGCCCTGATTTCCGCTCGCAACCCCTCGTCCGTGCGTTCTATGGAGCGCAATGGCCGGTGTCGGTACGGTTCAAAAGCGGGATCCTCCAGTATGTCCAAGGTTTTGCGAAGCCCTGACACCAGTGTGTCCAAATCTTCAGGCTCGGACAGGTAATTGGGATCAATCCGGGGTGGAGCCAGTGGATCGTTGCTGTTCAGGCCAACTTCCCCGCGTGATTTTGGACGCAACAAGCAGACGTGACAGCCAAATCCGGTGCCATAGTGCAGCCGGCGCGCATGTTCGTCGACGATGGAGACAACAAAATGATGTTGCAGATCCGGGCGTTCCACGTCCGGGCGTGACTTGAAAAAGGCGCCACCTTCTGCTGCCGGCGTTGCGATCATGCCACTGCCGTCCTTGCGCCAGCGTCGCATTTCACCAAGCAAGCGGAGGACTGGTCGTACCCCTAGCCCGACCAGATCAAGGCTTTTGGATTTATAGCTCACGGTATAGTCGAGGTGGTCTTGAAGGTTCTTTCCCACACCTGGTAGATGATGCCTTACGTCGATACCGTGTTCCTGCAGTTCAGGTCCGTTGCCGATGCCGGACAACATGAGCAGGTGCGGCGACTGGAAGGCGCCCGCGCTTAACAGCACCTCGCGTTTTGCCGAAACAGTTTTTGTTTTGCGTCCCTGCTTGTACTCGACACCGATTGCGCGCTTTTCTTCAAAAGGAACGCGCTGGGCCTGTGCGCCAGTGACGATATGAAGGTTGGGTCGGTCACGAACCGGATGCAGATACGCTGCTGCAGCGGAACAGCGCTCGCCGCGCTTCGCGTCATCATGAAACTGCGTGACCTGATAGAGGCTCACTCCCTCTTGTTGAGGGCCGTTGAAGTCCAGCGTCGCGGGGATTTGATGGGCTGTGCAGGCGTCAATATAAGCCTGTGAGATGGCACGAGGGCTGCGCTGGTTGGCGACATGCAGCGGCCCAGAGTCGCCATGCCATTCATCCGCGCCTCGCTCGTTTTTTTCCGAGCCGAGAAAATAGGGCAACACATCGGCAAAACTCCAACCGGGACAGCCATCCTCCGCCCAACCGTCATAGTCTTCAGGCTGACCTCGTACATACAGCATGGCGTTGATTGCACTGGACCCTCCCAATGCCTTGCCGCGGGGTTGAAACAAGCGCCGATTATTCAGGTTGACCTGCGGCTCGGTCATGAAAGCCCAGTTGTTAATCGCAAGTGGCTTGCCCGGCACCATGGCGATTATGCCGAGCGGCGCGCGCACCAGAATGGAGTTTCCCTGCCCTCCTGCCTCCAAAAGGCACACCGTGACATCAGGATCTTCGGATAGTCGCGCAGCCAAGACGCTGCCGGCGGAACCGCCGCCAACAATAACGTAATCGAAATTCATAGGTCCTCCTCCCGATGTGACCGGCACGCCTCGCAAGCCGTTCTGGTCACCGTTCAAGTGTGGCCTATGGTTTCCGCCGGGGCAAGGTGGCTGCAGATGAGACTTAAGCCGAGCTTTCAGAAGGTTGGATCACAATCCGGATCAAGAATTTTATGTAGTCGGTGCGCTGCTGCTTGCGCAAAGCGAATAGTGACAGCTTTCCGTCTGGCCGCGGCCATCTTGTCAATTGGCGCCTCACGTATGATTTCGGCTCCGTAATCATCTGCCAGAATGAACCCCGCATCCGCAGGGAAGATGTCCATTGGCACACTAGATGAACTGGCAAAAAACAGCCGATCACAAAAGCTTCGATAGTCTGGCCATTTCATGTCGCTACGAAAATCGGCAAGGGAGGATTTGATCTCCACAATCCATATTTCGCCCTGCGGGGTCAGGCCGACAAGGTCGGCCCGTCGCCCGGACGCCAGCGTCAGCTCGGACACCACAGCCAGACCAAGCCGTCGCAAGTGCCGCATGGTTCCGCGCTGAATGGCCAGCGCCTGAGCGGACTGACGCCCATCTTCCAACGGATCTTCCAGTCGTATGCGATTGGAAGAAGGTGGCACAGCCATTAGCTACCGCCTTGCGGGTTGCACTTTAAACCTTCCGTATCGAGCATGAGACGGATGGATTTTTCAATTTCTCCGCCACAGTACACCTTACCAAGGCGGGTGTGTTGTTGTTGCAAAAGCCCCTCAATCTGGGGGATTTGAACGACACGTTGGGTCAATGCGGAAATCAGAGGAGCCTCTTGTTGCAGCAAGTCCGAAAACCCGGGTAGTGTTTCGCACATTGGATGCCAAAGAGCAGCTGTCGCCAAGTCCGCAAGGCTCAGCGACGGAGTGCCCAGTAACGTGCCGGCGTTTTTGCTCAGGCCGTGTCGCCTACCCAGTTCTTCGAAAATCTGCATCCAGCGTGGCAGGCGTTTCCCGCTAAAGTCAGCCCATCCCACGGGGCTCCACATTGCCTCACCGCAGTTGCAGGTCAGTTCTTCAAGAACATCCCCGCAATCTCCCAGAACCTTGTCTGTAAGCGCCGCCAAAACGGGATCATCCGGCATCAGACCGTGTTTGCGGCCCAGATAGCCCATGATGGCTTGAAGTTGGTTCACATGGAAATTGTGTTCCCGGTCGCACAGCAGTGGCGGTGCCATAAAAGGCACTGGTTGCTCTGGGCAGGGCAACATTTTCAGTTCCGCGATCGTGTCGGGGTCCGTTTCTTCCTCCCATGTGATCTCCAGATAGGCAAGGACAAAACGGATGAAATGTCCCCTGAACGGAACTGGCCAATAATAGAGTTTGTAGGGGGCTTGTGCGGTGGTCATGGCACTCAACTCAATGTGACAGGCAGGGAATGAACAAACGCGAACGCAACCATCCTAGGCACCTTAAGGCGAGACGCAAGCCTGTAGATCTTAGCTGAGACTGACCGAGAGAGCTGCCGCCGTTTCCCGCACCCTCTCACAAACTGGATAGCGGGCAACAAGCGCGTTCAAAGATTGCACGGCGTCGTCCAAGCGGTCTGCGCGCCGCAGTATGTCGATTTCCAGCAGTGGAAAGGATTTTCGCCACCGCTTCGGGCAGCTGCGCAATTCCGTGTCTGTTCCAAAGAGCTGTTGCCAATAGTCCAATACAGCCAGTGCGCTCTCGAAGGTTCCGATACGGGCCTTCGCTTCAGCCCATAGAAGGGCGTGACCCGGGTGGCGATAGGCTAGCTTTTCCTGCGAGTTCTCTTTAATTTTGCCGGGTAATAAAGTTGGATCCTGGAGGGATTGGCCCAGTTGCACAAACATTTCGAGATCGCTGCGACCCATCTCGCATGAAATGTTTTTCTCTTTTAAAATCAATTCAATATCTCGATTGAAGGATTTTATTATCCGCCTAACTATATTGATTGTATAGAGATGGTCGTGACTGGAATGTGGGGATTTGAGGCCATAAACGTTCAGGTGCTCATGTGGCGGCAAGCGCCTAATCATGTCATAGCCATATGCATCCACCCAATCGTATAGCCCAAAAAACACATGAGTTCGAAATGGCAGGTCCTGCGCCAATAACCGGGTGACATCCGGTGCCTGATGAGGGCGCTGCCCCAGAGCCTCCAAACTTTGAGTTCCCGGCCCCCCAATATCAAGCTCGGGCCCGAAGGCATAGATTTCACCATCCTGCCGGCGCAGGCCGGTGATCAAGGCGCCATAGGCACCCATTGAGGCACCATAGTAAATCAGGCGCGAGGGTTTGACGTCATGCTGTGCGGTATCGATCAGCCGATCAATGGCCGCCTCTTGATCCAGGTACCAGCCACTTCCCACATGATTGACAAACAGGCAGGCATGTTGCGTACCAGCGAACAGTCGTTCCAATCCGAACTTGCCGCTTGGGATCCGGGCGTGCGAGAAAACCACCACCAAGGTGGTGGAGTTTCGCGGTGGTTGAAAACGATGCTCCAACATCACGGCCAATCTCGGCTATACCGCGAACCCATCATTTCTCAATTCCGTTCGTGCGCCTACTTGCGCTTCAGATAACCCACTTTGCCTGCGGCTGCCGGAGTCGGCTTGCCAGCTGGCCGTGGTGTTTTACGCTTGGCGGTTGCAGCCTTGGGCTGCGCTTTTTGCGCCTTGGGCGTGTTAGCGGTTGGCTTGCCGCCAGTCTTGGCACCGGTTGCCAGCGCCTGTGGCGACTGGCTCGCCTGCTTGGGCCCTCGCCGCCGATTTGTCTTGGCTTCTGCCGGAGCTTTTGCGCCTGGTTGTTGTTTTCTGGCGGCACTCGGGCGCCCTTTTGGGGCACTGCGCGAAGGGCCTTTGCCACGACCGGACACCGCTGCACGGCCCTTGCGCAGCGATTTGGGTTCTGCCGTGGACGGGAAAAACTCGTATCCATCCAGAACCGCAATGTCTTGACGGGTCAGGCGCTCGATGCTCTTCAAGATCCCTCGTTCTTCAGGGATGACAAAGGAAACGGCCCGTCCTTCCTTTCCGGCTCGCGCCGTACGTCCAATGCGGTGCACGTAGTTGTCGTCCACGTTCGGCATGTCATAGTTCACCACAACGCTGACGTCGGAAACATCAATACCGCGCGCGGCGATATCTGTGGCCACCAGCACCTTCAGCTTGCCGCGCTTGAACGCATCCATCGTTTTCTGGCGCTGGTTCTGACTCTTGTTGCCATGGATCGCCTCGGCATAGACTTCATTGGCAGTCAAGAACCTGGCTACCTTGTTGGCCCGATGCTTGGTTCGGGTGAAAACGATTACCCGTGAAACCTCCTTGGGAGCCAACAACTCCAGCAACAACGCGCCTTTCTTCGTCTCTTCCAGATGCGCAACCTTTTGATCCACGGTCTCCACCGTGGTCGCCGGAGGCGCGACGCTGACTTCTTGCGGATCGGTCAGGAACGCATCTGCCAATGCCGCGATTTCTTTCGGCATGGTAGCGGAGAAGAAAAGGGATTGCCGCTTCTCCGGCAACAGGGCCGCCAGTTCCTTCAGGACATGGATAAAGCCCATGTCCATCATCTGATCTGCCTCATCAAGGACGAAGATTTCAAGGTCATCAAAATGCACCGCATTTCGGCGATGCAAGTCCATCAACCGGCCGGGTGTCGCTACGAGCACATCTAGCCCCCGTTGCAGGTCTCGAATCTGCCGCTGCATGGGCACGCCGCCCACCACGCAGGCAATGTTCATGGGCAGGCGCCCGGCATAGCCTTTCATGGCGGTGGTGATCTGGTCTGCAAGTTCGCGGGTCGGGGCCAACACAAGAGAACGAACCCCGCGCGGTGATGCGCGGAACCGGCTTTCGTTGAGCCTTTGTATCAGAGGCAACGAAAACGCTGCGGTTTTCCCAGTGCCCGTTTGTGCGAGGCCGAGCAGATCATGGCCTTCAAGCACAATCGGGATTGCTTGGCGCTGGATCGGAGTAGGTTCTCCGTAGTTTTTGTTTTCCAAAGCCAGCAGGAGCGGCTTGGACAAGCCAAGACCTTCAAAAGAATTCAAACTGTGTACTTTCATTTGGCAGCCCGGCGGTGCCTTATGCACGCCTCAACTGCGGGGATAATGCGATCAGGAATTGAAACACATGGGTTGCGCATCACCAATCGGACCTCCCATACGTAGGATAGTCTTGTATTTGGTATTGTTCTATGGTGCCATTCCATAAATAGCGCGCAAGACCCTTTTCACCGCTGTGATGTTTCGATAACTAGCAAAAGTCAAGATATTTGTGTGATTGAGGTTTATCAGGGCCCAACGTGTCGCCCTCACACAACAGCAAGGATCAAGGAAGAGCAGACGCCCGTGCAGAACATGGATATAGAACAACTGGAACACAAAGCAGAGCAAGCCGCCGGGCTACTTTCGTCAATGGCGCATACCAAGCGCTTGATGGTTCTCTGCCGTTTGTTGCAGGGCGAATGCGCGGTGGGTGAACTGGCAACGGCTGTGGGGCTCAGCCAATCGGCACTCAGCCAACACCTTGCCAAGATGCGTGCTGCCGAACTGGTCACGACCCGGCGCAGCGCGCAGACCATTTATTACTCGCTTGCCAGCGATGAAGTGGCTGCCGTTCTGGAAACGCTGTATGGTCTTTACTGTGCACCGACAGAGCCTGTGAGCGAAGACGAAAAACTGCAAGCCTGACGCTGAACAAACCAGGCTTGCTCAGGGTTTGGGTCCGGCCAGCACAACGTTCTCCCCGTTGACGCGCACTTTCAGGGTAGCGCCTTCAAGCCCCGCAAAGGGATGTAGCGCGGCGGGTTTGTCATCATCGCTTTTCAAGCCTGAGAACTCACCAAAGGGACGAACCGCTTGTTCTTCCAGTGTCGCCCCGACATAAAGCGGGCTTGTGGCATCACCATCGCCTTTCAGCTGGAACTTGGTTTCCCAAAGCCAGAAGACATAACGATGATCATCATCACTTTGATAGATCATGGTTAGGATAGGCAGACGGCCTGCGTTGGTGTGCGGCACGGGTGGCAAGTCTCCCGCTGGAGTTTCGCCTTTCAAGTAACCAGTGGCGGATTTCACATCCCATTTCGGGGCGGGCTGCCATCCCTTGTTTTCAAGGAAGCCTTGTATTTCCTGCGGTGTGCCTGACCATTGCAGCGCCAAAGGCTCTTCAAAGTCTCCGACCAGATTGATCCGCTTTGCGGGAATATTGCGCCACCCATACGCATACCACTGGCTGTAGTCCATGATGGTGATCGTGGAACGTGGCTTGTACATGCGTGCTGCGTTTTCAAACCCATAACTGACATGATAGGTGGAAACGGCTGCAAGCACCGCCATGCTCAGCCCGGCAAGAGCCCCGCGCCCCACCTTTTCATTGTGAATGTGGCCGAAGACAAAGGCGAAGGTTGCCACCAGACACGCGCCGAACAACAGCCCGGCCAGTACGTCGGAGAGCCAGTGCGCGCCCAGATAAATTCGGGAAAAGCCCATAAAAATGGAATAGACGGCTGCCAGCGAATACAGTGCGGCCTTGAAGCGTCCGCTCCGCTCGTGCGCGATCAGGACAACGAGAATGCCCATGAGTACCGCTGTGACGGTGGTGTGGCCCGATGGGAAAGAAAAGGAATCGGCACCGGAATAAAGATCAATCGGACGGTCGCGCCCCACCAGTGACTTGATGATTACAACAAAAAGCGCAGAGCTGCTGAGCGCGATGATGAAGCCGGTTGCGCGTCGCCAGGCTTTTCGGGAGTACAGGTAAAGCCCCACCGCTACCGCGACAGACGTTGTCACAATGCCATCGCCCATCATGGTAAAGCCGATCATGAGTTGGTCAAGCTTCGGGGTGCGCGCGGCTTCCAAAAACGTGCGAATGGCCAGGTCCGCGCGCGCCATGGTTTTTTCCGGTGCAATCGCTTGGGTGAACCAAAAAAATGCCGGCAGTGTGATCAGGAGCAGGAGCGCCGATAACAGCATGCCCACGGACTGAGGATTGTCAGGATCATAGGTGCGCGCAATCCACTGGGAGAACCTGTCTGGACGGCGGGCAAACCAACGCATCATGATGCCATGCGTGCCGCCAAAAATCGGCAGGATGATCAGTATGACCCAGCGAATGACGACGATGACGATGAAAACCGCCAGACACAGCGCACCGAGAATGATGGACATGCGCGTGTCGATTTCACCCAGAGCCGACAACGCCGAACCGGCCATGACACCGGGAACAAGATGAACGGCTGCCCAAGCGAAGGCCGACATGACATTGAAAAACGAAAAGCGGGCGAAATTCATGTCCGCCATTCCGGCAATGCCCGGCACGACAGACTTTACGCCGGGCACAAAGCGGCCAATAAAAATGCTTTTGCCCCCGTGGCGGGCAAAAAAGTCCTCTCCTCGTTGGACCATTTGCGGATACTTGTTGAGCGGCCAATTACGCCGCAGTTGATCCTTGAAGCAATAGCCCACCCAGTAGGAAATCGCGTCGCCCGCGATCGCGCCAGCTGTGGTCCAGATGAAGATCGGCCAAAACTCCAGATTGCCGAGACCAATCAGCGTGCCGGCACCAACAAGGACAACCGTGCTGGGAAAGAACAGACCCACCAGGAACAACGCTTCGCCCATGGCAACAAAAAAGCATATGAACCCGGCCAAAGACGGGTTGGCGCCAATGAAGTCGACAATCTGCTGCAGGTACTGGGTGACTAGGTCAGTGCTCACGGAGCGTTCTCAATATCTATTTGTTTCAGGAGTTTAAGTATCGGAGTTGGACGTCCCGATCAACGCTGGAGTGTCCACTACCTGATTTAACGTCAATTTGAAGCATAGCGGAGAATGGGCAGTGGCCCATCACGTTTCAAGGCAGGTCGCGGGATCACGGGTGCTTTTCATAGTTGGCTCATTTTTAACAACTGGATGTTATAGTAGGTTTTGAAAAACAACGTGTTCTTTCTTTGTCAGAAGCCGTTGATCGCGTTAGTATTTCACTGTTTACCATCCAAAGTTGGATAAGTCTCATGTTTCAGTCTGCCGCTCTTGATCAGTCCATCAGCAAGGAAGAGTTCGAAAAGCGGGTACCAAAGCTGCGTGCCGACCTGCTTGAGATGCAGCATACACTTCAGGAGACAAGGGACTTTTCGACCATCATCATTGTGGGTGGCCTTGATGGGTCGGGGAAAGGGGCTGCGATCGCGCGTCTGTTTGAATGGATGGATAATCGCTACCTGATCTGCAATGCCTATGAGAGCAAACCAACAGAGGAAGAGCGGCTGCGTCCAAGGTTCTGGCGTTTCTGGCGTGACCTTCCTGCGCGTGGTGAAACCGCGATCGTGTTTGGCTCTTGGTATCAGCGGCCAATGCGCCGGGCGGTCAAAGGAAAACTGGACAACGACGCTTTCGAACGTGAGCTGGCAACCATCAACCGTTTCGAGCGGATGCTGGCCTATGAAAATGTGTTGTTGCTGAAGTTCTGGTTCACGCTGCCGGAAAAGGAGCAGAAGAAGCGTCTTGAAGCGGTGGCGGCCTCCAAACACAAGGCTCGGCATTATCTTGAAGAATGGACGGGTCTCGAGCATCGCCAGAAAGCGCAAATCGCCGGTGAGAAAGTGGCCTTGCACACCAGTACCGGCTTCGCGCCCTGGATCGTCATTCCGGCCGCAGATCCCGACTACCGAGATCTTTCGGTGGGCGAAACGGTGCTGGCGGCCATGAAAAAGCGCCATGAACAACGAGACATGGCACCGGTTTCCGCGCCTGCCGTTGTCAGCGGCATCACCAAGACCTCGGCGGTGGATGCCATTGATCTGACGGAAACGCTTTCCAAGAGTGACTACAAACAACAGGTTGCGCATTGGCAAGGACGCCTGGCGGAGCTGACAGACCACAAGCGCTTCCAGAAATTATCTATGGTCTCAGTATTTCAGGGCAATGATGCAGCGGGCAAAGGGGGCTCTATCCGCCGTGTGACTCAGGCGCTGGATCCTCGCAATTACAAGGTCTATCCCATCTCCGCTCCTTCTGATGAGGAAAAGAACCGCCCTTACCTATGGCGGTTTTGGCGCCGTATTCCGAAAAAGGGTCATATCGCGATTTTTGATCGCTCTTGGTACGAGCGTGTTCTTGTGGAGCGCGTTGAAGGTTTTTGTTCCGAAGCCGATTGGTTGCGGGCCTATAACGAGATCAACTCCTTCGAAGCGGAATTGGCTCATTTTGGAATTGTGATCTGCAAGTTCTGGCTGGCCATATCTGAAGATGAGCAACTCCGGCGTTTCAAGGCTCGGGAAGAGGTCGCCTATAAGAACTACAAGATAACCGAGGAAGACTGGCGCAATCGCTTGAAGTGGAATGACTATGCAATTGCTGCAGGCGATATGGTGGATCGAACGTCAACCCGATATGCGCCATGGACACTGGTTTCCTCGCAGGACAAGCGTCATGCCCGCGTCAAGGTGCTGGAGACACATTGCAAGGCGCTGGAAAAGGCCATGTTCGGGTGACGTCACACGACATTGACTTCCCTCAAGGGTTGGTTGTCATAAAACCGATCCAGTCCCAAGGGGCCAAGGTCCAGCGTTTCGTAACGACCGCCCACAATGTGTTCTGAAAGGCCGCGCCCTACAGCCGGCGATTGCTGGAGACCATGGCCTGAAAACCCAAGCGCCAGGTAAAACCCATCCAACCCACTGACAGGGCCGATGAACGCGTTGTGGTCAAAAAGGTTCATGTCGTAGTGGCCGGCCCACGCCGCGCCCGCCTTTATTGCCTCGAACTTCGGGATGCGATTGGCCAGAGTTGGCCAGAGAAAATCCTCGAAAAAAGTGTGGTCCACCTCAAAATCGGTGCAATCCGGGTCTTCAAACGGTGCACTGCCACAGATGAACTGGCTCCCTTCCGGCCGGACATAGGCACCTGTCGGGTCAATGAGCAGTGGCAGACCCTCGATCCGATCACGGCACTCGAAGGTGAAGATCATGCGCTTCTTGCAGTGAACAGGCAGATCAAGGCCAACCTGAGCGCACAGAGTTGCGCCACCTGATGCGCCGGCTGCGTTGACTACCTTGTCGGCGAGCACAATCTCGCCACTGGTTAGTTCAATGTGCCATCCATCTTCTCGCCGCTGCAAGCGTGTTACCGCCTGGTTCTTGTAGGGGACGCCCAAGGATCGGGCTTTTCGGCGAAAGGCTTGCATCAATCCATAGCCATCAAACCACCCCTCGCCGCTCAGGCCGTGACATCCGGCGACCAGATCCTCCGTGTTCAACCATGGAAATTTTTCTTGCAGTGCGGGGCGATCAAGAAAGGCGATATCCGCGCCGAGTTGGGTCTGCAGGCGATGGTTTTGTTCCAGAATGGTTCGGGTTTTGTCATTGGCAAGGAAAAGATAGCCGCCTTCATTGAGGTCTATCTGCGGCACCTCTCCATCAATCGACAAATGTTCGCCAATGGCACGCAAAAACTGGATTCCATGAATGGAAATCTCGACGTTGATTGGCGCAGAGAATTGTTGGCGGATTGACGCGGCAGAAAGGGCGGACGCGCAGCGCTGGTAACTCGTATCCTTTTCAATCACCATCACACGTCCGTCAAAGCCGTCGTGGGCGGCCAGATGATAGGCGATGGACGATCCCATAACAGCACCGCCGATGATGGCGACATCTACGTGTTCTCTTGCCATGAAATCCACCTGACAATTTTGGCGCGTTTTGCCTGAGAAAAGGATTTGAAAAACAAAAGCCCCCCGCAAAACAGAATCGCGAGGGGCGTAGCGTTGATTAGAAGAATGCCTGCAGGCCGGTTTGTGCACGTCCGAGGATCAGGGCGTGAACGTCGTGCGTACCTTCGTAGGTGTTTACCGTCTCCAGGTTCTGGGCATGACGCATGACCA
Source organism: Pseudovibrio exalbescens DSM 16456 (assembly GCF_000422785.1). Lineage (GTDB taxonomy): Bacteria > Pseudomonadota > Alphaproteobacteria > Rhizobiales > Stappiaceae > Pseudovibrio > Pseudovibrio exalbescens. The sequence goes on from NZ_AUGS01000002.1 coordinate 155,014, forward strand.
TGTATTCTTCCTGAATGCCATTGCCGCCGTGCATGTCCCGAGCCATGCGGGCAATATCAAGCGCCTTGCCACAGTTGTTGCGCTTTACAAGAGAAATCATCTCTGGCGAGGCCTGTCCGGCATCAAACAGGCGCCCTGCCCGCAACGAACCTTGAAGCCCAAGCGCAATCTCAGTTTGCATATCGGCCAGCTTCTTTTGAAACAGCTGCGTTTGGGCCAGTGGTCTGTTGAATTGCTTGCGGTCGAGGCCGTATTGCCGCGCGCGCATCCAGCAGTCCTCGGCAGCGCCCATCGCGCCCCATGAGATGCCGTAGCGCGCGCGATTCAGGCAGCCGAAGGGGCCCTTGAGACCGGAAACGTTGGGCAGCAAGGCGTCTTCGCCGACCTCAACGCCGTCCATTACGATTTCTCCGGTAATTGACGCGCGCAAGGAGAGCTTGCCACCAACCTTGGGTGCCGACAGCCCCTTCATTCCCTTTTCGAGAACAAAGCCACGTATCTTGTTGTCATGAGCTTCAGACTTCGCCCACACAACAAACACGTCGGCAATGGGTGAGTTCGAGATCCACATCTTGGAGCCCGTCAGGCGATACCCACCGTCGATTTTCTCTGCCCGGGTGCGCATGCCGGCGGGATCGGACCCGGCGTCTGGCTCTGTCAGGCCAAAACAGCCGACAAACTCCCCGCTGGCCAGTTTGGGCAGATACCTCTTGCGTTGCTCCTCGGAGCCATAGGCGTAGATCGGATACATCACCAGAGAAGATTGCACGCTCATCATGGAGCGATAGCCGCTGTCGATGCGCTCTACTTCTCGCGCAACGAGGCCATATGCCACATAGGAAGCGCCGGCACCGCCATACTCTTCCGGCAGCGTGACGCCCAGCAATCCTTGAGCGCCCATTTCGTTGAAAATAGCCCGATCGGTTTTTTCCTCGCGATAAGCTTCGATCACGCGCGGGAGCAGATTTTCCTGCGCATAAGCATGTGCGCTTTCCATGATCAGGATTTCATCTTCTTGAAGCTGATCGCGCAATTGAAACGGGTCTGCCCAGTTGAACTGACCACCGCCAGTTGGATCGCTACTCATGTTTATTCTTCCTTATTCCACGTCGAACTTAACGCCTTGCGCCAAAGGCAGCGCACCGGAGTAGTTGATGGTGTTGGTGGCTCGGCGCATGTAAGCTTTCCACGCGTCGGAACCGGCTTCGCGCCCGCCACCCGTTTCTTTTTCGCCGCCAAATGCACCGCCGATCTCTGCGCCAGATGGTCCGATGTTTACATTGGCGATTCCGCAATCCGACCCAACAGCCGAGGTAAAGGTCTCTGCCTCGGCCAGACTGGAGGTGAAGATGGAGGACGACAGGCCTGCTGCAACACCGTTTTGCATGTCGATGGCTTCGTCCAGTTCCTTGAACCGCATTACATATAAAATGGGTGCGAAAGTCTCTTCGAGGACCGGGCCAGTTTGTGCTGGCATTTCGACGAGCGCGGGCTGAACGTAGTACGCATCCGGGTAAACATCGGCCAGAACACGCTCACCTCCGTGCACGGTGCCGCCTGCCGCACGTGCCGCCGCAAGCGCCTGTTGCATCGCCTCATAAGCATCCTTGTCGATCAGTGGACCAATCAGGGTGCCTTCTTCGGTGGGTATGCCAATCTGGACGGAGCTGTAAGCCTTGATCAGACGAGGAATGAGCGCATCATAAACGCTTTCATGAGTAATAAGACGGCGCAAGGTAGTGCACCGCTGACCTGCGGTGCCCATGGCTGCGAACGCAATCGCGCGCAAGGCGAGGTCCAAATCGGCGGAAGCGCCCACGATTGCCGCGTTGTTACCACCCAGCTCCAGAATGCTGCGGCCAAAGCGTTGCGCGACCCGCGGCCCGACTTGTTGCCCCATGCGTGTGGATCCGGTTGCCGAAATCACGGGTACGCGGGTGTCATCAACAAGGGCGGCTCCTGTTTCCCGGGCGCCATTTACCACTTGAAGCAGGTTTTCCGGTGCATCTGCACCAAATTTGGCGCGTGCCTTCTGGAACAAGGCCTCAACGGCCATGGCCGTCAGTGGAGACTTTTCGGAGGGCTTCCAAACCACGCTGTTGCCGCAAACAAAAGCGAGCGCGGCATTCCATGACCAGACGGCCACGGGAAAGTTGAATGCGGAAATCACGCCGATGACGCCCATTGGGTGCCATGTCTCCATCATGCGGTGACCGGGGCGCTCGGTTGCAATGGTCAGACCATAAAGCTGGCGTGACAACCCAACGGCAAAGTCGCAGATATCAATCATTTCCTGAACTTCGCCCAGCCCTTCCGAAGTGATCTTGCCCGCTTCGAGCGAAACCAGAAGCCCCAGATCGTCTTTGTGCACTCTCAATTCTTCGCCCAATAGACGCACCAACTCGCCGCGCTGCGGCGCGGGGACAGTGCGCCAGGTCGTAAATGCCTCGTGAGCCTTGCCAACAATTTTGGCAACATCGTCGGCCGAGTGTTCGTTGATCTGCGCGACGGCTTCGCCGGTAATGGGCGACTTTGCAGCCATGGAACCTCCGGAAAGCCGGCTGGGCTCTACGCCCATGCGCGCCATGAGTTCGATGGTTTCCTCAGGCAAACGCCTGGTGTCGAGTGGTGCAGCCATAAACAGTCTCCGGAGCTGATGCTATCAGATGATTGATAGGCAGTTTCACGGATAAACGGGTTGGACAAAAGCCACGTATTTTCCAGTAGTCATGCAGTTTTGGAATGACTAAAGACGTAGTGCTTTCCTCGGCGATATGATGTAAGTCGCTGAGCTCAAAAGATCTATGCGTATGGTGAGCATGAATACGCCGCACCAAGAACGGCATCTAAATAGTCCTTTTGGAATTAAAGGCACGCTGATCTGCGCTTTGGGGAGAGTAGAGGGAGAACCAGATGAAGCGGGGGTTTATACCGCCCATCGACAGCCTGATCGCGTTTGAAAGCGCGGCTCGGCACGGCTCGTTCACCCGGGCCGCGGAGGAGTTGTTCTTGACGCAAGGGGCGGTCAGCAAGCAAGTGCGTCTGCTTGAGGCCCGTCTTGGCGTGGAGTTGTTCAAACGGGTGCGTCAAAGGATTGTGCTGACCGATGCGGGCCGACTGTATCTGCATGATATCAAGGGCACTTTGGAAAAAATGACGACAGCCACCCGGCAGGTCATGTCATTTGGTGGAAGCGAAGATGTACTCAATCTCGCTGTTTTGCCGACGTTCGGCACACGGTGGCTCGCCGGGCGCTTGCCGCGTTTTCACGAGCGGTATCCGGAAGCCAGTTTCAATCTGGCCGTACGTTTGCGCCCTTTCGATTTTGAGGCCGAGCCTTTCGATGGTGCCATTCACTACGGGGAGCCGGTTTGGGCGGGAGCCATTGCGGAGCCGCTGTTTCACGAGGAAGTGGTGCCGGTGTGTTCACGGCACTTCCGTGATCGCCATGGTCTGACCAAACCCGAACACCTTTGTACGGCACTGCGGCTGCATCAATCCACGCGGCCAGATGCCTGGCAACGATGGTTCCTGCAGGCGGACGTGGAAACGGATCTGGCGTTTCAAGGTCCGCGCTTTGATCAGTTCACCATGATTTCCCAAGCTGCTGTCGCTGGTCTGGGGGTCGCTTTGGTGCCGAAATTTTTCATCGAAGAGGAACTGCGTTCCGGCAGCCTTGTAATGTTGTTCGGCGTTACGTTGAAACTGCCTTCTGCCTATCATTTTGTGTATCCTGAAAACCGCACCATTCGACCGGTGGTCAAGGCCTTCAAGTCCTGGCTTCAGGAAGAAGCCAAAGATCAGAAAGATCGCGAAATCATGCTGCCAGGCTGACAGGTTCTAGCCCAACTCGAACGTGGTGATGCCGAAAATCTTGCTCAAGGGCAAATCTGGTGCTTCGCCGTGGTACATGCGCTCGGTTTCGAAGACGGGCGATAGCTCATAGCGTTCGGCAAACGCTTCCGCTTCCGTGTTCGGCTCCGGCAGGTCCAGCGTCACCATTTGACCGCGCACGGAACCGGCGAGGGCGCGAAACAGCAAGTCTGCCGTTTCCGCCGTTTCGGCAAAGAGTGGGCCAATCTTGTATCCTTCTCGACAGGCACGGATCGTACCGCAGCCGGTGATACTGCCATCTTCCACGACGCAAAACCCGAACCGTTGCCTATTCATTGGTTGATGCCATGCTTTGAGAAATGCGGGACGTGGTGTGGGAACGAACGCCTGATCATATTCGGCAATACTTGGGAATATGCCAGTGCCGATGGGCGACAGCCGAGGATCCTGCGGCACAGATACAACGGAAAGTCCAGTGTATCGCAGGTTTCGATGGGCTGGCTCAAAGCCGGACTTCCGGTAGGTGCTCACCTGTTCGGGAACGCTGTCCAGGCCAATTAGACGTCCTTCGACAGTTGTCAGCGCCTCACGCCAGACTTGCAGCGCCAGCCCCTTGCCACGTTGGTCCGGGTGGCAAATGTAAAACCCGATGAACCCATAATCGCCTCCATATTTGACCGCCGAAATGCCGGCAATCAGTCCGCCCTCCTGCTTGATGCCCCAAAAGCCGCTGGGATCGGCGGCCCAGAACGCATTGGCATCATCGAGGCCCGGATTCCAGCCCTCATCCTCTGCCCAGTCCATCAATGTATCCAGATCCGAGCGGGTGAGTTGTGTAACGCGATTGGCCGAGCTCATGGGTTTGCTGATCTCCTGCTGTCATTCGGGATTCAACGTAGCAGCACAGCGCCCCTTCTCAAAGGGCGAGGCGTCGCCGACCGTGCCTCTCAAGTGACCAGAAGGTTCAATAGGCCGCATGGGGCATCTGTTTTAAGACTTACGGTAATCTACCATGGTCAAGAGGGGGAGCTCCCATGAGCTATGAGAATATTATCGTTGAAACTCGCGGTAAGGTGGGGCTGGTAACGCTGAACCGACCAGAGGCGCTGAACGCCCTCAACAAGGACTTGATTGATGAGCTTTCAGAGGCGCTTAGCACATTTGACAAGGATGAGGACATTGGCTGCATCGTCCTGACTGGTTCTGAAAAGGCGTTCGCAGCGGGCGCGGACATCAAGGCGATGGCCGATAACGAGTATGTTGATACCTACCTGACGGATTTTCTTGCCAATTGGGATGATGTTACCCGCGTGCGCAAGCCTGTGATCGCTGCGGTGGCTGGATTCGCGCTGGGCGGGGGCTGCGAACTGGCCATGATGTGCGATTTCATCATTGCTGCTGATTCCGCTCGTTTTGGTCAGCCTGAAATCAAACTCGGCGTTATGCCAGGTGCAGGTGGTACACAGCGACTCACACGCTTTGTTGGTAAGTCGAAGGCCATGGAATTGTGCCTGACCGGGCGCATGATGGATGCCGAAGAAGCAGAGCGATCCGGTCTTGTCAGTCGGATTGTAAAAGCCGAAGACCTTGTTGAAGATGCCGTTGCGACAGCGGGGAAAATCGCTGAATTCTCAATGCCAATCGTCATGATGACCAAGGAAAGCGTCAACCGCTCCTATGAGGTTTCCCTGTCTGAAGGGGTGCGTTTTGAACGCCGTCTGTTCCAGTCCATGTTCGCGACGACGGACCAGAAGGAAGGGATGAAGGCCTTCATTGAAAAGCGCAAACCGGCGTTCAAAAATCGCTGATGTTGGTTTTAAAAGCATGGCGGGCGCGTTTTCCCATTGACGTGGCTGTTACTCATGCTTATAAGCGCTCCACAACCGGTGGCGGACTTGTTCGCCGCCGCTTTCGTTTGACCGGGGTTGCTTTGGGCGGCCTCGTTCGCGATTTGACACCAGTTCTTTACTGACAGATCAGGACAGAGCCCATGGCCAACACTCCTTCGGCCAAGAAGGCGGCCCGTAAAATTGCCCGCCGGACGGCCACTAATAAGGCTCGCCGTAGCCGTGTTCGCACTTTTGTGCGTCAAGTAGAAGAAGCTATTGCGTCTGGTGACCAGACCAAGGCTAACGAAGCGTTTAAAGCCGCTCAGCCGGAAATCATGCGCGCAGCAGGTAAAGGCGTTCTTCATGCCAACACCGCAGCGCGGAAGGTCTCCCGCCTGAACGCACGTATCAAGGCTCTCAGCGCTTGATAAGCCTTAACAGGTTTTATCAAAAAACCCGACCGTTCAGGTCGGGTTTTTTTTTAGCCGGGGTTCTATTATTGCCTGTTTTTTAAGCGGATACGCCTAAAAGTTGCTTGTGGATTACTCTGCATATTTGGCAGTAAATATTCAATATTATCAATAACTTGGAGATAGGTTAAAATTAGCAATGCCAATCACCTGAGATTCTTTGCGAGTCAAGGAAAAAGCGTCGGAATTTTTTTTGCGAAGCCTGGCTTGGTGCATTAACCAACCGGCGTTTCGAAAAGCCATTGAGTCTGAAGCGCTTTGTGGCATTCCTCGCCTTCGGATGTTAATGATTACCCTAAAGGAAGGGGCGTAGCTATTACGATCTGTTAATTTTTGGCTATTGCGGGACCAAAACGGGCTGTGTATGGTCCCAAGAAGTCGTCGGGTTGCTGCTCGGTTCCCTCTCCGAAACTAAAGAAAACGCTGTGGATCGGGAAGTTGAGGCAGCGCTTACTACTAGTAGTGATTGTGCGTAAGTAACATGGCAACTTGATCACTAGTAACGGGTATTCAGGTTTACTTTGTAGGAAGTTGTAACTGGGCTTGCCCGGGGCGATATCCTATTGTTAGGGGCAATGTAAACTGGGCGGACAGTAGGGCGTTAACGGTGGGGACGGACAAAGTCAGTTCAAACATGGTAAGCTTCCGAAAGCCGAGAGATGCGAGTGCGGCACCTATTGGTTGCCTGAACGCAAACGCTTGGATTACGGCGGCGCGCCAACACGCTGATGTCAAAAGGGGATTTTGGGTCATGTCGATTAAGGCTGTGCATTGGGGGGCGTTGTTGAAGATGGTGACGAACCGACTTTCTCAGCCAGCCGCGAAAAAAAGGCTTGACCAAATTGCCGATATCTATTTTCTGTGCCGGTCCGAGACGCGCAGTCACTCTGCAGCGCAAGCAAGGGCAGCATTCGAAAAAGCTCGGTATTTTAAGTGGACAGATAGGATCGCAGGGCCGTTGGTAACAACAGGACGAGGGGCATCGTATCCAGGTTGAGGTCTTTTGGGCGTCCCGGGATACTGATCGCACACATACACCATAGGAATTCTCTTGGTAGGGGCACCTCCCAAGATACACGGTTGCTGTAGCAGCAAAAAACAATCGACGCTCATGAATGAGCGCAACAACTTTTGAATCTGGGCATCTGTGGCGGAATGCCCATATTGAAGGAGGCTTACATGCACGTTCAGGAAGCTCCAGGGCCGGAGCAGTGGGACCGCGTAAAGAAACGCCTGCGGGCCGAGTTGGGTGAAGACGTTTTTACCAGCTGGTTTGCGCGCGTAGATCTGGAAGGCCATGATGATGGCACGGTGCGCTTGTCCGTTCCGACCCGCTTTTTGAAGCAGTGGATTCAATCCCATTATCGTGAACGCTTGATGGGCCTTTGGAAGAACGAGTGCGAAGATGTACAGCGCATTGAACTGACCGTGCGCGGTGCAGTTCGACCGCGTCCTGCAGCCCAAAAGGCGGCCGTTCAAGCCGGTATGCCGAATGGCGGCAAGGCAACAGACATGCGCCCCATTCAGGTCAACGACCCTGTGGGTCTGCGCGCCAATGCGCCGACATCGTCCGCAATGTCCCGTCCAGCCGGACGAGCGGATGCTTCAAGCAAGGATGTTCTCGAGGGTGCGGCCCTTGATCCCAAGTACACGTTCGATACCTTCGTTGAAGGTGAGTCCAACGTGCTGGCTCTGGCTGCCGCACGGCAGGTCGCCGGTGGGGGTGTTGTCACCTTCAATCCGCTGTTCCTGCATGCCTCTGTTGGTCTGGGCAAGACCCACCTGATGCAGGCCATTGCCAATCAGGCCCGCAATTCTGGCCGTCGTGTTCTGTACCTGACGGCAGAGCATTTCATGTACCGGTTTGTGTCCGCATTGCAGCAGCAGTCTGCCATGGCCTTTAAGGACACCTTGCGGTCAATTGATTTGCTGTTGATCGACGATATGCAGTTCCTTCACGGCAAACAGGTTCAGCAGGAGTTCTGCCATACGCTCAACGCGCTCATTGATGGGGCGCGTCAGGTTGTGGTGGCAGCAGACCGGGCGCCGTCTGATCTCGAAAGTCTGGATGACCGGGTGCGTTCGCGCTTGGCTGGCGGCCTTGTCGTTAACATCTCCGAGCCGGATTTCAACTTGCGGCGGGCCATTCTGGAAGATCGCATGCGTGCTCAGCAGCGCAGTTACCCGAACTTCCATGTGCCTGATGCTGTGTTGGACTACATTGCGCGCAACGTGACTTCGTCTGGGCGTGACCTTGAAGGGGCGTTGAACCGGCTGGTTGCCCATAACCAACTCACCAATTCGCCTGTTACCTTGGACATGGCTGAAATCACACTTCGTGATTTGATCCGCGCTGCAGAGCCGCGCCGGGTCAAGATTGAAGATATTCAGCGGGTGGTTTCCAAGCACTACAATGTGACGAAGGCAGATTTGCTCTCTGCACGCCGCACCCGCACGATCGTGCGTCCCCGTCAGATTGCCATGTATCTCGCCAAGATGATGACACCGCGCTCCCTGCCGGAAATCGGCCGCCGTTTTGGTAACCGAGATCACACCACCGTGTTGCATGCAGTGCGGAAGATCGAGGAACTAGCCAAGGCGGATAACGGATTGGCGCAGGAAATTGAGTTGTTGAAGCGCATGCTGGACGCGTAAGTACGCGGCAGTTGCCTCGAAATGACAGGCGGGTTCGTTAAAGCCCGCGTATTGAGGGCGCTGTCAACAGCGCCCTCTTGCTTTTTTATTCCATAAAGGGCAGTTTCTACGGCCCGGCGTCCCTGCCGGACGGGCGTTCTAGAATAAACAATTGCGGTCCCCGGGCCGCCAGCAAAACGGATGTTTCGCATGAAAGCGACACTTGAGCGGACTGAGCTCCTGAAGTCATTGACCCACGTGCATCGTGTTGTTGAGCGGCGAAATACGATCCCGATCCTGTCCAACGTCATGTTGCAGGCGGAAGGCGGCGAACTGAAGCTGCGGGCGACAGACCTTGATTTGGAAGTCATTGAGACAATTCCAGCGATGATTGAGGTACCTGGCGCCACCACCGTTCCCGCCCATATGATTTATGAGATCGTACGCAAGTTGCCCGACGGTTCTCAGGTCGTTCTTGAAGCCTCGGGTGACGATACCACGCTCGACATTCGGGCTGGACGCTCACGATTTGCATTGCAAATGCTGCCCACATCCGATTTCCCGGATATGACCGCAGGCGACTTCACGCACGCTTTCGTCATTCCGGCCGGCGGCATCCGAAAGCTGATTGATGCGACACAATTTGCCATCTCAACTGAAGAAACGCGCTATTATCTGAATGGCATTTACATGCATGCGGTTGAAGCGGATGGTGGGGTCAAGTTCCGGGCCGTGGCAACCGATGGCCACCGTCTTGCGCAATCGGAACTGCCGGCACCTGAGGGCGCCGAAGGCATGCCGGGCATCATTGTTCCGCGCAAGACTGTTGGCGAAATCCAGAAGCTGCTTGAGGATCCGGAAGCGGAAGTGAAAGTGGAGCTATCGGAAACCAAGATCCGGTTTACAACCGGCCCGATTGTTCTCACGTCCAAGCTCATTGATGGCAGTTTCCCGGATTACGGCCGCGTCATTCCCAAGAACAACGACAAGGAACTGCGCGTCGACCGCGATGTTTTCAAGGAAGCCGTGGACCGTGTTTCCACCATCTCTTCGGAACGCGGCCGGGCCGTCAAGCTGGCTTTGTCCGAAGGCAAGCTTGTTCTGACCGTTACCAACCCGGATTCCGGGTCTGCGACCGAAGAACTGATGGTCGAATATGAAGCGGACGACATGGAGATTGGTTTCAACTCCAAATACCTTCTGGATATTGCCGGCCAGCTCTCCGCAGATGCGGCGTTGTTCCGTCTTGCCGATTCCGGTTCGCCGACGCTTATTCAGGAAGATGGAAAAGAAGATACACTGTTCGTGCTGATGCCGATGCGCGTATAGTCGACAAAAGCCTCACCCAAACAGGTGTGAGGCTTCAAAATCCTAGCCAAGAGAGTGACGCAGGATGTCAGACCCAGTGTCCGTGACGCTGACACGTCTGGCTCTGACAGATTTTCGCAACTACGCGTCTGCGACGATCCCGCTGTCGAGCCAGATGGTGGCCTTTGTGGGTGACAATGGCGCAGGCAAGACCAATATTCTGGAAGCCATATCCTTCCTGACCGCAGGTCGGGGGCTTCGGCGTTCAGCCCTTTCCGACATCGGACGCGCAGTGGCATCCGGTAGTTGGGCGGTAAACGCGCGTATTGAAGGTGTGTACGGCGAAACGCGCCTTGGCACAGGATATACTGCCGGGGAAACAGGTCGGCGGGTTCGGATCGATGGCGAAGACGCTCGGTCCTCCGACATGCTACTGGACTATATTCGCGTTTTATGGCTGGTGCCCAGCATGGATGGCCTATTTACCGGCCCGGGATCAGATCGTCGTCGGTTTCTCGATCGTTTGGTCCTGTCTCTCAATCCGTCTCATGGCCGCATGGTTGCCAACTATGAAAAGGCGTTGCGTCAGCGCAATCGGTTGCTGGCGGAAGGGGGCATGCCCAGTTTTCTTGATGCTCTGGAAGCGCAAGTGGCGGAGTTGGGCACGGCAGTGACAATTTCTCGGCGGGAAACCGTGAGTTTACTGGCGGCAACCATTGAGGACCAAGCGGGCTTGGGATTGCCCTTTCCAAAGGCGTTGATCCAACTTGAAGGGGGATTTGAAACGCTTACGGAGGGTATGAACTCCACCGATACCGAAGACGCGTTTCGCACTCTGTTATCCGACGGCCGCTACCGTGATCGCGCGGCTGGCCGTACGCTGGAAGGACCGCATCGCTCTGATCTTGTGGTGCATCATGCGGAAAAGGAACTGCCCGCTGCCCTGGCTTCCACCGGGGAACAAAAGGCTCTGCTCATCGGCCTTGTGCTGGCTCATGCCAGCCTTACAAGTGCCGTTTCGGGGATGGCGCCGGTGTTGCTGCTGGATGAGGTCGCCGCACACCTTGATCCCGCGCGGCGGGCCGCGTTGTTTGCACGTCTGGAAGCCATTGGCGGCCAGGTGTTCATGACCGGGACTGATGCTGCCCTGTTCGAAGATCTGCCATCTGGCGCAGAACGTTTTCAAGTGACCGATGCACACATCGCGAGATTGTAGTCCATCTCAACACCATTGCGCCGCAAAATAGGGTGAGATACAGCTAGAGGGTACGCTTGAACCTTATGGAAGCCCGCTGCTTGGGAGACGCCTCGTGGATTTTGCATCTCTGCTTTTGTTCGCTGGAACGTTGTTTGTTGCGGCAATAACACCCGGCCCTGGCATCGCGGCACTTGTTGCCCGGGTTTTGGGCGGTGGCTCACGGGGTACGCCTGTGTTTTGCATGGGCATGGTTTCCGGAGATATGGTTTGGTTTACTCTGGCGGCCCTTGGGATGGCAGCCATTGCCAATACGTTTGCATGGGCGTTTGTGGCGCTCAAGTATGTTGGCGCCGCCTATCTCCTGTTTCTGGCTTGGAAAATGTGGCGCGCAGGGGCGTTTGCGGCTGACAAGGACGTGGCCGATGGGGGCGTGCCGCGTGTTGCTCCGGCTTTGAGAACCTATCTGGCCGGGCTGACGCTGACGCTTAGCAATCCTAAGGTTGTGCTGTTCTACATGGCTTTGCTGCCCAATCTCGTGCCCTTGGAAAAACTCACGTTGATCTCGTATGGTGAGATGGTTGCAGTGCTGGCGGCCACACTGGTGGTGGTGCTGACAACTTACGTCGTGTTGGCGAGCCGAGCGCGGAAGATGTTGACCTCAGATCTGGCCATCAAACGGCTTACAAGAACCGCAAGTGGCGTCATGGTTGGTGCAGCTGTGGCGATCGTGACCCGGTAAGCTTCAGCGCCTCGTTGCAATACGTGATTTTTCCCGATTTTTCTTAAGTTTAGCGGGGGTCAAAGCCCCTGATTGGTTGAACCCGTGGCTCAAGGATTTATAAGGGTCAGAAGGCTAAAAAACCGTAGAGTGAATTGATTCGAATGAGCGACACATCGACCCCTGAAAACGACGGACCGGACACCCCCGAGACAAGCGCGGAATACGGCGCTGGCTCCATCAAAGTGTTGAAGGGGTTGGATGCGGTGCGCAAGCGCCCGGGCATGTACATCGGTGATACCGATGATGGGTCTGGCCTGCACCACATGGTCTACGAGGTCGTCGACAACTCGATCGATGAGGCGCTGGCCGGTCATGCAGACTATGTTACGGTCACGCTCAATCCGGATGGCTCGGTAACCGTTACCGACAACGGGCGTGGCATCCCGGTTGAACTGCACCCGGAGGAAGGTGTCTCGGCTGCCGAGGTCATCATGACCCAGCTGCATGCGGGGGGGAAGTTCGACAGCAACTCCTACAAGGTTTCCGGTGGTCTCCATGGGGTGGGCGTTTCTGTTGTGAACGCATTGTCCACGTTCCTCGACCTGCGCATCTTCCGAAATGACAAAGAGCATTTTCTGCGCTTTCGTCATGGCGAAGCCGAAAAACCTCTGGAGGTGGTTGGCGATGCTGTGGGCAAGACCGGCACCGAGGTGACTTTCCTGCCGTCGACCGAAACCTTCACCAAGGTTGATTTTGATTATGAAACGCTGGAGCATCGTCTTCGTGAGCTTGCGTTCCTGAACTCTGGCGTGCGCATCATTTTGATGGACAATCGCGGCGTTGAGCCCGTTCGCCAAGAATTGTTTTACGAGGGCGGACTGGAAGCGTTTGTGCGGTATCTGGATCGCACCAAGCAGCCCATTATCGAAAAGCCGCTCACCATGACGGCAGAGCGCGATGGCATTACCGTTGAGGTCGCCATGTGGTGGAACAACAGCTACCACGAACAGGTGCTTTGCTTTACGAACAACATTCCGCAGCGCGATGGTGGAACCCATCTGGCCGGCTTCCGCAGCGCCCTCACCCGGCAGTTGACCGCATACGCGGATTCCTCCGGCTTGCTCAAGCGTGAGAAGGTTAACCCAACCGGCGAAGATTGCCGCGAAGGGTTGTCTTGCGTTCTTTCGGTCAAAGTTCCTGACCCCAAATTCTCGTCGCAGACGAAGGACAAGCTTGTGTCCTCTGAGGTGCGGCCCGTAGTTGAAAACCTTGTTGGTGAAGCTCTTGCGGAGTGGTTGGAGGAAAATCCGGCCCCTGCGAAGTCTGTGGTCTCCAAGATTGTGGAAGCAGCCAGTGCCCGTGAAGCAGCGCGAAAAGCGCGCGAACTCACTCGCCGCAAGGGCGCACTGGATGTGGCTTCTCTGCCGGGCAAACTGGCGGACTGCCAAGAGCGAGATGCTTCCAAGGCGGAACTTTTCATCGTGGAGGGTGACTCTGCAGGTGGCTCGGCCAAACAGGGACGGCATCGCGCCAATCAGGCCGTTTTGCCGCTACGCGGTAAGATTCTCAACGTGGAGCGCGCCCGCTTCGACAAGATGATTTCTTCGCAGGAAATCGGAACGCTGATCACCGCGCTTGGAACCGGTATTGGTCGCGAAGAGTTCAATCTGGAAAAGCTGCGCTATCACAAGATCATCATCATGACGGACGCCGATGTGGACGGTGCCCACATTCGCACGTTGCTGCTGACGTTCTTGTTCCGGCAGATGCCGGAGCTGATCGAGCATGGTTATGTCTATATTGCTCAGCCGCCGCTTTACAAGGTCAAGCGCGGTCAGTCGGAGCAGTATCTGAAGGACGAGTTGGCACTTGAGGAGTATCTGATTGCCAACGGTCTGGATGACACGTCGCTGACGCTGGCAGACGGTGAAGTACGGTCCGGGAACGATCTGCGTGAAGTGATCAACACGGCCCGTGAGGTATCAGCAACCCTTGATGGTCTGCATTCACGCTACGATCGACAGGTGGTTGAGCAGGCCGCCATCGCCGGTGCGTTGAACCCGGAAAACCTTAATAATCCGGATAAGGCCCGCGAAGCTGCAGCGTATATTGCTCGGCGTCTGGATATTCTGGCTGATGAATTTGAACGCGGCTGGGAAGGCGAGGCAACCCCGGAAGGCGATTTGGTATTCAAGCGTACGGTGCGGGGCGTGGAAGAAGTGGCGCGTATCGATGCTGCTTTGCTTGGATCTGCGGATGCGCGCCGACTGAACAGCTATCACGACTATCTGGATGAAGTCTATGTGAAGGCAGCCACGCTTACGCGCAAGGACAAGACAACGGCGATCCGCGGACCGCAAGCCTTGTTGGAAGCCATTTTTGTCCAGGGCCGCAAGGGGCTTTCCATCCAGCGCTACAAGGGGCTGGGTGAAATGAATCCTGAACAGCTTTGGGAAACAACGCTCGACCCTAATGCCCGGTCTTTGCTGCAAGTGAAAATCAAGGAAGCCGACGCGGCAGATGATATCTTCACAAAGTTGATGGGCGATGAGGTGGAACCGCGCCGCGAGTTCATTCAGTCCAATGCATTGACCGTTGCAAACTTGGATATCTGATCGACCTCTGACCACAGTAATGAGAACGCCTCGGCAAAACCGAGGCGTTTTTTGTTGGCGAAGGCGCTAGACAGCCTCCTCCGTTCCATTGAGGATCCAAGTTTTGATCAAAAAATCAATGTGTTCGCTAATAGCTTCTGCGGCTTCCTCGGGTGTTCCGGTTCGGTAGCACTCGAGGATATGAGAATGGCGTTGAAATACATCGTCGGCATTCACCTTTTCCGTCCGACCACTTAGTGTGAAGCGATGCATGTGTATTGCACATCTGTTGAGGATTGGTTCCAACCCTTTCAGGCCCGATTGCGCAAACAGCAAGCCATGAAACCGCCGGTCGAATTCACTGCAAAGGTAGATGCGCCCGTCCTGTGCTGTGCAGTACATGGCATTCATTATTAGTTTCAGATTGTGATAGACCTCATCGGGTAGCTTGGAAGCGACCAGCCGGGCCGCTGCCTTTTCCAATTGCTTGCGGATCAACACCATCTGCAGGGCTTCGTTGCGGCAAAGCGGTGAAACCTGGGTACCCCGATAGTCGTTGCGAATGACAAGACCATTGTTGTCCAGCCGGATAAGCGCCTCTCGCACTGTTCCCTGCGCACATCCATAGTCGACCGCGATCTGTTGTTCGCCGATGGTTTGACCGGGCTTCAAGTCCCCAATGATGATCCGTTCCTTGAGGCCGAAATAGACGAAGTCGCTTTTGCGCGATCGCTGGCTTTGTCGAGGGCTTACGCCGAATTCTTTCACGAAATCCAAGTGCATGGGGCAGGCTTCAGCTTTATGGATGCCGGCGCATCCGTCATTTGATTGTGTTTTGGGGTGCAAGAAGCACCTTGTTTCCACTATCGCACCTTTGGGTTGTACTACAATCCGACGAAGGTTTAAGCAATTGGGATCAAGAATATTTTGGTAAATCGTGAAATCCATTGGTTACCAATAACAATTACCAAATCAAGTTTATCTTGAAGAAATAATAAAACAACGAGGTATCGCGAAAAATTACAATTGATCTCTTTACGCGCTTCATAGGAAACTCTTGAGAACCTATTTATTGCCAGATGGTTAATTTGTATCTCGTTGACTGTTGAGGGCACCTGTTTTGCTTGAGATTGGTGAAAGAAATGCCTTTTGCGCGGCTTCGTTATTGGGCCATGGCAGCCTCCGTGGTGGCCACAGGTTGTTTGGTTTTTGGTGCGATATCTGGTCCAGCTAGCGCGTTATCGCTGCAACAGGCTGTGCAGGAAACGATTGCCAACGACCCGGATATTCTTGCAGCTGAAGAGAACAGGGAAGCGATAGAGTTCGAACTGCGGCAGGCACGGGGATTGTATCTGCCTCAAATTGATGTCGAATCATCCATTGGTGCGCGGCGGTTGGACAACGACAGCCGCCGAGCGGCTGGGGAAGAGGGCACGGCCTTGTTTCCCAGAGATATAGGGGTGTCTTTGAACCAGACCCTGTTTGATGGCTTCGGTCGGGACGCGGAAGTGGAACGGCAGGCCTCTCGTGTGGACGGTGCATCCTACCGTGTTTACGAGCGTTCCGAGTTCATAGGATTGCAAGTCACCCGAGAGTTTATCGAAGTATTGCTGCAAGATGCCATCATCAAGGAGGCCCGCAAGAACGTCGCGTTTCATCGGGCCATCATCGCAGACATCCGCGAGGGAGTGAACAGCGGCACCTTGACCAGCGCCGATCTGGAACAGGGCATTGAACGTCTTCTGGGTGCAGAGAGCCGGGTAATTGAGGCACAGGAGCAGCGGGCAATTGCGACCATTCGCTTGCAACGCTATGTCAACCGACCGGTGCATGGTGTTGGCGGCTTGCCATCGCTCGGGCACTTTGTTCCGCAGTCCCGAGCACAGGCTGTGGCTCTGGCGCGTCAACATAATCCGTTGATCCTTTTGGCGACTGCAGACATTGATACCGCTGCTGCTGAGCTGAAGTCGGCCAAATCCTCGTTCTATCCTCGTATCGATCTTGAGGGCTTGGCCCGGACTGGCGAAGACATCGATGGTGATGATGACCGCACTTCCGACCTGCAGGTTCGCCTTGCCTTGCGGTGGAACATTTATCGCGGTGGTATTGACAGCGCAGACGTACAAGAGCAGATCCGCCGTCTGGGGGAAGCTCGGAAACTGCGAGATTTGAGTGTGCGGGAGGTCGAGCAGAATGTGCGTGCCGCCTGGATTACCCGCACCAAACAACGAGCCTTGCAGCGCAAGCTCGAGGAACAAGCAGCGGCCAACAATGACGTTGTCACGTCCTACCGGGAGCAATTCCGCATAGGATTACGATCGCTTCTTGATCTGCTGGATGCACAAAATACCCGGTTCAATACAAACGTCCTGGTGCACACCTCTCGGTTTGCAGCAGCATTTGCAGATTATCGCGTTGTGGCAGCAACGGGACGTTTGCTGGATGCGCTGCACACAGCAAAGCCTCCTCAGGCCGAAGCATTCGCCCGTGCAGAAGCACATGTGCCGCCTCCCCCAAAACCAAAGGATCTGAAGCGAAAAGATCCCTATTTCGGACGGATTGAGTATTTTCGTTCGGATTTAGATTAGGTTTTCTTGTCATTGTGACGTAAGGTCATGAAATGATGAGAGGACCATATGGATACTGGGCGACGCAATATCGATCTGCACCTGTCGCATGAGGAAATAACCGAGGATCACCCCGATCCGTTGGTGTCTTGTCTTCAAATTGTGGCCTCTCATTTCAACCGGCCGACCTCACTTACGGTGCTGACAGCTGGGCTTCCGCATGAGACGGATCAGTTTACGCCAGAGCTTGTGGTAAGGGCGGCAACGCGTATCAATCTCGAGGCAACGCCACGACGCACGGCGTTGTCCAAGCATCCGGCGTTCACCCTCCCCGTGATTGTGGCTCTGAAAAAAAGAGGGCCTGTGGTCATTCTGGAAAAGGCGGGCAAAGGGGCTTTCAGCGTTGCGTTGCCGGGACGTTCTGAGCCACATACGCTGACCGATCTGGAAATAATGGAAGATTACGCGGGCTGGACCATCAGTTTCAAGGAAGCGGCGGCGGCGCCTTCAGGACTGCATGGGCCTGTTACTAAAAAGGGCGCCGAAAACTGGTTTTGGGGCCCTTTGAGAACCTACTGGAAGAGTATGGTTCAGGTCATGATGGCAGCAAGTGTCATCAACCTTCTGGCCTTGGCCTCACCGCTCTTCGTGATGAATGTCTATGATAGAGTTCTACCCAACAAGGCCTTGTCCAGTTTGTGGGTGTTGGCGTTGGGATTGAGCATTGCATTTGTGTTCGATCTTCTCCTAAAGGTCTCGCGGGCAACGCTGATCGACTATGTGGGGCGGAAACTTGATATTCACGTCTCTTCCGCTCTCTTTGAGAAGGTGATGAACATTCGCTTGCAGGAGCGTCCGGAGTCGACGGGCGTCTTTGCAAACCACATTTCACAGTATGAGTATGTGCGCGAGTTCTTCACGGCCAGCACCCTTTCTTTGCTGGTAGATGTGTGTTTTCTGTTCCTGTTTTTGTTTGTTATCTACCTTCTGGGTGGGTGGATGGTGATTGTCCCCGCGATTGCCGTGGTGCTTGTAATCGTCTCAGCCCTTGTACTTCAGGCGTTTGTATCCCGGTATCTGGCTCGAGCCCAATCTGATGCGGCCCAGCGACATGGTTTGTTGGTTGAAAGCCTGACGGCCATGGAGACGCTGAAGAGCCTGCGAGCAGAAGGCTACTTTCTGGCCAAGTGGGAGCGTTTCATTCAGGAGGGCAGCCGGACCCAGTCGCAGATCAAGGCTTACAGTTCGCTGGCCGTGAACATTGCTCAATTTCTTCAGCAGATGACAACGGTTTGGGTGGTCGTGGCTGGTGTGTATCGCTTTGCCGAAAACGAAATTACTATGGGCGTGATCATCGCAATTGTCATGCTTTCCGGGCGCACGGTGGCCCCTTTGGCGCAGATGACAACCATCTTGACGCGCGCGCGCTATGCTTTTGCCGCGCTCAAAACGTTGGATGACGTCATGGGCCAGCCCGACGAGCGGGTTGGTATGAAGGACTATGTCAACCGCGTAGTGCTTGACGGAGAGCTGGAGTTCCGCAACGTGTCCTTCCAGTATCCGGCTGTGGATCGAACCATTTTGAGTGAGGTATCCTTCCACATCAGCCCCGGCGAGAAAGTCGGTATCTTGGGCGCTATTGGCTCGGGCAAGACCACCCTGGCACGTTTGGCTTCCGGCCTTTATACGCCAACTTCCGGAGAGGTGCTCGTGGATGGCGTGGATGTGCGCCAATACCATCCCTATGAAGTCCGCAAGGCTGTTGGGCTCGTGGTTCAGGAGACGGATCTGTTTCGTGGGTCGCTCAAGGAAAATGTTCTGGTCGCCAAACCCGGGGCAAGCGATGACGAAATCCTTTTTGCATGCCGGATGGCAGGTGTCGATGCTTTCGCGGCGCGTCATCCCATGGGCTATGACATGCCGGTGGGCGAACGGGGCAGTTTCCTATCCAGTGGTCAAATACAATCCATTGCTCTGGCTCGGGTGTTTCTCATCTCGCCGCCAATTCTGTTTCTGGATGAGCCTTCCAGCGCGCTGGATCTGGCAGCAGAAAAGGTGCTGATCCGGCACCTGAAAGAGGCCATATGGCCGGACCAGACTCTCATTCTCGCGACCCATCGGCAGGCCATGCTGGCACTCGTCAATCGGTTGATCGTTCTGGATAATGGGAAGGTTGTAGCTGATGGACCAAAGGATCGGGTGCTTGCGGCCCTTGCCGAGCGCGCCGCAGCCCGGGCGGTGCAGGATCTGTCTGATACTTCAAATGACTTTGGCGAGGATGATGACCAGGAAGAGCCCCCGCGACAGTCAGGACAGGCATAAGGGGAGTCGCGCTTTTTGAAGCGATTACGGCGGACCCTTGAATGGATCGGTGCCACCACGGTATGACAAAGCGCTTCAAGCGATGGGCAGCTCCCTCACCTTTCACGTAAAGCTGTACTTTGCGCGGTAATCAGCGGTTCCATCAGATAGGCCAGTATGGTTTTCTCACCGGTCAGAATATCAACTTGCCCAAACATGCCCGGCATCAAGGGGTGCTTCTGACCTTCCAGTTCCAGGTAAGCGTTTTCGGATTCCACGATCACGGAATAAAACGCTTCGCCGGTATCCTCATCATGAATAACATCCGCGCCGATCGTCGTTACCGTACCATCCAGACCGCCGTAGGTTGAAAAGTCATAGGCGGTGATTTTTACCGTCGCCGGTTGCCCCGGATGTATGAACGCGATGTCCTTTGGGTTCACTTTTGCCTCGAACAACAATCGGTCGCCGATGGGCACGATTTCAAGTACGGGCGTGCCGGCACGCACAAAGGCGCCATTTGTATTGACATCAATCTTGTTCACGATGCCATCCACCGGCGCATAGGTGTCGGTTTGGGCCAATTTGCGCCGGGCGGCACGAATGCTCTCGGTAATAACCGAGAGTTCGGAAATACGCTCGGTCAGTTCATTGAGAATGTCTTCTTCTTCCTTGGATTGGATCTCGGCTTTTTGAGCTTCAATTTCGGCAAGATCCGCATCAAGCCCAACAAGGCTTTCGCGTGCGGTGCTTTGTTGACGGCGAATATCGGCAATTTCGCGATCCAGGCGCAACAAATCCGTGCGCGGCGCGATCCGTCGCTCCACCAATGGTTCCATCATGGTGCGCTCGGCCTTGGCGATTTCAAGACTCTCCTCCAGACCGGCAATGTTGGCGCGGATCTCTTGCTGTTTGCTGCGCTTGCTTTGCAGCCGCTGGTCCAGTGTTTCAAGCTGGCGCTGCAGGTTCACGCGCTTGCTGCGAAACAGGCGAAGCTCATTTTCACAAACCTGCTGCGCGCTTTCCGTAATGTCCTCAGGACATTCGAAGGTCTCATCATCCCCAACGCCCGCTACTTCAAGCCGAAGGCGTGCGATTTGTGCGCGCAAAGCGCGGCTTCGTGCTGTCAGCTCGCCAAGTGCGGCGGAGTTCGTCGTATCATCAAGCCGAAACAACAAGTCACCCTTTTTGACGCTTTGCCCTATTTCGACAAAGATCTCCTTGATGTTGCTGGTCTCGGAAGCTTGGATCACCTGCGTTCGCCCAGCTGGTATAACCGTGCCCTCGCCCCGTGTAACCTCTTCAAGCCGCGCATAAGCGCTCCACGTCAACCCAACCACTAATAAAGCGATGATGAGAAAAATGATGGCGTTTGCCATGCGCGGAGGACGGTCGTGTTGGTCGCTATCCAGAACAATCATGCGAGATCACGCTTCTTATTGTTGTTATATTTGCCCCAGCGTAATCAAAAAAGGTTTCCATGTCATTTCAACAGCGCGTCTGTCTGGCGCTCGAATCCCAAAAGGCCGACTGTCGTTGTGGAAAGAGAAATGGACGAGGATTGCGCGGATTTAGAATCAACCTAAGGACATGACAAAAAACAATAATTTAAAATCACTTAAGAAATATTGACAAATATGTGGCAATCCGGTTTCCTTGCCTCGCATTTGGTTCCCACAAGAAAGATGGGATGAAAAGGGAATGCGGTGCCAACCACTGGTGTTGAAAGCCGCAACTGCCCCCGCAACTGTAGGCGATGAGCCAAAGCTCGCAAAAGGCCACTGAGCGTCACAGCTTGGGAAGGCGGAGCATGAGGCGATGACCCGCAAGTCAGGAGACCTGCCGAATGCCGTCACTATCCCTCAACGCGGGGTGCGTTCAGGGGCGGTCTCTCCGTTCAAGTGGCAGTCGAACCGCGGTTGTTTGAAACGCGCTGCAAACTAGGGGCCAGCGCGCCGATCAACCTAACGTTAGAACTAACAAACGCAACACGGCTGTGTTGCGCATGGTGGAACTTGGACATGACGAAACGAACCGTATTGCTGGCCGGTGTGTCTCTGGCACTCCTCGGGGGCTCGGCGCTGGCGCAATCACAGGAAACGTTTGGTACGATCGAACTTGACGAAATCATCGTCTCAGCGAACAGGGCACCGTCCGAGGCTGCCAAAACCGGCTCTACTGTACTGGTCGCAACGGCCGAAGATCTGGAGCAAGCAGGAGACATAGAGCTTCAGGATTATCTTGCCCGATTGCCCGGCATCACTGTCTCTCAAAACGGCCCACCGGGCACTCAAAGCAACCTCAGGATCCGAGGTCTGGGCCTAGCGTATATTCAGGTTCGGATTGATGGCATTGATATTTCCGATCCAACCGGGACTCAAGTAGCAACTAACTTCAGCAACCTTCTTGTTGATGACATCGAGCGCATTGAAATTTTGAAGGGATCTCAAAGCGCGCTCTATGGTTCTCAGGCCATTGCTGGTGTCATTGATATCACGACAAAGCGAGCCGCCGCCGGCGAGGTTACTCAGTCTGCGCACTTGGAAGGCGGCAGCTACGCTACACTCAACGGGTCTTACGGTATCGCCGCCGGTTTTGAGCGAGGCGAGTTCTCACTGAACGCGCAGCACTTCAAGACCAACGGATTTTCGGCGTTTGACGAGGATGAGTATCCCGGTGCTGAGGCCGATGGGTATCGCAATACAACCTTATCGGGAAGAGGTTCCTTCCTGCTGACGGATCAGGTTGAGTTGTATAGCGCTCTTCGCTACTACGATACATCTGTTGAGTATGACAATGACTATTCAGGCGGCGCAAATGCGCCCGTTTCGACGGATACCATTCTATTTGGCGGGCGAACGGGTGCAAAGGTAGCGTGGTGGGATGATCGCGTATCCAGCGACATCTCGGTACAAGGGATGCAGACGGAACGCAAATACTACACTGATGATGTTTTCCAGTTCTATTTTAAGGGTAAACGCTTTTCGATCGAAAGTATCAATACCGCTGAAATCACAAGTAGTTTGGACATCACTGTTGGTACTAATTACAATAAGGAATATGCTGAAGGCACTTATGGTTTGGATGCAGATATGCATACTGCCGGTGTCTTTGGGCAGATTGACTGGTCTGCAACTGATGTCCTGAATATGTCGTTGGCGGGGCGATTGGACAACCATTCGGACTTTGGTACCTATGAGACATTCCGTTTGAGTGCTGCCTTCAATCCAGATTACCAAACCACAATTAGATCAAGTATTGGTACCGGTTTCAGAGCGCCGTCATTGTATGAACTTTATGATCCGTATGCCGGTGATAGTACTCTTGAGCCGGAAGAAAGCTTGAGTTTTGACGTAGGGGTAGAACGCTCATGGATGAGTGAACGTCTCTCCACCTCAATTGGTTACTTCTATATTGAAACTGAAAATCTGATTATTAACGATGCCGGAACGGCCTACAAATACGTGCAGGTTCCCGGAACTAGTACTAGCCAAGGTGTTGAAACGTCTGCTCAGTTCACGGTAAATGACTATCTGGCGTTAACGGCAGACTATACCTACACTTGGGCAGTTAATTCGGATGACGAGCGTCTCGCCCGAGTACCGCGCCATGACGTTGGGTTGGGTGCCGTCATTGAGCCGACTGATAACTGGCGAATTGCCCTGCAGGGTAATTATGTTGCGGATACTTTAGCAAACGATGGCACTGATCTGGAAGATTATTTTCTGTTGAACGGCAATGTGGCTTACGAGTTTGATGAAGGCCCAGAGCTGTATGTAAGAGCAGAAAACATTCTTGATCAGGATTACCAGACTGCCAAGGGTTATGGCACTGCAGGGTTTTCGGTATATGCCGGTGTAAGAGCCCAATTCTGATCTCTTCAACAAAGGCTAGGGCTCCAGACCTCTGGAGCCCTGCCAGAAAGCGGAACGGCGCGTTCGTGAAGAAACATTTTCGACGAGCACTGATTGTTGCAAGTGCGCTGGTTTTCGTGGTCTTTGCACCTGTTTCTGGTGCAATGGCTGCGGCCCAGCGGGTTGTTTCCATGAACCTGTGCACCGACCAGCTCTTGATGCTTGTTGCGGATAAAACTCAAATCGCATCCCTGTCACACTTGGCACGTGATGAAACGCTGGCTGTCATGAGCGCCCGGGCGAGGAACTATCCGGTGAACCATGGTCGGGCGGAAGAGATCTACCTCTCACGTCCCGATCTTGTGCTGGCGGGGTCCTACACTCAGTTCAACAGCATCAACATGCTGCGGGGGCTCGGTATTTCGGTAGAACAGTTTGCTCCCGTCCGTTCGCTCAAGGACATTCCGGCAAACTTGCGTCGTATTGGTGCGCTGGTTGGCCGCGAGGCCCGTGCAGAGGCCTTGGTGGCTGCGTTCCAGAGCCAGTTGGCCGAGGCTCAACGAACCGAGCGCGCTGAAAACGTTCCGGCTGCCATCTACTATGCCAACAGCTATACCGCTGGCCAGGGAACGCTTATGGATGAAGTAGTGGGTGCGGCCCGGCTTGAAAACATAGCTGATCGACTCAGCTTGACGGGAACGCGAAGTTTGCCCCTTGAACTCCTTGTGATGGAAAGCCCGGATGTTCTCGTAACCGCACGAAAGACCGGGCATCCTCCGGCGCTTGCCCATGAAGTTTTGCGGCACCCTGCCCTGCGCCGCACCATCCATCGCCAGGGGGAAGTTGCAATCCATACGAAATATACAATTTGTGGCTTGCCGTTTATAACGAGGGCAATTGAAATGCTCACGAAGGCAGGAGACGTGGTGGCAAGTCAGGCGGATAGTCGTAAATGACGGCTCGTATACCCCATTCAGCTCTGATTATCGTCTTGAGTGTCGGTGTTCTGCTCGGCTTTGGTGTTTCTCTGTCCGTTGGCCCAGCGCAGATCGGACCTCTGGAGGGGGTGAAAGCGCTGTTTGCAGCTGATGGCAGCCCACAAGCCGTCGTGATGCAGGATATTCGGCTGCCCCGCGCTATCTTGGGGGTGCTCATTGGTGCCACACTCGGGCTATCCGGGGCCGTGTTGCAAGGATATTTGCGCAATCCGCTTGCAGAACCTGGTTTGATCGGCGTGAGTGCTTCCGCCAGTCTCGGCGCGGTGATCGCCATTTATACCGGGTTTTCTCTTGTGTTTCCCCTTGCCCTGCCATTGATGGCGCTCGCGGGGGCCGCTGTTGCCGGCGGGGTTTTGAATGCTCTGGCAGGCCAAAGAGGTCATACCCTTACGCTGATCCTTGCGGGTGTCGCGATTTCGAGTATTGCAACCTCGTTGACGTCGTTGGCACTGAACTTGTCGCCAAATCCGTTTGCGGCCATGGAGATTGTGTTCTGGATGCTGGGTTCATTGGAGGACCGGTCCATGCAGCATGTCTGGTTGGCCCTTCCCTTGATGGCTATCGGCTGGGCCATGATGCTGTCGCTCGCCAAGCCGTTGGATGCCTTGACACTGGGCGAAGAAGCTGCGGCCACTTTGGGTGTGAACCTGCGCCGGCTCAGTCTTGTTGCCGTGATAGGCACAGCTGCCAGTGTAGGGGCTGCAACGGCAGTGGCCGGTGCCATTGGCTTTGTGGGGCTCGTCGTGCCGCATTTGATGCGCGGCGTCGTTGGGCATCAACCCTCCCGCCTGTTGCTTCCAAGTGCGTTGGCCGGTGCCATTATGCTCACAGTCGCAGATGTTGGTGTGCGGGTCATTGCACCTCAAAGTGGTCTTAAACTGGGAGTTCTTACTGCACTCGTCGGTGCGCCTTTCTTCCTGTGGCTGATCCTTTCCAAACGCAGGAGCTTGTTATGAGCCGGCTCAAGGTTTCCGGATTGACCGTTCATCGCGGCCAACGCGCGACACTGCGTGACGTGAGCTTTGAAGCATCCGGTGGCGAGCTGATAGGTGTGGTTGGGCCAAACGGGTCTGGCAAGTCCACCTTGATGAAGGCCATTCTCGGATTGCTCCCCCATGGAGGCGAAACCACGCTGGAGGGGGACGCCATCCAGACTCTCAGCCTCAACCAGCGGGCGCGCAAAATCGCATATCTTCCGCAGGACCGGGAGGTGGCGTGGGGGGTGTCGGTGGAACAATTGGTGGCTTTGGGCCGGGCGCCTTACACCAGTGCGTTTGGTGCATCAAATACGGCAGACCAACAGAAGGTCGAATCCGCCATGATGGACATGGAAGTGATGGATCTGCGTGCTCAGGCCGTAAATCGGATTTCGGGGGGCGAGTTGGCGCGGGTGTTGATGGCGCGAGCTCTGGCGCAAGATACGCCCTTTTTGCTGGCTGACGAACCTAATGCGGGGCTGGATCCAGCCCATCAGCTGCACCTCATGAGCATCTTACGTCGTATTGTCACCAAAGGGCAAACCATTCTGGTTTCACTGCACGATCTCAATCTGGCGGTAAGATGGTGTAGCCGGGTACTCGTGATCCGTGATGGTACATTGCAGGCCGATGGCGCACCCAAAAACACCCTGACACCTGAACTGCTGGCGAGTGTTTTCGGTATTGAAGCCTTTTGCGGCGAAGCCTCTCAGGGGGGCACGGTCATTATTCCTGTCCGTCGTCTGGACTCCGAAACCTGAAGATTCCACGGTCAGGCCTTGGCTACACAGTCCTTGCACAGACCGCGCAATTCGATCGTGGTTTTTTTTAACATGAAGCCGGTTTCTGCAGCCCAGCTAGTCAAATCTTCGGCTATTCTAGCCTCAGAAAACTCTTTCACACTGCCGCATTGCTCACAAATAGCAAAGGCGATGGATTGATGGTTCTGGCAGCTGGGATGCCGGCAGGCAACAAACGCATTCAAGCTCTCAAGACGGTGGACCAGCCCCACATCCACCAGTTTTTCCAGGGCGCGGTAGACCTGCAACGGGGCGCGAAAGCCTTGGTCCCGCAACTCGTCGAGAATGGAATAGGCACTCAATGGCCCATCTGTTTTCTCAAGGCGTTCCAGAACCAACCTCTGGTTCTTGGTCAAGGGTTTGGTGTCGTGTGTGTGCTGGTGTTCAGCCATCATTGCTCTCCTTCTGGGCGAAGGATAAGTGCCCTTTAAGCTGTTTAATCGGCCCGAAACTCAGAATAAACAGTAAAAGCGCGACCACGACAATCGAAGGCCCGGTAGGAGTGTCCCATTCCAGTGAACTGAACAACCCGCCAACGACCGCCATGGCGCCACACACGGCTGCCAATATGGCCATTTGCTCAGGTCCCCCGGACAGTCGGCGGGCCGTTGCTGCGGGAATGATCAGAAGTGCTGTGATGAGCAAAACCCCGACAATCTTCATGGAAATAGCG
Source organism: Pseudovibrio exalbescens DSM 16456 (assembly GCF_000422785.1). Taxonomy (GTDB): domain Bacteria; phylum Pseudomonadota; class Alphaproteobacteria; order Rhizobiales; family Stappiaceae; genus Pseudovibrio; species Pseudovibrio exalbescens. The sequence goes on from NZ_AUGS01000002.1 coordinate 181,772, forward strand.
ATGACCGTTGCCATCAACAACATGAAGATCGAGTTTGCGAATTCTGGTCTCAAACCCTCAGCTTCTGCCAGCTCGTAGCTGACGGTTGAGGCGAACAGGCTGCGCCAGATAAAGCATAGCACCACGAGAGTAAGAGCGCCGCCGCCGTAGATAATGGCAATGTCCGCCTTTGACACGGCCAGAATATCGCCGAACAGGAAGCCCATCAGATCCACCCGTACCCAGGTCATGAACGCCAGACAAACCAGCCCCACAGCCAGCGCTGAATGCGACAGCAAGCCGAGCAAGGCATCTGCCGAAATCGTGGCCCTGCGTTGGAGAGCCAGCAACAACATGGAAATCAGAGCACAAACCAGAAAGACCGAAAGCGTGATGTTGATCTGAAACAAGAACGCCAATGCAACACCCAACAACGCGGAGTGGGCAAGTGTATCGCCAAAATACGCGAGGCGCCGCCAGATGATGAAACAACCCAGAGGGCCTGCAACGATCGCAACACCAAGTCCGGCAACAAGAGCGCGGGTAAAGAAATCATCCAGCATGGCGATGCTCTTTCGGTTCTGCAGATGAGGTACCTGCCCCGGGACAGCGATCCGAAATCGTCCCATCTGAATGCATGACACGGCCATCCGCCAAGTGCGTGTGATCATGATGGTGTTCGTAGATGGCCAACGTTTCACTTGCACGAGGGCCGAATAGCTCCCGATAGGCTTGAGAGCGTGATACTGCACCCGGAGCCCCTTGACAGCACACATGACCGTTCAGGCACACGACACGATCTGTTGCCGCCATGACGATATGCAAGTCATGAGAAATCAGCAGCACACCGCAGTTCAGCTCTTGTCTGATCTCGGCAATCATTTCGTACAGCGCTATTTCACCTGTGTAGTCAACACCTTGAACCGGTTCATCGAGAACCAGAAGATTGGGGCGCCGGGCGATGGCGCGCGCCATGAGTACTCTTTGAAACTCACCGCCAGACAGGTTCTGCACTTCGGCATTGCGCAACTTGCCAACGCCAGTCCGCGCTAATGCGTCATCCACGTCCTGCGCTGACAATCGTCCGGTCAACTTCAGCAGGCGGTCCACGGTCAGAGGCAATGTCCAGTCGATCGACAGCTTTTGCGGGACGTATCCCACTTTCAGGTCAGCGCGTCGCCGTGCGTGCCCTTCAGAAGGTCGCCGGATGCCCAACGCCAGTTTGGCCGTTGTGGACTTGCCGGAACCGTTAGGGCCAATCAACGTCACGATTTCGCCGGGACTGATGGTCAAGTCCACGCCGCGTACCAACCATCGTCCGTCTGCTTTCAGGCCTGCATTGTCTAGGGTAATCAGGCTATCCATGCCCGCTCTTTCCAAAAAACATAAAAAGGAACTTGGCAAAGCATATGGCACACGTTATATCATTTCGCAATAGACGTAATAGTATAACATTAACAAAAGCTATGAGGTATATATGTCCCGTATTCTCACACCGGTGCTCGCAAGCGTCTCTTTCCTTGGACTTGTAGCGGGTGCTGCAGCCGCGCCTCAGGTCGTCACCACAATCAAGCCCATCCACTCTCTCACCGCTGGAGTGATGAAGGGTGTTGGAGCACCGACACTCCTGATTGAGGGTGCCGGGTCTCCACATGCTTATAGTTTGAAGCCTTCTCAAGCGGCGGCATTGCAAGATGCGGACTTGATTGTCTGGATGGGGCCTCAGCTGGAAACATTCTTGACTAAGCCTTTGGAAACCTTGTCCGGCGGAGCTCATACGCTAACACTGGCGCAGTCCGACGGTGTAAAGACCCTGGCCTTCCGGGAAGGGGGATCTTTTGAACGGCACAGTCATGATCACGATGAGGAAGCACATGACCATGACCATGGCGATCACGAGGACCATGATCATGAAGGTGAGCACGGCCATGAGGCGCACGATCATTCCGATCATGATGAGCATGCGGATGAGCACGCCCATCATGACCACGACCACGATCACGACGGTGTTGATCCACATATGTGGCTCGACCCAGCAAATGCCAAAGCCTTTGTCAGTGCACTGGCTGAAGAACTGTCAGAGATCGATCCGGACAATGCGGCGACGTATGAAGCCAACGCACAAGCACTGCAGGGCAGGCTGGATGGCTTGATGACACAGGTGTCAGGTGAGCTCGCGCCTGTGCAAGGAAAACCCTTCATCGTGTTCCATGATGCTTATCAGTATTTCGAAAATCGCTTCGATATCTCCGCAGCCGGCTCCATCACGGTCAGCCCAGAACGCGCGCCGGGTGCTGAACGGGTAGCTGAAATTCAGCACCGTATTGAGGAGCTTGATGTCAGCTGCGTTTTCTCTGAACCACAGTTTGAGCCCAAGATCGTTCGTGTGCTGGTTGACGGAACGCAGGCCAAGGCAGGTGAATTGGATCCGTTGGGCGCCACTCTCGATGCGGGAGAAAACCAGTACTTCGAGTTGATAAACGGTCTGGCTGCAGGTTTGACGGAATGCTTGGCAGACTGATGCTTAGCCTGGCTTTTTGATAGGGCGGCGGCTTGTCCTCTCTCGGAGGATATCGCCAGAGTTCCAATTAAGGGCGGTGGGGGCGCTGCAAATGACGGTACACCCACTGCTCTGCCTTGCGCGGCAAAAAGCTGAATGACCGCCTCGGAGTCGCCATTTGCTGCCCGCGCAAGTAGGCCACCTGCTCAATGGCTTCATGAACGTCAACTGGAGTACGTTTCCAGTGATCGAAGTAGTGCGCGTAGCCCAGATAAGCCGCGTGTATTATTTCGGGTAAGGAACGATCGCCGCGAGATATGTCATTTTTGCCAGTTTTGTCCTGAGTTTGACCCCAGCCCGCATAAAACGGCAGTCCCCAGCACCGCACCGGCACACCTGCCATCAGCGCTTCCATGCCCAGTTGGCTGGAGACGGTGAACACGGCCCGCGCCTTTTCAAAGAGTCGCCATGGCGAAACAGGATCCTGAAGCCAGACGAGGCGCTCATCCCGCCAATGGGTGCCAATATAGCCGTGTTTAAGGCCCGCCATCACATCCGGGTGTGTCTTGACGATAAGCGGCAGTCCCTCCGTTTCCTGCAGTGCCGTCTGTATCATGTCTTGGAAGTGCTCGGGTAAAGCTAAGGCACCGGGAATTGAGGCATCTCCTTGGGTTTGGTCAACAATTACAATGGCGCTTCCGTCTCTTAGCCGTTTAAGGGCGTCTGGCAATGTGTCTGGCGCGACATTGTTGTACTTTGAAATGGAGCGATCGGTTAAATGGGCGGCTACGGCCTCGGCGCTTTCGGCTTCAGTCGCACTGACATGGCCGGTTGCGATCAGATCAAACAAGCGGCTCTCTGATCGGGCGTCATAAAAGATGCCGGTCTTGTCCAGAAGCATGGAAGCGCTGGGCTCTGCAATGCCTGGTTGGACAGAACGCACGAACGCATCTTCGAAAGCCCAATATGGCAAGCCTTCTTTCTCGGCTCGCCGCCGTGCGATATTTGCCGAATCCTTGTAGCCCCATCCCCCAATGGCGATGGTGTCTGAATGGAGTGGCTGTTTGGCGCGATAAAACTGGATGCGGCATCCACTCAGGTATTCGATTTCTCGGCGGTGCGAGAGCATGCCGGAACTGAAAAGCGCAATGCTTCCTGTCTTCGAAATGTGTTTGGTCAAGTCGTCTTGCCTACGCCTATCCCCTTGAACTGCCTGTATTGCTAGCCCGTTCCGAGACCAAGATCAATTCTTGGCGGAAAACTGTAAACGGCACAAAAAAGAGGTGCGCGACAGCACACCTCCTATGTGATTGGTAGACGGGAAGCGCCGGTCACGCCTTGTATAGTGCCTTGAACGTGTCATAGCGGCGGGCGTGCATGGCAGCTCGAACTGGATCGGGCGTGCGAACATCACAGGCAACGCGTATTTTGGAAATCGCGCCTGAAACCCCCAATTCGCCATTGAGCGGCGCCAGAGCTGCTATGGCGGCTCCCAGTAGCACAGGCTCTTCAGCTTGGGAAATAACTACATCGCATCCGGTTGCATCTGCATAGAGCCCGACCAACAGCTCGGACTTTTTATGCCCTCCACTGAGATGAAGCGTGTTGATGGCATATCCATGGTCATTCATGCGATCGATGATGAGCTTGGTGCCATAGGCAATGCTGGCTGCTGCTGCCCAGTACACTTTCAAGAACGTCTCGCGCGGCTCCTCAAGTGTCAGACCCAGAATGGCACCGCGCATGTCGGCATCGGCAAACGGGGACCGATTGCCGAGCAGATCAGGCATGACATGGACGCGCCCTGCGATATCCGGATCACTTGTCATGCGGTCAAGCAGTGTTTCGGCCAACGCGCCATGACTGTTCTCTGGAGCCTTGGGATCGCCGGAAAACAGGCCGATCACATGATCCAGAAGAGCGCCGGTCAGGCTTTGTCCACCTTCATTGGCCCACATGCCGGGTGTGACCGCACCAAAATATGGCCCCCACACGCCGGGGACCTCATTGCGGGCCGGACTGAGAGCAATGTGACAGTTGGATGTGCCAGCAATAAGTGCCATTCGTTTTTCGGGTGCGTCTTCTGCGTGAAGGCCTAACGTTCCCAAAGCACCTGAGTGCGCGTCAATCAATCCAACGGCAACCTCGCAGTCCGTCGTCAATCCCAAATCGGCCGCCGCTGCATCAGTAAGCGCACCTAGCGGGGTGCCCACAGGCCTTGCCGTGTCTGGCAATTGACCTTTCGCAAGCAAATCCTCAAGCCCCATGTCCGCAAGAAAAGCGGTATTCCAAGCGTTGGCGTCTGGGTCAAAGGTCCACTTGCAGCCCAGAGTGCACACCGACCGCTCAATTGACCCGCTGCACTTGTACGTGAGGAAATCGGCAAGATCGCCCGCATAACCGAGCCGCTCCCAGAGATCGGGGCGATGGCGCTTCAACCACATGAGTTTGGGTATCTGCATTTCCGGGGACATGCGTCCGCCCAGATTGTTCAAAACGGAGCTTTGGCTTTGAGTCACCTCATCCGCCTCAGCCGTTGCCCGATGATCCATCCAAACGATGATGTCCCACAAGTCTTCACCGTTGGACAAGCACAACGGAGCGCCCGCGTTGTCGAGCAGAACGAGCGAACAGGTCGCGCTGAAGGAAATGCCCTTCACCCGAGCCGGCTCTACCCCGGTTTCATGCATCACGGCCTTCACACTGGCACACACAGCTCGCCAGATGTCGGTGGAACTTTGTTCGGCCCATTCACTTTGCGGATGGGCAATCTTGATTGCGTGTTGAGCGGTTCCGTGCATCACGCCCGTATGGTCGAACAAGCCTGCGCGGGCGCTTCCTGTCCCAACATCTACACCAATGACGTAGGTCATACTCACCTCTGGCTGTTTAGTTCTTGTTCAGGAAAGGAGATCTCAACACCATGACCAGCAGCAGAAACCCGCCCCAGATTGCGGTGGAGAGATGCTGGCTTGCACCCAAAAGGTTCATGCCGGAGGCCACGACTTGCAAACTCATCAGCCCAACGACCAGCGGCAGAACCCGACCGAAGCCACCGAACGGGTTGGCGCCAGCCAGGAAGCAGGCCAATACGGTAATGAGCAGGTAGGAATCACCGTGTCCCACACGCACCGAGTTGAAACGCGCCAGCATGAGAATGCCTGCCAAGCCGGAAATTGCACCGGACAGACCGTAGACCAGCATCAGGGTCTTGTTGACATTGATGCCGGAGTACTTCGCGGCTTCCGGATTGGAGCCGGACATGTAAATGCTGAAGCCCTCTTTGGTGTACTGCATGATGTACAACAAGATGCCGGCGGCCCCGAGAAAGATCAGCATGGGTACAGGGATGCCAAGGATGGACCCGTGGCCGATGAAGTTGAAAGCTTCCGGCATGCCGGAGATGTCGCCGCCTCGTGTTAGCAGTTCACCCAGACCGCGCAAGAAAATCATGGCGCCCAATGTCACAAGAATGGGGTGAGCGCCCACATAGGCAACCATCGCGCCGACGAGCACCCCTACACCGGCCCCGACGCCCAGCCCAACGACTAGAGCTGCGGGAACAGACGCCCAACCGGCAGACATAAGGAACCCCTTGACCAGAAAGGCAGCGGCCAATCCGCATATGTTGGCGGAGTATGTGACCGCAAGGTTGAGCCCGCCGGAAATGATCGGAACAAACATTGCCAGCGTTAAGAGCCCCAACTCCGGCAACTGGTAGGCCATGGAGCGGAAAATGCCGGGAGACAGAAAACGGGGCGCAACCACGCTGAAAAACGCCAGACAGAGGGCCAGAAAGCCGAGCATGGCCAGCAACTCCAGCCGATCACTGCTGCTCTTGCGGAAAAACTGAAGGAACCGATTGTTGTTCATGGCCCTACCCTTCCACTTTGGTGCTGCGCTTGGGCAGCAAGCGGTCGATGTTTGTTGCGGTGATTGCCATCAGGATAATGATGCCCACGATGGCCTTGAAGGCGAAGGGGGTTATGCCCAGCAGGTTCAGGCCGTTCTGGACGACGGCGAGTAGCATGACACCCAAGATGGCGCCAATGACCGTGCCCCGTCCGCCGCCAAGGACAGCACCGCCCAGAACGACAGCAGCCAGAATTTCAAGTTCACGTCCATAAAGCGCATTGGGCACTACTTCCTGAACGATGTGCGCTTGCATCAGCCCGCCAATACCTGCGCACAGGCCGAGCCAGCCGTAGGCAAAGGCTTGAATGAAGGCGATGTTGATGCCGGATCTGCGCGCTGCTTCAGGATCGGAACCAAACCCAATGATCATGCGGCCAAACCCCATCCGGGTCATGAAAAACCACGTTACGAACGCCAGAAGCACCGCCACCACGATGGGTAGATACAAACTGGCATCAGATAGTTCCAGAACCGGAATGCGGTAATAGAGCCAATCGGGAATGTTGTAGATCGACCGGCCCCGCGTGAAGTACATCAAGAGGCCGAAAAACAGATTAAATGTGCCGATGGTGACGATGATTGAAACGATTCTGAATCGGTGAATGAGAAACGCGTTCACCAAGCCCAGCATCAAGCCGCAACCCGCCGCCAAAACCAATCCAATCGCCCAGTTTCCGCCTCCCATGGACAGAACCAGAGTGACCACAACGTATTGCACTACGGAGGCGGAGATCGAAAACGAGATGTCAATCCCACCGGAAACCAGCACGACGACCAGACCCACTGCAAAAATAATGTTCACGGCCTGATTGTTCAGAAGGTCAAACATGTTTTGAACTGTAAGGAAGCTGTCGGTCGTCAGGCTGAGTAGCAGACCCAGCACCACGATAACGGCGAGCAGGGATCCTTCGACGCTTTTTAGGCGGTTAAGCATTGATGATGCCCTCCAGCTCTTCTTCGCTGACATCCGTTGTCTTGAACGACCGGGAAATACGGCCTTCTTTCAAAACAAGCGTACGGTCCGTGTTGTGGTAGATTTCGCTGGCTTCATCAGAGATGAGGATGATGGCCATGCCTTGATCTGCGAGCTGCCGGATAATCTCGAAAATCCCAGCCTTGGCGCCCACGTCCACGCCAACGGTCGGAGAGTCCAGCACAAGCACTTTCGGTTCGGTTGCCAACCATTTGGCAAGAACGATCCTTTGCTGGTTGCCGCCGGAAAGCGATGAAACCGGCAGAAGCGGATCGCTGACCTTGGTCTTGAGCTTGTCAATCCAGGTGTCGCAGAGCGCGCGAATGCTCTTGGGGCTGAGGAAAAAGCTTGGGTTTGATAGCTGTTTGAGAACAGGCGCTGCCGTGTTGTCCGCAATGGATTGCTTCTGGTCGAGGCCAAGGTTCAATCGGTCCTCGGAAACATAGGCGATGCCGGCGTCAATCGCGTCGCGATTGCTTTTGAACTGCATTTCCTGCCCATCGAGCCGGATTTCTCCGCTATCAGGTTTGGTCATGCCGAAAATGGACAAGGCGATCTCGGTCCGTCCCGAGCCCATAAGACCCGTCAAACCAAGGATTTCTCCCTTGCGAAGGTCAAAACTGATGTCCTCGTATTCACCGCGCCGTGTCAGGTGCTTCAGGACCAGAATGCGGTCCCCGTTGACCTCACCCGCACGCGGTGTCTGATCCAGCTCTTTGCCCGTCATCAGGGTCGAGAGCTTTTTTTGCGTCATTCCCTCCGTTGGAAAGGTCCCGACAAGTTTGCCGTCTCGCAGCACGGTGACGCGTTCGCACACATCCAACACCTCAGCAAGGCGGTGGCTGACGAAAACAATCGAAATCCCCTGTGCGGACAAACGACGCACGATGGAAAGCAGCGTCTCTGTTTCTTTTTGTGTCAGCGATGCGGTCGGTTCATCCATGAAGATGATCCGCGCTTCTGCTTGAATTACACGACAGATGGCAACCAGTTGGCGTTTGGCGATGCTCAGATCACCAACGCGCGCGGTCGGATCCAGTTGGACGCCCAACTCGCCAATGGTTTTGCTGGCCTGCTCGATCTTTGCCTGACTGTCGATGCCCTTCAGGGGATGCGCAACGAAGCTATCGAAACAAATGTTTTCGGCAACCGTGAGATCTGGAAACAGTGCCAGATCCTGCCAAATCACGTGAATCCCAAGGCGTTTGGCGCTTGAGGGCGAGATTTGCCCAACGGACTGCTGGCCCGAAAACTCGAAGTGCGCGCCGGGCTCTGGCTGGTACACTCCATTGATGATCTTGATGAGGGTACTCTTGCCGCACCCGTTTTCGCCTGCAAGGCAATGGATCTCGCCCGGCTGCAGTTCAAATTCGACATTGTCGAGTGCGGTAAAACCACCGAACTTTTTGGTGATCGAAGTCGCACGAATTGCAAGTTCTGTCATGGTCGCCTTCTCGGCTGCGCACAACTGTCCCGTTGGCCGGGCTTTTACCCGTCCTGCAGTTGATCGTGAGAAGTGGATGGAAGCGCGTTCGGAGCCATCTGTCTTGGACAATGACGGCTCCGAACAACAGGGTCTTGGCCCTCGGGAGTGTTTTAGAGGCCTAGCTCAGACAGACCGTCAACGGAGTCCTTGCCCAGTTCAAGAGGCTTGTTGGCGTAGATGTTCTTGCCATCCACTTCAACAGTACCCAGCACCGGCACATCATCGCCGTCCTGCACCGTGTCGCCCATAACGAGCATGGTGCCCAGCTCGACAAACGCCTTGCCCGCTTCAATTGGGCTCCACACGAAGCCGCCTGTCAGCGCATCTGAATGAACCAGACGACGGCCCTGGCCAGCGGAGAACAATCCGACAACGGCAACTTCGCCCTCAAGACCACGTTCCTGAACAGCGCGTGCTGCACCGATCGGCCCCTGGCTACCAAATGCCATTACGCCGGCAAAGTCTTCATTGGCGCGTAGCAGGTCAAGCGTCGTGGTACGGCTATCATCAACACTTTCAGCAACGCCAAAGCGGTCCGCTGCCTGCTTCATGTCCGGACACTTTTCTTCGAGCCGTGTCACGGCTGCATCTGCCCAGGCATTGTGTGCTGGAACCGTCAAACCACCAACGTAAACCGCATAACTGCCTTCACAACCGGTAGCCTTGGCGAACATGTCCGCGTGGGCTTTGCCGAAGTTTTCAGCAGACACGAGTTCAAAGTTGAAGTCCTTGTTCTGGCTTGCCTCGGATTCGTGGGTAATAACTTTAATGCCCGCATCCATGGCACGCTTCAGAACGGGTTCCAGGACCTGTGCGTCGTTTGGTACAACGCCGATAACATCAACACCGCGCGCGATCAGATCTTCAATGGCGCGAACCTGCAGGGCAGGATCTGCGCTGGTCGGACCAACCATGAAAGCGTCGACGCCGAGTTTGTCACCTGCTTCCTCGATACCTTGTTCCATGGCATTGAACCACGGAATGCCACCGACCTTAACAACAACACCGATTGTTGGTGTGTCGTCGGCCAATGCTGGCGCGGCCAACATCGACACGGAAACAGCAGCGGCACCAAGTAGCTTAGAGATAGTCTTCATTGGGTCCTCCCAAACCGTTCAAAATCAGTACTTTACACATGCACCATCGAAGGTGCATATTGCGCTTGGCCGCATTTCTTGTCAAGCATCAATCCAGAGAAATCGCGGAAGGGAGGTGATATGACTGACAGTCGAAGTGATAAACGTCCGACGATTTATGATTTGGCGAAGTTAACCAACACCTCCGCCAGTACTGTTGGCGCTGTCCTCAACGGAACCTGGAAGAAGCGCCGCATAAGCCAGAAATTGGCAGACCAGATTCGCAAGGTTGCCCGCGAACAAGGCTATTCACCCAACATGCAGGCCCGTGCTCTGCGCACCGAACGCTCCGGCATCATCGGCATGATTGTGCCCATGTATGACAACCGATACTTTGGCGCGCTAGCGCAGACCTTTGAACAGCGCGCCCGCGAGCGCGGTCTGTTTCCGATTGTTACCTGTACACGTCGTGACCCGGAACTGGAGATCGAAGCGGCACAGTCCATGCTGGCGTATCGTGTTGACCACATTGTCTGTACCGGCGCCACCAATCCGGACAAGATTGCCGAGATCTGCGGCGCACAGGGAGTAAGCACGATCAATGTGGATCTGCCGGGAACGAGCTCGCCTTCAATCATCTCCGACAATTACAGTGCGGCGCTGGAACTGACAGCGGACATTCTTGGTCGTCTCGGCTTTCCCTGTGCCGGGCGGGACAGTGATGTCGTGTTCATTGGTGGGCGAGCCCATGATCACAACACCTCGGAGCGTATTCGTGGTTTTCGCATGGCGCACGCGAATGCAGGAGCGACCATAGCGCCGGAGTTCGTGCGACCGTGTGGCTACGCAGCTCATAAAGCGGAGCGAAGCTTTGATGCGTTTGTTGAAAAGGTAGGGCGCCTGCCCAGCGGGATTTTTGTCAACTCAACCATTTCTCTCGAGGGCATCGTCAATTGGTTCAAGCGCGCGGGTTTGGAAAAGCTGGAACAGGTTACGCTTGGCTGTTTCGACTGGGACCCCTATGCCGCGCTGTTGGGGCGCAACACCACAATGGTGCGCCAGAACGTACCAGCGATGATGGACATGCTTTTTGAAGTTCTGGAAGATCCGGACAAGCGCGGCTCGGGTGTGACACAGATAATGCCGGACATTATTCGTATGCCCTGAAGGCTGCTTCAACAAAAAGCCCTTGTCGAAACGGGCGGTTTCGACAAGGGCTGGCTGGGCAGCAGCACTTGCTGCTGGGCTGGAAGAGCCGGCGATGTGGAGACTAGACTTTCTTCAAGACCACAGCAGTGCCCATGCCACCACCAATGCACAAAGAGGCGAGGCCATATGTGAGTTGGTTACGCATCATGCCGTAAAGCAGCGTTGTCACGATTCGTCCGCCAGAGGCGCCCAGTGGATGCCCGAGCGCAATGGCACCACCAGTTACGTTGGTCTTGTCCTCGAACCAGTCGAGGGTCACATCGTGCTCCTGAGTCAGGCCGTGCATGACAGCCAGCGCTTGCGCTGCAAACGCCTCGTTCAGTTCAAGGCGCTCCATGTCCGCAAGACGCATGTTGGCCCGCTGAAGAGCCTGAGCAATGGCTGGCACTGGGCCGTAGCCCATAATGGCCGGATCCACACCGCCTTGGCCATAGCTGACCAGTTCGGCGAGCGGGGTCAGACCATGTTTTTCGACGGCCGCCTCTGAAGCAAGAACAAGTGCTACGCCGCCATCGTTGATCCCGGAGGCGTTGCCCGCGGTCACGCTGCCATCCTTTTTAAAGGCAGGCTTCAACTTGGCCAAGCCTTCCATGGATGCATCAGCGCGAGGATATTCGTCCCGATCGAATACAGAAATGGCCTTGCGAGTTTTGACCTCGATCGGCGCGATTTCATCAGCGAAGACACCAGCTTCAACTGCGCTACTGGCTCGTTTCTGGCTTTGCAGCGCAAATTCGTCCTGATCATCGCGGGTCAAGCCGAACTTGTCTACCAGGTTCTCCGCGGTCATGCCCATGTGGTAGTTGTTGAACACATCTGTCAGGCCATCCTTGATCATGGTGTCTGAAAGACCCTGATTGCCCATCTTGTGGCCCATGCGGCTCTTACCCGGCAAAGCAAAGGGGGCCTGAGACATGTTCTCCATACCCGCCGCAACGACGACGTCCGCATCTCCTGCTTTGATATGGGCGGCAGCATCCATCATGGTTTTCATGCCACTGCCGCAAATCATGTTAACCGTATAAGCGGGTACATGATCCGGGATTCCGGCGTAGATTGCCGCCTGTCGACCAGGGCCCATACCCTGATCCGCACCCAAAACGTTGCCGACAATGACCTCGTCCACCTTGTCGGCTGACAGGTTGCTTTGGGAAAGAGCAGCTGCAATCGCTGTAGCGCCCAGCTTGGGTGCTGGCACTGATGCCAGCGATCCCATGAAGCTGCCAATTGCGGTGCGCTTGGCTCCTACAATGAAAATCTTTGTCATCACGATCCCCTTAAATCACCAGGCCGCCGTCAATTTTCAATGTCTGCCCGGTAATGAAGCGGGAGCGATCACTTGCCAGAAACAGAACGCCTTCGGCAATGTCCTCTGCCTCGCCCATGCGACCAAGCGGGGTTTTGCTTTTCATGTGGTCGATGACCTTTTCCGGAAGGTCTTTTGTCATTGGGGTCTTGATGAAACCGGGTGCCACGCAGTTGGCGCGGACCTGCGCACCTTTGCGAGAAAACTCTTTGGCCCAACCTTTGGTCATGGCAATCACACCGCCCTTGGTGGCAGCATAGTTGCTCTGACCAATATTGCCGTCGGTACCGACAACGGATGACATGGTGATCACGGAGCCGGCCCCGCTTTCCATCATCAGCGGTGCAATGGCTTGCGTCATGTTGAACACGCCCTTCAGGTTCACGTCCACCACGATATCCCAATCGGATTCACTCATCCGGTCGAGCAGATTGTCGCGGGTAACGCCGGCATTGTTCACCAATACGTCGACGCGACCATGATCGGCTTTCACCTGCTCCACAAAAGCGACAACGGCATCACGGTCGCAAACGTTCAGCGCGACAGGTTGCACGTTCTGGAACCGGTCACGATAGTCCTGCATGGCGTCTTCGTTCATGTCGCAGGCATACACCTGCGCTGCATGCTGATCGGCAAAGGTTTCGACAATGCAGCGACCAATGCCCTGAGCGCCGCCGGTTACGATACAAATCTTGTCCTGGAGCATAGTGATATCACCTCTTCTGAATTCCCGAGCAATTCCTGATCGCTCTGAAGTTGTTGGTGATATTCTTGACATGAGCGGCCGCGAATGATTACAGGCACCTTCGCAAAACAAAAATGAAGAAATGGGATGGCCGAGATGACCCATGAAATTCCACGTTTTAGTCTCTTTGAAAAACGATATGCCCTGCGACAATTCCCGAACTGTACGAAGCTGCTAATTCCACTAATCTTTCCAAAGGGGTGAGTGTACCCGTAAAGGATGCAAAAGAGCCAAAAAAACTAAAGGATTGCGAGGTCCCATGCTCGATAAGATCGTCTATTTTCTGCACGTCGTGCGCACTGGATCTTTTTCCGATGCCGCCCGCCTCTACGGCATTTCGGCCAGCGCCGGCAGTCGCTGGATTATCGAGCTTGAGGAGAAAATGGGTGTGAGCTTGCTCAAGCGCTCAACGCGGAAGGTTGTTGCAACCGAAGCCGGGCAACGCCTCTATGAGCGTTTCAGTGATGTCAACGCCGAGATTGAAGATATCTTCACCGAGATCACAAACTTTGGCAAGGAAGAGCGCGGCACGATCTGTGTCGCTGCCACGCCTTTGTTTGCGCGCTACTTCCTGGCCCAAATCGTGGGGGAGTATCTGCTGGATCATCCCCACGTGGATTTTCGCGTGCTCCAAACTGCGTATGAAGTGGATATGGTTGAAGAGGTAGATTTCTTCATTCGCGCCAATGCGACCTATCAAGGCTTTCAGGAGAAGGACAGCTTGCTCGTCAAGCGTTCGCTTCTGAAGTATCCGCTGGTTGCATGTTGTTCCCCAGAGTATGCCGAGCGGTACGGGGTACCCACGACGCCTGAGGATTTGCGAAAGCATAACTGCCTGTTTGCCCGTACCTTGGTCGGCGGCAACAAGTGGGTATTCGAATACCACGGTGATTGCACGGCGGTGGAAATTGCGCGGACTGTCGAGGTGGATGACAGCGAGATCATCAAGTCGATTGCCCTGACCGGTGGGGGTATAGCCTATCTGCCGATTACGTTGCTGCGCGAAGAGTTGGCTGATGGCCGTCTGATCTCGATCCTCAGCGATTACATCGATGCCGAGTTCGAGTTCAACTTGTTCTTTCGCCGTCGACGGCAGATGCCACTCATGTGCACCAACTTCAAGAATTACCTTATCCGGCGTACCCGTGAACTGGGCCACAACGAGGCAGGCGAGCAGATACTGCTCACGTGCTGATTGTCCCGTTTGTGCAATTGTCTTTTAGGTGATTGCCTGTTTTTCTTGGTTCTGAACCCTTCTATCCTTCATGCAGGAAGCAAAAAGATGGTGCGAGTTTATTGTGACTTGCATCTACATAATGAAGGGTCACGGGATGCAAGTAAAAATCTTGACTCCAGAGGGAGCGGCTGCGCTTATTGAAGATGGCGACAAGGTAATACTTGGCGGTTTTATTGGTGCGGTTGTGCCAGAAGCAATTGAGCGCGCCATTAAGGACCGGTTCTTTGAAACCGGTCACCCCAGAAATCTGGAGCTTTATTTCACGGCAGGGCAGGGCGATGGTCAGGATCGTGCCAATAATCACCTCTCCCACAAGGGGTTGGTGAAGATGGCGCTGGGCGGGCATTGGGGATTGATCCCCCGCCTTCAGGATCTGGCCAATCAGAATGAAATTGAAGCCTATAACTTCCCGCAAGGGGTTATCGCGCAGTTGATCCGTGACAGCGCGGCAGGCAAGCCCGGTACGCTTACTCACGTCGGTCTAGGCACTTTTGTGGATCCGCGCATCGATGGCGGCAAAATCAATGAGGCCACCAAGGACGACCGAGTGAAGGTCGTCGAGATGGAAGGACGGGAATACCTGTTCTACAAGCGCATTGATGCCAATGTGGCGTTGCTGCGCGGTACTACTGCCGATCGCAACGGCAACGTCACCATGGAAGATGAGTGTCTGTTTCTTGAAAATCTTGCTGCTGCGCAGCTGGTTTCCAATATGGGCGGCAAGGTTATCGTTCAGGTGAAGAGGATCGTTGACGCTGGCGAGTTGGATCCGCAACAGGTCCGTATCCCAGGCATTCACGTGGATGCTGTCGTTCTCGCCGACGATGACGCACATATGCAGACATTCGCCGAAGCCATGAACCCGGCTTATTGTGGTCGGGGTACGCGGCTGAGGCGCAACTCCGGACCGCGGCCTCTGGATGCCAAAAAAATTATCGCACGCCGCGCTGCGATAGAGTTGCGGGAAGGATCCGTGCTCAACTACGGCATCGGCGTTCCGGAAGTCATTGCCGAAGTCACGGATGAAGAAGGTGTAACGGACAAGATGATTGCAACGGTTGAGCCCGGAGCAATCGGTGGTACCCCGGCAGGTGGGTTGAGTTTCGGCGCATCCGCTTTCCCGGAGGCCATCATCACGCAGGATCAGATGTTTGACTTCTATGATGGCGGCGGCGTGGATCAGGCTTTCCTCGGGTTGGCGGAGTGCGACCGGAATGGTGACCTGAATGTCTCTCGTTTCGGAACGAAAATCGCCGGGTGTGGCGGCTTTATCAACATCACGCAGAATGCCAAGGAAGTGTATTTCTGCGGCACGTTCACGGCGGGCGGTTTGAAAGTCGATGCAGGTGAGGGGCGCTTGTCCATCGTACAGGAAGGACGCATCAAGAAGTTCCTCGCCAAGGTGCAGCAAGTGACTTTTTCTGCCGATCAGGCCCGTTTGAACCGCAAGCCGGTACTCTACATCACGGAGCGTGCGGTTTTCCGGTTGATTGATGAGACACTTGAATTGATCGAGATCGCGCCGGGCGTTGATCTGGAGCGGGATGTTTTAAGCCAGATGGCGTTCCAGCCCCGTGTCAGTGCAGATCTGAAGTTGATGGATCCACGGCTGTTTGTCGATAAGCCGCTTGGTCTGACCCTCAAACCGTTGACCGAGGAAAAGGAAGTGGCTCTGGCGTAAACCAGAGCCCCACGGTCATTGCTCTCTTACATGGAGGTCCGTCATGAGCTACACGCTGGATCAGCTCCACATCGGGCAGAAAGCCTGTTTTGAAAAGACCATTTGCGAAGCCGATATTCAGGCATTCTGCGGTATCAGCGGTGATGTCAATCCGGTACACGTCAGTGATACGGCCGCCAAGGCCAGCGTTTTTGGCAAGCGAGTGGCCCACGGCATTCTGGTGTCTGGTTTGACATCCACGGTGCTGGGCATGCAACTGCCGGGACCGGGAACCATTTATCTTGGCCAGGAAATGCGCTTCAAAGCGCCGGTTTACATCGGCGACACCATTCGGGCGGAAGTTGAGGTTATTGAAATCAATAGAGAAAAAAAGATAGCCAAGCTGCGCACCACCAGTTTCAACCAAAATGACAAGGCAGTCATTGAGGGCATCGCGACTGTTCGCCCTCCTGAACAGGCCTGACGGCCTGTTCATCGTCACATGCACAAAGCCCCAACAAAGAGTTTCTCATGATTATCAAACCTGTAATCAAAGGGCAGGTGGCAAAGACCTGCCATCCAATCGGCTGTAAAAAGGCGGTTGAAGAACAAATCGACTATGTTCGCCAAGCTGATCCGATAAAGAATGGACCAAAGAAGGTGCTCGTTTTGGGTGCATCTTCTGGGTTTGGTCTGGCCTCACGTATTTCATTGGCGTTTGGTGGTGCCAAGGCCGACACTATTGGCGTTGCTTTCGAGCGTGGGCCGTCCGAGGCCAGCGTGGGGAGCGCCGGGTGGTACAACGCCTTGTACTTCCGCGAAGCGGCTGAGCAAGAGGGTTTGATCGCCAAGAATTTTATCGGCGATGCATTTTCCGCGGAAATGCGCCAGCAGATTATCGACTACATCAAGACTGAGTTTGGCGGCACCGTGGACTTGGTGGTCTATTCACTCGCCACGGGCGTGCGTCCGGATCCGGAAACGGGGCAGAAAATCCGCTCCTCACTCAAGACCGTTGGCGAGCCGCTTACCGGATATACTGTCAATTTGGAAAAGGACTGCTTCGATGAGGGCGTTCTTGAAGCAGCCGATCCGCAGGAAATCGAAGATACTGTCCGCGTAATGGGCGGTGAAGACTGGGCCGAGTGGATCAAGGTGCTTTCGGATGCCGGAGTGCTCGCCGAAGGCTGCCAGACGGTTGCTTACTCCTATATCGGGTCGCAAATCACCCGCCGGATCTATCACGAAGGCACGCTTGGGCATGCCAAGGAGCACCTGCACAAAACCGCTGATGTGCTTGATGAACAATTGCGCAAGATAGGCGGGCAGGCTCATGTGGCCGTATGCAAGGCATTGGTGACCAAGGCCAGTGTTTTCATCCCGGCGTTCTCACCCTACATCCTCGCCCTTTTCAAGGTCATGAAGGAATTGGGTTTGCATGAAGGCTGCATTGAACAGATGCAGCGATTGTTTGCGCAGCGTCTCTATACCGAAACAGGTGAGGTGCCAGTGGACGACCAGCGCCTGGTGCGGGTTGACGACTGGGAGTTGCGCCCGGATGTACAAGAGAAAGTGCAAGTCATTCTCAACGAGATGGGGCCGGACAATTTCCCGGAATTGGGGGATTATGAGGGCTACAAGAATGACTTCCTGAAATTAAATGGTTTTGGCTTTACTGACGTCAACTATGACGAAGAAGTCTCTATTGAAAACTTCGCGTCGCGTCAGCCTTAATCCAAGTTACCATACGTAACAATTTGGCTCGGGCGCAGTTTTCCGGGCCATTTTTATTTGTTTAAGCATAAATACCTATATCTGGATTACTGTACTGTACTCAATACACCTTTCCATAATCGGGAAAATGACTTCAGAAAAAACGGTATATGCTTCGTCTTACTCCTTCGATTTAACTCAAAAGGGACAAGGGAGGTTCCCGTCATGATCCGAAAGCACATAATCGAGTTTGTGATCTTTATGACTTACGCGCTCTTTGCGATGTCATGGGTTGCAGGCAACATGATGACCACGGATATTATGGCTTACTTTCAGGTGGAGGGCGTGACCGCAGCTACCTGGATGACCAACGCCATTACCATCGCCAAGATCATTGGCAACCTGATTGCGGCTTGGTTCCTGGTCAAACTCGGCCCCAAGAAGGCCTTTGCGTTTTCCTCGCTGCTGATTGTAGCAGGTGCGCTCGGCGCCTTCGCCACCAACTATCCGCTCTACGTGTTCTCTCGCCTCATCATGGGCTTCGGCGGTGCATTTGTTATTGTCTACTTTAACCCAATTGTAGTTAATTACTTTACTCCCGAAGAACGCCCGATTGTGAATGGCTTGAATGCTGCTGCATTTAATGCAGGTAACCTTTTGGCGTTGCTGCTTACGGGAACCTTGATGGCGCATCTCGGAACCTGGCAGAACGTTGTTCTGGGAATTTCCTTGGCCAGCGGTGCGTTGTTGGTGATCTGGTGGCTTATTTCAGAAGACTTTGAACTATCCGGCCCGAAAAATGCCGCTGGTGAAGTCCAGAAGGCCTACACCATGAAAGACGGCATCAAGGACCCGGTAAACTGGCTGTTGCCATTTGCCTACTCCGGACTGCTGTTCTGCTACATCGCGGTGTTCTCCTTGTTCCCGCTGGTGCCTAACTTCGCCGTCGCTTCTCAGTACCTGGCTTCAATCATGATTGCCGCTGGCATGGTTGGCACGCTCGTTGGCATCATCGTGGCCAAGCGGTATCCACTGCGCCTGCCTGTCATGCGTTGGTGCGGTCTGGCGATGACCTGTTTTGCAGCACTGATGATCGTTACCTCCAGCCCGATCATCGCCACCGCTTCAGCATTCCTTGCAGGTTTCTTCCTGTTCGTTCCGATGACCTGTCTGGTCACGCTGCCTCAGGAACTGCCAGGCATGACACCAGGCCGTATCACAGTGATCTTCGCGATGTTCTGGTCCATTTCCTACGTCGTCGAAACCGTTCTGATGTATGTGGCAGGCGTTATGGCTGATACCACTGGTAATGTGTACTACGCCGCGGCGTTCGCAGTGGCTTGCTCCATCACCATGTTCGTTGCAACGTTCTTGCTGCCTGAAACGGGCAAGAAGGAACCGGAAGCAGCCGCGCCGGCAAAAGCATAAGGGGTGAAAAAATGCGTGAAGTCAGTCCAAAACTCGTTCCGTTTCTCGAGCAGTTCAATGAAACCGTTGCCAAGCTGGTTGCCAGTGGTTTCAAGCCCAACGCAACAAACGCACGTGAAGGTCTTGCCAATCTGACAAAGACCTACACCACCGAAAGCCCAGCGGTTGCTCTGATTCAGGACGACCTGATCTATGCCGAAGGCTACAATGTGCCTGTGCGCATCTTCAATCCGGCGCCAGATGAAGAGCTACCGGTTCTGATTTACTATCACGGCGGTGGTCACATGGCAGGTAGTGTCACGGTGTATGATCCGATCTATCGAAAGATGGCGGTGAATACAAAACACATCGTGGTGGCCCCTGAATATCGGTTGGCTCCGGAAAATCCATATCCCGCTGGCGAGGAAGACGCTTATGCCACCTTGCGTGGGGTTTGGGAAACGCTGGACCGACGAGGTATGAAGTACAAGCGCGAATTGTCTATTGCTGGTGATTCCGGTGGCGGCGCGCTGTGTACCGCAGTGGCTGCGCGGGCGCAGTTTGATGCCGGTGTTACGATCAAAAAACAGGCGCTGGTATATCCATCCGTGGACTACACCATGAGCACAAAGGCCATTGAGGAAAATGCTGTTGGCTACCTTTTGCACTCTGCGAAGTGCGCTTGGTATTTCGACAATTACTTCAAGAAGAGCGAGTGTCGTAAGGCGGCGTCGCCGCTATTTAAGGACTTTACAGCTCATCTGCCTGAAACCTTTGTGGTAACTGCTGAATTTTGCCCGCTGCGCGATGAGGGCAAGCTGTACTACGAAAAGGTCAAGGAGGCTGGCGTGCGAGCCGAGTTGTTGAACATGGATGACATGATCCACACGTTCATGAACCTTGAAGACCTCGTCAAAGAAGAATGTCAGCAAGTTTATGCGCGTGTGAACGAGTTTCTGAATAGCTGATCCTCCCAGGACAGGCCGTAGGTCTCGCGCCTGCTCCAGCCCGGCCTTTCCGCGCTTTCGAGTGCGGGAAGGCCTTTTTTGTATCAGCTCCCCGCCCTATTGCTGTGGCCATCTGGTTATGAAGGCAACCTTCCGCTTCACCGGTTCGAGGTGCCAAAGCCGCGTGCCACATTGGCAAGGCGCAATAACTCATTTCATGCGCTGCGATTGTCACGGAAACACCAGTGCGCGACTAGTCAATCAAGGCTTTTGGGGAGAATGGCGCACCCGATAGGATTCGAACCTATGGCCTCTGCCTTCGGAGGGCAGCGCTCTATCCAACTGAGCTACGGGTGCATTCGTCGGTGCGGTTGATACGCGCCGGAAGCGTTCTCGTCTTTAACCGATCCGAACCGGTTGAGCAATGTCCGAATTTCAATGAAACACCAGAATGTGGATAGCAGCCTGCTTCACAGATCCGGCATGGTCAAACAGGGGCCTTGCCAACTGCCGTAGCCCGGTTCCCAAAGCAGGGTCCATGCGCTGAGCAAACAGCACCTTTGGTGAGAGCACTTCATGCCTTTGGGACAGGTGTGCCCTTTAAACGTGCAGCTTCATAAGTTTCACCAAATTGTTGTAAAAATTTCACGCAAGTGTTGTGTGCCCGCCGTATGGCCTTCCCTTTAACAAGGGGAGTTTGTTCATGACTAAGACACTTACTCGGCGCGGGTTTCTCGCCACTTCCAGCAGTCTGGCGCTCGGCGCTGCGTTGATGCCGTCTTTCATCGTTCGGGCCAATGCCACGCCAAACCCAGGCGAACTGGCCATGGTTCCCGCAGCGCATAACCCGAATGGCGCCTTTGACCGTGTCTTCCTTCTGAAGGGGGATGCGTTGGGCGGCCCCATCAAGGCCATCGTCTCCGAAAATGGCGAACAGGTCCCGGAAGCCACGTTGTCCGAAGGCGAGCAGCGTGTTCTGCGCTTGTTGCACTTCAACGACATGCACAATCACCTGACCGAGTTTCACGGCAAGCGGGGCGATACGCATCGCTTCTCCCAAATCGTGAAAATGGTGAAAGACGCCAAGGCCAATGCGCAGGACAACGAAATCGTCCTGTTCCTGTCCGCAGGCGATGATCATACCGGATCCATCTTTGACGAATTGATGGGCTGGGCGCCAGACGAGTTCGTGGTGGATGCCGGCTATCGGGCCTACTCCGAGGCGGGTGTGGACATTTCCGTGCTCGGCAATCATGAGTTCGACCGCGGCGCGGAACAGTTGCGCATCGGTCTTGAGAAGGATTGTACGTTCCCGGTTCTGTCTGCAAACGTGTTCGGCTCCGATCACATGAAGCCGAACGAGCACTATGCGCCGGCGGCCGTTGCTGAAGTCAAGGGACTGCGGATCGGCTTCATCGGCCTGACCACCGCAATCGACACCCGTGTCGGTCAGCCAAGTGACCCCAATCTGGCTGTTGCCAGCCCGGTTGAGGCGATCAAGAACCTTTACCCGGCCGTGGAAGCGGTTTCCGATGTCGTGGTCATTTTGAGCCACTGTGGCTATGGCAAGGGCCAGCACACCAGTGGCAAGGCCGCAACGGCCCGCACCATTGGTGATGGTGATTTTGCCATCGCAGAAGCTGTTGGCCCCATGATCAAGAAGCCTGCGGTTCTCGTGGGCGGCCATTCCCATACTCTGTTGAATGAGGAGGGCATGGATCAGGGCAATATGGTGGAAGGTTTGCTGCTGACGCAGGCTTTGGCCCATGGCAAATATCTGGGTGACATTTCCATGTCCATCGCAGCCCACAAGGGGCAAGAGGGCTGGTTCAATTCCGTTGCTGTGCATCCAACGAAAAAGCGGGATCAGAGGGTTGCCTCCGATGACCCGAACTTTGCTAAGTTTGAGCAGCCGTCAGATTATGATGTGGCCTTCGAGCAGGCTGTGATCGCGCCAATGGTGGAAAAGCTGGATGAGAAACTGGCTGAAGTGATTGGCACGGTCTCGGATGATACTTTGGTGAACACAAAGCGCACGATCGCTGACCGCTATGTAGGCGAGAGCGCTCTTGCGAACTTCATGAACGATACACTCATCAAACGTTCCGGAACATTCCCGGGCGGTGCGGTTGATTTTGCCCTCTTCAATGCAACTGGCCTGTCCACGGGTATCCATCAGGGCGATCTGACTTTCCGTGAGTGGTTTGATGTCATGCCGTATGCAGACGCCGTTCATGTTGCAACAATGACTGGTGCTCAGCTTCGCGACTTCTTGAACAACAACGCCAAGCGCCTGTTGCGGCCTGAAGAAGTCCAGGCGACAGACCTTACCGGCTTCGTGTCACGCGGCTTCCTGCACTTCTCCTCTGGCATTCGCTACGAGATCGCGTTGGGTGAAAGCGCAGAGGACGCGCAGGCGATCAATATCACGCTTCATGGCAAGCCCATTGAAGAGGTGTTGGATCACGAGTTCAAGATGGCATTCAACACCTACATCTCGTTGGGCGGGTTCGGTGAAAGCTGGAACGGAAAGCCTATTGGCGGTGGTGTTGCAGGCAACATTCCAAGCATGGATGTGCGCAAGCTGTCTTTCGACCACACGGGCCTAGTCTACCGCAACGAGATTATCGCTGCGATCCGTGAGATGGAAGTGATCTCGCCGGAAACGGGCGTCGTTCTGGACGAGCGTCTGGTTGTAAAGGCCTGACTGGTCCAGAACCGGGGCGGCCTTCGAGTCGCCCCGACTTGAATCAAATCAAAACTTGCCAAGGCGGCGCTTTCCCCATTGCCCCGCCTTGCGCACAAGAAATATGACAGAGCGACGACCTGTCAGGTACGATTTCTGCCTCAATGTGCGCTTATACGCCCCGCTTCGTTTGAAACAGGCGGTTTGCCTAGCCTCAACCTGCACCCTTTGTTAACCCTGAATATGGAATAACGCTGCGCCGTCCAGCCCTTGGAGGTGACCCGCGGCGTGGGTGTTTCTGAAAGCACGACAAAGAAGATGAAGCGCACAATGCATTTTAAAACGCTTTTATCCGCAGTGGTGGTGGCCATTGGCCTTGCCTTGCCCGCAGGCGGTACAGAGGTGCCTGTCATCTGGGGCGACAAGCAGGAAATCCTTCATGTTGTCGATGAGTTGAAGCTGGCGGACGACAAGCGCATGTTGGTCCATGCCATTTTGGAGGATGCGCGCGTAACGGCGCGGCGCATCTATCAAGACGTTGGAGCGGAGCTGGGCCAGCCGACCACTTTGTTGCAACGCGTTCAAACGGCCCCTCGCTTGGCGGATTTGGAACGCGATACAATGGATGATCTTGCTTCGGTTCTGACCGAAGAGGAAATGGGCGAAGTACGGCGCAGTGCCTTGCTGGTGCATTCACGGAACCAGCAGGAAAAAAGCCGCCGCGATCAAGAGACCACGGCGGCTGCGTATCACGCGCTTTGAAAGTGGCGCCAACCGGCGCTCGAACCTATTTGATGCCCGCGCGCATGAAGCTTTGAACGAACTGTCGCTGGAACAGCAGGAAGGCGATGAGCAGCGGGCCAGACGTCATCAATGTTGCTGCGTTGATCACTGACCATTCAACGCCGGAGTCAATCGCAGCGAAGATGGAAAGCCCCACTGTTACGGGTCGAGTTTCTACCGAGTTCGTGATGATCAACGGCCACAGGAAGTTGTTCCAGTGGTGGCTCACGGACACAAGGCCGTAGGCCAAATAGGTCGGTTTGGCCAGAGGTACGTAAACGCGCCACAAAACACCCAGCGGGCTGGCCCCTTCTACTCGGGCGGCTTCGTCCAGTTCCATGGGGATGGTCTTGAACGTCTGGCGCAGCAGAAAGATGCCAAATCCTGAGGCCATGTAGGGTAGGCCGATGGCGGCAATGGTGTCGATCAGGCCCAACGTCCGGATCATCTTGTAATTCTCAACAATAAGAATATCCGGCATCACCAGAAGCTGAAGCAGCACCAGCGCGAACAGAAAGTTTGACCCCGGAAACGTGAACCGCGCAAATGCATAGGCGGCGAGCGTACACAGCACGAATTGGCCGATCAGGATCATGGTGACCAGAAGGGTGGTGTTGAGGAAATAGCGCGCAAACGGCGCTGCTGCCCACGCCTTTTCGAAGTTCTCCAGCGTGATGGGTGCAAACAGGTCAAAGTTCGCTTCATAGGCCGCCGGGTGAAAAGCCGTCCAGATGGCGTAAAGGAGCGGTGCCGCCCACAACAAGGCCAGTGTCCATGCGCCTATGGTATTGAGCAGGCGATCATAATCTATCCTGACACGGGTACGGGAAAGCCCTTCAGGGGAGGTCAGTGTCTGGCTCATCGGTAATGCACCTTCCGGTCCATGAAGAAAAACTGTCCAAGGGCGATAAGGGAAAGCAGCGCCAGAAGCACAACGGTCAATGTGGCGGCATAGGCCGTATCCCAGAACTTGAAGGCCACCTCGTAGATGTAGAACAGCAGCAGCGAGGAGGCGTTGTCGGGTCCGCCGCCGGTCATGGTGAAGATATGGTCCACCATGCGGAACGAATTGATCACGGCATTGATGGACACGAAAAGGGTGGTCGGCATCAGCAGCGGGAAAGTCACGCGCCAGAAGAAGGTCGTACGGCTGGCACCTTCAATGGCCGCGGCCTCACGCAAGGAGGGCGGAATGGTCTGCAGCGCGGCCAGATAAAAAATCATGAAAAATCCGGCCTCTTTCCAAATGGTCACCACCATCATGCAGATCAGCACCGTATCCTGCGATCCCAGCCAGCTGTTTTGCGGCAGGCCAAAAAACCCCATGCGGATCTGGTCAATCAGGCCGAAGCCCGGCGTGTAAAAGAACAGCCAGATGTTCGCGACGGCGATCAGGGGCAGCACCGTTGGCGCGAAGAAAGACATGCGCACCAGACTGCGGCCTTTCAGGCGGTCATTGACCCACAGCGCCATCAGCAGTGACAAAAAGATGGATGCGGGAATGGTGGCCAGTGCATACCAAAGATTGTTGGTCAACACCTTCCAGAAGGTGGGATCGTTGATCAGTGTTTCATAATTGCGCAAGCCCACGAACTTGGCTTCGCGGCGCCCCCGCGGTGTTGAAAAGAAACTGTTGAACACCGTTGTCAGCGCCGGGTAGTGGGTGAATGCCATCAGCATCACCATAGCGGGAAACAACAGTAGCCAGCCATAAACCCATTGCAGGCGTTTGGTCATGGGGCTTTCCTTGCAGCAACGCGGTTGGAGAAAAAAGGGAGCCAGCGGCGGCCGGCCCCCTTCAGGTGTTAGCGGTAGTCGGCCAGAATGCGATCCGCCTGCGCTTGAGCGTCCTTCAGCGCTTCTTCAGGGCTCTGCTCGCCGGTGATGGCTGCGTGCAGAGCGTCATTGAAGATGCGGGTAATGCGCTGGTTCTGATAGGTGGACAGTTCGGCAACGGCGTGTTCCAGCTGCTCACGAGCGACGAGAGCCTGCGGGAAGTCCGCCACATAAGCCTTCATTTCGTCGGTTTCCCAAGCTGCGGGAGACGGAGCCACATAGCCCGTTGCCATGGACCACTTGGCGGCTTGCTTCGGCGCAGTGATCCACTTCACGAAATCGACGGAAGCTTCCTTCTGCTCGTCGGTGGAGTCCTTGAAGATGTAAAAGTTGCCACCGCCGGTTGGGGCGCCGCGACGCTCGTTGGCTGGCAGCATGGCAACGCCGAAGTCGAATGGCGCATTGTCGCGCACATTGGTCAGGTTGCCGGTGGAGGTCCACATCATGGCCGTATTGCCTTCAAAGAACGCTTTCGGCGTGGAGCCCCATTCGATGATGCCCGGTGCCATCACTTCATGCTTGGTGGACAGATCGACCAGGTATTGCAGGGCTTCGACCACTTTCGGATCGTCAAAGTTGGTCTGGTTGCCGTCGGAGTTGGCAAGAATAACGCCGTTCTGGGTGGTCAGGCCCTGAAACAGCCAGTATGGGAACCCGGAGGATGGGATACGCACGCCCCACTGGGTCACGTTGCCGTTCTCGTCTTTCTTCACCAGCTTTTGGCCGAATTCAACCATCTCGTCCCAGTTGGCTGGTGCCTTTTCCGGGTCAAGGCCAGCTTCGGCGAAAGCCTCCTTGTTCCAGTAAAGAACCGGCGTCGAACGCTGGAACGGGATGCCGTAGGTCTTGCCACCGGTCTGGGAGTTTTCCATGAAGGCCGGGTAGAATGAGTTCAGCCATTCCTTGTCTTCAGCGGAATTCGCAATGTCGTCAAAAGCAACAATCACGTCTTCCTCGATCAGGGTAAACATGTCCACGGACAGGATCACGGAAAGCTGTGGTGGGTTGCCCCCGCGTGCGGCCGTCAGGGCCTTGGACACCGTATCCTGATAGGAGCCGGCGTAGATCGCGTCGATCTCCACGTCCGGATGCTGCTCCATGTAGGTGTTGGTCAGTTCTTCAATGGTCTGGGCGGCCTTGCCGCCAACCGCTACGGGAAAATAGAATTCCAGTTCAACAGCCTGAGCGCTTGCCAGAGTGCCGAGAGAAAGTGCAGCGGCGGATGCTGCGAGGGTTACGGACTTGAAAATGGATTTCATGGATGTATATCCTCGATTTGCCTCTAGGGTTGGGGCATTCCTGTGCGTCGGCGGTGGCATCACCGTGCGCACGTTCAAGCCGGATCGAGTTGCAGCTCTTCCGGCTTGAAACTACACCGGCGCTTGCCGGTATCCTTGTGAAAAGTCAGGGGTTTGGCCGGATCCCAGGTCAGTTTGAGATCCTCTCCCGGCTTTAGCGATGTTTGGCCCGGTACGCGCGCAACGAGCCGCTCACCGCTCACATCAAATGTTGCCAGCGTATCCGCGCCCAGATACTCCAGCGCCGCGACGCGGGCGTGAACGCCGTTTTCCTGTGACAAGTGAATGTCTTCCGGGCGCAGGCCTGCAAGGGCGGTGTCTGGGGCGTCCGGTAAAACGGCTCCCGTGTCACGGCTCGCTTCCACCAGCGCTGCCATGGAGATGATGTTCATGGGCGGCGTTCCAATGAACCGTGCCGCAAAGACCGTTTCGGGATAGGTATAAAGGTCGTGCGGGGTTGCGGCTTGCTCAATTTGTCCGTTGTTCAGCAACACGACCTGATCCGCCATGGTAATGGCCTCGGTCTGATCGTGGGTTACATAAACCATGGTCAAACCGAGTTCCTGTTGCAGCCCGCGGATCTCCACCCGCATTTCATGGCGCAACTTGGCGTCCAGATTGGACAGCGGCTCGTCCATCAAGCAGATCGGCTTTTGTGACACGATGGCGCGCCCCAGCGCCATGCGCTGTTGCTGGCCCCCTGAAAGCTGCGAGGGCTTGCGATCCAGCAGCGCGCTAATTCCCAGAATGTCGGCGGCTTTCTTCAATCGCTCGTCCCGTTCGGCGCGTCCAACGCGGCGGACCTTCAAGCCAAACAGAATGTTTTCCGCAACACTCAAATGCGGAAACAGCGCGTAGTTTTGAAACACCATGGCCAGATTGCGTTCGGTGGGCGAGGCGAAGGTGACATCCTTGCCTCCGATCAGAATTTGGCCAGCGCTTGCCTGCTCGAGACCGGCGATCAGACGCAACGTGGTGGACTTGCCACACCCGCTGGGTCCAAGCAGCACGGTGAAAGATCCGCCCGGAATGGACAGCGAAATGGAATCGACCGCCTTCAGGCCACCCCAGCTTTTGGTCAGGTGAACCAGTTCCACGCTTTTCGGGTCTGCAGTAAATGCACTCATGTTTTCCTGTCCCCGTTGCAAATCACCAGTTCTGCGGGTGAGCGGGCGATGATGGCGGCAATCTCTTCCGGCGGCTCCTGATCCACGAACACTTTCGTCACATCCGTAATCCAGCCACCACGCACATGGGCATGGCGTCCGAATTTGGAGTGGTCGAGCACCAGAAACGATTGCCGACAATTCGCAAGAATGGCTTGCCGGGCCGACACCTCGTCCTCATGGAAATCCAAAAGCGTTCCGTCCGGATCGACGCCGGCGACACCGAAAACGCCAATGTCGAACTTGTAGCCCTTGAAGAACTTTTCAGCTTGCAGTCCAAGAACGTCCCGGTCTCCATGGCGCAGCCGTCCCCCGGCAATGGTGACGTCGGTAAGGGGGTTCTTGAGGGCGGCAATCGCCACGTTGATGTTGTTGGTGTAGACCTTCAAGCCCTCGTGGGTGTCCAGTGCCTGCGCCACCATTTCCGGCGTGGTACCGATGGAAAAACCCAGGCTGGCCCCGTCCGGTATTTCGGCTGCAACCACACTGGCAATTTTCGCCTTGGCATCCAGATTGAGGATTTTGCGGGCGTTGTAGGCAATGTTGTTCGGTGTTGCCGGTTCATCAACGCCGCCATGAACGCGGCGCAAAAGGCCCAGTTCGCTCAGGCGGTTGATGTCGCGCCGGATCGTTTGCGTGGTAACTGCAAACTTTTCAGCAAGCAGTTCCACGCTGACAAACCCACGCGATTTTACCAGCTTCACGATCTCGGACTGGCGCGGGGTCAGATGTTGGTTGGAATTCGTCAGGTCACTCAAACCAGTCACACCACGTTCTATGAATTTCATATGAACATTGGCATGTTCATATGAAACTAATGTGATGGTTTGCTGAACTTTTGATTGCGCCAGAAGCGCGTTGCCACCCAGCCCTTAGGAAAGCTGGGTGAAAAACTTCAGGCGTGCCTTGTGGGCTTCGGCAATATGGTGCCGAGCTGCCTTTTCCGCTCGATCCAGATCCCGCTTTACGATTGCGTCTACAATCTCGCCATGTTCGTCAATGGCTTGTCGGCGGCGGTCATCATCTGTCAGCGTGGTTCCGGCCAGCAGCAGCAATGACAACCGCATGTGGTCAATCTGCTCCACCAGGTAGCGGTTGTGTGATGCCAGATAGAACCGGCGGTGAAACTCTCGGTTGGTCCGTATCAGACGCTCGGCATCTGCCAGATGCTCCTTGTCGGAAGCCACCATCTCCTCAAGAATTTCGATTTCGGCAGTTGACGCATGCTGGGCGGCAAGGCGCCCTGCGGTGCCCTCCAGAACTTCTCTCAGGTAATAAAGCTCGCTCACCTGATTATGGTCGAGGGAAGGAATGACCATGCCCCGGTTCGGCTCATGTACCGCAAGCCCTTGTGCCTCCAGCCGCTTCAGGCCCTCACGAATGGGGGTCCGGCTCACGCCAAACGTTTCGGCAAGTTCAGCCTCACGCAACCGGCTGCCAGGCTTGAGCTCCCGAGCCTCAATGGCTTTGATCAGTCGGCGATAGATTTCTGCCCCATTCGGCGAGTTCGAGACCACGGTCCAAGTTTCCCTTTATACCAACGACAGGCGCAAGCATCGCGTCCAGCACCCCAAAATACAACTGATTTTAGCAAAAAAGCAGGGTACCTCATCGGCCCCTGCTTTAAAATATGCTGTGCCTTGTTTTGCCAGTGAAATCAGGCGCCGCCTGCGGGCCAAGGGCCATGGAAATCGGTGCCCGGCTTGTCTGTGCGTTCAAAGCCATGCTGACCGAAGAAGTCACGCTGGCCCTGAATGACATAAGCGGCTGTCCGCTTTTGGCGCATCATGTCGAACGAGCCCATGGCGGCAGCAAGGCCGGGCATGGGTATGCCGGAGCCAATCGCCTTGGCCAGAGTTTTGCGCAGGCCGGGAGCGGCGTCCTTCATGCGCTCTGCAATGGTTGGTGCCAGATACAAAGACTGCAAATCGGGCTTCTCATCGTATGCAGATGCTATTTCATCCAAGAACCGAGACCGAATGATGCAGCCTTGGCGCCAGATCCGGGCAATGGTGCCCATTGGCAGGTTCCAGCCGTTTTCCGCCCCGCCTGCAGCCAACACGGCAAAGCCTTCCGCATACGCTGCGATCTTGCCGGCAATCAGGGCCCGTTCACAAGCGTCAATGCCCGCCTGTTTGTCGTCCCAGGTCAGCGGAGTTTCGTTGTTTGGATAGATCTCGGCGATTTCCTGGCGCAACACGCGGTTGGCCGAAATGCACCGCGAGGCAACCGCTGCGTCGATACCGGTTGCCGGTACACCAAGGGCATGGGCCTCAACTGCAGACCAACGGCCGGTGCCTTTCTGCCCAGCGGTGTCCAGAATGACGTCGAGGATCGGCTTGCCGCTTTCCTCATCAATCACATCCATCACATTGGCGGTAATCTCAATGAGATAGGAGGCCAGAGGGCCTTCATTCCACTTCTTGAACACGGCCGCCTGTTCTGCGATCGACAGGCCGAGGCATTTGGTCAACACCTCATGCACTTCAGCAATCATCTGCATATCGGCATATTCGATGCCGTTGTGCAAGGTTTTGACGAAATGGCCAGCGCCTTCCGGTCCCATCAACGCGCTGCACGGCTCGCCGTTGTGCTTGGCAGAAATGGCATCCAGAATGGGCTGGATCCGCGCATAGGCCGCATCAGAGGCGCCCACCATGATGGAAGGACCGTGGCGTGCGCCCTCAGCGCCACCGGACACACCCATGCCAACAAAGGTAAAGGGCGTGTCAGCCAGTGCGCGATAGCGGCGATTGCTGTCATGATAGTCGCTGTTACCGGCGTCGATGAGAATGTCATTTTCCTCAAGGAACGGCTTCAATGCTTCAATCTGCTGATCGACGGCCTCTCCCGCCTTCACCATCATGATGATCGGGCGCGGTGCCTTGATGGCTGCCGCCAGCTCTTCAAGGCTGTAGCAGGCGATGAACTGATCTTTCAGGTGTGCAGCGTTCTCCATGAATGCCGTGGTCTTTTCCGCGGTTCGATTGAAGACGGCAACCTTGTATCCGTTATCTGCAATGTTCAGGGCCAGATTGGCACCCATTACCCCTAGTCCGATGAGGCCGATATCCGCCTGTGTCATGTCAGAACTCCTAGCCTTGTTCTTGTCGAGAACCGTCATAGTGTGCGGTTCGGCTTTCTAGCCTTCCTGCGGCTTGTGCGCACATTCTTTTCGTCGCTGTGGCATAGGCAAAAAAAGGGGCCTTGCCAAGAGCCAAGACCCACCTTTCGTCATCGATAAACCACCGTTACAGGTTCGAGGCGGACAAAACCGCATCCGCTGCGGCCTTGAGCGATTCCGCGCTCTCTTTCAAAAGGCTTTCCTCATCCTTGGTGATGGACGGGAACAGCGTGGCCTCAATGCCTTTTGCGCCCACAACACGGGGTACGGAGAGCGCGATGTTTTTCACCCCGACGATCTCCGGGTTCACCATGCTCAAGCTGATCACGGCATGCTCGTTGTTCAGGATCGCCTTCACAATTCGGCTGAGGCCGGCGCCAATGCCGAAGTTGGTTGAGCCCTTGCCTTCAATGATGGAATAGGCTGCCCGGCGCACCTTGGTGTCGATGGTTGCCTTGATTTCATCGTCAAGCGGGCGGCCAATCTGTTCTGCAAACTTGTGAGCATTGGTGTTGCCAGCTTTGGCTCCGGACCAGATCAGGACCTCACTGTCACCATGTTCGCCCATCACTTCCGCATGAACCGAAATCGGCGAGATGCCAAGATGTTGGCCAAGGAGTGTGCGGAAGCGGGCCGTGTCCAGGATCGTGCCCGAGCCAATGACGCGCTGGGCCGGGAGGCCAGAAATTTCCTTGGCGACGTTGGTCATGACGTCAACCGGATTGGCGGCGATGACCAGAATGGCGTCTGGGGCATATCTCAAAACATTGGGAATGATTGAGCCAAACACTTCTGCGTTGCGGGCCAGCAGTTCGATCCGGCTCTCGCCGGGTTTCTGCCCAACGCCGGCGGCGATGATGACAACCTTTGCCCCGGCCAGTTCCGTGTAATCACCCGATCGCACCTTTACGGCATGCGAAAACGGGGTCGCGTGCCAGATGTCTTCTGCTTGGGCTATCGCCAGTTTGGGATTGTAGTCGACCAGAACCAGTTCATTGCCCACGCCGTTTAGAACCATCGCGTAGGCGGCCGTGCTACCAACAGCCCCAACACCAACAATACCAACTTTCATCACAGTCTCCAGAGAGTTATCCAACCTTGCCGAGGCGCTCGGGTTGGTTGATGGGATTATTAAACCTTAGTCTAGGCAAAAGACGAAGGCGTGACAAACTATCCCTGACAGGAACTGCAGAAAAACGTTGATCGACCGTTTTGAACTTCGCGCAAAATTGTACCGGAACAGTCGGATTTGCGGCACGGTGCGCCTTCCTGATCATAAACGGCAAACCGGTGTTGGAAGTAGCCCAGCGAGCCGTTGGTCTGGACATGATCGCGCAGGCTGGAGCCGCCCGCCTCGATGGCTTCCTGAAGCACATCGCGAATGGCTGTGGCCAAAAGCACGCGTTTTTCCTTCTGTTTTGGGCCGCGTCCGCAAATGCTGCTTGCCGGGGCTTTGGGGTTCAGTCCAGCACGCCACAGGGCCTCGCATACATAAATGTTGCCAAGACCGGCAATGAACTTCTGGTTCAAGAGCGCCGCTTTCAAACTGGTTTTCTTGCCCTCGAACAGGGTGCGCAAATACTCCCCGTCCAGTTCGTTGCCGAGCGGCTCAATGCCCATGCCCGCAAACAGTTTGTGCGCGTGAAGGTCAACGCGAGGGATCAGATCCATGAAACCGAACCGGCGCGGGTCATTATAGATGATCCGGCTTTCCAGCGCAGCATCCGGATTGACCAGATGAAACACCACATGGTCGTGCTGGGGCAGCTTGCTCGCAGGATAGTAGGTGTCCACCAACGGCGTGCCGGATCCGGTCAGTTCGATCCGGAACGAGCCGGACATGCCCAGATGCATGACCAGCACATCGCCGCTCTCCAAATCTCCGGTAAGGTATTTGGCCCGCCGACCCAGGCTCGTCATGCGGATGCCGGTGAGCCGACCCACAAAGTCCTCCGGGAACGGAAAGCGCAGATCGGGGCGTCGTTGTTCAACCCTCGTTATGATTGATCCTTCAAAATAGGGTGCGAGACCACGGCGAACCGTTTCCACCTCTGGTAATTCAGGCATGCTTGATCCAAGTAATGAGAGGATTCGTGCTCCGGTTGATACCGGGGCATATCTGGGCCGCAACAATAGCGCTTCGGAACATCATGTACTATGGTCCGCAGCGAATTGGAGAATAATGGGTAATATGGCGCGCGATACTTCCTCAACCACTCGCAGTTCTGTGAGTGATCCGGCAGAAATGGCCACCAGTTTCGGGTTTACAACCGTTCGGGACGGTGAAAAGCAGGCGTTGGTGGATGATGTTTTCCACAAGGTGGCTTCTCGATACGACCTGATGAACGACCTGATGTCTGGCGGCATGCACCGGCTGTGGAAGGACGCGATGGTCTCTGTTCTCAATCCGCCAACCCATGGCGCACGTCCTTGGCGCTTGCTTGACGTTGCCGGCGGTACGGGGGATATCGCCACCCGCATCGTCGAGCGATCAGACCGGACAGCCGGGGCAACCGTTTGCGATATCAACGGTTCCATGCTGGGCGTTGGCAAGGAACGGGCGCAAAAGGCGGGGCTGGGCGATCACATCGAGTTTGTGCAGGGCAATGCGGAAGATCTGCCGTTTCCAGACAACCATTTTGACGCCTATACGATTGCATTCGGCATTCGCAACGTACCGCATATCGAAAAGGCGCTGGGCGAAGCGCATCGCGTCTTGAAACGCGGCGGCCGGTTCTTGTGTCTGGAGTTTTCTCAGGTCGATGTCCCGGCGCTGGACAAGGTTTATGACCTGTTTTCCTTCCATGCCATTCCAAAGATGGGCGAGTGGGTTACTGGTGATGGCGATCCGTATGCCTATCTCGTCGAGTCGATTCGCAAATTCCCCAATCAGGAGCGGTTCGCGGAGATGATCCGTCGTGCCGGTTTCCAGCGGGTGACCTATCGCAATTACACCGGTGGCATTGCCGCACTGCACTCTGGCTGGAAGCTTTAACCCACCATGCTGAAATCCATCTTGCCGTTTTTCCGCTTGATCATTGCCGGTTACGTCATGGCGCGCGAGGGGGTGTTCGGCCTTGCCTCGCTGCCCGACATGCCGCCGGCCGCTCGTGTGGGTTTGCGGATTGTACGGCTGGTCGAGCGCCGCGGCGTGGAAAAAAAGGCCGCGGCGGCGCGTTTGTCCGATGCGTTGAACCGGCTGGGGCCTTCCTACATCAAGCTGGGGCAGTTTCTGGCGACGCGGCCCGATGTGGTCGGTCGTGAGGCGGCAAATGAACTCTCGTCCCTGCAGGATAACGTCCCGCCTTTCGACACTCGTTTCTCCATCGAAACGATCAAGGATCAGTTCGGCGTTCCCCACTCCGAGCTGTTTGAAGAGTTCCATGAGCCCATTGCGGCTGCGTCCATCGCGCAGGTGCATTCGGCCATTGTTCTTAACTCTGCCGGTGAACGTGAGAAGGTCGCGGTCAAGGTGCTGCGCCCGGCTGTGGAACGGCGGTTCCAGCGCGACCTGCAAAGCTTCTATCTGGCCGCCCGGTTCGCCGAGCGCTTCATAGCGGCCAGTCGCCGCCTGCGCCCGATTGCCGTGGTGGATACGCTGGCGCGCAGCGTGTCGTTGGAGATGGACTTCCGCATGGAAGCTGCCGGCCTGTCGGAGATGGGCGAAAACAGCCGGGAAGACAAAGACTTCCGCGTTCCGGAGGTGGATTGGAAGCGCACCTCTCGCTCCATCCTCACCATGCAGTGGGTGGACGGTATAAAGCTGACCAATCTCAAAGCCATTGAAGAATCCGGCCACGACTTGCCCGAGCTGGGCAATCGCGTCATTCAGAGTTTCCTGCGTCATGCATTGCGGGATGGCTTTTTCCATGCGGACATGCACCAGGGAAACCTGTTTGTGGAGCCCGACGGAACTCTTGTGGCCGTGGATCTTGGCATCACGGGGCGTCTGGATGTGGCCGAGCGCCGATTCTTGGCAGAGATTCTCTACGGGTTCATCCTGCGTGATTACCGCCGCGTGGCCGAAGTGCATTTTGAGGCGGGATACGTACCTGGGCATCAAGACGTGGATGTTTTCGCGCAGGCCATTCGTGCTATTGGCGAGCCCATTCACGGCCATGATGCCAGCGAAATCTCCATGGCCCGCCTGCTGACACAGCTGTTTGAGGTTACCGAGCTGTTTGACATGCACACCCAACCCCAGCTCATCATGCTGCAGAAAAACATGGTGGTGGTGGAAGGGGTCGCCCGCACCTTGAACCCACATCTGGACATGTGGCGCACGGCCGACCCTGTTGTGCGGTCATGGATACAAAGCAATCTCGGGCCCGGCGGCAAAATCTCCGATCTTGCCTCCAGCTTCGGTGTGCTCAGTCGCATGGCAACCAGCTTGCCGCTCCTTGCAGATCGCGCCAGCAAGCTCTCCGGCGAGTTGGAGACCATGGCACACAAGGGGCTGCGTTTTGATGAGGCCACCGCGCAAGCAATTGGGCGGGCTGAGGCACACCACAGCCGCTCCGGGCGCTGGGCGCTTTGGGTCATTGCCGTTTCCATGGCTGTTTTGGCCTACACTCAATTGGGCTGAGTCGGGCTTTCCCATCAACAAAAGCGCTGTGAAAACAGTTTGGCGATATGCTGCAGGCTATTGCCAAACTGTCTCTTGTTTTCCTCGAATTCTCATATAGTTACGTTGCGTTTTCAGCCTCGTTGGGGCCGGGCAGTAAGCTCCCTTACTATTTTAAGTATGAATTGTAGGCGGGTTTAAAATGCTCAAAACCTGCTAGAACGGAACTATTCAAAAGTTGCCTTAGCGGAAGCATTGTGAATAAACTGTTGGGATAAGCGCTGCGTGGAGAGAGATCGTGCCAGACCAGTCCGAATTGGGAACGCGAGCAAGACTGTTGGACAGTGCGGAACGCCTTCTGGCCGAGAAGGGGTTGGCGAACACATCAGTGCGCATGATCACGGAACAGGCAGACGCCAACGTGGCCGCCGTCAACTACCATTTCGGCAGCAAGGAAGATCTGGTTCGCGCCGTTCTGAAACGTCGCCTGCGCGATATCGACGACATGCGCATGCAGCGGTTGGACGCGTTGGAAGTTGGCGGACGCAAACCCAATCAGGAAGAGGTCGTTCGGGCGTTTCTTGAGCCGTTGATCGTTCAAGGCATTTCTCGGGAAACGGGCGAACTGGTGCCGTTCGTTGTGTTGATCCGGCAAGTGCTGTCAGACCCGGAAGCCGGCCAGAAAATCATGCAGAGTTGGGAGCCGTCCACCGTCGTGGCGCGAACGGCCCAGGCATTGGCGCGGGCCATGGGTACACAGGTTCCGACCGGCGCGCGCGCGCAACTTCTCATGATGCTGATGCATAGTGCCGCGTTGGAAGCGCTCTACGTGATCACGGGGGCAACCAAATTGCCTTACGACCAGTCCATGGAAACGGATGAAGTGGTCGAGAGCACCATTCGCTATGTCACCAGTGGCGTTGAGGCCTTTTTCAAACACGATGTTCTGGAAGAGGCCTGAGGAGTGCGCCCTTCGCGGATGACCTGAAATCCGGCCACAAAGCGTTCTCACAGGCCCCCCCTCAGGCAGGGCAGGCCTGTCCAGTTGCTCAGGCAGAGCGCGCTTCGCGGTCTGGAAGGAATACAGCGTGTCAGAGCGGATTGCAGCGCGTTGGAGCCTGCCTCAAAACGGGGTGACACGGCGCAAGGTCAGGTTCAGCCGACCGCCCCCCTTCAGCAGGGTTGAGCTGTCTGGATACACTCTGCTGATACCGTGATAGCAAAGCCGTGCAGGGCCGCCAAAGACAATGACATCACCGGAATTCAGGGTAATCGGCAAGGTCTTGCCGCCGCGCTTTGTTCCTCCGATACGGAACACGGCTGTATCTCCGAGGCTGATAGAGACCACCGGCGCGTCAAAGGTTTGCTCGTCCCGGTCTTGATGCAACCCCATCTTTGCCGCTTCACCATAATGGTTGATCAAACAGGCTTCCGGTTGTGCCGGGCAGTCAGCCACCTGCTGCCAGATATCCACCAACCGAGGCGGCATGGCCGGCCACGGGGTCCCGGTTACCGGATGCCTGTCCTGATATCGATATCCGTTGATGTCGGCAACCCAACCTAGCGGGCCGCAGTTGCTCATCTTGACCGAGAGCGGTTTGCCGCTGCGGGGCATGACGGGCTGAAACAGCGGCGCTTGTGCGACGACACCTCGTATGTCCTCCACGAGCGCGTTTTGAGCGGCTTGGTCCAGAAAGGATGGGAAGAAGTGAAAACCATCCGGCAGGTGCGTTTGGGCTTCTTGCATGCGCTCGCGTCCCCTCCTGTGTTCTAGGGCCTTATGGTGGTTGCTTCGTCCAGCATGCAGCAAGTGCCAGCGCTTGCATACCGAAGGTTGACAGGTCTTAATAGGACACGGCAGTCCGCAAACTTCAGAGGTCCCATGGATATGCTTCCTCCTGTCATCATTACCATCTTGAATTTATTTGCCGCTCTTTTTGCGCTGGCACTGGTGTTGGCTATTGGCACTCTCGTCACGCTTTACATCATAGACCGCCGCCAACATGCCGATGCCATTCGCCACAATTTTCCCGTGGTCGGCCGGTTTCGACGCCTGTTCATGACCCTCGGCGAGTTCTTCCGGCAGTATTTCTTCGCCATGGACCGGGAAGAAATGCCGTTCAATCGGGCAGATCGCAATTGGGTCGATCATGCCGCGGATGGCAGCGACAACACGCTGGCCTTTGGATCCACCAAAATTTTGACGGAGCCGGGCACTGCCATTTTCGTGAACACGCCCTTTGCGAAAATGGAAAAGGAATATGCCACACCCGAGCCGCTGCGTATTGGGCCCTACGTGCCCCAACCCTATGATCCGCCGAGTTTTTTCAATATTTCGGGCATGAGCTATGGCGCGCTGTCACGTCCCGCCGTGCAGGCTTTGTCCAAGGGGGCACACCTTGCAGGCTGCTGGATGAACACGGGTGAGGGCGGCCTGTCGCCTTACCATCTGGAAGGCGGCGCCGACATCGTTTTTCAAATAGGCACTGCAAAATACGGTGTGCGCACGCCCGACGGCGATCTGGATGAGGAAAAGCTGCGCAAGATCACCGGCTATGACGCGGTCAAGATGGTGGAAGTCAAACTGTCTCAAGGGGCCAAGCCCGGCAAGGGCGGCATGCTGCCAGCAGAAAAAGTTACGGCGGAAATTGCAGAAATCCGAGGTATTCCGGAAAACACCCCTTCGTATTCCCCCAATCGGCACAAGGAAATCGGCAGCGTTCCTGAGCTGTTGGAGTTCATTGCCCGGGTCCGGAATATCGCCGGCAAGCCGGTTGGCATAAAGGCGGTGATTGGCACATCTGACTGGTTGCATGACATGTGCGAGGAAATCCATCGCCGCGGCATCGAGTCTGCACCAGACTTCATCACCATCGATTCTGCAGATGGGGGCACCGGAGCCGCCCCCATGCCCCTGATGGATAACGTGGGCCTCACATTGCGCGAGTCCTTGCCCATGGTGGACGATATTCTCAAGGCGCATGGGCTGCGCGAGCGCATTCGGTTGATCGTGTCCGGCAAGCTGGTGGTGCCCTCAAAGGTTGCATTGGCCTTGTGTGCGGGCGCTGATTTCACGGTCTCGGCGCGAGGCTACATGTTCGCGCTCGGCTGCATTCAGGCACTCAAGTGCAATCGGAATACATGTCCCACCGGAATTACCACTCACGATCCGGCGTTGCAGGCCGGTCTGGACCCGGCGGACAAGAGTGTACGAGTGGCACGTTATTGCGAAACTGTGCGCCGTGAGGTGGAAATGATTGCCCACTCTTGCGGCGTGGATGATGCGCGCAAGTTGTCCCGCGAACATGTGCGTGTGGTGCAGGCCAACGGGTTGTCCGTTCCCTTGAGCGCTCTTTTCCCTCCGACGAAGGTGCAGGTTTGAGTTGTTTTCACAAGCGCATGTGAATTTTCCAGAAGGTGGTAACACACATATGGCAATTGACCACGTTATATGCCGGTCAGGCACTTGCGAGCGAAAACGACCCCCCTTATATACGCTGTGACGTTTCGGCCCGCACAAGGGCGGGTCAAAAAATCTGTAAGTGGGGACCGGCTGTCGCATGCAATGCAGCTTTATCCGAACGCCCTTTGGGTTCGGTCGGTCTGCCGAAAGGAGAGTAGAACATGGCAAAGGTCATTGGTATCGACCTCGGCACGACAAATTCGTGCGTATCTGTAATGGACGGCAAATCCGCGAAGGTGATTGAAAACGCCGAAGGCGCGCGCACCACACCTTCCATGGTGGCATTTACCGACGACGGCGAGCGTCTCGTGGGTCAGCCGGCCAAGCGCCAGGCAGTCACCAACCCAACCGATACGCTCTTTGCCGTCAAGCGCTTGATCGGGCGGCGCTATGATGACCCGACCGTCGGTAAGGACAAGGATCTTGTTCCTTACAAGATCGTCAAGGCCGACAACGGCGACGCTTGGGTAGAAGCGGAAGGCGAAAAGTACTCGCCCTCTCAGGTGTCCGCATTCATTCTTCAGAAGATGAAGGAAACAGCCGAATCCTATCTTGGTGAGAAAGTGGAGCAGGCGGTCATCACCGTTCCGGCTTACTTCAATGACGCCCAGCGTCAGGCCACCAAGGACGCCGGCAAGATTGCTGGTCTGGAAGTTCTTCGCATCATCAACGAGCCGACTGCCGCCGCGCTGGCTTACGGCATGGACAAGGACGACGGCAAGACCATCGCAGTCTACGACCTCGGTGGTGGTACGTTCGACGTGTCCATTCTGGAAATTGGCGATGGCGTGTTTGAAGTGAAGTCCACCAACGGGGACACCTTCCTGGGTGGTGAAGACTTTGACATGCGTCTCGTTGACTATCTGGCTGAAGAGTTCAAGAAGGATCAGGGCATCGACCTGAAGCAGGACAAGCTCGCCCTGCAGCGTCTGAAGGAAGCTGCGGAAAAGGCAAAGATCGAGCTGTCTTCTTCTTCTCAGACAGAAGTAAACCTGCCGTTCATCACCGCAGACCAGACAGGTCCGAAGCACCTGACGCTGAAGCTGACACGTGCCAAGTTCGAGCAACTGGTGGATGATCTCGTTCAGCGTACCGTTGAGCCCATGAAGGCGGCTCTCAAGGACGCTGGCATTGCCGCAGGTCAGATCGACGAGGTTGTTCTCGTTGGTGGTATGACCCGCATGCCTAAGGTTCAGGAAACCGTAAAGAACTTCTTCGGCAAGGATCCGCACAAGGGCGTGAACCCGGACGAAGTTGTGGCGATGGGCGCAGCGATTCAGGCTGGCGTTCTGCAGGGCGACGTCAAGGACGTTCTGCTTCTGGACGTAACGCCGCTGTCTCTCGGCATTGAGACACTGGGCGGTGTGTTCACACGTCTGATCGACCGCAACACGACGATCCCGACCAAGAAGAGCCAGGTGTTCTCCACGGCTGAGGACAACCAGACTGCGGTAACTATCCGTGTGTTCCAGGGTGAGCGCGAAATGGCCGCGGACAACAAGCTGCTTGGTCAGTTTGATCTGGTCGGTATTCCGCCAGCACCGCGCGGTGTGCCGCAGGTTGAAGTCACTTTCGATATCGACGCCAACGGCATCGTGAACGTGTCTGCCAAGGACAAGGGCACCGGCAAGGAACAGCAGATCCGCATTCAGGCATCTGGTGGTCTGTCCGATGCCGACATTGAGCAGATGGTGAAGGATGCCGAGGCTCATGCGGATGAGGACAAGAAGCGCAAGGAACTGGTGGAAGCCAAGAACCAGGGTGAAGCCCTGTACCACTCCACCGAAAAGTCCTTGAAGGAATACGGCGACAAGGTCAGCGCAGACGACAAGTCCGCGATTGAATCCGCTCTTGCCGCGCTCAAGACCTCCATGGAAGGCGACGACCTTGAAGACCTCAAGGCCAAGACGCAGAACCTTGCGGAAGTCTCCATGAAACTGGGTGAGGCCATGTATCAGGCTTCTCAGGAAGCTGAAGCTGGTGAAGGCGCCGACGGTGACGACGGCGATGTTCAAAAGCCGGTTGATGATGTGGTCGATGCGGACTTCGAAGAAGTGAAGGACGACGACAAGAAGTCGAACTGATCGAGCATCAACGCCCCGCGAGAGTTTCTGGCGGGGCGTCTTGCTTCAAGGTGGCTCTGGTCCGGCGCCAGATTCGACGGATCGAGCCATTTTGAGGTCTACTGAGATTTCGGGGCTTCAGGCGTTGGCAAGGATGATACCTGTTGAGCCCCGTCTGCTCTCTTGGGCTTGTACTTTCGGGAAGCGCTTGCCATATGCGGCATCAGATACTGAGCTGTGCATGTCCGGTCAGGCCAGTCACGATGAGCAGAGTTGATTGACGGGGACAGGTCCCCGAAACCACGAGCAGATGTCGGTGCGGGTGAACGCCTCACCTGTTATTGGACGCGGGCCCGGTTATCGGACCTCTTGTGAGGACGGGCAGCGCGCGGCTTCGTGCCGGACCTTTGCTGCAGTGTTGGAGCGAATTTAAGAATGTCGAAACGGGACTATTACGAGGTGCTCGGCGTATCGCGGGAGGCGGACGATAAGGCCTTGAAGAGCGCCTATCGCAAGCTCGCGATGAAGTACCACCCTGACCGCAATCCAGGGGATGAAGAGGCTGAGGCCAAGTTCAAGGAAGCCAACGAGGCCTACGACACGCTGAAAGATCCGCAGCGCCGTGCCGCTTATGACCGCTATGGTCATGCCGCGTTCGAGAACGGCGGCTTTGGTGGCGGGGCCGGTGCCGGGCCGCATGGGGCTGATTTCGCCTCGGCCATGTCCGATATTTTTGATGAGTTTTTTGGCGGCGGTGCACGCCGTGGTCCCGGTCGCGGCCGCGGGGCGGACTTGCGTTACAATCTCGATATCACGCTGGAAGAGGCTTACACCGGCAAGGAAGTCGAGATCGAGGTTCCCACTTCCATCACCTGTGACAATTGTTCCGGGTCCGGCGCAAAACCGGGTACCCAGCCCACCACCTGTAACACTTGTGGCGGGGTGGGGCGCGTACGCGCGGCGCAGGGCTTCTTTACCATGGAGCGAACCTGTCCGACCTGTCAGGGGCGCGGCGAGATCATCACGGACCCCTGTGAGAAATGTGGCGGAACGGGACGCACGACGCAGAACCGCACCTTGTCCGTCAACATTCCGGCCGGCATTGAGGATGGCACGCGCATCCGTCTGGCAGGCGAAGGGGAAGCCGGTGTGCGCGGCGGGCCGGCAGGGGATCTCTACATCTTCCTGTCCATCAAGCCCCATGAGTTCTTCCAGCGCGACGGTGCGGACATTTTCTGCCGGGTGCCGATTTCCATGACCACAGCGGCGCTGGGCGGTCAGTTCGAGGTGCCCAGCCTGGACACGGCCACCGCGCGGGTGAAGGTGCCTGAAAGCACTCAGACAGGAAAACAGTTCCGTCTGCGCGGCAAGGGCATGCCAATCATGCGCACCCACCAGCATGGCGACATGTACATTCAGGTCGTAGTGGAAACGCCAACCAAGCTTACAAGGCGTCAGCGGGAACTGCTGCAGGAATTCGAAAGTGAGTCTTCGGGGGAGAACCATCCGGAATCGACCGGGTTCTTTGCCCGCGCCAAGGAGTTTCTTGAGAACCTGAAGGGTTGATCTGAACCGCCGCGTCGTGTGTAACACAATGGTGATGATCGCATAAGTAACGCGTTGAGGGAGAAGTGCATGTCGAGCGAGATAAAGGGTCGAAAGCCGGACGCCTTGAAAAAGCTTCGAAAAGACATGCAGTTCATCCTTGAATGGGCCGAGTCTCCGCTTACGGTTGGCGCGGTTGCCCCGTCGAGCCGCTATCTGGGTCAGCTGATGGCCAGCTACATACCCAAGGATACGGATGCCCCGGTTCTGGAACTGGGTCCGGGCACCGGCGCCGTCACGAAGGCGGTGCTGGCCAGCGGCCTGGCTCCGGAGCGTGTGATCGCTTTGGAGTACAGTGCGGACTTCTGCCGAACGCTGGAAGACAAGTTTCCGCAGATCTCGGTTGTGCGCGGCGATGCCTACGATATCGGTACGTCCCTGCCAGATGTACAGCCGGGTACGTTGAGCGCCATTGTTTCCAGTTTGCCGTTGCTCACCCGGCCCTCTGCACAGCGGGTGTCATTTTTGCGCCATGCTTTGTCATATCTGGCACCGGGCGCACCCTTCATCCAGTTTTCCTATTCTCTGGCGCCGCCCGTATCCGTGAAAGGCACGGACATGACCGTCGAGCGCTCGCAATGGATATTGCGCAATCTGCCGCCCGCCCGTGTTTGGGTTTATCGCCGCCCTTGCCATTGAAGGCCTCATTGCCTGATGGTCTCATGCCAGTCAGACTCCGACGTTAACAGGAAGGAAGCCATATCATGACCCCCAAGTTTCTCGTTGTCTCCGGCTCCACCCGTGCAAAATCCTTCAATAACCAACTCGCCGCGTTGGTCGGCAAGTATCTGGCGCTGGAGAACGCGGAGGTGACGCGCCTCAATCTGGAGGACTATCCGCTGCCGCTCTATAACGGCGATCTGGAAGATGAAAAGGGTGTGCCTGAAAACGCGGTGAAGTTGAAACGGTTGTTCGAGACCCATGACGGCATCTTCATTGCCTCGCCGGAATATAACAGCTCCATTACCCCCTTGTTGAAGAACACGCTCGACTGGATCAGCCGTGTACGCGACGAGGGAGAACAGCCGCTTTCGGTCTTCCGCAAAAGCATTTATGCCGTTGGCGGCGCCTCGCCGGGCCTGCATGGCACCATGCGCGGCCTTATTCATCTGCGCACGGTGTTGGAAATCGGCCTTGGCTGCACGGTGCTGCCGGACATGATCACGGTAAACTATGCCGGCAAGGCTTTTGCCGAAAACGGAGATCTGGCCAACGAGCAGACCCAGCGCCGCCTGACCCTGCTTGTGGAGCGGCTGCACAAGGAAGCTCAAAGCCGGATGATCCGATCTGATTGAGAAATCTCGGCTCTGGCAATTGGCAGCGGCGTCTGCGCTGCATACATAAGACACCAGTGACTTGATAACGGATAGGTTTTAGAACTGCACAACAGCAGTTGGAGTATTTTGATGAGTGAACAACGTGAGCCGCAACAGTGGCATGGCACAACAATCCTCACAGTGCGCAAGGGCGGCAAGGTCGTCATCGCTGGTGATGGGCAGGTCTCGTTGGGCCAAACCGTGATCAAGGGCTCGGCCCGCAAGGTGCGCCCACTGGCCAAGGGTGAGGTCATTGCCGGCTTTGCTGGCGCAACGGCGGACGCCTTCACGTTGTTCGAGCGGCTGGAAGCCAAGCTGGAGCAGTACCCCGGCCAGTTGATGCGTGCCTGTGTTGAACTTGCCAAGGACTGGCGCACGGACCGCTACCTGCGCCGGCTCGAAGCGATGATGCTGGTGG
The DNA here is from genome assembly GCF_000422785.1 of Pseudovibrio exalbescens DSM 16456. Classification (GTDB taxonomy): domain Bacteria; phylum Pseudomonadota; class Alphaproteobacteria; order Rhizobiales; family Stappiaceae; genus Pseudovibrio; species Pseudovibrio exalbescens. The sequence goes on from NZ_AUGS01000002.1 coordinate 226,247, forward strand.
CCGACACCAAGATCACGCTGGTGCTGACCGGGACGGGCGATGTGCTTGAGCCGGAACAGGGCGTCATGGGCATTGGCTCAGGCGGCAACTACGCGCTGTCCGCAGCGCGGGCGCTGGTCGATACAGATCTGGATGCAGAACACATTTGCCGCAAGGCCATGGGCATTGCCGCCGACATTTGTGTGTACACCAACAACAATCTTACCATTGAAACCCTGGAAGATACCTCTGGCGCTTCCTGAGAGCGCAAGGCGTGAAGGATTGTAGGAAACAGCAGGCTGGGTCGCACAGGCACCTGGCCGTGCCGGGAAAGATGATAGTATGACGAATTATTCCCCACGCGAGATCGTATCTGAGTTGGACCGATACATCATTGGTCAGCACGACGCAAAACGCGCTGTTGCCATTGCGCTGCGCAACCGGTGGCGTCGTCAGCAGCTCGAAGAAGGCCTGCGCGAAGAAGTTCTGCCCAAGAACATCTTGATGATCGGGCCAACCGGTGTCGGCAAGACCGAAATCTCGCGCCGTCTCGCCAGACTGGCCAATGCCCCGTTTACCAAGGTGGAAGCAACCAAGTTTACTGAGGTTGGCTACGTGGGCCGGGACGTGGAACAGATTGTCCGTGATCTCGTAGAATCCGGAATCACGTTGGTGCGCGAGCGCAGCCGCAAGGAAGTGGAAGCCAAAGCGCATCTGCTGGCGGAAGAACGGGTTCTGGATGCCCTCGTAGGTCAGGGGGCAAGTCCTGCAACCCGTGACAGTTTCCGCAAGAAACTGCGTGAAGGGGAACTGGACGAAAAGGAAATCGAAGTGGAAGTGCGCGCCCAGCCGCAAATGCCCAGCTTCGATATTCCCGGCATGCCGGGTGGCGGCAGCATTGGCGTCATGAATCTTTCCGATATGCTCGGTAAGGCCTTTGGCGGGCAAACCAAGACCAAGCGCACAACGGTGCGGGACAGTCACCAGCTTCTGGTCACGGAAGAATCCGACAAGCTGCTGGACGAGGAAAAGATCGTGCAGGAGGCCATCAGCCTCGTGGAGAACTCGGGCATCGTCTTCCTCGATGAAATCGACAAGATCTGTGCCAAGGATACCCGCGGCGGCGGGGATGTGTCCCGAGAAGGTGTTCAGCGTGATCTGTTGCCGCTCATTGAAGGCACTGTGGTTTCAACCAAGCACGGACCTGTAAAAACGGACCACATCCTGTTCATCGCTTCTGGCGCGTTCCATGTGTCCAAACCGTCAGATCTTCTACCGGAACTGCAAGGCCGCCTGCCCATTCGCGTCGAACTCAAGGCGCTCACCCGGGATGATTTCCGCTGCATTCTCACGGATACGGAGGCCAGCCTCATCAAGCAGTACGTGGCTCTGATGGGGACTGAAGAGCTCACGGTAGAGTTCACTGAGGACGCCATTGACGAGATTGCGACCCTTGCCGTGGATCTGAACGCCAATATCGAAAACATTGGCGCGCGCCGCTTGCAAACGGTCATGGAACGTATTCTGGATGATATCTCTTTCACTGCGCCTGATCGGGCGGGGGAAACCGTGGTCATCGACGCAGAATATGTCCAGCGCAATATTGGTGATCTGGCAAAGAATATTGATCTGTCGCAGTTCATCCTTTGATCATCGCGCCGTACTGACGTAAAAATGAGCGGGCGAGGGAGACCGGTGGGCTAATCCAGCCCGCCTGTCTGAAGGGATTGGAGCGGAACAATGGTAGCCATTCGAAAAGCCAATGAAGAGGGGCATCGACGCAAATTCCTTGTCGTTGTCGACGAAACCCCGGAGTGCGGCCGCGCCATAGTTTATGCAGCGCGCCGAGCCGCAAGCACCGGTGGGGTCGTCGTATTGCTCTATGTGATTGCGCCAGGTAATTTTCAGCATTGGCTCGGGGTGGAAGACATCATGCGCGCCGAAGCTCAGGAGACCGCGGAAACAACACTGGCCAAGGCCGCTGAACGCGTCCGGGCAGCAGCTCGCACCGAACCGGAAATGGTCATTCGTGAAGGGCAGCGGTCCGACGAGATCATGAGTTTGATTGATGCCGACGCGGATATTGCCACTCTGGTGTTGGCAGCTGGAACTTCCAAGGAGGGTCCGGGACCGCTTGTTTCGTCGATTGCCGGCAAAACCGCCGGGTCTTTTCCAATTCCGATCACCATCGTGCCCGGAAATCTGGACGATGATGCACTGGCAGCACTGGCGTAGGCGGGCATTCTCCCCATATTATGGGTAGAACTACGCAGCAGACGGAAAGTTGATTGGAAAACCGTTCTTGAAGCTGGCAGTAGCAATAGTAATTATCTAAGAGAACACGATCTGCGAGGACAGCTTTGTCATTAGAGGCTGTCTCCAACCCCTTTTGGAAGGCGCTATGTTTATCCAGACCGAAGTGACGCCAAATCCTGCGACCCTGAAGTTCTTGCCGGGACGGGTGGTCATGTCCGAAGGAACCCTGGACTTCCGAAGTGCAGAGGAGGCCGCGGTATCCCCGCTGGCGGAAAACCTGTTTTCCATCCCGGGTGTGGTTGGAATCTTTTTCGGCCATGATTTCATCACCGTAACCAAGGATGACGCCGATTGGCAGCATTTGCGGCCGGCGATCCTCGGCATGATCATGGAACATTTCATGTCCGGTGCGCCGCTTTTGCGCAACGATGCCGCTGGTGACGATGATACCGGTGACGAGTTCTTTGACGAGGGTGACGAAGACACCGTTACCATGATCAAGGACCTTCTGGAAACGCGTGTGCGCCCTGCCGTGGCTCAGGATGGCGGTGATATTACCTTCCGGGGCTACAAGGAAGGCATCGTCTATTTGAGCATGCGCGGAGCTTGTGCTGGCTGCCCGTCATCGACAGCTACGTTGAGCCACGGTATTCAGAATCTGATGCGTCATTTCATTCCGGAAGTGCAGGAAGTTAGACAAATTTAGATTTACTCTAAGGTAACTTTGGGTAAAGCCCTACCCATTAAAACTGTCGGGGATAATACGATCAAGACTTATGGGCTAGAACTTAATGGTTGCTCGACAAAAACTGCGGCGGACGGTAAGCCGAATTCTATGAAACTGCTTGCGATTGATACAGCACTGAGTTCCTGCGCTGCCGCCGTTTTAAACTTTGAAAACGGGGAGGAAACTCTTGTCGCCCAGAGCGAGGATCTGGGCCGAGGGCATGCCGAACGTATCATGAGCATGGTCTCGGGGGTGATGGCAGAGTCCTCGACAACCTTCAATGGTCTTGACCGTATTGTGGTCAATGTTGGTCCGGGCAGTTTTACCGGTTTGCGTATAGGACTATCGATTGCGCGCGGCTTTGGTCTGGTGCTTGGCAAGCCTGTCGTTCCGGTGACAACGCTCACCGCCATTGCGGCAGAAGTGCTTGTTCATCCTGCCAACGATCGGCCGTTGCTGGTGGCACTGGATGCGCGTCGCGACGAGGTCTATTGCCAGTCCTTTACTCCGCAAGCCACCCCTCTGGGGGAGGCCAAGGTGTCAACCGTCAAGGATCTGGCGCACGACTTGCCAGACAATACGTTGCTTGCCGGATCTGCGGCTTTGGCCATTGCCAAGACCTCAGGCATTGATACCGAAGCCGTTCGGAGCGAGGCAGCTCATGCAAACATTGAGTTTGTTGCTCGCCTTGGATTGAATGCGCCCGTGCCGCAGAAGGCCCCCATGCCGCTCTATCTGCGGCCGCCCGACGCCAAGCCCCAGGAAAAGGGAAGGGTCATTCGGCAATGAGCCTAAGCTGGTTCAAAACCCAGCTCCCGGTCATAGAGGAAGCCCAGCAACACGATCTGCCCGAACTTGCCAACATCCATTCTGCATGTTTCACACATGGATGGGGAACGGCGGAGCTTGCTTCGCTGTATGGCCAGATCGGTGTATTCTTCTTGGCAGCCTGGGTCGGGTCCACGCCGCAACGGCGCGAGCTTGTGGGTTTTCTCGCTATCAGATCGGTTGCAGGAGAGGCCGAAGTGCTGACGATTGCCGTTCATCCTCGTCATCGAGGGCGTGGCATCGCGCGCAAGCTGATGCATGACGGGATATTCCGCCTTTATTCCGAGCGCGCCGAAGTGCTATTTCTGGAGGTGGATGAAGCGAACACGGCGGCCGTCACGCTCTACAAAAAACTGGGGTTCAAGCAGGTCGGTGTGCGCAAAGGCTACTATTCTGCGAGCGAAGGCAGTGGGACAGCGCTTGTCATGCGCTGCGAACTCCGGTAATCGCAGGGCAGTCACATTGAACTTCGCCACGTACAACCGGCATTGAGGTACGGAATTCCATGGTTGCTGAGAACGAAATGACACTTATTGAGCTCTGCGCCCACAAGGGTATGCGCATGACCGATCAGCGCCGCGTCATCGCCGATGTCATTCAGGCAGCCGAAGACCATCCCGATGTGGAAGAGCTGTACCGGCGTGCCGTTGAGATCGATCCCAAGATCTCCATTTCCACTGTTTATCGCACGGTCAAGCTGTTTGAGGATGCAGGCATCATCGAGCGCCATGATTTCCGGGATGGACGGTCGCGCTATGAACCAGTGTCAGAAGAACATCATGATCACCTGATAGATCTGAGAACCGGCAACGTGATTGAATTCCGCAGCGAGGAAATCGAGCGCATTCAGGAAGAAGTGGCGCGCAAGCTCGGATTCAAGCTCATTGATCATCGGTTGGAATTGTACGGCGTCCCCCTGTCTGACGATAAAGAGGCCTGATCTACATGCATTCAGCCAAAGCAGTTGTCATTATTCTTGCTCTGACAATTGCAACGCTGGTCCTGATCCCCCTGCAATGGATCGCAATGCGCCTGAACCTTCGACTGCAGCGGTTTCTTCCCTTGCTATGGCATCGCATTGCGCGACGGTTGATGGGATTGCGGGTCCGCCAGCGTGGGCACATGGTGACCCATCGTCCGCTTCTGGTGGCCGCCAACCATGTGTCGTGGCTGGACATTGTCGTTTTGGGACAGACCGCACCTCTCAGCTTCATTGCGAAATCTGAAGTGGCCTCTTGGCCTGTTTTTGGCCTTTTTGCCAAGTTACAACGCTCGGTCTTCGTCAACCGCAATCGCCGCAGCCATACGGGCAAGGTAACGCGGGAAGTTGCGGATCGAATGGCCCAGGGCGACGCCATGGTGCTGTTTGCAGAAGGGACATCGAGTAATGGCAATGAGGTGCTCCCGTTTCGCTCAGCCTTGATTGGTGCTGTCCATCATGCCATGGACCAAGGGGACGGGGATAAAGCGTGGGTGCAACCACTGGCCATCAGCTATACCCACTTGCAGGGCATGCCGATGGGGCGCTTCTGGCGACCGCATGTCGCCTGGTATGGCGACATGGAATTGCCGGGGCATCTGTGGGCGCTGCTAAAGGAAGGCGGCCTTGATGTGCAGCTTACATGGGGCGAGCCCATTCCGCTGGACGGGGCGTTCAATCGCAAGCAGCTCACCCAGGCTTTGGAGCGCGATGTGCGCACCATGGCTACGGCTGCGCTGACGGGCGCAGAAAATACGCATTTCGTTCAAACGAACGCAAATGAACGCACCGCCTTCTCAAGCGGGCAAAAAACGATTAAAGCTGACGCAAACGAAGACGCGGAGGTCGCCAGTTAGGGCGGCTGTCCAAGACACCAGTTTCAGTGCCGAACTGCCGGGCACCCTGAGGACTAAATGGAACATCTGAACCAAGAAAAATCTGCCGAAGCCGACGTTCAAGCCACTCCGGAGGCCAGCGCCACGAAGGCGTCACGCAAGGTTTTCGTGAAAACCTATGGCTGTCAGATGAATGTGTATGATTCAGACCGGATGACCGACGCGCTGACCAATGACGGATATGAAGCGACCGACGCCATGGAAGAGGCGGATCTGGTCATTCTCAATACCTGTCACATTCGGGAGAAGGCCGCGGAAAAGGTGTATTCCGAGCTTGGTCGCATTCGCAAGCTCAAGGAAGAAAAAGCCAAGGATGGCAAGCAGATGATGGTCTCCGTCGCGGGTTGTGTCGCGCAGGCTGAAGGGGCAGAAATCTCGCGCCGCGCACCGGTCGTGGACCTTGTGGTTGGCCCGCAGAGCTACCACCGATTGCCCGAACTGCTGAATCGCGCCTCCAACGGATCCAAGGTTGTTGAAACAGAGTTTGATATCGAGGAAAAATTCGAACACCTCGCCAAGCCGACAAAGGAAGCGGTTCGCAAGCGGGGTGTCACCTCGTTCCTAACCGTTCAGGAAGGCTGCGACAAGTTCTGTACTTTCTGTGTGGTGCCTTATACCCGCGGCGCGGAAGTCTCCCGCAGTGTGGAGCAAATTGTCGGTGAGGCCCGCCGCTTGGCCGGCGCTGGCGTCCGGGAAGTGACGCTTCTTGGCCAAAACGTGAACGCCTGGCACGGTGAAGGTCCGGACGGACGCGAGTGGGGCCTTGGGGAATTACTGTTCGAATTGGCCAAGGTCGATGGCATCACCCGCCTGCGTTATACCACATCGCATCCACGAGACATGGATGATGCGCTGATCGCTGCACACCGTGATCTGGACATTCTGATGCCGTACCTGCATCTGCCGGTGCAGTCCGGTTCTGACGCCATCTTGAAAGCCATGAACCGCAAACACACCCGCGATGAATATTTCCGTCTCATCGACAGAATTCGTGAGGCACGTGAAGACATCGCCATGTCAGGTGATTTTATTGTCGGTTTCCCCGGTGAGACGGACCAGGACTTCCGCGATACGATGGATCTGGTGGAGCGGGTTGGCTATGCCTCCGCCTTTTCTTTCAAGTACAGCCCGCGTCCGGGAACGCCTGGGGCACTGTTGGAAGAGCAAGTTGAGGAAAGCGTTAAAAGTGAACGGCTTAGCGAGCTTCAGGCGCTTCTGGCTCAGCAGCAACAGGCATTCAATGCGTCTCTTGTCGGCCAGAACATTGAGGTTCTGTTCGAGAAAATGGGCCGCCGGGAAGGCCAGTTGGCGGGTCGGTCTCCTTGGTTGCAACCCGTTCACGTAAATGCGCCCGCCGAGCTTTACGGTGAAATGGCCACGGTAGAAATTGTCAGCAGTACAGCAAATAGTCTGGAAGCCAGACTGATTTAAGGGCATGATGAAACGGCGCGATGAGCGCAGGTTATACGGAGGCATTGATTGAAGGGCACAGCCCAAGCCAAACCTGCTTCGCAGGCGAACATGCGACCCGCAGCCGCGTCAGATATGATGCATGTGGTTCTGGCATTCGAGGACAACCGACTGGTCGGCGACCTGTTCGGTCAGTTTGATCAAAATCTGGCGCTCATTGAACAGCGTATCGGCGTTGATGCCGTGGCACGTGGCAATCAGGTCACGATCCGCGGCAGCAAGTCTGGCTGTGAGCAGGCAAAGCTGACGCTGGAGGCCCTTTATGCCCGTTTGCAAAAGGGCCACGAAGTGCATCCAGGCGATGTTGACGGCGCGATCCGAATGGCGGAAGCGGCGGAAGCGCAGTTGGAATTGCCGACCATCGAGCAGCCCAAATCGCGCTTGGCCTTCGCGCAGATATCCACGCGCCGCAAGACGCTGATCGCCCGCACACCCACGCAGGATGCCTATATCCGTGCCATGGATCGCTGTGATCTGACGTTCGGTGTGGGACCAGCCGGAACAGGCAAGACCTATCTGGCCGTAGCCTATGCGGCGGCGCTTTTGGAGCGCGGCGAGATTGACCGCATGATCCTGTCTCGCCCGGCTGTGGAAGCGGGCGAGCGCCTGGGCTTCCTGCCCGGCGACATGAAGGAGAAGGTGGATCCATACCTGCGCCCGCTTTATGATGGCCTGAGCGACATGATGTCTCCGGAAAAGTTGGAGCGCGGTTTGGAGAGCGGCATGATCGAAGTCGCGCCGCTGGCATTCATGCGCGGTCGTACGCTTTCCAACGCGGTTGTTGTGCTTGATGAAGCACAAAACACCACGTCCATGCAGATGAAGATGTTCCTCACCCGTCTTGGTGAGAATTCCAAGATGATTGTGACCGGAGATCCGTCGCAGGTGGACTTGCCACCGGGCCAGATGTCGGGGCTTCGCGAGGCCTTGAAGATCCTGAATGGCGTGGAAGGCGTCTCCACCGTACGTTTTTCCGAAACGGACGTGGTACGCCACGAACTGGTTGCCCGCATCGTTCATGCCTATGATGAAGAAGGGCGCCGTCGTTCCGAGGCACGAGAAGCCGCCAAACAGGAAGAAAAGCAGGAAGAAACCGTCAATGAGCGCAAGTGAGTTGCCGGTTGAGCTTGATCTGCTCATCGAAACCGATGGCTGGGCCGACGAGGACAAACTGCGTGGTTTGTGTGATCGGGCAATCGCGGCAGCGTTCCGCGGCGCCGCGCTTGAAGTGGTCCCGCACTCTGAGATTTCACTTGTATTCACCTGCGATGAGGCAATACAACAGCTGAACAGGGAATGGCGCGGTAAAGACAAGCCGACCAACGTGCTTTCGTTTCCCGGCGGAGATGAAGATGAACCGCCGTTTGGACCGTTGCTGGGCGACATCGTTATCGCTCGGCAAACTGTGGAGCGGGAAGCCGCAGAGATGGGTATCCCATTTGATGACCATTTAACCCATCTTCTGGTGCATGGAACACTTCACCTTTTCGGTTTCGATCACCAAATAGACGAGGAAGCCGAGGAGATGGAGCAGTTCGAGCGAGAGATCCTCGCCTCGATTGGCGTTCCGGATCCATATGCAGATGCGCCATTGAGCGCTGACACGTAACCCCGTCGGACACACGTCCACGGTACCTATGAGAAAGAGATGACAGGTTCTGAACCGCGAAGTACCGACGGAGGGGAGACCTCCTACGGAAATGATAATAACCCGGAGGACTCGAGTTCGTCCGCGCAGATAGCCGCTGACGATCAGGCCGAACCACCAGAGATCAAGCCCGGTTTTTGGGCCGGGCTGACAAATCTCTTCACGTCGTTTCGACGGCATCGCCGGAACAAGGCGGGGTCTTTGCGGGAAAACCTTGAAGACGAGCTGTCGCGCGAAACGCATGGCGATGACACGGCCTTTACGGCTGACGAGCGCGAGCTTCTTGCCAATATCCTGCAATTGCGCGGCTCTCGCGTCGAAGACGTGATGATCCCGCGGGCCGACATTCAGGCCGTGGAAGACACGGTGGCCATTGCCGATTTGATGGAATACTTCAGAGAATCCGGGCATTCCCGCATGCCGGTTTATCATGAAAACCTGGATGACCCACGCGGCATGGTGCACATCAAGGACTTGATGGCCTACATTGCCGAGCAAGCCGGGGCACCCAAACGCAATGGCCGTAGAAAGAACGGCGAGCGTCTGGAAAACGGCAGCAACGGCAAGGACACCGCAGCAGAGGTTATGAATCTGGCCACTGTGGATCTGTCCCGTCCCCTGTGCGAGACCGGGCTGGTGCGTCCTTTGCATTTCGTTCCGCCCTCCATGTCCTCTTCAGACCTGATGAAGCAGATGCAGGTAACACGCGTGCAGATGGCTTTGGTTATTGATGAGTACGGTGGCACCGATGGCCTTGTTTCGTTGGAAGATATTGTCGAGACGGTTGTTGGCGACATTGAAGACGAGCACGACGAAGCCGAAGAAGCGATGATCACTTCTTTGCGCGACGGAGTGTGGGCCGTTGATCCGCGGATCGATCTGGATGACCTGGAAGAGGAAATCAAGACTGGCTGGGACCTTGAGGAACTGGCCGAAGATGTCGACACGCTGGGCGGGCTGCTGTTTACTCTGCTGGGACGGGTGCCGGTACGCGGCGAGTTGATTTCAGATCGGCATTTGCCGGGATATGAATTTGAAGTGATGGACGCGGATCCGCGTCGTATCAAACGCTTGAAAGTTTACAAGCGCCGCCATGACCAGCGAGCGGCGGCTGTACGGACGCGAAGCAAACGTGCAGAGGCCGCCGAGTAGGCGGCCTCTTTATTTGTTGGGGCAAGTAAGAGACAGATGACAACCTTGACGCTTTTTGCCGAGCGGCTGGCGCAGCCGTTTCTGTTGTCTTGGGGGCTGAGGCGCGCCGGGCTCTGCTTTTTGCTGGGAGTCATCGCAGCTTTTTCCATGCCTCCGTTCGGTTTGTTCCCTCTGCTGATGCTGGTGTTTCCGGCGCTGGTGTGGGTGCTGGACGGTACGCGAGTGGCTGCACAGGGCGATACTCGAAAAAAGGCGCTCGGCTTCTTTGCGGTCGGCTGGTGGTTTTCCTTCGGTTTTTTCCTCGTGGGGTTGAGCTGGATTGGTGAAGCCTTTCTCGTAGAGGCCGACGTTTATGCGTGGATGATGCCGTTCGCGGTGGTCATTTTGCCAGCCGGGCTAGCGCTGTTTTCTGCGTTCTCGCTCAGTCTGGCCAGTTTTGTCTGGGGAGCAGGTCCCAACCGCGTCGTGGCGCTGGCCGTCGCGCTCACACTCTCAGATTTTGTTCGGGCGCACGCATTTACGGGCTTTCCATGGAACTCCTGGGGCTATGCTGTTGCTCAAAACGACAGTCTCATACAGCTGGCGGCCTATCTCGGCTTGTTTGGACTGTCGTTTCTCGTGGTTTTGGTGGCATCTGCCCCTGCTGCACTGTTGAATGGCAAAAAAGAAGGGCGTTCCTTGCCGCTGCTGACGGTGTGCCTACTACTTGTGATAGGGGCAACAAGTCTCGGGTTTTGGCGTTTGAACACCACCGAACTTGAACTTGATTCAGTAGATATTGTGATCATTCAACCCAACATACCGCAAAGTGAGAAATGGAAACCAGAAAACCGGAACCGGCTGTTGCCTGCGTATCTTTCCCAGACACGGGACGCATTGGCCGATAGAGAAGCGGGGGCAAACCCAACCCTGGTTTTCTGGCCCGAATCCGCATTTCCATTTCTACTGACACAGGAGCCTGGAGCGCTTGCTGCGATTGCAGACATCATTCCACAGAATACTTACCTTGTGACCGGAGGTATTCGGTCAGGCTATCAAGGCGAGGGAAACCCTGTTTTTTATAATAGTGTTTACCTCATTGATAACGAGGGAATCATAAGTGATGTTTATGATAAGGTTCGCTTGGTCCCCTTCGGTGAATACTTGCCATTGCGCACGGTTTTGCAATCTATTGGTGTGGATCGCTTGGTGCCCGCTCCCAGCGATTTCACACCAGGCTTTCGCTACAGATCGATGGACATACCCGGCATTGGCCTATTCCAACCATTGGTCTGTTATGAGGCAATTTTTCCTCAAACTCGCCTTGAGATCGCTGAAAGGCCTCAATTCATAGCAAATATAACCAATGACGGCTGGTTTGGGGAAAGTTTTGGTCCCTACCAACATCTCATACAGGCGCGTATGCGCGCCGTTGAGCAGGGAATCCCGGTGATACGTGCAGCGAACACAGGTATATCCGCAGTGATAAGTCCGCTTGGAGATATACTATCGCAAGTTGCTTTGAATTCGACAGGATCTATTAAAGATCGCCTGCCAAAACTACTGAGGCCTACACTCTATGCGAAGTGGGGTGACTGGATTTCTGTACTATTTATTCTAGGTTGTGTTTGTCTCCTATTGGTATTTGGAGCGCTTTTACCTGCTCGTAGAGATTGACGCGAGGCGGTAAATGTCGTCAACATAGGCTTGCGTGAAAGTCACCGACCAGTTCGCGAAATAGGCGAAGTGTGTTGCTGACAAAATGCACTGCCAAATAACAACGAAAGCCTCACAAGAAGGTTTTTTCAAAAAACACTGACGGTAATCGACCACAACCATGACAGAAGAGGGCCGTAGCAATGGCCAGTAAGAAGGCACCAAATCCCATCGATGTTCACGTCGGCAGTCGTGTTCGGCTGCGGCGTATGATGCTTGGCATGAGCCAGGAAAAGCTCGGTGAGAGCTTGGGCATCACTTTCCAGCAGATCCAGAAGTATGAAAAAGGCACCAATCGCATTGGCGCCAGTCGGTTGCAGCACATAGCGACGATTTTGAAAGTGCCTGTAGCATTTTTCTTTGAAGACGCGCCGGGCTCTCCTGAGGAAGCGCAAGGGGTAGGGGATAATCCGCAAACCACCTATGTCGTTGATTTTCTTTCGTCTTCCGACGGCTTGGCGCTGAACAAGGCTTTTGTGCGCATTGAAGACCCGAAGGTACGCAGGAAGCTGGTGGAGCTTGTCAAGAGCTTGGCCGGTGAGGATGCGTAGTTTTCACGATATGTGGCGACTGTGGAAACTTAGGCTTGACCTTCGGTAGGCCCTTGGTTCATTAAAGACGAGGCGACGGGGTTCCGTCGCTTCTTTTTTGTTTATCTTCCCAGAAGGACGTTTGCCAATGGCTCGTCAAAGCTATTACTTCACCTCGGAGTCCGTCTCCGAGGGACACCCTGATAAAGTATGCGACCGTATCTCGGACGCAATTGTGGATGCCTTCCTGCGCGAAATGCCGGAAGCGCGTGTTGCCGCTGAAACCATGGCAACCACAAACAAGTTGATCATCGCAGGGGAAACCCGCGGTCCCGCTTCCATTACAAAAGAATATCTGGCGCATCTGGCCCGATTGGCTGTTCGCGACATCGGCTACGAGCAAGACGGTTTCCATTGGGAAAACGTTGATATCGAAGTGCTGTTGCATGACCAGTCCGTCGATATTGCTCAGGGCGTGGATGCAGCCGGCGAAAAGGATGAAGGTGCCGGGGACCAGGGCATCATGTTCGGTTACGCATGCCGCGAGACCCCGGAACTGATGCCTGCTCCGATCCTGTATTCCCACAAGATCTTGAAGCTGCTGGCCGAGGCCCGCAAATCCGGCAATGAGCCAACGCTTGGCCCGGATGCGAAGAGCCAGGTCACTGTGCGTTATGAAGACGGCAAGCCTGTTGCTGTTTCTTCCATCGTGCTGTCGACCCAGCACATTGATCCAACAATGACGTCGGCTGATGTGCGCGACGTGGTTGAGCCATACATTCGCGCGGCGTTGCCTGCTGAATGGATCAAGCCGGAAACGGTTTGGCACATCAATCCGACGGGCAAGTTCGTGATTGGTGGTCCCGATGGTGATTGTGGCCTGACGGGTCGCAAGATCATCGTGGATACTTATGGTGGCGCAGCTCCGCATGGCGGCGGCGCATTTTCCGGTAAGGATCCGACCAAGGTTGACCGTTCTGCGGCGTATGCGGCCCGCTATCTGGCCAAGAACGTGGTTGCGGCTGATCTGGCGGACCGGTGTACCATTCAGTTGTCCTACGCGATCGGTATTGCAGAGCCGCAGTCCGTTTTTGTAGACACTCACGGTACCGGTAAAGCCTCCAATGAGGCGATCGAACGTGCTCTGCGTCAGGTCATGAGCCTTACGCCGCGGGGTATTCGTCAGCATTTGAGCTTGAACAAGCCGATCTACGAGCGTACAGCAGCCTACGGCCACTTTGGTCGTGAGGCAGAGCAGGACGGCGGCTTCTCTTGGGAGCGTGTCGATCTGGTGCATACGCTGCACCAACTGCTGGAAAAAGAATACGCTTAACTGCGAAGGAAATTCCCCGGTCGGTCTCAGGCCGACCGGGACAAAAATGCAATGACAGATCATTACTCAGGCTCTTTCTTTGGCCGCCGGGTCGGCAAGCCGTTACGGGATCGACAGGCCCGATTGCTGACCGATTTTCTACCCACCATCGCAGTTGATTTGGAACAACCGGCTCCGTCAAATCTCGCGGAGCTTTTTGATGTTCCCGTCAAAGAAGTCTGGCTTGAGATCGGCTTTGGCGGATCTGAGCACCTGCTGCATCGAGCGCGCGAAAATCCTGAGATCGGGTATATCGGTTGTGAGCCATTTCAGAGCGGCATGGCCAAGGCGTTGACGGGCATTGCCGATGATGATCTCAAGAACGTACGGTTGTTTTACGATGATGCAGTAAAACTGTTGGACTGGATGCCGGCGGGTGCGGTCGATGGCGTCTATCAGCTTTATCCAGATCCGTGGCCCAAGAAAAAACACTGGAAGCGGCGTTTTGTTAATCCGGTAAATCTGACCCGTATTGCTCGCGTTTTGAAGCCCGGTTGCCACTATCGATTTGCCAGCGACATTGATACCTATGTGGACTGGACTCTGGCTCATTGCCGGGACCATCCGGCTTTCGAGTGGACCGCAGAGCGGCCTGCAGATTGGCGCACCCCGTGGGCGAATTGGCCGGGAACGCGGTATGAGCGCAAGGCCATACGCGAAGGGCGCATCGGTCGGTATTTGACTTTCTTGCGGGTGCCGGATCGTCCTTGAACAGGAAGGACGAACACCGATGTCTGGATCGGTGTCTTTTTTGTTGCATCCCTCAGGTAAATGACTATATTGCGCTCAAGAGTTCTCATCCGGCTCGTAAAGAGCGATAGGAGAGTGGGCCCGGACGGACCCGCTCTTTTTTATTACCTGAGCCGGTCAGAAGGCTCAGGTTGATACTCAGGGGGCGTCAAGGCCACGGCCCAAAAGCAAAAAGGTGAGAAGTGGAAGATCACGATCCGAGAATTGTAAAGGAACAGGGGCTTGAAGCCCGTGTTGCCGCAATTGTTGAGCCCGTCATTGTGGATCTCGGCTATCGGCTCGTGCGTATCCGGGTGAACGGGAATAACGGATGCACGCTGCAAATCATGGCGGAGCGTTCCGACGGCACCATGAATGTGGATGGGTGCGAAGAAATCAGCAAAGCTGTGTCCCCGGCACTGGATGTGGATGACCCTATCAGCGGGGCTTATCATCTTGAGGTTTCCTCACCTGGCATTGATCGGCCGCTTGTGCGCGCCGGTGACTTCGAACGTTGGTCGGGGCATCTTGCGAAAATCGAAATGGCGGTTCCGCAAAAGGGGCGCAAGCGGTATCGCGGGGTCCTTGCCGGCGTTGAAGATGGCTGCGCATTGGTCAATTTGCCGGATGCGCCGGACACGGAAGAAAACCCGGCCCGGTTGCCTCTCGACGAGATTGGTGAAGCGCGTCTGGTTCTGACTGACGAACTGATCGAAGCGGCCCTGAGTGCCGACAAGGCGGCGAAAGCTGCGCGTGGTGAAGACGTCGACGACGACAGCTATTACCACTGAGGTGAACCGCCCTTAACGGGCAGGCTCAGTGAGCCGGAAGATTATGGACGAAGGCCTGCGGCACGCAGGCGTGGAAGGAGTTGATGAGACATGGCCATCAGCGCAAACCGACTGGAGCTGCTGCAGATTGCAGATGCGGTTGCCCGTGAAAAGTCGATTGACCGCACGATTGTGATCGATGCTCTGGAAGATGCCATCCAGAAAGCTGCGCGGTCTCGCTACGGTACCGAAACGGAGATCCGGGCCGAGATCAATCCGAAGACCGGTGAGATCCGTCTCCAGCGTTTGCTTCTGGTCGTGGAGCACGTTGAAAATGTCTCAACGGAGATCGCTCTGGAAGATGCCAAGGCGCGCAATCCGGAAATCGGGGTTGGCGACTACATCGCCGAGCCGCTTCCGCCGCTGGACTTTGGCCGCATCGCTGCTCAATCCGCCAAGCAGGTCATCGTGCAAAAGGTGCGCGAAGCCGAGCGGGATCGTCAGTACGAAGAGTTCAAGGACCGCGTTGGTGAGATCATCAACGGCGTAGTCAAGCGCGTCGAATACGGCAACGTTATCGTAGACATGGGTAAGGGCGAAGCGATCGTCCGTCGTGATGAGTTGATCCCGCGCGAGATCTTCCGCAATGGCGACCGCATCCGCGCCTATGTTCACGACGTTCGCCGCGAGCAACGTGGCCCGCAGATTTTCCTGTCCCGCACGCATCCGCAGTTCATGGCCAAGTTGTTCATGCAGGAAGTGCCGGAAATTTATGATGGTGTCATCACCATCAAGGCGGTTGCCCGTGATCCGGGATCTCGCGCCAAGATCGCGGTCCTGTCCAATGACAGTTCCATCGATCCGGTCGGCGCCTGTGTGGGTATGCGCGGTTCTCGCGTTCAGGCTGTCGTGGGCGAGCTGCAGGGTGAGAAGATCGACATCATCCCGTGGAATGAAGATGCGGCAACGTTTATCGTGAATGCGCTGCAACCGGCTGAAGTGTCGAAAGTGGTTCTGGATGACGAATCCGAACGGATCGAAGTTGTCGTGCCTAACGATCAGCTGTCTTTGGCGATTGGTCGTCGCGGTCAAAACGTGCGTCTTGCCTCTCAGCTGACAGGCTGGGGCATTGACATTATGACCGAGACGGAGGAGTCTGAGCGCCGTCAGAAAGAATTCCAGGTTCGTTCTGATCTGTTCCAGGCAAGCCTTAACGTTGACGAGATGGTCAGTCAGTTGCTGGCATCTGAAGGCTTCACCTCCATTGAGGAGGTGGCTTACGTCGACAGCGACGAAATTTCTTCCATTGAAGGGTTTGATGAAGAAACCGCGGAAGAAATTCAGGAACGCGCACGCGAGTTCTTGGAAGAGCAGGAAGCCGAGCTGCGCAAGCAGCGCGAAGAGCTGGGCGTCTCCGAGGTTCTGACCAATGTGCCGGGCCTGACGTCTGCCATGCTTGTTGCGCTTGGCAAGGACGACATCAAGACAATCGACGATCTGGCTGGATGCGCTGCGGATGACCTGATTGGCTGGACCGAGAAGCGTGATGGCGAAACGGTTCGTGTCGACGGCACCCTCTCAGGCTTCGAGCTCTCGCGGGCCGACGCTGAGTCGATTGTGATGGCAGCGCGTGTTGCAGCCGGCTGGATCGAACCGGAAGAACTCATCGAAATGAACGCGGAAGAGGACTATGACGGGTCTGACGACGCTGCGGCTGATGAGGTCGAAAGTGACGTGGGTGTTGACGCGGGCGATGTTTTCGAGCAAGAGAGCGTTGCAGAACAGGACAACACGGATAAATAAACGAGCTGATTGTGCGCGGCGGGATGGAAATCCGCGCTGCGCACCGGCACAGGAAGGCCACTCCAGCCCGCAAGGCACGGCGTTGCTGGGCAGGCACACAAACGGAATTGGGTAAGGCGTACGTGGCGAAGAAAAATGAACCGACCGAACGGAGCTGTGCGGTCACCCGCGAGGTGCTCCCGGTAACTGATCTTCTTCGGTTCGTACTGGCGCCCGATAATACCGTGGTTGTTGACGTTAAAGGCACACTTCCCGGAAGAGGTGTGTGGGTTACGGCGACGCGGCAGATGGTGGAAGAAGCGATCAAGAAACGCGTCTTCGCCCGTGGCTTTAAGGAGCAGGTAAAAGCCGAAGAAGGTTTGGCCGACCAAGTCGAGAAGGTACTGGAACAGAAGGCGTTGAGCGCGCTGTCGATCAGTCGTAAGGCCGGTGAGTTGATCACGGGCTTTTCAAAGACTGAAGGGGCTTTGAGAACCGGACGGGTGCTTGCTCTGCTCCATGCCACGGATGCTTCGGAGGATGGCATTAAGAAACTGGCGGCCATCGCCGCTTCGATGAATAGCAACGGCGGAACACATGCGGTGCTCCGTCTGTTTACCTCGGCGCAAATGGATTTGGCATTGGGCCGGGACAACGTGATACATGCTGCATTGCTGGCCGGTCAGGCTGGTCGGAATTGCCTAAACCAGGCGCAGAAGCTTGCGCGGTATAGAGGGCCTTCCGATCACTCCGGGTTAGCCGGTACAAAGGGTGCAGTAGCGCAGGACTGAAGGCAATATGAGCGATACCAAAAACACTGACGACAAACAGGGCACCGGCGAGCGCAAGACGCTTGGCCTCAAGCGAGGCGGCGTTGAGAAAGGCACTGTAAAGCAGAGCTTTTCACATGGCCGCTCGAAAGCCGTCGTCGTGGAAAAGAAGAAGCGCCGAGTCGTCGTGCCGGGCAGCGAAGGCTCAGCAGCATCTGGCGCCGCTTCAACCTCCGCGCCGTCTGCCCCGAAGCAGCAGGAAAGCCGGTCTCAGGACCAGCGCCGGGGTGGCGAGGGCCAGAAACGCGGCGAAGGCCGTGTCGGTAACCGAAATAATAACCAACGTGGCGGGCAACGCCGCGGCAATGGCGGTGGAGCCGCGCCAGGCGGTCAGCGCACGTTGACCAAAGGCGAAGCTGATGCACGTCTTGCCGCGCTGCGCGAAGCTCAGCAGCGTGAGGTGGAAGACAAGAAGCGCCGCGCTGAAGAAGAACGCCAGCGTGTAATCGCGGCTGAAAAGGCTCGCCAGGAAGCTGAAGAGAAGGCCAAGCGCGACGCTGAAGAAGCGGCTGCAAAGGCAAAGGCGGAAGCTGAGGCCAAGGCCGCTGCTGCCGCGCGCGGCGAAGAGGAAGCCGCTGCGCCGAAGGCGGAGGCCGCGCCGAAATCTGCCAAGGCGGAAGCTGGAACACCAGCCGCACCAAAGCCTTCACGTCCCATCAGGGATGGTAAGCCGCCGCGTCTGGACGGACCTCGGGGTGGTGCGCGCAAGAGTGATGCTTCCAAGCCAAGTGGTGACAACAAGCGCCAAGGACCGCGTCCTGCAGCAGCTGCTGTCGCGTCTCCGGCGGATCTTGAAAGCGCCAAGGAAAACACGGCTAAGAAGACACTCAAGCCGGTCAAGAGCCCGAAAAAGCCGCAGCCAGCTGCCAAGCCTAACCGTGGCGGGGATGATCGCCGGCGCTCCAAGCTGACAATTACAAGTGCGACGGGAGATGATGAGGGTCGGAGCCGTTCATTGGCCTCCATGCGTCGCCGCCGTGAAAAGGAAAAGCGTCAGGGGGCTCAGCAACAGGTTGTTCGCGAGAAGGTGAGCCGCGAGGTAATCCTGCCCGAAGCAATTACCATTCAGGAACTGGCGAACCGTATGTCGGAGCGCGCCGTTGACGTCATCAAGATGCTCATGAAGCAGGGCCAGATGATGAAGATCAACGATGTGATCGATGCAGATACGGCTGAGCTGATTGCTGAAGAACTCGGGCACACCGTAAAGCGGGTCTCTGAAGCAGACGTTGAAGAAGGCTTGTTCACCTCGGATGACAAGCCGGAAGACATGAAGCCGCGTCCACCGGTAGTGACCATCATGGGTCACGTCGATCACGGTAAGACCTCGTTGCTTGATGCGTTGCGAAAGACCAATGTGGTCTCGGGTGAAGCGGGTGGTATTACCCAGCATATCGGTGCCTATCAGGTTGAGCAAAACGGCCAGAAAGTGACGTTCATCGATACTCCGGGGCACGCCGCGTTTACGGCGATGCGTGCCCGCGGTGCAAAGTCGACCGACGTCGTTATCCTGGTCGTGGCCGCGGATGACGGTGTGATGCCTCAGACGAAGGAAGCGATCCAGCACGCGAAGGCGGCGGAAGTGCCGATTATCGTGGCGATCAACAAGATCGACAAGCCGGATGCAGATCCAAGCCGGGTACGTAACGACCTTCTGCGCGAAGACATTGTCGTCGAATCCATGGGCGGTGACGTGATCGATGTTGAAGTTTCTGCCAAGCAGGGCTTGAACCTCGAGAGACTGATCGAGATGATCCTGTTGCAGTCGGAAGTGCTTGAACTCAAGGCCAACCCGGATCGCTCTGCGGAAGGTACCGTGATTGAAGCCAAGCTCGACAAGGGGCGGGGTCCGGTTGCTACCGTACTGGTACAGAAGGGTACCCTGCGCGTTGGCGATATCCTGATTGCCGGCACCGAATGGGGCCGCGTCCGCGCAATGCTCGATGAAAACGGCAAGCAGGTCGAAATCGCAGGTCCATCCAAGCCGGTCGAGATCCTTGGCTTCCAGGCAACGCCCGCAGCTGGTGATATGGTGGCCGTGGTCGAGAACGAAGCCCGAGCTCGCGAAATCTCTGATTATCGCCAGCGTCAGAAGCGCGAAAAGCAAGCTGCACGCATTGCTGGTTCTCGCGGTTCTCTGGAAGCCATGATGAAGGGCCTTCAGGAAGACGGGAAGAAAGAATTCGCGATCGTGGTCAAGGCCGACGTTCAGGGGTCTGCGGAAGCAATCCAAGCCTCACTTGAAGAGTTGGGCAACGACGAAGTTGGCTGCCGCGTGATTGCGGCAGGTGTCGGTGGGATCACCGAGAGCGACATCACGCTGGCGATGGCTTCCAAGGCGCCTATCATGGCCTTTAACGTACGTGCCAACAAACAGGCTCAGGAAGCTGCCCGTCGTGAGGGTATCGAAATCCGCTATTACAGCGTGATTTACGACCTGATTGACGATGTGAAGGCCACCATGTCCGGCATGTTGGCGCCAGAGCGTCGGGAGACCTTCCTCGGGTATGCGGAGATCAGAGAGATCTTCAACATTACCAAGGTTGGTCGTGTTGCTGGCTGTTTGGTTACGGAAGGTGTGGTTCAGCGTGGGGCACAGGTTCGTTTGCTGCGTGACAACGTCGTGGTGCACGAAGGCGAATTGGGTACGCTGAAACGCTTCAAGGACGAAGTGAAAGAAGTGGAATCCGGCGTCGAGTGCGGCATGAACTTCACCAACTACAAGGATATGCGTGTTGGCGATGTGATCGAGTGCTTCCAGGTGGAAGAAGTCGCCCGCTCTCTGTAATCCGGAGCCTTGTCAACTGACACTATACGCCGGCGGGACGCCTGTCCCTGCCGGCGCATTACACTGAGAAGTAATAAGAATGGCAAAAGCACGCGATGAGTTTGCAGGTCAGCCTTCACAGCGCCAGCTGCGTGTCGGCGAGCTTGTTCGCAAGGAACTCAGTGACATTTTTTCCCGTGGGCAACTAAGTGATCCGGATCTTGATGGGGTCATTCTGACCGTGCCTGAAGTTCGCATGACGCCAGACCTGCGTTGGGCAACGGCACTTGTCATGCCGCTTGGCGGGGCAAATACCGACAACGTGGTCAAGGCCCTCAATCGCAGCGCGAAATATTTTCGGGGTCAGATTTCCCGTCGCTTGACGTTGAAATACATGCCGGATCTGCGTTTTGTTGCCGATACGCGGTTTGATGACGACGACCGCATCTCCCGTCTGCTACAGGATCCGCTGGTCAAGCGCGATCTGGACAACGAAGACGGCTCCGACACCGACGACTGATACAACAAACAACAGAGCACCCGAAGTATGGCGCGGCAGCAGCGACGTAAACAACGCTATCCGGTGAATGGGTGGCTTGTGCTTGATAAGCCCCTTAATCTCACGAGTAACGAAGCACTTGGAAAGCTCAAGCGCATCTTTCATCCCGAAAAAGTCGGCCATGCCGGTACGTTGGATCCTCTGGCCTCCGGCTGTTTGCCCATCGCCTTTGGTGAGGCGACCAAGACCGTTCCGTATGTCATGGAGGGACGCAAGGTTTATCGGTTCGAAGTGACCTGGGGCACCCAAACGACCACCGACGATTCGGAGGGAGAGGTTATGGCAACGTCGGATGTGCGCCCGGATCCGTCGGCTATTGGTGCCATTCTGCCTGACTTTACCGGCACAATCCAACAGGTCCCCCCCAAGTTCTCCGCGATCAAAGTGAATGGGAACCGGGCGTATGATTTGGCCCGCGATGGCGAAGAGGTGGAGCTTCAGGCTCGTCCCATCGAAGTGCATCGTCTGGATTTGATCGAGTGCAAGGACGAAAACCGGGCTGTGTTCGAAGCCGAGTGTGGCAAGGGCACATACGTGCGCGCGCTGGCACGCGACATGGGCGAGCGTCTCGGTACTTGCGGGCATGTCACTGACCTGCGTCGCCTTTTGGTTGGACCGTTCGGTGAACAGGAGATGGTGGACTTTGACGAGCTGACAGCAATTGCGGCTGATGGTACCTCGGAGAACCCTCTTGAAAACCCGGAGCTGATGGACTGCTTGTTGCCTGTCGAGGCCGGACTTTCCCAATTGACCAACGTGGTTGTGAGTTCTGACGCAGCGGCTCGTTTGAAGCGCGGTATGTCTATCATCCTGCGCGGTGCCAATGCGCCCCTTGGACCCGAAGAGATCTACGTGACCTCTGGTGGTACCCTGATCGCTTTCGGAGAAGTGGCACGAGGCGAGTTCAAGCCAAAACGGGTGTTTAATCTCTAGAGGGATCCAAAACAGAATTCGCTGGCAATTCGACGTGTTTTCCTCCATAGTCCCGCCGCTGGGTGAGGAGCACTTGCCCGGGCGATTTGTGCCAACCTGACCATGCTGGACGACATCTCGGCATGGCCAATGGCAGCACAAGGCTTCGATAGGAAGCAGGCCACTCCGGTGGCAAACAAGACCAAAGTCTGCTTGGCAGACTGATAACGAAAAAGGACAAAGCGATGTCGATTACTCCTGAACTCAAGGCTGAGTTGATCAAGGAATACGCCACTAAAGAAGGCGACACCGGTTCTCCAGAAGTACAGGTAGCGATCCTGACGCACCGCATCACGGCGCTGACCGAGCACTTCAAGGACCACAAGAAGGATAACCACTCCCGTCGTGGTCTGCTCAAGATGGTAAGCCAGCGCCGCAAGCTGCTGGACTACGTCAAGGGCAAGGACGTAGAGCGCTACCGCTCTTTGATCCAGCGTCTGGGTATCCGCCGCTAAGGTGGCAAAGGAAAGCGCGGCGGCTGCAAGCCCGCCGCGTTTTCGTTTCATGGGGTTGGTGGCACAGGGCAGGATTGCCAGTTCCTTCGCATCGTCGAAGAAACTCGTCGTCTTGCCTGAGAATGACCGCCCTCTCCCGACGAGAACGGCGTATGCGGGGTGTCATCATTGAGGAGCACACTGCGCACGTCAGGCAATAATATGACGGTTCCGCATCAAGGGCCCCGAGGGGGCTGGCCGCGCGGAACGAATGTTAGGAAATGAATATGTTTGATATACATCGCGTGGAAGTAGATTGGGGCGGACGGCCCCTCGTTCTGGAAACAGGTAAGGTTGCCCGTCAGGCCGATGGCGCTGTCATGGCCTCTTATGGTGAAACCAAGGTGCTCGCGACTGTTGTCGCCGCCAAGGAACCAAAGCCTGGTCAGGATTTCTTCCCGCTGACCGTGAATTATCAGGAAAAGGCCTATGCAGCTGGCCGCATTCCAGGTGGCTACTTCAAGCGTGAAGGCCGTCCGTCAGAGCACGAAACCCTGACGTCCCGTTTGATCGACCGCCCGATCCGTCCGCTGTTCGCCGATGGTTTCAAATGCGATACGCAGGTTATCATCACCGTTCTCAGCCACGATCTGGAAAACCAGCCGGACATTCTGGCGATGGTGGCCGCATCTGCAGCCCTCACCATTTCGGGTGTGCCGTTCATGGGCCCGATTGGCGGCGCGCGCGTTGGCTACATTGACGGTGAGTATGTCTTGAACCCAACCGTTGATCAGATGGAAGAAACGGAACTTGATCTGATCGTTGCGGGTACGGGCGATGCGGTTCTGATGGTTGAATCGGAAGCTCAGGAACTGTCTGAAGACATCATGCTTGGCGCAGTCATGTACGGCCATCGTGAGTTCCAGCCGGTAATTGATGCGGTCATCAAGCTGGCCGAGCAAGCTGCAAAAGAACCCCGTGAACTGAACCTGCCGGATCATTCCGAGCTCTTCGCAAAGATCAAGGAAATGGCAGGGGAAGAGCTGGGCGCAGCTTATTCCATTACCCAGAAGACCGAGCGCAAGAACGCCGTGGATGCCGTGAAGGCGAAGGTCGTTGAAGCTCTGGTTACCGACGAAGAAGGTGCACCGGAAGGCACCGTCGTGTCTGACCTGTTCAAGAAGCTGGAAGCGGAAATCGTCCGTGGCCGCATTCTGGATACGGGTAGCCGGATTGATGGTCGTGATCTGTCGACCGTCCGCCCGATCATGTCGGAAGTTGGTATCCTGCCACGCGCCCACGGTTCTGCCCTGTTCACCCGTGGTGAAACGCAGGGTCTGGTCGTTGCGACCTTGGGTACCGGTGAAGACGAACAGTATGTGGATCAGCTGGAAGGCACTCGGAAAGAAAACTTCCTGCTGCACTACAACTTCCCGCCCTATTCTGTCGGTGAAACAGGTCGTATCGGCTCGCCGGGTCGTCGTGAGATTGGTCACGGCAAGCTGGCATGGCGTTCGATCAACCCGATGCGTCCGGCACACCATGACTTCCCGTATACCCTGCGTGTGGTTTCCGAAATCACCGAGTCAAATGGGTCGTCCTCCATGGCAACCGTTTGCGGTACGTCGCTGGCGCTTATGGATGCAGGTGTTCCGCTCAAGGCTCCGGTGGCCGGTATCGCCATGGGTCTCATCAAGGAAGGTGACCGGTTCGCGGTTCTTTCTGACATTCTTGGTGACGAAGACCACCTTGGCGACATGGATTTCAAGGTTGCCGGTTCTGAAAATGGCGTGACCGCCCTGCAGATGGACATCAAGATCGACGGTATTACCGAAGAGATCATGAAGGTTGCTCTGGCACAGGCGAAAGAGGGTCGCGTTCACATCCTTGGCGAGATGGCAAAGGCCATTACCGAGGCGCGTGCCGAACTGGGTGAACATGCTCCGCGTATCGAAGTGATCCAGATCCCGGTTGACAAGATCCGTGAAGTGATCGGTTCCGGTGGGAAGGTCATCCGCGAAATCGTTGAAAAGACCGGTGCAAAGATCAACATCGAAGACGATGGCACCGTCAAGGTTGCATCCGCAGACGGCAAGGCAATCAAGGCTGCGCTGAACTGGATCAACTCCATTGCTGCTGAACCGGAAGTTGGCGTGATCTACGAAGGCACGGTTGTGAAATGCGTTGACTTCGGCGCATTCGTCAACTTCTTCGGCGCACGTGACGGCCTTGTTCACATTTCCCAGCTGGCACCCAAGAAGGTCGCCAAGGTCACTGACGTGGTCAAGGAAGGCGACAAGGTATGGGTCAAGCTCATGGGCTTTGATGAGCGCGGCAAGGTCCGCCTCTCCATGAAGGTCGTTGACCAGGAAACCGGTAAGGAAATCGTCAAGGAAGAAGAATAATCCTGACGTTTCTTGCTGATGCAAGTTGAAGAAAAGGCCAGTCCGGTTTCGGACTGGCCTTTTTTGTGGGACAGAAGCTGGCTGATTTGCCGTTGTTACTCGATCAGGGCTGCTTGTTTTCGTTGACGGCGCGCTGTATGGCGGCCGTGCAGCAAGATGAAGCATCCACTGGCAACGATAATGGCAGAGCCGGCCAGCATAGTGGCGTTCGGGCTTTCGTTGAAAACAAGCAAACCAAACACAAGTGCGAACAGCAACCGCGCATAGCGGAATGGCGTTACCACAGAAACCTCTCCGGTCCGCATGGCAAGGGTCAAGGAGTAGTAGGCGCCGATACCAATCAAGGTGGCCGAAGCAATGGCGAACCAACTGAAACCATCGGGCCATACAAAGCCACTTGAAAAGGCAGCATAACCGGCTCCCGTAGGCACAAGAACCGCAAATCCATAAACACCAAGCTGGGCATTGGAAAGAGCCGGGGGCGCTGCTCTGGTCGCCAGATCGCGGCCCGCGAAGCCGAGCATACCAATGAGGGCGAGCAGGGACGTGAGTTCGAAAGATGCGGGTGTGGGCTGTATAACGAGCAGTACGCCAGCGAATCCGATAAATATGGCGACCCATCGAGCAAGCCCCACCCGTTCCTTGAACAGCACGGCCGCACCAAGCGTGACCGCAAGCGGTGTGGCCTGCAAAATGGCGGAGGTGCTGGACAGGGTTGTAAAAGCAAGCGCAAGAATAAAAAACAGCCGTCCAGTGATCTCGAACAGGGCGCGTACCAATAGTGTGCGCGATATCGCTTCGGAAATCAGAACCTTTTCACCCTTGCTGGCTGCCATGAGCCAGAAACCCAGCATGCCTCCTGCTCCAAAAAGCATGAGGATTTGGCCAGGCGGAACCGCTGCTGCTGCAAGCTTTACAAACATATCCTCCACGGCAAAGCCAAGCATGGATAGCATCATCCAGAGGCTACCTTTCAGATTCTCCATTTGAGGTGTCATGTGCAATCCCGAGTGGTGCAGTGTGGCAGCAATGATGGAGCGAGGGGTGATGCGCTCCGGCGAGACTTTGAAACCTAAGGCATCCTTACGTTAATATCTACGTATAATTGAGAATACACCATGCGGCAGGTTCCTGCGTCGGGTGTGGCCGTTGTGTTTGATGTCAAACACGCAGACTGCTATATCCTTCTAGATCATTAGTAGAAACAGGCTCCTACAAACGCGGGGGATGAGTATGAGCGACATGCGATTGGTTGTAGTAGGTGCAGCGGGGCGCATGGGGCGCACGCTCATTCGTACTGTGACAGAGATGGAGGGCGCTGTGGTAACAGGTGCCCTGGAGAGGGAGGGCTCCGCTTTTCTTGGGCAGGATGCAGGTGCTCTGGCTCAATGTGGGGCATTGAATGTGCCGTTGACCAGCGATGTCGAAACCGCCTTCGCTGATGCCGACGGTATTCTGGACTTTACCGCGCCGCAGGCAACGCTCGAGTTTGCCAAGGTCGCCGCCAGAAAAGGTCTTGTTCACGTCATCGGCACTACCGGTATGACCTCTCAAGACGTGGAGGCTCTGACCAATGCGAGCGAAAGCGCACGCATCGTGAAATCCGGCAATATGAGTTTGGGCGTGAACTTGCTGGCCGGCCTTGTGAAAAAGGCCGCAGCTGCACTGGATGCAGACTTCGACATCGAAGTGCTTGAAATGCATCATCGCCACAAGGTAGATGCACCTTCCGGTACAGCCCTCCTTCTTGGTGAGGCGGCCGCACAGGGAAGAGAAATAAATCTTGAAACTCAATCAGTTCGCACTCGTGACGGAATCACGGGTGAGCGGAACCGCGGTGACATTGGTTTTGCCACGCTGCGGGGCGGCTCGGTTGTAGGTGAACATACGGTGATGTTTGCAGGTGAAGGAGAGCGTATAGAACTCTCGCACATTGCAACGGATCGGCAAATCTTTGCCCGGGGGGCAGTGAAGGCGGCGCTATGGGCTGCCAAGCGCGAACCGGGCCTCTACTCAATGGCCGATGTGCTCGGCCTGAATGACGGGTAGGGAGGCCGCATCCTCCTCCGCTGCGCGGCGAGGAGAGTGGTATGCAAGACGGGACGTGGAAGTGGGTTTCCAAGACACCCGCTTTCACACATACACAAGCTCCTTAGGAGAAAAACATGGAACGCCTTTTGGTTCTCGTCCGTCATGGACAGAGTGAGTGGAATCTGAAAAACCTGTTCACCGGCTGGAAAGACCCGGACCTGACGGAGCAGGGTGTCGCCGAAGCAACGGATGCCGGCAAGAAGCTGAAAGAGTTGAACATGGAGTTCGACCTGGCTTACACCTCCGCTCTGACACGCGCCCAGCACACGCTGAAGATCATTCTGGAGCAGCTGGGGCAGGAAGGTCTGCCAACAGAACGCGATCAGGCACTCAATGAGCGTGACTATGGCGATCTGACCGGCATGAACAAGGACGAAGCCCGCGAAAAGTTCGGCGAAGAACAGGTTCACATCTGGCGTCGTTCCTTTGATGTGCCGCCTCCAGGTGGTGAAAGCCTGAAGATGACCGCAGAACGCACGCTGCCTTACTACAAGGAGCACATTCTACCGAAGGTTATCGAAGGCAACCGCGTCATCGTCGCGGCACACGGTAACTCCCTGCGGTCCCTGATCATGGAGTTGGAAGGTCTGACGCCGGAACAAATCCTGGCTCGCGAACTGGGTACTGGCAAGCCAGTCGTCTACCGTCTGGATGAAAACGGTAAGGTCCTGTCCGTTCAGGATTTGGCTGACTAAAGCAGATGCCCTTGATGATGAAAAAAGGCGGCCCGGTTGGAGCCGCCTTTTTTGTTGTCTCGTGCTTGATAAATCAGAGCTCGAAGCCTGATTGTTCGGCCAGGGCCTTCAGGCCTTGCTCCGGGCGCGCGCCAACATGGGAGATGACCTCGCCTGCGCACAAGCATCCTAGCTCACCGCACTGAGAAAGATCGTATCCGCGCGCCAGCCCGAACAGGAAGCCAGAGGCAAACAGATCACCCGCGCCTGTAGCGTCTGCAATCCGCTCCACCGGTGTTGCCGGTACTTGGACTGTTTTTTCACGTGAGATGACCATTGCGCCTTCACTACCAAGTGTCAGGGCAGTCAGCCTGCAATCCTGACGTACGGCAGCGATGGCGGTGTCCAGATCAGCGGTCTCATAAAGGGCCTTGAGCTCATGCTCATTGGCAAACAGCAGGTCCACGACCTGTTCTTTGATCAGCGAGATGAACTCAGTGCGGAAACGATCAACGCAGAAGCTGTCGGACAAGGAAAGCGCGACATGACGATCAGCCTGGTGCGCAATTCGAGAAGCTTCCACAAACGCCTTCTTGGCGTCCTCCGGATCCCACAGATAGCCTTCCATGTAAGTGACTGCCGAGGCTTCAACCACATCCTTGTCGATGTCGGCCGGGCTCAAGGTCGTTGCTGCACCCAGATAGGTATTCATGGTGCGTTCGCCGTCCGGCGTTATCAGCACCATGCTGCGGCCCGATGCAAGATCACTCCCGGCCAGAGGCTCTGTCCCGAAATGAACACCAGAGCCGCGCATGTCGTGGCCGTAATTTTCACCGAGTTCGTCGTTTGAGACCTTGCCAATATAGGCGGGTTTTCCGCCCAATGAAGCAATGCCGGCCGCTGTGTTACCCGCACTGCCACCAGAAATCCGCACGGTCTGCCCCATCAGTTCATAGAGGCGAAGCGCTTCCTTGGTGTCAATCAGGCGCATGGCGCCCTTGTGCAGGTCTTGCTCGACGAGGAAGTTGTCCTCGACATGAGAAAACACATCGGTAATGGCATTGCCGATGCAAAGTGCATCATATTTCAGTTCAGACATACTCGATCCCTGTTGGGCGCCTCAGGCGCACGCCTTGATCGCACGCCTGAGGGGGCGTGGTCAGATGCCTGGGCTGGGCCGAAGCGCCCGGTTCTCTTCTGGTTCTTGTATCTTCTCGCGGAACGGGCTGGCGTTGTAAACACCTAGCACTTTCAGTTCGGCTGAATAAAAAGCCAGTTCTTCCATGGCCAGCGCAACAGACGCATCGTCCGGGTGACCTTCGATGTCGGCATAAAACATCGAGGCAAAGAACTGTCCCTCGAGCTGATACGACTCAAGTTTTGTCATGTTGACGCCGTTGGTAGCGAAACCACCAAGGCTTTTGTACAGGGCCGCGGAAACGTTGCGGACCCGGTAAATGAACGTCGTGATCACAGGTTGCCCGGTGTTTGCAGCTCTTTTGTCTTCCTTGGACAGGATGACGAACCGGGTCGTGTTATGCGCGGCATCTTCAACGTCTCGCGCCAGAATTTCAAGGCCGTAGACTTCTGCTGCCAACTCGGGAGCCAGTGCGCCCCAGGTTTTGTCCCCTCGTTCGGCCACCTGTCTGGCAGACCCGGCAGTGTCCGCCCCCACGACAGGCATGATATTATTGGCCCGAATGATTTTTCGGCATTGTCCCAGACCCATAACGTGACTTTGCACGTGTGTGAGGTCTTCCAGTTTGGCGCCCGCAGGGGCCATGAGCTGGAACCGGATCGGCATGAAATACTCGCCAATAATGTGCAAATCAGACCGGGGCAATAAGTGGTGGATATCTGCAACGCGCCCGGCCACTGAGTTTTCAATGGGGATCATGGCGAGTTCAGCTTCGCCGCTCTCCACCGCATGGAAGCAGTCTTCAAATGTCGGGCAGGGGATGGCTTCAAAATCGGGGTAGACCCGATTGCACGCCATGTGAGAGTTGGCACCCACTTCTCCTTGAAAAACGATTTTTCTCTGCTCAGACATTGTCAAACTCACTTGAATTTTCTTGGATAGTGTCTCTGTTTAACGGGTATCGGACTTGATGCGAAACAGTTTCTCGAAATGCACAGCTTGGTTTTTTCTCAGTTCCATCTGTTCCAAATCACCACTTACCAAGCCGAACTGGGGAAAGCTGTGTAAAAATACTGTGGCAAATCCGCGCAATTGGGTGTGGTTGGGGATGATGCTTTTTGACACCGCATCGTGCAAAACATGATGAGGAACAAGGCCTTGTGTCGTCTCCGCCAGGCAGCAGCAGGATGGTCGTAACTAATTATAATTATTATAACAAAGGCGAAGGTTCTGTCCTCTATCGATATGGGCAGCAGCGACCGGTCGAAGCGCGATGCGGCAATGCGTGTCTGCCAAAAGTGCTAGGAAAAACACTAATAACTCTATAGACAAAGCGCGGAATTTCCCTGTAATTTCCAGCCCAAATTTGTATCGCCAAAAATGCGTGACCTTCTGGGGGAGGTTCGCGCGTCGTAGCCAGGAATATCGGAGCTTATCGGGATGGATTCGTTTGAACTGAACAAGATTGCTGGGGCAATTTTGTTCGCCTTGGTCGCTGTCATGGGCTTTGGGGTAATTTCCGACATCATTTTTGCGCCACACCAGCCCGAACAACGCGGCTACGAGATCGCTGTTGCCACCACGGGTGAAGACGGAGCTGAGGCCGAAGCCGAACCGCAAGTTGAGCCCATTGAGGTGCGTTTGGCGTCCGCATCGGCAGATGATGGTGCCAAACAATTTAGAAAGTGTGCCGCATGCCACTCCGCCGAACAAGGTGGTGCCAACAAGGTCGGGCCTGCGCTGTGGGGCGTTGTCAATCGCGCGCCAGCCACGCACGAAGGCTTCTCTTATTCCAGCGCCATGCAGGAATTCGCTCAGACCCATGATGCCTGGACGTTCGAGCAACTGGATGAATTCATTGCAGCGCCGCGTGATCATGTCCCGGGCACGACGATGGGCTTTGCCGGACTGCGCAAGCCGCAGGATCGCGCTGCGCTCATTGCATATCTGAATTCATTGTCAGAAAATCCGGTGCCGGTTCAGTAATACGGCCAATAGAAATATCAGATTATTGAAGAGGCCGGTTTTGACCGGCCTTTTTTATTGGCTAGTCGTCATGAAATGGATGATTAATGCTTGGGTTGTACCCTTAAATTTCGTTCATGTGCGTGAAATGCATTGTTTCATGCAGGCGGGAACGCATACACTACGTTGATAAACATAAGCGTGGCCACAGAACCGCGTTAGAAGCAGTCTTCTGGTGGAACAAAATGGAGGGTAATCAGTGCGCAGCTTTTTTGCGAGTGTTGTTCTTTGTCTTACCTGCGCGCTCACAGCTTTACCGGCAAGTGCTGCCGAAAACGAGGAGCTACCTTGGCGTCATGGCGCTGCTCTTATCGGTGCACTTAAATACCCGGAAGGCTTTAAGCATTTCGATTACGTCAATCCAGAGGCTCCAAAGGGCGGAACGGCGCGCCTTGCTGGCACGGGAACCTTCGATACGCTGAATGTCGTCGCCCAAAAAGGCACCCTGCCTTTGGGAATTGGTTATATCTACGATCAATTGATGGCAGATTCACTGGATGAGTCCTCCGCGCAATATGGGCTGATTGCCGAAGCTCTGCAGTATCCCGATGACTATTCCTGGGTGAAGTATCGGCTCAATCCTGCAGCACGTTGGCACGACGGAACGCCGATTACCGCCGAAGACGTTGTTTGGTCCTTTGAGCAATGGACCACGCATAGCCCGCAACGCAAATACTATTATCGCAATGTCGTATCCGCAGAAGCGACTGGCGAGCGTGAGGTCAAGTTTACCTTTGATCAGTCTGGCAATCGGGAGTTGCCGAAAATCCTGGGGCAGCTTTTTGTCATGCCCAAGCACTGGTGGACGGGAACGAACGCTGACGGCAAACCGCGCGATATTTCTGCTGGTACCCTTGAGCCGCCACTGGGTTCGGGGCCCTACCGCATTGGAACAGTCGTGCCGGGGCGCTCTATCTCTTATGAACGCGTAGACGATTATTGGGCCAAAGACCTGAACGTGAACCTGGGCAAATACAATTTCGATGAAATTCGTTACGAGTTTTATCGTGACGAGACGGTTGAGGTTGAGGCGTTCAAAGCTGATCAGTTCGACTGGCGAATTGAGCCGACAGCAAAAAACTGGATGACAGCGTACGATGTGCCCCCAGTCCAGCGGGGCGACATCGTCAAGGAAGAGTTTGACCAACCTTCTCGCGGGCGCGGACTGATGCTTGGTTTCATAGCCAACACACGGCGGGATAAGTTGTCCGATCCGCGTGTACGCCGGGCTTTGAATTACGCATTTAATTTCGAAGAAACAAACCGAACCATTTTCTTTGATCTGTATGACCGAATTGACAGCTACTTCTTTGGAACCGAACTGGCGTCCTCGGGCCTGCCTGAGGGGCGGGAACTTGAGATCCTGAATGAGGTGCGTGATCAGGTCCCACCGGAGGTGTTTGCAGAACCGTTCACCAATCCGGTTGCAGAAGATCCACGGCAGGAGCGGAATAATCTGCGCAAGGCGTTGGAGCTGTTCAAACAAGCTGGGTACGTCCAAAAGGGGCGGCAGCTGGTGAACGCGGAAACGGGAGAACCGTTTACCCTCGAGTTTTTGTTGAATGGATCGCGATTTGAACGCATTGGGCTGCGCTATCAAGATACCTTGAAAAAGATAGGTATTGAGCTGACGTTGCGCCCGGTCGACTCGTCCCAATACGTCAACCGGGTGAGATCCCGAGACTTCGACCTGATTTATACTGGATGGGCTCAATCCCTCTCCCCAGGCAATGAGCAACGGACTTTCTGGGGTTCAAGCGCGGCGGATGTAGAAGCTTCGCAAAATTACGCCGGTGTGAAGGATCCTGCGATCGACCACCTGATTGATCGGATCATTCTTGCGACCGATCGTGATGAGCTGATTGCAGCAACGCGCGCGCTTGATCGCGTGCTGCTCTGGCACCATTTCGTTGTTCCGGGTTGGACATCTCTGGATACGCGCGTCGCACACTGGAACCGGTTTTCCCACCCAGAACAACTGCCGGAATACGCGATCGGATTCCCGGAGGTGTGGTGGTATGACGAAGCAAAGGCCGCCAAGGTAGGAGCGCCGAACTGATGATTGAACGCATATTGGTGGACCGACGTCAGCTTCTAAAATATGGCGGTGCCGTTCTGGCAACCGGGATGTTGCCGAAAGGCGTACTGGCCAAGCGGGGGCCGCAGACCAATCATGGCCTCTCCTATTTCGGTGAGTTGAAGTATCCAGATGGGTTTGAGGCGTTTGATTATGTCAACAAGGATGCGCCCAAGGGGGGACGCATTGTCACGACACCGTCCAGTTGGGTCTACAATCAGAATCCGCAAACCTTCAACACCTTCAATAGCTTTATTCTGAAGGGAGATGCTCCGCCGCGCATGGAGTTGTGTTTCGACAGTCTGATGACATCAGCCCTCGATGAACCTGACTCCATGTATGGCTTAGTGGCGCGGAGCGTCGATATATCGGCAGACGGCAACACCATTGTCTTCAATTTGCGGCCCGAAGCGCGTTTTCATGATGGGTCACGGCTGAAAGCAGCGGATGTTGCTTTCTCGCTCAATACGTTGAAGACGCAAGGCCATCCGCAGATGCTGCAGGTCTTGTCGGAAATGGACGAGGCCGTTGCGCTCTCGGAGGATCGAGTGGAGGTGCGCTTTTCGGGGCGTCAAAGCCGTCAGTTGCCGTTGCTCGTGGCGGGTATGCCGATTTTCTCCAAGACGTACTATACGACGTATCGGTTTGACCAAACCACACTGACGCCGCCCTTGTCATCCGGGCCATATAAGGTGGGCCGGCACGAAATCGGCCGCTTTGTCGAGTATGTAGCGGTTGAGGACTATTGGGCGAAAGACCTGCCGGTCATGCGCGGCCACAACAACTTCCATGTGGTTCGGGTGGACTTTTTCCGGGAACGCCAGGCGGCCTTCGAGGCCTTCAAGAAGGGCACTGTTACCTACCGTGAGGAATTTGTTTCTCGAACGTGGGCGACGGAGTACAACTTCCCGGCGCTGTTGGAAGGCCGAGTTTCGAAGCGTGTGTTCCCGGATGGCCGCCCCTCTGGTGCCCAAGGCTGGTTCTTCAACACGCGTAGGGAAAAGTTCAAGGATCCGCGCATTCGCGAGGCCATTGGCATGGCCTTTGATTTTGAATGGACTAACTCTGCGCTGTTTTTCGATCTCTACACTCGTACCGAATCCTTTTTTGAAAACTCCCCCATGAAGGCCGAAGGCGTGCCAACGGAGGCGGAGTTGGCGCTTTTGGAGCCCTATCGGGATCAACTCCCATCGCAAGTGTTTGGTCAAGCGGTAAAAGCGCCAGTTTCGAATGGTACCGGTCAGGATCGTGGTCTTCTGCGCCGTGCTCAGCGACTTCTGTTGTCAGCTGGCTGTGAGCAGCGGGATCAAGTCATGTATGGCCCGGATGGGAAACCGTTCACCTTTGAATTTCTCTCCAACTCACAGTCTTTCGAGCGTGTTGTTCTGCCATTTATCAAGAATCTGCGTTTGATGGGAGTTCAAGCGACATTCCGAGTTGTCGATCCCGCGCAGTATCAGTCTCGGCTGAACGACTTTGATTTTGACATCTGTGGACGGCGCTACGCCTTCGTAACACCGACGTTGGGCGACGGAATTCGACAGATCTGGGGATCAAAGGCGGCTTCAATTCCCGGCACCTATAATTTAGCCGGAATTCAAGACCCTGTTGTCGATGCGCTGATCGAGAAAATCCTTCAGGCGCAAACACGTGAGGACATGAATACCGCCGCACGGGCGCTGGATCGGGTCTTGAGGGCAGGTCACTACTGGGTGCCCCAGTGGTACAAGCCGACCCACAACGTTGCTCTTTGGGATATGTTCGGTATCCCCGAGACCAAGCCGACCTATGGCTTGCCGGTTGAGACAACCTGGTGGGTCGATCTGGAAAAGGCCGTCCGTATCGGCAAGGTGGACTAAGGAAAAGACTGGCATATGGGCGCTTACATTCTGCGTCGATTGCTTTTGATGATACCGACCCTGATCGGCATCATGGCAATCAACTTTATCATCATTCAGTTTGCGCCGGGTGGCCCGGTGGAACAGGTGATTGCCCAATTGCAGGGGAATGACGTCTCTGCTACGGCACGCATCTCCGGAGGCGGCGGAGACATGGCTGGCGCTGGCGAAGCGGTTGGCGGTGAGGGGATCAACTCAAAGTATCGCGGCGCACAAGGGCTGGATCCGGAGTTCATCAAGGAGCTGGAAGCCCAGTTCGGATTTGACAAGCCTCCCCTTCAACGCTTTGGCCTGATGCTTTGGGACTACATGCGCTTTGATTTCGGCGAGAGCTACTTTCGTGACATTGCGGTGGTTGATCTCATCGTGGAGAAACTGCCTGTCTCGATTTCACTGGGCCTTTGGATGACGCTGCTGTCCTACAGCATTTCCATTCCGCTGGGCATTCGCAAGGCAGTCAAGGATGGTAGTTCCTTCGATGTCTGGACTTCCGGTGTCATCATTGTCGGCTATGCGATCCCGGGTTTCCTGTTTGCCGTTTTGTTGATTGTGCTGTTTGCTGGTGGGTCATTTTTCGATTGGTTTCCACTACGCGGCCTCACTTCTGAAGGCTGGGCAGATATGTCGTGGCCGGAAAAGATCATCGATTACTTCTGGCATCTGATCTTGCCGCTTACTGCCATGGCTCTTTCAGCTTTTGCCACCACAACGCTTTTAACGAAAAACTCTTTCCTAGATGAGATCCGCAAACAGTACGTGCAAACAGCCCGCGCCAAGGGGCTGACAGAACGCAAGGTGCTGTATGGGCATGTGTTCCGCAACGCTATGCTCATCGTTGTTGCGGGGTTCCCTGGCGCGTTCATTTCGGCGTTTTTTGCCGGCTCGCTGTTGATCGAAACCATCTTCTCACTGGATGGGCTTGGGCTATTGGGCTTTGAATCGATCATCAACCGTGACTATGCGGTGGTCTTTGCCACACTTTATATCTTCTCGCTGCTGGGTCTGGTCGTGAACCTTATATCGGATCTGACCTACACCTGGATTGACCCGCGCATTGATTTTGAAAGCCGGGAGGTCTGACAGCGGATATGGATACAGAACTGCAGAACAGACTGGAAAAACAGGGGTACGAGACCATCGCTCCTCTGGCCGAAGAAACGATGCCACCACCGCGGAAAGGCTTGTCGCCGATCAACAAACGTCGGTTGGAAAACTTCAAGGCGAACAAGCGGGGCTACTGGTCCTTCTGGATCTTCATGGTGCTGTTTGTGTTGGCGTTGTTCGCCGAATTTCTGGCAAACGACAAGCCCATTCTCGTTTCCTATAAAGGGGAGCTTCTTGCGCCAATTTTCGTTGACTATCCGGAAGAAAAATTCGGCGGTTTTCTAGCGGTAACTGACTATCGGGATCCCTTCATTCAGGATGAAATCAACGCAAATGGCTGGATGATCTGGCCGCCAATCCGGTATTCCTATCGCACGGTCAATAACGAGATACCGGTGCCTGCACCTGCGCCGCCCTCTTGGATGATGGATAAGCAGGAGCGCTGTTCGCGCTATCCAATGGGTGTGGACGATCCAAATTGTGTTTCAGGGAACTTCAACTGGCTAGGCACGGACGACCAGGGCCGAGATGTCGTGGCACGGTTAATTTACGGCTTCAGAATATCCGTATTGTTTGGTCTTGCGCTCACTCTTGCTTCTTCGGTCATCGGTGTGGCAGCAGGTGCGGTTCAAGGCTACTACGGCGGTTGGATTGACCTTGGTTTTCAACGCTTTATCGAAATCTGGACCGCAATTCCCACGCTCTATCTGATCTTGATTGTCTCCTCTGTGCTAGCACCGGGTTTCTGGGTTCTCTTTACCATATTACTGGCGTTCTCATGGGTGGCGCTTGTCGGCGTGGTACGAGCAGAGTTCCTGCGTGGCCGGAACTTCGAATACATATCTGCTGCCCGCGCGCTGGGCGTTTCCAATCCTGTCATCATGTGGCGTCACCTTTTGCCCAATGCCATGGTGGCGACCCTGACCTTCATGCCATTTATCTTGAACGGCTCCATTTCAACCTTGACCGCCCTCGACTTCCTTGGTTTCGGCTTGCCGCCGGGGTCCGCTTCGCTCGGTGAAATGCTGGCCCAAGGCAAGAACAATCTACAAGCGCCCTGGCTTGGCATTACCGGTTTCCTCGTGTTGTCGATCATGCTGTCATTGCTTATTTTTATCGGAGAAGCCGTGCGCGATGCCTTCGATCCACGTAAGAGCTATCAATAGGGGAGCGGCGCCATGACCAAAACAAACCAATCCCCTTTGCTGGATGTCCGCAATCTCTCCGTCGCGTTCGCGCAGGGTGACGCGGACACGACCGCCGTGGATCGCATTTCATTTTCTATCGGAAAAGGCGAAACACTCGCCCTTGTTGGTGAAAGCGGTTCTGGAAAATCTGTCTCTGCCTTGTCCGTCTTGCGATTGCTTCCGTATCCGGCCGCGAGCCATCCAACGGGTGAAATCCTGTTTGAGGGCAAGGATTTGCTTACCGCCAAGGATGATGACGTTCGCAAGGTCCGCGGCAATCGCATCTCCATGATTTTTCAGGAGCCGATGACGTCTCTGAACCCTCTGCACACCGTCGAGAAGCAGGTGTCGGAGATACTCAAGATCCACCGTGGACTGAGCGACACCGCGGCTCGCGAGCGCGTACTGGAGCTGCTGAGCCAGGTCGGTATTCCAAACCCGGAAACGCGGCTACAAAGCTACCCGCACCAGCTGTCCGGCGGGCAGCGCCAGCGTGTCATGATCGCGATGGCGCTTGCAAATGAGCCGGACCTTTTGATTGCGGATGAGCCGACCACCGCGCTGGATGTTACGGTGCAGGCGCAAATCCTGAAACTCTTGAAGGAACTGCAACAGCGCACCGGCATGGCGATGCTGTTCATTACACACGACTTGGGTATTGTTCGGAAAATCTCTGATCGCGTTTGTGTGATGACACAGGGGAAAATCGTCGAGCACGGTACGGCCACGGAGATTTTTGAGGCGCCGCAACACCCCTATACACGACATCTGTTGGAAGCCGAACCAAAGGGCCAGCCGCCAAGAACAGATGCAACAAAGCCCATTATCATTGAGACCGAGAACCTGAAGGTCTGGTTCCCAATCAAACGCGGTTTCTTGCGCCGCACGGTGGATCATGTAAAGGCTGTCAATGGCATTGACGTGACCCTCCGAGAAGGGCAAACGCTCGGAATTGTCGGCGAAAGCGGTTCTGGCAAAACAACCTTGGGACTTGCGATACTGCGCATGATTTCGTCGCAAGGCGCTATTCGCTTTCAAGGGGCCAACATCGAACAGGCGTCATGGAAAGACATGCGCCCACGTCGCCGTGACATGCAGATCGTGTTTCAGGATCCGTTTGGTGCGCTCTCCCCTCGTATGTCGGTGGCCGACATTGTGGGCGAAGGGCTTAAAGTTCACTGGCCATCCATTTCACCCGCTGAGCGTGATTATCGTGTAGCCAAGGCTCTGGATGAAGTCGGGCTCGATCCGTCCAGCCGTTTCCGGTATCCCCACGAGTTCTCTGGTGGACAGCGCCAACGCATATCCATTGCTCGAGCCATGGTACTTGAGCCGAAATTCGTGATGCTGGATGAGCCGACTTCGGCACTGGATATGAGTGTTCAGGCCCAAGTTGTTGATCTACTGCGCGATTTGCAAAAGGCCCACGATCTGGCGTATCTGTTCATTTCTCACGACTTGAAAGTGGTCCGTGCACTTGCCAATGACGTGATCGTCATGAAGTCAGGACAGGTTGTGGAATCGGGGTCGGCCGACAAGATCTTTGACCAGCCCGAGACGGAGTACACAAAGGCATTGATGGCTGCAGCCTTCCGCATGGAGGCGGTAGAAACCTCCGCCATCTCGCAGTGACCAATGTTGGCACACTTGAGTGAAGGGCTTGGGGTCAGACCCAGCGACGTACACGACGTGCATAGTCGTCGTAGTCACTGCCAAACTTTGCTTTCAGCGCGCGTTCTTCCGGGGTGATTTGAAATTGGTTCATATAGGCCACAAACACGATGAGGCCGGTGAATGAAGCCATGCTGGATAGAAAGATTGCCCAGCCCAACAGCATGAGAAGCAACCCCATGTACATGGGGTTGCGGGTATACTGGTAAACACCAGAGGTCACCAGCTGTCGTGCGTCTTCCGGATGGTGTGGATGAAAGGTTGTTTGGGCCCGGCGAAACTCCAACAGACCGGCGATGCCCAAGGCACTGCCACTCATGACACACAGGATCAGTCCCAATAGCGCGACGGATTGTGGTAGCGGATATCCGGGAATGCTGATCGCCAGCGCCCACATGAGGGCAAAACAGATACCACCAACAACGACCGGCGGAACTTTAAGTTCTAAAAATTTCATAATGGAGCCATGCCAAAGAAAAAGCCTGCCTCCACAATAGAAGCAGGCTTTTCAAAAATGCAAGGCGTATGAACGCTTTAGTCGGTGGCTAGTGCATTGCCAATCCAGGCCGTGATTTCTGGAACAAGTTGCTGATCGATGACCTCAGGCCCTTCCGGTGCACTCCAAACATGGTCCGTATCAAGAAGAATGAGCTTTTCATCGCCATGATGGTAGTTCATCCAGGCTTCGCCAGCATAGGGCTGTGGGGCAACGACCTGATCTCGATCACCCATGACCACAAGCAGCGGTCCTGGGTAGCCGGAAATGGCGGCTACAGGGAAGGTTCGCACCATTTCTTGATAAAATGCAGCCTTCAACGTGGTTTCAGCGCCCCAAGGGAGTTGCGCCGTGATAGGCGTGTCCGCAGGCTCTTCGAGAGCCGCCTTGACCTTATCAAGACCCAATAGGCCGCTGTAGGTCATGAGGGGGTGGGTGACCGGTGCCAGCAGAACAACCGCATCTACCAGCTCGTTCTCTTGAACCGCATGGGCAGCGGCGAGCCCCCCTTGGCTCCATCCCAAAACAACGACACGCGAATCCATGAACTCGTCCTGGGACTTGATCCAGTCGATGGCAGAGGCGGCGTCTGCAATCTGGCTGGAAAATGTAGTGTCAGCCCAATCACCTGCGCTATCTCCTGAGCCGCGAAAATCGATGCGTAGGCTGTTGAAGCCTCTTTCCGCAAACTGTCGTGCCATGCGTGAAAAAACGCCTTCTTCGGTGTCTTTGACATGCAGTTCATCACGCGATCCGGTAAAACCGTGAAGCATCAGGATGATGGGTGCATTCGTAGCGGTTTCGGTTGTTTCAAGTGTACCGACGATCTCTTGCCCCGCCGATGGAAATCGTACGATGGTTTCGGCTGCACTGCTGGTTGTCAGCGTCATAAGGGTTGCAGCCACGAGCGTCGCGACGCCCATGGTGGTTTTGGCAAAGAGCGATTGCATGAGGAAACTCCCTAAAAAGCAGTTCTTGTGAAAATAGCTTAAGAACTCACGCCATATACTAGCTACAGCTGAAAGCGGCGCAAGTTGGGGGAGTCAATGATGCCGTAATGTAAGTGGCAGTATGCGCCTCATTTAACGTCAGGGTGCTTCACGCTTTAATAGGGTTATTCGGCCATGCCTGCGATGGCTTGGGCAAATTCCTTTGCCGAAAACGGCTCAAGGTCATCCATGCCCTCGCCCACGCCAATGAAGTGCACAGGCAACCCGTGCTTGGCGGAAATGGCGACAAGAATACCGCCGCGGGCAGTTCCATCCAGTTTGGTCATCACAAGTCCGGTTACGCCTGCGACCTTGCCGAAAATCTCAACCTGATTGAGTGCATTCTGGCCCGTGGTGGCATCCAGCGTAAGAAGGACGGTGTGCGGTGCCTCTGGAACCTGTTTTTTTATCACGCGGATAATCTTCTGGAGTTCGTCCATCAGTTCGGAGCGGTTCTGCAAGCGGCCAGCCGTATCAATCAGAAGAACGTCTACATCGGTTTCAATAGCTTGCTTGACTGCATCAAAAGCCAGACCTGCCGCATCGGCGCCCGTGTCGCGGGCTATGACATCGGCGCCTGTGCGATCTCCCCAGATCTTCAACTGCTCGACGGCTGCGGCGCGGAAGGTGTCTCCTGCGGCCAGCATCACCTTTTTGCCCTCGCTGGCGAGTTTGGAAGACAGTTTGCCGATCGTGGTGGTTTTGCCGGTGCCGTTCACACCGACCATAAGTACCACGTGGGGCTTGTGCCCTGTGTCCAGATTGAGGGGGAGTGCGACCGGTTCCAAAACGTTTTCAACTTCTTCGGCAAGAATCTGGCGCACTTCCTCGCCGGAGATCTCCTTGTTGTAACGCCCATCTGCCAATCGTTCCGTGATGGTCATGGCCGTAGCTACGCCAAGATCCGCCTGAATGAGAATATCTTCGAGCTCTTCAAGGGTTTCCGCGTCCAGCTTCCGCTTTGTGAAGATGGAGGTAATGCCTTCTGTCAAAGCGTTGGAAGAGCGAGAAAGCCCGGCCTTCAGGCGCTGGAACCAAGAGAGCTTTTCAGATTCTTGGTTCAGGTCTTGCCGAGGTTCTTCGGTTTCCTCAGCGCCTTCGGCTTCTGGCTTTGCTTCCGCCGTTTCAGCTTGCTGTGCGCTCTCGGTTTCGACAAGTACAGAAGAACCTTCAGATTCTTCTGATTGACCAATCGTGTTGTCAGCGCTCACTTCTACAATTGAGGCTGTCTCTGATTCAGCAGATGCTTCAGAGGTTTCGTCATATTCGGGAGTTTCGCTGTCTAGCGAAGCGTCTGTCGCGTCACTTGGCGAAGCACCGGTGGGAAGCGCTTCGACTTCTGAAACCTCGGCTGCGGAGGTCTCATCCGCATCGATTGGCGCCTCATCCGTCTGCGGTGCAGGGTCCTGACTGTCCAGCGTGTCCAGTGCCGGCTCGTCAGCCGTCTTTTCTTCCGTTTTGCCGCCAAACAGGCGTGAAAAGAAACCTGACTTTTTCTCGCTCATACCCTACTGCAGTCCTTTAGAAACAAAAATCAGAGCGGATTGCCAATGACTTCGGCAATCAGATGTCTATGGGTATGACCCTTAATCCGTGCTTTGACAAGGGAGCCTGGCGTATTCGCGTCAAGTTCCAC
Organism: Pseudovibrio exalbescens DSM 16456; assembly: GCF_000422785.1. Classification (GTDB taxonomy): domain Bacteria; phylum Pseudomonadota; class Alphaproteobacteria; order Rhizobiales; family Stappiaceae; genus Pseudovibrio; species Pseudovibrio exalbescens. The sequence continues at coordinate 268,013 of NZ_AUGS01000002.1, forward strand.
TTCTGTGAAGAGTTCCGTTCGTCCCAGCCCCTCTTTTTCAACCAGCACTTCACGCTCTTTTCCCAGTTCTGATTTCAAGTGTTGCAGCACGGCTTCCTCACCCTTTGTACGCAAGCGTGCGGCGCGCTCCTTTATGACTGCGCGATCCATCTGCGGCATGCGCGCCGCTGGAGTGCCGGGGCGGGGCGAAAACGGAAAGACATGAAGATAGGTCAAGCCACATTCATCAACGATGCGCAGCGTGTTCTCGAACATTTCTTCGGTTTCCGTCGGGAATCCGGCAATTATATCCGCACCGAATACCACATCCGGGCGCATTTTCCGCACATCCTCGCAGAATTTTATTGTGTCCTCTCGCAGGTGGCGGCGCTTCATGCGCTTCAGGATCATGTTGTCCCCGGCCTGCAAAGACAGATGGAAATGAGACATCAAACGCTGGTCTGTGGCGATCACTTCCATCAAGGCGTCATCGGCTTCGATGCTGTCGATGGATGACAGGCGCAGCCGCTTCAGGTCGGGTACCAGCTTGAGGATTTTGGCAGTCAGTGAGCCCAGTGTCGGCGTACCGGGCAAGTCTGACCCATAGGAGGTGATATCGACTCCGGTAAGAACAATTTCACCATAGCCGTTGTCAACTAGACGCTTGATCTGATCAATGACCACGCCCATGGGGACAGAGCGAGAGTTACCACGGCCGTAGGGAATGATGCAGAACGTACAACGATGATCGCATCCGTTTTGCACCTGTACAAATGCGCGTGCGCGGCCTTCCAGTCCATCAATCAGATGTCCGGCTGTTTCCCGCACACTCATGATGTCGTTGACCCGGACCTTTTCGGTTTCTTCAATCCCGAACTGTGCCACGCGGCCATAAGATGCCCGCTCCAGCTTTTCTGTATTGCCGAGCACGAGGTCCACTTCGTTCATATCGGCGAAAGTGGCGCTTTCTGTTTGTGCGGCGCAGCCCGTGACGATGATCTTTGCCTCCGGATTTTCCCGGCGTGCTTTTCGGATCGACTGGCGGGCCTGTCGCACAGCTTCGTTGGTAACCGCGCAAGTGTTTATCAACACCGCATCCTTCAGGCCGGCCGCCTCAGCCTCGCGCTTCATCACTTCGGATTCATAGGCGTTCAAACGACATCCGAATGTTACGACATCAATACTCAATTTGCTGGCTCCGCAACCGCGTCTCCCGCTGCGGTCTTCTCGTAGGTGAGGCTGTCCAAGTCCAGCAGCCCCTCAAAATCTATCATTGTTTCACCGGTCATGAAGATGTGGCCGGTGTCCTCCCGCCAGTTGATTTCCAACTGCCCACCCGGCAGATGAACTGTGGTCTGGCGTCCTGTCTTGTCCAGACGGGCTGCAGAAACGCCCGTCGCGCACGCCGCTGTTCCGCATGCCTCGGTCAAGCCGACACCGCGCTCCCATACCCGCAGGCGAATTTCATTTGGTGCAAATACATGTGCCAGTGAGATGTTGGCGCGTTCTGGAAAAATCGGGTGGTTCTCCAGAAGTGGACCAAAACGTTCCAGTTCGTAGGCCTCTACATCGTCCACCCAGAATATGGCATGGGGGTTGCCGACATTGACAACCGAAGGTGAATGCAGCGCAGGGTCATCGACCGGCCCGACTTGCAATTCAATTCTGCGCGTATCTGCAAACTCTTCTGCAAGTGGAATGTCTTGCCATTCGAAGCGCGGTTTGCCCATATCCACGCTCACCCGCGTCTCGCTGGCTGTCGCAAATGCCTGCAACAGCCCTGCATTCGTTTCTATGGAGACTGATGGAGCATCAGCTTCGCTCATGAGCAGGCGCCCTATGCATCGTGTGGCGTTGCCGCATGCATCAACCTGGCTGCCATCACGGTTATGGATCCGCATGAATCCGCCAGCGCCCGCCGGGGATGCTTCGACGGTAATCATTTGATCAAACCCGATCCCGGAGGTGCGATCGCCAATGGCTGCAATTTGTTCACGCGAAAGGTGAAGTGGCTCTTGCCGCGCATCAAACACGACAAAATCGTTGCCCAAGCCGTTCATCTTCAAAAATGGAATGCGCGTTTGCGCCATTGTGCAAGCTACCTGTTTGCCGGATTCAAGGTCGAGCGCCCTATATGGCTGAAAAACGCTCGGATTTCTAGGGGCAAAGCCATCACAAAACAAGCGCCATATGACGTTAGGTCATGAGACGATGGTCAACCTTCAACCTGCATTATCGCCCCCGGCTTGATCACTGCGAGAAGCTGTTGCATGTGTTCCGGATAGATGGCAACGCATCCGGCCGTCGGCGGGTAACCGTCACGTGCAATATGAAAGAACACGGCGCTGCCAGCACCCGGCACGACCGGGTACATGTTGTAGTTCATGACAACGACCACATCGTAGAGACGATCTTCCCGCCACATCTTCTCATGACTGTCGTCAAACGGCACCGTGATCGGCCGATTGTAGCAGGGGTGGTCTGGCGCGTCGCACCATCCCGCGTTCTGTATCAGCGAATCATGTGGCAGATATATCGGGTCCAGTTGGACGCGGTCAGGCCGGCTGTAGACATTCAGCAGTTCGAACCGTCCCACAGGTGTCACGCCATCGCCCTCTGTTTTACGGCGACTGATGCCGGATTTCCCCAAGGCACACGGAAAAGTGAGCTCACCGAAAGCCAGTTCGCCATGATGCGGCTCAGGACCTACTGAGCGCACGCGTAGGATTTGCGGGTTTTCTGAATTGAGCGGGACGGTAATAGGCAACATGTATGGGCAGGGTGCTTTCGGCAAGAACAAGGTAATTGCGCCTTGGAATAACTTTCTCTTCACCACGGCGTGAAACAGAGTTTATGGCGCAATCTTGTTTAAGGGCTGATTTTTTCGAGCTTTTTCTCGTTTGCTCAGGTTAGTATAACTATAAATATAGTCCAAGGGTGAACTGATGACTGCACGCAAAATACTGATCGTTGACGACGACAATGACCTTCGTGATGCGCTCGTGGAGCAGCTTTCCCTCTATGAGGAATTTGAAACGGTTGAGGCGGCGACGGCAGCCGAAGGTTTGAAGGTTGCCAAGAACGATCATTTCGACCTGCTTATCATGGATGTGGGGCTACCCGATATTGATGGTCGTGAGGCTGTGAAGCTGTTGCGTAAAAGTGACTTTCGCGCACCCATCATCATGTTGACTGGCCATGACACAGACAGTGATACCATTCTTGGCCTGGAAGCAGGGGCCAATGATTATGTCACCAAGCCCTTCAAGTTTGCTGTGTTGTTGGCGCGCGTCCGCGCCCACCTGCGCCAGCATGAACAAAGCGAAGACGCGGTTTTCACCATCGGACGGTTCACATTTCAGCCCTCCGCAAAGGTGCTGGTGGAAGACAACGGCGCCAAGGTGCGGTTGACCGAAAAGGAAACCTCGATTCTGAAGTTCCTTTATCGTGCGGGCGAAAAGCCCGTGACACGCGATGTGCTCCTCCATGAAGTCTGGGGATATAACTCAGGCGTGACAACGCATACGTTGGAAACCCACATCTACCGTTTACGCCAAAAAGTGGAGCGCGACCCTTCGAATGCTGAGCTGTTGGTAACCGAGGCTGGTGGATATAAGCTTGTGCCTTAGGCTGTTCCCGAGTAATTCAAAGCTATGAGTCTTGCAAATGACATAAGCGTCCTGAAACGCGTGCCCATGCTTTCCACGTTTTCTGAAGACCAGCTGCGATTGCTGGCCTTCAGCGCTGAAAGCATGTCTGTGCCCAAGGGCAGGAATGTGTTTGAAGAGGGGGAAAGAGCCGAAGGCGGGCTGGTCATTTCTGAAGGGTCTGTGCGGCTTGAAACGGGCATGGGCGATCATGCTGTGCAGCATGGAACCTTTGGCAAGGGAACTTTGCTGGGAGAAAGCGCCCTGCTTGCTGAGGGTTTTCGACCTGTGCGAGCTGTCGCGGTAGAGGACACGACGTTGATCCGCATTCGCCGCGCTTTGTTCGCTCGCATGCTCAATGAGTTCCCCGAGATTGCTGTAGAATTGCTTCGAACGCGGGCAGCGAAGTTCACCGAAACGACTGAGGCGTTGCAGCGCGTTGCTACACGGTTGGACTACGTTGAGCGACTTGATACGGCGCGGCGGGAAGAAAACGCAAAGCGCCGTAAGTCTGATTGACACGCAGACACGTTAAAACCCCGAAGCCATCTCCGGGGTTTCTTTTTCAAACACTCTCTTAAATGACGACGCAGAGGCTTAATGCCATGGATGGCTTTGGGCCATCTTGTCTTCGTGTGCGTCAATATGAGCGGCCTTTTCGAGTGTCAGCCCAATATCATCCAAACCATTCAGCAGACAATGTTTGCGAAAGCTGTCGATTTCAAAATGAATGGCGCCCCCATCCGGTCCGCGAATTTCCTGTGCTTCCAGATCCACCGTCAGTGTCGCGTTTGAACCCCGCGAAGCATCATCAAGTAGTTTTTCATGCTCTTCGGGTGTTACGACGATCGGAAGAATGCCGTTCTTGAAGCAGTTGTTGTAGAAGATATCGGCAAAGGACGTCGAGATCACGCAACGGATACCAAAGTCCAGAAGAGCCCAAGGCGCGTGCTCACGTGAGGAACCACAGCCGAAATTATCTCCGGCCACGAGGATCTTGCTGTCTCGATATCCTTGTTTGTTCAGTACGAAATCAGGATTTTCGGATCCATCCTCGTTGGTGCGCAGTTCATGAAACAATGCCGTGCCGAGCCCTGTACGCTTGATCGTTTTCAGAAACTGCTTTGGGATGATCATATCGGTATCGATATTTACCAGCGGCAACGGGGCCGCAACCCCTGTCAATTTGTCGAATTTTTCCACGAGCAGGTTCTCCTCGGATCTCTGGAATGATGAGCCTAACGGGTTATCCCGCGGATAGGCCTTGTTTTTGGTCGATGCCCAGCATCAGGTTCAAGTTTTGTATTGCCGCGCCAGACGCGCCCTTGCCCAGATTGTCGTAGACTGCCATCAGAAGGGCTTGCGCCTTGTCGTCATTGGCAAAAACGTGGAGGCGCATGATGTTGGTGCCGTTATACGTCTCCGGATCAAGCTCTGGGGTTTTATCTAGGTGCTCAAGGGGCGCCACTTCTACAAAACCACGACCTGAGGGATAGTAGTCGGCAAGGGCGGCATGCAGCTCGGCTGCCTTCGGAATGCGGGGCAGGGTAGAAAGCTGCAGGGGCACGGAGGTCACCATGCCTTGTGCGTAGTTTCCTACGGCCGGCTGAAACAACGGCGCTCCTTTAAGCCCGGAATAATGTTGCATTTCGGGCAAGTGTTTATGATTGAAGGTCAGACCATATGGCATGTACGGGGCCGGGTGGTATTCTGCCTCGTACGTTTCCATCATCTGTCGCCCTCCACCGGAGTAACCAGAGATGGCATTCATGACGACGGGATAGTCGGCGGGCAGAAGCCCGGCGGCAATAAGGGGGCGCACACAGGCAATCAGGCCCTGCGGATAGCATCCGGGATTGGCTACGAACCGTCCCCCAGCTATGGCGGCTTCTTGATCTGATGCCATTTCGGCAAAGCCATAAACCCAGTTGGGATCCACGCGGTGTGCTGTGGAGGCGTCGATCACTTTTGTCGTTGTGTTTTTGATGAGCGAGACACTTTCCACTGCAGCCGCATCGGGCAGGCACAGAATGGCAATATCCGCTGCGTTGAGCAGCTCGGCGCGTGCGTCAAGATCCTTGCGTTTGGACGGATCAATGCTGAGCAGTTCGACATCACGTCGGCAAGCCAGACGCTCACGGATTTGCAAACCCGTCGTTCCAGCTTCTCCGTCAATGAAAACACGTGCTGTCATGGCAGCTCAACTCCTTGGCTCGAGGTAATCTTGTTCCAAGCCTTTTACACTTAACTAGCTGAATTGTCATACAGGGCTGCGCAAATGTGTAGCGGCGTGTGCTCAAGTCGCCATTGAGTGGGTCTCAATCAAAAAATACGGTGATCAACTTAGCCACCTCCCTGTACAGATGTGGCACCTCCTCTTGGACTGCGATAGCCTCCAAGGTGGAGTCTTGGCCTGAGAGCGAGGAAACGCAAACATCTCAAGGCCCTGTGGCTTGATTGTGCTGATGGGCACGACCACTTGAAGGCTCTGTTTGACGAGCTGCTTCACGGCTTCTGGGCGTTTCGTGTCCGGCGTTGTGAATGCAGTCACACAAGAACGGACGAGAGGCCCTGAAAATGTCCGATGCCGCTGCGCTCGCGAAGGAAACACTAATCGACGATACATGTGCTCTTCTCAAGGATGAGGGTGATGCTCTGCCCCGCTTTGCCTGCGATTTGTTCGCGCACGCGGATGCCGAAGACATCGCCCAATATGACTCTGAAGAGCTGTCGTTGCTGGCCAGTGCGACATGGGCAGACTTTCAGCAGCACCCACTGGGTACACAGCGGATCGGTGTGTTTGATGTAGCAGGAAAGAGACAAAGCTCGCGCCTGAATAATGTCACTATCGTCGAGATCTTGAACGATAACATGCCGTTCCTTGTGTCATCGGTCATGGGCCATTTGACAGTAAACGGATATGAGCCTCAGCTTGTGCTTCACCCGCTTTTTGTGGTGGAGCGGGACGAGCAAGGACAACTTCAAGAGTTTCATGGCACCCATGGACCCAGTGGCCCGTCAGCCCGTCGAGAAAGCCTGATCCATATCCATATTGCGCGGCTTGATGTTGAAGAACAGCGCCTGGCGTTGGAGGAAGCCCTGAAAAAGGTGCTTCAAGATGTGCGTTGCGCCGTTAAGGACTGGCAGCCCATGCGCGGGCGCCTTCAGCAAGCGATTGAAGACTATACCAATACCCGAACGCCGTACTCCAAGGCACAACTTGATGAGGCAATCCAGTTTTTGGAGTGGATGGCCGCTGACAATTTCACGTTGTTGGGTATGCGGGAGTTCATCTTCGAGGGAGGCGTTGAGCAGGGTGATCTGTCGTTCGTGCAGGGTACCGGCCTTGGTCTGCTTGCTGATCCTGAGGTGCGGGTGCTTCGTCGTGGTTCCGAATTTGTCGTAATGACTCCAGAGATACGGGATTTTCTGCTCAATCCTGAACCTCTGATTATCGCCAAGGCCAATGTGAAGAGCCGTGTTCACCGCCCTGTGCATATGGATTACATCGGCGTTAAGCTGTTCAATGAAGAAGGTGTCCTGACCGGTGAGCTGCGCATTGTTGGCTTGTTCACCTCCACAGCATACACCCGCTCAACTTCCTCAATTCCATACATCCGCCAAAAGGTGGCGCAGGTTATGAAACTCCATGGCTTCGACCCCGAAAGCCATAGCGGGCGTGCCTTGCGCAACGTGCTGGAGGAGTATCCCCGTGACGACCTCTTCCAGATTGATCAGGAAACGCTCTACGAGTTTTCCAAAGCCATTCTGCAGCTAGGGGAGCGCCCGCGCATTCGCGTTCTGTCTCGCCGAGACAAGTTTGACCGGTTTGTATCGATCCTTGCCTTCATTCCACGCGATCGCTTTACCACAAAGATTCGCCAGCGGGTTGGCGCATACATGGCAGATGTTTTCGACGGGCGGGTGTCTGCCTGGTACATTTCGTATCCGGAAGGGCCGCTCGTTCGTGTGCACTACATAATAGGTCGTGATAGCGGGGTTACTCCAAACCCTGCGCAAAACGAACTGGAAAATGCCGTTGCTCGGATCATCAGCTCCTGGGAAGATCAACTCTCGGAAGCCTTGCGGGCCATGCACGAACCAACGACGGCGCGCACCCTGTACCATCGTTTCAATGGCGCTTTTGATGGCAGCTACACCGCTGTCACCGATCCAGAGACGGCGCTTGAGGATATTCGGTGCCTGGAACAACTGGGCCGACGGCGCCCGCTTTTGATCCGGTTTTATAAACGTGATCCTGAAAATCTGCAGCAGCTCTCGCTGCGCACCTATCACACGAATAGCCCATTGGCTTTGTCGTCGCGGGTTCCAGTATTGGAAAACATGGGCTTTCAGGTCATTAACGAGCGGACCTATCGGGTAAATCCTGCTGACTGTGACATGTGTTATCTACACGACACGACGCTCACTGTAGCTGGGGAAACCCGCCATGATTTCCGTGAAGAGGATATTGAGCGCCTTGGTGCGTTATTTTTGGCTGTATGGAACGGCCTTGCCGAAAGCGACGGATATAACGCACTGGCCCTTAACGCAGGTCTCGCTTGGCGGGATATTGCTGTATTGCGAGCGCTTTCCAAGTATCTGCGACAAGCTGGTATTCTGTATTCCGAAGATTACATGTGGGGCGCGCTGAACCGCTATCCGGCCATTTCGAGGGATCTGGTTGACTACTTCCACACGCGTTTTGACCCCACGATGGATGAGGCAGCACGCGAAAAACAAAGCAGCGAACTGCGGGATCGCATCGTCACGGCGCTGGATTCAGTTGAAAGCCTCGATGATGACAGAATCATCCGCCGGTTTCAGAATCTGATTGATGGATTGTTGCGTACGAATTTCTATCAGTTGGATGATAATGGACTGCCTAAAAGCACGTTTGCGTTCAAGCTGGCACCCCACAAGCTTGAGAGTTTGCCAAAGCCTTTGCCGTATCGTGAGATGTTCGTGTACAGCCCGCGGGTGGAAGGCGTGCATATGCGATTTGGCACAGTCGCCCGTGGGGGATTGCGATGGTCGGATCGGGCTCAGGATTTCCGCACAGAGGTTCTGGGTCTCGTCAAAGCCCAGCAAGTCAAAAACGCCGTAATTGTGCCTGTGGGTGCGAAGGGCGGTTTCTTGCCGAAGCAGTTGCCAAAAGCGGGTAGCAGAGAAGAGATCTTTGCTGAAGGAACTGAGGCCTACAAAATCTTCATAGGGTCGTTGCTTGACCTTACCGATAATCTGGATGGCGATGCCATCGTTCCACCTACCGAGGTGGTGCGGCACGATTCTGATGATCCGTATCTTGTTGTTGCAGCTGACAAGGGAACGGCAACCTTTTCCGATACCGCCAACGGAATTTCGCAGGGGCGTGATTTCTGGCTCGGCGATGCATTCGCCTCGGGTGGGTCCGCTGGTTATGATCACAAGAAAATGGGCATTACCGCACGGGGAGCTTGGGAAGCAGTAAAACGCCATTTCCGCGAAATGGATCGGGATATTCAGCGGGAGCCCTTCACTGCGTGTGGCGTCGGCGACATGTCCGGCGATGTTTTCGGCAACGGAATGTTGCTGTCAAAAGCAACCCGTCTGGTTGCTGCGTTCGACCATCGTGACATCTTCATCGATCCTGATCCGGATCCGGCGGTGAGCTGGGAGGAGCGCAAACGGCTGTTTGATCTTGGGCGCTCTTCTTGGCAGGACTACGATACCTCCCTGATTTCTGAAGGAGGGGGCGTGTATTCGCGCAAGGCAAAACACATCGAATTGTCAGCTCAAGCGCAAGCCCTATTGGGACTGGCTTCTGCAAAATGCTCGCCGCAGGACGTAATGACGGCGATCTTGAAGATGAAAGCTGATTTGCTTTGGTTTGGTGGTATCGGTACCTATGTGCGGGCCTCCAGTGAAACGAACGCGGATGTGGGAGACCGCGGCAATGATTCCATTCGCGTCGCAGCATCAGACTTACAAGTGAAGGTGATTGGTGAAGGGGCCAATCTGGGTATTACCCAAAAAGCGCGTATTGAGTTCGCGCGCGCCGGAGGGCGCTGCAACTCCGATGCTATCGACAACTCGGCGGGTGTGAATTCGTCGGACATGGAAGTCAACATCAAGATCGCGCTGGGCGCAGCAGTGAAGGCGGGCCTGCTCACCTTGGACGATCGAAATGCTCTGCTGGCAGACATGACCGAGGATGTCGCCAATCTGGTTCTGAGAAACAACTACCTTCAGACCTTGTCCATATCACTGTGTCAGCGGCGCGGTTTGGAAGACACGGGTTATCAAATCCGTATGATGCGTCAGCTCGAAAGGCAGGACTTGCTCGACCGCACTGTCGAGGACCTTCCTGATGACATGACGATCGAAGAGCGGATGAAACAAGGCGAAGGTTTGTCTCGTCCTGAGATCGGCGTGCTGTTGGCCTATGCCAAGCTTACTCTCTATGACAAACTCCTGCAGAGTTCGGTTCCTGATGATGATTATCTGGCAAAGGAACTGTATCGCTACTTCCCGCCCCAGATGAGGGAGGAATACGCCAAGGAGATTGAAGGGCATAGGTTGCGCCGGGAAATCATCTCGACCATGTTGGCCAATTCCATTATCAATCGGGGCGGCCCAACTTTTGTTATCCGGCTAATGGATCAGGCTGGCGCCACAGAAGCAGAGATCGCTACGGCGTTTTCGGCGGTTCGTGATGCGTATGGACTGACTGACCTGAATGAACAGATCAACGCACTCGACACTGTTGTTTCCGGCGAGGTTCAATTGGATCTTTATGAAGCGGTACAGGATCTGGTCCATAGTCAGGTCCTTTGGTTCCTGCGCAATGTCTCCTTTGAAGACGGCATCGAGGCGGCCGTCAATCGTTTCCACACTGACGTTGAAAGCCTGTCGCCGCGGCTGGAGGCATTCCTCCCGGACGCAGATGCCAAGTCACTGACTGAAGAGACTGAAAGACTTGTCATGGCTGGAGTGACGGCGCAGATCGCGGGACGTGTCGCGCGGCTTTCTGCGGAGGTCATGATTCCGGATATCGTGTTGGTGGCGGAAAAAACGGGCCACAAAACCGAGGATGTTGCTGCCTGCTTCTTCCAACTGGCTGAAGAGTTCAGTTTCAGCCGCATTGATGAGCTAAGCCGCGATTTCAGCATCCGAGATTACTATGACGGTCTGGCGATGGATAGAGCAAGGTCCATCTTGGCTGAAGCCCATCGAACTTTGACTGCGCAGGCGATCGTGCATGCCGGTGGCTTGAACGGGTGGCTGGCTGACCGGCATGAAAAGGTTCAGCGAACCAAAATGGCTGTTCAGGAAATTTTGGAAAACGATTTGTCTGTTTCCAAGTTTTCTGTTGCCGCCAGCATGCTTGCTGAACTGGCAAACTAACTGAAAAAGGGCGCTTCGGCGCCCTTGTTCCCTATCAAATCTTGCGTAGCGCAACCGATGTGATTTTGTGCTCCGCGCCTTTGGTAATGATTAGGTCCGCGCGCGGTCGTGTGGGCAAAATGTTGTGTCGCAGGTTTTCCAGATTGATGTTCTGCCACAAGTCCTGCGCAATCTCCTGCGCCTCGGAATCCGTTACCTTGGAGAACTTGTGAAAGTAGGAGTCTGGATCCTGGAACGCTGTCTCTCGCAAACGCATGAAGCGTTGCAGGTACCAGTTTTGCAGCGCTCGTTCTTCCGCATCAATGTAGATTGAAAAGTCGAAGAAATCCGAAACGAATGGGACTGCCTTGGCATCCCGCGACAGGTTGGAAGTTTGCAGGACGTTCAAGCCCTCGACAATCAGAATGTCTGGTTGGTCAATGGTGATCGTTTGCCCTGGAATTACGTCATAAAAGAAGTGGGAATAAATCGGTGCTTGAACCGACGTTTTGCCGGCTTTGATATCTGTCAGGAATTTGAGCAGGGCCGGACGGTCATAGCTTTCCGGAAAACCTTTACGACGCATGAGGCCCTCGCGCTCCAACACAGCGTTCGGGTACAAAAAGCCGTCGGTTGTCAGAAGATCCACTTTTGGGCTTGCTGGCCAGCGCCGCATCAATGCCTGAATCAGACGGGCCGTCGTGGATTTACCCACGGCAACCGAACCAGCAACGCCGATAATGAAAGGCGTTTTGCGCCCATTCGTACCCAAGAAACGTTTGGTGGCACGGTGGAGCTTCTGTGTCGCTTCAACGTAGTAGGCGAGCAAGCGCGATAACGGCAGATAGATTGTTTCCACCTGATCCATGGAAACATAGTCATTCAAGCTCTGGACGTTGCGAATATCGTCCGCTGTGAGGGTCATCGGTGTATCCGCACGCAACTTGGCCCATTCAGCCTCCGTGAATACGGAGTAGGGGGACAAGTCCAGCTCGGACACATTGGATACGTCGTGTTTCATAGCTGCGTTGCCATTCGATTGGGCGCGCTTGTAACTGCTGACTAATCGCCAGCGCGAGAGGCCTTTTCCTGTAGTCCCGTCTGCCCGGTGCGGGATTCCAGTGTCGCCATGACATCCGACAGCGGAACATCACTTGCCTTCAAAAGTACCAGCAAGTGATACAAAAGATCGGCAGCCTCGCCCGTTAGCTCCTGTTTGTCCGGTTTTACCGCGGCTATGGCCGCCTCAACCGCTTCTTCCCCCACCTTTTGGGCGCATTTCGCAACGCCCTTTCCAATGAGCTTGCGCGTGTATGAAAGCTCGTCGTCGCTCATAGCGCGCTGCGCCACAATAGCCTCGAGGTCCTCAAGGGTAAATTTAGTCATAGGGATAGTGCCCTTTCGGTGGTTTGCACCGGTATCAAGTATACGTGGCCGGTGATCCGTCTCAGCTGTCCGTGCGCATTGGAATACCTGCGGCTTCCATGTGCGCCTTGGCTTCCTGAATGGAGTAGGTTCCGAAGTGGAAAATGGAGGCCGCCAACACTGCTGTCGCATGGCCATCGCGCACACCTTCCACCAAGTGATCAAGGGTTCCGACGCCGCCTGATGCAATCACCGGCACGCTAACTGCATCCGCAATGGCTCTGGTCAAGGAAATGTTGTAACCAGCTTGTGTGCCATCACGATCCATGGAGGTTACCAGCAACTCTCCGGCACCAAGTTCCACAGCCTTGCGGGCGAACTCGACCGCATCAATGCCTGTGGGTGTGCGCCCGCCATGGGTGAAGATTTCAAAGCGCTCATCTTCGCCTTCGGATGAAACGCGCTTGGCATCAATGGAGACTACAATGCATTGACTACCAAATTTTTCTGCCGCTTCGCGGATGAAATCCGGGTTCTTTACCGCCGCGGTATTGATGGAAACCTTGTCGGCACCGGCATTGAGCAGGCGGCGAATATCCTCTACGGCGCGTACGCCGCCGCCGACAGTGACCGGCATAAAGCAGGCGGCCGCAGTTCTTTCCACCACATCGTAAATGGTCTCGCGATCATCACTGGAAGCCGTGATATCGAGAAAGGTAAGCTCGTCTGCTCCCGCCGCATCGTAGGCTTTGGCTGCCTCTACTGGATCCCCAGCGTCAATCAGGTCAACAAAGTTGACACCCTTGACGACGCGGCCGTCTTTGACGTCGAGGCATGGGATGATGCGTGCTTTCAAGGTCATGCCAAACCCTCCCGGCTTTTCTTGATCAAGGCGAGCGCTTCAGCAGGTTCCAGACGACCATCATAGAGGGCTCGGCCGGAAATGGCACCTTCAAGAATATCGCAATCGGGTTGGATCAGTCGTTCAATATCTTCAATGCCAGCCAGGCCGCCTGAGGCAATGACCGGTATGGTAACGGCATGGGCCAGTTCGAGGGTTGAAGGAATGTTAAGACCTTTCAACACGCCGTCGCGGTCAATATCGGTGTAGATGAGGGCGGCTACCCCCGCATCCTCAAACTGTTTTGCCAGTTCGATGGCGGTCAACTCGGATGTTTCCGCCCAGCCTTCTACCGCCACTTTGCCACCTTTGGCATCAATGCCGACAGCGATACGATCAGGGTAGCGCTTGCAGGCTTCGCGCACCAATGCCGGATCACGCAAGGCAACAGTACCCAGAATGACCCGTGCAATACCTTTGTCGAGCCAGCTTTCGATATGCGCCAGGGTGCGTATTCCGCCCCCCAATTGCACTGGATTTGTCGTGGCGGCGAGAATGCTGTCAACGGCCGCTCCGTTGCGGCTTTCACCGGCAAAAGCACCATCGAGATCTACGACATGCAACCACTCGAAGCCTTGATCTTGAAAGGCTTTTGCTTGAGCGCCGGGATTATCATTGAATACCGTCGCCTGATCCATATCGCCAAGTTTCAAGCGAACGCAGTGGCCTTCCTTGAGATCGATTGCGGGAAAAATGATCATACCTGTTGTCCTTTGGACCTAAATCTTAAGGTCGAGGGCCGGTTCACGGGGCCCAGCTCAGAAAATTGGAGATCAGTTGCAGCCCCAGTTTCTGGCTCTTTTCCGGGTGAAACTGCGTTCCAATCATGTTGTCGCGCCCGACCATGGCCGTGAAGGTGCCACCGTAGGAGAAACTCGCCAGACAGTGTGCCGGATTGGATACTGCGAAATGATAGGAATGCACAAAGTAAGCGTGTTGGCCGTCCGGACCTGTCTTGATGCCGTTCAGCGTTGGGTGCGTTTCCCCATGAACGTCTATTGTATTCCATCCCATATGCGGGATTTTGAGGGCTGGGTCGTCCAATTCCATCGTGGTGACGTCACCGGGGATCCATCCAAGCCCTTCGCTTGTTTCAAACTCAAGCCCGCGCTGCGCAAGCAGTTGCATCCCCACGCAGATGCCAAAAAAGGGTCGACCACGGGCAATAACCGCTTCCTGAAGAGCCTCTTCCATTCCCGAAACAGCTTGAAGCCCACGGCGACAGTCGGCAAACGCACCCACGCCCGGCAGTACGATACGTTCAGCTCGTGCCACAACCTCCGGATCAGAGGTGACGACAATTTCGTCTCGGCGCTCATGACTATGGGCGACGTGCTCAAAAGCTTTTGCCGCAGAGCGGAGATTGCCGGATCCATAGTCAATGATTGCGACGCTCATCAAGCGTATTCCTTCTGTACTCAGATAAAAAGGTGTTCAAGCTAGGAGTTCAATGTCAGGCCAACGATGCTTTGCTCGCCGAAACGCGGCGTTATCGGGCTCCTGCGGTTCGTCGCTGTAGCTGGCTCATCTCCTTGAGAAGTAGGTCTTTCTCGGGGGGATAGCCATTTGTCGAAGAACCGAATTTCGGCTTCGGCCCGGTTATCAGCGCTGATAATGCCAAGCATCTGCCAGCCTTTGCGCTCAAGCGACCACTGACGCAGGGAGTTACCCTCCAGGGCAAACAAGATCGCAAATGCAAGATATAGCGGCACGGACATTGAGCCCGGCAGCTGCCCGACGGTGAGCTGCAGTACGGTAACCACCACCAGATAAGCCAGAAACACCCACCACATTCGACGATACAACATCCAGATGAGCGGTATAAGCAGCGCACCCCAAGACAAACCGTCCCGGACAAATGTTATTCTGCGCGCGCTGGCTTCAGTCAGTGTGTCCGCTGTCACCTCTGGCGGCGCCATCACAATAAAGGTCGCCACGTCTAGTTCTCCCCGCTATGGATGTCAGCCGCCCAACTGACCCTTGGTGGTCGGCACACGGCCCGACTGCCGCGGATCTTCTTCCATGGCAACACGCAGCGTTCGCGCTACGGCCTTGAAGCAAGTTTCCGCTATGTGATGGTTGTTTGTACCGTACAGCGTTGCGATATGCAAAGTGAACCCGGCGTTCATCGTAAAAGCCCGGAAGAACTCTTCAAACAGTTCCGTGTCGAAATTGCCAACTTTGTCCTTTGTAAACTCTACGTGCCACACAAGGAACGGACGACCGGAAACATCGAGCGCGCATCGGGTCAGCGCCTCGTCCATTGCCAGATGTGTATCGGCGTAGCGTGCGATGCCGCTCATATCGCCGAGGGCTTGTTTGAACGCCTGCCCCAGCGCGATGCCGACATCCTCAGTGGTGTGATGGTCGTCGATATGGGTGTCGCCGTTGGCGCGAATGGTCATGTCGACCAGCGAGTGACGGGAGAGTTGCTCCAGCATATGATCGAAGAACCCGACGCCTGTGTTGATGTCGTAGGTTCCTGTTCCGTCAAGGTTGATGGAAACACTGATCTCGGTTTCCTTCGTCTTGCGCGTGATGCTCGCCTGGCGCATGGCCCATCCTCAGCTTGTCTGGCAAATAATCTTTGTGAAGTCAGCAAGAGACGCGCCGTTGTAGCAGCCTGTCGGTGAACTGAAAATAGCTGAATGTGAAAAACACTGTCCCGAGGGTGAGCGGATGCGTTCCAATCGCATGAACACGGGAATAACGGCACTGGCTTTTCGGCGAAACCAGTGCTACGACCACAGCCGTTTATCGATCCCTCAGCCGCGGAGAAACCCATGTCCTTCAAACCAGCTACTGCCAAAGATCGCCTTATTCTCGCGTTGGATGTGCCGACCGTTGATGAGGCTCGAACCATTATCTCTCAAACGCAGGGCTTGATCGGCACCTACAAGATCGGCATGCAGTTGCAGTTTGCCGGGGGGCTGGCACTTGCGGAGGAGTTGGCCGCTGAGGGGCACTCCATTTTCCTTGACGTGAAACTGCTCGATATCGACAACACCATTGCCAGTGCCGTCAAGAATGTCGCCAAGATGGGCGTCAAGTTCATGACATTGCATGCCTATCCTAAAGCTATGCGTGCGGCTGTTGGTGCGCTTCAAGAGGCGGGGAACAAGGATCTTTGTTTGCTCGGTGTGACCGTTCTGACCTCAATGGATGAAGCGGACCTCAAGGCCGCAGGATACGTGGGGCCTATTGCGGATCTTGTTGTCCAGCGGGCCGCCGCAGCGGCTGAAACGGGCATGGGCGGTATCGTGTGTTCTCCAGTAGAAGCCGAGAAAATGAGAGCAGCTGTCGGCGACAAGTTGGCAATTATTACTCCGGGTGTGCGCCCTTCAGGCTCTGATGCTGGCGACCAGAAACGCATTATGACACCTGCTGACGCAATCAGGGCCGGATCGGACTACCTCGTTATAGGCCGCCCAATTGTTCAGGCTTCCGACCGGCGCGCGGCAGCGGAGGCGGTATTGAAGGAAGTCGAGGCAGCGGTAAGCTGAGAACTAGCGGATATAGAGATAGGTTGAACACAGATTCCGCTGAGTATCCTCTGACGTATCCGGAGGGGTGGGGCCACGGAAGACACGCAGTTCCAAAGCTTCCTGCCCTTCCAGCTTCACGATTTTGAATTGCAGAAAGCCCGTATTCACCCCGTTGGAGCAAAGGGTGCGCCCGCCGTTGAACTTGAGGTTGGTGGCGTTCGTGAAGGCATAGGTGGCTGTCGTACGATCACCTACCGCTTTGATGGGCAAGTGCTCTCGGTCGCTGAATATCAACTGGTTTTCGGTGATGTGCAAAGATCCTGTCACCGCTTCCGCCGTGAAGTTGAACGGACGCCATTGAGTGTTGGTCAGGTCTGAGGCAAACGAAATAGAGCTGCAACTTGCCAACATGGCAATCATGATAACAAAACGGAACAAAGGTCACCTCTTGTCTCGGTGGATTCAACGAGATGACCCTACGGAATATTGCTTTCGATTTTCCTAGAAAACACGATCACATGTGAAACAAAAAAACCGCGCTGGAGGAGCGCGGTTTTCACTAACAGCTTCCGAGCGCAAAATCAGTTTGGTTGCTGGCCGTTCTTCTTCTGCTCTTCTGCAGCACGAGCCAGATTCTGACGATAAAGAGCGGCAAAATCGATTGGGTCCAGCATCAGCGGCGGGAAGCCACCGTTGCGAGTCGTATCCGCCAGAATGTTGCGAGCAAACGGGAACAGCATGCGCGGGCATTCAATCAGAATGAACGGATGCATGTGCTCTTTTGGAACGTTGCTGATCTGGAAAACGCCAGCATAGATGAGCTCCACGGCGAACATAACCTGTTCAGATGTGTTGGCCTTGGCATTCAGGGTCAGCACAACCTCAAACTGGTCATCGCTCAGTGGGTTGGCGCCGACGTTCACGTTAATATCCAGCTTTGGCTGTTCACCCGGCTGCAGAGACTTTGGAGAGTTTGGGTTCTCGAAAGACAAGTCTTTGATGTACTGCGCCAGAATGTTCATGCCTGGAGCGGCTGCCTGGCCCTGTGCCTGAGCTTCCTGATTGTCACTCATAATATAGTTCCCGTTTCACGGTTGAGATCGGTATGTACAGCAATTCCCCTCGGCTGCACATCAAGCCTGTCGCGTGGCTAGCATGACCTCACAGCCGATACAAGGCTGTGTGTTGATTTATGCTTCCAAACAACTGGACTCTTTTGTAGTCGTACCATCAGGTATACTGCTTCTGGGCACATAACAATTCTAAAGATCCGGATTTCTGGAGCCGAGCCTGATGGCCTTCGCGACGACTGATCAATCCCGCAGCTTCGATCTGCAGGTTAAACTGGATACGCTGGTTCGCTTGCGCTGGCTGGCGATTGCTGGCCAAACCATATCGCTGATCGTTGTTTATTACGGTCTCGGCTTTCCCTTGCCCATTGGCTACTGCTACGTCTTGATTGCGGTTTCGGCGTGGCTGAATGTGATTCTCAAGATTCGCTGGCCCGCCAGTACTCGGTTGCACGAAAATGGTGCGGCTCTTCAATTGGCCTACGATATTCTCCAGTTGGCCGGCCTTCTTTACCTGACCGGGGGGCTGGGAAACCCGTTTTGCTTTCTATTGGTGGCTCCCGTAATGGTCTCGGCGACGGCGTTGTCGTTCAAGAACACCATTATGTTGGCCTCTCTGGCAGGGCTCTGCGCGACGGTGATTGGCATCTTTCACATGCCTTTGCCATGGTATGGCGGCGAAACCTTGCAGATGCCACCAGTCTATACCGTGGGGATATGGGTTTCCCTGTTATGCAGCATGTTCTTCATGGCTACCTACGCCCTGCGTATCGCAAGCGAAGCACGCCAATTGTCCAATGCGCTGGCTGCCAGCGACATGGTGCTTGCGCATCAACAGCATCTTTCTGCACTTGATGGTTTGGCAACAGCGGCTGCGCATGAGTTGGGAACGCCCCTTGGAACCATCTATCTGACAGCCAAAGAACTGGCGACGGAGTTTGAAGAGGGAGACCCGCTGCGCGAGGATGCTGAACTGGTGTACATGCAGGCACAGCGCTGCCGTGACATCCTGCAAAAGCTTACGTCGCTGTCCAGTGATACCGATCAGCATTTTCAACGCATGCCTCTTTCTCAGCTTTTGGAAGAAGTGTCACAGCCGCATCGCGGTCTTGGTATCCATATCGATGTTGTCTTGGAAGGGGATGGGCCGGAACCTGTTGGGCAACGAAACCCCGGAATTGCGTATGGGCTGGGAAATATTCTTGAGAACGCGGTCGATTTTGCCCGCCGAACGGTCGAACTGAAAGCCACCTGGGATGATGAACAAGTGGAGATCACGATTGCCGACGATGGACCTGGCTTTGCTCCGGATGTGATGGCCCGAATGGGCGAGCCCTACGTGTCGAAGCGCGGACTGGCCAAGAAAATTCAGCCCTTGGGGAAAAATAAGTTTGATAAAACAAAGGAACAGTCGGCAGGTGGCCTTGGTTTAGGCTTCTTCATTGCCAAAACATTGCTTGAACGGACGAGCGCACGACTGAGTTTTGGCAATCGGAAACCGCCTAAAACAGGTGCAATTGTTCGTATCAGATGGCCGAAAAATGCGATGGATCAATCATAAGCTGAAAAAATGCCTTAGATTAATTCTGAGGTGACTGACATGTCCATTATCGCGGAACAGGCCTTCCCAAGCTTGGGTCAGTCATTATAAGAAGGACCAAAGCAGAGCAACGTGGACCCATTGGAAATGAATGAAACTGAAACTGCACCCCTGGGCCGTCTTCTGATTCTCGATGACGATAAGGCGTTTCAGCAACGCCTTGCGCGTGCCATGGAGAAGCGCGGCTTTCACACTGAAACCGCAGATGGTGTCAAGGAAGCGCTGAGCAAAGTTGCTGCCGAAGCGCCGGACTTTGCTGTGTGCGACATGCGCCTTGAGGACGGCAGCGGCCTTGATGTTGTTGAAGCCATTCGCATGAAAAAACCGGAAGCGCGGGTCATAGTGCTTACGGGCTATGGGAATATTGCAACGGCCGTTACTGCGGTAAAGCTGGGCGCGATCGACTATTTGTCCAAACCGGCAGATGCTGACGATATTTTTGCCTCGCTAATGCGCCGCCCAAACGAGAAAGCGACACCACCAGAAAACCCGATGTCTGCAGACCGAGTGCGGTGGGAACACATTCAGCGTGTTTACGAACTGTGTGATCGCAATGTTTCTGAAACGGCTCGTCGCTTGAACATGCACCGCCGAACGCTACAGCGTATCTTGGCAAAGCGAGCACCACGCTGAGCTGCAGCGCGAACACTGTTTGCGCGCGTTATGTGTTTAGTGCAGGCTGTGAGGCATCGCAGCCTGCCAGATCTCGTGGGCGATGTTTCACTCTGCCTTTGGGGTATTATCCAGGCTGTGCTTGTTGATCAAAGGTAATTGCGCAATCGTGAATGCCATTGTGATCGGCATGAAACCAAACACTTTGAAATCCACCCAAAAGTCGGTGGAGAAGTTACGCCATACGATCTCATTGATCACGGCGAGAACGAAGAAAAAGATGCCCCATCTTAGGGTCAACTTGCGCCAACCTTCATCATCAAGCCGGAATGCGCTGTCAAACACGTAGCCGAGCAGAGATTTGCCGAACAGCAAGCCGCCCAGAAGAATGCTGCCAAACATGACATTCACGATAGTGGGCTTGAGTTTGATGAAAAGCTCATTGTGCAGATAAAGCGTCAGGGCGCCAAATACCAGCACCACAATGCCTGAAACCATTGGCATGACTGGCAAGGTGCGTATCAGGTAGTATGAAAATCCCAATGAAATGGAAATAGCGATCATGAAGGCCGCTGTTGCCAGAAAGATCGGCTGGCCCAACCCAGCCAGCACGGGGAAGCTTTCCATCAACTGTTCACCGCGCGTGTTGGCAATAAAGAACACAGCCAGAGGTCCAAGTTCCAGCGCCAACTTCAAGAATGGCGCAACTTCTTTGTGGCCCTTTTCGTTGGGCGCGTGTTCAAATTCCATCTAAAGTTCTTCCCCCTACCAGACTGTCTGATCTGGCAATGAATATTGGTCGTGTTCCGGACACCTTCAGCCTTATGGCGCTAAACTGTGTCAGTAATTTGCAGTTGGAGCAATGGGAAGGGCTTACCCTGTCCTTCTGTTCCGATCTGACAATTTTCCTGAAGCCTTGGTTTGAATAGGATGCAAGGGCGTTCAGGATTTTGCTCATTCACATCCACTTTGGTTGCGCCGTCTTCGATGATTGCATGGTTCAGCAGCGCTCGGCCAATGCCTTTGCCGCGTATATTGGCATCAATGAAAAGCATTTCGATTTTGGTATCCGCAGTGGTGACAAACCAAAGGATCGAGCCTCTCTCGTCAACGGCGCAGTTCGGTGAGACTGCATAAAAATACCTGTCGTGAACAAGCGTTTTGAGCAAACCAATGTCAGCTTCCGACAAGAAAGTATGGGTGGCGCGAACGGGTCGCTCACCGACCTCTGCAATCTCCTCATACTGATCTTCTTGCTGCTGAATTGCAGCGAGTGTCTGCATTTTTATTAGAAGTTGGTTCGGGCTCGCATCGCCTGTGACAGCGTACCTTCATCTAGATAATCTAGCTCTCCCCCGACAGGAACACCGTGGGCGAGCCGGGTCACGCGAACTCCGTCAAAGCGAGCCAGTTGGTCGGTTATGAAATGAGCTGTCGTCTGTCCCTCGACGGTCGCATTGACTGCGAGAATAACTTCACTGACGTTTCCTTCGCTCACACGCTCCACAAGCTTGGAGATGTTCAGGTCATCAGGGCCGACGCCATCTAGTGGGGACAGGGTGCCATTCAAAACATGATATTGCGCACTAAGCGCGGAAGCGCGTTCCAATGCCCATAAATCAGAAACATCTTCAACAACGATAATGACGGAGGCATCCCGTCTTGGATCGGTGCAAATGGTGCATGGATCGGAGGTATCGACCGTCCCACAGGTTGAACAAACACACACCTGATCAACGGCAACGCCCATGGCCTCGGCCAGTGGAATAAGCAGTTGGTCTTTCTTCTGTACCAGGTGCAATGCGGCCCGTCTGGCTGATCGCGGCCCGAGGCCGGGCAGTTTTGAAAGAAGCTGGATCAATCGTTCGATCTCTGGACCGGCAACGGGGCGGGTGCTCATGGGGTGTCTTCAGCTTTCAGGTCATGCGCAGGGAGCAGGTTAGGGACGGGCGTTTGGCAGCCCGCCCTGCGTGAAAGGGGCGTTTCTCGCCGCTCAAAATGGCAGTTTCATTCCCGCCGGCAGGCCCATGCCCGACATCAGTTCCTGAGTCTTTTCCTGCACCAGGGCTTCGCCCTTGGCTTTTGCGTCATTATGAGCTGCAAGAATAAGGTCTTCCAGAATTTCGGTCTCCTCTGGTTTTACCAGAGACGGATCGATTTTCAGTGCTGTCATCTCGCCTTTTCCGTTCAGCGTAACGGATACCAAACCGGCTCCGGACGTGCCCTCAACGGAGAGTTCGTTCACCTTGGCCTGCAGTTCGCCCATTTGCTCTTGCATCTGCTTGGCCTGTTTCATCATCTTAAGAAAGTCCATCGGACAACTCCTTTTCAAAGGGCAATCGAAGGTGCGAAGGCGGTCGTTGTGTCAAGGTCCGCTTTGCTCGCCAGCCTTATAGTTCTTCTTCCATATCGATGCCTTCGAGCCCGTCGTCAAGCAGAAGCGAAGGGTCGAGTTCATGCTCATCCTCATCCTTTTTGAGCACTTTGACATCAACCACCTTGGCCCCCGGAAATGCTTTCAGAAGAACCGAGACCTCAGGATCTGAGTGCGCTTCGGAAACCAACTGGCGCTGATTGGCTTCTTTTTCCTCGAAAAGCGTCGGGCGCCCTTGTTCGCGGCTGACCACGACAACCCAGCGGCGTCCGGTCCACTCTGTCAGCTTTCGCCCCAATTCTCCAGCAGCGTCCGGTGGTGCCTCTTCGGATGGTTGCACTTCAATGCGGCCCGGTTCGAAGTTTACGAGACGCAAAGAACGCTCAATGGTCACCTTCATGGGTATGTCGCGCATTCTGGCAGCGCATTCGGCGACGTCCTGCCAACTGCGCAGCGCGATCTTTTCGTCCGGCTCCGGAACTGGCGCAGATTGCGGCTTTAAAGCAAGTGCGGATCCGGTGCCAGAAACCGAATGCAAATGAGGTGCCGGTGCGTTTGTTTCGCTTGTTGGCGCACTGTTGTGCTGGTGTGAGCGATCTGCGGCGGCGGTTGCCTTGTTGGCGGTTGAGGCGGTGGGCTGGGAAGACGAAGCAGCACCGCCTGTGCTTTGTGCCTCGCCCGCCTTAAAACCCCCGGATTTTAAGAGCCTGAGCGCTTCCTCCGGATCGGGCAGGTCCGCTGAATAGCACAACCTGACCAGAACCATATCCGCTGCCGCCAGCGGCTTTGGCGCGTTTTGTGTTTCGTTGATGCCTTTAAGCAGTATTTGCCAAGACCGTGACAAGACACGCATGGAAAGCTTGCTCGCAAAATCCCGTCCGCGTGTACGTTCCGTCTCTGTTACTGTTGCATCATCGGCCGCGCGCGGAACCGCCTTGAGGCGCGTTACAAGATGCGTGAAATCGGCAAGATCCGATAGAACAACAGCCGGATCGGCGCCGACATCGTATTGGGCTTTCAGCTCTTCCAGAGCGTTGGACACGTCACCACGCATTACATGTTCAAACAAGTCGATGATACGTGAACGATCCGCCAGACCCAACATCTGGCGAACATCCTCTGCTTCAATCCTCCCAGCTCCATGAGCCATCGCTTGATCCAGCAGAGATAGCGAATCTCGGGCTGATCCTTCGCCAGCGCGTGCAATCAGCGCCAGCGCTTCCTCGGAAATCTCGATTCCTTCATTGTCGGACACGCGGCGCAGCAGGTTCTGCAGAGTGCCGGACTCAATGCGACGCAGATCAAATCGCTGGCATCGCGAGAGCACCGTCACCGGCACCTTGCGAATTTCTGTCGTGGCGAAAATGAATTTCACATGTTCTGGTGGTTCTTCCAGTGTCTTCAGCAAGCCATTGAAAGCTGCATTGGACAGCATGTGCACTTCGTCGATAATATAAACTTTGTAACGGGCATTAGCAGGCCGGTACCGTACCGCCTCGGTGATCTCTCTAATATCGCCAATACCGGTGTGTGAGGCGGCGTCCATTTCAATCACATCAACATGCCGCCCTTCCATGATGGCTTGGCAATGGATGCCCGGACGATCGAGATGGATTGTCGGCTGGTTGACTTCACCCGGGATTTCGTAGTTCAGCGCTCGCGCCAAAATCCGCGCTGTCGATGTCTTGCCCACACCGCGAACACCTGTAAGCATCCAAGCTTGTGCAACACGTCCGGTTTCAAACGCATTTTGCAGCGTTTTGACCATTGGCTCTTGGCCGCATAGATCCTCAAAGGTGCTTGGACGGTATTTTCGCGCCAGCACACGATAGCCAGCGCCATTATCACCCAACGGGGTGCTGGCTGCAGAAGCTTGGCTGGTCTGGTCTGTTTGCAAGTCGTCCATAAGGCCCCGCATTAAAAGCTGCAAAACCGGCAGCAATCATGGTCCCGGCCATTCAAGACGAAGACCGGCCGCTTGTCGAGTATGGGCGCGGGGAACAAAATAAGAAGGTGGGAGGCTGGCACGGTGACCCGTGCCGATGCTCGTTAGGGCTGCTTCCTTCCGGACCTGACCCGGTTGGCGAGTGGCTCGTCCACCACCAACCTCCCGAAGCCCTTGTATGGTGGTTTTTTGTCCCAAATGCAAGCCTGCTTCTGCCCCATGTGGACGATTTGATCGAAAGGAAAAGGCAGTTTTTGTCATCGGGGTTGCATGGGCGTGCGAGAAGGAGTTCATTGGAGCGCCGCGCAAACCCGAGGAACCAGATGCGATGAATGGACTATGGACACCGCAAGAAATGTCCCGTTTTCAATGCTTTTCCGCCAATCCGCTTGATAGGCAGGCTGCATTGAGATCCAAGCCGGGATCAATGGCGGCGTTTGCCAACCAAGAAGACGTTGTTTTTGTACTGGCGAGCGGGGGGCATTTTGTCTTTCAGAAAATCAGTGAAAAGATGACCTGCTTCCTGAGCCGTAGTTCGCTCGAGCGTTTTCTGCCCGTCTCGGATGAGCACATCTTTCTGGGGCTTGATGATGCCAGAAATCGGCGTCCCGTATTCGCGGTTCAGTTGATGCAGAATCCGGAAACATTGATGGAAGCCGTCTTTGCGGACCCTCAGTATGAGTTGATTCCGCTTCGCCAAGCTGCTGTTCAGCAACGGGTTTCCCACGAGGATTTTGGCGTGTTGGCTCAGGCCAACGCGTTGTTGAACTGGCACTACACGCATCCGCGATGTGCACGTTGCGGCGGTGACACCAAGATGGCGGAGGGCGGATACCGCCGTGATTGTGTGGCGTGTGATGCGCAACATTTTCCGCGCACAGACCCTTGTGTCATCATGCTGATTCAGAACGAACGCGGAGAAGCGTTGCTCGGCCGACCTCACAACCTGCCGGAAAACTTGTTTACTACCCTGGCTGGTTTTGTGGAGCCCGGGGAGACCTTCGAGGATGCCGTCCGACGCGAAACCTTTGAAGAATCCGGTATTCGCGTGGGTGAGGTTCGGTATGTCGCATCACAACCGTGGCCGTTTCCTTCCAACATCATGATGGGCTTTCACGGCAAGGCCATTACGACACAGTTGAACGTTGACTACGAAGAAATGTTCGATTGTCGATGGTTTGACAGAAGTGAAGTTGAGAAAATGCTCAGCGGCACTGCAGAAACTGGACTGTTTTGCCCCCCGGAAATCTCAATAGCTCATCAATTAATCAGACTATATGTCCAAGGATATTGATCTTCCCTTAGGTTAATATCTCGCGCGGTACAGGGGGAGGGCCGAATGGCTACATGCATGTATTTGACGCATCCGAATGTTGATATTGATCCGGCAGTGCCGGTAACGAATTGGGATCTGTCGGATGTGGGCATTGCTCGCTTGCGAAAGGGGTTGCGCCAGCCTTGGCTCGTCTCTGTTGATCACGTCATTACCAGCACAGAGAAAAAGGCGCTGGAAACAGGTCGGCTGATTGCCAATCACCTCGGTATAGATAGTTGGGCCGTGGAGGGACTGCACGAGAATGACCGGTCCTCTACCGGCTACTTGCCACCGGAAGAATTTGAAAAAGTGGCGGATGAGTTTTTTGAACGTCCCGCAGTGAGTATCCGTGGATGGGAGCGCGCGTTGGACGCACAAAGCCGGGTCGTCGCCGCGGTCAAAAAGGCGCTCGCCGAATTGCCAGATACTGCGTCAGTTCTGTTTGCTGGTCATGGTGGAGTGGGAAGCTTGCTGCGATGCCATCTCATGGATGCTGGCATCACGCGGAATTTTGATCAACCCGCCGGTGGTGGGTGCTATTTCTTTTTTGATCCAGAAGACTTGGAGAAAAAATCCGCAACTTCTGAAAGCACCGCATGGCGTCGTATCGAGCAACTGACCGATAAGGTCGTGAAGGCCTGAGGGGTTGTGATTGCGCGCATCCACGCCTATCTCTGATTTTGTTCCGAAATCCGAAGAGTCGTGAGTAATGTTAGCTGCCGCAATCAAGTCATTCTCTCAGGTGTTTCAGCCTGAGTATCGTGCCATTCTCTGGAAGTCTCTTGGCTTGACGATCGGTTTGTTGGCAGTGCTTTGGATTGTCATCCAAGGGCTGTTTGCTGGTTTCGTAACTCTTCCTTACCCATGGTTGGAAACTGTTCTTGGAATCCTGACGGGGCTTGGTGCCTTCATCGGTCTTGGTTTTCTTATCGCGCCGGCATCGGCCATTTTCGTAGCGTTTTATCAGGACGATATTGCGGAGCTCGTTGAACGGCATGATTACCCATTGGATCCTGCCGGCAAGGCCATGCCGCTGCTTCAGGGGCTGTCCATTGCTGCCAAGTTTCTTGGTGTCGTGCTACTGGGCAACTTGCTCGCGCTCGTTTTGCTGTTGGTTCCCGGCATCAACATATTCGCGTTTTTTGCGGTTAACGGGTATCTGCTCGGCCGGGAATTCTTTGAATTCGCGGCAATGCGCTTCATGAGTCCAGAAGATGCACGAGCGTTGCGCCGCGCCAATGGTGGTCTTGTTTTTGTTGGGGGGCTGTTGATCGCGTTGGTGCTATCGGTCCCGATCGTCAATCTTGTGACTCCCATTTTTGCGACAATCTTCATGGTTCATATGTTCAAGCGGCTGCAAGGTCGGTCGGCGGTGGTGGCATGAGCCATCGCGATACCGATCCATCAACCGCCTGCTTTCGCCCATTTGACCCTCAGCGGGATTTGCAATGGGTGCACGCACTCAATCAAGCCAATGGAGACAAGCTGTCGTTTTTGAGCACTGAAGAACTCCTCGAACTTATCGCTTCAGCCAGCTACGCGCGAGTAAGTGATGATTGCATGGCCTTTTTGATCGCCTTCGAGGAGACGGATCTTTATGACAGCCAGAACTTCAAATGGTTCCGGCATCGCTATGCATCATTTACCTACGTTGATCGGATTGCAGTTGATCCGCGTGCGCAGGGGCAGGGAGTGGCGCGATCTCTTTACGAAGATTTATTTTCCTTCTCGAAGCGTCGTCACAAGCCGTTTATTGGATGTGAGGTAAACTCAGATCCGCCAAATCCTGCATCAATGGCTTTCCACCGCTCGCTGGGATTTGAGCAGATTGGCTCTGCCGTCATCAGTCAGGGGCAAAAAACCGTTTCCTATCTGGCAAGAGCGCTCTAAGTAATCAATGAAGGCGTTGATGGAGTGTTGTTGCATTGCATATCGCGGAGTCATGAGTGCTGAATAATTTCGATTTAATTCAGAAATGAAATTCATGAGAAAAAATCTCATGTTTTTGACGCGGTAGAAAACGGGTTTTTCCTGATTCTTCCCACAGCATTTAAGTTCTCGATTCTTTGCTAACCCTCTGATTTTGTATGGTGTCTACGTTTAACGATGAAGTTAGCCGTTCGGATGCTTTGACGCACTCATCCGTTAGAGTTATTAGACACCAGTGCAACGCCTTGTTTTATTTACGCTTACGTCAACGCAAGCGAATGCAAGGGACGGGAGAGAGTTTTATGGCGAATGCTGATTTGAAGGCCAACCGGCCGTTGTCGCCTCATCTTCAGGTCTACCGTTTGATCCTGACGATGCTGATGTCGATACTGCACCGCATCACCGGCGCGGGCCTGTATTTTGGGACGGTGCTTGTCGCGTTTTGGTTGGTCGCCGCTGCATCGGGGCCGGAATACTATGAGTTTGCGAATGCCGTCTTTGGGTCATGGTTCGGTCGCCTAGTATTGTTCGGGTTCACTTGGGCCTTGATGCATCACATGCTGGGTGGTCTGCGCCACTTTATTTGGGACATGGGCCGGGGCTTCAAACTGGAAGCGGCCAATTGGATGGCAAAAGCCACCATTATCGGGTCCGTTTCCCTGACAATCCTGCTTTGGATTATCGGGTACATGGTTCGCTGAGGGGAGAGAGCTAATGACTGACATGCGCACGCCTCTTGGTAGGGTACGTGGCCTTGGTTCCGCGAAAGATGGCACCATGCACTTCTGGCGCCAGCGGGTTACGGCCGTCGCCAATGTGTTCCTGATAACCTTTTTTGTCTTTCTGATCATTTCCCTTCAGGGTGCTGACTACCAGACATTTGTCGCAACGATGCAGAATCCGCTCATTTCGGTGCTGATGCTGCTGGTCATCCTTGTCGGCTGCTATCACATGAAGCTGGGGATGCAGGTGATCATAGAAGACTATGTCCATTCCGAAGGCATGAAGCTGATGGCGTTGATGGGCAATATCTTTTTTTCATCGTTTATCGCACTAGCTTCCGCCGTAGCAGTGCTCAAGATCAGCTTCGGAGGCTGAACACATGGCTGGAACAACCAGTGAGGCTCAAGGACCGGGCACAAATGGTCGTGCCTACGAGTTCATAGATCACACCTTTGATGTTGTTGTCGTAGGTGCAGGCGGCGCTGGACTGCGCGCCACTCTCGGCATGGCCGAGCAGGGATTGAAAACGGCCTGTATCACCAAAGTCTTTCCAACGCGGTCCCACACGGTCGCGGCTCAGGGCGGTATTGCGGCGTCATTGAAGAACATGACGCCAGATAGCTGGCAGTGGCACATGTACGACACCGTGAAGGGGTCTGACTGGCTTGGCGACACTGACGCAATGGAATATCTGGCTCGCGAAGCGCCTGCCGCTGTTTACGAGTTGGAGCATTACGGAGTTCCATTCTCGCGCACGGAAGACGGCAAGATTTACCAGCGCCCGTTCGGTGGCCACATGCAAAATTTTGGTGAAGGTCCTCCCGTGCAGCGGACGTGTGCCGCCGCCGACCGGACCGGCCATGCCATTTTGCACACCCTCTATGGTCAGTCGCTCAAGAACAACGCCGAGTTCTATATTGAGTACTTTGCTCTGGACCTGATCATGTCTGATGACGGTGTGTGCCAAGGGGTGATTGCCTGGAATCTTGATGATGGCACCATTCACCGTTTTTCAGCCAAGATGGTTGTGTTGGCAACTGGTGGATATGGCCGGGCCTATTTCTCTGCAACCTCTGCACATACCTGTACCGGGGATGGCGGTGGCATGATAGCTCGCGCCGGACTGCCCTTGCAGGACATGGAGTTTGTTCAATTTCACCCGACTGGCATTTATGGCGCTGGGTGTCTGATCACTGAAGGTGTGCGCGGAGAAGGCGGCTATCTGGTCAACTCGGAAGGTGAGCGCTTCATGGAGCGCTATGCGCCCTCTGCCAAGGATTTGGCATCACGTGATGTTGTGTCGCGCTGTATGACACTCGAGATTCGGGAAGGGCGCGGTGTTGGCAAGAACAAAGACCATATCTTCCTGCACCTTGACCACCTGGACCCGGATCTGCTGGCTGAACGTTTGCCTGGAATTTCAGAGAGCGCTCGCATTTTTGCTGGCGTTGATGTTACCAAGGACCCAATTCCTGTTCTGCCGACAGTGCATTACAACATGGGCGGTATACCGACCAACTACTGGGGCGAGGTCCTGAACCCGACCGCAGAAGATCCAAATGCGATTGCGCCAGGGCTTATGGCCGTCGGTGAGGCCGGATGTGCCTCGGTTCACGGCGCAAACCGCTTGGGCTCCAACTCCCTGATCGATCTTGTCGTGTTCGGCCGCGCGGCTGCCATCCGGGCAGGCGAAGTCATCGACAGGGAAGCTCCCGTACCAACCCCGGACGAGGCGTGCTGCGACAAGATCATGGCTCGGTTCGACAAGCTGCGTCATGCAGACGGCGGCACTCCTACCGCGAAGTTGCGCGAGAAAATGCAACGCACCATGCAGGAGGATGCGGCTGTGTTCCGGACGCAAGAGAGCTTGGAACAGGGGTGCCAGCGGATTTCGGAGCTTTGGGGTGAGATGTCTGATCTCAAGGTGTCTGACCGGTCTATGATCTGGAATTCTGACCTGGTGGAAACTCTTGAACTTGAGAATCTGATGGCGAACGCGATCACCACAGTTTACGGCGCAGAGGCTCGTAAGGAGAGTCGTGGCGCGCATGCGCGTGAAGACTACAAGGACGGGCCGCTTGATGGCCGCGACGATGAGAACTGGCGTGTACACACTATCTCCCAACTTTCCGAAGACGGGAAAGTGACGCTGACCTATCGTCCCGTGATTGAGGATCCGCTGACGCCCTACGATAAGGGTGGGATCGATCCGAACAAGATCGCGCCAAAGGCGCGTGTCTACTAACCGCCGAACCGGAGTGATACGCCCGTGACCAGCACTGCGCCGCATATTGATACGCAGTCACCGTTTGGCACCTACAGGGTGAGCGAACGGGTGCGTTTTATGTGGCGCCTTGCGGATCAGCACAAGTTCTGGCGATCTGTGCGAAAGATGGTTCGCCGGGCTAGTGCAGCGCTCTATGGAGGTCCCTATGATGCGGAAGTGGAGGGGCTGCGTTTCCGGTTGTACCCAGGTGAGAATTATGATGATCGGAAGATTCTTGCCAAAGGGCGTCTCCCTGAAAAAGAAGAGCATCGGATTATCGCGGATTTTCTGACGCCGGGGAGAACCTTCGTGGATGTCGGAGCCAACGTGGGCACCTACTCCTTGTTTGCCGCGAAGGCGGGAATGAATGTTGTTTCCATTGAGGCCAACCCGGTTACGGCCGAGAAACTCACGTTCAACGCGCGGGCGAACGGCATGGCAAACTTGAAGGTCGTCGAGTGCGGTGTGGGCGCTGTACCTGGCACTTTCAGTCTGTGGTTGGAGCCCTCAAACTCGGGCTTCGCCACCATGGTCGAAGATCTCACTACTGGCGAATGGGCTGGGAACTGGAAGCCGGTTTCTGTTCCTGTTCAGCCGCTTAAGGACATTTTGGCGGAAGAGGAGGTCGAAGAAGTCGACCTCTTGAAAATTGATGTGGAAGGGTTTGAGGATAGAGTTCTTTTGCCCTTCTTGCGCGGGCGGGACAAGACGAGCTGGCCGCGTGCGATCTTGCTTGAAACCAATTGTCGCGAGTTCTGGGAGGAGGACTGTCTTCAGTTTCTGGAACACGGCGGTTATCGGGTTCATGCGCAAACAAAAGATAATCTGGTGCTCTCCCGATAGATAGGAGAGCAGAACAGGGGCCTTGACGCGAAAACAGGCCTCAGCAGACGCGGAGCAAGTAAGATGGTTCAACTAACGTTGCCTAAAAATTCCCGCATGGGAGAGGGCAAAGTCTGGGAGAAGCCGGAGGGAGCCACAAACCTGCGTGAATTCCGGGTTTATCGTTGGTCACCTGACGATGGACGCAATCCCCGCATCGATACCTATTTCGTCGATATGGACGAGTGCGGACCCATGGTGTTGGATGCGTTGATCTACATAAAGAACAACATTGATCCAACCCTGACGTTCCGCCGTTCCTGCCGCGAGGGCATTTGCGGGTCCTGCGCAATGAATATTGACGGGACCAACACGCTGGCGTGTACAAAGGGCACCGATGAGTGCACCAGCGAAGTGGTCAAGATTTACCCCTTGCCGCATATGCCGGTTGTCAAGGATCTGGTACCCGACCTGACGCGGTTTTACGCACAGCACCGTTCCATCGAGCCGTGGTTGAAAACCACCACCCCGCAGCCCGAAAAGGAATGGCTTCAGTCTCACGAAGATCGGCAGAAGCTGGATGGTCTTTACGAGTGCATTCTATGCGCATGTTGTTCCACCTCTTGCCCAAGCTATTGGTGGAACGGTGATAGATACCTCGGTCCTGCCATCCTGCTACAAGCTTATCGCTGGTTGATCGACAGTCGCGATGAGGCAACGGGCGAGCGTCTGGATGATTTGGAAGATCCCTTCCGTTTATATCGCTGCCACACCATTATGAACTGCGCTCAAGCCTGTCCGAAGGGATTGAACCCCGCCAAGGCAATTGCAGAGATCAAGAAGATGATGGTTGAGCGTCGCGTGTGACGTTTGTTACCAAAAGTATTACGAGCCGTCTTTGTACAAAGGCGGCTCGTAACAGTCAAAAAGTCTCGAAGTGGTATGAAACGCCAAGACGTACCATGTCGTTCGTTACATCTTCGCTGAAAGACGTGCTTCCGATCTGAAAGGTCTTCGATCCGAAGTCGATATGCTGGTAGTCTAGGCGCACGGCCAGACGTTCGGTTATGAAGGCTTCCACACCTGCGCCAATCATCCAACCCGTCATTTGCGCTGAGTCGCTGTTGCTGCCAAAACGCCGGTTTTCGGCCGTGATTCGGCTCGTAGCCACGCCTATGTTCGCGTATCCCAACAAGAAATCGTAGGTTATTCCGGCCCGCAGCTTCGCTGCCAGCATATAATCCGAATCGAGATCAAGGCCAGAACTTGAATGGCCGCTATACCCCCAATAGCTTGCCTCCAGTTCGGGGCCGACGAAGAAATTGTCATACACAAAATTGTAGCCAGAAAATATGCCGCCCACGGCGCCGTCATAACCACTGCTTGAATCAAAGCGGTCTTGACCACGCAAGTGGGTATAGCCGACATGGCCGCCGAGATAGGTTCCGGACCAATCGTAAACTGGTTCTTCAATCACGAAATCGGTGACGATCATGTCATCGACCGGGTCCGCTGCATGTGATGAAGTACAAAAGGACAAGGTGATTGTTGTGGCAGCCGCAAACGCAAGCACTTTTGAGCGACGCATAAAACCCTCACTTCGGATTTGACTCCGATGTTTCAGGTCGAACCCCATGTTTGACCTTACGCTAAGGTAGATGAATTCATTTTATAAAGCGTTGATGTGGTTGTCGCTGAATTTAGCGACGCTCAATGCCCTTTAGAAGCATTCGGATCACGTTGACGCATTGTTCTCGTAAAATGGAGTAGTCTGTATCACTCCATAACTGCGGAAACCGGAACTTGGTTGTAGCCGCTTGTATCGTAAGGGCTGCCTTTTTGGTGTTTCGAATTTCGAACTCATCCGCAAGAACGCCGGATTTGAGTATTGTTTCAATTGGATAGCGGGTAAGCCTCAATAACTCTTCGGTATGGCGGGGGCGTTTCTGCATGATGATTTGAAGGCAGCCCAACATGCCTTTGTGTTGCTGGATAAGTTTATGGGTCTCTTCAAGCTCCAATAAAAGAAGCATGCTCAGGCGAGCCGCCGCGCTCGCGTTGGGGTCAACAGCCGTTTCCAAACGGGCTACGAGTTTGGCTATCTCGGCATCAACCACCGCGCAAACGAGATGTAGTTTGCTTGGGTAGAAATTGTAGATGTGAGCCATGGAGATGCTGGAGCCTTGGGCTATTTCGGCAATGGACGTCTTAGAGTATCCATTTTTTAAAAAGGCAACTCGCGCCGCCCCCAAAACATCGGCTGCGCGTCCACGGGCTGCCAGAACTTCACCAATGGCCATGACATTCTCGTCGCGAAGTAAGAAACAGATGAGCAGTAGCGCTGAAACAGGGCCATTCAGGTGCGTCGCTGATGTGCCCCTAGGATTTGTTATATACGAAAAAACTCTTAAACCCTAGGCGGTTACTCAAGCAATTTGTGCGTAGTATTCCCATTGTGGAGGGCAGTGCCTCGGTTTATATTAGATCCACCTAAAGTATAAGGAGATACCCATGTCCGTTGATAACTGGAAAGAGTTCCTGTCACAGACCGATGGTCGCCTCGCCGAAATGCGCCCAGGCATTCAGGGTGTTATGAAAGGCTTCGGTGAAGTTGCCAAAAATGCGATTGCGCCCGGAGCTCTTGATTCCAAGACAAAGGAACTGATTGCATTGGCAATCGGCATCGCTGCGCGCTGCGATGGGTGTCTTGGCTATCATGCCAAAGCGGCAATTAAATACGGCGCAACCCGTGAAGAAGTGATGGAAGCCATCGGTGTTGCTATTTACATGGGCGGTGGACCCTCGGTCATGTACGGCGCAGAAGCGCTCTCCGCGTATGATACATTCAAGGACGAAAAATAACCGGGAGTCTTTTCCCGCTGATTATCCCAATCAACGGCATCGCCCGCCTGCGCTCTTGCTCTTGGCATGGCTTATGGTTAAGTCCTGCTATGAACCAAGGTGTTGGCGGGTAAGCTGTGAGCGGGCCAGAAAACGACGAGCCAAACAAGACAACAAGCTCTGCTGAGGTGAACCGGCATTTGGATCGGTTGGCCGAAGCACACTCGATTTGTATCTTGCATGCAGCGAATCCACACCTGCTTGTCCAAGGGACCGCCGCCGTTGGAGGGCTGCCGACCAGCCGCTTCGTATTTGTTCGCTCGATTGAGCATTATCTCTCCTTGTTTCCACGAGATGAGCAACTGGAAGACGAAGGAATAGATCCGACGGATATTTTGGGCTGGGATCTGCGCAAGGCATTGATTGCCACGTTGCAAGGGGACCCAACGGCTTTGGAATGGCTGCGGATCGAACCATGCGATCTTTCCCTCCCGGGCTTTCGCGATAGATTCGTCGATTTTGCTTTGGAGCACGGGGATTCGGTACGTTTTGCGCTGAGCCATTTGAATCGGCTGATGTGGTTTCATCGTCGATACAAGGGTCATCCACAGGGTGAAATGGTGCCGGAGAAGATCATTGCATTGCTGCGCCCGGCTCTTTCGCTGCGGTGGTATTCTCAACACAAGCTGGAAGGGCTGCCACCTGCCCAGTTGCGCGGTTTGCTTGATGACGTCTTCATCCGGCCTGTGTTGCGTGGAGAAATCATGGAGCTGCTGGATCGGCAGAAAAATGGCGAGTTAAAAGACCTTGAACAAATTCCACCTGCCATAGGCGAATTGTTGCTGGCAGAAATTGAAGCAGGGCCTGCATTAGCCACTCGCAAGAAGCGTCCCTTCACCAGACATATTATGCAGGAAGCCGACCGCTTTTTTCTGAAATGGGCTGTTGCTGGAAAGGGTTGAGCCAGCTGCTCATTGAAACGTCGAAGATCCAGCAGTTTTCACCAATACCTATACAGAATGCGAGTTGTAAGTGATTTACCGCGCTGAGAGACGCTGCTAACTCCAAACCGGTGTCGTGAAAATCGCGATGGTGGCGATGAAGCCGACGGACCAAGTGAGTGAGCGCAGCGGGGCTTTGTCAAGCAAGTAGCAAAGGATGTAAAGCACCCGCATGGAAATGAATAGTCCGCACAGTCTGTTGATCCATTCCGGATCGCCGCCTTGCCACAGCCCGACAATCACGGCGATGGCGAAAAGGGGAAAAGCTTCCAGACTGTTCTTGTGGGCTGACAGTGCGCGCGCTCGAAAAGGATCTGCCCAGTACTGCGGGTCACGCGGGTTCGAATTATCAAATTCACGGGACCACTTGCCGGGTAGCAGTGCCACTAGCGGAAGCAGACCGGCGGCGAGTATCAACCATACGGCTAAGGGCATGTTAAGTAACTCCTTTTCTGTTTTTATAAGGGTTTCAAGGTAATTAGGTGCGGGAAAGTATTCGGCAAGGTCTAAGCGGTATGTCTTTTTGTATGCAAGTTAAAATCGCATCCCCGGAATATCGACTGGTAAAATTAACTTTGATTTGAGTCGACTTATATTTTCCCCAGCGTCTTGGTGCGTTTTTTCAGTTTTGGTTTTGAGTGTCACAGAACCGAAGATTAACCACGTTACACCCGGCGCCAAGAAACGATGCGGTGCCCACTGATAGCACCTGCAATCAAGATATGGAGAGATTACATGGCTGTCTCAAATCTCCTCTTTGTCTGTGTCGATAATTCTTTGCTCAGTCTCATGGCGGAAGCCTATGTCAATGCAAAGTCCAACGGTCTTGTGCGTGCGTTCTCGGGAGGCCCCATGCCGGCTTCCGAAATGAACAGTTTCGGACGAAGAGTCCTGATCGACAACGGGTTTAGTACGGAGGGCCTGGAGCCGAAATCCTGGAATGTGTTTGCTTTACCCCATGCTCCGCAACCTGATTATATTGTTGAGTTGCAGAGCAATGGCGTGATGGCTGAGCAGCCTCAGTGGGACAAGGCACCTCTTGTGTCCCGTTGGCAGGTTTTGTCATCCGACGCCCGAGCACAGAGCTTGTCGGAAGCGAAAGAAACTTTCCGTCGGTTGCGCTCTTCTGTCGATCGGGCGTTGATATCTGGCCAATTTGAAAAGCCGGAGGCGCTGGCGTGGCGCAATGCCAGCTAGCTTGAGCTCGAAGTTGGTTTTGTGCCATGCTGGCAAGCGAAAGACGGAGTTGTCAAAGGCGTGCGCCGTCAACACGGAAATGGGTCACTCTGTTACCGATCTGTTTACCTTTTTCCGATCATACTGTAGACCATCATGGTTAATGCACGCTGAAATTGAGGCAGGGTGAAGGACACAATGAACCGCGGTTTGACAATTGCACTGGTTTCCGCGTTGGCCATCTCGACCATGGCCTGCCAGCGGACCACCTACACGCGCAGCTATGTATCGCCACTGCCTGCAACGCCATCAACGCCTGTTGCTGGCGACTCTCTGTCGCCACTGGATCAGCAGCCGGGTGCGGGACAAGGTGAAATTACATCGCAGCCTCTTGACGGTAATGGACAAGAGACACAGGTTGCGTCCGCACCCAGCGGTACTACGACCGGCAGCTCCGTTGGACGAACAGACCTTCTTGGCGGATGGGATGTGTCGTCGGGCGCTGATAGCTGTAAGCTCTTTATGACGTTGACCACGTGGAGTGGTGGTTATCGCGCGAACACGCGTGGCTGCTCTGATGAGAATCTGTCGCGTATCGCCGCTTGGGATCTGAATGGCAGTCAGGTTGTTCTAAAGGATTCGGCAGGCTCGGATATTGCGCAGCTTGCTGGTGGCGGCGGCTCGTTTAGCGGAACCACAAATACCGGTGTCCCGATTACCTTCCGTCGCTAAGCGCTGTACAGATTGTTGACAAGATGAAACCCGGCCTGCTTGAGCCGGGTTTTTTGTTGGGTCCGGCATGTATAATCACGCCTAAATCGATCCATCCTCATCGAATGGTCTTGATTGCGCTTCAACCTAGGTTTTAAGCCTAATTGTGTTTCCGCATGCTGGGTGGACCCACCCGGACCGAAATACAACTGATGAGGACGAGGGCCGAGTGACAGAAGCGATACCAACAACGGTAACCGTCAAGGGACGGTACCAGGCTATGGTCGATGCCGGTGAGATTGAGGCAGATGCGGCTCAGATTGCAGTCGCAAGACATCTTGATGATTTGAATGCTGCACTGACCGAAGCGCGTATTACCACAAAGAAAAGCGCTTTGGGTTGGCTTTTCGGGAAGCGAAAAACAGCGGTTGCAGCACCGAAGGGTTTGTATATCTGGGGCTCCGTCGGTCGCGGCAAAACGATGTTGATGGACTTGTTTTATCAAGTTGCGACGGAACCGAAGAAGCGCCGGTCCCATTTTCATGAGTTCATGGCTGAGACACACGCTCGTGTATTCGAAGCGCGCAAAGTTCTATCTGAAAAAAACGGGAAAAATTCAGATCCTATCCTGCCTGTCGCGGAGGCGATTGCCGAAGAAACTCGGCTTCTATGCTTTGATGAATTTACTGTAACAGATATCGCGGATGCGATGCTGCTTGGTCGCCTGTTTACCAAGTTGTTTGAGCGCGGCGTTGTAGTTGTGGCGACCTCAAATGTGGACCCTAATGATCTGTACAAGGATGGGCTCAATCGCAACCATATCCTGCCCTTTATTGAGTTGTTGCAGCAAAAGGTAGACGTTCTGAAACTTGACTCGCGAACGGATTTCAGGCTCGAAAAGCTCAGTGGCACCAAAGTGTATCTGACACCTCTAGATGATCATTCAGAGCAAGCACTTACCGATGTTTGGCGGAGTCTGACGAATAACGTTCCACCGCACAGTGAGACCTTGGAAAACCTCGGTCGGGAGATTCCGGTGAACAAAACGTGCGCTGGTGTGGCCTGGTTTACATTCGACGAACTTTGCCGGCAGCCTCTGGGCGCCTCCGATTTCCTGCGCATCGCTCAAGCGTATCACACGATCATCCTGCAGGGGGTCCCGGTTCTTGAAGCGCGCCGCCGGAATGAGGCTAAAAGATTTATCAACCTCATCGATGCGCTTTATGACAACAGGGTCAAGCTCGTCGTATCAGCGGATGCCGAGCCGAACGAGTTGTACGACGCTCCCACGGGGACGGAAGTTTTCGAGTTCGAGCGGACAGCGTCCCGCCTGATCGAAATGCGGTCCGAGGAGTACCTTGCAGACGAAGCGGGAATCGAAAACTGAATAAAACAGGAAATTTTCATTTTTGACGATTCTAAACTGGATATTTTGTCCGATTTTTGTGCCATATAAGGGAAATAACGCGGTTTGGTGATCGGTTTGCCTTGCACACCTGCGTGAAAACAGCTATCGCACGGCGATAAATAAGCGTCTTTACGGGCGTTTGAATTACTTAAACGGGAGCTGATGAATATGGCACGGAACAAGATTGCTTTGATTGGTGCGGGTCAGATCGGGGGAACACTGGCCCACCTGGCAGGGCTTAAGGAGCTGGGTGACATTGTTCTCTTCGACATCGCCGAAGGGACACCGCAAGGCAAAGCGCTCGATTTGGTCGAGTCCTCGCCCGTGGATGGTTTTGATGCCAAGCTTGCTGGGACCAATACCTATGAGGAGATAGAGGGCGCTGATGTTGTCATCGTGACCGCTGGGGTTCCGCGCAAGCCGGGTATGAGTCGCGACGACTTGCTGGAAATCAATCTGAAGGTGATGGAACAGGTGGGCGCAGGCATCAAGAAGTATGCGCCAAACGCCTTCGTCATTTGCATTACCAACCCGTTGGACGCAATGGTTTGGGCATTGCAGAAGTTCTCTGGCCTGCCTGCCAACAAGGTCGTGGGTATGGCCGGTGTTCTGGATAGCGCTCGCTTCCGTTACTTCCTTGCCGAAGAGTTCAACGTTTCCGTGGAAGACGTGACCGCCTTCGTCATGGGTGGCCATGGCGACACAATGGTTCCCATGGTGCGCTATTCAACTGTGGCCGGTATTCCGTTGCCGGATCTGGTTAAGATGGGATGGTGCACGGCCGAGCGTCTGGAAGAGATCGTTCAGCGGACCCGTGATGGTGGTGCTGAAGTCGTTGGCCTTCTTAAAACTGGTTCTGCGTTTTATGCCCCCGCCGCTTCTGCGATCCAGATGGCGGAAAGCTATCTCAAGGACAAGAAGCGCCTGTTGCCATGCGCTGCGCATCTTGAAGGCCAGTACGGCATCAAGGACATGTATGTCGGTGTGCCGTGCGTAATTGGCGCCGATGGCATCGAACGTGTTGTCGAAATTGAGTTGAACAACGATGAAAAGACGATGTTTGACAACTCAGTGAATTCGGTCGAAGGGCTGGTTGATGCCTGCAAGAAGATCCAGCCGGCTCTTGCCTAACATTTCATGTTTCTGGACGGGGCGCAGCCAAGGGGTGCGCCTCAAACACCTAGCGATAGGCACAGCATATGAATATCCATGAATACCAAGCAAAGGCCGTGCTGAAAGAATACGGTGCACCTGTTGCTGAAGGCGTTGCCATTTTTTCCGCCGATGAAGCCGAAGCCGCTGCAAAGCAGCTTCCTGGACCGCTTTGGGTCGTGAAGTCGCAAATACATGCGGGCGGGCGCGGCAAGGGCAAGTTCAAGGAGCTTGAAGCCGACGCAAAAGGCGGTGTGCGGTTGGCCAAGACAATTGAAGAAGTGGTGGCCAACGCCAAGGAGATGCTTGGTAACACACTTGTAACGGCACAAACCGGCGCTGATGGTAAGGTGGTAAACCGTCTCTACATTGAAGATGGCGCTGATATCGCCCGTGAGCTCTATCTCTCACTATTGGTAGACCGGTCATGTGGCCAGGTAGCCTTTGTGGCTTCCACCGAGGGCGGCATGGATATTGAGGAAGTGGCCGCCTCAACACCCGAAAAGATTCTAACCCTGCCAATCGATCCGCTTGAAGGCGTGACCGACGAAAAGGCTGCGCAACTGTGCGATGCGCTTGAGTTGGACGGAGACGCTCGCGCCGACGGTTTGAAGCTTTTCCCGATTCTGTATACGGCCTTCGTTGAGAAGGACATGGCCCTTCTCGAGATCAATCCGCTGATTGTCATGAAGGACGGTCACCTACGGGTTCTGGATGCCAAGGTATCATTTGATGGCAACGCCTTATTCCGCCACGATGACATCATGGCCTTGCGTGACAAGTCTGAAGAAGACGAAAAAGAGATCGAAGCCTCCAAATACGATCTCGCCTACGTGGCTCTGGATGGCAACATCGGTTGTATGGTCAATGGCGCAGGCCTTGCCATGGCGACCATGGACATCATCAAGCTCTATGGCGCTGAACCTGCCAACTTCCTCGATGTTGGTGGTGGTGCTTCCAAGGAAAA
The DNA here is from genome assembly GCF_000422785.1 of Pseudovibrio exalbescens DSM 16456. Lineage (GTDB taxonomy): Bacteria > Pseudomonadota > Alphaproteobacteria > Rhizobiales > Stappiaceae > Pseudovibrio > Pseudovibrio exalbescens. Next base: position 308,667 of record NZ_AUGS01000002.1, read on the forward strand.
AGTGACTGCAGCGTTCAAGATCATTACTTCTGATCCAAACGCAAAAGGCATACTTGTAAACATTTTCGGCGGTATCATGCGCTGCGATGTCATCGCGGAGGGCGTATTGGCTGCGGTTAAGGAAGTTGGCTTGCAAGTGCCTCTTGTAGTTCGTCTTGAGGGCACCAATGTTGAGTTGGGTAAGAAGATCATCAACGAAAGCGGTCTGAATGTAATTCCGGCCGATGACCTTGACGATGCAGCGCAGAAGATTGTCGCTGCGGTGAAGGAGGCCGAATAATGTCCATCCTCGTCAACAAAGACACCAAGATCATCGTTCAAGGCCTTACGGGTAAGACCGGTACGTTCCATACCGAGCAGGCATTGGAATACTACGGCACCAAGATGGTTGCAGGCGTGCATCCTAAAAAGGGCGGGGAGACCTGGTCCAGTGGTTTGGAAAGTGCCGCGGAGTTGCCGATTTATGCTTCTGTGAAGGAAGCCAAGGAAGCGACCGGAGCCAACGCATCGGTGGTTTATGTTCCACCAGCGGGTGCGGCTGCGGCGATCCTCGAAGCAATTGATGCCGAGATCCCGTTCATCGTCTGTATCACGGAAGGCATTCCGGTCGCCGACATGGTGAAGGTAAAGGCTCGCCTCGATGCGTCCAACTCCCGCCTTCTAGGACCTAACTGCCCAGGTGTGCTGACCCCTGAAGAGTGCAAAATTGGCATCATGCCGGGTTCCATCTTCAAGAAAGGCTCCGTTGGCATCGTTTCCCGCTCGGGCACGCTTACTTATGAAGCCGTGTTCCAGACCACTCAGGAAGGGCTCGGTCAGACTACAGCCGTTGGTATTGGCGGAGACCCTGTAAAGGGGACCGAATTCATCGACATGCTGGACATGTTCCTGGACGACCCGGCAACAGAATCCATCATCATGATTGGTGAAATCGGCGGATCAGCCGAGGAAGAGGCCGCGGAATGGCTTCAGGAACAGGCTAAGAAAGGCCGCAAAAAGCCCATGGTTGGCTTTATCGCAGGCCGCACAGCGCCTCCAGGTCGAACCATGGGTCACGCCGGTGCAGTCATCTCCGGCGGCAAGGGGGGTGCTGAGGACAAGATTGCAGCGATGGAAGCTGCGGGTATCCGCGTTTCTCCATCGCCCGCAAAGCTCGGCAAGACGCTGGTCGAGCTTTTGAAAGAAAAAGCATAACCGTCCGCGCGCCTTGACGCGAAGCGGGAGGAAACGTGCTGGTGGCGCGTGTATGTGCCACCAGCTGGTACTGAGAGGTAGCGAGGACCCAACCACGCTGCCAGTCGCGGGTCAGGGCTGATGAGGGTTCACCAGCCCCTAGGAAAGAAGGCGGATGAAAAGTCCGCTTGATAAAACATGGCACGGCAGGACGCGAACAATGTTTTCGCTTTGACGTCGTTTCTCTACGGCGCCAATGCTTCCTATATCGAAGAGCTCTACGCTCAATTTCAGGAAAACCCACACTCACTTTCCGAAGAGTGGCAGGACTTTTTTGCCACGCTTCAGGACAATCCTGAGGATGTTGTCAAGGAGGCGCGTGGCGCTACTTGGGGCAGGAAGGATTGGCCTGTCCACGCCAATGGCGAGTTGATCTCGGCGCTTGACGGCGATTGGCCTTCGGAGAAACAGGTCAGCGACAAAATCAAAGCCAAGGCGGCCAAGTCCGGCATCGATATGGCTGAGGAGGATGTTCTTCAGGCGACGCGCGACAGTGTGCGGGCGCTTATGATGATCCGAGCCTATCGCATGCGTGGTCATTTGCATGCCGATCTGGATCCTTTGCGCCTGGCTGTGCCCGGTGATCATGAAGAGCTGCATCCTGCCACCTACGGCTTTTCAGAGGATGATTGGGACCGCAAGATTTTCCTCGACAACGTTCTTGGAATGGAGTTTGCCAGCATTCGGGAGATGCTGGACATTCTGAAACGGACTTATTGCTCGACGCTGGGCGTCGAGTTCATGCACATCTCCGACCCTGCGGCCAAATCTTGGATTCAAGAGCGCATTGAGGGGCCTGACAAGCAGGTAGCCTTTACGCCAGAAGGCAAAAAGGCAATCCTTAACAAGCTTATCGAAGCGGAGGGCTTTGAACGGTTCCTTGATGTTAAATACACCGGCACCAAGCGGTTTGGCCTTGATGGCGGCGAGGCCCTGATACCCGCCCTGGAACAGATCATCAAGCGCGGCGGGGCTTTGGGCATTGAAGAGATCGTGCTTGGAATGGCTCACCGCGGGCGTCTGAATGTTCTTTCTCAAGTGATGGGTAAGCCGCACCGTGCTATCTTCCACGAGTTCAAAGGCGGCTCCTACGCGCCCGACGACGTGGAAGGCTCCGGTGACGTTAAATACCACCTTGGTGCGTCCTCAGATCGCTCATTTGATGATAACAACGTTCACTTGTCCCTGACAGCCAATCCGTCTCACCTTGAAATTGTTAATCCGGTGGTCTTGGGCAAGGCCCGTGCCAAGCAGGACCAGTTGTCCAACTGGGTCGAAACGACGGAGGTCACCCGGACTTCTGTCTTGCCACTCCTCATTCATGGTGATGCAGCCTTTGCTGGACAGGGTGTTGTAGCGGAGTGCTTTGGGCTGTCAGCTCTGCGTGGCCACCGTACGGGTGGATCAATCCACGTGATCATCAACAACCAGATTGGTTTCACGACCAATCCACGTTTCTCGCGTTCCTCGCCGTATCCATCCGATGTCGCTAAGATGATTGAAGCGCCGATCTTCCACGTAAACGGGGATGATCCGGAGGCTGTCACGTATGCAGCGAAAATTGCGGTTGAGTTCCGTCAACGGTTTGGGCGTCCCGTTGTGATCGACATGATCTGCTACAGGCGTTACGGCCACAACGAAGGAGATGAGCCAGCCTTCACCCAGCCGATCATGTATCGCAAGATTCGCAAACACGCGACGACCTTGCAGATCTACGCCGATAAGCTCGTGAAGGAAGGTCTTGTTACGGCAGAGAGCGTTGATGAGACCAAGGCGAACTGGCGCACCCATCTGGACCGGGAGTTTGAAACCGGTATGGCCTACAAGCCAAACAAGGCAGATTGGCTGGATGGCAAATGGTCCGGGATGAAGGTCGCGAAGAATCAAGATGATCCTCGCCGCGGTAGTACAGGAATTGATCTCGACAAGCTGAAGGATATCGGCAAGAAGCTCACTGAAATCCCGAAGGATTTCAATGCTCATCGCACGATCCGACGGTTCCAGAACAATCGTGCCAAGATGATTGAGACTGGTGAGGGCATCGATTGGGCGACGGCTGAAGCACTGGCATTCGGCGGGCTGCTCAGTGAAGGTCATGCCGTGCGCTTGTCTGGACAGGACTGTGAGCGTGGAACCTTCTCGCAGCGCCATTCAGTTCTGTACGATCAGGAGAACGAGAACCGCTATATCCCGCTAAACAATCTCACAGAAGATCAAGCGCGATATGAAGTGATCAACTCCATGCTTTCGGAAGAAGCGGTCCTCGGCTTTGAGTACGGTTACTCTCTGGCCGAACCCAATGCCTTGACCATGTGGGAAGCTCAGTTTGGCGATTTCGCCAACGGGGCACAGGTTTTGTTCGATCAGTTCATCTCATCTGGTGAGCGTAAATGGTTGCGCATGTCCGGTCTCGTTTGTCTGTTGCCACATGGGTATGAAGGCCAAGGTCCAGAGCATTCGTCGGCACGACTGGAGCGCTTCCTTCAAATGTGTGCAGAAGACAACATGCAGGTGGCAAACTGCACAACACCAGCAAACTATTTCCACATTCTGCGCCGCCAGCTAAAGCGTGACATCCGTAAACCTTTGGTTTTGATGACACCCAAATCCTTGCTGCGTCACAAGCGTGCCGTGTCCAAGCTGGAAGAGATGGCGGCTGACAGCTGCTTCCACCGCTTGCTCCATGATGATGCCGAGACCAATCCGGGATCAACGGTTGCCCTGAAGCCAGATGACCAGATCCGCCGTGTGATCCTGTGTAGCGGCAAGGTCTACTATGATTTGCTGGAGGATCGCGAGAAGCGTGGTATCGACGACGTTTACATTCTGCGTGTTGAGCAGTTGTATCCGTTCCCGACGAAATCACTCTGCGTTGAAATGGCTCGCTTCAAAAACGCCGATGTGGTTTGGTGTCAGGAAGAGCCAAAAAACATGGGGTCTTGGTTCTTTGTTCAAGAATACATTGAGTGGGTGCTGGAACATGTCAACGCCAAGGTAGGTAGGCCGCGATACGTTGGGAGACCCGCTGCCGCGGCAACGGCAACCGGCTTGATGTCCAAACACCTGGCTCAGCTGCAGGCTTTCCTCGACGACGCTTTCGCCGAGTGACTTCAACGCAACATCACTATGTCCGTGAGGCCCTAGTCGGCCCTGAATTGAAAAGAGATTGAATTATGGCGACGGAAATTCGCGTGCCCACTCTGGGTGAATCCGTAACCGAAGCGACAATTGCGCAATGGTTCAAAAAGCCGGGGGACGCTGTTAACGCAGATGAGCCGTTGGTTGAACTTGAAACCGACAAAGTCACGGTTGAAGTGCCGGCTCCTGCCGCGGGTACCCTCGAAAACATTGTGGTGAACGAGGGAGACACCGTTGAAGTTGGCGCGCTGCTGGGTGCCATCCTTGAAGGAGCTGGCGCACCTGCTGCAAAAGCAGAGGAGAAGAAGGAGGAAGCCAAAACCGAGCCTTCCTCTGGCGGCGAAAGCCTCAAAGCAGCAGATCCAGTCAGTGTAGTTGTTCCATCCGCCGGTGAAAGCGTAACTGAAGCCGAAGTCGGAGAATGGTTTGTCAAGGTTGGCGATACAGTTAATGCCGATGACACGCTGGTCGAACTTGAAACAGACAAGGCGGCGCAGGAAGTACCGAGCCCAGTTGCAGGTACTGTAGTCGAAATCTCTCAGGAAACCGGGGCAACGGTTGAGCCGGGTCAGGTGCTGTGTAAGGTGGCTCCGGGCGACGGCGCGGCTGCTCCTGCTTCCGATACATCTGAAAAGGCTGCCAGCGCAAAACCAGCGGCTGCGCAACCGGCACAGTCGACAGCCATGCCGCCGGCTCCGTCTGCGGCTAAGATGATGAATGAAAAGGGGTTGTCTGCTGATCAGGTCGCGGGGTCGGGTAAGCGCGGCCAGGTACTCAAGGGCGATGTAATCGCTGCAGTTGCGTCTGGTATAAACGCTGCACCGCAAGCTTCACAGTCGCCAGCATCTGCTCGCGCCCCTTCCGCGCCTGAAGACGAGGCGCGTGAAGAGCGAGTCCGTATGACCAAGTTGCGTCAGACGATTGCTCGCCGCTTGAAAGATGCGCAGAATTCGGCGGCCATGCTCACCACTTACAACGAAGTGGACATGAAGCCGATTATGGATCTGCGCAAGCAGTACAAGGATATCTTCGAGAAGAAGCATGGCGTCAAACTCGGTTTTATGGGCTTCTTTACGAAAGCCGTCACCCATGCGCTCAAGGAAATCCCGGCAGTGAACGCCGAGATCGATGGGACGGATATCATTTACAAAAACTACGCGCATATCGGCGTTGCCGTTGGCACAGACAAAGGCCTTGTTGTACCGATTGTTCGTGATGCGGATCAGATGTCCATAGCTGAGATTGAAAAAGAGATCGGCAATCTGGGGCGCAAAGCTCGCGATGGCAAGTTGGGTATGGCCGACATGCAGGGTGGAACCTTCACCATTTCCAATGGTGGTGTTTACGGTTCTCTGATGTCCTCTCCAATCCTGAATGCGCCGCAGTCTGGCATTCTGGGAATGCATAAGATCCAAGAAAGGCCGGTTGCAATCAATGGTGAGGTCGTGATCCGCCCAATGATGTACCTTGCGCTGTCCTACGACCACCGCATCGTGGATGGCAAGGAGGCCGTGACCTTCCTTGTACGCGTTAAGGAAAGTCTGGAAGATCCACAGCGTCTGGTGTTGGATCTTTAAGCCCTTGCTGCTGCCATGCCCGGCATTCAGACGGGCATGGCATTTCTTTTCCCGTATTTCGGGCTCACGCTTTTTAATAGGGATTTAAATATGTCCTACGATCTCGTGGTTATCGGCACTGGTCCCGGCGGTTATGTGTGCGCCATCAAGGCAGCACAACTCGGTCTCAAGGTGGCTGTTGTCGAGAAACGCAAGACGCATGGTGGCACCTGTCTCAACATTGGCTGCATCCCCTCCAAAGCACTTTTGCATTCCTCTGAAGTTTTCGAGGAAGCTACTCATAATTTTGAGCAACTCGGTATCAAGACCTCCAAGCCCAAGGTGGATTGGAAGGCCATGCTGGCCAACAAGGATGGTGTAGTTGAAAGCAACGTGACGGGCATCGATTACCTGTTCAAGAAGAACAAGGTGGAGACGCATCACGGTACAGGTCGCATTCTGGCCCCCGGAAAGGTTGAAGTTACAGGCGAGGACGGTTCTAGTTCCATTCTCGAGACTAAAAGCATCGTCATCGCCACTGGGTCAGACAGTACGCCTCTGCCCGGCATCGACATCGACGAGAAGCAGGTTGTCACCTCTACAGGCGCGCTGGAACTTGAAAAAGTGCCCGGCAAACTCGTGGTCGTGGGCGCTGGTGTCATCGGCTTGGAGCTTGGATCGGTTTATGCGCGCCTTGGCTCGCAGGTGACGGTGGTTGAGTTTATGGACAAGGTTCTGGGGCCAATGGATTCGGACGTTTCCAAACAGTTCATGCGCTCTCTCAAGAAACAGGGCCTGGCGTTCAAAATGTCATCCAAGGTAACGGGTGTCTCCAAAAAAGGTCGCGGCCTTGAAGTAACCGTTGAACCTGCTGAGGGGGAAGCTCACGCCGAAACGCTCGATGCTGATGTGGTGTTGGTGGCTATCGGACGCCGTCCTTATACCGAAGGCCTTGGGTTGAAGGAAGCGGGTGTCGAGCTTGACGACCGAGGCCGGGTCAAGACGGATACCCACTTCAAGACAACTGTCGATGGTATCTACGCAATAGGCGATGTGATTGCCGGACCAATGTTGGCCCACAAGGCAGAGGATGAAGGCGTTGCTCTTGCTGAAATTCTGGCCGGGCAGGCGGGCCACGTGAATTACAACGTGATCCCGAACGTGGTCTATACTTCACCTGAAGTTGCGTCGGTTGGCAAAACCGAAGATGAACTGAAGGCAGAAGGCATCAAGTACAAGGCGGGCAAATTTCCCTTCACGGCCAACGGGCGCGCAAAAGCCATGCTCGCCACTGATGGCATGGTGAAAGTGCTTTCAGACGCTGAAACGGATCAGGTTCTGGGCGTTCACATCATTGGACATGGTGCTGGCGACATGATTCATGAGGCTTGTGTCCTGATGGAGTTCGGAGGGTCCTCTGAGGATCTGGCGCGTACCTGCCATGCCCATCCAACAATGTCGGAAGCGGTAAAGGAAGCGGCAATGGCCGTTTATGACAAGCCCATCCATATGTAACGCTTAAATATTATTGAGGGCCGGGTTCCCGGCCCTTTTTACGTTTGCTTCGACGGTTCACCTTAGGTTCATCAAACCACGGCTATAACTACTTAGTGTTGTATGGAGGGGGCGATGGCCAAGAAGAAAAGCGCAGTTGGAGATTATATTTTATACAAATCTCTGCAAAGCGATCGTCGTACAAATCGAGAGTCGGCCAGTCAAACCGGTACCCCGATTCTTGATGTGTTTGACGACAAGATTGACAGGTGGGTAGATCGTATCCCCGCCTATATGTATTTGGTTTTGGCTGCGGTTGGTGCTGCGCTCGCCTATATATTGCTCGCGGGTTCGGGATCCAGTTGGCCGGCAGAAGGTAGCTTGTTGTTCGGTGCAGTTGTGGGTCTTGCCATTATCCCCATTTTGCGAACGGCCTATGAGTTGTTCAAATATGTCATTGTCATAGCTCTCGGACTGGGCCTGTTCTTCATCTTTGCCGGTGAAAGCTTTTTCGGCTGAAGCCGTTTCACTAATCGCGTAGCAATATGAAATTGCGTTGGAGGTTCTTGGATTCATTACCATGAACCGTTGTCTTCATGAACACCTCAAGCCGGTTTTGCCCGGGGCGCACGTTCAAACGTTGTGATTTGAAGATACCGCCATATTCCAAGAGGATCAGACCGGAGTGATGGAGATAGCCATCGCTCCAGCCCCAAGAGCAATCTCGGGGCCGGCAGGAGGTTTTCACGCGTGCTTTAATGTAGGGGCTTTGGTATTCGCAGGATACCTCAAGCTCGATGCTGCTCAGATCGTGAAGCTCTGGATCCGGATTATACCACTCGCCTGCCACGAATGCCGGGCAGGCGCTGTTGTCCGACGCGGCTTCAGTCGCCTCTGAAAAGGCGATGCCCGCAGCAACAGCGGTTGAAAAAAGAAGTGCCTGTCCGATCATATTGCGCTCCCCCACACCAACGGAGATTCTGGGGGATAGAATAACCCCCAAAATCTAAGGTGTAGGTTAAGCGTAACGTTGTTTTGCGGATTTGACCAGTTTCGCAAGGTCAGCTGATGCGCTTCCAGCATCTACAGCTCCGCAAATGGCTGAAATCACTGCAACGCCATCGGCTCCGCATTCAATAACCTCGTGGGCATTGCTGTGATTGATTCCCCCAATCCCGACCACCGGCAGCGTACTTTGCTTGGTAAGACTTGCGAAACCATGCATGCCCAGATTGTCAGCATCATCTTTGGAGCCGGTCGGATAACAAGCACCAACGCCAATGTATTGCGTTATTTCTGCGTCGATTGCATCAAGGTGCGACTGGGTAGATACGGAAACTCCCAGGATCTTGTCCGGACCAATGAGCCGACGTGCATCTGCCGCACACATGTCATTTTGGCCCACATGGACCCCTTCTGCATCTGCGGCCATGGCCACATCGATGCGATCGTTGATGATGAGCGGGATACCCTTTGGGACAAGAATATCTCTTAAACGCCGTGCCAATGCGACTTGATCCCGCGTTGCGCCGGATTTATCTCGCAGTTGTACAAGGGTCGTCCCGTTATTGACTGCCGCCTCTACGATCGAAATGGGATCTTGCCCGGCACAAGCCTGAGGTCCAAGAATAAGGTAAACGGAGAGATCAAAAGCGTGCATCAGAGTTCGCCCATGTTGCCGCGCTCACGAATGAGCTTCGTATTCAGATGATAAAGTTGATTGATGATATCAGTTTGCAAGCTTGCCGGGCCGGCGGCGCCTTTGGCGGCAACTTCGCCAGCGACCCCGAGATACAAGAGGCCAAAAGCAGCTGCTTCGACAGGGTCTTTCGTGGCAGCAAGAGCGGCTCCGATCAAAGCCGTTGCCGTACAGCCAAGGCCTGTAACAGCAGGCATCATGTCGTGGCCATTTTTTACGGTCACCGTTCGGGTGCCATCGGTGATGTAGTCGGTGGGACCGGATACAGCGACGGCCGCGCCAGTTTCTTTGGCGAGTGATTTTGCGGAATCGAGGGCAGTTTCTGAGCTGTCCGTACTATCGACACCCTTGCCGCCAGTTCCCAAACCTGCCAGTGCCATGATTTCCGATGCATTGCCTCGAATGACAGCAGGTTTGAAGGCCAGCAGTTCCCTTGCCAGATTGCTCCGGTAGGTAAGAGGGCCAACAGCCACGGGATCAAGGATCCAAGGAACGTCAGCCTGTTGGGCGGCCTCACATGCCAGCTTCATTGCTTCTGCTTGTGCGGGCGTAATGGTGCCCAGATTGATCACCAGTGCACCTGCGACGGAGGCTAACTGGGGTGCCTCCAGTGGTGCATCGACCATTGCTGGGGACGCGCCCAAGGCAAGCAGCGCGTTTGCAGTTGTGTTGGCCACAACGACATTTGTCATGTTGTGTACCAACGGGCTTGAATCACGAATGGTGGTGAGTGTCTCACAGGCGCGCTCTATCAAGGTCATCAAATGTTCCTTTGTGCGCGAGGAGAGCGAAAGAGGGTCAGCTCAGGTATGTGTTTACCTGTCTGCCATGTGATCGCTCCCTTCGCTGGCATTATCCAGATCAGGTCATACGGGTATGATCTCAGCCCAACAAGGGCACCCCGGTTCACGCCATGAATCTAAGGGATCGTCCTTTTGGTTTCAATAGGCCTGCATTTTCGATGGACGATGTGGGCCATCAACGGCGCGGATGTGACTTGTCGTAGGCATCCAAGAGGCGGGCACTGTTTACTTCCGTATAGATCTGCGTGGTTGAAAGGCTCGCGTGTCCAAGGAGCTCTTGAATAGAGCGCAAATCACCTCCGCCAGATAACAGGTGGGTTGCAAACGAGTGGCGCAGGGCATGGGGGGTCGCTGTGTCTGGAAGGCCGAGCGCGCTGCGTGCTTTCTGCATGGCAAGCTGGATCATTCTCGGGTTCAATTTGCCGCCGCGTACGCCAACGAATAGCGGGCCCTTTGCCGCCAAATCATGTGGGCACTGCTCTTTATAGTCATCAATTGCATCAATCACGACCGGCAGAAGGGGCACAAGTCGTTCCTTGCCTCCTTTGCCTCGGATACGCAGTGAGGTGTCGCCATGCTTGGGGGCTGTATCCGGTGTTAGTGCCAAGGCCTCGGAAATACGCAGACCACACCCATATAGCAGCGTAAACACGGCCGCATTGCGAGCCGCCACCCACGGTGTATCTTCGAACGACAAATCTTTGCTGACAATTGCCTTGGCGTCTTCGGCCCCAATGGGCTTGGGTAAACTGCGGGGCAGGCGCGGGGTGCGTACTGCCGCAGCACCTGCTGCATTCACCTGACCGCGTTGTTCAAGAAAAGTGAGCAACGAGCGAATCCCTGCCAAGCCGCGCGCCAGTGTACGTGTTTGCGCCCCGCTCTGACGTCGGCGTGCAAGAAAGCCTCGGAAATCTGCTGGCTTCAAATCCGCCAGATCCATAATGCCCGGGGCGCCGCCCAAATGATCGGTCAAGAAGCGCAGGAATTGTTGGACGTCGCGTTCGTAGGCAATCAAGGTATGATCGGAATAGCGTCGCTCAGAGCCCAGAAAGTTGAGCCAGTCTTCGAGCGCGGCATTCAGATCCGGCTTGGCAATCACGAGCAGATCGTCGGATGAAAAGGATGAAGCTACCATCAGGATAATGTGACCCAAAACCGTCTAGGAACCGTTACCTATCAACCACCGACGCTAGAAACCAGAGGCGACGAACGGGTTTGTAGTTCCTTGTATTTCAACAATCCGGCGATCGCGTTCGAGTTCCCAAGCCGATATGGGATCTGCAACATGCCATTTTTCGAACATCTGTATTTCTGGATCGCTGAGGTTCATTCCGTAGGTACTGCGCATGTAGAAATAGGCCCGTGCGATGTCTCCTCTTATCGCCTCAGCGGGCTCCATTAAATCTTTGGCAAAGTCGATCTCAAAGTCGCAAGCGCCGTAGGATCTGGGCTCACCTGGCAATTCGGCGATCCGATAGTTTGAGCGATCCCCGTTCAATTCGCCCACTGCGGGGACCAGATTGTGAAGGTCGGCTTCCATCATCTTGAACTGAGGGTCAACTTTGCGACAGCAGCGCCGACCCTTGTAGGTCTTGCCCTTTGAAGTGACACATTCGGGATCGCCGTCTGTCCAGCAGGTGCGCCATGAGCCAAAGCGTGAGGCTGGAACAACGTGCTCCCATTCAATGCGTTTCCCACGCTTTGCGCTTTTACGCGGCGTGTAGCCACAAATGGTGCTATCTACTTGCTTCTCTTGAGAATAGTTGCAACCGCAATAAAAGCTCTTGCGTTCCTCGCTGCTGCGGTAAATTGAGCGTTCCAGATGCTTTTTCGCGGTGCTGAAAGAAAAGTCCGGTTCCGCCAATGTAGTTGCTGGAAAGAGCCAAACAATCAGAAGCCCAAGAGAAATCCGCAGGAGTGCCATCTATCTGATACCTGTTGCCATCACAAGCGCTGAGGCGCGCGCAAACAGGTGGACGCACATGGTTTAACATCGTGTTAAGGAACTGGAGTGGTTTATAAACACCCCCACTTCTTATGTGTATGACCTTTGCAATAAGCAAAAAGCGCGGCCGTTTCTGGCCGCGCTTTTTAGCTTGAAGCTTCTATGAGAAATTGTTCAGAGAATGCTCTGACCGGTTTTTTCCCAGTCCTTCATGAAGGCTTCAAGGCCCTTGTCGGTGAGCGGGTGCTTTACGAGTGATTTCAGGGTCGCAGGTGGAATTGTAGCCACATCTGCCCCGATGAGAGCGCAGTCCTTCACATGATTGACGGTGCGGATCGAGGCTGCGAGTACTTCGGTTTCAAAGCCGTAGTTGTCATAAATCTGGCGGATCTCGGCGATCAGGTCGAGACCTTCGATATTGATGTCATCGAGCCGCCCAATGAATGGAGAGATGAAAGAGGCGCCAGCTTTCGCGGCAAGTAAGGCCTGATTGGCAGAAAAGCAGAGGGTGACATTCGTCTTTACGCCTTTGTCGGCAAGTGCGCGGCACGCCTTCAGGCCGTCAAGTGTCAAGGGCAGCTTCACGCAAATATTGTCGGCAATTGCTGCCAGCTCGTTGGCCTCTGCCAGCATTGCTTCCTTTTCCATGGCAACAACTTCAGCTGACACGGGGCCATCAACAATATCGCAGATCTCTGCAATCACTTCTTTCATGGGCCGACCGGCTTTCATGATCAGCGATGGGTTGGTGGTCACACCGTCCAAAAGTCCGGTTTCCGCGAGCTCCCGAATTTCTGCTGTGTCAGCAGTGTCGACGAAGAATTTCATGCCTAATCTGGCTCCTGTTGTCGTTATCTGGCCTCGTCCCGCGGTTAGATGGGGAGGGGACCTAGAAATCTCTCTATCAAGCGCCTTCTTTCGCCTAAACTAGCCGCAATCGGCGTTTTTCAATCAACAAGCAAGCAAAAGGACCTGAGGCTTGGAAGGAACTGCGGAAATCTTTGGCGACCTGCCTTTTGAAAATCAAGGGCAAATTGTACCTGTTCTGGTGCCGGTTGCCGTTGCGGGCCCGTACTCCTACAAGGTCCCGGAGGATATGCAGGTTCGCCCGGGCTCAATCGTTCGCGTACCGCTGGGCTCGCGCAGTGTGATCGGCGCTGTATGGGACGGTGAAGCCGACAAATCCGTGAATCCAAAAAAACTGAAGTCAATTCAGCAGGTATTCAGTGCTGATCCGTTGCAAGAGGACCTGCGTCGTTTCGTTGACTGGGTGGCGAACTGGACGCTCGGCGCGCCCGGCATGGTGTTGCGCATGGTGCTTCGGTCCGAAGAGGCGCTGGAGCCGGAAAAACAGGTTTTGGGGTTCAGGCGAATTCCGGGGAAAGAGCCCGAACGCAAGACTGCGGCCCGTCAACGTGTGCTGGATCTGTTGGATGACGGAATGGCGTGGACCAAAGCAGGCCTCTCCGGAGCTGCGGGGGTTAGTCCCTCCGTCATCGATGGGTTGAAGGATCATGGGGTGTTGGAAACCACCTTGTTGCCTGCAACGCCTCCGCTGCCAGATCCGGACCCCACGCTGCCCGGCCCCACTCTGACCGATATGCAGAAAGAGGCCGCCGAGAGACTGGTTGCCGCCGTTGGCAACGGGTTCAAATGCTTTCTGATTGATGGCGTCACGGGCTCCGGCAAGACTGAAGTGTATTTCGAGGCACTCGCTGAAGCGCTCCGTCGCGGCCAGCAAACACTCATTTTATTACCGGAAATCGCATTGACGAGTCAGTTTCTGGATCGTTTCGAGCGTCGGTTTGGTGTGCGACCGGCTGAATGGCACTCTCAGGTTCCCGCGCGCCGCCGAGAACGAACATGGCGCGGCGTCGCGAATGGCGAGGTGAAGGTCGTTGTGGGTGCGCGTTCGGCGCTTTTCCTGCCGTTCTGCAGTCTTGGTCTTGCCATCGTGGATGAAGAGCATGATGGCGCTTACAAACAAGACGATCGAGTGCCCTACAACGCGCGCGACATGGCGGTGGTACGCGGGCACATCACAGGGTTCCCTGTCATTCTTGCCAGCGCCACCCCTTCGGTTGAGAGCCGGGTAAATGCACAGCTTGGTCGGTATGATCTGATCTCGCTGCCCGAACGGGCGTCCGGTGCAGCCATGCCTGAGCTGGTTGGCATCGACATGCGAACGGACGGACCAGAGCGTGGGCGATGGTTGGCCCCTTCCCTGGTCAAGGCTATGCAGGAAACCCTTACGGCTGGCAATCAGGTACTTTTGTTCTTGAATCGGCGGGGTTATGCACCGCTGACGTTGTGCCGAACGTGTGGTCACCGGTTCCACTGCGAAAACTGCTCGGCTTGGCTCGTCGAACATCGCTTTCGTGGGCGCTTGGTTTGCCACCACTGTGGCTATTCGCAGCCCATACCGGACAAGTGTCCAGAATGCGGTAAGCCTGATTCCCTCGTCGCATGTGGTCCCGGCGTGGAAAGAATCGGCGAAGATGTCGCAGATCTGTTTCCCGAAGCCCGGGTTCTTGTCTTGTCTTCCGATCTCCCAGGAGGAACTGAACGAATCAAGAGAGAGATGGACCTGATCGAACGCGGGGAAGTGGATATCGTTATTGGCACCCAGCTTGTGGCAAAGGGTCACAACTTCCCCTTGATGACACTTGTTGGCGTCATTGATGCGGATCTGGGCTTGGCGAACGGCGATCCGCGTGCGGCAGAAAAGACCTTTCAACTCTTGGCGCAGGTCACAGGACGTGCCGGGCGTATAAATGGCGGCGGCAAGGGGTTTTTGCAGACCTACAACCCGGATCAGCCGGTTATTCAGGCGTTACTCTCCGGGAACCCGGAGTCCTTTTATGATGTAGAGATTGAGTCGCGAGAGCATGCAGGGTTGCCGCCTTTTGGCAGACTCGCTGCTCTTGTCGTCTCAGGCCCCGACAGGGTGTCGGCAGAAAGTTATGCACGACATGTCGTAAGTGTCGCGCCTGTTGATAGTCCCGTCTCCATCTTGGGGCCAGCAGAGGCCGCTATGGCTCAAGTGCGTGGTCGTTTTCGGTTCCGCATATTGGTAATTGCCCGTAGAGGGTTTGATTTGCAAGGGTTTCTGCGAGCTTGGCTGCAACGCGTAAATCAGCCTAAGAACAATATTCGTCTACAGGTGGACATAGATCCGCAGAGCTTCATGTAGTCTGCCAATGCCAATACTAACCTGAGGCTGTGCGTTGGAATACTTAGCCCGTATTGCATGGCTGCCATGCCTGTGCTATGCGAAGCGCGGCTTTAAGGATATGGTATACCTTATACCTTATCCGAAAATCTGAATTACATGCGACTTTTCAAGGTGTTGGAATCTTGGCGAGTCTCGCTACCAACCTTGAATGCGCCGGAGAGCACGGATCCAGTGACTGACAACGTATCTCTCATTTCAGGCGTGGCCTTGCGTTACGCTTCCGCCCTGCTAGAGCTCGCAGAGGAGCAGAATGCTGTTGCGGAAGTCGAGGCTGCTCTCGATCGTTTTGATGCTCTTATTAAAGAGAGCTCAGATCTAGATCGCCTCATCAAGAGCCCCGTTTTTAGTGCAGACGCGCAAACTAAAGCGCTCACCCCTATCTTGGAGAAGGCCGGCATTTCTGGCCTCACCGCAAATTTTGTGAAGTTGGTTGCCAAAAATCGGCGCCTCTTTGCGATCCCAGGTATGATTTCAGCCTTCCGTTCGCTGCTGGCCGCAAAACGCGGCGAAGTTACCGCTGAGGTGACTTCGGCAACCGAACTTTCGGCTGATCACACTTCTGCTCTGCGCGAAGCGCTCAATGCTTCCACGGGCAAGGACGTTAACGTAGTAGTGAAGGTAGACCCATCCATTATTGGCGGCCTCATCGTGAAGGTGGGCAGCCGGATGATCGATACCTCGCTACGTACCAAGCTCAACTCTCTTAAGTTCGCGATGAAAGAGGTCGGCTGATGGATATTCGGGCCGCGGAAATTTCCGCCATCCTAAAGGACCAGATCAAGAACTTCGGTCAAGAGGCCGAGGTTACTGAAGTAGGTCAGGTTCTTTCAGTAGGCGACGGGATTGCCCGCGTTTACGGTCTGGACCAGGTCCAGGCGGGTGAAATGGTCGAGTTCCCTGGAGGAATCCGGGGTATGGCACTCAACCTAGAAACAGACAATGTCGGTGTTGTTATCTTTGGTAGCGACCGTGACATTAAGGAAGGTGACACCGTTAAACGGACCGGTGCCATCGTGGACGTGCCAGTGGGCAAAGGCCTGCTGGGTCGCGTTGTGGATCCTCTCGGCAACCCGATCGATGGTAAAGGCCCGATCGAGGCAGCAGAGCGTCGCCGCGTAGACGTTAAGGCGCCGGGCATCCTGCCGCGTAAGTCGGTGCATGAACCGATGTCCACCGGCCTCAAGGCGATCGACGCCCTGATCCCGATTGGTCGTGGTCAGCGCGAGTTGGTGATTGGTGACCGGCAGACCGGTAAAACCGCGATCATCCTCGATACCTTCCTCAACCAGAAGCCGCTTCATGCGTCTGATGACGAGCACGAAAAGCTCTACTGCATCTACGTAGCCGTTGGTCAGAAGCGCTCCACGGTTGCTCAGTTCGTGAAGGCTCTGGAAGACGCCGGCGCAATGGAATACTCCATCGTTGTTGCTGCTACTGCGTCTGACCCTGCGCCTCTTCAGTACCTGGCGCCATTTGCCGGTACGACCATGGGTGAGTATTTCCGTGACAACAGCATGCACGCTGTGATCGGTTACGACGACTTGTCCAAGCAGGCCGTTGCTTATCGTCAGATGTCGCTGCTTCTCCGTCGTCCACCAGGACGTGAAGCATTTCCTGGCGACGTTTTCTACCTCCACTCTCGTCTTCTCGAGCGTTCCGCTAAGCTGAACGAAGACCATGGACGTGGTTCTTTGACTGCGCTGCCAGTGATTGAAACACAGGGTAACGACGTGTCGGCCTTTATTCCGACCAACGTTATCTCCATTACAGATGGTCAGATCTTCCTCGAGACAGACCTGTTCTTCCAGGGTATTCGCCCGGCAGTGAACGTCGGTCTGTCCGTGTCGCGTGTGGGTTCGTCCGCTCAGATCAAAGCCATGAAGCAAGTTGCTGGCCCGATTAAGGGTGAGCTGGCGCAGTACCGTGAAATGGCGGCATTTGCGCAGTTTGGCTCTGATCTGGATGCCACGACTC
This sequence comes from Pseudovibrio exalbescens DSM 16456, assembly GCF_000422785.1. GTDB lineage: Bacteria > Pseudomonadota > Alphaproteobacteria > Rhizobiales > Stappiaceae > Pseudovibrio > Pseudovibrio exalbescens. Next base: position 325,744 of record NZ_AUGS01000002.1, read on the forward strand.
AGCGTCTTCTGGCCCGTGGTGCGCGTTTGACCGAGCTGCTGAAGCAGCCACAGTTCTCTCCGCTGAAGACAGAAGAACAGGTCGTCGTGATCTACGCAGGTGTGAACGGTTATCTCGATAACATCCCTGTCGAGAAAGTTCGCGAGTTCGAAGAAGGCCTGCTGCGCTATATGCGTGCAGAACAGTCTGATGTTCTTTCTCTCATCTGGGAGAAGAAGGCTCTGGACGACGAACTCACCGGAAAACTGAAGGCGGCAATTGACGCTTACGTCAAGACCCTTGGTTAATCGAAGCAACGGGATAAGGAACGGGGGCGCCCATGGCGAGCCTTAAGGACCTAAAAAACCGCATCGCTTCGGTCAAAGCGACGCAGAAAATCACCAAGGCCATGCAGATGGTGGCCGCGGCTAAGCTGCGTCGTGCTCAGGAGGCCGCTGAGGCATCTCGTCCCTATGCTGAACGCATGGGGACAGTGCTCGGCAATCTGGCCGCCGGAGTACAGGGACGAGACGATGCGCCGAAGCTGATGGCAGGCACGGGCAAGGAACAGGTACACCTGCTTCTCGTCTGCACCGCAGAGCGTGGCCTTTGTGGTGGCTTTAACTCCTCTATTGCCAAGTTGGCTCGGGAGCATGCCAAAAAGCTGATTGCCGAAGGCAAGACGGTTCAGATCGTCACCATCGGCCGGAAGGGCTTTGACGCCCTGAAGCGTGATTTAGGTCAGCACATTGTTGAAAAGATCGAGCTGACTGAAAAGAAGATCGAGTTCGGACGCATCAAGCAGATCGCAGATCAGATCCTCACCATGTTTGAGGAGGAAAAGTTCGATGTCTGCACGTTGTTCTACTCGCGCTTCCAGTCAGTGATTAGTCAGGTTCCAACCGCAAGCCAGATCATCCCGGCGACATTTGATGTCGAAGACGATGACAAGGCAGCGTCCGGAGCAACCGCGCTTTACGACTACGAACCGGGCGAACAAGAGATTTTAGAAACTCTTTTGCCTCGGAACATTAGCGTACAGATTTACAGCGCGATTCTCGAAAACGCTGCGTCTGAGCAGGGTGCGCGCATGACCGCAATGGACAATGCGACACGCAATGCGGGTGAGATGATCGATAAACTGACACTGAGCTACAACCGCCAGCGTCAGGCTCAGATCACCAAGGAACTGATTGAAATCATTTCAGGCGCAGAAGCGCTCTGACCGAGTTGAGACGAGGATTTAGTGATGGCTGACATGAAAGTCGGACGGGTCACGCAGGTAATCGGCGCTGTTGTCGACGTACATTTCGATGGCGAGCTTCCTGCGATCCTGAACGCTCTGGAGACTGACAACGGCGGGAACCGTCTGGTTCTCGAAGTTGCGCAGCATCTGGGCGAAAACGAAGTACGTACGATCGCGATGGACGGTACCGAAGGTCTCGTGCGCGGTCAGGAAGTCAAGGACACCGGCGCACCGATCTCCGTGCCGGTTGGTGACGGCACACTTGGCCGTATCATGAACGTGATCGGCGAGCCGGTTGATGAAGCTGGTGCTATTCCAGCGGAAACAACCCGTGCGATCCACCAGGATGCACCGGAGTTTGTGGAGCAGTCCACGGAAGCTGAAATTCTGGTCACCGGCATTAAGGTTGTGGACCTTATCGCTCCTTACGCAAAGGGTGGTAAGATCGGCCTGTTTGGCGGTGCTGGTGTTGGCAAGACCGTTTTGATCATGGAGCTGATCAACAACGTGGCTAAGGCGCACGGTGGTTACTCCGTCTTCGCTGGTGTTGGTGAGCGTACTCGTGAGGGTAATGACCTTTACTGGGAAATGATCGAATCTGGCGTGAACAAGGAAAAGGGTGGCGAAGGTTCCAAGGCTGCTCTTGTTTACGGTCAGATGAACGAGCCTCCAGGAGCTCGCCAGCGTGTGGCTCTGACCGGTCTGACGGTTGCAGAACACTTCCGTGATCAGGGCCAGGACGTACTGTTCTTCGTGGACAACATCTTCCGCTTTACTCAGGCTGGTTCCGAGGTGTCCGCACTTTTGGGTCGTATTCCGTCTGCTGTGGGTTATCAGCCAACGCTGGCAACTGACATGGGCGCGATGCAGGAGCGCATTACGACCACAACGAAGGGCTCGATTACCTCCGTTCAGGCCGTATACGTTCCAGCCGATGACTTGACCGACCCGGCGCCAGCATCCACCTTTGCTCACTTGGACGCGACGACGGTTTTGAACCGCTCCATCGCGGAAAAAGGCATCTATCCAGCTGTGGATCCGCTGGATTCCAACTCCCGTATGCTTGACCCACGCATTGTGGGTGACGAGCACTACGAAGTTGCTACTGCCGTTCAGGAAACGCTTCAGCGCTACAAGTCTTTGCAGGACATCATTGCCATTCTCGGCATGGATGAATTGTCTGAAGAGGATAAGCTGGTTGTGGCACGTGCTCGTAAGATTGAGCGCTTCCTGTCCCAGCCGTTCTTCGTGGCTGAGGTGTTCACTGGCTCTCCAGGCAAACTGGTTGCGCTTGAAGACACCATCAAAGGCTTCAAGGGTCTGGTCAATGGTGACTACGACCACCTGCCAGAAGCTGCTTTCTACATGGTTGGTTCCATCGACGAAGCGGTTGAAAAGGCTGCCAAGCTGGCTGCCGAAGCTGCCTAAGCTCGGTCTGGCGATCGAATGAACAGAGCGACGGTTGATTGTGACCGTCGCTTGTAGAGACGGACAGAGGAAGAGCTAAATGGCTGATACGTTTCAGTTTGAGCTGGTTTCACCAGATCAACTCTTGCTTTCGGAAGCGGTGACGGCAGCTGTCGTTCCGGGTACTGAAGGTGAGTTTGGTGTTGGTGCCGGCCACTCGCCGTTTCTGTCTACCATGCGCCCGGGCGTCGTTCGCGCGACCGGTGCAAATGGAGACCAGCACGAGTATTTTGTTCGCGGCGGTTTTGCTGACGTCTCACAGTCCGGTGTGACTGTGCTGGCTGAGCAAGCCATTCCGATGAGCGAAATCAATGCGGCTTATCTCGATCAGCAGATCCAGAACGCTGAAGAGGATGTCGCCGATGCGCGCGATGACATTGAGCGCCAACAGGCTGAGCTGGTGCTGTCACAGTTGCAGGAAATTAAAGCCGCACTGTGAGAAAAGGCTTTCAAACAAAAAACCCCGGCAATTTGCCGGGGTTTTTTTGTGGGATTCCTACAAAAGCAGAGTTGTTCGACCAACCACTGCTACTAGGCAGCCAGACGCCGATTGTACGGAACAAACTTTGTTTGGCTGGCGCGGGCCTTGCGCTGTTCTGGCGTCTCATAAACAATCGTACGGTGATAGGCACAATAGGAGCCACCTTCATTCGAGTTGGTGCAAGGGAATGTGTAGTTTCCGCTGTCGCCTTCAGTCCATTTGCATTGGCCCGGGCGCGGCATAGTCAGGGCAGTCATGAGCGTGCTAGCCTTCTATTTTCTTGAACAGCTTTGAAACGGACCATCAGTCGCACGAGGTGCCGAGCGGACAGGAAGCCGTTTGCAAGCCGTATTCTTTTCATGAAATAAAATTCAAGGCGCGACTGCTTCAAGCATCGCGCCCTTGATTGATCGCGAAGATAGATAGTTCACACCAAGATTTCCAGAGGCAAATACAGCCCAATAGAGCGTCCAGGTGTCGCGGTTCAGTTAAGTAGCTGAAGAACTTTTACTCTTTTGAGCTAATATATTATAATATTTCTGCAATATGCAGGCTGCTGTGTCACAGAGCTGTTGTCATTGCCGCATTTCCGACAGAATCAGACATCTTTCTTTAGAGAATAAGCACCTGTTTTTGCGCCAAACGCTTCAAGCGCGGATGGATCATCCAAGTCGAGTCGCGCGGCACGTCCCATTTCAACCGTATAAACTGCCTCTTGGTACTTTTCCAGCAATGGACGGCCGCCGATGTCTCCTTTGAGCGTCTTGAGTTCTTCAAAAAAGCGCCCGTCCCACACAACAGGATTGCCTCTTTTGCCATTGCTGCTGGCTACGCCTATAAGTCGGCCGCTTTGTGGCTCATATCCCTCAATCAGATCGTTAATATGAGATGCAGCAATCTCCGGCATATCGCCGAGCATAATCACGGCGCAGCTTGTGTCCGCAGGTAAGCTGGATAACCCAACTGCGAGCGAGGTTGACAACCCCCTTTCCGCATTGGGATTGGAAACAACGGTTACCGGTAGACCTTGAAGGGCACGTTTGATGGCATCTATCTGCTCTCCCGCGACCACATGCACGGGGTCAGCGTGACTTTCGATTGCGCTAAGTGCAACCTTGCGGATGATGGGAACGCCTTGTACTTGGGCAAGTAGTTTATTGTGCTCGCCAGTGCGTCGCGATTTGCCCGCCGCGAGAATGACCGCCGCTGGGGGCTTGGATGCTGCGTCACTAGCTGGCTGCTTTTCGCGGGGTTGTGGCCGCGAGTAAATCTCCTTCAGCAAACCGCCAACACCCATTGCTTTGATTTGACCAGCTGTCACGGGTAAGTTTGCGAGTACTCTATTGAGAACCCAGTCAAAGCCGTTCTCTTGCGGGCTTCGCGCGCATCCAGGCGCTCCAATCACGGGCCTTCCATCCAGCATTCCTAGAAGTAGAAGGTTTCCGGGATCCACTGGCATGCCGAAGTGCTCGATCCTGCCGCCTGCCTCCACAAGGGCGGCGGGGATGACATCATGTATATCAACAATGGCCGAGGCCCCAAAGATGATATAGCAATCCACCGGGGCGTTTCTCAGATCTTGAAGTTGTTTCCGCAAGGTTTCTTTTTGGTGAGGCACTTCTATGTGAGTGCCAACGACTGAGCCCGAGGGTGCCAAGCGCTCCTCCAATGCCTTTAGGGTCTTAGCAATCGTGCTTGGTTTCAGGTGTGGCAGGCTGCTTGAAATGACAGCAACTCGTTTGTTTTCGTAGGGCGCGATTTTCAGGCTGTTTTTTACTGCATCACACGCGGCTTGCAGGTGGTGACGGTGCGCGGCGAAAGGGATGATTTTTGCCGTTCCGATCATTCGGCCTTTTGTTACCGCTGTGAACGAAGGCAGGGTTGCCAGAGTGATGGCCGGATCCACCATGTTTGCGGATAGAATGGCCTCTTCATCCAGCACGAGCATACCACTGCATTCGGCATAAATATTAACCCGTCCGGTAAAGGCCTCTCCGCACGTCGTATTTGTTCCTTGTGCGCTGCCTGCAAAAACCGTGGCTGCCATATCTTCATGCACATCCTCATCTTCAAGGCGTGCAACAGTCAAGTGGGTGACACCGGCCTGTTCAAGCCGTGTAATGTCGTCATCGTCAAGAAGGTACCCTTTTTTATAAGTTAGACCCGGGTGCTTGATTGAATGGGCCAGATAACACCCCGTGCACTGATGAATGGGTAGCTCGCCAAAAAACATCAGCCGACCTCCTTCCGCGGCTTTGGTCCGCGTAGTTCTTGAATAATCTCTGCCATGATGGCGACTGCTATTTCTGCTGGGGTGGTCGCACCGATGTTGAGGCCGATTGGCGCTTTGATACGGTCCAGTAAAGCTGGAGATGCCCCAGCTTCTGCAAGACGGTCCAAGCGCTTGGCATGTGTTTTGCGGCTGCCGAGAGCGCCAACGTAGAAGCAATCGGTCGTCAGAGCCGCCAGCAGCGCGGGGTCATCAATTTTTGGATCATGCGTCACCGCTATGAGAGCTGTGTGAGGGTCCAAAGGTGCCTTGGTGAAGACTTCTTCCGGCCATTCTGGGATCAGAGATACATGCCGAAAGCGTTCCGGCGAGGCAAATGCGGTACGCGGGTCAATGATTGACAAATCGAACCCTGCTGTACGCGCAATTGGCGTCAACGCTTGACTGATATGCACGGCACCAATAGCCACAAGTCGAACTGCAGGCGTGAAGAAGTTAAAGAATGTGTCGAGGCCATTCGCATTATGAACGCGAACTGAGCGACCGCTTCTAAAGCCTGTATTTAGGGCATCCTGATGGGCAGGGAGGCCAGCAGATTCTTCGGGTTCAATGATTTGATCCGCACCAGTAGTCAGATCAATCATCCGGCAAGCAGGTTTGCGACTTCGACGCAACTTATTCAGCTTGGAAAGCCAGTTTCCATCTTGCAATGGTTCGACCCGAACGATTATGCGGCCGCCACAAGAAAGGCCAACCTGCCAAGCCGTCTCGTCCGCAACGCCGAACTCCAACATCCGCGCGCGCCCGTCTTCAAGAGCATCCAGCGCTTCTGTTACCACCTCGCCCTCAACGCACCCCCCGGAGACAGAGCCTTCAAAGTGTCCGGTATTGTCAATGAGCAAGTGACTGCCTACAGGTCGAGGCGCAGAGCCCCAGGTTTGGATGACGGTAGCGAGCGCGCAAGTACGGCCTTTGGACAACCAGATTTCTGCGGTTTCCAATATATCCTTAAAGGCCGCGTCTCCGCAGGTGCTCTCTTGGCGTTGACCCATTTGCTCCCTCGCACTGTGCCGCATCAAATGCCGCATTGCCGCGTGATATCATAGCCTAATAAAAACGCCGGGCAGGGCCCGGCGCTATTATCCAATCGTTGTGATTGGCGACTATTCAGCCGCAGCCCGAGATCCCGGGCCTGCACTCAGAACATCCTGCTCAACTGTCTCTGCAAATTGTGTAAAGTTCTCTATGAACATGCCAACCAGTTTGGCTGCTTGAGCATCGTAGGCCTGAGGATCGCTCCAAGTCTCGCGTGGATTCAGGATTAATGGATCGACGCCATCTAAGCGTGTCGGTACAGCAAAACCAAAGCTGGGGTCTGTGCGATAGGGCGCGTCTTTCAAGGAACCATCCAGCGCAGCCCTCAATAATGCGCGGGTGTCCCTGATCGGCATGCGATGTCCAACCCCATATGCCCCGCCGGTCCAGCCGGTGTTCACCAGCCAGCAATCTACACCATGCTTTTGGATGAGCCTTTTCAGAAGTTCACCATACTCGGAGGGGTGTCGAGGCATAAAGGGGGCGCCAAAGCAGGTAGAAAATGTTGCCATTGGTTCCGTGACGCCGCGTTCTGTGCCTGCAACCTTAGCTGTGTAGCCGGACAGGAAGTGGTACATGGCCTGCGCACCCGTCAGCTTGGCGATGGGCGGCAATACCCCAAATGCATCCGCAGTCAACATGATGATGTTCTTTGGGTGACCGGCTTGCCCTGTTTCGCTTGCATTGGGAATGAAGTGGATTGGATAGGCGCAGCGTGTGTTTTCGGTTTTGGAGCTGTCGTTGAAATCAGGGCGACGCCGATCATCCACCACAACGTTTTCAAGAATGGTCCCGAAACGCTCCGTTGTCGCGAAAATTTCTGGCTCAGCTTCCCGAGATAGCTTGATGGTCTTGGCATAACAGCCACCCTCGAAATTGAAGATGCCGTTGGGCCCCCAGCCATGTTCATCATCTCCAACAAGCGTCCGGCTCGGGTCTGCCGAGAGTGTTGTCTTGCCAGTACCTGAGAGGCCGAAGAACACGGCGGTGTCCCCGTCATCGCCTGCGTTGGCCGAGCAGTGCATGGGCATGATGCCCTTGTCGGGCAGTAGGTAATTGAGCACTGTGAAAACAGACTTTTTCATTTCGCCGGCGTAGGCCGTGCCGCCAATCAGCACGATTTTGCGTAGGAGGTCACAGGCGATCACCGTTTCACTGCGACATCCATGGCGATTTGGGTCTGCCTTGAAGCTGGGAAGGTCGATGATTGTCATCTCCGGCACAAAGCGGGAGAGCTCCTCACTTTCTGGCCGCAACAACAGATTCCGAATGAAAAGCGAGTGCCACGCAAGTTCGGTGTAGACACGCACCGGAAGCGTATGGGCTGGGTCCGCGCCACCGCGCAGGTCCTGCGCAAATAGCTCCTGGCTTTCTGCATGCGCCAGCATGTCCGCTTTTAGCCTGTCAAAGTCTTCCCGGCTTATCTCAGCGTTGTTTTCCCACCAAACAGTATCGATGGTGTTCTCGTCTTTTACGACAAACTTGTCTTTGGGGGATCTGCCTGTGTGGTCACCTGTTTCTGTCAGTAGCGCACCACCGGCAGCCAATCGCGCTTCTCCGCGCTTCAGCGCTTGCTCGTAAAGTTCCGGCTCGCTTAGGTTCCAATAAAGGCCTTTCAGGTTCTTCAGCCCAAAAGCCTCACATCCACAATCGGAATTTCGTGATCCGAACTCTACCATTCTGTTGACGTCCTCAGTCACTCACCCAACTTTACCTAAAGTTTTCATGGGTCGCTGATAGGTGAGTTTGAATTGATATCTCTGGCGACGAGAGAGGACCGTAAAGTATGCCGAACAATGCAACAAGACCGGCGAAAGTTGTTAAAACGATTGAAATTTAAAATCAGTGAGTGCGAGACGATTACTTTTTTGTTAAATGGATTTAGTTGGCTTCTGGGCCGAAAATTCAAACGGGATTCAATAAGACCTTTTATCCGAAAGGCCTAGAATACGGATGAAGAAGCTGAGGCGGCTGTGGATTATATTTTCCGCTGATCCAGCCTTTTGCCTTATTTCACGAGTATTTGTCCACACTGCCTAAATCGGGTAATCATTGGGAAAAGTCATGTTTTAAGAGGATCGGGCCCCAACTATGCCGACCATTGCTCTGGTTGATGACGACCGCAACATTCTAACCTCAGTATCGATCGCACTGGAATCTGAAGGATACAGGGTCCAGGCCTACACGGATGGGGCATCTGCTCTTGAAGGGTTGCAGAACGACCCACCGGATCTGGCTATTTTTGATATCAAAATGCCGCGTATGGACGGAATGGAGCTGCTTCGCCGTTTACGTCAGCGTTCTGATCTTCCAGTCATCTTCTTGACTTCAAAAGATGATGAAATTGACGAGCTCTTTGGGCTCAAAATGGGGGCTGATGACTTTATCCGCAAACCGTTCTCTCAACGCTTGATGGTAGAGCGTGTGAAAGCGGTTCTTCGTCGCGTTCAGCCTCGGGACGCCGCCGCAGCAGGCAGTGAAGGCGATAAGCTGTTGGAGCGCGGCCATCTGGTGATGGATCAGGAGCGTCATACCTGTACATGGATGGGCAAACCGGTGACGTTGACGGTTACAGAGTTTCTCATTCTGTTCGCGCTGGCCCAGCGGCCAGGCGTCGTCAAGAGCAGGAATGCATTGATGGATGCCGCCTATGACGATCAGGTGTATGTGGATGACCGAACGATCGATAGCCATATCAAACGGTTGCGCAAGAAGTTCAAGGTAGTCGACGATGACTTCGACATGATCGAGACATTGTACGGTGTCGGCTATCGGTTCCGCGAAGGCTGATTGGAAATCAGTGGTTGATGACAACTGAGCAGGCGTCAAAAACGCACTCACATGAAGAAAACCGGGCTCGACGCGCTGCAGATGCGGCGCGTCCGCGCCTGTTTGGTTGGTTGCGCCGGCGACAGGTGCGCCGGCGTATTCTGACACGCTGGGCATCCGTGCTGGGTACCTATGTGTTTTCTTCTCTGACCCGGCGTATTCTCGTTCTTAATCTGGTGGGCCTCTTTGCCATGGTTGTGGGTATTTTGTACCTCAACCAATTTCGCGCGGGGTTGATTGACGCGCGTGTGCAGTCACTTTTAACCCAAGGTGAAATTATCGCTGGCGCCATTGCCGCCTCGGCCACCGCGGACTCAAGCCAGGTCACCATTGATCCCGAGCAACTCCTGCGCCTTCAGGCAGGTGAAAGCATCAATCCGGGCTCATCACTGAGCAGCCTTGATTTTCCCATCAACCCCGAAGTTGTGGCGCCCATTCTACGTCGGTTGATTTCGCCAACAAAAACGCGCGCCCGTATCTACGATCCAGATGGCACATTGCTGCTGGACAGTTCGCACATCTATGCGCAAACACAGGTTTTCCGGTTTGATTTGCCACCTCCGAACGAGGAGAGCGAGCCCTACTTTCAGAACCTTTGGCAAAAACTGAAGTTCTGGATGCGGCGCGGCGAGTATCCGATTTATAAGGAGTTGGACGAAGCCAGTGGCCTTGATTATCCCGAGGTCGCTGCGGCGATGGCAGGCTCACCCGCAAGTGTGGTGAGGTTGTCCCCTCGGGGCGAAATGATTGTCTCGGTTGCAGTGCCGGTGCAGCGCTTCCGTGCTGTTCTGGGTACGTTGTTGCTGTCCACTCAGGGCGGAGATATTGATGATATCGTGGCGGCGGAGCGCAACGCGATTATCAAGATCTTCGTGGTGGCGGCTGTAGTGGTCATGGTGTTGTCTGTGCTTCTGGCTGGCACAATCGCCGGACCGGTTCGGCGATTGTCCGAAGCTGCGCAGCGCGTCCGATATTCCAGTAAATCGCGCGAAGAAATCCCCGAATTCCCCGGCCGTTATGACGAAATCGGTCATCTTGCCCGTGTACTCAGGGAGATGACGAACGCGCTTTACAATCGCATGGATGCGATCGAGAATTTCGCAGCAGACGTGGCGCATGAGTTGAAAAACCCACTCACCTCGCTACGCAGCGCGATTGAAACATTGCCTCTGGCAAAGAATGACGCTTCGCGCGAGCGGCTCATGGATGTGATACAGCATGATGTACGCCGGCTTGATCGTCTGATTTCAGACATTTCGGAGGCCTCTCGCATTGATGCGGAGCTGGCCCGTGCCGATTCTGAAGTCTTTGACATGGCAGTGCTGTTACGAACGGTTGCCGACATCGCCAATGAACGGTGGGGCGAAGATGTCGCCAGGGTGCGAGTTGAGGTTGCGCCATCCAAGCTGGATCACCCCTATGAAGTGTTTGGAAAAGATGAGCGTCTAAGCCAGGTCTTCAACAACCTGATCGATAATGCTCGTTCATTTTCACCCGCTGACAAGACGATCGACATTCATGTGGAGCGCCACGGTGATCAGATCGTCGTAATGGTCGATGACTATGGACCGGGCATCAATGCTGACGCCATAGAGCGAATTTTCGAGCGGTTCTACACCGACAGACCGGCTAAAGAGGGCTTTGGCAACAACTCAGGTCTGGGGTTGTCCATTTGCCGGCAGATTGTTGAGGCTCATGGTGGTACGATTATCGCTCTGAACAGGCGGACGGAAGTTGCTGGGTCTGGCGATATCGAAGGCGCGCGCTTTACCGTTACACTGCCTGCCAAAAGAGGCGGTTGATAATGACGCATACTCATCACGGCTCCTGCATCGTTCTGGGAGAGGCTGGTGTGTTGATTCGCGGCGCATCTGGTTCCGGAAAGTCCGGTTTGGCCTTGGAGCTTATTCATCGCGAGCAAGCCGCAGGCCGGTTTGCCTGTCTTGTTGCCGATGATCAGGTTGTTCTGGAGGCGTGCACAGGCAGGGTAGTGGCGCGATGTCCAGAGGGGATTGAGGGGCTTATCGAACTGCGGGGGCACGGTCTTGTGAAAATTCCTCACCTTAAACGTGCGGTGGTGAGATTGCTTGTTGATATTGAGCCTGTTTGTAAAATAGAACGGCTGCCTGAGCCTGTGGATCAGGCTCAGGAGGTGTGTGGTGTGTCACTACGACGGCAAGCGGTACCGGCAGAAGACTTTCCTGCGGCGGTTCGGCTGGTTCAAGCAGCGCTCCAGCACCACACGTTGCCAATAGATTAGGCGATATGGTGACCTCGTGCCGATTTTCCTTGCACTGCGGCGCGGGCTCTTAGAAAGTGGGGGACCAGCACAGTGTAGTGCTGGTTCGAAATCTCGCAGGAATTGAATGATAGGTCTTGTTCTAGTCACCCATGGCCGTTTGGCCGAAGAGTTTAAGGCGGCACTCGAGCATGTTGTCGGGCCGCAGTCCGGGGTGTCGACGATTTGCATCGGCCCAGATGACGACATGGAACAGCGTCGTCAGGATATTCTTCAGTCTGTTGAACAGGTTAACGACGGCTCAGGTGTTGTTTTGCTGACGGACATGTTCGGGGGCACGCCATCAAATCTGGCTATATCCGTAATGAACGGGACCTCCATTGAGGTTGTGGCTGGGGTAAACCTGCCCATGCTCATCAAACTGGCGAGTGTGCGGAATGATCTGTCCTTGGCAGAAGCCGTAGAAGAAGCACGTAACGCTGGTCAAAAATACATTTCCGTTGCCAGTCAGGTGTTGTCTGGTCAAGGCTGAAGAGAAGAATGAATACAATTCCAGTTCTTGAACGCGAGCTTGAGATTGTCAATCAACGCGGGCTGCATGCGCGTGCCTCTGCCAAATTGGTGAAACTTGTTGAAACCTATGATGCAGAGGTCATCGTCTCCAAGGATGGTCAAAGTGTCGGCGGAACCTCAATCATGGGTCTGATGATGTTGGCCGCCGCCCCCGGGTGCTGCGTTCATGTGCGCGTTTCCGGGCGGCAACAAGATGAAGCCATGGCCGCTATTGTGGCTCTTATCGAAGATGGATTTGGCGAACGCGACTGATTTTTCGGTCGCTTTTTTTATGGCCGGATTCGCTTGCGAGTGGCGGTATAACCCTGTGTTTTTCAAATGATATAAAGAAACCTTTATATCTTTATTGCTTTCTCCTTCTCTCCTACGCTATAACCCGTGTCGAGCACGGCCCATGAGGCCGAATACCACCTCGAGGCACCTTTACAGCGTGCAAATGGGAAAGACTGGATGACTACTTTTTCAGATTACAAAGTTAAGGATATCTCGTTGGCCGATTGGGGCCGCACGGAAATTGAAATTGCTGAAACGGAAATGCCGGGCCTCATGGCCTGTCGGGAAGAATTTGGCGACAGCAAGCCGCTGAAGGGCGCGCGTATTGCTGGTTCCCTTCACATGACAATTCAAACCGCGGTTCTTATTGAAACGTTGGTTGCGCTGGGCGCGGAAGTCCGGTGGGCATCCTGTAATATTTTCTCTACGCAGGACCAAGCAGCAGCAGCTATTGCCGCAGCTGGCATTCCGGTGTTCGCCGTTAAGGGGGAGACGCTGGAAGAGTATTGGGAATATGCCGACAAGATCTTTGATTGGGGCGATGGCGAAACGGCCAACATGATTCTGGATGATGGTGGCGACGCAACACTCATGATTCTGCTGGGTGCAAAGGCCGAGAAGGATCCATCCGTTCTTGAGAACCCGTCCAATGAGGAAGAAACGGCCCTCTTTGCGACAATCAAGCGCCGTTTGGCGAAGGACCCGACCTACTACTCGAAGGTCAAGGCGAAGATCAAGGGCGTTTCTGAGGAAACGACGACCGGTGTTCTGCGTCTCTACGACATGCAGAAAAAGGGTGAGTTGCCGTTCCCGGCCATCAACGTGAATGACTCCGTAACCAAGTCCAAGTTCGACAACCGTTATGGCTGTCGTGAATCGCTGGTTGATGGCATTCGTCGCGGTACGGATGTCATGATGGCAGGCAAGATTGCTGTTGTTGCTGGTTATGGTGACGTTGGCAAAGGTTCCGCGCAGTCGCTCGTTGGCGCTGGTGCGCGTGTGATCGTTACCGAAATCGATCCGATCTGCGCATTGCAGGCGTCCATGGATGGCTTCGAAGTCAAAACCATGGAAGAGGCCGTCAAGGAAGGCGATATCTTTGTTACCGCAACGGGCAACAAGGATGTGATCACCGCCGACCACATGCGCGAAATGAAGGACATGGCGATTGTCTGTAACATTGGTCACTTCGATAATGAAATTCAGGTTGCTTCTCTGCGCAACTACAAGTGGCGCAATGTAAAGCCGCAGGTGGACATGATCGAATACCCGGATGGCAAGCGCCTGCTTCTGCTCTCTGAGGGCCGCTTGGTCAATCTTGGCAATGCAACCGGTCACCCGAGCTTCGTGATGTCTGCAAGCTTTACCAACCAGGTTTTGGCGCAGATCGAGCTGTACACCAAGGGTGAGCAGTACAAGAACGAAGTATATGTTCTGCCCAAGCACCTTGATGAAAAGGTTGCTCGTCTGCATCTGAACAAGCTTGGCGTTACTCTGACCGAGCTGACGCCGGATCAGTCCCAATACCTTGGTATTGAGAAAACCGGTCCGTTCAAGCCGGAACACTACAAGTACTAATTAACAGAATCACACGTCCCATCTCCAGATATGGTAGGTGGGGCGTGCTGCGTCACTACTAATTGTAGTGGATGCCACACAGTGCTCTAATATTTGTTTACTATTTGTAAAGAACCTCTTCTTCGCGATTCCGTATCGAGTTATCTTGGTTAGCGAATCAGTCGTGAGTGTAGCCAGTTGCGCGACTTATTCGCGGTTCGGTTTTCGGACCTTGGCGGCGGAAAAGGGGGCACAGAATGCCAGCAGGCTGGCAACAACACGCACGTCGTAACGTGCTGTGGCGAACTAGGATTCGACAATTAGCAAATCTCTTTGGTGTTGGCGCGTTCGCTTTAGTTGGTGCAGCCGGTTTCTCCCAAGCGATGGATTTTCTGCCTCAGTTCTCCGGTAACTCGGTGGATGCGCTCAAGGTTGTGTGGCTGGCGGCGATCGCTGGTGCGATCATGTTTGCGGTGGCGTCGGCCATGCTTATGGTGCGCAATCGTCGTCGCTTGGAAGGCACAATTGCCCAGCTTCGTCAGGCGCGTGCGAGCGCTGTGGCGCGTATTGATCGGCTGGAGAACATCCTCGAAACAGAAGATAGTCTGATGCTCGTATGGGAAGGCGCAGAGCGCGTTCCCGCCGTCGCTGGGCATTTGCCTGAATCGCTCAACTTTCCAGAGGGTATTGACCAGCTTCTGGAATATGAAGGTTGGCTGGAGACCAAATCGGCCGAAGCGTTGCGTGCCTACCAAGACCATCTGCGCACTCATGGTGAACCGTTCAGGCTTACACTTTGCACCACCCACGGTGTTTATCTGGAAGCGACAGGCCGTACGGCTGGAGGAGCGGCGGTTTTGCGTTTGCGTGATCTGACCGGCGACCGTCAGGCCAATGCGCGGTTGTCCGAGCAAAACGAGCGCTTGCAACATCAACTCAACGGCGTGCGCGCTCTTTTGGATGCACTGCCAGGTCCTGCGTGGCAACGCGATGAGAATGGGCATCTCATCTGGGTCAATACAGCTTATCTGGATGCAGTTGAAGCCAATACGCTCAGTGAAGTTGTTGGCAAGGGCATTGAGCTTTTGGATGCCAAAGGGCGCATGAAATTGTCCACCTTGCGCGACGTTCGGGGAATATACAGCTCGCCCATGCCAGTTGTCGCGGCGGGTGAACGCCGTGTCTACCAGGTTACGGATGTACAAAGCGACATCGCGACGGCGGGTTTGGCGCAGGATATCAGCGAGCTGGAACGCGTTCAGAACGAACTGCGGCGGACACTTGAGTTTCACACTCGCACTTTGGATGAGCTGCAAACGGCTGTGGCAATATATGGGGCCGATCGTCGGCTCAAGTTCCACAACGCGGCGTATCGATCCCTCTGGGAACTGGATCCGGCACTCCTGGAGAGTTCTCCAGAGGAGGGCGCTGTTCTGGATGCCATGCGCGCCGCACGCAAATTGCCGGAGCAGGCTGATTACCGTTCTTGGCGCGCCAAGCATTTGGAAAGCTATCAGTCGCTTGAGGCTCGGGAGTTCTGGTGGCATCTGCCAGATGGACGGACATTGCGCGTTATTGCCAACCCGCACCCACAGGGCGGTGTTACCTATATCTACGAGAACGTGACCGAACGTCTGGATCTGGAAAGCCGTTACAACGCCCTCATCCGCGTACAGGGCGAAACACTTGATCACCTGTCCGAGGCGGTCGCCGTGTTTGGGTCCAACGGTCGGTTGCGTCTCTGGAATCCGGCTTTTGCGCAAATCTGGCAGTTCTCCGAGCCTGAACTACAGAACGAGCCTCATGTCTCCAGCCTCGTTGAAAAATGTGCGCACTTGCTGCCTGACATGGATACATGGCGAGAACTGGCGGGTGGTGTTACCGGTCTGACAGATAGCCGTACCAACCTGTCAGGGCGCATGGAACGCGTTGACGGGATGATCATCAACTACGTGACTGTGCCATTGCCCGACGGTGGAACACTGCTCACGTTTGTAAACGTTACCGATACCGTGAACGTGGAACGCGCGTTGATGGAGAAGAACGAGGCACTCGAAGAAGCCGACCAGTTGAAAAATACTTTCATTCAACACGTGTCTTACGAGTTGCGTTCGCCGCTCACCACGATCATTGGCTTTGCACAACTCCTCTCGGATCAGAAGTTTGGCGATTTGTCGCCCAAACAGGCCGAGTACATGCAATACATCCTGTCATCCTCTTCATCCCTGCTGGCTATCATCAATGATATTCTTGATCTGGCAACGGTCGATGCCGGCATCATGGAGCTGAATGTTTCGGACGTGGATGTTGCGGGAACGGTCGCTGAAGCGATTGCGGGGCTGCAAGACCGATTGGAGGAGTCCCATATCGCGCTGAACACACATCTGCCTGAAAACATCGGTACGATCCGCGCGGACGAACGACGGTTGCGCCAGGTTCTTTACAACCTCATTTCAAATGCTGTGCGGTATTCTGAAGAAGGTGGGCAGGTTGATGTAAGCTGTGTTCGGGAGACTGATTTCGTGCGCTTTTCTGTCGAAGATCACGGCGTGGGCATTCCCGAAGAATTGCTGCACTCCGTCTTCTCTCGTTTCGTGGGTCGCGGAGCAGCAGGTAGCCGGCACGGCGTGGGGCTCGGCCTTGCAATCGTGAAAAGCTTTGTTGAATTACATGGCGGAACCGTCGATATCAGTTCTCGGGAAGGTGAGGGGACTACGGTCACCTGTACTTTCCCGCTGGAGCCCAAACTGTTGGATCTTCAGGCAGCAGAATAACGCGCAAAGGCGCCCGAACGGTTCCGCAAGAGGCCATCAGCACCAAATGAATATTAACCTCCACTCTCAGGCAGAGACCGAACGTCTCGCCGAAGACATTGCAGAATTTCTCAAACCCGGTGATGTCATTGCGCTTTCAGGGGATCTGGGGACGGGAAAGTCTACTTTTTCGCGCGCGCTTTTAAGGTATCTGGCACAAGATGAGGCGCTGGAAGTGCCCAGCCCTACATTCACGCTTGTTCAAACTTACGAACTGGAGCGATTGTATGTGGCTCATATGGACCTGTACCGGCTAGAAGATCCGGAAGAGGTGGAAGAGCTGGCGCTTGATGATACTCTGGAGCGCGGCGCAGCGCTTATCGAGTGGCCGGAAATGGGCGATCCGACCTTTTGGCCGGAGGCATTGGAAATCAAACTTTCTGAAGGGCCTGATCCGGATACTCGGATTGCAACACTGAAGGCGCAGGAAGCCACTTGGGCGCGACGGCTTCAACGACTGGCGGCCAGACGTGCGCTGCTCGAGAACTCGGCTTGGATGGCCCGTCCTCGTCACCATTTGAAGGGCGATGCTTCGACCCGCAGCTATCTGCGTTTTAATGGAGAGGCCGGCGGTGCGGTGCTCATGGACTATCCGCCGCGCGCACACGAGCCGATGTTGGCGTCAGGCAAAACCTATGCCCAAACCGTCTATCTTGCGCATTCAATTGATGATTTTCTCTCGATTGGTCATGAGTTGCGAGCTCGCGGTGTTCGGGTGCCGGAGATATATGCAGTGGACCGCGCCAACGGGCTGGCGCTCATGGAGGATCTGGGGGCAACGTTCATAGCTGAACAGGGACAACCCATCGAAGAGCGCTATAAGTGTGCACTTGATGTTCTGGTGCATATGCATCAGCAGAGCTGGCCTGAAATCGCACAGCATGGCCCCTCGAACCACCGGCTTGGGTGCTATGACCTTGAAGCGTATCTGACCGAGGCCGAACTGTTCCTGCAGTACTACCGCCCTCACATCGAGGGGGAGCCGGCCACAGATCACATGAAGGCGGCGTTCAGAGATGCATGGCAGCAAGCCTTGCAGGCCCTAAATGATCTTCCCCAGACATGGGTCATGCGCGACTATCACAGCCCCAATCTTCTATGGCGCTCTGACGCGAAGGGATTGGATCGTGTCGCGCAGATTGATTTCCAGGATGCGTTGATAGGTCCTATCGCTTATGACGTGGCCTCTCTGATAATGGATGCGCGGCTCACAATCGGGCCCGAGCTTCAGGAAACGCTTGTGAAACACTATTGCAAGCAGGCATCAGCATGCCTACCTGAATTTGACGAAACGACTTTCCGTTATGGCGTTGCCGTTTTGGCTGCGCAGCGAAATACCAAGATTCTGGGGGGCTTTGTGCGGCTGAATGCCGTATTTGGCAAGCCAGCTTACCTTGCACATTTGCCTCGGATCCGCGACTATCTTGCTCAGGCGTTGTCGCATCCGGGTCTTTGCAACCTGAAGTATGTTTATGACGTCATACTGCCGTCAAACCCTTTGCGGCACAGTGCTCCCTGATTCATGATGGATGTGCTTAGAAAGAATAAAGGAATGAACAACAACCAGAACCCGCGACCAGACCGAGCCATGGTCCTTTCGGCTGGCATCGGCAAACGGATGCGTCCGCTGACAGCGACGACGCCCAAGCCGCTGATTGAAGTCGCGGGCCGCTCAATGCTGGATTACACGCTGCAGCGTTTGCGCGATGCGGGCGTGGAAACGGCTGTTGTCAATGTGCATTATCTCGCTGATCTGGTGGAGATTCATGCCAAGAGGTTCAAGGGGCTGACAGTCGCCATTTCGGATGAGCGCGACACGCTTCTGGAAACAGGTGGGGGCATCAAGAAAGCCTTACCACAGCTTGGGGGCAAGCCGTTTTATGTGACCAATTCCGATAGCATATGGATTGAGGGCGTTCGCCCAAATCTGGATGTCCTGGTGGAAGCGTGGCAGCCCGAGAAAATGGATATCCTGCTTCTGATGGTGCCGAGTGTGAATGCGATTGGTTACACGGGTAAGGGCGACTTCACGATGGATGATGAGGGTGTCTTGACACGGCGCGATGAGCGCACCGTGGCGCCCTTCGTCTATTCGGGCACAGCGATCATGAAACCTGAGTTGTTCGAGAATGCTCCTGAGGGATCGTTTTCCTTGAACGTTCTGTTTGACAGGGCAATTGAACAGGGACGCTTGTTTGGTGTTGAAGGAGATGGCACATGGCTTCATGTGGGCACGCCGGAAGCATTGGTTGATGCGGAAAAGGCCATTGCAGAAAGCGTGAACTGAGCCGTACAAAGGGATCTGTTTTTGACTTCCCGAAGGCGGCTGTTTTGACCAAGCAAAACCTTTTTACCATCGCGCCATCCGTTCCGTTTTTGGAAACGCTGGTGGGCGCATTGCTATCCGGGGACTTGATCCCCGGGTTCGATGCAACCGCCAGCCCGATGGCTTTAAGTCAGGTTACCCTATACGTTCCAACCCGCCGTGCGGCCCGCACCTTGCCGTCTCTGCTTCGCTCTGCCATGGGAACGCGGGCTGTATTGCTGCCCAGGATCTTGCCGCTGGGCGATGTCGATGAGGACGAACAACTGCTTCGCTCCGAACCAGACGGCGAGCCTCTGCCTCCTGCCATGTCGCTGATGGAGCGGCGTCTTGCCATGACTCAACTTGTCTGGGCATGGAAAGGGCAATTGCGTCGTGAGCTGTTGGGGTTGGACAACAACAACACCTCCGCGTTTCCCGCCTCATCTGCGGATGCCGCCTGGCTGGCCAGCGATCTGCTTACCTTGATGGATGAGGTACAAACCGAGGAAGCCAGTTGGTCAGATCTCACCGGCCTCGTGCCGGAAAACCACGCCCAGTATTGGCAGATCACACTCGAATTTCTGCGCATCGTAACGGAACAATGGCCCGCGTTCTTGGCAGAGGCCGGGTATATTGATCCCAAGGCGCGTCGCTCGGCCTTGATCCGGCGTGCGGCGCATCAATTGAGCACGACACCCCCTGCTGGCCCTGTCATTGTTGCCGGCGCAACCGGCTCCGTACCTGCAACGGCAGAGCTGCTCAAGGCTGTCTTGAACTTGCCCAACGGGGCCATCGTGTTACCCGCGCTTGATCTGGAGATGGACGAGGTCAGTTGGGCTGCTATAAGCGGGACAGGGGATAAAGAGCCCATTCCGGGCCATCCTCAATACAGTTTGAACAAGCTGTTGCAAACTTTGGGGCGTACGCGCTCGGATGTTCAGCCACTTGGTCAGCCAGCAACGCGTGACCTTTCCATCCGCGGCAAGATTGTGAACGAAGCTCTCAGGCCTGCCGAGACAACAGACGCATGGCAGACGTTTTTCGCGAGCTCGGAAGCAGCGCTGCGTCAAAACAGTTTTTCGGGGGTCGGTGTCCTGTCTGCATCCAGCGAGGCCGAGGAAGCATTGGCTGTGGCGTTGTGCTTGCGCGAAGGAATCGAGCAGGGCAAAAAGGTTGCGCTGATCACGCCAGATCGGACCTTGTCCCGCCGTGTCGCAACTGAACTGGCGCGCTGGAGCATTGCGGTTGATGATACAGCTGGACGGCCACAGGATCAGACCCCGTCGACCATTCTCGCGCTTTTGACGGCCAAACTGGCGCTTGGCGGTGTTGATCCGGTTCAACTTCTGGCCTTGCTCAAGCACCCACTGACACGCCTCGGATTGCCCATCAAGGAAATTCGGGCAGCAGCACGCGCGTTGGAGCGTGGTGTGTTGCGTGGTCCATCGCCACGAGCAGGGTTGTCAGGCTTGCGCCAAGCAGTTTCGGCAGCCCGCAAAACGGAAGATTCCCGTCATACGCCACGTTGGAAAAAGCTCGTTGAAGCAGACTGGCAAGCCATCGACACCTTGCTGATCCGGCTGGAAGAAGCCCTGGGGCCTTTGGAGGCTCTGTTGGAGGCGGAAGGGGATGTTGATGTGCGTTACATTGCCAAACTTCACACTGATGCAGTGGTGAAAATAGCGACGCAGGAAGACGGCTCGACCGATGAATTGTTCAAAGGGGAAGCCGGTGCCGCTTTGGCGGACACGTTGACTTCGCTTCTTGATACACACGCCAGCAGCCTTGCAATTCCTGCAAGCGAGTGGCCCGGGGTATTTGCGGCACTCGTTTCAGGCAACGCGGTGCGTTCGCGTTTGCCTGCAGATCCTAGGGTTCATCTTCTGGGCCCCATGGAAGCGCGATTGCAACACTTCGATCGGGTGGTGCTGGGAGGATTGAACGAGGGCGTGTGGCCGCAGCGCACGAGGAATGATCCATGGCTCAACCGCCCCATGAAAGGCCAGATCGGGCTGGATCCGCCTGAACGCCGTATCGGTTCCTCCGCTCATGATTTCATGTGCTCAATGGGCGCGGAAGAGGTGGTCTTGTCTCGCGCTGAACGAATGGATGGAGCACCCGCTGTGGCCTCACGCTGGTTGCAGCGCATCCTGACGCTCGCAGGGGATGAAGTTCGTGACCAAATGCTGGCACGCGGCAGACCATATGTAGAAATGGCGCGAGTGCTGGATCGCGCAGAAGTGGCTGTGAAGCCCGCCGCCCGACCCGAACCTCGGCCCCCGATTGAAGCGCGGCCAAAGCAGCTATCCGTGACACGGGTCGAGACGTTGATCCGGGATCCCTATGAAATCTACGCCCGCAATATTCTCAAGCTTGAAGAAGTGGATCCGATTGGTGGTGAGCCCAACGCTGCCGACAAGGGAACGATCATTCATGATGCGCTGGCTAACTTTCTGGATGCATGGGACGGCGCATTTGATGAGACGGCTATTCGGGCCTTGTTGACGGAGGGCGGCCGGTTGTTCCGACCACTTGATGCTTTTCCGGCGATCCGGGCGCTTTGGTGGCCACGGTTCGAAAAAATCGCGGAAGGGTTCGTAGGCTTGGAATACGGACGTGCTCCAGACATTGAACAGCGTTTTTTGGAGGTGTCAGGTGGGGCAGAATTTCAGCGCTCGTCTGGGCAGGCTTTTCGTCTTACCGGGCGCGCTGATCGCATTGATTTGAAAGCCGACAATTCGCTGGAAGTCATCGATTACAAAACCGGGATACCTCCTTCTCAAAAACAGGTGGATGCATTGCTATCTCCACAGTTGCCTTTGGAGGTGGCCATGATCCGGCGTGGTGGTTTTGAAGGCGTACCCAGCGATGTGCCCATCAGTTCGATCCTCTACATTCACCTCAAGGGGGGGCGTCCTGCGCTTTCCGTAGAACGCCGTGTTCCGAAGGAACGCAGTGTGGAAGAGCTGGCGGAGGAGGCCTGGACACGGCTCGAGCAGTTGATCACCGCCTATGACAACCCTGCTAAAGGCTACTTGTCTCGTGCGCGTGTTTTGCGCGAACGGCAATTGGCGTCAGCCTATGATCATCTCGCGCGGGTTCAGGAATGGTCTCTTGGGTCCGAGGGGGGAGACGAGTGATGGATATTCCAGCCAAGACCCTTGAAAGTCAAGCCAAAGCGGCAAACCCTGTAAACTCCGCTTGGGTTAGCGCCAATGCTGGTTCCGGCAAGACTTTCGTGTTGGCACGGCGGGTGATCCGTTTGTTGCTGAACGGAACGGATCCTTCTCGCATCTTGTGCTTGACCTTCACTAAGGCTGCTGCGGCGGAAATGGCGACCCGTGTGTTCGACATCCTGTCGGGCTGGACGCGTCTGTCGGATGAGGAATTGTTCAAGGAACTTGAGGTAATTGAGGGGCATGCGCCGAGCATGGACAAGGTTGCCCGCGCGCGCCGTCTGTTTGCACGGGCCCTCGAAACCCCTGGCGGCTTGAAGATACAAACCATTCATGCGTTTTGCGAAGCCTTGTTGCATCAGTTTCCTCTGGAAGCCAATGTTGCCGGACACTTCAATGTGCTTGACGAACGCATTGCCGATGAATTGTTGGCGGAAGCGCGGGCGCGTGTTTTGCACCGTGCTGAGGTGGAGCCTGAGACGGCACTGGGGCATGCGCTTGCATTTTTGATTGAACATCTCGCAGATGCGGGCGTTGAAAGCGCGCTTTCGGAACTGATTGGCAAACGCGATGCCTTTTATCGCTGGATCGTGGCCGCCGGGTCACTGGAAGCCGCCCTGGTGGAGTTGGAGGCCAGCTTTGATCTCACGCAGGACGATACGCTGGAAGGTGTTGAAGCGGCTTTCCGTACGGAGTGCCTTCTGTCCGCCGACGAAGTGAAAGCCTATGCAGAGGCGATGCGGACAGGATCGAAAACGGATCAAGGTCGCGCCGATGCGATGCTCGCGGCTTTGTCTTGTCAAGGTGTCGGAGACTGGAAGCAGAAGTGGTTGGATATATTCCTGACGAAAAACCTTGAGCCTCGCAAAAGCTTGGCAACGAAGAAGGTTCAGGAAGCGTACCCTCATATGCTTGAACACCTCCTGCAAGAACAACAACGCCTGCAGGATCTTATCGCCAAGCAGGCAGCAGTTTTGACCGTGGCAGGCACCAAAGCGATCGTCGTTCTTTCGGATGCCGTGTTGCAGCACTACGAGAAAGACAAGATCCAGCGGGGATTTCTCGACTTTGAGGACCTCGTCGTACGGGCGGCAACGCTCTTGTCGCGTTCGGATGCCGCGCAGTGGGTGCAATACAAGCTTGACCAGGGGCTGGACCACATACTGGTGGATGAAGCGCAGGATACCAGTCCGAGACAGTGGGAAGTCATCAGCGCGCTGGCCGATGAGTTTTTCTCTGGCGATGGGGCGCGCGAGGGTGTGAGAACCATTTTTGCCGTGGGGGATGAGAAACAGTCCATCTATTCCTTCCAAGGTGCTGTTCCTGCTTATTTTGCCAAGATGCGGGCCTTCTTCCGTCAGCGCGCGACGGAGTCCCAACGAGCTTTCGAGCCGATTGAGCTGAACTTGTCCTTCCGATCCACGCCCGATGTGTTGGGTGCTGTCGACCGAGTTTTCCGAGAACCTGAAGTGTTCAAGGGTCTGTCACAGGATTCCGTAGCGCCTGTTCATGAAGCAATCCGGCGCCATGATCCCGGCTTGGTTGAGATCTGGCCCCTTGAAGAGCATCAGGATATCGAGGAACCGGAAGATTGGACTGAGCCTGTTGATCGGATTGGCGACAGCAACCCGATGATGCGGCTTGCTAAGCGAATTGCAGCCCAGATCAGTGATTGGGCAAATGCCGGTATAGCGTCACCCGGTGATGTACTTGTGCTGGTTCGAAAACGCGGCCCGTTTGTTGAAGCCTTGAACCGGGAGTTGAAGCGGCTGGATGTGCCAGCCGCGGGCGCGGACCGGTTGGTTTTGACGGATCATATCGCCGTACAGGATCTCGTTGCGCTGGGCCGGTTTATCCTTTTGGCAGAAGACGACATGTCGTTGGCGTGCACTTTGAAAAGTCCGCTGTTTGGTTTGTCAGATGACGATTTGTTCGAGATCGCGCATGAAACGCCGGGTCGCCCTCGTCCCGGAACCCTTTGGCAAATGCTGGTTAAAAAGTCGGATCATTCTGACAAATGGCGCCGTGTAAGGGCGCAGCTGGAAGAATGGCGGGATCGCGCAGATTTCGTGCCGCCTTTCGAGTTCTATGCGCGTATCCTCGGCGCGGACGGTCATCGTTTGAGCTTTCGGAAGCGTTTGGGCTCTGAGGTGGATGACGTGTTGGATGAGTTCCTGTCATTGACCATCGCGTTTGAGCAAACCGGCACACCCGGGCTGGAGGGGTTCTTGGCATGGCTGGCTGCGGCGCCAACGGAAATCAAACGTGAGCTCAATGCGGCTTCCGGCATGGTTCGCATCATGACGGTGCACGGCGCCAAGGGCCTCGAAGCACCCTACGTGCTGCTCGTTGACAACGGTGCGCCGCCTGTTTCTGCCCATCATGATCCCATCATGTTGCCTAAGTCGCGCAGCGGTGATGAGAGTGCTGCAGATGCCTTGGTGTGGCTTCCAAACAAGTCCAATAGAACGCCGTGGCATGCTGAAGCGCTTGAACAACGTCGCGCCGCACAGGAAGAGGAATACCGGCGTTTGCTCTATGTGGCGATGACCCGGGCGAAGGATCGTTTGGTGGTGTGTGGTTGGGCTCCCAAGAGGGGGGCTCATGAACACTGCTGGTATTCACTCGTTCACTGCAGTTTGAGTGATGAGAGCCGACCAGTCAGCGACGCTGCGGGAAATCAGATTGCGCTGCGCTGGACCCGTGATGGTGTCGAAAAACCGGAACCTCGGCTTGGTGAAGCTAAAAACGCAGAACAACGTGAGGCCATCGTGCTGCCCGAGTGGGTTGGTCGCCCCGTTTCATCGCCAAAGCGCCTTCGGACTCTTAAACCGTCCGCTGCATTTGAAGAAATGGACCAGAAGCAGGGCATTGAAAAACCATCCCCTGAAATGGCGCTGGAAGCCGCACGGCAACCGGAAAGCTGGCCGTTGGTGCGCGGGCGTCTGGTGCACCGGCTCCTGGAAATTCTGCCTGATTTGCCAGAAGTCGAGCGCGATGCAGCCATGACCCGCTATCTTTCGGCGGCACTGTCGGAAGAGTTTGCTGAATATGAGGGGCGCCTTCGTCAGGACGTGGTGCAGGTGCTTAACCACCCCGACTACAAATGCCTTTTCTCGGAGCAAAGTCGTGCCGAGGTGCCAATACAAGGGCTTTTGATTGACGAAACGGGCGCTGATGTTGAAGTGTCAGGCGTAATCGACCGCCTTGTAGTGATAGAAAACGAAATCTGGATTGTGGACTACAAGACCAACACACAAGTCCCGCAAACTGCCGCTTCAGTGAGTGAGGATTATGTCGCCCAGCTCGCTGTTTACCGGAAACTGCTGTCCAGCCTTTATGGTGATAAGAAAATTCGCGGCTTTTTGCTCTATACCTGTGGCCCCGTTCTCCTAGAAATAGAGGAGGCGCAGTTTTCACGTTTTGTATTTTAGGGATTTCTTATTAACAGGGTTGCTTGACGGCGCTGGTTGGCGTTCCTACCTTGAACCCAACGGACTCGCCCTGACGGGTGATGCACACATACTGAACGAGGCACGATATGGCGACTGTAAACGTCAGCGATGATACCTTCGAAACTGAAGTTCTTAAGAGCTCCACGCCGGTTCTGGTTGATTTCTGGGCGACCTGGTGTGGACCGTGCAAGATGATTGCGCCGTCATTGGAGGAAATCTCCGATGAAATGTCTGATAGCGTCAAGGTCGCCAAGGTGGACATCGATGTGAACCAGCAATCCGCGATGAACTATGGGGTTCGCTCAATCCCAACGATGATCCTGTTCAAGGATGGCGAACCGGCAGCAACGCTCGTTGGTGCGCAGCCAAAAGGCAAAATTGCAGAGTGGATCAAGCAGTACGCCTGATCCCGCTGAGGATTGCGAGATAAACCTGTTTGTTTGCAGAGTCTCCGGTCACGGCAGTGGCCGGAGGTCTTTTGTTTTAAGCAATCATCGCCTAAATAAACAGTCGAGCCTGCTGGTGCAGGAACCGTGTCTTGCATGTGCTCTTTGCTGAGCCTGTAAACGAATGGGATAAGGATGACAAACGAAAGCAAAAACCCCGAGGAGCAAGTAGCACCGGAAACTCCGGAGGTTTCGGAAAGCGCTGAAGCTGCAGAAACTCCAGTTGAGGAAGGGGTGCTCGAGTTTGAAGACCCGGCCGAAAAACTGGCCGCAGAGAATGCTGAACTGAAAGAGCGCGCCCTGCGTCTGATGGCGGAAATGGAAAACCTTCGCCGTCGGACCGAAAAGGAAGTCAAAGATGCCAAGGCCTATTCCGTGGCCGCTTTCGCGCGCGACATGCTGGTGGTCAACGACAACCTGGGTCGCGCCATTCAGGCGGTGCCGGAAGAGGCACGTGCCGAGGCCGATAGCAGCTTGACGGCGTTAATCGAGGGCGTAGAGATGGTTGAGCGTGACATGCTGAACCAGCTTGAAAAACACGGCGTCAAGCGGATCAATCCCGAAGGTGAAAAGTTTGATCCGAATTTTCATCAGGCCATGTTTGAAGTTCCCAATCCGGAAGTTCCCAACGGAACGGTCGTTCAGGTCGTTCAGGCTGGGTATGTAATCGCAGATCGCGTTCTGCGTCCGGCTATGGTTGGTGTCTCCAAGGGTGGGCCAAAGACTCCGGTGAATAACGGAGAAAAGCCCGCTGAACCCGGTTCAACTGTCGATAAAAGCGCTTAATCATTGACTTTAGTCTAATCTTACGTAAAGCGGGGCTTGTTGGCTCCGCTTTTTTATTTGGTGCAGAGCTTTTTAGGATCCGGGACACTGTCCCCTAGCAATAAAGCATCAAGCTATGATCGCCTGGCAATATCTCGACTATCTGGGTGTTGCCGTGTTCGCCATCACCGGTGGGCTGGTGGCAGCGCGGCTGCGACAGGATTTTATCGCCTTCTTGTTCTTTTGCACCCTGACTGGCATTGGCGGAGGAACGCTGCGCGATCTTCTCCTGGGGGCTCCCGTGTTCTGGACCCAGAACGAATCCTATCTCATCGTCTGTGCAGCAGCCTCGGTATTGATGTGGTTTACGGCCCATTTGTTTGAGCGCATCGACAAGCCAGTGCGGTGGATGGATGCTGTTGGCATTGCCGCCTATTGTGTAATGGGCGCGGCAAAAGCGTTGTCCATGGGTGAGCATTATTTCGTGGCTGTGCCCATGGGGGTCGCCACCGCCACATGCGGCGGTATCATTCGAGATATAGTTGCCGGGCAGCCATCTGCGATCAGCCAACGAGAAGTCTATGTTGCGGCAACGTGCGGCGGTGCGGGCACATTTGTTGCGCTCAAAGCTGCTGGCGTGGATGAGAATATTGCTGCTGCAGCCGGGTTTGCCGTTGCTATGATTCTGCGCGGCGGTGCACTGCAATTTGGCTGGTACTTGCCGGGATACACACCGTGGGGCGAGAAACGGGAACCCAAGAAGGATTGAGGGGCCTTTTCACGTGCGCATGAAGACGTGGCTGGCCGCGGCCAGATCCTCAAGTGCGGTTCCGACAGACTTGAAAAGAGTTTTTTGCGCGTAAAAACGCCGGCCCGCTTTGGTGCCTCGGCATAACTCTGACAGATCTGCGGCCACATCACTTCGAGCAATCAGATTGTTTTCCAGCGGCTTGATGATGTCACCAGCCCGGGTGAAGGCATCAGCATAGCTGTCGACGAACAGCCGGCAATCCTGTACAGCCCGATCGTCACATTCCCTCATGTGAGGCAGGTTCGCGCCCACCAGGTCCAGATGGCATCCCTCCGACAGCCATTCACCCAGCACCAGAGGACTTGTTGATAGGGTTGCGCACGAGATGATATCTGCGCCGTGAACCGCCCCTTGCAAGTTGTCAGTGGCGTGAATGTTGACGCCCGACAACTTGACCCGTTTGGCAAGACTGGCCGCCGTGGCGGTTGTGCGGTTCCAGATCAGGACCTCTTCTATGGGGCGCATGGCGCAGTGCGCTGCAATCAACAGCGGGGCAAGGCCGCCAGCACCGATCATCAATAGACGCTTGGAATCTTCACGTGACAGATAGGAGGAGGCAAGCGCAGAGGTCGCTGCAGCCCTCCAAAGCGTTAGTGCACGGCCATCCAGCACAGCCAGAGCTTCCCCCGTTTTACCGGACTGCAGCAGGTAAACACCCATTACTGTTGGCAGATTCTTACGTCTGTTCTCCGGAATGACGGAAGAAATCTTGGTTCCGATAAAACCTTTGTCGGTTGAGCCTTGCGCCTTGAAGTCGTTCCATGATGGCATGATGACGAGAGAGGCAGTGGCCTCTCCGTCCGGCCGCTCAATTGTTTCGTGGTGGGGCTGGGGAGCAATACACCCGGTTCGGAAGGCACGGCGCATTGTCTCCGCCAGATCGCGTGGAGCCATCACAGCATCTATTTCCTGAGCTGTGATAACACGCATCGCACTCTCCTGTTGGGCTGTTGTTACTCGATCAAGCTGCTTTCTTCTGATCCGGGGCGGGTAGTCCCGGCGCAGAGCCACTTTGGGCCACCTGCTTCAACCGTTCTGCTTCGTGCTTGAGTTGATCGGCCTCCCGACGCTTCAGGCGCGCTTCCTTGCGGTACCGCCCCTGTTTGGCCCAAGAGGCAATGCCACCAATAAGAACGCCGAGCGCGACACAGGCAAACAACAGCCAGAAAACGGGAATGTTGAAGCTGAAGACAGGATCTGCAGGATTGAAGGGATTAACTGAGACCGTTACGGAGTGGCGGTTCGCCACTGCCAGCGCAATCAGAACAACAGCGATGGGTATAAGCAGGAGATTCCGAAGGAACCGTGTCACATTTTTTCTCCAGGATCAGTCGTCTTCACCGTGATCGACGCCGCCGTTGAGCCGTTCCCTCATTTCCTTGCCGGTCTTGAAGAAGGGAACGTATTTCTCACTCACTTCAACTTTCTGGCCGGTACGCGGATTGCGTCCGGTACGGGCCGGCCGGTTTTTGACCGAAAACGCACCAAAACCGCGTAGCTCCACACGGTCGCCCCGCATAAGCGCCGATGTTATTTCATCCAGTATTGCGTTCACAATGTTCTCGACATCCCGTTGGTAGAGATGCGGGTTTTGTTCAGCAATTGTTTGAACCAACTCCGATTTAATCATTTTTTGCCCCCCCTTGCATAGAGCGAGATGCCGCACCCGGAGCCTGCCAAACGGATACCAAACCGTCAAGCGAACCCGTTGGGTCACCTAGTTGCTTTGCGGAATAGATGACTGCACTCAAGAAGTTTTCGATAGTAGCTGGCAATGCAGTATTGATGCCGGATTGAGCTAGCATACCGAACTCCGTTTCCTCTGATAGTTTCCAGTCGATGACCTCAAGCCCTTTGGGCACGTTCTTTTCTTGTTCCAGCCAGCGTATGGCTTCGTCTTCCCCGCCAATGGCATCAACCAGTTTGTTTTCTTTGGCTTGATGGCCACTGTACACTTGGCCGTTCGCGAGCGCTTCGGCTTCAGCAACTGTGAAACCGCGCCGATCTGCTACCAAACCAACAAACCAATTGTAGGAATCCGCCACAAGGCTCTCCAAAACGGCCTTTGCGCCAGATGTTGCCGGTTCGTAAAAATTCGGCTCTGCTTTGAGGGGTGAGCTTTTAACGGCATCCATTTGCAGACCCAACTTGTCCAGAAGGCCCTTCGCATTGCCAAATTGGAACAGCACACCAATGGACCCGGTCAGCGAGTTGTATCTGGCAACCACGTGATCGGCAGCAATGGCCGTCATGTAACCCGCCGAAGCTCCGATGGTGCCGATGCTGGCAACCACGGGCTTTTTCTCGGCTAAATCGCGCAGGGCAACGTAAAGTCCCTCACCGCCGGTCGTTGTACCTCCGGGGGAGTTGATGGCGACAATCACCCCTTTTACCGAGTCGCTCTCAGCCATCTTGGCGATCATCTCGAGGCGCTCACGGTTATCAAGGATTGCGCCGTCAATGGACAGCCGGGCGATGTGTTGTTGGGACTTGGACAGATCGCCGATCCCGGTGCTCACAAGGAACACGGTGCCCACGCCCACCACTGCAATGAGGAAACACAATATCCGCCAAAACGAAACTTTCCGCCGCAAACGGCGGCGGTCAATAACGATGTCGCTGTCCAAACTCATCGGATGCCAGGGCTCCTTTCGGCAGACTACTTTTCGGAGCTGAACGAGTGAACGGTTGCATTCCCAAGTCCAGCGAAAAACGCTGCCTAGTATGAACCAGAAAAAGTCACTTGAAAACAATCATCTGCGTCTTTTAGCGGAATCTCTTCAAGTTGCATCTCTCCAACATCTATTAATGCAAGATTTAAGGTTGTGCTATTTGTCAGGTTCACCCAACTTGCCTTTTTCATAGGCTATCGCGCGCTCCATAAGCTGACGCCAAAGGTCTTCGTAGAAATTCGCGTCCAGTCCGGCGCGCTGTGCCAGCCTGTTCACATTGTGGGCGACCTCCTCCACGCGGTTGTCGATTCGTGCTGGAAGCCCCTCTTGTTTCTTCAGTTCCGCGGCACGTTCTATGCAAGCCCAACGGTCAGAAAAGCGGGCTATGAGTTCTGCATCCAGTTCATCGATCAACTGTCGAAGCTCAGTCATGGTCTGGCAGTTTTGTGCACGTTGTGTCATCTGCGTCCTCTTTCGGTTTTGGCGTGTGTAGGTGGCACATTGAAAAACCGCAAGAGGTGTTGCTGTGGACTCTGCCAGTGCAAGGAGAGGCTTGGACAAAAAAAAGGCCGCCAAGTTCCGCAGGAGGTGGGGGGAGCTGGGAACAAGGCGGCTTTAGGCGGTCAATGGGACCAGTTGGACTTTCGTCCTTATTCAGGTCACTGTGTTTACCGGTTGCTCTGAATTCCGGCGTGTCCAGTGATCGTTCTTCCTTGGCGCGGTTGACTAGGGGCATAATCTTCCGCGCTTTGTTTGGGAGCTTCGTAGCCGGTTGCTGCAAGGACGGCGTTTGAAAAGAAGCTCCCTGTCATCCTACGGCTTCGGGCGGACCGCAGGATGTCTCGAGGCCCGTACAACTTGCCGTGCCGGGCGATGGTGAATTGCAGTGTGCATCCGGGCAAAAGCCAGACCAATCAGCAAAACCGGAAGTATCTGGATCAAGGTTTCGAGGTTTGTGCCCACAGCAGCACTCCGCGTTTATTTTTGTTGACGTAGAGATAAGGTACACAAAACGTGCCAGTCTGTAGTAGCGCATAAAACGTGTATTTTTACCGATACGCATCACTTAAATAGCGATTTGCAACTAAGGGTGTTAAAAATAACGATTCTGGCAGAGCAATATGCAAAACGCCGCCAAGAACAGGATCCAGCCTGTCGAAGCCATAGGTGCATAGTGATATTTCTTGGGCATATCTTGTTGAGAGGCTGTGGCAGTGGTGAAACAACCCTTGAGAATCAAAAATCGATAATTATTATGTGCGGCCTCAATTTAATGTGCGACGCAATAGCAACTCATAAGGGTTTTTTGCTAATTCGCGGATAAATCCTGTCGGTTTTAACGGTATTTTAGGAAAACCTGCCAGGTTCAGGGTGTTGATCCGACGAATCTATCTCGGTTGTATATCGGTCCATCGATGTCAAGAGCACCACTAGAAGCCGGGTTCTCTTGGTATCCGACCTAAGGTGATATCGACAGATCGTTTCAGCTTGTCCAAGCTGACGACAACGATTTTTTAAACGGGTTTTCCTCACCGAACATGGCTATTCAACGCCGCAGCACCAGTGCGCCCTCAGCAGATATCTCGGCAGGACAACAAACTGACAGCAGCTATACGCTGAGTGTGCTGGATACCGCCGACCAGATAGCCGCCTTGAAGCAGCCATGGGAAGCGTTGCAGGCTCGCATTGACCCGGAATCGGTTTACGGTTTGTGGGCGGTGTGTCTCGCTGCGGCAGCAACATTGCCGACGCAGCAAAAGGTCCGCGTTTTCGTTCTATGGCATGGAGAAGAACTGTGTGGTGTGTTGCCGCTGCGCCGAGTTGAGCAGGGGGGCATCGCCTATCTCAGGCCGTTGGTGCTGTACGGTCACAACACCGGAGACTTGTTGGTTTCACCTGATTGTGAGCCTCACGAAGTGTGGCGTTGCCTGTGGGCTGCCCTGAAGAAGAGTGATGGCGACTTTCTGGATCTACAGGATCTGAAGTGGAGTCAGGCCCTGCTCACCGCAATTGATCTCAATGGTCACGCGCATGTGTATACGGGCACTTGTGCCCGTATAGACTTGACGCGATCGGCCAGCTTTGAAGATTACATCCTGGACATGTCTGGAGAGTTGCGCGGCCAGCTCAAAGAGGCGCGCCGAAAACTGGAAAAGGTTGCGCCGCTGCATCATCAGGTCATCACAAGTGCGGACGAGATTTGCCTTCAGGGTGTTCCAGAGTACGCTGCCAATCTTGATGGGGCTCGCAAACGGGCCGACCGATTGGCTTTCTGGCAAAAGCTGGCAGATTTGGAAAACCCGGCTTGCCGCGTCATACTGACTGCATTGTGGCATGGAGACCGCTTGATTGCCCGCCAATGGGGCATACTTCATCAGGATCTCTACGTCGTCGGTAGTTTTTGTCGTGATCCGGCCTATCACAAATATAATGTATCGGCGCTACTCCACACCGCAAATATTCGCATGTGTTTCGATCGAGGCGTTCGAGCCATGGAGTTTGGCCATTATCTGGATGACAATGTTTTGGCCTGGACGGACGGGCTGACACCGGTTTGTTCCGTATCCTCTGCCTTGTCATTGAAGGGGTTCGTCATCGCGCGTGTGGTGCGGCCCGTCTGTGCCGCGGTTCACAATCAGTGGCATAAGAGGCGAGGATCGGTTTCAGAAAAGGAAAACCCGGCGTGATGCCGGGTTTTCGCGGAGGAGCCTTGATAGGAAGCAGCCGATTCAGGAATGGCCTTGGGAGAGAGCCATCACTGCGGCGATATTGCGCGCGGTCTGAGTCACGTTGAACTTTGCTTCCGTCAAAGCCTCTTGCAGTGAAACAGAACGTGGCACGATGCTGAAAATCGCGTCGATACCATGTTCATGAACCACATGGCTGTCCGTGGTCAGGCAACCTGCAATTCCGATAACCGGTTTGTTGGCTGCCTTGGCAATGCGGGCGACGCCCATCGGCGTCTTGCCATTTATGGTCTGGCTGTCGATACGACCCTCTCCGGTGATGACCAGATCAGCGTCCTGCACGGCCTCAGCCAAGCGAACCGCATCCATTACAATATCAATACCGGGTCGAAGTTCCGCATTGAACATTCCCATGAATGCAGCGCCGAGACCGCCTGCAGCACCGGCACCGGGCACGTCTTTCACGTCTTGGCCCAATTGGTCTTTCATGACAGCTGCATAGTGCGCAAGGTAGCTGTCAAGCTCTTTGACGACGTCCGGTGAAGCGCCTTTTTGCGGACCAAAAACATGTGAGGCGCCGTTGGGGCCGCAGAGAGGATTGGTGACGTCACAGGCAACCTCAAGCCGAACGCCTGCCAACCGTTGATCGGCACTGGAGATATCAATGTGCGCAAGGTCTTTCAACGCGCCGCCGCCAGCCTGCAATTCTGCATCATCATCATCCAGCATACGCACGCCCAAAGCCTGCGCCATGCCCAGGCCGCCGTCATTGGTGGCACTGCCGCCAATGCCGATGATGATGTGCTCCACGCCCTCGTCGAGAGCTGCCTTGACCAGTTCGCCGGTTCCGTAGGTTGAGGTCACCAACGGATCGCGCTGGTCTTGGGGTACGAGATGCAGGCCGGAGGCGGCGGCCATTTCGACCACCGCTGTTTTGCCGTTTCCCATCAGCCCAAAAAAAGCTTTTACGGGCGTTCCCAACGGACCGGTGACGGTTTTTTCCACTATCCGTCCGTTGGAAGCGTCAACCATGGACTGAACAGTGCCTTCTCCGCCGTCTGCCACAGGCAGCTTCAAGTAGTCGGCATCCGGGTAGATCTCCCGAAATCCCTCTTCAATAGCCTCGGCGACTTCCATCGCGGTGAGGCTTTCTTTGAAGGAATCGGGGGCGATTACAATTTTCATGGTCTGAAACTCACACAAAGAAACCAAAGACGCCGAAGATCAGGGTTGAGATGACGGCAATCGTCAGACCAACGGCAGATTCGTATGGCACCAGCTTAAGGCGTTCTTTGATGTCCATGTAGACGGCACCGCCAGTTGCGTGGAAAAAGCTGCCATGTGGCATGTGGTCCAGAACCGTTGCACCTGCATGCATCATGGCTGCACCTGCAAGCGAAGCAACACCCAGTTCCATGATGGTTGGCCCGAAGACATTTGAAGCAACAGCCGTACCTGCCGTGGTGGAGGCGGTCGCCAGTGACATGGTCGCGCCTGAAATCGGGGCCAGAAGATAGGACGGCAAACCGGAGGCGGCCAGCAAGTCGATCAAGCCGCTCTTGAGGCCGGAATTGGCGATGATGCCGGCTAGTGTGCCGGTGCCCAACAGCATGATGGCCACGGGCGCCATGCGAGATAGACCCGAAACCGCAAAAGCATTGGCTTCGCGGGCGCGGCCCATGGCCACGGCACCAAGGACACCACCCAATGGCAGCGCAATCAACGGATCAACGCTGATGTCAGCGAACGGACGCAGGGCCAAGAGGACGATAGCAACAAGCGGCGCCACAAGAGAAGCACTGAAGCTTGGCAGTTCGCTGTAGTCAACGGAAACAACCTCGTGCTCTTGTACCATGCCGCCTTTGGTGCGCAGGCTTTGAGCAATGAAGTAGGCCGCGACCAGACCACACAGGCCCGGGATAACACCTGCAGCCATGACGGTCGTCAACGGCACGTTGAAAGCATCGGCAGCCGCAATGGCGTTCGGGTTTGGAGACATCACGTTACCCGCCTTGCCGCCACCGATCATGGCCAGCAGAACCGCCATCTTGGACAGGTCAGCGCGCCGGGCGACTGCCAAGGCAATCGGGGAAACAGTGATCACCGCGACGTCAACGAAGACGCCAACCGCGGTCAGGATCATCGTCGCAATCGCCAGTGCCAGCAGGGCGCGGGTTTCCCCAAGCCGCTTGACAATGGTTTCTGCGATGGATGTGGCCGCGCCTGACTCGATCAGTACACCGGCCAATACGCCAGCAGCCAGAATGCGCAAAACGGATGTTGTGATGCCTTGGGCGCCGCCAATCATCAACGAGACTGTGCCAGACAGATCCACGCCGCCCACGAGACCGCCAACGAGCGCACCGATGATCATTCCGTAAGCCGGCGATACGCGTTTGAGGATCAGGACAATTGCGATCGCCAGTGCGACCAATGCCCCGAGGGTAGAAACCTCCACCATAATGTGCTCCCAGTTTTTTAAAAATGCAGAGCAAAACCTACGCTTGGCCGCCGCGCATGGCTTTAGGCGCACACACAGAGAATCTGTAAGATTTCAGGGAGAATCTTGTGCAGGTGCACGACGTGGTTTTGCTTAGCCTTGATGCAGCATGGCCAAGTAAAGCCTTGTCTTGTCGCCGATATTGGAGAAATTGAGTCCGGTTTCCTCTTCGATACGCTTCAAGCGGTAGCGCAATGAGTTGCGGTGTATGCCAAGCTCAGCACATACGCTGATGTGATCTTCGTTGTTGCGGAAAAAGCAGGCCAGTGTTTCAAGCAGTACATCCTTGCCCTCCAAAGCGCGCATGGGACGTCGTAATTCTGCGCCCCGCCATTTGCGCCCTGACAATCCATTGATAAGGACCGCAAGTGTGTGATCTTGATAAAACAACACGTGGCCTGACTTTTCGGCATCTGCATCTGAAACGGCTTCCAGCGTTGCCTTGGCTGTTTCGTAAGACTGGGAGAGGCCGGACAAACCTTGATAAAAGCCCCCAAGCGCAATTCGAATTTCGAAGTCCGTCTCGCGCCGCACCCGCTCCATCAACTTGGCAACCCGCTCGCGCTCCAGTTCTTGAGACCAACCGGTTCGGTTCAAGGTGATCGGTTTGAGGACGATGACTTCATTGCGCGCAACTGACGAAATGCCAACCAGGTTGTTGCGTTCGGGGAACTCCAGCAAATGCACAAGCCTTTGCAAATGATCCAGAGAAAGCTCCTGCCCCGGCGCAGGCAGTACCCGCACAATGCTGGCGATCCGGGGTTGGGATAGATCTATGCCCAGCCGCTCGGCTATTGTACGCAGGTGCATTTCATGCAGGTCCGGGCCTTGGACCAATTGCAATACCAGTTCCTCACGGTGGCGTTTGTCCCACTCCACGTGGTTCATCAGGGCAGCTTGCTCAATGATCAGCTCGGCGGCCATCTTTACGAGTTCCGCATAACGGCGCACCTTTTCCGGCTGTCCGGAAATGCCCACAACGCCGATGGGAGCCTCTTGAAACAGAATGGGGATGTTCACACCCGGGCGCACCCCTGTCAGGTGCTGCGCTGTGGCTTGATCAATCTCCACGGTCCGATTGTCGTTGATAGCCAGCAAGGCGCCTTCATGGCGCTGGTGCAGGCGGGTCGGGTCGCCTGACCCGATGATGAGGCCATTCCCGTCCATCACGTTTACTGAAAACGGGATGATTTTCATGGCACGGTCAACAATTTGTCGCGCGATAGATGAATTTATCTGTGTTTTTTCAGTGTGCCCGACTCTTTCCAAGCCCAGTTCACTGAGGGTGGTGTGCCCCATTTCGCCCGGCATGACAGTGACTTCCCTGCTTATGGATTGTACTTGTAGGTAACGCAGCGTTTGTCACAGACGTAATCGATGAGCAAAAATAAATCCAGAGGCCGGTTTTGATCACGCTGCGGCGGATCGTCTACAACAAGTGTGAATGATTGGGATGGTCGTTCACACGGCAGAACCACAGGGGCTGGTGTTGACAGGCCACAAAAAAAGCCCGGCTGCGAGAGCCGGGCTTTTCGTTGGTTAGGGTCTAACCAGCTTAGTCTTCTTCGCGTGCCTTCATCGCTGCTGCGAGAATGTCGCCCAGAGAAGAAGAAGCGTCGGAAGAACCGTACTGTGCAACCGCTTCCTTTTCTTCGGCAATTTCGAGTGCCTTGATGGAAACGCCTACGCGGCGGGTCTTCTTGTCGAACTGGGTCACGCGTGCTTCGAAGGTATCACCAACGTTGAAGCGGGTCGGATCCTGTTCGTGGCGTTCACGGGAAAGGTCAGCGCGGCGAACGAAAGCAGTCAGGTCGCTGTCTGCGATCTTGACTTCCAGACCACCGTCCTTGATTTCCAGAACCTCACAGTTCACGACTGCGCCCTTGCGAACGTCGCCTGCTGCTGCGGATTCAAACGGATCGGAGCCAAGCTGCTTGATGCCGAGGGAGATGCGTTCTTTTTCAACGTCAACGTCGAGAACGATCGCCTTGACAACGTCACCCTTCTTGTACTCTTCGATGACCTGCTCGCCCGGACGGTTCCAGTCCAGATCGGACAGGTGAACCATGCCGTCAACATCGCCTTCGAGGCCGATGAACAGACCGAATTCGGTCTTGTTCTTGACTTCACCCTCAACTTCAGAGTTGACCGGGAACTTCTCGGCGAAGGCTTCCCATGGGTTCTGCAGGGTCTGCTTGAGGCCAAGAGAAATACGGCGCTTTGCAGCGTCCACTTCCAGAATGACCACTTCCACTTCCTGAGAGGTGGAGACGATCTTGCCCGGATGGACGTTCTTCTTGGTCCAGGACATTTCGGAGACGTGGATCAGGCCTTCGATGCCCGGCTCCAGTTCCACGAATGCGCCGTAGTCGGTGATGTTGGTCACGCGACCAGAGAACTTTGCGTTCAGCGGGTACTTGGCGTCGATACCTTCCCATGGGTCGGTTTCGAGCTGCTTCATGCCCAAGCTGATGCGGTGTGTTTCCTGGTTTACGCGGATCACCTGAACCTTCACGGTCTGACCAATGGTCAGAACTTCGCTCGGGTGGTTGATGCGGCGCCATGCAATGTCGGTGACGTGCAGCAGGCCGTCGATGCCGCCCAGATCAACGAACGCACCGTAATCGGTGATGTTCTTGACGACGCCCTCTACGGTCTGACCTTCTTCAAGGCTCTGAACCAGCTCGGAGCGCTGCTCTGCACGGGTCTCTTCCAGAACGGTACGACGGGAAACAACGATGTTGCCACGACGCTTGTCCATCTTGAGGATCTGGAACGGCTGTGCGTTGTGCATCAGCGGAGTGACGTCACGTACCGGACGGATGTCCACCTGAGAACGAGGCAGGAAGGCAACTGCGCCATCCAGATCGACGGTGAAACCACCCTTGACCTGGTTGAAGATCTGACCGGTAACCTTTTCGCCAGCTTCGAAAGCGGCTTCCAGACGAATCCAGCTTTCTTCACGACGTGCCTTGTCACGAGACAGAACGGCTTCGCCGAGAGCGTTTTCAACGCGCTCAAGGTAAACTTCAACTTCGTCGCCAACGCTCATATCGCTGTCGCGACCCTTAGCGCCGAATTCCTTGAGTGGGACGCGGCCTTCTACCTTCAGACCTACGTCGATAACTGCGAGATCTTTTTCAATGGCAACAACGGTGCCTTTGACCACAGTTCCTTCATAAACGTCGGAAGTGGCAAACGACTCTTCCAACAGAGCCGCAAAATCTTCAGCAGCTGCGTTCATGTTTTCCATAAAAACTCCTGGTGCCATAGGTATGGCGTCGCCGGCGGGTTTGTGTTGATGTCGGTGGAGCCTCGCATGCTCGGTTCTCTAAAAGGTATTAGAAAACAACCGCTTAAAAAAGCGGGCCGGCGAAAGCGAGCCGCAAGACTCCAATTGTCTGTAATGCGGTCAGCAGACCAAACAAACGCTCAATACTCTGCTTTCCTGAAAAAGCTTAGGATTTCCGCGCGGAATCGATGATATCCACAGCCGCATTGAATGCCGACTCTATATCCATTTCTGTCGTATCAAGCAAGTGGGCATCTGCAGCTGGTTTAAGCGGAGAATCCTTGCGGGTCGTGTCTCGCTCATCACGACGTTTCAGGTCGGTCAGGATCTCGTCGAAATCCACTTCAAATCCCTTGCCGATCAGTTCGTCGGTTCGCCGACGGGCGCGGGCTTCCGGAGACGCGGTTACAAACAGCTTCGCCGTAGCGTGCGGGCACACAACGGTGCCGATATCACGTCCGTCAAGAACAGCACCTTCGCCGCTTTCAGCAAACTGGCGCTGCAACAGAACCAGTTCTTCGCGCAGGCCGCCGAGCACCGCAATGCGGGACGCCGCCTCGCCAATTTCGTGGGACGACAATAGGCCTTTGTCGAGGGTGCCGAAATCCAGATGGCGTGCGACCGAAATAGCGACCTCTTCATCACCCAGCGGAAGACCGCGGGCCAGAAGCGCGGCTGCAACGGCCCGGTAGGTCAAACCGGTATCCAGATGCCGTAGACCGTAATGCGCAGCCAGTTGGCGCGCCAAAGTGCCCTTGCCCGAAGCGGCCGGGCCATCAAGAGCTATAATCATTAAGCGTTCTCCCCCTGAAAACGAACTGTTCCGCCCAACTCCTTCAGCAGGGGCAGAAACGACGGGAAGCTGGTTGCAATTGGTGATGCATCGTCAACGGTCACCGGTTTGTCTGCGGCGAGCCCCAGCACCAGAAAGCTCATTGCGATCCGATGATCAAGATGGGTTTCAACGGTACCGCCGCCAATGCCCGTTGCCCCGCCGGTAACGGTCAGGGTGTCCTTGCCTTCGATGCACGGGATGTTGTTGGCTTCGAGCCCGCGAGCGACGGCCGCCAGGCGGTCAGACTCTTTCACGCGCAGCTCTTCCAGACCAAGCATGGTGGTGTCGCCTTGCGCAAACGCGGCTGCGATCGCCAGAACGGGATACTCATCAATCATGGAGGGCGCGCGCTCTGCGGGAACCGTCACGCCTTTGAGATTGGAGTGGCGGACATGGATGTCCCCAATTTTCTCGCCGCCGCTTTCGCGCTCATTTTCGATCGTAATATCCGCACCCATTTCCAGAAGGGTGGTGATCAGACCAATGCGTTGTTCGTTGAGCAGAATGCCTTCAACCACGACATTGGAACCTGGCACGATCAGCGCTGCGACGATGGGAAATGCGGCCGAGGACGGATCGCCGGGAACTGTTACGGATTGTGGCTTGAGCTGGGGCTGGCCCTGTAGCGTAATGACGCGTTCGCCGGCTGCATTGACCTCAACACTGAGTTCTGCGCCAAAGCCCAATAGCATCTTTTCCGTGTGGTCGCGTGTCGCCACGGGCTCAATAACTGTGGTGGTGCCGGGTGTGTTGAGCCCGGCCAAGAGCACCGCGGATTTCACCTGAGCAGATGCCATGGGCACACGGTAGGTCAGTGGCAGGGGTGTCTCAGATCCGCGAATAGATGCGGGCAAACGGTCCCCCCGACGGGCAATCACTTGCGTTCCCATCTCGCGCAGCGGGTCCAGAACCCGGCCCATCGGCCGTCTCGACAAGGATGCATCCCCAACCATGGTGACCGCGATTGGGTGACTGGCAAAAATACCCATGCAAAGGCGAGCACCCGTGCCCGCATTGCCAAAGTCGATCGGATGTTCCGGCTCCAAAAGGCTGCCTAGCCCCACGCCATCCACAGTCCAGTGTCCGTCCTCATGCTTGTGGCAGGAGGCGCCAACGGCGTTCATGGCGTTGGCCGTTGCCAACACGTCTTCCGATTCGAGAAGACCTTCAATTTTGGTTTGTCCAACAGCCAAAGCACCAAACATGAGGGAACGATGAGAGATCGATTTGTCTCCAGGTACACGGATTGTACCTGTCAGAGCCTCACCTTTCGTTGTTGTCACGATTTGCGGTGACGAATTGTGGGACATGTTCAATTCCAGGGTTGCGACTTGAAAAAAAGTAGTCCCTCCTAGCACGTTGGATCAGGACAGTCACCCTGTATTCAGTGCCGGACACTTGAGATTATTCAATGAAGAATAAACCTTTTCTGGCGCAATCCTGCGATTAATCTTTGACATGACGGGCAAGCTGAGTCTATTCGGCTCGTCAAAGTGAACGTAACGAAGGTGACAACCGTGGCAAGACCGGAACTCGGCACCAAGCGTCTGTGTGCAGCATGTGGCGCTAAGTACTATGACCTCAACCGCGATCCTATTACCTGTCCCAAGTGTGGCGAGGTATTCGATCTGGGCATTACAGTGAAGACTGCCAAGGCCGCAAAGGTCGTTCAGGCTGAAGAAGAAGAAGACGTTCTCGAGCCGCAAGGCGCTGAAATCGTCAGCCTTGAAGATGCGGATGCAGAAGTATCTGGCGGTGACGATGACGTGCCGGATCTCGACGAAGCAGGCATCGACGATGAAGACATCAGCACCGGTGACGATGACGATGTGTTCCTCGACGAGGACGACGATGATGGCGAGACGGTTCCGGGCATCGTTGTAAGCCGCGATGATGAGGAAAGCTGATAATTTCCACAGCCTGTGCAGGAACTTGGCGCAGGCTGTTTATTCTGCTTGATCATCGGAGGCGGCGAGACTATGTTCCGCCTCCATCAGAACCGAACAGGTTCCGCAGGCGACTGGGGCTATAGCTCAGTTGGGAGAGCGCGTGAATGGCATTCACGAGGTCAGCGGTTCGATCCCGCTTAGCTCCACCAGCCTCCTGCTTGATTGAAGCTCGCACTGTTTATAATGTGAGAGCAACCAGTGGAATGGGGCTATAGCTCAGTTGGGAGAGCGCGTGAATGGCATTCACGAGGTCAGCGGTTCGATCCCGCTTAGCTCCACCATTCTTCTCTGAATTTTCCTGTACCTTTTAAGATGTGCCTTCTGACAGGCTCTTGAATGCTTCAAGTGCGCGCTCGCGAGATGCCTTCACGTCTACGATCGGTTTGGGGTAGGTCTCGCCAAGCGTGACACCGGCTTCCTTGAGCACCAGTTCCGGCGCTTCCCAGGGACGGAATAGGAACTTGTCAGGCATGTGTGCCAGTTCCGGCACGTAGTGGCGGGTATAGGTACCATCCGGGTCGAACTTTTCCCCTTGCAAAATCGGATTGAAGATCCGGAAGTACGGCGCTGCATCCGCGCCACAGCCAGCTATCCACTGCCAGCCGGCGCTATTGTTGGCCAAGTCCGCATCAAACAGACAGTTCCAGAAATGCCGCTCACCAAGGCGCCAGTCCAGCATCAGATTCTTGACAAGAAAGGACCCGACAACCATTCGCAAGCGGTTGTGCATGTATCCTGTTTGCCATAGTTCGCGCATGCCAGCGTCCACCACGGGAAATCCGGTGAGGCCTTTCTTCCAGGCCTTCAAGGCAGTCTGGTCTTCCCGCCAGGGGAAGGCATCAAATTTTTTCTGCAGGTTGGTGCTGGGCAGATCGGGGTTGTTATAAAGCAGGTTATAGGAAAATTCGCGCCACCCGAGTTCACTCAGGAAATGATCGGCGTCGCGGTCGATGTCATGATGGTGAACCGCGGCCCAAACCTGATGCGGTGAAATCTGTCCGAAATGCAAATACGGTGAGAGGCGGGATACATTCGGTTTGCGTGGGTAGTTTCGGTCATCCTTGTAGCCGTGCAACCCCTCCTCCAGAAAGTCGCTCAGGCGCTTGTGAGCTCCGTCCTCGCTGATTTCCCAACTCTTGCCGATGGTTTCTCCCCAATCGCGCCGAGGTAGGAGTTTTAGTTCGTCAATGGCGGAGGCTTCCTGCTTTTCGCAGGCGAAGGTTAGTTCTTCGGGCTTGGGAAGGGGCGAGCGCGGAGCGTGTGCTTCCAGGCAGCCGCGCCGATAAAACTTGGTGTACACATGGTAGGGCGTCCCATCCTTCTTGTTCACCTCCCACGGTTCCCACAGCAGATTGCCGTTGTGGCTTTCGCAATGTGTGCCGCGTGCCTTGAGAACCGCCTTGATCTCCGTGTCCCGAGCCATCCGCCATGGTTCGTAGCAGCGGTTCCAGTACACGCCTTCTGCATTCGTCGCTTCGATCAGTTCCTCGAGTATTGGCAGGGCAGGTCCGGCACGCACCAGAAGATGGCCGTCAAGCGACTGGTTGAGCGAGCATAACGCGTGGTGTAGCCACACCTTGGAGGCGCCGCCCAGAGCAAGGTCGCCAGCGTCTTCGTCCTCTTGGATAAAGAGCGGAATCACTTTGCCAGCCATCGCAGCAGCCCGTAGCGCCGGATTGTCACCAACACGGAGGTCTTGCCGGAACCACATAATCCTTGTCGATGTGCTCAAGTGAACATTCCTTTTTCCAAGTGAACAACAGGTGCGCTCATTCGTTAGTTGGCACCAGACGCTCAGCAAACTTAGCGCGGTTCACGTGTGTGGCAATGAGTTGCGCTCAAATTCGGAAAAAATGTCGCGAATAGCGATGCCGTGGCCAGGAATGCCAGCCTGAACATTGAACAGCACACTAGGAAAAATAGGTAATGAGTCGGGAGGGGTGTGCTATTATTATGACATTTAAGTATTCATAAAATGCACCTCGTGCGTTAAAATGCATTCACTTGCGGCGTTTCATTGTAATCATTACGTTTATTCTGGCTTATTCTATTCTGTAAACACATGTAATTTAATGACTATTTGTCGAGTATTGCGAGTTTCATGGAAAGTTCAAATAACTGTCATTCAGTTGTTTCCCTAATGGGTAACATCGGCGTCATCCCGCGCACCGGGCGTAACTGGGGATTGCTTGTGTGTGCGTCGGAGAAACTGAAGCGTTTCACTTACCCGTCTGGAGTTCTGTCATGTCGTATCGCACTACAGCTGCCCGAATTGTCGCATTTGCAGCTCTCGCCACAACCTCTACCGCATCTTTCGCAGCAACCGAGATTTCCTGGTGGCACGCCATGGGCGGTCGTTTGGGCGAGGTAGTGAATGAAATCTCTGCCAATTACAATGAAGCTCAGGACGCCTGCCAGCTGACGCCAGTCTTCAAAGGCACCTATGAAGAAGCCCTG
The DNA here is from genome assembly GCF_000422785.1 of Pseudovibrio exalbescens DSM 16456. Taxonomy (GTDB): domain Bacteria; phylum Pseudomonadota; class Alphaproteobacteria; order Rhizobiales; family Stappiaceae; genus Pseudovibrio; species Pseudovibrio exalbescens. The sequence goes on from NZ_AUGS01000002.1 coordinate 369,876, forward strand.
ACCGCCGGCATTGCTGCGTTCCGCGCTGGCGAACAGCCGAACATCCTTCAGGTGTTTGATGCAGGCTCTGCAACGATCATTGGCGCCAAGGGTGCTGTCGTGCCCGCTGAGGATCTTTTGAACGAAGCCGGCGCCGAGTTCAACATTGAAGATTATATTCCGGGCGTTCGTTATTTCTATGCCGACGCCAATGGCAAGATGATCGGCATGCCGTTCAACTCCTCCACGCCGATCCTCTACTACAATGAGGAAGCTCTGGAAAAGGCCGGTGTTTCCGCACCAAAGACCTGGGAAGAGTTCGAGCAGATCGCACCGAAACTCGTTGAAGCTGGTTACATTCCGCTGTCTCAGTCCCATACGCCATGGATTTTCGCCGAAAACTTCATGTCGCGTCACAACTTGCCATTTGCCACCAACAACAACGGGTATGATGGCGCTGAAGGCACTCAGATCCTTGTTGATCAGGATGCCATCAAGATGCACTTCACCAAGGTGAAGGAATGGCTCGACAACGGTTACTACAACTTCTATGGCTCCGGCTGGGCTGACAACCAGAAGCCGTTCCAGGAAGGCGATGTGGCCATGTGGCTGGGGTCTTCCGGCTCCTTTGGTGGTTTGATGCAATCGACCGACTTTGATTTCTCCGCGACCTTCCTGCCTTACTGGGAATCCGTTATCGACGAAGGCGCACAAACCTTCATCGGCGGTGCAGCCCTGTTCGCCATGTCTGGCAAGTCGTCCGCTGAAAACAACTGCACGGCAGATTTCTTCAGCTACCTGACCTCCCCAGAGATTCAGTACATGTGGCACAAGGAAACGGGCTACGTGCCGGTTACCAACGCTGCGTATGACCTGGCAAAGGAAGATGGCCATTATGACCGCTTCCCGGCTGCAGAAGTCGGCATCCAGCAGCTTTCCTTGCCATCTCAGGACAACACCAAGGGCTACCGCATGGGCTTCTACGTCCAGATCCGCGACGTGATGCGCCGCGAATTCGGTCAGATCTTCTCCGGTGAGAAGACTGCCGATGAAGCCTTCAAGACCATCGAGGAAGAAGCAAACAAGCTTCTGGCCCGTTTCGAAAAGACGTCCGGCTGATCCGGTCTGACCTGTCAATGAAGTATGCCGAAGGCACGGTTTCGTGCCTTCGGTTTTCTGGCAGGTAGCGGTTCTGAAAACAAAGCCGCTTGATGATGTGTCCTGCCTTTTGTCAAACCCTTGGACAGGCTTATGAAACGAGTTCAGTTCGCCGATCCGCTAATGCCTTACATGCTGCTGCTGCCGCAGCTGCTGATTGTTGGCATCTTCTTTATCTGGCCCGCTGCGGAAGCGGTCCGCTCCTCCTTTTATTTGGAAGATCCCTTCGGTTTCGGCTCCACGTTTGTGGGCTTCGATAACTTCACAGATGCGCTAACCAGTAGTGATTACGCCAGTACCGCACGTTTCACGTTGGTGTTCACAGCGCTCACAACGTTCTTTTCCCTGTCAATCGCCCTCCTTCTGGCGGTAAAAGCCGACAGCGTAATTCGCGGGGCCTCAACCTATCGGACCTTGCTCATGTGGGTGTACGCCATCGCGCCGCCGGTAGCTGGATTGATTGGGGTAATGCTGTTTGACCAGCATATCGGTCCGTTGAAAGAGTTCGCGGGCCTTCTGGGCTGGGACATGCAAATCGGGGTGAACTACTTCGACACCGCCTTCTGCATGATCGTCATCGCGGTCTGGAAGCAGGTGCCCATCAACTTCATTTTTTTCCTGTCTGGGCTGCAAAGCGTCCCGAAATCAATTCAAGAAGCAGCGGCAATCGATTGCCGAAGCGGAGCCCGGCGTTTCTGGACAGTGACCTTCCCGCTGCTGGCCCCCACAGGCTTCTTTTTGTTGATCATCAACATCACCTACGCCTTGTTCGAAACCTTCGGGATCATCGACCTCGTGCTCAAGGGCGAGCCCGGCAACAATCCGATCACGCTGGTCTACAAGGTGTTTCTCGATGGCTTCCGCGGCAATGATCTGGGCGGTTCTTCTGCGCAGTCTGTCATTCTCATGCTGCTGGTCTTCGTGTTGACCATCGTTCAATTCCGACTGATCGAACGCCGCGTTCACTATAATTGAGGGGGACAACATGAAGCGTGAACACATTACAGACCACCTGATCCTGATTCTCGGCGCGGTGTTCATGATTGCGCCCGTTATCGTGGCCTTCATGACATCCACCCATGATGCTGTTTCGGTTTATCGAAACGGCCTGCAAATGACATGGGGCGGGCATTTCTCCGATACATACAGTGCGGTCCTGACGGAAGCCGGGGGCTTCACCAAGGAGGTGACGGGCTTCACCATGCTCAAGAACTCCATGATTCTGGGGCTGGGATTTGCCATCGGCAAAATCATCATTTCCATGTTGGCTGCCTATGCGATTGTTTATTTCCGCTTTCCACTCGCCAGCTTCTGCTTCTGGGTCATTTTCGCCACCTTGTTGTTGCCGCTGGAGGTGCGCATTCTGCCCAGCTACGAGATCGTTCAGGGCCTTGGCATGATGAATTCCTATTCGGGATTGATCGTGCCCTTGATCGCCTCGGCAACCGGAACTTTCTACTTCCGGCAGTTTTTCAAATCCGTGCCGGATGAACTGGTGGAAGCAGCCCGCATAGACGGTGCCGGCCCGATCAAGTTCTTCATCGACATTCTGGTGCCGTTGTCCAAGACGATGATTGCGGCAATCTTCATCATCATGTTCGTCTACGGGTGGAACCAGTACCTCTGGCCAACCCTGATCACAACCGATGAGACCTTCTTCACATTGGTGCGCGGGATGCGCCAGATTTTGCAGGTCTGGATTGGGGCGCAAATACCTGAAACCAATCAGGCAATGGCGCTTGCCGTGCTGGCCATGCTGCCGCCGGTTATCGTTGTGATTGTTTTCCAGTCCTGGTTTGTCAAAGGTCTGGTGGAAAGCGAGAAATAAAATGGCAGGCATCACTCTTAGCAACGTTCGCAAGACCTATGCCGGTGGAGTTGCCGCCGTGAAAGGCGTCTCCATCGATATTGAAGATGGTGAGTTCATCGTGCTGGTGGGCCCGTCGGGCTGCGGAAAGTCCACCTTGCTGCGTATGGTTGCCGGGCTTGAAGCGATCACCGAAGGCGAAATCTCCATTGGCGATCGGGTGGTCAACAAGATCGAACCTGCAGATCGCGACATCGCCATGGTCTTCCAAAATTATGCGCTCTACCCGCATATGACCGTTTACAACAACCTGGCGTACGGCCTTAAAAACCGAGGCATCAAAAAGGAAGAGATTGACCGGCGGGTTCGCGAAGCTGCGCGTATTCTTGAAATCGCGGACTACCTGGATCGCAAACCCCGTGCCCTGTCTGGTGGTCAACGTCAGCGTGTGGCGATGGGGCGTGCTATTGTGCGCGAACCAAAGGCGTTTCTGTTTGATGAGCCTCTCTCGAACTTGGACGCCAAACTGCGCGTTCAAATGCGCATTGAAATCAAGAAGCTGCAAAAGGCACTCGGCACAACCAGCCTTTATGTGACACATGATCAGCTCGAAGCCATGACACTGGCAGACCGCCTCGTCGTGCTTAATGGCGGTCAGGTCGAGCAAATCGGCACGCCAATTGATGTCTATGAAAATCCGGCCTCCACGTTTGTGGCCAGTTTCATCGGCTCACCGGCCATGAACTTGATGGAAATCGAACGGGATAACGCTCAGTGGCATCTCAGCCGGGGTGACGGTCTGTCCCTTAAGTCGGAGCTTGAAGAGCGCAGTGCCATTTTGGGTCTGCGTCCGGAAGATTTGCATATCGTTGAGGATGAGACCCAGCTTGAGGATCCACTTGTTCTCTCCCTCATCGTATCGGCCGTAGAGCCTGTCGGGGCGGAGAGCTATGTTCATGCCACCCTCGGAGAGCAGGGGCAGGAAGTGATTGTGCGTGCGCCAGGCAAGCAGCATTTTGAAGTTGGTTCTGTGCTCAAGGTGGCTGCAAAGCGAGAAAAACTCCACTTTTTCTCCTCGGAGACCGGCAAAGCCCTCACATCGACCGGTAAACTTCAGCCGGCATGATGGGCAGACAAGCCTTTTCACGCGTCAAAGCCCGGCCAATGCGCCGGGCTTTGTGTCTTTGCGCTGAAAACCTGTGTCATTTGACCGCAGAAAGCTGCTTTGCGGTTTTCTGAGAAATAACTTGATATAGAAACTCATATTTAGCCAGCTGCCGCTAGCGAACTCCATGAACAACAAGCAGGTCTTCATGAGCGCAGCGGAGCTTGAGCGATTTTTCGCAGATACATCTGGCAATCCTATCCAGCACGCCTTCTCGCGGCGGGGTGGTCACATGCCGGGCGCCTCCGGTGAGCCAGTTGCCGCAGATGCCCACCAGAGCATTTGGCGGCAAGTCCAAGACCAGCCGCGGTCTGGCCCCACGGTCATGTACCTGCATGTGCCGTTTTGCGCCAACCACTGCCTTTTTTGCGGCTTCTATCGCAACAAGTGGACTGATGACGCCTCCGCTCCCTATACGGATGCTCTCCTTCAGGAGTTGGAAATGGAAGCGACGTCCCCTGCCGCGCAATCAGCTCCCATCAACGCGGTATACTTCGGCGGAGGAACGCCCACTGCTCTTCATGCGCAGGATCTGAAGCGCCTAGTCGCGCGAATTCGTGAGCTTTATCCGCTGGCTTCAGACTGCGAGATTACGGTAGAAGGCAGGATCTATCATTTTGATAATGACAAGATCGAGGCCTGTCTGGATGCGGGCGCCAACCGGCTTTCTACCGGTACACAATCCTTTGATACCCGTGTACGCAGGCGTCAGGGCCGAAAGGTAAGCGGCGAGGAGGCGCGGCGGTTTTTTGAAGGTCTGCGGGATCGCAATCGCGCCGCCATTATATGTGATCTCATTCTGGGGCTGCCCGATCAGGACGAAGAGATTTGGCAGGCCGACCTCAAAACGGTTGTTGATTTGGGCCTTGATGGCGTGGATTTGTATACGCTTGCCGTGTTTCCGGGGGCTCCGCTTTTCAAAGCCATCGAGAAAGGCAAGATCAGTCCGGCAGCGCCTTTGCCGCATCAAGGGCTCATGTATGAAACGGGCCTCACCTTTCTTCAGCGCCAAGGTTGGCGCCAGTTGTCCTCAAGCCATTGGGCCAGCGGGACGCGGGAACGTAATCTGTATAACACGCTGATCAAATCAGGCGCACAGTGCCTCGCGTTCGGCGCGGGCGCGGGGGGCAACCTCAACGGCTACAGCTACTCGGTTCAGAGTGAGTTGGCCCATTACTATGACATGGTAAAAAAGGGTGAAAAGCCACTGGCATCGTTGGCCCGAAATGGCCCCTTGACCCCAGTCCTGAATGGTTTGGCCGCTGGCATTGAAACCATGCGGGTCGATTTGGCTGGGCTTGAACGCCACCCCGCCGTGCCGGAGGGCGTGCTGGCCTATCTGGCACCACTTCTGGACAATTGGCGAGCGGCCGATCTCATTACCGGTAACACAGTGATCCGGCTGACGACCGCGGGACGGTTCTGGCATCAGACACTTCTGACACACCTAAAGGCAGCTGTGGCGGAGTATTGTGGGCCTCATCCTGAGCCTTGACCCTGTTTTCCTCTACCAAACACAACAGATGGAGCTATTGCCTCATGACAACGGTACTTGACGACCTGAAACGCAAACTTGCTGACAATCCGGCAGGCATTTTGGAAAACATTGCCAAGGAGCATCAGGTTTGTCTGGCTGACGCCATCAAATGCTTGCCTGCGGATATGTGGCGTGAACTGAGCGGGGACCACTTTGAGCGGGTTATCAAGGAAGTTCCAGACTGGGGGCAGGTCACCACCATTGCCAACACAGGGGACATGATCTTTGAGGTCTCCGGTGATTTCCCGCAGGGCACATTTGCCCGAGGCTACTATAACTTGAAAAAGACACAGGGTGGCTTTTCTGGCCACATCAAGGAAGATGCCTGTCATTCCATCTTGTTTTTGAAGCGTCCGTTCTTTTCCAAGCTGTCTGCGTCGATCAACTTCGTCAACGAGCAGGGCAATTGCTATTTGAAGATCTTCCTTGGACGAGACGAAGGGGGCGAGCTGCGCGCCGACCAACTGGAAAAATTCCACGCGCTGTCCAACTGGGAGCACTAAGCTCCATTTCTCCAAGCTTTCCACACAACCGGCAGAATCCGGGGCTTATCAGCGCCGGATTCTGCCCACCTTGGCGGTGAATGGTGCTGACAACTTGAATCATTGCACCGATATCGCCATATTCCAAGGCAACAGAGGCAGCTTGGCTGCCCTGACAAACCGGATGCCGAGCGAGGGTCCGGACCAAGGTCGCTTTGGAAAGGACTTTGACAATGACGCGTATGTCAGCGTTTTCGAGCCCCTTCTTGTTGGGTTTCGACGATATTGAGCGTGTGCTCGATCGAGTGAGTAAGGGCGCCAATGATGGCTATCCGCCCTACAACATTGAAAGGCTGCCGGCCACGGCAGAAAAGAGCGATACAATCCGCATAACCATTGCGGTTGCAGGATTTACCCGCGAACAGCTGGAAGTCTCCGTCGAAGAGAGCCAGCTCGTCATTCGCGGTCGCCAACAGGAAGACAAAAGCAAAGAATATTTGCATCGGGGCATTGCCGCGCGCCAGTTCCAGCGTACCTTTGTTCTTGCCGAAGGTATCGAGATACTGGGCGCAGAGCTGTGCGACGGCCTGCTGTCCATCGATCTGGCCCGGCCCGAACCGGAGCGCATTGTGCGCAAGATCGAAATTTCAGCGGGTGGCTAAAGGCCTCAAAGCCTCACATCACGTGCAATACCAATCAACAAACGAAGGAGAAGGCGATGACTACGAATCCCTTCGCGGATGGCGGCATGGCCCAGGAAGCGTTTGCCGAATTTGGCACTGGAGAACTGGCTTACGTCAAAAAGGTAAGCGATGCCGATCTGCATCGCATGTTCCCCGGTGCGGACCTGGATGGCGTGGATCAACCCGTATGGGCGTTGTTGTCTGCAGATGGTTCTCCCATCTTGTTGACCGACAGCCGCGACGCGGCACTGGCCAATGCAATGGAGCAGGAGCTGGAAGCCGTTAGCCTCCATTAGGCCGGGCTTTGGCCAGCTGGTGCTGGTCCGTCACGCATCAAAAAAAGCATGTAAATAAAAGCCCCGGTACCAGATGGTACCGGGGCTTTTTTGAAACTCTTTGGCCGGTTCAGCCAACGTACTTTGAAAGTCACGCCGGTGTTGTGGGCGACGTCGTGGGCTGCGTCAGTATTGAATACAACGCGGCCGCATCCTTTGTCGCGCGCAACTTTGAAGCCACATCCTGATCACGCAGCACCCGTGCAACACGGGCCAGCGCCTTCAGGTGATCTGCACCAGCTCCTTCAGGAGCCAGCAGAGCAAAAATCAGGTCCACCGGTTGGTCGTCCAGACTTTCAAACTCAATTGGCTTGTCCAGACGAACAAACACGCCGTAGAGCCTGTCGATCTGCTGCAGCTTGCCATGGGGGATTGCCACCCCGTTGCCGACACCCGTGGACCCAAGGCGCTCGCGTTGCAGCAGGGTATCAAAAATATCCCGCTCCGGCAGACCGCACAGGGGCGCGCCCTTGTGCGCGATTTCCTGCAGCGCGTGCTTCTTGCTGTTGGCCTTGAGGCTGGGTACGACGGCCTCTGGACTCAGTAGTTCGATCAGCTCCATCTCACGATCCGTGATCACTGAAAAGCTGCAAAGCCGGCGAACCGGCTTTGCAAATAACGAAAATGTCTCATCCCGCCTCGGCGTTCGCCGCCAATCCTGGATCAATCCAGCCGATGTTGCCATCGGGGCGACGGAATACGACATTTACTCCGCCATTGCCGGCGTTCCGGAACATGACCACTGGTGCTTCAGAAAGGTCAAGCTCCATCACTGCCATGCCAACGGTCATGGTTTTCACCTTTGCCGAGGTTTCTGCGACTACAATTGGATTGTAGTCCTCAGGAACTTCTTCTTCGCCTTCCGGATCAGCCAGAACGTACGAAGTTGCTTCAAAGATGCCCTTGTCCGCATGGGCGCCGTTTTTGTGCGCTTTCAGCTTTCTGTTGTAGCGCCGCAGACGTTTTTCAATTCGTTCTGCCGCTATGTCAAAACTCTGTCGAGCATCCTGGCTATCACCGGAAGCCTGCAACACGACACCGGTACTCAGGCTTAGTGTGCATTCGGACCGGAAGCCGGAACCCTCTCGCGAAATTGTCACATGACCTGAATATGCGCCCGGGTAGTATTTCTCCAGCGCGTCTGCAATCCGGTTTTCGACGTGGATGCGAGTAGCATCACCAATGTCCACGTTTCTTCCCGAAATACGCAATGTCATGGGAACCTCATATGTTAGAAACGACTCAAAGCGGCGAAAAGCAAATCCAATTACGGAAAACCTTCCGACACTTACACAATGGACCAGCTAAAAAGAAAGTGCCACCTTTTTTGGGCCGTTGGCCTAACGCTGGCTATCTAATCTGGGGGATACTAAAAGTCAACTGAAGTCCTTGGAAACTCTTGGTCCGGTGGATCGGCCCGTTTCCCCGCCAAATCCCTAGGCTCTTGCTCGCTTTTCCCGGCGTCGTTGCACCGAGGAGGGGATTTTCATCGCCTCGCGGTATTTTGCCACTGTGCGCCGAGCGATATCCACACCGTCTTGTTTGAGCAGCTTTACGAGGGTGTCATCAGACAGGATTGCCTTGGGATCTTCGTTATCAATCAGATGCTTGATCTTGTAGCGTACAGCCTCGCCGGATAGTGCATCGCCGCCTTCCGTTGCGTTGATCGCTGACGAAAAGAAGTACTTCAGCTCAAAGATACCTCGCGGTGTGGCAATGTATTTGTTGGAGGTAACCCGGCTGACCGTAGACTCGTGCATGCCAATTGCATCGGCAATCGTTTTCAGGTTCAGCGGACGCAGATACTGGACGCCATGAGCCAGAAATCCATCTTGTTGGCGCACAATCTCCGAAGAGACCTTCAAGATTGTCTTGGCCCGCTGATCCAGACTCTTCACCAGCCAGTTGGCCGTCTGAATACAGTCGGTGAAATAGGCCAGATCCTGATCATTCTTAACAGTGCTGCTGATCTGGGAATAATAGGTCTGGTTCACCAGCACCCGTGGAAGGGTGTCGGGGTTCAATTCCACCACCCAGCCTCCATCACTACCGGGACGTACAATGGCATCGGGCACAACGGGCTGAACCGCTTCCGTGCCGAATGACGCACCGGGCTTGGGATTCAACGCCTTGATCTCGCGGATCATGTCGCTCAGGTCGTCGTCATCCACGGCGCACAGGCGTTTCAAGCTGGCGACATCGTAGCGGGCCAGCAGATCGATGTTCTCTACCAGTTGCTGCATGGCGGGATCGTACCGATCCTTCTCTCGCAACTGGATTGCCAGACATTCCGCCAGCGAGCGGGCAAACACACCACTGGGTTCCAGTGTCTGCAACGACCGAATGATCCGCTCCAGATGGGCCTGTTCAATCCCGAGCCGGTCGGCAGTTTCCTGCATGTCTATGGCCAGATAGCCATTGTCGTCCAGGCTGTCGATCAGATTCTTGGCGATCAATTGATCCGTTGGGGATGTCACGGCCAGCGAGAGCTGCTCCACCAGAAAGTCTTTCAGGGAAACATCCGAGGCTACAAAGGCCTCAAGGTTGTAGTCAGCCGTTGCTACGGTGCCATTGGCTGGCGGTTGCCATTGGTCGCCCTTCAGCGCAGTTGGATCAAGCGTGGGTTGGCTTCCATTGTCGTCGGGAAACACGTTGCCAAGGTCCGCATCCATCTGACTGGACATGTCAGAGGCGTTGGTTGCCAGCTGCGTTTCCAGCCATTCACTGTCGTCGCGTGTGGCCGAGGCGTTGTCGCTCTCGTCGCCGGAAGACGCGTCCATGTCGCCGTCGGACGACGGGTATTCTTCTTCCGCGCGTTCCAGAAACGGGTTACTTTCCAACTCGTTGTCGACATAGGACACCAGATCCAAGCTGGAGAGTTGCAACAGCTTGATCGCCTGCATCAGCTGAGGTGTCATCACCAGCTGTTGGCTTTGCCGTATCTCGAGCTTGGGTGTTAAAGCCATGCTAAATCGCGTCCTCCTGCGTCGCTCGGCTATTTGGCACGAAACATGCTTGGGAAGCTAGCACATCTTTCCGGCTAAAGAGTAAATTGTTCTCCCAAATAGAGACGGCGCACGTCAGGGTCCGCAACAATCGTATGTGGTTTGCCTTCCGTCAGCACTTCGCCCGCCGCAATAATGTAAGCCCGGTCGATCAGGCCCAGCGTTTCGCGCACATTGTGGTCGGTAATAAGCACGCCAATGCCCCGTTGTGTCAGGTGGCGCACGAGTTGTTGGATATCGCCAACCGCAATGGGATCAATGCCGGCAAACGGCTCGTCAAGCAACATGAACGAGGGACGGCTGGCGAGGGCGCGGGCGATTTCCACACGGCGACGCTCGCCGCCGGAAAGCGCAATACTGGGTGATTTGCGCAAGTGCATCACGCCAAACTCTGAGAGCAGGGAATCCAGTTCCTGTTCGCGCTTCTTGCGCTTGGGCTCCACCACTTCCAGCACGGCGCGGATGTTTTCTTCCACTGTCAGACCACGAAAAATGGAGGCTTCCTGAGGCAGGTATCCAATGCCCAGACGTGCTCGCTGGTACATGGGCAGTTGGGTAATCTCAAACCCGTCCAGCGAAATGGTGCCATGATCGGGGCGGATCAGACCGGTGATCATGTAAAAACAGGTTGTCTTGCCCGCGCCGTTTGGCCCCAGCAATCCCACAGCCTCGCCGCGGCGCACATTCAGGCTCACATGCTTGACCACCTGCCGGCGACGATAGCTCTTGCCAATGCCTTCGACTTCCAGCTTGGTGTTTTCCTCCGCCGCCTGAAGCGGTACAGCGCTGAAGGATTGAGCCGAGGCGGCCCCGGAGTGGGAGTGGGGTCTCAAAGTGTTCGATCCTTGGCCGTTTCTTAGTTGTTGTTTTGCAAGCTGTTGGGTTGCAACAGCATTTTCACGCGGCCTGTTTGCGGTGAGTCGAGGTCCACCTTGCCGGTCTTCAGGTTCACGGTCAGTTGGCTTCCCACAATCACGTTCTGTCCCTGACTCAGTACCACTTTGTCGCCGGTCATCACCATAACCTGCTTTTCCATGTCAAAGGTGGCATCATCACCGGTGGCTGTCTGGTCTTTCGAGGAAATGAAAACGCCGCCGTCTGCTTCAAGGCGGCTGATCGTCTGCTGCAGTCCGTCTTCGCCCGATGTGGACAGCGACCCGCCATAAAACACTTTCAGGCGTTCGGTTTTCAGCGTGGCATCACCTTGAGAGACCACAACGTCGCCACTGAACACGGCGCTCTTCTTGTTGTCTTCCACCTGCAAATCCGTGGCTTCGATCTGGATCGGCTCGTCGCTGTTGGCGCCGAACCCTGCAAATGCATCATCAAAGGTCTGGGCCGCTGCGCCGGTAGCTACCAGCACTGGCAGAGCCATGGAAATCAAGAGGGTTCGCAACCATGCTGTCATTGACTGTTCTCCAGAGATGACGGGTTGATCCGCATGGACACGCCGTCGCTGAACCGCATCACTCCGCTATCCTGCTGGTAGTCCATGGAGCCTGCGTGAATGTATCCACCTTCTGCCTGCACTGTCACCGCACTATTCGTCAAGATCTCGCCGCTCGTCATGTCGATATCAAGATAGTCGAATTCCGCCGTGTATCCGCCACTGTAAGTGACGGTAATGCCATCTGTCAGGTTTAAAGTCTCCGCTTCGGCATTGTAAGTACCTTTTGCGGCAACAACCTCCGCATTCTCGTCTTTTCCAAGAACAATTTTGGCGCGGATCGTGTCCAGGTCGATAATCTTGGGGTTGGTAATGCGCTGTACCGCTTCGGCAGCGGAAACGGAGTAGGATCGTTCGCCATCACTGCCGGACAGATGCGGGTTGGACATCACCAGCCCATCCACCGTCAGGCTGATGTCGCCAAGCCCCATCCCGGCAAGGATATTGCGCAAAATCACGGCACCGATCACGCCAACCGCGATCAGCGTGCCAAGCGCTGGCAACAGGAAACGCAAAAACTTGACGAGCCGGGTGTGCCGCTTGGCGGAGCGCCGCGCAGCTTCCTGCTTTTTCCTTGCTTGCTCAGACCAGACAAAGCCCTCAGTTGCTTCTGGAGCCGGTTGCACTGCACCATCCTTGGATCTGTTGTTGTTATGGTTATGATTGCCCTGAGGGCGTTGGTGCGGGTGTTTGAGGCGTCATCCACATCCCGCACCGGTAATTAATCCAAACTAATGTCGGTCCTGTTTAAATTCAATGAAGTCCGGAGGTTCTTTTGCTGAAGTGCCCTGCCAATTCAATTATCAGGAATGGGCAAAAATATCCGTTTCACCCCAGCCTGCCAGATCCAGCTTGGCGCGGGTCGGCAGAAAGCGGAAGCACTCCAGAGCCATTTCGTGACGTTCTTCCCGGTTCAACATGAACTCCAGACGCTCCTTGAGCTTGTGCAGGTGCAGCACGTCGGAGGCGGCATAGGCAAGCTGTGCGTCCGTCAGAGTGTCTGCCGCCCAGTCGGAGCTTTGCTGCTGTTTGGAGATGTCGACGCCCAGAAGTTCCTTTGACAGGTCTTTCAGGCCGTGACGGTCGGTGTAAGTGCGCGTCAGTTTGGACGCAATCTTCGTGCACCAGACCGGAGACACTTCTATATCGAGATAGGCGTAGAGCACCGCAACATCAAACCGCGCGAAATGAAAGATCTTTGGCTTCGCCGGATCCGTGAACAGCTGGCGCAGAACGGGAGCGTCAGTCTGGCCTTTCTCGATTTGCACAACGTCGGCCGTCCCGTCGCCCGGAGAAAGCTGCACAACGCACAAGCGGTCACGGTGTGGGTTCAGGCCCAGTGTTTCCGTGTCCACGGCAACGGCGTCTGCTGCGTTGTAATTCTCAAGAGAGGGGAGGTCGTTCCTGTGAAATCTGATTGTCATCGGCGCTTCTCATCTGTCTTTGCATCGTGTGTGTCTGGCACGCGCAGGTCGTTTGAAGCCTAGATGCCATCCCTGAGCAAGGGTTGCAAAGAAAAACTATGCGGTTTGGAGAGCTGCGTCGGTGAAAACCTGCTTTTTGCGATACAGGCATACGATCATGCAAAGGATCATTTGCAACAATAGCTGGCAATATACCTTGCTATCTTTTTAGTGCGCTATATTTTCTTGAGAAGAAAAGATGGTGCCCAGGAGAGGACTCGAACCTCCACGCCCTTGCGAGCACTAGCACCTGAAGCTAGCGCGTCTACCAATTCCGCCACCTGGGCACTTCCACGTTGCGCTGTTTTGTGGAGCAGCGCCGTGTCTGTGGAGGCGGTGTTTAAGGGTCATTAGGCGGGTTGTCAATCAGGCTTTTGTGAAGAAATTATTTTCATCCACAGACTGCCTTCACAGAAAGGCAACGAGGGGATAAGAGGTCCCTAGGAATACTGATTTTCTCAAAGACGCATGTCCGTGCGAGGTAGGGATACGATGGCGACGGCACTCAACGGCAAACTTGTAACGGTATTCGGCGGGTCAGGCTTTCTGGGCCGGCACATCATCCGCGCCCTTGCTTTGCGCGGGTATCGTGTGCGCGCGGCGGTGCGCCGTCCAGAGAATGCAGAGCACCTTCAACCTCTTGGAGTTGTTGGTCAAATAATGCCCGTTCAGGCCAATATCCGAAACCGGGATTCGGTCGCCAATGCGATGCGGGGTGCAGATGCCGTGATCAACCTGGTGGGTATTCTGCATCAGTCAGGAAAACAGACATTTGATGCCGTACAGGCGGAGGGCGCCGAGAATGTGGCTGCCGTTTGTGCCGAACTTGGTGTGAGTCGGGTGGTGCACCTCTCGGCCATAGGGGCCGACGAGAAGAGCAGCTCCATGTACGCCCGAACCAAGGCCGCTGGGGAAAACGCCTTCAAAAAGCACTGTCCTGAGGCAATTATTTTCCGCCCGTCCATCGTGTTCGGTCCGGAAGATGATTTCTTCAATCGGTTCGGCGCAATGGCACGCATCGCCCCGGCACTGCCACTCGTGGGGGGTGGCAAAACCAAATTCCAGCCCGTGTTTGTCGGGGACGTTGCCGAGGCAGTTGCTCGCGCTGTGGATGGTGAAGCAGTACCCGGAACTACCTATGAGTTGGGCGGGCCGGAAGTGCGCACTTTCAAGGAATGCTTGCAGATTTTGCTGAAGGTCATTCGCCGCCGTCGCCCTCTGGTCAATCTTCCCTTCAAGATGGCGCGTTTTCAGGCGCGGTTCATGCAATTGCTGCCGAACCCTCCGCTTACAGTGGATCAGGTGGAGCTGTTAAAGGCGGATAATGTGGTGAGTCAACAGGCGCAGGATGAAGGGCGCACGCTACAGGGCCTTGGCATTGCTGCGCATACGATCGAAGCGATCTTGCCCTCCTACGTGGACAAGTTCATGCCGCACGGCCAGTACGACGCGCGCCGTCCTTTGGAGGACTAACTCCGCACCAAGGACATCACCTGAAGTGATGCACGGCAGGTCATCTCAAGACAATCGAGTTGGCGCGCTTTTCAGCGCGCCCTCTGAGCTTTCAGATTGTTTGAGGGCGCAAGGGCCGGGCTTTCTGATCCGGTCAAACCGCGTTCTGGATGATCAAGCCAATAAGACCTAGGCCGCCGACGCCAATGCGCCACCAGCCGAATGGGGCAAACCCGTGTTTGCTGACGAAATCAAGAAACGTGCGGACGACAAAGTATCCGGCAATGAATGAGGCCACGAATCCGATGCCGATCAGCGTTGCATTGTCGACCGTAATCAGGTCACGATTCTTGAACAGGTCATAAGCGAAAGCGCCGCTCATGGTTGGCATGGCCAGAAAGAACGAAAACTCCGCCGCCGATCGCTTGTCCGTGCCCATGAGCAAGGAGCCGACAATGGTGGCCCCGCTCCGCGACACACCGGGGATCATGGCCACGCACTGACACAGGCCAATTTTCAGGCACAGTCCCAAAGGGTATTCGGTAATTTCGCGGTATCGAACCTCCAGCGGCATCCGGTCCACCAGCAACATGATGATGCCGCCGAAGATCAGCGTGATGCATACCAGCACCGGCGTTTCAAACAAGACCTGTTTGATAAAACCGTGGGCCAGCACCCCGATAACCACAGCGGGGAGAAAGGCGATCAGAATTCCTGCCACGAAATGGCGTGAGCGCGGATCAGTTGGAATTGTTGTCGCAAGTTGCCACAATCTTCTGAAATACACCGACAGGATCGCAAGAATGGCCCCGAGCTGAATCAGCACTTCAAACATCCGGCCATCACTTTGAAAGCCGATGAAATGGCCCAGCAACAACAGGTGACCCGTCGAAGAAACAGGCAAGAACTCTGTCAGCCCCTCCACGATGCCAAGGATGAGCGCCCCGATGATTGTTTCAGTTGTCATTGCTGAGTAGATCTCCAAATACGCCTGGCTGGGGATACGGGAGTTGTCCCCCGCTTATTTTTCGGCTGGGTGATGACGGTAAACACAAAAGGAAGAAAATTCGGTTAAAGCAGATTTAATTGGTTAACGGTTTGCCCCGAAAAAGAACCCCATGCTGAAGCTATACCACCACCCGTTTTGTCCCCATTCACGCACTGTCCGGCTCGCGCTGGGCGAGTATGGGGTGCAGTTTGATTGTACGACGGAATATCCGTGGATACGGCGTCAGGATTTCCTGATGCTCAATCCGGCCGGAACGATTCCGGTGCTAAATGAGAATGATGGCGGACCTGTGTGCGGGACGTGGGTTATCCTCGAATATCTGGATGAAACCCGCGGCTATTCCATACCGGATCGGCGCTTGTTGCCGGATCATCCCGCAAAGCGTGCCGAAGTGCGGCGGCTGATGGATTGGTTTTTATACAAGTTCCATCAGGAAGTGCTCTCTTACATTGTGCATGAGCGCATTTATAAGCAGGAGATGGCCCCCAAATATGGCGGTGGTCAGCCGGATTCCTCAGCTCTGCGCGTGGCCCGCATCAACATGGGCCATCATTTGCAATATATCGGCTACCTTGCCGGCACGCGCAAATGGCTGGCAGGGGATCAACTGAGCTTTGCCGATCTGGCTGCGGCCGCTATGCTGTCTGCTGCGGACTATCTGGGCGAAGTGCCCTGGTCGCGTGACGAAAACACAAAAAGCTGGTATGCGCGGGTGAAGTCGCGGCCAAGCTTCCGGCCATTGCTTTCCGACAAGATGTTGGGCATGCCTGCGTCGCCGACCTACGCGGATTTGGACTTCTAACCAAGCACGGACTGCCCGATGTTGACAGACCGGCAAGCCAATCGGGTCAAGAGCGATCTGATCAAGCGCGCCCATGCCCTGGGATTTGGACAGGTGCGCATTGCGCGTCCGGATGCCATTCCCCATGCCCCTGAACGGCTGCGCCAATTCATTGAGGCCGGCTATCACGCGACCATGAACTGGATGCCCGAGACGGAGGCACGCCGGTCAGATCCGCGTGTGCTTTGGCCGGAGGTGCGCAGTATCATCATGCTTGCCATGAATTACGGCCCTGATGAAGATCCGCTGGCGCTCCAGGAAAAACCGGAGAAGGCGGCAATCTCCGTTTATGCGCGCAACCGCGACTACCATGATGTGGTCAAAGGCAAGCTCAAGGAACTGGCCAACCTCGTGGCCTCACGGGGGGGCGGAGATGTGAAGGTGTTTGTCGACACGGCGCCGGTTATGGAAAAGCCTCTGGCCCAAGCTGCAGGCCTTGGCTGGCAAGGCAAGCACACCAACCTGGTGTCCCGTGAGTTGGGAAGCTGGTTTTTTCTCGGCTCCATCTTCTCGACGCTGGAGTTGCCGGTGGACGAGACCGAGGTTGACCACTGCGGGCGCTGTCGCCGGTGTCTGGATGCCTGCCCCACGAAAGCGTTTCCCGCGCCTTATCAGTTGGATGCCAATCGGTGTATTTCTTACCTCACCATCGAGCATCACGGACCGATCCCGCACGAGTTTCGGCGGCCCATGGGGAACCGGATTTACGGCTGTGATGACTGTCTCGGGGTGTGTCCATGGAACAAGTTCGCGCAAGAAGCATCTGAAGCCAAGTTGCGAGCGCGTGAGGATCTGAAAGAGCCATCCATTGCGGACTTGCTGAAGCTGGACGACGCTAGCTTCCGGCGCTTTTTCACGGGCTCTCCCATCAAGCGCGTGGGCCGTGACCGGTTCATTCGCAATGTCTTGATCGCTGCGGGCAATTCGGGAAAGGCCGAGCTTCTGGGGGATGTGATCCGCCTGTTGGAGGATCCTGCGCCGGTGGTGCGGGCCACGGCGGTTTGGGCGCTGGGTGAGTTGGGCTCACCTGCGCAGCAAGCCGACCTGCATGACGGATTGGCGCCTTCAGAAACCGCTAGAGAGGTTCAGGAGGAGTGGCAACGGCTCAAGCAGGCGGCCGGCAGGAACTCGGTCTAAGCCGTCAGGTGCGCGAACGCACGCACCACCTGCGCATAAACCTCACGTTTGAAGGGCACGATCATGTCAGGCAAGTTTGCGGCCTGTTCCCAACGCCATTCGCTGAACTCCTGATTATGTCCTTCAGGTGGGTTCAAAATGTTGATCTCGGCGTCATCTCCGTCAAACCGCATGGCAAACCACTTTTGTGTTTGGCCGCGAAATTTGCCCCGCCGCGTGCTTTGCTGCACTTCCGGGGGAAAATCATAGGCAAACCACTCGGGAGCTTCAGCCAGAAGAGAAACTGAAGCCACACCGGTTTCCTCGTAAAGTTCGCGTTTGGCCGCTTCCAGAGGGTCCTCTCCCTCATCCAGTCCGCCCTGTGGCATCTGCCAGGCAAAGGCATCGGGCACCGGAGTCTTGTCACCAAAGCGCTTGCCCACCCAGACAAGGCCTTGCTTGTTGAGAAGCATGATACCCACGCAGGGGCGATAGGGAAGGGATGTCAGGTCGGTCATGAAAGAGTCCAGAATGGCCCGGCATACCACCGGGCACATGAGTTTTTAGTGAGAGGCGTCGCCGTCAATGGCGGCGCTGATGGGGATTAACGTCAGCCCGCGATCTTCAAGGGTGCGGGTCCAGCGCGCCAGTTGTTTCAGGGTAATGGGGTAGGCCGTGGCTGATGCCACTGCCAGGCCCCGAGACCGTGCCAACGATTCCAACTGAAGCAATTGGGTTTCGATGGCCTGTTGGCTCAACTCCTCATCCACCACAACGTCGACCTTCACAAAGGGCGTCTGAGTGGTATCGGCGATTTCCTGCGAAAGAGATCGCGCCGATCCGGAGGCATCCACGAACATCAGGCCGCGCTCCTGTGCTTCCTGCAAAAACGGCGTCAGCGCTTTCCCATCGGAAAGAAACCGTTGTCCCATGAAGTTCACAAGGCCGATGTAGTTGGTTGTGCGCGCCATCACCCAATGCAGCTTGTCAGTATTCTGGGCACTGGCGGATTTGGTCAGCAAACTGTGCGGGCCTGCGTCATTATCAGGATAATCGAAGGGCTCCATGGGCACCTGCATCAGCACTTCATTGCCCTGTTGGCGCGCAGTGCTCATCCACCGGTCCACATCGGTGCCATAAGGCGACAAGCCCAGAGTGATCTGTTTGGGCAGGTTATCCAGAGCCATGCTGGAAATCGTTTCATTCAGGCCCACACCGTTAAGCAGCAGCGCAATGCGCGCCGGCGCTTCATGTGCAAGGGGAGCAATCTGAGCGTAAACATCCAGTGGGCGCACGCCATTATCTGCAGTTCGCGGCAGCGGGCCATAGGGGCCGTTCTCAATCAGTTCCTGCAGCGGCAAGTGCGGCGCATCGGGTTCGGCGCCTAATTCTGCGGCCATCTCCGGCTGCGGGCCCTTGCCGGCGTTCACTGTCTGCCGGGCCGGTTCGGCGCCGTCCGGACCGATCACATTGTCCAGCTCCCGCGGTAGCTCAACCACGGTGAAGTCGTGCTGCGTTACGCCCTTGAGGTCCGTCGACAATTTCACCGTTGCAGTTGGTTCTCCGCCCAACGGATCGTTCACAACGCCGATCCAGATAAAACCGGTGATTGCCAACAGTGTGAGCAGGGCGACCCCGATCAGGCCAAACGGCGGATGGTGATACCAAGGTTGTTTCAGCCCAAGCGGGGCTGTCAGGTCATCTCCGGGCATACCAGATCCAACGAAGTTTCAAGCATCGACTATAGGGAAAAAGGGGCCGCGCCGATCATGCAGCGCGGCCCATCGATAGGGACTTACTTGGCAGCCTGCTTGTCTGGCTGCGGTGGGAAGGCATCGTCAGAAGCTTCCCCACGCAACAGGTCCAGAGCCAGTTGCAGTTGGTTGTCCTCGCTCTTGTCACGCGGCACATAGGCCTGACTGCCGGACATTTCCTCGCCTTCCTCGGCAGACAGATGTCCCCGCAGACCGGCTTCACCCTTGGTTTCGGCACGGCCCTGCAGTTCCTCCGGCAACTCCTGCAAGGTGATGATGTCAGGTGTGATGCCCTTGGCCTGAATTGACGTGCCAGACGGTGTGTAATAACGCGCCGTGGTCAGGCGGATTGCGCCGTTTGCGCCCAGCGGAATGATGGTCTGGACCGAGCCCTTTCCGAAGGACCGGGTGCCAAGAACCGTTGCCCGGCGATGGTCTTGCAGCGCGCCAGCGACAATTTCAGAGGCAGAAGCGGATCCGCCGTTGACGAGCACGATCACCGGCTTGCCATCCACCAGATCGCCCGGCCGGGCGTTGTAGCGCTGAATTTCATCCGCGTGGCGTCCACGGGTTGAAACGATCTCACCTTGATTCAGGAAGGCATCGGAAACTGAAATCGCCTGATCCAGCAAACCGCCCGGATTGTTGCGCAGGTCAATCACGAATCCCTTGAGATTGTCCGCACCCACATCCTCGGAGATTTCGACGATCGCATTTTCAAGATTGTCGTAGGTCTGCTCGTTGAACTGGGTAACGCGGATGTAGCCCACATCATCCATGGTTTCCCAGCGTACCGCACGAATGCGGATCACATCGCGGGTCAGCGTCACCTCAAGCGGCTCCTCAACGTTTTCACGCAGAATCGTCACGGTGATGTCGGTATCGACCGGGCCCCGCATTTTCTCGACGGCTTCGTTGAGCGTCAGGCCCAGCACCTGTTCGCCGTCAAGATGCGTAATCAGGTCACCTGCCATGATGCCGGCATCGAAGGCCGGTGTGTCATCGATTGGCGCAACAACCTTTACCAGACCTTCTTCCATGGTCACTTCAATGCCCAGACCGCCAAACTCGCCGCGGGTCTGCACTTGCATGTCCCGGAAGTTTTTCGGGGAAAGGTAGCTGGAGTGAGGATCGAGATCGGTCAGCATGCCGTTGATGGCTGCTTCGATCAGATCAGCATCCACCGGCTGTTCCACGTAGTCCGAGCGCACACGCTCGAATACGTCGCCAAACAGATTGAGCTGGTTATAGGTGTCCGGCGAAGCCGCATGCGCGGGCTCGGAGATCCTGAACGGGGCTTGTGAGTAGGTCACAACTGCCGTGGCCCCAAGGACCACACCCACCAGTAAGAGTGAAACTTTCCGTATCATCCGCGAACCTTTTCGTTTTCGGCATTGGACCACCACGGCTTGGGGTCCACGGCGGTGCCATCTTTTCTAAACTCTACATATAGCACTGGCTGCTCAGATCCAAAATTAAGATTTGCAACACTGGCTACGCGGGTGTCGCCCATTCTGGCCACCGGTTCACCGGCAAGAACGAACTGACCCAACTCCACATTGATCTGATCCATGCCCGCCAGCAATATATGATATCCATTTCCAGCGTTCAGAATGACGAGTTGTCCATAGGACCTGAACTCCCCCGCGTAAGCAACCCATCCATCCGCTGGAGAGGTTATCTGGGCATTGGCGCGGGTGACGTAGGACTGACCATTCGTCTTGTTCCCAAATCCGTCAGCCACCCCATAATCCTGCAGCAATGTGCCAGAAACCGGGCGGGGCAGAAATCCTTTTGCATCCGCAAACGGAATCTGGGGGCTAAGGCGACCGGGATCGGCAAACGGGTCCGCATAGCCATAGCGACCCGATGCGTGCGCTTCATCCGACGCGCGGGCGGCGGCTGCTGCCTCGCGTGCACTGCCCACTTCGTTTTCAAGATCAGCCAGCAATTGTTTCAGCGAGGTGGCTTTTGCCGCCAGTTCCTCCGCACGCTCGCGCTCTTGCGCCAGCATTTGCTCGCTTTTTTCGCGTTTTTTCTGCTTTTCAGCCAGCAACAATTCCAGTCGGTGCTGTTCTTCGGCCAGCTTCGTTGCACCGGCGCGCAGCCGCTCATATTCTGTTTCAATGGAGGCGCGCAGCCGTGTCAGTTCGGCCAGATCGCTGGCCAGCGCTTCAGCCTCAATGCGCACATCCGGCATGACAGCGTTCAACAGAATCGCGCTGCGCACGGCAGCCAAAGCGTCCTGAGGGCGCACAGCCATGGCGGGGGGAGGGCGATGCCCGATGCGCTGCAAGGCAACCAGAACTTCCGCCAATGTCCCGCGCCGCTCTTGCAGGGAGGCGCGCACGGTATCCTCGTTCTGTTGGTGGCGCGCCAGACGGCGTTCGGTTGCGTTCATCTGCGCTTCAAGTTGTTGCATGCGCGAACCCGTCCGGATCAGTTCCTCGTTCAGGCCCTTGCGGTCACGATCAATGGTCCGAATGGTCCGGTTGATCTGCTCCAGTTTTTCCTCGGAAATCGAGATGTCGCGGGTCACATCGCGCAGTTCGCTCTCCCGCTTCAGACGGCGCTCTTCTGTCTTTTCCTCTGCGGAAACAGGGGCTGCCTCGGCTTCCTCTGCTGCATGGGAGCGGGAGACGGTTCCCGTCATGCCAACCAGCACGACAGCCACCGCCAAACCTGCAGACAAAAAGTGCGACGGGAAGGCCCTGCGCATTCGTATAGTGCTTCCTTTGCAACGCGTTTCGCGTGGACTGTGAATGACCAGCGTTAATTTAGTGTCAATTCGCAGAGGCTGTTAACCATTCACCCAGCGTGCATCCAAACAGAAGCGATGGTCTACGGCAAGTCACGAACCCTTAAAGTTTCGTAAGGAAGCAGGTGCTGGTGCGTTGCTGCTGTGGTTGGCAGCCTTGCACCCCAATGCAAGTGATGTGCTATGCCCGGTGATACGGGTGGCCACTCATGATTGTCATGGCACGGTAAATCTGCTCGGCACACAGTATCCGCACCAGTTGGTGCGGCCACGTCATGGAACCCAGTGCAATCTTGAGATTTGCCTTGGCAATCAGTTCCGGGCCATGGCCATCTGCACCCCCAATGGCAAGCACCAGATCACTGACACCACTGTCCGTCCAGTCGCGCACTTGGGTGGCAAACTGATCGCTGGACAGTGTTTTGCCGTGTTCATCAAGTACAATCAGCACGGCGCCAGCGGGCAGCGCCTTCAGCAGAGCGCTGGCTTCTTCCGCTTTGCGATCAGCCGCGCGCTGAGCGCGGCTTTCGGGTAGCTCGATGACTGCAACTGATGTAATGCCAAGGCCTTTTCCTGTTTTGCGGGCCCGATCAAGATAACGGTCGCAAAGATCCTTTTCTGCGCCAGCTTTCATTTTGCCAACGCAGGCCAAACTCACTTTCATGGAAAACGCCCTGCACAGGGGACAAAAGCCCATTGCGCTGCCTGAATTCTCAAAAAGGCAGCGATTGTGAGCGACCCCAAACCAATTACGCGGTTATTACCCGATATACTGTGTTGGTGTTGTTGTCTCTGTCGACCACATTTTCTCGACGTTGTAGAAGCCACGGACTTCCGGACGGAAAATGTGAATGATGGCATCGCCAATATCGACCAGAACCCAGTCACAGTGCGGCAACCCTTCAACGCGTGCATTGCCGTAGCCCGCGTCCTTCAAGTCGCGAAGCAGGTGGTCGGTAACCGCGCCGACGTGTCGGTGGGAACGACCGGACGCCACGACCATGTAGTCTGCGACAGAGGTCTTGCCTGCCAAGTCTAGGGAAACAATATCCTCGGCCTTGGAGTCATCAAGGCTCTTGAGGATCGATTTCAGCAGGGCCTCCACATCAGAGGTATCCTGCGGTAGAAGAGGAGCGACTGAATCCGTCCCTTCATGAGTTGCTGTCATGGTCAGCTGTGTAGCCTTTCGCCATGGTTAGAAGATAGTGCGGTTTAACCGCGGGATTGCCTCGAAAAACCGGTCTTCTCAGCATTCCTGTAAGGAAGGATAGCGCTACCGGCATTGCATTTTCAAGACACTTGTTTTGCATAGCTCTGGATGGCTTCATCCAGAGTGTTGGCCCCGCCTTATATGCGTTGACGAGGAGGCGTCAAGGGGGGCTGTAAGAAACGTCCAGGCCGGTGCCTTCAAGCTGCTGAGATTTCGTGCCTTTTCCTGAGGGATACGAGATGTCGCATAAGTCTGGCTCATGGGCGCCGACAGCGGAGCCAGCGTGGCTCCGGGGCGGTTGACAATTGCGAGAGGTACCCGTTCCACAATGCTGCGCCACGCCTGCCAGCGATGAAAACCGGAAAGATTGTCAGCCCCCATCACCCAAACAAACCTCAGCTCCGGATTGCGCGCCTGCAGCGCGGCAATAGTGCGGGCCGTATAGGGTGTGCCCAGCTGCACTTCATGGGCCGTGACCTTCATTTTCGGGTGTTTGGCCATGGCTTGAACGGCTGCCACGCGCTCCGCCAGCGGGGCCAGTTCACTGTGTTCCTTCAAAGGGTTGCCCGGTGTCACCAGCCACCAGATCTGATCAAGATCCAGCCGCCTCAGTGCCGTTTCCGCTACCAGCAGGTGGCCGCTATGGGGCGGGTTGAAAGATCCGCCAAACAGGCCGATCCGGTTACCGGGCGCGGCATAGGGCAGGCGAACCCAGTCCGCCTGTTTGCTGGTGTCGGTTGTACGCAACCGGGTATCGAAGGTGTGGTTCATGGGCGTGTCTGACCATCCCCGCGCACCACGTATTTGAAGCTTGTCAGCTGTTCGACCCCGACAGGACCGCGCGCATGCATGCGACCGGTCGCAATGCCAATTTCGGCGCCCATGCCGAATTCACCGCCATCGGCAAACTGGGTGGACGCGTTGTGCAGAACTATTGCTGAATCCACTTCATTCTGGAAACGGCGCGCCGCCGATGCGTCCTCGGTGATGATGCAGTCGGTATGGTTGGAGCTGTAGGTGGCAATGTGCTCGATCGCTTCATCCAGTCCGCTGACCAGCTTCACTGAAAGGATTGGGGCCAGATATTCAGTGGACCAATCTTCCTCCTCGACCGGTTTCACGTTGGCACACAGCAGGGCCACTTCTTCATCGCCACGAATTTCGCAGCCCTTGGCTTGAAGCGCATCGATGATCGGACGCAGGTGGGTGGTTGCGATCTTCTCGTCCACCAGCAGCGTTTCCAGCGCACCACAAATGCCGGTGCGGCGCAGTTTCGAATTAACGACAATATCGACGGTTTTGTTCAAATCCGCGCGTTCGTGAACGAAAATGTGCACCAGGCCTTCAAGGTGCGCAAACACCGGTACTCTCGCATCCTCTTGTACCCGTGCCACAAGGCTTTTACCCCCGCGCGGAACGATCACATCCAGGTTGCCTTGCAGGCCCTTGAGCATTTCACCCACCGCATCGCGACTGGTTACGGGGACAAGTTGAATGGAGTCCGCAGGCAAACCCGCTTCCTCCAGCCCGCTTTGCAGTGCCTTGTGAATAGCCAGATTGGATTTGATTGTGTCCGAACCGCCGCGCAAAATGACTGCATTGCCCGCCTTCAGACACAAGGCCCCTGCATCCGCCGTGACATTGGGCCGGCTTTCGTAAATCACACCAATCACACCCAAGGGCGTGCGAACACGAGAGATTTCCAGTCCATTGGGTCGATCCCATTTGGCCATGACGTTGCCAACCGGGTCGGGCAGAGCGGCGACCTCTTCAAGAGCTTTGGCAATGCCTTCAATCCTGTCCGCGTCAAGGGTGCCGCGATCAATGTAGGATTCCGGCTGTCCATTGGCAGTCATCCGCTCGATATCCTGAGCATTGGCTGCGAGGATATCTTGCGTTGCGGCGCGCACGGCCGTGGCCATGGCTTTCAACGCCGTGTCTTTTTGAGGCCCCGGAGCCAGCGAGAGCGCACGTGCCGCCGCGCGGGCTTTCTTGCCCATGCCATCCATCAGCTCGGGAATGTTCACATCTGCCTCAGTCACCATCGTCTATCCTCAATCCGCCGGGAGAACGGCCCGGCTCATGCAAAACCTAACATCTTTCAGAGGCTTCCAGCACGAGATCGTCGTGATGAATCATTTCAGAGCGCCCGGCGTATCCTAAAATGCTCTCGATCTCGTGGCTGTTGCGGCCAATAATCAGGCTGGCCTCTGCGAAGTCATAGGCAATTAGGCCGCGCCCGACAGCCCGTCCTTCCGCATCCACCAACCGGACTGCATCGCCGCGGTGGAAGTTGCCATCAACGCGAGTTATGCCCGCCGGCAGCAGGCTTTTTCCCCGTTTGATGGCGGAGAGGGCCCCGTCGTCAACCTGCACAAGGCCCATGAGTTCCAAATGTCCGCCAATCCACGCCTTGCGCGCCGATTTGGGCGTGGACGCTGCTGGAAACCAGGTAGCCCGTTCGCCATTGCAGATGGCGGCCAGGGGATTCATCTTCTGACCGGAGGAAATCACCATGGTTGTCCCCGCCCCAACCGCGATTTTGGCAGCGTCAATCTTGGTTTTCATCCCCCCGGATGAAAAAGCCGAGCCCGCAGCGCCGGCCATCGCTTCGATTTCCGGCGTAACCGACATCACCTCCGGCAGAAAAACCGCATTCGGGTCTTGTTGAGG
Source organism: Pseudovibrio exalbescens DSM 16456 (assembly GCF_000422785.1). Classification (GTDB taxonomy): domain Bacteria; phylum Pseudomonadota; class Alphaproteobacteria; order Rhizobiales; family Stappiaceae; genus Pseudovibrio; species Pseudovibrio exalbescens. The sequence goes on from NZ_AUGS01000002.1 coordinate 395,750, forward strand.
AGGGGCCGTGTAAAGACCATCTACATCCGACAACAGAACAAGACAGTCCGCGCTTGCCATTGTGGCAACGCGAGCACCAAGCCGGTCGTTATCCCCGTAGCGGATCTCGTTGGTGGCAACGCTATCGTTTTCGTTGATAATCGGGACCGCGCCGATTTTCAGAAGCGTTTCAATGGTTTCCCGTGCATTGAGATAACGGCGGCGTTCCTCCGTATCGCGGAGCGTCAAAAGGATTTGCCCGGCAGTCAGTCCGCGCGCTTTCAGAATTTCCGAATAGGCCTGCGCCAATGCAATCTGGCCAACGGAGGCCGCGGCTTGAGCCTGTTCAAGCCGCAACGGGCCTTGAGGAAACCCTAATACGCCGCGCCCCAACGCAATGGAGCCCGAGGAAACCACGAGGATTTCCTTGCCCTTGTCCGCGAGCGAGCGCAGGTCGTCCGCCAGAGACTCCAGCCATGCCCGCTTCAGTCCGTTTTCATCAACCAGTAACGCCGAACCGATCTTTACGGTTATCCGGTTGAACTCACTCAATTTTCTCGTCATTTACGGCCGCCATTCCTCGTCAGGCGCGGAAGGAACGCTGTTGGCTTCTTCCTGCTTGTCCTGATCAATTGCGCGGATGATCATCCGCTGCACCGTGTCGATGTTCTCTCCGCTAGCAGAGGAGATGACAAGGGGCTTTTGGCCGCAGGCCGCTTCCAGTTCGGCAAACTTTTCATCGCGCAACTCGGGCGACAACGCATCGGCCTTGGAAAGGCACACAATCTCGGGTTTTTCCGAGAGCCCGTGTCCATAGGCTTCCAGTTCACCGCGGATGACGCGATAAGCCTCGGCCGGATCTTCGCCGGAGCCATCCACCAGATGCAGAAGCACCCGTGTGCGCTCAACGTGCCCCAAGAAGCGGTCACCCAAACCTGTGCCCTCGTGAGCGCCTTCAATGAGGCCTGGAATGTCCGCCAGAACGAAACCGCGCCCATCTATTTCGCAAACGCCCAGATTCGGGTGCAACGTCGTGAAGGGATAGTCGGCGATCTTGGGCTTTGCCGCAGAAACCGCGGCGAGGAACGTGGACTTGCCCGCGTTTGGCAAACCGACAAGGCCTGCATCGGCAATGAGTTTCAGGCGCAGCCAAACCCATTTCTCCTCGCCATCCTGACCGGGATTTGCATGTCGAGGTGCCTGATTGGTTGAGGTCTTGAAATGGGCATTACCGAAGCCGCCATTGCCACCGCGCAGCAACAGAACCCGCTGGCCCACTTCAGTCAGGTCAGCCAGAATGGTCTCGTTATCCTCTTCAAGAACCTGCGTGCCCTTGGGGACGCGCAGCACCATGTCTGCGCCACGGGCGCCGGTTCGGTTGCGGCCCATGCCGTGGGCGCCGGTCTTGGCTTTGTAGTGCTGGGCATACCGGTAATCGATCAGGGTGTTCAGTCCCTCAACGCATTCGATCCACACATCACCGCCACGACCACCGTCGCCGCCGTCCGGACCGCCTTCTGCCACATATTTCTCGCGGCGAAAGCTGACACAGCCCGCGCCGCCATCACCGGATTTGATAAAGATTTTTGCCTGATCGAGGAACTTCATTTTCTATCTCTTTAAGACCGTGTGCGGACGTCTTTGTGTTACCTCTTGAATCCTTGTGGCGAAAGCTCGGTGTTCAGGAAAAGGGCCAAAGAACGGTACATTTCGTGTTGGGGTGCCACCCGAATGCTGACGACCGTGTTTAAACGGTTATGCGTCGGATGTGTCAAGTTTTTCCGCCAAAAACTGCACACGGGTCAACTCAAACCGGGTGCTTGGAATTTCGGCACCGGGGCGTGCGCGACTGGTCTCGATGCTCTGACCGGCAGGGCGAAACCCAACCTTCTGCAAAACGGCCTGAGAGGCCGGATTGTCGTTGAATGCATGCGCTCGCAGGGCGTCTACTGTTGGATAGGCATTGAAAATGTGAGCCAATGCCACTCTGGCGGCCTCGCTCATGTAGCCTTTGCCCCAGAACGGCTGTCCCAACCAATAGCCAAAACTGTTGCTCCCTGCGAGCCCATGGGCGCCAATGACGCCCACGAGACCGGTACCGTCATCTATCGCCCAGTTAATCGTGTCGGACAGATCGACTTTCTCGTTAAAGGTGACCCATTCTCTTGCATCTTTATCCGTATAAGGAAATGGGATGGGGCCAAGCATACGAGAAACCCGCACATCACCGAGATAGTCGGTCAGATTGACAACGTCATCAATGCTGAACGGCCGTAAGATCAAACGCGAAGTTTTCAGTGTTGGCAACATGAGTGGGCTCCTTTGCGTGCTACCCCAAGCGGAAAAAGGTTTCGCGTGGCAAAATGTAATGATTTTCCTCGATCTGCCTGCCGCCCCGAGCCCGGCAGCGCTGCGTCCCCTTTCCACACCATGAAAAACCCAGCTTGGTCAACAGGTGGATTGAGCCGCTATTGTCAACATACGCCCCGGCCTTCACTGCAGCCGCGCCCAATTCTTCAAAGGCATGGCGCAACACGGGGCGAACGGCTTCGCTCATGAGGCCTTGGCCCCAATATGGCTGGGCAAGCCAATAGCCTAGCGTCCACGTCTCGGGCGCAGGGTGTCGCAGGACGACTGCTCCAATCACCTCTTTTTGATAGTCAAGCAGCCACGTGTGAACGTTTGGGTGCTGCTTTGCCTCGATCCATTCCACGGCATCTTTTTCAGAATAAGGAAACGGCACCACCGCCAACCTCTTGGAGACTTCGAAGTTGTTGAGATGCCGCGCAATAGCCCGTGCGTCCGTCAATCGAGGGGCGCGCAACATCATGCGAGACGTGGACAATTCGGAGGTCAAGGCCATGAGAGAATTTCTTTTCAAGTAATAACGGGCCGCCCAAGTCTCTATGGGGCAGGATGCGATCTAAAGGGGATTGGAGGCGTGAAAGCGATGCTTTGGAAGGAGTAGCACGTGGTTTTCTACGTGTTCGTTCAGTGGTTTGCTGAAGCGGACACATTCTCCCACCTGCTGAAAGCCGAGCTTTGCAAGCACGCGCTGAGACGCTGTATTGTCTTTGAAAACCCGCGCCGCGAGAACATCAAATGATGAATGCGCAAAGAAGTGACCGATTGCGGCCCGAGCCGCTTCACTGGCATAGCCCTGTCCATGGGCGGCAGGTGTCAGCCAATAACCGAGTGTTGGCCATTCGGGGTTATCCTTGAGATCTCCCGGCGCTGTCACGTCAACGCCGCCGATCATCTCGTTATTCAGGAAAATGGAAAACGAACCAAAACCCGGATCGGTTGTTGTTGTGCTTTTGACGTTTATGTTCTCCTGAGCTGTCTGCCAATCAGCGGGCCACGTGGGACCGGTTAGCCATTTGACAACGTCATATTGGGTCAGGCCCTTGTCCCAAAGGTCTTGCAGGTGGTCGGCTATGAGCGGTCGAAGTGACAAGCGTGCGCTTTCTAGTGCCAACATCGCGGGTCTCCGGGGCGGGGGATGGCAGCCACTATCATGCATGATGTGGTTGCAAATAAAGGCAGGAGCGCCGTTAAGTGGAACAAGGCACCAGCCCGTACCCTGCGCTGAAGGGTGGTTGTCAATTTCCTCAGCGCGAGGTTCAAGGCAGGAACCTCATTCCACCTGAAACAGGCAGGTGTTGGTCAGGTCAGGCGGCTTGGCCCCAGGCCTTGAGCGCCTTCCAGGTGCTGCGTGTCAGCGAAAAACGGTCCACGTTCACAAGACCGCTGTTGCCGGACATGCGCATCTTGGATTGTTCGCGAAATTGGAAGCCACACTTCTCCAGCACTCGTCTGGAAGCCGGGTTGTTTACATGGCAGCTTGCCGTCAGTGTGGAGATCCCCCCGTCGGAAAAGGCAAAGTCGACCATGGCGTGAGCGGCTTCCGTCGCATAACCCTGTCCCCAGAACGGTTCCCCAATCCAGTAGCCCAGATGGCAGGCGCCGCCGTCTTCCATGGACGGGGCATAGCCGATGGCGCCGATGAACCGACCGGTGTTCTTCATGCGGATGGCAAAAAGCGTATTGCCCATGTGGCCCGCTTCGCTGCGTTTCACCAGCGCTTTGGCGTCTTCAAGTGTGAAGGGGTGGGGCATGCTGGCCACCATATCGGTCACCCGGCGGTTATTCGCCAGAAAGATGATATCGGCCAGATCGTCTTGACGCGAGGCGTTGATGGCCAGACGCGCCGTGTCCTGCGGCTCATGTGCGGCCGCACTGTAACTGCTTTCCTCTAAGCTATCCTCATATTCGACAACCATGTTCTTTTCTCCGGCACAAGCCCTGATGTCAGGGCAAAATAAAAAGGGAAGATGGCGTCCCATCTTCCCTTTTTCTGATCTTTTTTAGATCGGAGGCCGGATTTCCATCCCGCCGGGTCGATGAGACGCCGACGGTTTGGAAACTCACGTCGGCTTTACTCTGCGGCTAGCGCCACTGGCATCACATTAATGAATGTTCGGCCATTGCGTTTTGTTTCAAAAGTCACTTTGCCTTCTGCGGTCGCAAAGATGGTGTGGTCTTTGCCCATGCCAACACCTGCGCCCGGGTGCCACGTTGTGCCACGCTGACGAGCAATGATGTTGCCTGGAATGACAGCTTCACCACCGAACTTCTTGATGCCAAGACGACGACCAGCTGAGTCGCGACCGTTGCGGGATGAACCGCCAGCTTTTTTATGAGCCATAACGAAGTACTCCTCGTTTAATCTCTTAAGGACAGGTTAGGCGGCAATTACTTGCCTGCCAGTTCCTTGGCCTGTTCAACCCAGTTATCGCGTTCGAAACGACCCTTCAGGCCGGCTTCTTCTTCAACGCGGGCGATGTCTTCAGCAGAGAACGCTGCGATCTGAGCGTATGTGGTAACGCCCGCAGCATTCAGCTTCTTTTCAATTGCAGGGCCAAGGCCGCTCAGCTTCTTAAGGTCGTCTGCGCCTTCAACAGCAGGGGCAGCGGCTTCCTTGGGAGCTGCAGCTTTTTTGGCCGGCTTTGCGCCACCGGTCAGGATATCAGTGATCTTCACGGTCGTGAAGGACTGACGATGACCATTGCGGCGACGGGAATTCTGACGACGACGCTTCTTGAACACGATGATCTTGCGATCACGAGCCTGTTCAACAACTTCAGCTACAACCGAAGCGCCTTCTACGGTTGGCGCACCAATGGTGGTATCTGCGTCGTTACCTACCATCAGGACTTCGTCAAAAGTGACGGTTTCGCCTGCTTCAGCAGAAACTTTTTCGATCCGCAACAGATCGTCTGCAGCGACGCGGTACTGCTTACCGCCGGTCTTAATAACTGCGAACATGTCTAGCACGTCCTTCTTTTAAAATTTAGCGCGCCCTGTGGCGCCGCACGAATGCGGACTTTGGCAACTGATTCCACTTTCTCAGCTCAGGGAACCATCCTCAATTCAGAGGAAATCGGTCGCAAACTTCAGTAGCTTGACTGAAAGGCGACAACGATGTCTAGCCTCGGACAGCGCGGTCCAGCGGATTACCCCGCCTATTAAGAGCAGGCGCAATATACGGATGGCGCCAGTAAAGTCAACGTGAAAAGCCCGGATTTGCGCGCGGTTTGTTGAGTTTTCCGGGTATAGTGTTCTGCATTGCCTCAATAATGGGAGGTTGGCGGGGCCTTGAGGGGCATATTGTTCGCGATCGTGGTTCTGCCATATCGTTTTACAGGGACTATCTTTTCAAAAACAGCTGCACGTGATGGTGTAACTATCGAAATGCCACCCGTTGGAAAAAGCAGGAGCCCGTATGCTTCGGCCGAAAGCAGAACCGCTCTAAAACAGGCTTGTGTGTTTTGCCGTTTTCCACTGCATCGGGACTTGTCGAATGAAAACGCCTTCTATATGTTCCGCGCAAATCTTGGACCACACGCCAAAATATGGAGAGTTGCCGGAGTGGTCGAACGGGGCGGTCTCGAAAACCGTTGAGCACGCAAGTGTTCCGAGGGTTCGAATCCCTCACTCTCCGCCATAATCTCGATTCCATTTTGTCAAGGTATTGTTTTTGTAATGCTCATTGGGGCACCACTTAGGGTGGCTGCTACATGGTCTTTTTCCGATTAGCCTCTGAGGCGTTGCAAGCAACCCTATCGATCGATTTTTCACACTTGCCGAAACTCATTTAGGTTGTAAGCCCAAATTTAATTAGGTCAGAAAATTGCAGGAAAGTTGTATTATTCTTTGCGAGTAAATTCCTCAGAACTTCCAGAGTTTATGTTAGGAAAGAAGGAAAGTGTGCACGCAAAAATGATTTTGAACAGTGGCTGTAGTCTACTGCTTCGAATTTCCCTAGCGGGTATGGGCTTAGGGAAACCTGCTCTTGCTTTTAGTCGTTTTAGGCCCCGCAAATAGGTAGCGGAGTATTCTTGCTTGATCTCGCTGTTGTTGGGCGAATATGGTGTTGTGTGTGTGTCAAACCGGCCGCCTTTATTGTTTGAGCCAAGATTGACAGCATGTGTTTATAGAAGTTTGCCATTCTTAATGGCTAATGTCGTTCAGAAAATTTATTCATCTATCCGCCAAAATTCCGGAACCCGACTTCCTTACTTAGAATAGTTTTTTTCTCAGCTGGATTTCGCTCACTGGCAGTCGAAGATAAATGTTGAGGCTTTGTCGATTGGTGTCTCAAGACGGTGCTGGGAATAAAAAAGTTTCTTATTCGCGAGGTCAAATGTGTAGAGTGAGTGCACCATGGCTGCATATTTTACCAACACGCTGATGGAATGCTCCCCGACCCCTACAACGGAGACTTCTGCGCCATCTGCTCGTGAGCTCTGGTAGCCTCTAACATCTTTGTAGAGAATGTCGATCTCTTTGGTTTCGCTAACTGTAAGCGCTATCAAACCGGTTGTGTCTGACTGCCAACCTGCGTCGTCGTCGCTAAAGAATTCGCTTGAGTTGAAAAAGGAATAGCCCTTACCTACCGGGCATTCTGCCAAACTGGCTGCTTTCGTGCTCGCGAAAGGGAAGAAAAGCAATACGGCAGCGGCTAGCGAAACAGCTTTTTGCATCTTAGCTCGATCTATCATTATCAGTGTGACTTGGTGACTATGTGTCTTTTCTAGCTACAAGGAGTTTCTTTAGAATCTCTGCTGGTTAGATATGTCTCTGATTAAGCGGAGCCCTAGGACTAGGTTAGTATCCCGCCCACCAACTTTCCGCCAATGTTAGGCGCCAACGGTAAGCCCAATTCTTCTTTATTGATATCTCATGTTGCTTGCTTCAGGCCGAACCATTCCGATCGGTTTTTGGGTGTTCATCGGGAGAGCCCATAGTAAGACTATAATGGTAAGTCTGTTTTGTTTTCTCCCCATTCCTGCTTTCACGCGCCTAAATTGTATCAAGCATTTCTTTGCGCACGATAGGCTGTGCACTGCTGCTTAATAGCAATTTAATTGGCGTGATTAACAGTTCATGTGATTACGCGTGAAGGCCGCGAGCACCTAGACAGTATTGCCCTTGAGGGTGTGACCAGTTCTTTAGAATGCATTCGTTCATTAGCTAGCTTGGCTCAAGTTGTGAGTCATTGCAATGTGTGGTGTAAACAATCTCGTTTGGGTCCTTCAGGTATCATTAATTGCGCATTTTAGTGAGGCTTTCTTCTGGTAGTTGGGTTTTCTCATTAACTTGCTGGATACAAGTAGCGAGCAAGGTGGTTTGCGTCCGTCTACTTATCGTGATCTTGCAAGTGCTGTGGGTTGGGGCGTGCAGCGTTTGCCGATTCTTTCATTTTGCACTGCTGATGATGCGCTGGACTCAGACAAATAGGCGATAAAATGCAGGAATGGTTCAGTAAGAATACGTGGTTATTGATATTGCATTCTTATGGGACAGTTTTGATTAATCACTATTTCTGATGATAGGGTACGAGGCGGTCGCTGCAGCGTAAGCCGAGACTCTGATTTTCAGTGCTCCGCCGTTGATAATTTAATAATGTTATTCAACAGGTTAGTTATGAGCTGGAATGATCGTTCTTTTTGGCGGTGGAGAGTTGGGTTTTATCCTACGTTTTGTCACTGATCAATTTCTCCGGGCGCTAATCAGCTTCTGCATCTCTAGGAGATTCACTTATTGACCGACGCGCTGATATCTTCTTATCGTTGATCTTGCCTCGGCCATGGTCTCGCATCTTGAAGCGAGCATGAGGCCGGTTCGGGGCCGTAAAACCGCTGTAAAAAAGCGAGAACGGCGCTGCCCTCCCTCAGGCGGATCACCACTCGACATAACAGCCTACCTGTAACCGTTTTGACAGACGGAGGCTCGGCTATGTCTAAAATAGCAATTCGAGGAACCTACCTCACCTACACGGGTGACCCCTTCAAGTCCGCAGTTGATGACGTGATGAAGGTGGAATCCGATGGTATCATTCTGATTGAAGACGGCAAGATCAAGGACATGGGACCTGCAGCGCAGATGCAGGCGAAGCTCCCAGTCGAGATCGAAGTGATAGAGTACAAGGACTCTGTCATCATGGCCGGCTTTATCGATAGCCACGTTCACTATCCGCAGACCCAGATCATTGGCGCCTATGGTGAACAGCTCATCGAGTGGCTTAACAACTATACCTTTGTTGCCGAACAGCAGTTCCGTGACAAAGCCCACGCGACCAAGGTTGCAGAAGTCTTCCTGCGCGAGCAGCTGCGGGCGGGCACGACATCCGTTGCAACGTTCTGCACGGTTTACCCGGAATCCGTGGACGCGTTTTTTGAGGTGTCCGAGCGATACAACATGCGCAACATCGCCGGCAAGGTGATGATGGACCGCAATGCCCCACCTGCGCTCACCGATACGGCCAAACAGGGATACGACGATTCAAAGGCGCTGATCGAAAAGTGGCATGGTCGTGGGCGTCAGATGTATTCGGTCACGCCGCGTTTTGCGCCAACTTCCACGCCGGAACAGCTGGAAGCAGCAGGTGCGCTGTGGCGTGAATCCGAAGGCACCTTCATGCAGACCCACGTTTCCGAAAACGTGAATGAAGTGGCATGGGTGAAGGAGTTGTATCCGGAACATGAAGGATACCTCGACGTTTATGACAAGTTCGGCCTCTGCGGCGAGCGAGCACTGTTCGGCCACGGTATCCACCTGACCGAGAAGGAGCTTGCCAGACTGTCCGAAACGGGTGGCACCATCACCCATTGCCCAACATCCAACTTCTTCCTGGGTTCAGGGTATCTGAATGTACACAATGCCAAGAAGCTCGAACGCCCTGTTCGTGTCGGTTTGGCAACCGATCTGGGCGCAGGCACCAGCTTCTCCATCCTGCAAACACTGAATGAGACATACAAAGCAGCACAGTTGAACGGAAATGCCTTGTCGGCGGGCCATGCTTTCTATCTGGCAACCCGCGGCACAGCAGAGTCCATGTGCATCGACGACAAGGTCGGTCACCTTGCGCCGGGCATGGAAGCTGACATCGTGGTTCTCGATCTGAAACCAACACAGATCATGGATTTCCGCATGTCCTTCGCCAAGGACTTTGAAGAACAGCTGTTCATCCTGATGACACTGGGTGACGACCGCAACACCCGCGCGACCTACGTCGCCGGCAAGCTGGTCTATGACCGTGGAGAGCTTCCGGTCACCGCTCGTTTCGCTGCTTAATCCAATTTGGTGAGACCGGGCCGCGCGCCCGGCTCCTCACCCTGCTCACAGGAGCAAAGTATGTCTACCGTAAATAATGCAGATATGGCCCGCACCGAGCCCAAGCTCGGCGGTGCCAATGCGTGGCTTGTCTGGGTCATCGCAACAACTTTCGTGGTCTTCCTGTTTTCCATTCAGACGGGCTACGCCATTGTGAACTCATCCATGCAGGCGTCTACCGGTGTCACCGTGGCTCAGGTCGGAATCATCGCAGCCACCTACACATGGGTCTTTGCGTTCTGTCAGTTCTATGGCGGGGCGATCCTTGACCAACTGGGCGCGCGGCGTGTGCTGCCAATTTCCGTGGCTCTGGTCACTGCGGGCACGTTCTTGTTCGCCAACGCATCTGGCTTTGGCATGCTTCTGCTGTCTCAGACAGTTCTGGCCATCGGTTCCTGCACAGGGTTCGTTGGTGCCGGGTATGTGGGCGGCAAATGGTTTGGCATGGCCAAATTTGGCGTGATGTTCGGCCTTGTACAGGTCGTCGCAGCGGCAACGTCATCCTTTTCTCAGAACTTGATCGGTATGGCGCTGGACGTTGTGGACTGGCGTGCACTGTTCAACTATGTCGGCTTTTTCGGCATAGGGCTGACGGCAATTGCCTTCCTGTTCGTGCGTGATCCGGAACCCGTTCACCCAGAAGCCAAGTCTTTCGGTGCGTTCTTCGTGTCCGTTACCAAGGCGCTATTGAGTGTTGCCAAGAATGTTCAGGTTCTGATTGCCTCTGCTTACGGCGCTGCCACCTTTGGTGCCATGCTTGCTCTAGGCGTGATCTGGGCGCCAAAAATCGTCATGGCTCATGGCATCGAAGCGGGCACGGCTTATCTGGCCACGTCCATGCTTTGGATCGGCTTGGCCGTCGGGTCCGCAATCGTGCCATCTTGGTCCGAGCGCAACCATTCCCGTAAACTCCCGAACATGATCGGCACCGCAGTGCAGTTGGCATCCCTTGCTGCCTTGCTCTACATCCCGAACCTGGGTGGCATTGCATGCATCGCGTTGTTGTTCATCTTCGGCTTCGCAAATGCATCTCACATGCTGGCGTTCTCCGGTGCCGCGGACGTTGTCCCGGTCGAGAAGATCGGCACCTCAGCAGCAGTAGCAAACGGCAGTATGTTCATCTTCGGTGGTATCTTGATGGGAATGCCCGGCGCACGCTTCGGTGAAGCCGCCGAAATGGGCCTTGAAGGCATAGGCGCATCACAGTTTGCCATGTTGCCAATCACTGTTGTTCTAGTCGCTGCCCTTGTCCTTACCGTGGTGATGAAAGAAACCCACCCGGCAAAGAATAAGGGTGCCAAGGAATGAAGAAATAACCATCAAAGGGTGCTCCAATCGGGGCGCCCTTTGTTGCTTTGAGCGAACCAAACCGTACACAAGGGGGGAAGGGCATGACAGAAACAGCTGGTCATCCCCAAACTGAAACTTATCGCAGTACTCAAAGCCAGATTGACTTTAGGGGGAGCGGCCGCGCTTGGCTCAATTGGGGGCTGGGCGTGGCTTTTGTCGTTGTCGTATTCATCATGCAATCGGGCTACGCCATCACGAACAAGTCGGTGGCGGCGGATTTGGGCTTGTCGCTCACGCAGGTCGGCTTGGTTGGGTCTGTCTACACATGGGTGTTTGCCATTGCCCAGTTCGGATCCGGGTCCATGCTGGACCGTCTGGGCGCACGGCGGTGCTTGCCCTTGGCGGCGGCATTACTCACCGTGGGGGCAGTGGTCTTTGCCTTGGCCACAAGTTACTGGATGCTGATTGCTGGGCAGGTTTTGATGGCGCTGGGGGGCTCCTTTGGTTTCATCGGTGCCGGTTTCATCGGGGGCCAGTGGTTTGACCCTCTCAAATACGGCTTCATGTTTTCATTGGTACAGTTCGCAGCGTCTACAGGCGCGTTGGTTGGTCAGCGAAGCATTTCATTTCTGATTGAAAACCTCGGCCTGACATGGCCTGTTCTGATTGGTGGGATCGCGGTTTTGGGAGCGCTTGTTACGGTCCTTATGCTGTTGGTTTTACGCGATCCGCCAGGTGCGGAAGAGAACCGTGAAGGGTGGCAGGGTCTGCGCAGCTTCATAGACAGCATTCTGACAGCTGTCAGCACGGTCGCCTCGGTGCGGGCCGGCTGGTTGAACGCACTGATTGCCGGTGCCACCTTTGGCTCTCTCTTTGCCATGGGTGTCGTATGGGGGCCGCGCTTGATGATGGCTGCCGGAATGCCGGATGGCCAGGCTTACTCTGTGGGCTCACTCTGCTGGCTGGGGCTTGCAACCGGCGCTCCCTGCATCTCCTGGCTGTCTGATCGCCTTGGCAAGCTTGTCAAGCCGATGGCTGTGGCTTGTGCCTTGCAGCTTGTTTTCCTTGGTGCCGCGTTGATCTGGGCGCCCGTATCTCCGGTACTGGCGTCGGTTCTGCTGTTTGCTTTCGGATTTTGTGCCGGTGGCTCCATGCTGCCTTTTGCCATCGCGGCCAAGCTGGTGCCGGGAAAGCTGGTAGGCACGTCGGCTGCTTTGGTCAATGCCGTGCAGTTTATAATTAGCGGCATGTTGATGGCGTTGCCTGGCCAGATACTGGCTGGTGCAAGCAATGTCGTTCCCGCCCAGAACATTGTGGCAGAGCCAACCTACGGGGATTATCAGGTCGCCATGCTGGTATTCCCCGGTGCATTGCTGCTCGCGTTGATCCTGAGCTTTTTCCTGCATGAGCCATACAGTGAAGCGGACCGCGCTCACCTTGAAGTGGAGGCTAATGAGATCGCCGCCATGATTGAAAAACGCAAGATCGGTTGAAACAACCTCCCAGCCGAGTGAAAGGCCATGAACGGATAAGCTGTTCATGGCTTTTCTTGTTTCTTGTTTGTGCTCTTGTGTGCAGGAACATAGGCAGATCGCTTCTTGTTCTGTTAAAACGGACAGCGAGGTCGAGAGGCAAAGGGGATCAGCGGTGCGAACAGAACCGGCGAGCGGACCGGCAAACCTGACAGAACGGTTCGAAGCGTATGCCGAAACGCCGCATACCATCCGTAGAGTATTTTACGCGGGCAATTTACCCGCGCCGCCGCCTTTGGCTTATCAGGTCCATTTCCCGCGCCTCGAAATGGTGTTGGATGGTCAACTGCTCATGGAAGTGGGAAACAACACCGGCGAAGATACCCAGCACCTTATGACGCGTGGTTGTGCGCTATACATTCCGGCAGAGAGCTGGAACAAACCGGTACTCACCCATCCGGTAGAAACTCTGAGCATTTTGATTGGCAAGCAAAGCTTTGGCCTCAGCATTTTGAAGTGGAATGGGGAAAATTACGAGACCGCACTGAAGCACAACATCATGCGACGAGGACCGCGTACCGGCACATTTATCGTTCAGGCGCTGGAGGAACTGAGTTGGCATGTTCAGGATCAACAAACCGCGCGACTGCTTGTGGCCTCGCTTTTGAGCCATATCAGCGAGTTGACCCACTCACCTCCCGAAGCCCCTTCCAAGAGCAAGGCTTTGTTTGAAGCTGTCCGCGGTTATCTCGAACAGCATTATCACGAGCCGCTCACGCGGGATTCCGTTGCCAAGCACTTTTACATCTCGTCGAACTACCTTTCCCAATTGTTTGCAAAGGAGGGAAAGGTAAAATTCAATGAATACCTGAACCATATTCGTCTGGAGCGGGCAAAATATCTGCTCAAGGAGTATGATATGAAGGTGAAAGAGGTTGCTCACAGATGCGGATTTTCTGACAGCAATTACTTCTGCAGACTGTTTCGGGCACAAACTGCGCGCTCGCCATCAGAATACCGGACTCACTACCGAAGCAGGGTCAAGGCTGAGGCTACAGACTGATCTTTGTCGCAGGTGGTGCGTGTCGAATTTTCTCCAGCGCCTCAAATACGTGAGTAGGGTCTTTCAGAAAGGCCGTTATGGTTGCTCGCACCAACCGGCAGTCCTGAAAACGCTCGCTGCCCTCGATGTTGATATCTGCAACAATCACGACGACATCTGCGTTCGCAATCATGTCAGCCGACAAGGCGTTTTCGGAGCCAAGTGCCCCTTGAGTTTCAACAGTGATGGTGTGGCCGGCCTTCTTGGCCTTTTTCTCCAGAAGCTCTGCAGCCATGTATGTATGAGCTACACCGCTTAAACATGCCGTAACACCAACAATTTTCATAGTTGCGCCCACAAACCATAGAAACCCAACGGGTATCATCCCGCTGGGTTTCTGTCATATGCGCTAAATCAATTGGACGCAACTATCGCTTAAATGACATCAAGAACTGTGGTTTCCGCGCCGTACACGCTTTCCCAGTCGCTGGTGAAACCGGCAACACTCGAGTCCGTAAGGGGGTGTATCAGGAGCTGGTCGAACACATCCGGAGCGATCGTGACCGATTGGGCACCGGCTTTCGCGATCTCATGGACCTGTTGAACGTTTTTGAACGAGGCGGCGAGCACTTTAGCTTCTAACTGATAAACGTCGATCAGATGAGCAATTTCGGCAGCGACCTGAGTGCCATCGGCGCAAATGTTATCCAGACGGTTCACATAGGGTGCCAGAAACTCCGCCCCGGCCACTGCGGCCATCAGCGCTTGCTGTGGCGTAAGAATGGCTGTTGCAGTGATACGGAAGCCAAGTGCCTTTAGTTCCTTAATGGCTTTGATGCCTTGCTGGGTGACGGGCACCTTGATGATGATTTCTTCATCGATCTCGCGCATGGCCTGCGCTTCCCTAACCATCACCTCGGCTGTTTTGCCCATGACCTGAGCGTGGAGCATCCGATCTTTGCCGATGACGGCCCGAATATCGCGGATGATATCCGCGAAACTCCGCTTTTCCTTGGCGATGATGGAAGGGTTCGTGGTTACGCCAGCAAGCGGATACAGGTCAACGGCCTTTTTGATCGCTTCGATGTCTGCGGTGTCGAGCATATAAATCATGGTAGCCTCATGTGGTCCTTTAGTAGCCGAATTCTCTTAGGCATTTTGTCAGGGCAGCCTTGCTCTCGGTAAAGCGGATGCCTTGTTCTGCAAGTTTGGAGGTGTCTAGTCGCACATCTCGCGTTTTGGGGGCTTCAGCAGGTTCTAAAAGCACGTCAAGGCGTTCACCTTGCCCGAGCTCCTTGAGAATATGCTCCGCGATTTCATAACGGCTGGCTGGGTTATGAGCACCCGTATGATACGTCCCATAGGGAATTTCAAAAATCTGCGGGAATTGATCAATCAACTCATGCACATAGGTTAAGCCACGGAACTCGTTGCGCCGTTCCCTCATCTTGGCGCCGCCAATCAGCGCTTGCATCGTGTTCCAGAGCACATTCGGGTTGATGCTGGTCTGGCGTTCAGGCAAGCCAAACAACCAAGTAAAGCGCAGAATCCACATTTCTTCGAGGATCTGTTTCAGCCGGCCCTCTGCTTCCAGCTTGTTCAGCCCATATACAGTGTCGGGTACAGCTTCATGGTCTTCGCAGTACGGCCCAGCTTCCTCGTTGCCATTAAACACCTGCTCCGTGCTGATAAAGACGAGTTTCGATCCGACTGCGCGGCACGCCCGGCCCACGTTTACCGCGCCGGATACATTGACCTTGTGCGCCACATCAGGATGTTTGTTGCAAAAGTCTGTAACCGCAATGGCGGCGGCGTGAATGACATAGTCCGGACGGAGTTCATCAAACAGGGCGTCAACCATCTCGGCGTTCGTGATATCCAGTTGCTCAACATCGGTTGCGGTGATGGCGAACCTGTCTTGATATGTCTTGATGAACCGGGTTCCGAAAAAGCCGTTTGCGCCGGTAATGAGGATTTTCTTCTTCATGGTCACCCACCAATGTTTACTGTGTAACCGCGTGCCTCGACGCGGCGTCTTATGGCTTCGATTTCGGTGTCGGTTGGCACCGGCACATCCTTGAACTCATAGTCCATCCCGAAGATTTCATACTTGTTGGCGCCGAATTGATGGAACGGCAGCAGATGAACCTCCTGCAGGTCAAAAGCACTCAGGAAGTCGAGAATGGCGTCGATATTCTCGAAGCTCATGGTGTAGCCAGGAATCAATGGAATCCGCGGGACAACATGTGTGCCTTGGTCGACCAGCTGTCGGAAATTATCCAGACAGCGTTGTAGGTTGATGCCGACAACATCCTTCGCGACTTTCGAATCCATGATCTTGAAATCATAAAGAACCTCGTCACAGAACTGCCCAAGCTCCAACAAGAGCGTTGTGTTCCCGTGCCCTGTCGTTTCTATAGCCGTGTTGTAACCCAGCCGTTTCAGTCGCTTCAAAAGCTCCAAAGCAAAGGGCGCCTGCGTGAGCACCTCACCTCCGGATAGCGTTACCCCGCCACCCGAAGAGCGGTAGAACACCTCGTCCCTCTCGATTTCGGCCATCAGCTCATCAAGTGTCATGTCCGTGCCGACCAACTCGAGGGCACCTGTGGGACACTCGTTCACGTCATTTGAGCAAACTGCACAGTGACGGCACTTGGCCTCTCGGCGAATGATCTGTTGCTTTGAGGACCGGGACTCGGGATTGGAGCACCAAGGGCACCGCAAGGGACATCCCTTGAAGAACACAACAGTACGGATGCCCTCGCCATCATTGAGCGAATAGCGCTGGATATTGAATACCCGCCCGGTAGAAGGGGGTGGCGTTCCCTCAACCGCAGCATCGTGACATCTGTTTGGATTACAGCTCATGGGCCGTTCTTCTGATGATGTCATCTTGGATTTCCTTGGATAGCTCAACGAAAAAGGCGCTATATCCGGCAACCCGAACCACGAGACCAGCAAAGTCCTCTGGACGCTTCTGAGCGTCACGCAAGGTTTCAGCGTTCAGCACGTTGAACTGAATGTGCTGTAGTTTCAGTTTCATGAATGCGCGTAAAAAGTCGCCAAGCTTGGTTAGCCCCTGTTCGCCTTCAAGGGTGGATGGAGTAAATTTCACGTTCAAAAGGCTGCCGTTGGACAGCAAATAGTTGTCCAGCTTACTCACGGACTTGAGAACAGCAGTGGGGCCTTTGTGGTCTTTTCCCAGCATGGGCGAGAGTCCGCCGTCCGCCAACTGTTCGCCTTTCAAACGACCATCCGGTGTTGCGCCAACGACTGCACCTAGGGGGACGTGAGCCGAAACCGTGTAGGAGCCGGGGGTGAAAACTCCGCCGCGCGGGTTTGTGTATTGCTCCACTTCCTTGCAGTAGAACCGCAGAATATCTGCACCATAGGTATCGACGCCGTCGATGTCGTTGCCGTACTTGTCGTAGCGATTCATCAAGCGGGCGCGGATCTGCTCGCCTCTTTCGCCATCAAAGTTGCTCTCCAGAACGTCGATGAATTCTTTGAAAGTCGCGCGCTTTTCTTCGAACACGAACTGCTTAAGTGCGGCTAGGGAGTCCGACAGATTGGCAATGCCGATCCCCTGAACCCCGGAGAAGTTGTAGCGTGCACCGCCATAGGTAATGTCCTTGCCGTTTTCGATACAGTCGCTGATGAAGGACGATAGCAGGGGCACGGGTGCCCAGTCGCGATGGCCGATGTCACAGATATTGGACCCTTCGGCCATCAACTTGACGTAGTGGCGAATGTCCTGCCGGATTTCCTCGAGCAGTTGCTCGAAGGTTATCTCCGCGTTGTCCTTGTTGCGGTCCAGCACCAACTCCATCACCTTCAGGAGATTGAACATGGCGATGTCATGCAAGCCGTAGGTCTTGCCTGGAATTGAAAGCTCCACGCAGCCTACAACGGAGTAGTCGCGAGCGTCTTCCAGCGAAACACCGCGGTTGAGGAAAGCAGGCACAACCACTTCGTCATTGAAGATCTGCGGAATGCCGGTACCCATTCGGATTGTTTCAGTTGTTTTGCGCAGGAACTCACGGTCGATCAACTCATTGACGCGTACGCCCAGGTTGGGCTGAGGCAGCCGGATGCTCTGATATGCGTCAAGGCACAACAGCGAAAGCTCATTGACGGCGCTGCGGCCAGTCTCTGTCAAACCGCCCAACAAAATGGTGTAGCCTGTCGGGAAACCTGCGAAGAATTTTGCGCTACCGGTTGAGCGCAGCAGAACCACATCATTGGTCTTGATCCAGAGGCTTTCCAGATACTCTTTCAGGAGCGCCGGGTCTTCTCCGTTGGCAAGAGACGCTCGATAAAACGGCAGCATATACTGATCGAACCGGCCCAGTGAGAGGGAGCTGGCATTGGATTCGTATTGCAGGATCACGTTCATGAACCAGAACAACTGCACCGCTTCGTAAAAGTCCTCGGGCTTTTCGGTGACGATTTTCGCGGAAATCGATGCGATTTTCAGCAATTCCTCGGCTCGGGCTTTATCGTCGCAATCGTCTGCCATTTTGCGCGCCAATGCTTCATAGCGGCGAATATGTCGAATGGAGGCTTCCAGAAGAATGACAACAGCCTTGTAAAAGTCATTCTCGCTGTTTTTCGCGCTTAGGACTTTCAACTCATCCAGAAGGGTTCCGAGACCATTGCCAAGAAGGCGGTCGAAGTCGATGATAATGTGCCCCTGACCTTTGTCGGTCTGGTTCACGCTGAAAATCTTGTGGCGGGTTGCTTCTTTAATTTCCTCGGGAAACTGGGCATTGATGAAGTCTTTCATGGAGCGCTTGGACCAGTATGGTAGCAGCTGCTCACGATAGATTTTCTTGTCATCCTCGCTAATGAAGAACTTGTCCTGGGGGCGGGTTTCGAAAGTGTCCAGTTCCTTGTCCAGCCAGTAGGGATCCATTTCCGGGGACATGATGCCTGCGCGTGGCTTGACTGTTCTGTTGCCAGCAATCAGTTCATCAGGGCGGATCGAAATCTCGACATTGTCCAGAATGTGAGCGGTCGCCAACGCCCGCCGAACCAGTGTGTGTTCGCCTTCGGTCTGCTTGTGGCTTTCGGTATACAGAAGAGCGCGTTCGAGAGAAATTTCGCGTTTGGCTTCAAACAAGGCGGCCTTGAGGCGTTCAATTCTTGGAGTGCTCATCTAAAGCTCCCGGATGGCTTCGTAATCTGGTGTAGGCAAAGGAGAGGTGGGGGAGTGGGGAGCCGTGGCTCCCCACGAGGCCGTCTTGGGATTAGGCAGCCTTGTTAAGATGGGCTTCAATCTTGTCCATTACGGCAGCCGCGCGCTTGACAGCATCGCTGACACCGATGCGCACGACCACTTTGCCTTCAAAACGTTCTTGACCCTTGATGTCGATATCCTTTGTCAGGATGACGACGTCTGCTGCTGCAATGTCTTCTGCGGTCAGTTCGTTCTCAATGCCGATGGAGCCCTGAGTTTCGACCTTGCATGCCCAGCCCTTGGCCTTTGCGGCCTGTTCGACTGCTTCAGCAGCCATGTAGGTGTGAGCGACGCCGGAGGGACATGCGGTTACTGCGACTACGTTTGTCATGATCTTCGCCTTTTTTGTTTGATGTGCTTTGTGTGGGAGCCGTGCAGATCAACCGAACTCGATATCGAGGTCGCCGTCGTCTGCTGCTTCCTTGGTCGGTGACTCCTTGCGCATGGACTTGAGAGCGTTCACCAGTACGGCAGTGACAACGGCACCAACAGTCAGGGCGACAATGAACCCAATGCGGCCATCAACCACTGGCAGCACGATCAGGCCACCCCAGGCTGCAAAGCACTCAACACCGAGAACCGCAGCAGTTACTGCACCACAAGCGGTACCAATCATGATGGAAGGCAGAACCCGCAGAGGGTCAGCAGCAGCAAACGGAATTGCACCTTCGGTGATGCCTACAGTGCCCATAAGGAAGGAAGCGCGACCGGCTTCTTGCTCAGAAGGTTCATAGAGCTTCTTGTTGATGAAGGTAGCCAGGCCCATGCCGATGGACGGAACCGCAACGGACACCGCGCTGATGCCGGCCACGTTGTAGATGCCTTCACCCACACACATGATGACAAAGGCGTATGCTACCTTGTTGACTGGCCCGCCCATATCAAAGGCGATCATCAAACCCATCACGATGGCAAGAACAACGATGCTGGAATCCTGCATACCGCGCAGGAACTCGGTAAGAGACGCCGTGGCCATGCCGATTGGTTCGCCAATACCCCATACCATGACACCGGCCGTAATGAACGTACCGACGATTGGAATTACGAAGATCGGCATGATTGAGCGGGCAAACGCGGGCACTTTGATCTTCTTGAGATAGTGCACGATGATACCAGCCAGAAGGCCGGCGAAAATCGCGCCGAAGAAGCCAGTATTGTACATGTTGGCGCCAATGAACGCGCCGATAGCTGCCGGTGCCAGTGCGGACCGGTCCGCAATGGAGTAACCAATATAGGCTGCCAGGATTGGCACCATGAGCTGAAAACCGGCAACGCCGATGAAGAACAGATCATGAAGCCAGGTGCCTTCCGCCGGAACAGCGCCCTCACCATAGAGCATTACCGAGGCTGCGAGCAGAATACCACCAGCCACAACAAACGGGATCATGTAGGACACGCCTGTCATGAGATGTTGTCGGGTATTCTTGAGTATTACTAGTAGATCATTCATCTGATTATCCTCCCCAGAGAATATGAGCGAATAGCGATCGGTCTTTTCCAAGCGGTCCCGACCTCTGTGAGGCCCTTGGAAATCAAGTTGAGTATGTTGGATTCTGTGCTACTCAAGTAGAGGACAAAAACACTATTTACTGGATAAATGTTAGATATATAAAGGATGGAGAAATACGATAAATAACGTAGGTAGTAACAATTACAAGAAATATATTTTATTAACTAATTGATATAATTTACTAAATAATGACGCCGTTATGGTGATGCAGATTTCATCTCCGTTGCGTGCTCTGAAGTATGTAGTAATTCTAATGTATCTAAGATCTCTGTGGTATTCTAACAAATGTCCAGCAAAACGAAGTTTTGTCCAATAGAGACACCGGTGGTTCCCGGCTACAGTTGGATCAACAGCTTGACCCAGAGCTATCTTTTGATTCTGAGGGACACAAAATGAAAACATTCTCCTTTACTTGTGAATTGCCGAATGGTGTCCATGCGAGACCGGCTAATCACGTAGAGACGCTGTGTAACAACTATTCTTCTGAAATAAAATGGACCAATGAGCGCACCGGTATTACTGGCAACGCCAAGAGCGTTCTATCCTTGATTGGTACGGATACCCTTTTTGAAGACACTTGCACCATCTCCGTTGAGGGCTCGGACGAGAATGAAGCGTTTGAGAAGGTCAAGCAGTTCATAGAGACTGAGTTTGAACACTGTGATGCGCCTTTGGAAACCGCGAATGAAGACGATGGTGAGTTCGTGCCCTTGCCACGCAACTTCGCCAATCTGAAGGCGGAGCACATCAGGGGGCGCGCTGTCAGTGGCGGTTTTGGACGTGGCAAACTCGTGCGCGTCGGGGCTGTTGATTTTGATAGCTTGACGGATCTGCCGCCCGTTGCCGCTATAGAGGAAGAGAAGAACCAGCTGGAAGCGGGATTTGAAACTCTTTCCCGGTCGTTCAAGGTGCAGCTTGCAAGCGCCGCGGCCACTGAGGCGGATGTGGTAAAGGCGCATTTGGCCATCGTGAACGATATCGAATTCAAGGCAACGCTTGATGCAAAGATGGCAGAGGGCAAGGGCGCTGCAGAAGCTGTTATTGCAACTGCAAAGCATTATACCGCGCAGCTGAGAAACTCCGCCAGTGCCTATATGCGTGAGCGTGAGCTCGACATTCGCGACGTATGTTTTCAGCTTCTCCAGGCGATTTATGGAGAGGACAAGTTCTCCAACTCGCTGGCTCTAACCGGTCCGACCATCTGTCTGGCAGATGACCTGACACCGAGTCAGTTTCTGGAGTTGGATAAGAGCCTTCTCAAGGGATTGATACTGACACGCGGTGGAAGCACTTCACACACGGTCATTCTGGCGCGGTCTTTCGCCATCTCGACCCTTGTTGGCGTGGATGAGACCAAACTGGGCGATCGCTTGGGCTATGAAGTCATGGTGGATGGTGATCTTGGTCTGGTGGTCACAGAGATCACAAAGCCGGTATCCCGTTACTACGAGCAGGAACAACGGGTTCAGGACACTGTGCGCGAACGACAGGCGGCTTTTCGTGATCAAAAGGGAATGACAGCTGATGGCAAACCAGTGGAACTTGCCGCAAACATTGCACACTCCATAGAAGCCGGTCCTGCGTTCAGGAACGGTGCCGAAGCCATCGGCCTGTTCCGCACTGAAATGCTGTACATGGACCGCACCTGTGAGCCGGATGAGGATGAGCTCTACAACATCTATTGTCAGGCCATTGAGGATGCTGATGGAAAATCCATCATCATCCGCACCATCGACATCGGCGGTGATAAGCCGGTCGACTATCTTCAGATTCCGGCAGAAAACAATCCGTTCCTCGGATATCGTGCCGTACGCATCTACGAAGAGTTCATTGACCTGTTCAAGGCGCAATTGCGTTCGATCTTGCGTGCTTCGGCACATGGGTCGCTGAAGATCATGATCCCCATGATTTCCTCCCTTGAAGAGATCCTGTGGGTGAAGGATATCTTGGCGGAAATTCGTCAGGATTTGCGCAAAGAGCATATCCCGTTCGACGAGAAAATCCCGCTGGGCATCATGGTTGAAGTTCCGTCTGTTGCCTTCATTATCGACCAGTGCTGTGAGGAGGTCGACTTCTTCAGTATCGGAAGCAACGATCTGACCCAGTATCTGATGGCCGTTGACCGGGATAATGCCAAGGTAACTAAGCACTACAACAGCCTGAATCCGGCGTTTTTGCGCACGCTTGATCACATTGTCACTTCGGTCCACCGCCATGGCAAGTGGGTCGGCCTGTGTGGTGAGCTGGGTGCGAAGGGATCTGTCCTGCCATTGCTCGTTGGCCTCGGTCTTGATGAAATCAGCATGAGCGCTCCCAGCATTCCGGCAACCAAAGAGCGTGTCTCCAAGCTTGATAGTCGCCAATGCCGTATCTTGCTGAACAAGGCCATGGACTGCCGAACCTCTTTGCAGGTGGAACACCTTCTTGCTCAGTTCCGCATGGAACAGTCTGATGCGCCTCTCGTCTCCAGAGATTGCATCATGCTGGATGCCGACCTGCGCTCCAAGGAAGAGGTTATCAAGACATTGTCGGATAACCTCTTTCTTGCGGGGCGTTGCCGCTACCCCAACAGCCTTGCGGATGACCTTTGGGCTCGCGAAGATGTGTTCTCTACTGGCCTTGGTTTCGGGTTCGCTATACCGCATACAAAATCCGAGCATATCGAACAGTCCGCGATCAGCGTTTCTCGTTTGGCAAAGCCAATCCAGTGGGGTGATGAAGAGGCGCAGTTCGTCATCATGTTGACCCTGAACAAGCATGCGGCAGGGGATCAGCACATGAAGATTTTCTCCAAGCTGGCGCGCCGCATAATGCAAGAGGAGTTCCGCAGCAAGCTCATGAATGCTGCATCTGTCGCAGAGGTTGAAAACACGCTGAAGAGCGAGTTGGAACTCGCCTGACCGCGATAAGGTGATGGGGGCTCGGTCTCCTCCCACGGGGTCCTCGTTTTCTTGGCAGTCCGGCGTTTGGCCGGGCTGCTCTTTTTCAAATCCGGGAGCAGGAGGATGGACGCATGACACCAATCAAAACGGCGCTGATCGGATTTGGCATCTCCGGACAATCTTTTCAGGCTCCGATTTTGCAAGCGCTGGGTGAGTATGAGTTGACCAGCGTCGTCTCAAGCAATACTGAAAAAGTTCATGCTCAGTTGCCGTCCGCAGTCGTTTATCCATCCATTGATGAGCTGCTTGCAAAAGGCGATGAGGAGTTGGTGGTCATTGCGACCCCAAATGAACTACATGGCCCGTTCGCCGAAAAAGCCTTGCGTGCTGGCAAGCATGTGGTGGTGGAAAAGCCCTTTACGATCGACAGTGCAGAAGGCAAGCAGATTGCGGCCTTGGCGGAAGAGCAGGGCAAAAAGATCAGTGTCTATCACAGTCGCCGATTTGACGGTGATTTCCTCACTATCCAGAAGCTGATCTCAGAAGGGCACCTTGGCGAGGTACATACCTTGTTCTCCAGCTATAACCGCTATCGTCCTGTGGTGAAGGATCGGTGGCGGGAGCAGAATATTCCCGGCGCCGGAATTTTGTATGATCTCGGGTCTCATCTTATTGATCAAGCGTTGGCCTTTTTCGGGCCCCCTAAAAGCGTGACAGCAACCTTGCGAAACCAGCGTCCCGGCGCGCAGGCTGTGGACCACTTTCATATCTGCCTTGGTTACGACCAAAGGGACGTCATTCTGCATGGCAACAATCTCAGCACGACTGAAGGCCCGCGCTTTCAGGTCTATGGCTCGGAAGGTGCTTTCATCAAATATGTAATGGATAAACAAGAAGACCTGCTTCGCGAGTTGAAGGGGCCCGGCTGCGAGGGGTGGGGCGAAGACCCTGAGAGCGCATGGGGCGTCTACACTGATGCCAGCGGGAAAGCCGTTGCTGTGCCAACCGAACGCGGTTGCTATGAGCGGTTTTACCTTGAAATGGCTTCAGCTATCCGTGGTGGGGGCGAGGTGCCCGTGATGCCGCAAGAAGCAATCACCACAATCAAGATCGTTGAAGCGGCTTATGCCAGTAGCGCCGCGCACAAAACCGTTTTCCTTTAGGGGGGGATATGTCAGAGCTGTTGGAGAAGTTGCTCGAGCAGGAGAGCCGATTGCAGTTCGCTTGGTTTTCTCACCAACGGGCCTGGGACCTTGGAGTTGCGCTGAAAACGGCAGCAGAAGCTGAAGGCGCAAGTGTTGCCATTGATATTACACTGAATGGTCTGACGTTGTTTGCCTTTGTCCTGCCCGGTGCGCGCGGTGACAATCTTGAGTGGGTCAGGCGCAAGAAAAACTCGGTAACCCGCTATCATCACAGCACTTGGTATCTGGCCAACGCCTACAAGGCCAAGGGCAAGAACATGTATGAGGGGTCCGGCGTGGATCCGAAAGACTATGCCTGCCACGGCGGTGGTTTTCCTTTAACTGTCCGGGGCGTGGGTGTTGTTGGCTCGATTACGGTTTCCGGTTTGCCGCAGGAAGACGATCACCGTCTCATCGTGGAGGTGCTTGAGAGCTTCCTCGATGAGGGCGAGAAGGCATGCGCTGACTAGCCAGAGCCTTCCTGCCCGCGTCCCCTCGTTTTTCTTCGCCTGTACGAGGGGGCGCAAGCACTACGACTGGATGCGAGCCAGTTCATGGCGACGGGAAATTTCCTATATATCTAATTTATTGCTCATCGTTGGTTTATTACCGTCGGAATTGGCAGCTAAAATGCCTTTCATCGCATCGCGGGGCGCCATTTTGTGGGTGTGTGGTGCGTATCTCGGGGATCCGAGAAAAATGGTTTCTTTTGCGTGGTGACGCAATCTAGTTCTCTTGTTGTCTGATCACCGTCGAAAACGGGGCGAAGTTCGTGCAGACTGAGTTCTTGGGTTGGCCTCCTTTCCGTCTACGTAACATCGCGTGAATCTGCTAGGCATGATGCAACAGTGGTAAAAACGGAGAGGGACATGAGCGAAATCAAGGGTAAGTGCGTCATCATTACGGGGGCCAGCCGCGGAATTGGTGCAGCTACTGCGCGCTATCTTGCCGAACAGGGCGCGAAGGTTGTTTTGGCTGCGCGAAACAGCGAGGCTATCGGAGATCTTGCTCAGGAAATCATTGCGACCGGTGGTGATGCCTCGGCCTTTCCATGTGATGTGAGCGATTATGACGAAGTGGCCGCGCTGGTTCAGCATTGCCTTGATACGTTCGGCAAGATCGATGTTCTGGTGAACAACGCCGGCGTCATTGAACCAATCGCGCCGTTGATTGAAAGCGATCCCCACGAATGGTCAAAGGTGGTCGATATCAACTTGAAAGGCGTTTACTACGCCATCCGTTCCGCAGCCCCGCACATGGTCAAGCAAGGGAGCGGCACCATCATCAACATCAGTTCTGGTGCGGCCTACATGCCCCTCGATGGATGGAGCCAGTACTGCACAACCAAGGCTGGCGTTTTGATGCTAACCCAGTCGGGCCACCATGAATTGGCAGCTCAGGGTGTTCGTGTAATGGGGTTATCGCCCGGGACTGTTGCCACCAACATGCAGGTGACCATCAAGGCCTCTGGGATCAATCCGGTTAGTCAAATGGATCCGTCGGTTGATATACCCGCCAAATGGGTTGCAAAGGCGATTGCTTTCCTGATCGGTCCCGGCGGTGACGACTATGTGGGACGTGACTTTTCCTTGAAAACCGATGAAGGGCGAGTCGCTGTTGGGCTGCCGGGGCTGGCCGGGTAGCCGTGCCCAATCTTGCATCTGCAAAGGGCGTTGGACAATCAACGCTCTTCACGCGTTATCACAGGGGTTTTACTGTACCCTTCCAAGCGCTGTGCCTAGTCTCCGCCGCATCATGGACTGGGCATGGAGTGAGGTACTGAATAGGGCATGGGCAGGTGTTGAAGGTTCACCCGAGCGAAACTGATCAGATCCGTCAAGGTACACGCATTACGTTGGAGGGCCTCTCCAAACAATATGCTGACCAAACCGCCGTGCATCACATGAACCTTGACGTAGCTGGCGGTGAGTTCGTTGTATTGCTCGGACCTTCTGGATGCGGAAAGACCACAACCCTTCGTCTTGTCAGTGGGCTCGATACACCCAGTGCTGGCGATATCGCCTTTGATGGTCATACCGTTGCAAATCTCCCAGTGCAGCAGCGCAACGTCGGGCTGGTCTCGCAACGCTTCAATCTGTTCCCCCACATGCGGGTTTATGACAACGTCGCATTCGGGCTTTCCGTAAGGGGGGTAGGGGCGAGCGAAATCCGCGAACGGGTGCATGTTATGCTGGAAGCGGTTCAACTCGTCCCTTATGCAGACCGTTTTCCTTCTCAGCTCTCTGGCGGCCAGATGCAACGCGTCGCGATTGCCCGCACGCTGGTTACTGAGCCGAAAGTTCTGCTGCTTGATGAGCCATTCGCCAGTCTGGATACCTCGTTGCGCATGGAAATGCGCTCTTTCCTCAAGGAACTCCAACGCGATATGGGCATGACGACACTGCTGGTCACCCATGATCAGACGGAGGCTATGGATCTGGCCGATCGGATAGCGGTCATGTTCGATGGACATCTGGCGCAAGTTGGCGTGCCTGAGGATGTTTATCACCATCCGATCTCGGAGCGCGTGGCCCGGTTCATGGGCGCTTCGAATATAGCGCCCGCCACTATGGTGAGTCCCGATTGTATCGACACACCATGGGGGAAGCTTCAAGTAGCGAAGGCTGATGTGGGTGCGGGAAGCTGCAAAGCGATGGTGCGATATGAAGCAATCGGCATTTCTTTGGACAAAGAACCGCTTTTGAACGGACCGGCCAACCGGCTTTCAGGCACCATCACGTCCATTGAGTTCTTGGGGCCAGTCAAGCGTTGCACCGTCCAGGTGGGGGCCGAATGCTTGATTGCCGACCAACCCTCGACCAGCTCTTTGCAAGTTGGGCAACCTGTAGCGGTACTTATTTGCCCCGACCACATTGGCCTTTTGAGGAAATAGGAAATGCCTGAGTGCATTCTGATTTCCGGCAAATCCTGAAGGGAGATTCGATGCAAAACCTGAAGAAGATGGGATGGAGCGCTGCACTTTTGACAGCGCTGCTTAGCGCTGGCAGCACCCATGCCATGAGTGATGATGAGTTTCGAAACGAGTTCCTAGCCGGATCTATGGCGTGGAGTGAGGTGGAAAGCCGAGCCCAGGAAGAGGGAACCGTCAACTTCTACTACTGGGGTGGTAGTGACATCATCAATTTATGGATTGATCAGGTCGCCAAACCGGCTCTTGCTGAACGTGGCGTGACGCTAAACCCTGTTCGAATCTCTGCCACAAAAGACACCGTTGATGTCATCATCGCGGAAATCGCATCCGGGAAGGGCTCGGGTGAAGGGTCCGTCGACATGGTGTGGGTGAATGGCGAGAACTTCTTCACACTAAAACAGCAAGGCGCGCTGTGGGGCTCATTTGCCCATAAGCTGCCGAACTCTGCAAATTTCGAATGGGATGAAACGGATCCACGCTCACTTCTCAACCTTCGCGATTTCGGCACGCCAACCGAGGCCATGGAGATGCCGTGGTCGGGAGAACAGTATGTCTGTGCAGTGAATCGTGCCCACGTAACGCAATCGGAAACACCCGCCACCTTTGCGGACTTGAAAGCCTATTTGGAGCAGAACCCGGGCAAATTCACCTACGTGAAGCCTCCGCATTATCTCGGCAACACGTTTGTGCAATCCGTTCTGTATGCCCACAACCCTGAGGGCTCCGGGGCTGATCCCTTCCAAAACTCTCTTGAAGACCTCGGGGTAGAGCGCCTCGCCACTCTCATTACACCGGGTTTCGAGTATCTCAAGGAGCTTGATCCGTTGCTGCTGGGCGGGCCACAAGGAAATCCGCGCTATCCGGAAAGCTCTTCCGAGCTGGATAATCTGTTCTTGAACTCAGAGGTGCATTTCAACTGCAAGTTTGGGCTTTATGGTGTGCACACTGGGCTGATCACGGGCACCTATCCCGAAAGGGCAGAGGAAATGATCTTTCCGAAGGGCAACATGATCAAGAACAAGAATTATTTGGCAGTTCCGCTCAACAGCCCGAACCCGGCCGCGGCCTTGGTCGCGATCAACTACTTCTCCTCGGTGGAAGCGCAGGCCTCCATGATGGCTCAGGCTGGCATGCCGGCAGGTGTTGACATGTGGACCCTTTCGGCGGCTGATCAGGCACGTATTACCGAGGCTGCGCCACCTCACTACGGTGTCACACAGGCAGAACTGGATGCCAACATCGCGCCAGATACTAACGCCAGTCTTGTTGATGTGATCGAAGGCACGTGGCTTGAAGTGATTGAGCGTGGTTCGAACAAACCAATCAAGCAAGTAGTGGCTGATGTTGTTGCAGGTCTGAATTGAATGAGTAACCCATTTGGGCGAGCCCGATTGCTCGCCCATCCCGTGTGAGGCAGATGACCACATCGCATCGCTATTCCAAAACTCGGACAACCTTTGGTCTGTGGCAGCTCATTCAACTGGCTCCGGCATTGTTGGTGGTGGTCGGTCTGTTTGGCGGCGCACTTGCGTTGGCTTTGCTGCAAAGCTTGGGCTTTGCCCCCTGGTTCGGTATCAACGAGTTTCCCAATCCCAACTACTTTTTAGCTCTTTGGTCAGAACCGGACTTTTGGCGTTCTCTTTGGTTGACGCTGTATTATGGCCTTGCTTCAACGGTAGTCGGTCTGGTGATCTCGGTACCGTTGGCGTTGACGTTTGAACGCAGATTTCGCGGCTCGAAAACACTGTTGGCGCTGACGCGGCTACCCTTGATGATACCCTACACGGTGGGCATTGCCCTCGCGCTTCTCATGCTGGGAAATGGGGGCATCCTATCGCGCTTGGCTGCCGGTCTGGGACTGATTACCGATCCTGGCGAGTTTCCACGCGTGCTTCAAACACATTGGGGTTGGGGTGTTATTGCCGTCTATGTGTGGAAGCAGGTGCCGTTCATGACCTTGGCCTTGTTGGCTGTGCTCATGGGAATCGGTCAGGGCACACGAGAAGCCGCGCGTATTTTGGGAGCGAGCCAGGTTCAGGTGTTCTGGCGGATCACTCTGCCGCAACTCATGCCGGGCGTTGTCTCAGCCTCGCTCATTTGCTTTGCGTTCAACGTGGGGGCGTTTGAGGCCCCGTTCATACTGGGCGGCGGGCATCCGGAGACGTTGCCCGTGCTGGCTTGGCGGTATTTCAATGATGCAAATTATACCTACCAGCTTCAGGGAATGGCAGTCATTGTCTCTCTGATCTTGGTGTCTGGTAGCATTCTGGTAGGCTATCTCGCGATAGTTCGACGGTTCGAGCGGGTGCGAGGAAAAGCTCCATGACAACTCAGGGCCTGCGTCGTCTATCTGTAGGGCAGAGGCTTTTCGTTCTCGCCGTGCTGGCTTTCACGGTTGGGCCGTTCGCCCCTCTATTGATCCAAAGCTTTGCATTTCGTTGGGCTTGGCCGGATTTGATGCCATCGGTTTGGTGGTTCGAACAACGCCAGATTTCGCCGTTCCCTTTGGCGTGGGACTATGTTCTTTCACCCACCTCTCAGGTGTTGGAAGCCACAATCAACACCGTGGGAATTGGTGTTGCAGTTATGGTGGTGTGCCTCATCATTTGTTTGCCAGCCGCACGGGTATTGGCGCGCGGGCATTTCCGAGGAAAAAGGCGCTTGGAGTTTGTGTTCTCGTTGCCGCTGTTGGTGCCGGAAGCGGCTATTGGAATCGCACTTTTAATGATCTTCATCGGTCTTGGGATTTCCGGCACGTATCCCGGTGTGATCGCTGTGCACCTCATCCCTACTGTACCCTACATGCTACGTATGCTGACCTCCGTGTATCAAGGGCTGGATGCGGGCTATGAAGATTGTGGTCGCGTTCTTGGCGCCAACGAATGGCAGGTGCTTACCAGGATAACGCTGCCCCTTTTGCTGCCTGGGGTTCTGGCGGGTGCGTTGTTTACTTTTCTGGTTTCTACCAATTTGTTTTTGCTAACGTTTTTTATTGGTCAAGGTAAGATTGTCACGCTGCCGACCTTGCTGTTTTCGCAAATCTCGGGCGGGGCCATGGGCGCCACGGCGGCAGGGATCGCGTTGATAGCGTCCATACCGGGTTTGATCCTGCTGGTCCTCTCGGATCGGCTGATCCGGGAGGAGGCTTTTGCGTTGGGCATTGGTGACACCTAGCAGCGTGTCAGGCGCGCGCTGGGCGATAGAAAATCCGCTTGAACCGGTCTTCCGGTAGCATCAGCATCACTCGGCTGATCAGGATCATTGCGATGACAGTAAAGACAAACCGCCCGATCAGCACCCCGGAATAGTGTCCACCGAAGGCCATCATGACCAACGGATCTTCAATCAAGCCGTGGCAAAGCCCCATGAAGCTGACGGAAAGCACCACGTCGCGTGGGCTTAAATTACCTGCTTGCGCTTCACGAATGATCAGTCCGCCGCCATATGAAAGGCCTAGCAATACGCCGATCATGGTGATGTTGGTCGCTTTGGGGCTGATCCCCATAAGGCCGAGGAGCGGCGCAAACAAGCGCGTCAGCCAGCCTGTAATGCCGGTGATTTCCAACAGTTTCAAAAACACGATCAACGCCAAAATGATCCAGAACAGTGAAAAGAGCAGGGAGGCGCTGGACCATGCCCATTCAAGCCATGTCTCATCAGCCTGGGGTACGACGGGAAGCCAGCTCAGGTCGAGCGGTTGTTGCAGCCAGTTACCCGCAGCGTAAATAAGGTTAAGGATCACACCATACGCCATGGCCACGACTAGGCGCAAACCGGCTGAAAACACAAAACTCACGCCGGCTTTGCGGGAGATGCCTTGCTCCAGTGGCAGCGCATGCGCAATCAACACCATGGACAGAAGCACGGTGACTTGAGCGACAGTCATTT
The DNA here is from genome assembly GCF_000422785.1 of Pseudovibrio exalbescens DSM 16456. Taxonomy (GTDB): domain Bacteria; phylum Pseudomonadota; class Alphaproteobacteria; order Rhizobiales; family Stappiaceae; genus Pseudovibrio; species Pseudovibrio exalbescens. The sequence goes on from NZ_AUGS01000002.1 coordinate 426,846, forward strand.
CCATGCCGGGCAACAAACCCATCATCGCTGCCAATGCGCCGTAGTTGTTCACCAGCAATCCGGTGGCAAAAACAATTCCTGTCTCGGCAGGCAGCCCCGCCACGCTCATGACGGGACTTAAAATGGCAGCCAGATGCTCCACGGCGCCAAACTCAATGCCAATGCGCACAAGGATCATGATAGGCACCATGACCTTGACCATATCGATGAAGAGCGAAATGGCGTCCTTGCCTAATTTGAGAGCAGCGATAAGAACGGTTTGCATGAAAGGCATCCCTGCGCGTGGGGCTGATGGAAGGAGACCTAGGTGTACTGAAGCAAAAACTGGAGTGCAAGATAGTCAGGCTTGCGAAATTGGCCCGCCAGAGATGAGGCCAGCTAAAGGCTCGAGGCGCGCCAAGGGACACAGCGCGCCCGATTTGGAGGTGGGGTCAAATGCCGTTTTCCACGGCCAGTTTGGGCCCCACCGGCTTGGTCAGCAGGCCGAACAGGTCTCGTGGATCAGTCGGATCAGCTACCATGTCCAGGGTATCATAGAGCCCGGTTGCGACCGCCCGGTCGTGCAGGTAGCGCAAGGCTGAGAAGTCTTCTGTGGCAAATCCGACAGAATCGAACAGGGTGATCTGGCGATCGTCATCTCGGCCCTTGGCCTCGCCTCGGATCACTTGCCAGAGTTCATTCACTGGGTAGTCATCGTCCAGCTGCTGAATTTCCCCTTCAATGCGTGTTTGCGGCGGATACTCGACGAAAATCTTTGATCGAAGCAATACGTCTTTGTGCAGCTCTGTCTTACCGGGACAATCACCGCCAATCGCGTTGATATGCAGCCCACTCCCAACCATGTTGTCGGTCAAGATGGTTGCGTTTTGTTTGTCGGCGGTAACCGTTGTTATGATGTCAACGCCGGCGACGGCTTCTTCCCCGCTGGTACAGGCCGTCAGGTTGAATCCACGTCCATTCAGATTGCGCATCAGCTTTTCAGTTGCTTTCGGGTCGATGTCATAAAGACGCAGATCGGTAATGCCCAGCAGTTCCTTGAACGCGATTGCCTGAAATTCCGACTGCGCGCCATTGCCAATCATGGCCATGCTTTTCGAACCTGGACGCGCAAGGACCTTGGCAGCAACGGCTGATGTGGCTGCGGTGCGCAGTGCAGTGAGCACCGTCATTTCCGATAGCATCAGCGGGTAGCCGGTATAAACATCCGCCAGCAAACCGAACGCGGTAACGGTCTGGAGCCCTTCCTTGGTGTTCTTGGGATGACCATTTACATATTTGAAGGTGTAGTGCTCTCCATCACTGGTTGGCATCAGCTCGATCACACCTACTTTGGAGTGACTGGCAACCCGCGGGATCTTGTCGAACAGTTCCCAGCGTTTGAAATCCTCCTCCACGTAGGAGGCGAGGCCTTGCAGAAACTCTTCGATACCCTGATCGCGTACAATTTCCAGGATGTTGTCGACGCTGACGAATTTTACCATTTACGTGTCCCTTTCGTAGGATGACCGCACCTCAGGTGGGGCGATCCAGAATTCTCTTCCCAAACAGGCTTCCCACCAGATCGACCATGAGCCGAGCAGTCTTGCCCCGCTCATCAAGAAACGGGTTCAACTCGACCAGATCGATCGAGGTGACAAGGTTGCTGTCATGCAGCATTTCCATGATGAGATGAGCTTCACGGAAGGTGGCTCCTCCCGGTACGGTCGTGCCCACTGCGGGTGCTATCCCGGGATCAAGAAAGTCCACATCAAAGCTGAGATGAAGCCGGCCGTTGGCCTCCTTCACACGGTCAAGGAAGGTGCGCAACGGAGCTATGATCCCATGTTCATCAATGCTGCGCATGTCGTGGGCCACCACGCCGGCTTCAGCCAATGCTGTTCTTTCTGCCGGATCCACTGAGCGAAGTCCCATCATGCACAAATTCCCCGGCTTGATGGGGGCCTTGAGCGCGGGCAGGTACGGCGTGAAACTGGCATGGCCGGTAAAATAGGCTGTAGGTGTGCCGTGCAAATTGCCCGTTTCACTGCTTTCCAGACTATGAAAGTCCGGATGCGCATCCAGCCAGAGTACGAATTGCTCTTGCCGGGCGTCAGCGGCTTGCTGAGCAATGCCGGAAATTGTTCCAGCTGCCATGCTGTGATCGCCGCCAAGAAAGATCGGCAAGCCGCCGATTGCCAAGGCCGTATGCGCGGCTTCGCAGAGAACCCGCGTCCACGCACCATATTCTGCCAAATGATGAAGTTGTGTGTTTGGGTGGGAAAGCGGCTTTTGCTCCTCAATGCTTAGGTTGCCGTGGTCTTCCACCTCGTAGCCAAGCGTTTCCAACATCTGCGCAAGGTTGGCCGTGCGATACGCATCCGGTCCCATCAGGCAGCCTCTTACGCGAGACCCTTCCTGAACTGGAGCGCCATAGAGCAGAATTGGTTTCGCCATCTTCTTCCTCTGCATAATGCCTATGATGGGTATTATGCGGCTTCCCGTGGCGATAAAAAGAGACCATAGTGCTCAAAGTGTCGGCTACACCTCTCAAAACGATAAGGTCTCTTGAGCGATATGGATAAGATAGACAGGCAGCTGATCGCGTTACTACGTAGAAATGGGCGTGCGAGTGTTTCCGATATGGCAGTGGAACTGGATCTTGCCCGAGCCACTGTGCGCTCCCGGCTGGACAAGCTTCAGGAAAGCGGTGAGATTCTTGGCTTTACGGCCGTTCTGCGCACCGATGTTCATGATCAACCGGTTCGCGGTATCATGCTGGTGAAGATTGAGGGCAAGGGAGCGGAGAAGATTATCGCTCGCCTCAACAGGATGCCGGAGGTGTCTGCAGTCCATACAACCAACGGCAATTGGGACCTGATATTGGAGATTGGCACCGAAACCCTCACCCAGCTCGATGAAGTGCTGGCCGACATCCGTTTGATTGATGGCGTGGCGTCCAGTGAAACGAACCTGCTTCTGTCGACAAAGCGCAGCGGGTTGAAAGCATCCTCATTGCGCTTTGATGGCTTTCGAGAGGCCGATGGATAGAAGGGGGCCGGATGGCGTTCTGGCCCGCTTTGAAAAGCGGACTAAAAGGCCATCCAGTAAATGAAGAAGGGCGTTGGATACATGGCCACCGAAAGCAAAGGCAACAACAGGTGTTGATTGGCGGCCAGCCGCTTACGCGCAATGAAGTAGGCGGGCGGAAAGATGATGAATAACGGCAGACCGAATTTAACGCTGTCCTCATAAATTGCCTTCAACGCCTTGCTGTCAATGCGATGGAAGCAGGCGCTCAAGACGGGGTAGGCCATCAGGAAATAGGCCGGCAGCAGGTAAATGCGAAAATCATCCGCAGCCGCCGGAATGATGGCACCCAGCAACAGCGCAAACAGCGCGCTGATGATTGGCGAAAAAGCCATCAACCAGGCAAGCGAAGGCGCTACCTGCCGCGGGGGCCGGTTTGATTCCGCTTCTGCCTTTGCCGCCTCATCGGCTTCCTGCAGAAGCGTCATGAGGCGTTCGACTTCATATACCCGTCGCCATACAGGCCCGAGCTCACGAGACCACACACGAGTTGACCGGCTCAATTGGCCGGACGTGATAAGCTCCAGAAATTCAGGCTCGTCAATTGGCCCGACATTTTCCCCGTCTTCCTTGTAGAACCAACGAACGGGCTTACCCTGACTCGGTAGATCGCTGTTACTCACAGGGGGCGTCCTTGCGTTCAAGGTCACCGTCCTCCTTTATCATCAGTAAGTCTTGGCGACCCTATCGCCTGTTTGACAGTCTACTGACGATGCACCGATACCAAGATTTTACTTGGTTTATTTTTGTAGAAAGCAGCAGGTCGGAGTGTGCCGCAAACCCGCACTTTTTACAACTCCCATGCAGAGGATCAAGAGCAACTGTGATGTATACCTCAAGTTTTTTCGCGGGGTTCGTTGCTCGGATAAGCTGCGCGAAAGGCATCTTGCTCACTGAGGAACTCGGCAATCCGGTTGATGTTGCGCAAATCGCTGCGATCAGCCCCCCAACGATCCGCATTGTAGATCTGGGGCATCAGGCATATGTCGGCCAGCGAAATGGCGGATCCGAAGCACACCTCACCGTCACTGCCGAACTGCGCCAGCAGCCCTTCAAAGGCCACAAGGCCGTCACGGATTTTCTCGCGCATCCATCGTGGTTTGATGGCTTCATTGCCGCCAGCCAGATCGACGATGCTCTGTACTACGTTGAGATTGCAGATCGGGTGGATGTCCATCGCGATCACTTGTGACAACTGACGAACACGCGCCCGTTCAAGAGGATCCTGCGGGAGCAAGGGCGGATTCGGGTAAAGGTCATTCAGATACTCTATGATGGCCAGCGACTGCGTGAGCCGTATGCCGTCAATTTCCAGTGTCGGCACAAGCCCCTGCGGGTTCATCTCTGTGTATGCCGGGGCTTGCTGGCCGCGCTCAAGCAGGTTTACTTCTTCGCATTCAAAGGCTAGCCCTTTCAGGTGCAAGGCAATTCGCACCCGGTAGCTCGCTGAAGAGCGCCAGTAATCATAGAGTTTAATCTCAGGCATAATTCCCTCCCCACCGAACAAGGCTGCCCTCAACCGCTATGTTCGGCCATTTTCAACGTTTCTTCCGCTTTGTGTTTGACCCGCGCCATGAGTTTTTCCAGAACGCGCAGTTCGTCATCGCTCAGATCAGAGATCAGCTGCTGTTCCACATCCCGAACCAGCGGCACCAAGTCCTGAAAAACGCGATTTCCTTCTTCTGTCAGTCGAAGCACGGCACGCCGCCTGTCATCTCCGTCGATGTCGCGCTTCAGCAGCCCTTTCTTGCGAAGAGATTGAACCGCGCGAGACACGTTGACCTTGTCCATGCTGGATTTTTCGACGATCTCCTTGGCGGACAGGGCGCGATTGCTGCCCAAAATGGCCATGGTCCGCCATTCCGACACCGCCAGCCCGTGCCGTTCAGTGTAGACGCGCGTCACGGCGGCACTTACCGCGGTGGCAAACACGCGGACACGGTAGGGAAAAAAGTCACGAAGGTCGAAGTCGTGCATTCCTCGGTAGATCCTGCTGGGCGCTTCTCAACGGATTGCGCAGATGAAACTTGCGGCATCCCGCCGCAGTCTTGAGCCATAATAGTAACATATGAAACTAAAAGTCAATTTGAGCGATTATTGAAAAAATTGACGGATATTGAGGGTTTCCTAGCGTTTTCAGGCACTAAAGGCGCTGAATACGGTGTTGTAGACAATAGGCTAATATCTCACAGCGTGAGTCTAGATTGACAAAGTTTCATCTGTAACTATCATGATACGCACTAGTCCTTTCAGGGGCAATCCGTAGGTTGTCCGCCCAAACCAGAAGCGAGTTTTTTGATGAAAAGCTGGGTTGAAAGCGCCAATCAAAGCGACAGTCATTTCCCGATTCAAAACCTTCCTTACGGTGTTTTCTCCGTTGACGGTCACGCGCCTCGTTGCGGGGTGGCTCTGGGTGAATTTGTCATCGACCTTTCTGAGCTCGAAGAGGCCGGTCTGGTGTCTGCAGGTGGGTCCGAGCATGTGTTCAACCAGCCCGCCCTGAATGAGTTCATGGCGTTGGGCAAGCCCGCATGGGATCAGGTCCGCGACAGGCTTGTCGCTCTGTTCAAGGCTGACGGTGATCCGGCACTGAAGGAAAATGCTGCACTGCGCGACAAGGCAATGGTGCTTCAATCTCGCGCGACCATGCATCTGCCGTTTCACGTCGCTGAGTACACCGATTTTTATGCGGGGCGCCAGCATGCGTTCAACGTGGGCACCATGTTCCGCGGTCCGGAAAACGCGCTGCCGCCAAACTGGCTTCATATCCCGATCGGGTACAATGGCCGTGCGTCCACCGTGGTCGTTAGTGGTACGGACATCGCCCGTCCGCTTGGCCAGAAAAAAGCGCCAACCGACGAGATGCCGCGCTTCGGTGCCTGTGAGCGTCTCGACATCGAGTTGGAAATGGGGGCTGTCGTGGGTCTGCCGAGTGAGATGGGTCGTCCCATCTCGGTGCAGGAAGCTGATGGCATGATCTTCGGCTATGTCTTGTTGAACGATTGGTCCGCGCGCGACATTCAGGCTTGGGAATACCAGCCGCTTGGGCCTTTCCAGGCCAAGGCATTTGCAACCTCCATCAGTCCTTGGGTTGTCACCAAGGCAGCCTTGGAACCGTTCCGCACTTCAACTCCGCCCCGTGAAAAAGAGCTGCTGCCTTATCTGCGTGAACCGGGTCCGATGCTCTACAATATTGAGCTGGAAGTCCTGATGCAGCCGGAAGGGGCGGACAAGCCAACCCGCATCGCCAAGACGAATTACAACAACATGTACTACTCCGCAGCTCAGCAGTTGGCTCACCATGCGGTGAGTGGCTGCAAGATGAGCACGGGTGACTTGCTCGGCTCAGGCACTGTTTCTGGGCCTGAGAAGACAGAATACGGCTCGCTACTTGAACTGACTTGGGGCGGCAAGGAGCCGCTTGAACTGGAAACCGGTGAAACCCGGCGGTTCATTGAAGATGGCGACACACTCACTCTAACAGGTTGGGCGCAGGGCGATGGATATCGCATTGGCTTCGGCGAATGCGTTGGCACCATTAAGCCTTCACCTGATTTCGACCCTCGCTAAGGGGGAGGGAGACCAAATGACCAAAGCATTTGCATCAACCGGCGACATGGAAAAAAAGACCATCTCCTTTACGGAGATCGGCCCGGACCTTTACGCGTTCACTGCAGAAGGCGACCCGAATACCGGTGTTATCATCGGCGACGACAGCGTCATGGTGATGGACGCACAAGCAACGCCTGTCATGGCGAACCTCGTCATCGAGAAGGTGCGAGAGGTTACCGACAAACCCATCAAATACGTCACGCTCAGCCACTATCATGCTGTGCGTGTGTTGGGTGCGTCCGCTTACAATGCCTCTGAAATCATCGCCTCAGAAAAATGTCAGGCCATGATCTATGAGCGTGGTCAGGAAGACTGGGACTCTGAATATGGCCGCTTCCCGCGTCTGTTCGAAGCTGCGGACAGCATTCCGGGCCTCACTTGGCCCACCATGACGTTCAAGGATCGCATGACCGTCAACATGGGCAAGCGACGTGTGGAGCTCATGCATCTGGGGCGGGCCCATACTGCTGGCGATATTGTGGCTTGGGTGCCCGATGCCGGCGTGATGTTCACCGGTGATATCGTTGAATACCACTCCGCTTGCTATTGCGGTGATGGGCACTTCAAGGATTGGGGAAACACGCTGGATGCAATCAAGGCCTTCAACCCGGATGCCATTGCGCCAGGTCGTGGTGACGCATTGGTCGGCGACACGATGGTGAACGCCGCCATCGAGAACACCCGTGACTTTGTCGAGAGCACTTACCGTCCGATTGAACGCGTGGTCGCTCGTGGGGGATCCCTGAAAGAAGCATGGGATGCCTGCCGTGCCGAATGCGATCCCAAGTTCAAGGACTACGCCATTTACGAGCATTGTCTGCCGTTCAATGTGGCTCGCGCCTTTGACGAAGCGCGCGGCATCGATACTCCGCGGATCTGGACCGCAGAACGTGACCGCGAAATGTGGGCACAGCTTCAGGGATAACACTTTGAATGCTGTTGGGAGGCAGCAAGCATGACCAAAATTTTTGAAGTGCCACTTTATCCCTATGTCCGCACGGCGGATCAGGATGCCGCTACACCGGCACGGCATAAGGTACTCATCGTCGGGGCAGGGCCAATTGGCCTTGCCGCGGCAATCGATCTGGCCATGCAGGATGTTCCTGTGGTCGTGGTGGATGAGAACGACAAGGTGAGTTGGGGGTCCCGTGCGGTGTGCTATGCCAAGCGACCGCTGGAAATTCTTGATCGCATGAAGTGTGGCGACAAGTTCGTTGACAAGGGTGTCCAGTGGAACATCGGCAAGGTGTTCTTCGACGAACGGCAGGTCTACCAGTTCGATCTTTTGCCGGAGGATGGGCACAAACGCCCCGCCTTCATCAACCTCCAGCAATACTATCTGGAAGAGTATCTCGTCGAGCGTGTTCAGCAGCTCAAGGCCGAGGGAAAATCCATTGAAATCCGCGGCAACAACAAGGTCACCCAGGTCGAGCAAAAGGATGGCTTTGCTATTGTGACCATGGAAACGCCGGAGGGCTCCTATTCGGTGGAGGCCGATTGGGTCATCGCCTGTGATGGGGCCAGTTCGCCGATCCGCCAAATGCTGGATCTGGATTTTCGCGGGCGTGTATTTGAGGACAACTTCCTCATTGCCGATGTGGTCATGAATGCGGACTTCCCGACCGAGCGTTGGTTCTGGTTCGATCCACCGTTCAACAAGGGGCAATCTGCTCTGCTTCACAAGCAGCCGGACAATGTATGGCGCATCGATCTTCAACTTGGCTGGGACATCGACAAGGAAGAAGAGCAAAAACCGGAAAACGTTATCCCACGCCTGAAAGCCATGCTGGGCGAGGACGTCGAGTTTGAACTTGAATGGGTGTCCATCTACACCTTCCAGTGTCGCCGTATGGAGCAATTCCGCCACGGTTCCGTTATCTTTGCTGGCGACAGCGCGCACCAAGTATCCCCGTTTGGCGCACGTGGAGCCAACAGCGGCTTGCAGGATACCGATAACCTGTGCTGGAAGCTCAAACTGGTCATGGACGGCAAGGCGCCCGAAAGCCTGCTGGATACCTATGATCAGGAGCGGGTTTACGCCGCAGATGAGAACATCTTGAACTCATCCCGGTCGACGGATTTCATCACGCCTAAAACAGAGATGAGCCGCATTTTCCGGAATGCCGTGTTGGACTTGTCCGAGGACACAGCCTTTGCCCGGCCATTGGTAAATTCCGGTCGGTTGTCCATGCCAAGTACCTATGATGGTTCCCCTCTGAACGGGCCAGATCATCCGGACATGCCCGAACGGTCTCGCCCGGGCGCGCCTGCAAGTGATGCGCCCGTCGAAGGCGGATGGCTGATGGATCAATTGGGCAACGGTTTTCAATTGTTGGCGATCAATGCAGACACACCGGCCGAGCTGGATGTTGCCGGCATCAGGATCACAAGCGTTGCACACAGCGCCGAACCGGGATCGCATCTGGCCGAGCGCTACTTGGGAGACGCCCCAACCGCAGTGTACTTGATGCGGCCCGATCAGCATGTGGCAGCGCGGTGGGAAACCTACAATGCTGCGGAAGTTGAAAAGGCGCTCATGCGCGCCATTGGCCACTAGGGAGGAGGCTGAAATGGCAACGCTCAATACTGCTGCCAACATCAAGGATCCTGATGGCTTTTATGAAGAGCTGCTGGCCTTGCATCTGGATAAATCCATGGAGGAAAGCCAGGCCCTCAATGCCAAGCTGATCCTGATACTCGCCAACCATATTGGCGACCGAGACGTCCTGCGTGAAGCCTTCAAGCTGGCCAGAGACGCCTGATCAACCAATGGGGCCTGTCGGTTCCAGAGGGTGACGAGACAAGGGAGACGACCTATGAAAATTGAGCATATTCACCACGTTGCGTACCGTTGCAAGGACGCCAAGGAAACTGTTGAGTGGTACACCAAGAACCTCAACATGGACTTCATTCTGGCCATTGCGGAGGACAAGGTGCCTTCGACCCATGAGCCGGATCCCTACATGCACATCTTCCTCGATGCTGGTCAGGGTAACGTGCTGGCGTTCTTCGAGTTGCCAACCAAGCCTGAGATGGGACGAGATCCGAACACGCCAATTTGGGTTCAGCACATTGCATTCAAGGTGAAGGATCGCGAGACCTTGCTGCAGTTCAAGGAAAATCTTGAGAAGAATGGCATTGAAGTATTGGGTGTTACCGACCACTCCATCTTCCATAGCATCTACTTCTTTGATCCCAACGGGCATCGTATCGAACTGGCCTGCCCGGATCCGGCAGAGGAAGAAATGCTTAAGAAGCTGGATGCCGTGAAGTGGGACATGCTGGAAGAATGGAGCCAGACCAAGCGGGCACCAAAGCATGCGGACTGGATGCACAAGAAAGAACTGAGCAGCGATTGATCTGCCGAACACCGCGAGCGGCGGAAACCCTGCCGCTCATACGCGGGCTGGTTGGCTCGTGACACTACCTGACATCAGGCTTGCTGTTTATTGGGAGGAGAATAAACATGTTTTTTAAGAAAACGGCACTTGCCGCCGCAGTGGCCGGGCTGCTGGCCCCTTTCGCTGTGACTGGACAGGCCTCTGCTGAAACGCTGGTGCTGTCGTCTTGGCTGCCGCCAAAGCATCCGATTGTCGTCAATGCCATCAAGCCATGGGCTCGCGAGGTGAGCGATGTCACCGATGGGCGTGTGCGCGTGCGTGTTCTGGCAAAGCCGGCGGGCGCGCCTCCAGCGCATTTCGACATGGCGCGCGATGGCATTGCTGACATCACCTATGGTCTGCATTCGTTCACCAAGGACAACCGTTTCCAGCGGTCTCGTATTGGTCAGTTCTCCTTCATTGGCGATGATGCTGTGTCCGGATCCAAGGCTTTCTGGGAAGTCTATGCCGGTGACTTGGAGGCCCAGAAGGAGCACGAGGGCACCAAGCTCCTTGGTTTGTTCGTTCACGGGCCCGGCCTGCTTCATAACAACGTGCGCAAGATTGAACAGCCATCCGATCTCGAAGGCCTGAAAATCCGTGTGCCGGGCGGCTACATTGCGGATTTGATGAGCGATATGGGTGCCAACAGCATCTTCATGTCTTCGGGCGAAGTCTATGAGACTCTGTCTCGCGGTATCATCGATGGCGTGACGTTCACTTATGAGGCGCTTACGGCTTTTAACCTTCTGGATCATGTCCAGTATTCCATGAAGGTTCCCGGTGGCATCTACAACACGACCTGGTTCCTGGTAATGAACGAGGACAAGTGGAACCAGCTCTCTGAAGAAGACCGCGCCGCAATTGAAGCTATTTCCGGTCCTGCTTTTGCCGAGCGCGTGGGCACGGCGTGGAACGATGCGGATACCAAGGCGATCGAGGCCATCAACGAGGCCGGCATCGAAATCTACGAAGCGCCTCAGGGCATGGTTGATGCAATTCGCGAAAAGGCCACGGGCTATGAAGGCGCGTGGGCCGAGGCTGTGGCCACAGATGGGTATGACGGCGAAGCTGCGCTCAGCAAGCTGCGCGAGTTGACCGGGGTTTCACAGTGAGCCGGGCCACCACCCATAGTCGGGGCGCGCGTCACGCGCGCTCCGTCTCCCAGATGCTGGATCTGGGATTAGGGTTGGGTTGCATTTTCCTGCTGGCAGGGCTGACGCTGCTCACACTGGTGGATGTCGTCGGGCGATATTGGTTCGATGCGCCGGTTCGCGGTGCGTTCGAGGTAACGCAGCTCATGTTGGGCGCGTTGGTGTTTGCCGCTCTGCCTCTGACAACCAAAGCCCGTGAGCACGTGGAAGTCGACTTGTTCTACTTCATCATGCCTCCAGTGGTGCAGGGTTTCATGAGGTTCATCTCTGCCCTGATGTCCATGGCTGTTCTTTTCATTTTGGCATGGCGTTTGGGCGTTCGTGCGCACGAGTTGGCTGCAGATGCTGCCGTGACCAATGCCCTTAGCCTTCCGTTTGCGCCGCTGGCATGGCTTGCTGCTGCCTGTGCCCTGTTAAGCGGCCTTTATGCTCTGCAACATCTGTCCACTGCCTTGCGCAGAGGGTACTGATCCATGTTCGAATCCCTCGTCGGCTTTGCCGCTCTTCTTTTGCTGATCTTTTTGCGCGTACCCATCGCTTTCGCGATGATTGCGGTGGGGGCCGTCGGGTTTGCCTCCATGCGCGGCTGGAGCGCCACATGGTCCATGATCAGCTCCATCGGCTTTGAAACCAGCCTGTCTTATTCGCTCTCCGTTGTCCCCCTGTTCATCTTGATGGGCAATCTGCTCACGATTTCAGGAGTTAGCCACGGTCTGTATGCAGCAGCCAACCGGTTGCTGGGGGGCGCCCGCGGCGGATTGGCCATGGCATCCGTTGTTGCTTGCGGGGGGTTCAGCGCAGTATGTGGTTCTTCCCTGGCGACGGCCGCAACCATGTCAAAGGTCGCCATGCCATCCATGCGCAAGTATGGCTACGCAGACAGCTTGGCGTCCGGGTCAATTGCGGCCGGCGGCACATTGGGCATTTTGATCCCGCCTAGTGTGATCATGATCATTTACGGGCTGCTGACCGAAACAGATATCGGCAAGCTGTTCGTGGCGGGAGTTCTGCCCGGCATTCTTGGGCTTGTCCTCTACATGCTCGCAATTTACATCACCACGCTGATCAAGCCGGAACTGGCTCCTAAGGCCGAGAACAACGAGCCATTCAGCACCCGTGAGAAGTATGGTGTACTGTCCGTGCTGGGTCTTTTCTTGTTGATCATGACCGGCATTTACGGTGGGTTCTTCACGCCGACGGAAGCGGCGGGCATCGGGGCGGGAGCTGCATTCCTCATCGCGCTGGGTATGGGAGGCTTGACGGTCAAACGGCTGTTCAGCGCCGGGCTTGAGAGCGCACGCACCACGGCGATGATTTTTGTCATCATCATCGGGGCGGAAGTGTTCTCAAACTTCATCAACTTCGCTGGGTTGCCCTATTACTTGTCTGATCTTGTCTTCGAAATGGATCTGAACCCGTACTTGGTCATTCTGGCGATCGTCCTCATCTACATTGCGCTGGGCTGCGTTTTGGAGAGTCTTTCCATGATCCTGCTCACCGTGCCGGTTTTCTATCCGGTGATCATGGAGCTGGATTTTGGGGTTGCCGCACTGGCCGACCCGGAAGCGGTGCTGATCTGGTTTGCCATCATTGTCGTGGTTGTGACTGAGATCAGTCTGATTTCACCCCCTGTTGGCCTGAATGTGTTCGTCTTGCGCAATGTTCTGCGCGACGTGTCATTGGGCACCATCTTCAAGGGCGTGATGCCGTTCTGGCTCTCAGACATTGTCCGGTTGTTGTTGTTGATCGCGCTGCCTTCCATCTCCCTGTGGCTTGTGGGAGCCATGTAGCTGCCGAGCCTTAATAGACTCAAGCTGAAGCCCCCGCCCCGTTTAGTGTTGGCGGGGGCTTATTTGTTGGCCGCCTCAGCGCGGCAGAAACCCGAAGCCGACAGGATCGTCTTCTTCGTAAAGAAATGTTGTGCGTCCCGTATAGTGTGCCTTGCCGGAAACACGTGCACGAATGGCTTCGAAGGGACCGCATGCGGTCAGGTCGGCCACGGCACCTTTGAATGTCGTGCCAATGCAACTTTCAAAAACACGCACCTGTCCCGGCTCGATCAAGTCGCGGGCATATTGAGCAGCCAGACGGGCAGTTACCCCTGAACCGGTTGGGCTTCGGTCCACCTGACTATCGGCGAACACGCAGATATTCGCGGTTGGCTGGTCGCTGAAAGCATCGTTGCCATCTGTCAGTATAGTGCCATAAAGGTAGGCCAGATCCGCCTCTTCCGGGTGTTCCAGCTTCACGGCCTGACGAATGGCTGCACTCACCTCGTTGGCCGCCTCCACCAGATCGCGGGTTGTGGAGCGGCGGACATCCAAACCAAAGTCGCTTGCCTTGGCCAGCCCGTAAAATGCGCCGCCGTAAGACACATCAACGGTGATCTGGTCTTCGAGGCTGGCAGGCGCAATAACAAGGTCCTTTGAGTGAACGAATGCTGGCACAGAGACGAATGAAACCGCGCCCGCCGTACCATCCTTGACCTCGACATGCGCCGTGACCAATCCGCAGGGGCACTCAATCCGCACTTCGGTAACCGGTTCGCACGCGGGCACCAAACCAGCATCCACGGCATAGCGACCCAAGGCGATCACGGCGTGACCACACATGGTGCTGTACCCCTGATTGTGCATGAACAACACAGCCAAATCCGCATCCGGCAAGGCGGGCGGCACCAGAACAGCCCCATACATGTCGAAGTGGCCACGCGGTTCGAAGATCAGGAACTTGCGCAAATAATCCAGATTTTCCGAGACATACCGTCGTTTGGCCAAAATGGAGTGGCCTTCAATGGCAGGATAGCCCTCCCGGACAATTCGGATAGGCTCACCCGCGGTATGCATGTCAACTACAGACAGATTTGGCAACATCACAACAGGGTCTCGCTTTCAGGTTCTGTCGTATATCACTAAAGCGGTTTCCCGTTGTTGTGAATGACTTTTTCACGAACGAAATAGCCGCTGCAGTCCGTTCTGCCCTGTGGTACCCAACGGCGATCCAAATTCTGCCGGGGCCATGCGTGCACTAATGGACGTCTATCTAGGTATCTTCGTTACATCCTTGCTGTCGGCCACCTTGTTGCCGGGCACTTCCGAGGCCGCATTGGCAGCGCTGATCGTCCTCAAACAGGCGGATATCACCGTGCTCGTGGTAATTGCCACCGTTGGCAATGTGCTCGGCTCTTGCATCAACTGGGCATTCGGTCGGTTCCTTTTGCACCTCAGGCACACTCGTTGGTTTCCAGTCAGCGCCAGTCATTATGATCGCGCTGTCGGTTGGTTCGATCGGTTCGGCAAATATACGCTGCTGTTCGCCTGGGTACCCGTGGTTGGAGATCCGCTGACGGTTGTTGCTGGCGCGCTTCGGGTCAACATCGTCACATTTCTTGTTCTGGTCACTGTTGGCAAAGCGGCCCGGTATGCATCCATCGCTACAGCATTGATTTTGTGGCAGCAGGGCTTTTAACCTTGATATATGGCCTTTGGGATTCGGGGGTGTGTTGCCAAAGGTGTTGCGACTAGCCAGCGCATCGTTTGTGTTGTGCTCGCAAGACAGAGACAGTTCGGAAAGAGGGCGTCGCATGGACCTACAGTCCGTCGCTTTTGAAAATGCGCCACGCACTGCATGGCACCGGTTGTGCAACTATGACGAGGGAGGAGCGCTCGTCTTCAGTCGAAATGGTTTGGGGGGTGCCATGCCGCGGTGTTCGGCAACAGCAATTTCACACGCCATAGCCGCAGGTGTAGATGGCCTAGATGTGGACTTGCACCGCGATGCCCAAGGGAATTGGGTTGTGCTGGATGAACCGCAACTCGATCACCAATCCGATGGGATCGGTTTGATTGGTGAACTCGAGCCAGAGAAATGGCGTCAAATCCATTTGGGATGGACAGACGAGAACGGCTTTGGATTTGGTTTCGATGAAAGGATCGTGGATCTGAACCGCCTGCTGGAAGTGATCGATCACAAGGCGATCCTTTGTTTGCGCCTTCACGGCGGAACCGTGCAGGACTACGAGCAACTGACGGACACGCTGGTCATGGCGGGCTGGAGCGACGGTATTGTCTACCGGTTGGATGCAGGGACCATCGGCTCGCTTGCCGCGTTGATTGAAGCCCCGTTCTTCCAAAGCGTTCCCGTCATGATGAGCAGTACCGCACAGCAACTCGAAGCAAACCCTCAATTGGCTGATCTGCGCGTACATGCGCATGAAGTGTCGTTTCAGCATTTTACTGAGCTCTACAAGGCGCTCTCGATATGCCGAACCAAAAAAGCGCGGGTTTGCGTCAACGCTGGTCACATTGAAGAGCGTTTTGGGGCGACGGATTTGCAGTATCGTCGGGCCTTGTGGCGCAGTTTGCTTGACGCAGGGGCTTCCATACTGACAACCCGAGATGTGCTCCCTGTTTTGCGTGCCTGCGAGGACTGGGGCCTGCACAAAAGAAAAAACCTTTGAAATCAATCAGTCATGCCATATTAGTAATTGCTGAATTTTGTGGTTTCTACTTTGACGCGTTAAGGGTTTCGACGACCTGACGTGGCTCCGCAAACTCTTATATTGCTGCAAGGAAAATAACGAAAACCTAGCGTGACGATGCCTGCAATCAGCTCCAATGTTGGTCTTGCCTATGTGCGATTGAAGGAGGCGATCCTCTCCGGAAAGTTGCCACCAGATACCCGGTTGCTTGAACAGCAGGCGGCAGACTACCTCAATATGAGCCGGACGCCTGTTCGAGAAGCCATGTTGCTTTTGGAAAAGGACGGACTGGTGCACCTGAAACCGCGACACGGCATGGAGGTGCTGAGGTTCGGCCGTGAGGATATCCGGCAGATCTACGAGATCGTCGCGGCGTTGGAGCCGTTGGCATCGCGTCAATTGGCAGACCGACGCCCTAATCTAACAGATTTGAAGCCGCTTCAGGATGCGATGGAGATGATGTCCATCGCACAACGCCAGCGGCAAAACGCGGTTTGGGCGGCGGCAGACCGAAAGTTCCACCAACAGATTTTGTTTCTGAGCGGGTATGACAGGATGTATCCCATCCTTGATCAACTGTGGGATCAAACATACCGGGCGCGCATGTGTTTGCTGGAACGTACCGAGGATAACCAGTCCGCAACCCATGAACACAAGGACTTGTACGAGGCGATCCAATTCGGGCAGGGAGAGCTGGCCTATGCACGCCACAAGATGCATCTGGAGAACGAAAGCGCGCGTTTGCTGGCTGCATATGATGACATGCATCGCGCACAACAGCCCGCTGAATGAACAGAGTCTCAGCGGGCTGAAGCGGACGTTTTAATCTGCAACCCACAAATGGCCCGGCTTGCCCTTGGTGTAGCCATTGGCCAGTTGTCCGGGTAGGGGCAGGCTGGTGAGTTGGGCTTCACATTCTGCGCTATCGATACGGCCCGTTGCCAACGCGCGGAACGTCTTGGCAACCGACACCATGTCCACAGAATGGGGAGACAGGCGCAAACGCTTGATGTGTTTTTTCTCGATTTCGCTTTGGGTCAACGTGGTGGCATGCACGGTGTTCGACAGGGTCTGAATGCCATTGACCGCCAAGAAGTTCTGATCGTCGAGCGTTGTCACATCCATTCCGTCTGGATCTTGATCACAAATGAACTGGCAGTTGTCCTTGTGGAGTTTGTGCGCTCGCGCGTGATAACACCGAGCTGAAACCGCCAGGGGCAACCGACCGAACGCAAACAGTTCCATCTCGATCTCTGGCAGAGCCTTCGCGATGACTTCCACAGAGCTCAGCGGCAGCTCCACAGGTGGGCAAACGCCCTCCATGCCCATTCGGGCCAAAGTCTGGGCAGCACCCTCATTGTAAATGTTCATGAACGGCCCGGCGACGAACCGTTGCCCCTTTCGTGCCGCCACACCGGAGAAGTCGTTCACTTCCACCAAGCCGTCCCAATCGCTCAGGGCATCGATGGACTTGCGGTCCCGAACAGTAACGGGCAGGGCCAGCGTGGATACCACCACCGTCTTCCCTGCAGCCTGAAGGCGTTCAATGATCTGCGGATATACCTTGTCAGAGAACGGCATGCGTTTGCCGCAGACAACTTCTCCAACATATACACGCTCGATGTCGCTCTCATCGGCAATGCGGGCATAAAAGTCCAGCAGCTTTTCATTGGGCCAGTTAAAGAAGACTGGTCCCAGGGCTAATTCGATGTTTGTCATGTCTTACCGCCAAATCTTCTTGTAGGCACCGGTGGTCTCGCGGCCGCCTTCGGTCATGGAGGCCAGCATGGCCGACACTTCTGCTTCGGATGTACGTCCCTCACTCAAGCCATCAACGGCGGTGCGGAAGGCTTTCACAACCTGAGAAATGTAGGCCTTGCCACGTTGGCGGCCTTCAATTTTCACTGCTGTCACACCAGCCTTTTGCAGCTTCGGCAACAGGCTCGCTGCATTGAGGCTAACCGGATCTTCAAACAGGTAACTGGTCTCGCCCTGGGCGTTGAAGCGTCCCTTGCACAAGGTTGGGTAGCCGGCAGTTTCACCCTGACTGAAGCAGTCGATTGTGAACCCGCCCAATCTCGCCGACAACGTCGACCCATTGTCATTATAGTCTACATCGCCGGGAGGCGAGCAAACCCCGGTCAGATTGGGTGACTTGCCTGTCGCGTAGGAAGACAGAGCGCAGCGTCCTTCGGTCATCACACAGAGGCCGCCAAATACGAACACCTCGGTCTCGACGTCGATTTCCTTGTTCAGCTTGACGATCTCTTCAACTGACATCACGCGCGGCAGGACGACACGGCGCACGCCGAAGGTATCAGCGTAGAAATTGACTGCTTCCGGCGTTGCTGCGGCAGCTTGAACCGACAGGTGCAGACGCAAGTTGGGATGGTTCTCGGCAGCGTAGTCCAGAACAGCCAGATCGGCCGCAATGATCGCATGGGCACCTGAAGCGGAAACCGCATCCACGGCTTTTTTCCAAAGGTCCAGATCACCGGCGCGGCCAAACGTGTTCACCGCAACCAGCACATCAGCGTCATACCGGCGTGCAGTTTTCACGCCTGCATTCAGTTCTTTCTCGGAGAAGTTCAATCCCGGAAAGTTACGGGCGTTGGTTTCATTGCGGAAGCCGCAATAGATGCTGTGCGCACCGGCTTCGGCAGCAGCCTTCAGCGCGGCAGGCGTGCCTGCGGGGCACACCAGCTCCATGGTTCTGGAGGCAGTTGTGGTGTCCTGTTGCATAGGGTCAGGTCCTTGAATTCAGTGAGGTCACGCGCGTGACAAATGAGCTGATACTCAGGCGTTGACTTCAGGCGCGTGCAGATATCGGCGCATAGCAGAAAATGTTTTGTCTGCGGTCGAGTCCAGATGGTCGCGTAACGCGCCCTTGAACCCGAGTAGCTCGGCAGGTGTCAGGTCTGCTTCTTCCATCGTGTTACGCAGGGCAAGCACGGCGTCCGTGTCTCCGTCAATCACGAGGTCGCGGGTAAAGAACAAGGCGTCTCCGTCGTACGTGCCGTCCACCAGCCCAAGCAGCAGGATCAGCGGGCCAGAGATCCGTGCAGTGCCCTCAGGCATGTTTTTGCGCGCGATCATCTCGACACTGGCATGCTTGCCGTTTGGTATCAGGCGAAAGACATGTGGCAAATCGACCGGATTGATAATGAAGTGTGCATGGCGGTACTCATCCAATCGTTCGAACAGGTCGGGACGCTGATGCGCCAGACGGCGAACGGCTCGTGTGAGTACAAACCCCAAGGGCGGTGGCGGCGCAAACCGCAGTGCCTGTTGCAGAAACGGGGGGAACAAGCCGCGTTCGGGTTGGAATGTCATGCGAAAGCCTCCTTAAGCTTATCTTCCGTAAAAGCGGATCGCCAACCCTTCATTGATAGAGGTCAAGGACCCACCGCGGATCTGCCCTCAAATGGAGGTAATGAAAGTTCAAATTGCCGCAGCGCCTACCCTGCGGTTCTGGATCCTGTATGTACAAACGCACGAAGCCCCAGTTTGAAACGCTTGGCAGCTTTCTCCACTATCTCGAGGCCCGCGATCAACTCTGTACCGTTGCGCCCGATGTGTCGTTAAACGTTGAGGCGACGGAAATTCATCGACGCGTCATTGCGCAAGGTGGACCTGTTTTGAAGTTCACCGCGCCGGTAGCCACAAATGGTGTAAGGCCGCGCCTGCCATTGGTTACCAACGTGTTCGGAACACGAGAGCGGGTTGCCGCCGGACTCGGCTGCGATGTGGCGGACCTGCCCCGTCTTGGAGAGTTGCTCGCGTTTCTGCGCTCCCCAAAGCCACCTAAAGGCTTGAAAGGGGTGTGGGATGCCTTGCCGGTGGCCAAGGCTGCTTGGGACGCGCGGCCCAAAATGCTTGGCCGGTCCAAGGTCTTGCAAGATATGCCCCTCGATCTTGAGCAACTTCCGGTTCAAACGTGTTGGCCGGGGGATGCCGGTCCGCTCATCACCTGGGGCATTGTGATCACCCGGCCACCCGGTCCGGATGATCCCACGACGTACAATCTGGGGATTTACCGCATTCAGGTGATTGGCAAGAAAACCGCGATCTTGCGCTGGTTGGCCATGCGGGGCGGGGCGGCGCACCATCGCCTTTGGGCCGATCTTGGCAAGCCCATGCCTGTGGCGACAGTCATTGGCGCTGATCCGGCCATGGTGTTGGCAGCCGTCTTGCCGACGCCGTCAGATGTCAGTGAACTGACATTGGCAGGCTTGCTCGGCGGTCGGCGCCCCGATCTGGTGCCCTGCAAAACGTTGCCGCTGCATGTTCCCGCCAGTAGTGAAATCGTGCTGGAAGGCTTTGCTCAACCCGAAGAAACCGCCATTGAAGGCCCCTTCGGAGACCACACCGGTTATTACAACGAAGCGGAACCCTATCCGCTTTACACCCTGACCAGCATTCGTGCACGAGAGGACGCTGTTTATATGAGTACCTTTACCGGTCGCGCCCCTGACGAGCCCGCTGTCCTGTCGGAAACCATGAATGATGTGTTTCTGCCTGTACTCAAGCAGCAATTGCCCGAGGTGGTGGATTTGTGGCTACCGCCGGAGGCTGCCTCCTATCGGATTGCCGTTCTCAAGATCCGCAAAAGCTACGCCGGGCAGGCTAAGCGTGTGATGATGGGCATGTGGTCACTTCTGCCCCAGTTCACGATGACAAAAATGATCATCACGGTGGATGAGGACATCGACTGCCGGAACTGGAGCGATGTGATGTGGGCAGTGGCGACACGCATGGACCCATCTCGGGATTTGACGGTACTTGACCGAACCCCGGTTGATACGTTGGACTTCTCCTCGCCGCTCGAAGGACTGGGCGGAAAACTGGGCATTGACGCCACAACGAAGGTTGGTTCTGAAACATCGCGCGACTGGGCACAACGCATCGTTATGCCTGAAGAAATGGCCAAGGCAGTGGAGCAGCGCTGGGATGAGTTGTTCCCCAATGGGCTGCCGGGACCAAAGACAGGGGAGACACAGGAATGAGCCGCAAGATTGTTGTAGGCGTTACGGGGGCTTCAGGGGCAGTTTTGGCGTTTGAAGCGCTGAAACTTCTGGAGGCCATGGGAGTGGAAACGAGATTGGTCATCAGCCGAGGGGCTGCATATACCATTCAGCATGAACTGGGTGATGACGGCATGGACCGTCTTTGCGGTATGGCAACCACCGTTTATGAACCCGAGAACATGATGGCGCCGATTGCCAGTGGGTCATCGCCCGGTCATGGCATGATCATCGTGCCTTGTTCCATGCGCACGCTATCTGCCGTGGCTTATGGGTTGGGCGACAGTTTGCTCACACGTGCCGCTGATGTGACGCTGAAGGAGCGCCGGCCTCTGGTCATGGTAACGCGTGAAGCGCCGTTGCATTTGGGGCATCTGGAGGCAATGGAGAAGGTGACCCGCATGGGCGGTATTATCTGCCCGCCGGTGCCGCCATTCTACTCCATGCCGGAAACGCTTGAGGGTATGTACACTCAGATCGCCGCTCGAGCCGTTTCCACGCTCGGGTTGGAGCGTGTGGCTGCTTTGAAGAGTTGGGAAACACCGTAGGCCCCTCTTTTTTCAGGGGCTATCCGGATATATCGAACTTGCGGCATTGCGCTCAGAGCTTTTTAACAGCCACACCGTAGGATCTGGTTGCGAAAACCAAGATGCCTATCAAGGGCGCGATACATCCGGAGATCCCATCATGAAAATCCTCAGTCGTTCCGCAAGTTTGATCTGCGCTTCCCTGCTGTTCATTTCGTCGGCGAGTGCGGCCATTACCGTTGTCAACGAAGATCCCAGCATCTGTGAGATTCAGGTGGTTGTCGGGGCCAATGCGCCGGAAGGTCGGGTCCAGAATCTGGGGCAGCTTGAGGCGGACGAACGGCGCAGCTTTGACGCCTCCAAATTGTGTGTGCGCCGTACACTCGGCGACTCATGCGAGCCGGCCTATTCCGACTGGAAATGCTGTGAAGCCGAGGAAGGCGCGGACGCGCTTTGCCTGGTTCCCTGAGCCGTCAGGTTCGATTTTCCTCTTCTCCCCGCTGACAGGACGGTCGTCGAATAGGGCGCATGGCTTGTGCTCCACCGCCTCCATGGTCCCGTGCGGGTGTGCCCCTCCGCAGTTCTTGCGTAATTATACTTAAAGTTGCAAGATGATCGCTTAGCGGCGTGCCTGCGCCGAGGTGCGTACACGCCGTGCCGATAAAATTGCGGACAGGAGGGGATACTTTGAGAAAATTGTTTTACGCCGTGTCATTGGCGGCTGTCACCGGGCTGATGACAGGGTCGCTATCCTGGGCCCAGCAGGCGGCAGATGGCGTTGCACCGGAAATGAGCCATACTGCGGGTGCCACCAAGACTCTTGTTCGTGCCGATGAGTTTATGGTGTCCGCAGCCAACCCCTATGCAGCGCAAGCGGGCCAAGATGTATTGGGCAAAGGCGGCAATGCCATTGACGCCATGGTCAGTGTGCAATTGGTTCTCGGTCTTGTCGAGCCACAGTCCTCCGGCATCGGTGGGGGCGGTTTCCTAGTGTACTATGATGCGCAGAATAACCGACTGACTACATTTGACGGGCGTGAAACGGCCCCGCGTGCGGCCACGCCGCAGCTCTTTCAAACCGAAGACGGTGAGCCGCTGAAGTTTTTTGATGCGGTAGTCGGCGGGCGGTCTGTTGGCACGCCCGGCATCGTTCGTTTGTTGTATGATACACACAAGGAATACGGGGCATTGCCATGGGCGGACCTTGTCCAGCCTGCCATTGATCTGGCCGAGCAGGGTTTTGAAGTCTCGCCGCGCCTGAATGAGCTTGTCACCCGTGATCAGGAGCGCCTGTCTCGTTTTAAAGCCACGCGAGACTACTTTCTGCCCGGCGGCAAGCCTTTGGAGGTCGGCAGCATTCTGACCAATCCGGCCTATGCAGCCACCTTGAAGGCAATTTCCGAAGGCGGGGCGGATGCGTTTTACAAGGGCCCAATTGCCGCGGACATTGTGGAGGCAGTGCGTACTGTCGAGAATAATCCAGGTGTTCTCAGTCTTGAAGACTTCAGCTCATATCAGGTGAAGGAACGCACGCCCGTTTGTGCCGAATACCGTCGCTACGAAGTGTGTGGCATGGGGCCGCCATCCTCTGGGGCTCTCACCCTTGGTCAGATACTCGGCATGGCAAACCAGTTTGATCTGGCGGAGTTGGGTCCCGAAAATCCGCAGGCATGGCGCATTATCGGTGATGCGTCTCGGCTGGCCTTTGCAGATCGGGGCCGCTACATGGCCGACAGTGACTTTGTGCCAATGCCCAGCTCGGGTTTGGTCAACAATGGCTATCTTGCGGCACGCGCCGAGCTGTTGCAGCGAGAAGACGCCCTGCCAGGAAAAGCCGTTGTTCCCGGCACCCCCACATGGGATCATGCTCATCTGCTTGCGGATGATGAAAGCATCGAGCTGCCTTCGACCACACACTTTTCCATCATTGATGCCGCTGGCAACGCCGTTTCAATGACGTCGTCTGTCGAAAACGGCTTCGGGTCCCGGCTCATGAGCAATGGTTTCATTCTGAATAACCAGCTCACGGACTTCTCGTTCCGCTCGCACAAGGATGGTGTGCCGATTGCGAACCGTGTGGAGCCAGGCAAACGTCCGCGCTCGTCCATGTCGCCCACAATTGTCCTGCAAGACGATCAGCCCTACATGCTGATCGGTTCGCCCGGTGGCAGCCGCATTATTGGTTACACAGCCAAGACCATCATTGCCCACATTGACTGGGGCATGGACATTCAGGAAGCCATTGAGTTGCCCCATGCCGTCAATCGGTTCGGCACCTTTGACGTGGAACAAGGCACTGGCGCAGAAATGCTTGCACCGGCGTTGGCTGAGATGGGGTTTGAGGTCAACCTGCGTGATCTGAACTCGGGTCTGCACGGCATAGTCATAACGCCAGAAGGCCTTGAAGGAGGAGCCGATCCCCGCCGTGAGGGTGTCGCGATCGGTAGGTAACCGTCATGACAATAAAAACCGTCGGTGAGTGGTATACTCACCGACGGTTTCATCCCGATATGACGAAGAAATTCGTCTGAAGCACGGGCTGGTTCTTGCTCCAGAAAGCGTCACGACGGTTTTTCGTAGACTTTTTTGCCGTTTACGTAAGTAGCTGCAATGGCGCGGTCATCTCCAAGGATCATCTGGGTAAACAGCGCTTCGGTCAGGGTGTCCGCGTAGCTCATGCGATGCCGGATCAGTTCCGTGGAATGCATGTCTATCACAGTAATGTCTGCCTCCATGCCGGGCATCAGATTCCCGATCCGGTCCTCCAGATAAAGGGCCTTGGCTGATCCCACCGTGGAAAGATAATAGGCTTGTGCCGGATGCAATGAATACCCGCGCAACTGTGCAATTTCGTAGGCTGTGCGCATGGTGGACAGCATGGAAAAGCTTGATCCTCCGCCCACATCGGTTGCCAGCCCCACGCGGAAAGGGTGTGCCCCATAATGGGCTTCCTTCACATCAAACAGGCCTGAGCCGATAAAGGTGTTGGAGGTCGGACAATGGGCAACGCCTGTACCACTCTCGCTGATAACGGCCCGTTCCCGGTCAGACAGGTGAATTGCATGGCCCAAGATGCTGCCTTTGCCCAACAGGCCAAAATGCTCATAAACACCAACGTAATCGGTGTGGTCTGGATAAAGGGTTTTAACCCACTCTATCTCCTTGAGGTTTTCCGAGGTGTGGGTCTGCACCAGTGTTCCGGGATGCTCCTTCCACAAAGCCCCTGCCGCCTCTAGTTGCTGGGGTGTTGAGGTAGGGGCAAACCGCGGCGTGATGCAATAGAGGTTGCGCCCCTTGCCATGCCAAGCCTCAATCAGCCTCTTGCTGTCGTCATAGCCAGACTGGGCCGTATCCCGCAAGTTGTCAGGGGCGTTGCGGTCCATCAGCACCTTGCCGGCGATCATCCGCATGGAAAATGTGGAGGCGGCTTCAAACAGAGCCTCGGCCGATTCCGGATGTACCGTGCAGTAGACAGACGCGCTGGTAATGCCATTGCGGAAGCTTTCGGCCAGATACACATTTGCGGCGGCTTGGGCGTAGGCTTTGTCGCGGAATTTGGCCTCAGCCGGGAAAGTGTAGGTGTTTAGCCATTCAATCAGTTGCGTCCCGTAGGATGCAATCACCTCGCTTTGAGGATAATGTGCATGGCAATCGATGAAGCCCGGCAGAATGAGTTTACCGCTGTGGTCTTCAATAATCGTGCCTTCGGGCAACGTGCCCATCAAATCGTCTGCCTGCCCAACGGCATGGATAAGACCGTCTTGAATGACAATCAGGCCATCTTGCCAATCGGTTATGGCACTTGTCGGATCTTCGCAGAAGGGACTCGCGTTAAACTGCAGCACATGGCCGCGCAAAGCGCGGGGCACGTCTGATCTACCTGTCATCGGCCTGCCTTTTGTCTGTGTTCTCAGATGATGGCACATTAGCCCAGAGGTTGCGTGACCTGCCAGTGCATCTACGGCGCTTTTGCAGCAAAAACCTATGAAAGGTGCCGGAGGTAAACGCAGGTCACACGTTTAATCATTGGGTTGGCGCGATTGAAATCTCAATCATGAGGTCGCCAGCAATGGCCTCAAGCGCTTGGGACAGGGCTTCAGGCGTCACCGAATCGGGCAGTACCACTTCTGCGGTGGCCTTGAACAACAGCTCTCCACTCATGGAGCCGGGTTCTACAATGGATTCAAGTGTTTCGATATTAACACCCAGTTCCGCAAACACGGCAGAAACGCGGCTGATCATGCCAGGTTGCTCCTGTCCAATCAGAGACACCACCGCAGGTGTTCCTTCGATCCCGTCGCCCGCACTGGCATCATGAAACGTGATCGTGAGACCTTGATCGGTCAGGGAGGCAATGTCCTCGATCAGATCTCGCTCCTTGTCTGGCGCAACGGAGACACGCAGAATTCCGGCAAAATGGCCGCCAAGGCGGGATAGGGAGCTATCAATCCAACTGGCACCGTGATCGGCGATTTTTGCGGACAATAATCCGACAAGTCCGGGACGGTCATCCGCAAGGACTGTGAGTATCAATTCCTTGTTCATTCTCGGTCACTCCAATTGGCCTTTCGGCGTTCACTATCGCATCCGGCTGGGCGCAAACCATGGTAGCGCCTCGCCATACTACTCAAACAGGCTTGCACCTGTTGGTAAAGGCAAGCTTGGCAGGAATTGACCGAGGAAGTGCTTGCCACAGGGTTCAGCGTGAGATGGCAACTGCCTGTCTTGTTGTCTTTTTCACGCGCGCGCTATCTCCCCTGCGGTGTGGATGCATCGGCTGCCGCTGTGTTGGTTCCGGTTGTCATGCGCTGAAAAACGCCGTCCTTGGCGATAAGCCAGTGATACAGCGCGCCTGCGATGTGCAAGACAATGGCGACCGCCATCAAGATGCCGAGTGCGGTATGGAAAGAGAACAAGACCTCAGATAACGCTTGGTCCTTGGCAACGATTGGCGGCAGAACAAACAGATTGAATACCGAAATTGGCGCGCCGAATGCTGAAGTGGCAACCCAGCCAACCAATGGGTTGACCAGCAGGATCAGGTAGAGCAGGCCTTGGGTTGATTGGGCCAGTGTGCGTTGCCAGATCGGCAGACTGGACGGTAAAGGCGGCGCGGGTACGACAAAGCGGTACATCAACCGTATCGCCGTGATTACGAACAACACCACGCCCATGGAGCGGTGGAAGTCGAACAATGTATTCTGCAGGGCTCCCGAGCCGATGTTAACCATCACAATACCTGCGGGCACCATCGTAAGAACACCCGCTGCGGTGATCCAATGAATGACACGTGCTGTAACACTATAAACCTGTGGTGACTGCATTTCCGTCCCCTGGTCTGGAATGGGTGATTGCTCTCCCGTTTCTTAAGAACTCGACAGCTCTCTATTCATAATATACCACTAATGTAACGTAGCGTCATTGAGCATGTGTACTCAGGTTTATCAAGGGACTAATCAATGAATATTCAGCGGCCGTTGGCTAAGTCTGTCGCAGGCGTTCTGACCCCCGCTCAATGGCAAGAAATACTGAAACTCAGGGATACAGCGCGCGTTCCGGAACAGGATGGGTACGTTCAAAGCTTTGCCTCATTGTGTCAGGCGTCTACGCAAGTTCTGGTTGGACAGCTCGGGCAATCCGTCGACGGGAGAATTGCCACCGCGTCCGGAGACTCCTTTTATATCAACTGTGAGGAGGCCTTGGATCACCTCCACTGTCTTCGAGCTTTATGTGATGCGGTAGTGGTTGGTGTGGGGACGGTTGTAGCGGATAATCCGCAACTGACCGTTCGGCGAGTTGAAGGACCGCAGGCCACCCGCGTGGTGATTGATCCGAACGGGCGCATCCCATTGGAAGCCAGGCTTCTACACGACAAGGCGGCTCCAACCATCATATTGACGCGCGAGGGCGTCACGATGGACGTGCCCGAACATGTCGAGGTGCGCCATGTCAGGCCCGATGAAAATGGTCGGCTGTGTTGCGAGGCCATCGCGGCGGCGTTGACGGATTATCGACGCATTCTGATAGAGGGCGGAGCTTGTACAGTGTCACGGTTCCTGCAGGCCGGTTTGTTGTCACGGCTTCACGTCCTGGTGGCCCCACTCATTATCGGATCCGGTCCGACCGGCATTCAATTGCCGCCGCTCAATCGGTTGGCTGATGCGCCGCGGCCTGCCGCCTCCATGTATCAACTTGGCATCGACTGGCTGATGGATCTTGATTTGCAGTAGGATGGGGCGCTGTATTACGGGCGTGGAAGTGCGACCAGATCCGTATGGCCGACCACTACCTTGCAGTCTGCGCTCTGGCTGAGCGAGATCCGTTCTCGTTTCCAGTCCTCGGCGAGTTGAGTTGGGATGCCCATTTCAACGGCCGCACCGGACCATCCCCGAACCAGATCTCGTAGAAGCGCCCCATGTTGGCCCGTCAGCACCCAATCAGAAGGGGCCGTTTGGACGTCGTATCCATATTGTTTGAAAAGCGCAGCGCAGGTATCTGCTGCTGTGGGCCCCAGCGCGAGGCCAAAGCCTTTGTCCGTGCGTTGGTGCATGTTGACCGCTTCGATTAAGACAGCGTCATGTCGGTGTTGAGGGGCAAATGTCACGGTTCCGTTGTAGCTGAGAGTTGCCAGAAACGGCAGGCGAGCCGCTGTAATTGCCTTCACCAGCTGTGTCATCCAGCTACGGCTTACCAGATCGAGAAAGGCGGTCGTGACAAGACCATCGGCCTTCGAAAAGTGGTTGAATGAACTTGGATCGCTCAGGTCGGCAAGTTGGCAGGTAACTTGAACATTGGCCTCCGGTGGTGGCTGGATCTCTTCCAGAAGCGCCTGATCGTGGTCCATTAGTGTCCAGTGCTGCGGCTTGGGGAGCTTGTCACGCAACACGGCGAGGTTTGCGCCGGTACCACTTGCAAGATCAATGAGCCTTAAGGGAGCCTCATTTTCGCGACCGGCCGCCAAGAACGAGAGAAAGGCCTCTTCGATTTCAGGGTTGCGCGATTGACGGTCCACCTCGCGTCTCAGTGCAAGCCAATCAGCAGCAAAGCCGGTCATAAAAGTGCCTCCAGCGTGTTTGACAGCAGGGCGCCCTGCTCGGACCATGTCGGCAGAGCCGAACCTGCGGCTGCCGCCCCCTGCGCTTTTTCCGCGCGTAATCTTGTATCTACTAGCATAAGTTTTAAAGCTTGGCGAAAACTTGCGGCTTGACCCTCGGAGCAGAACAAGGCTGCCGCAGCCGGTACAGTGTTTCTGACTGCGCCGCGGCCGCTGGCCACGATCGGCAAGCCTGACAGCAACGCTTCGGCAAATGCCATGCCGTAGCCCTCATAGTGACTTGCCAGGGCAAAAATCGATGCGCGGTCGTAAAACCGGCTTAATTCGTGATCGGCCACCGAGCCATGAACGGTTACTCGCTGCTCAAGGTGATGCTCGGCGATCAGGTCTTGCAAGCGCTGGGCGAAGGCTTCGTCACATCGCGTATCGCCAACCAGATCGAGGTGCCAGTCAAGATCCGTCAGGCCGCTCAGCGCTTCCACCAACACGTCTTGACCCTTGCGTGGAATAAGCGAGCCGACACAGAGCAGCGATGGCGGCTCGGAACGTAAGTCCGGAGGATCAGGCCGTGGAAGCGGATTCGTACCGGGCAGGATCGCACGCAGCGCGGATGTGGGAACATCGAAGGTGTCCCGAACTTGTGCGAGGGTGGCGCTACTTGTGGTAATGACGCGCCGTGTATATTGCAAAGCCTCTTTCTCGCGTTGGAAAAAGGCCTCCGCAACATCCGAGGAAAGTCCGTCCTCCAGATAGAGCGGGTGATGGACCAGCGCGACCAGTTTTAGCCGCTGCTGATGCTCCCTTGCGATTTCTGGTATGACACCAAAGGCAAGGCCATCACAAACCACGATCTCTTGATCGGGCAGGGCGCGGAACCGAGCTTCCGCATCAAGCCGTGCCAGGCCGCCACATAGTGGAAACTCATCGGACAAAGCAACGCGCGAGACGGCCCACCCCAAGCGCTCAAGCTCGTTCATCATTCGGCGGTCATAGCGATAACCACCCGTTGGGCGATCCAACGACC
Organism: Pseudovibrio exalbescens DSM 16456; assembly: GCF_000422785.1. Classification (GTDB taxonomy): domain Bacteria; phylum Pseudomonadota; class Alphaproteobacteria; order Rhizobiales; family Stappiaceae; genus Pseudovibrio; species Pseudovibrio exalbescens. The sequence continues at coordinate 456,167 of NZ_AUGS01000002.1, forward strand.
CCGGATAAACGAAGCTGAGACGCCGTGATTTAATCATGATGGATTTCTGAGGCCGTGAGCGGTGCTTCAAAGGACGCGTTTGCCACATCGGATTCACTCAAGGTGACACAGATGCGATCCAGTTCCGAAGGCTCCCGGCCTAACTTGTGCAAGTACACCGCGTCACAAATTCTCTGAAAGATATACCCCGCCATATATTCTGTTGTTGTCACCACACCCTGAAACTGAGGCAGCTCATCGAGGTTTTGGTAGTTGAGGGGTTCCAGCACTTCTTCCAGTGCAGACATGGCCTTGCCCATATCGACGACAAGTCCGTTTTTATCCAGGTTTTGTGCAAAAAAACGCACACGAACGCAATAAGTCGCGCCGTGTAACTGTTGCGCCGGTCCGAACACATCCCGTGGCAAACTGTGGGCAATCATGATGCGATTTTTGACTTCAACGGTGTACATGCGTCCTCCCTGTCCGGTTCAGGTATAGGCCAATGGCTGGCACAATGGGGGTTGCGCGCTACTGAAGACTGCCGGTAGATCCCGCGGCGCGTCTTCAAAGCGGATCGGTTCTGCAAGAAGCCGGTCCAAGATTGAATTGTTTAACAGTTTCAAGGCGGTTTCAAGTCGTTCCCGATGAGTGACGCGGTGGCGCATCGGCTTGGCTACATGGCCAACTTGGGAACTGATCAATTGTAGCCGCCGTGCGTGAAAATCTTCACCCAGATAGACCGGCACGGCCTGTGTGCCGTACCAGGATAGTTCGACAACAGGGCCCTCGGTACGAGCGCACCTGAGTGCAGCGGCAAGGCCGCCTCCCGTGCCGCTACAATGAAATACACTATCAAATTCAGTAGGTTCGGGCGGATTTTCAGAAAATGTACAGCCGAATGCAGTGGCAATGTCCGCGCGGCTGGGTTGGCAGTCGATGAGATGAACTCGTGTCTCGGGTATCTGCTTGCACAAAAAAGCAATCAGGCTGCCGACGGCTCCCGCGCCGACGATCGCAACTCGTTGCGCAGGCAGTATTTGTGCATCCCAAACCGCATTCAGCGCAGTTTCCATGTTGCTCGCCAAAACAGCGCGCAAGGGGGGGACATCTTCTGGCACATCGACCACTTGATCGCGCGAAACGGTACATACGTCCTGATGAGGATGGAGCACAAAACAGAGTGCGTCCGTATCAGATCGCCGGCCGACCAGACTGTAGCCGTATTTGACTGGAAAGGGGAAGGTGCCTGCCTGCATGGGCGCCCGCATGCGATCCCATTGTGAGGGGGGCACCTGACCGCGATAGACCAGAGCTTCCGTACCGCGACTTATGCCACTAAAAAGTGCAGTCACGCGAACTTGGTGGCTATTCGGTTCGGGGGTTATTTCTTCTTTTATTTCAATATTTTGGGGGGACTTGTACCAAAGTGCCCTTGCGTTATAAGTCATGCTTTTTTACGTAGTGTGCCTTCGGTTTTGCAAAAAGATGCCCTAGAGAAAGCTAAGAAAGACAATCTATACGAATCTAAACTAGAGTAGATACCGCCAATATACAGGGTGTGGTCTACAATCCAAATGACCATACCATCGGAGAATTATCTCCCACCCTCATTGAGGTAGTCTGACTGTGCAAGCCCACCGTCCCCCAAGCATAACCTGTCGACGTGTCATCTTCGGTCTGCTCGTTCTGTTCAGTTTGGCCGTAATGGCTTCTCTCATGGCCTTTGTACTGGCTCCGGGCGGGTTCAATGGCGTCAAACTTGCGCTGCTGACGTGTTTCCTGATTACGTTGCCGTGGTTGGTGGTTGGTTTCTGGCATGCGGTTATCGGCTTTGGCATTATGGTTTTTGCGCGTGATCCTGCGGGTCTCACATGTCCGATTGATCCGGCCGGCGCGTCTCAAGGCATTCCTGAAAGGGCGACAGCATTGTTGTCCTGCATTCGCAATGAAAATGTGCAGGAGGTCGAGCGGAAACTGGATGCGATGGTGTCCGGTTTGGTGACCCGTAGCGTAGAAGAAGGTTTTGCTCTCTACGTACTCAGCGATACAAGCGATGATCGGATTGCCGAGGAAGAGGCAGAGATCTTTGAGGCCATGCGTCAGCGGTGGCACGGACGCATCAGCGTTGTGTACCGGCGGCGCACGGTAAATACTGGCTACAAAGCCGGTAATATAGCCGATTTTTGTGCTCGTTGGGGGCATTTGCACCGCTACGCAATCACCCTGGATGCAGACAGTTATCTCGCCCCTGAGACACTGGTGGCCTTGGTTCAGCGAATGGAAGCCAATCCGCAAGTGGGCATCTTGCAGACGCTGGCCGTCGGTTTGCCCAGCAAGGCGCTATTTGCCAGGGTGTTCCAGTGGGGCATGCGCCTTGGGATGCGCTCCTACACGCTGGCCGCTGCTTGGTGGCAGGGCGATTGCGGACCCTACTGGGGGCACAATGCAATCCTTCGCTTGGAACCGTTCCGCACGCAGTGCATGCTGGATCCATTGCCCGGTCGAGGTCCGCTCGCTGGGGCGATTTTGAGCCATGATCAAATCGAGGCCGTTTTGATGCGCCGGGCCGGGTTCGAGGTGCGGGTATGGCCGGTTGAGGACGGGAGTTATGAGGAAAATCCTCCTAACCTGATTGAATACGTGCGTCGTGACCTGCGGTGGTGCCATGGGAACCTTCAGTATGTGAAGCTGCTGACGCTCAAAGGCCTGAAGCTCGTTAGCCGTATACAGCTTCTTATGGCAATTCTGATGTACGTCAGCTCCATAGCGTGGATGGCGTTTATCGCAATCACGGTTTACGCATCGCTTGCCGCGCCACCGGAAACCCTGCAATTCGATAGTGGGCTGGGAATGGTCATGTTTGCGGTGGTGATGACCATGGTCTTTGCACCCAAGGCGTCCTCCCTTTGCTACGTCATGATGAGTACAAACCGGCGTAAAGGGTTTGGAGGCGGTGCGAGAGTTGCAATAAGCGCAATTTGTGAGGTTGTCTTTACCATGCTCCTTGCGCCTTTGATGGCAATCACCCACACCCTGTTTGTTATCATGCTGTTTGCGGGTGCCCGTGTAGGCTGGCAGCGACAGGAGCGCCTGCCCAAAGGCGTTGGCTGGGCCATGGCCATGAGGAAGTTCTGGCCGCAGTTCGGGTTGGGATGTCTTGGCATTTGGTGGGCGAGCCAGTTTCCGCTTGCCATGCAATGGCTGTTTTTGCCAATCGTGACAGGCCCGGCCCTTGTGTTGCCCCTTACGGTTTTCTCGTCAATGCCCTCCCTCGGAGCGATCGCGGATCGCTACGGCTTCTGGAGGTTGCCTGAAGAAAGAGAAAAGCCCGCCGAATTTCGGCTGTTGGAAAACGGAGGGCTTGCTGCTGAAGACCTGCAACAATCAGGGCCTGCGGTTTTGCCTCGATAATGGTGAGATGCTGACGGTCGCTGGCTCTGTCGTGATGTGATCATTGCCACAGAACGAGATGTGGCACATTTTTTCTTAGCTAGACTTTCCGTGGTCCGCGCCAAGGATTTCCTTTGTACCAAGCGACTACATAAGCCACGGCCACAAGGCCGGCAAACCCTGCGAAGTTGGTAAAAAGCTCAGTGAGCATCGTTTTGCCCCCTAATGCCTCATCCCGAATGATGGAAAGGGTTTGGGCGAGAACAAGGCTGGCCAGAAACACTGCCAGTGATTGTTGGCCTACTTTCTGTACGACCTTGACAATCTGACCCCACCATCCGGAGGACAACAGGCGATTGCCCGCTTCACCGACAGCTATCCAAGACAAATAGGCTAAGGCAAGAAAATGGGCGTATCGGAATAGTCCGAATTCTGTCTTGGCGGTGAAGGGCCGCAGATCCCGTGCAATTTCCAGAAGCACTGGGTAGACGTGGAAGAGACGGAAATAGGAGAACGGTACTGACAGCACCAAAACGGCAATGGCGATGTAAATCAGTGAACGGGAGACTGGCGGTGCTGGTATCCAGCCGCGCATGAACGCAAAACCTGTAAAAAACAGCAGTTGCCAAGCGAAAGGATTGAAAAACCAGCGTCGATCTGTCCACGGTTCTGCAGGTAAATCAAGATAGCGAAATGTAGCTGCCAGCCAAAGTACCCCCATCACGCCAAACACTGCAGGCACGCCGCCCAACTTGTGGGCAAGCATCATCACCGGCATCAACGCCAGGATGACCAGGTACATGGGCAGAATGTCAAAGTAATTCGGCACATAGGTGAGTGTGAGCATGCCCGGAATGTTGAACACCGGGTCTTCGAAAAGGTGCCAGAGATTCAGCCGGCCTACATAGTCAAAGCCGACAAGGCCGTGGATCTGCAAGAAGGCCAACCAACCGGCGAGAAGCAAGAGCAGGGCAATATGGGCCCAATAAACCTGCCAGACACGGAAGGAGACTCGAGCAGTTCCCATCCACCAACCTCGTTCTTCAAATACCTTTCCAAACGCGATGGCCGATGCCATGCCAGAGCAGAATACGAATATTTCTGCGGCATCAGAAAATCCGAACCGCGCAGGGATCCAGAGCGTCCACGTATTGCCGGGCGTATGGGCCACAAAAATGATGAACATCGCCAGGCCTCGAAAGAAATCGAGCCGAGGATCTCGGGGGCGGATGGTCGTGGCTGCGGTGGCCGCCGTCGGTTGGTGCTTGTTCAACTGCTGGGTCTTTGTATGTGTGGTTGTGATGAAACTACTTACAAGTTACGTTAAGAAAGGCTTGAAATAAACCGCTATTTACCTTGGAGTAGCGCGCAGGTTCGCATCCTGCATAACGGTGCTGGCTTTGGACATGCTGCCAGCACGGCCGGACCGGCTTTTGGCGTAATTGTCAAATGCGCCCCGCAATGTAGTTCGTTCCGCAATCAAGGCCTGTGCTTCCTCCGCCAAACCGGCATTGAGGGCCGCTTCAATCAGCAAACGGAAAAAGACATCGCGCTGGGCATGACTTCCGCCAATCTCTTGCAGATGTTCGTGCGCCGCTTTCAAATGTACGAAGGCCGAAAAGTAGTTGTTGCGATTAAAGTCCAGAATACCCTCAGCCGCCGGTAAGCCGGACCGTGCGGTGATCGCCCCCAACTCGCCCAGCCCTTGCTCTGCAGTTGCCTGCATCCGCTTGAGCATCGAGTCCGCATCCCTGAGGTGATTGCTGCGTGCCAGCGCCATCAGGTAGTGCAAGTCCGCAAACACGTTGCACCCATCATTCATTCTGCGCGTGGAAAGTGCGGCCAGCTCTTCCCATCTTCCACCAACATTCACACCTTCCAGCTCGAGCCGCATTAACATGGAGGCACCATTGGAAATGTCTCGGTAGTCGTCGGTATGGTCAGCACGTATCTTGGAATCGTAAAGGTCAAGGACTCGGTCGGTATTCCCCTTGTCCAGATGCAGCAGGCCCAAATGCCACCAAACGTGGTAGCCGAAGTTATTGCAATGGGACCAGCCTTGCGGGTGGGCATCAAGCCATTGAATGCCCTGATCGCTTTCTCCGCACATGTCATAAACATGCGCCACGGCATGAAGTCCCCAGGCATCATCGGGCTGGTGTTCCACTGCTCCGCGCCCTGTGCGTTCTGCAGCGCCATACTCTCCGGTTTCTTCAAGGGCGAATGCGTGACACCCCTTGATGAAGCCATAAGCGGCATGGTTCGGAGTATAGGCATTCAGCACCGTTTCTATGGACCGGCGCATTTGAACGGGTTGACCCAGAACAAAGCGAATGGCGTGAATGAGTTTCACGAGCAGTGCGTCTTCCGGAAATTCGACAAGGGCAGTGTCGAGTTCATCAGCTGCACGACTTGGCCAGCCCTTTGTCCAATGGCGCAGCGCCTGTACATAGGCGGTCTCTCGGCGCGTCAAAGGCGTTTCAAGGCTGCTCTTCTCGGCAAGTGTAAGAGCTTCTTGGGCCACAGCCAACAATTCCGAGCGTCCAAGAAGCAGGTTGAAAAACCCACGGGCGGCTTGCGCCAAAGCAAATGATTGATCTTCCTGTAATGTTTGCGTCAAGTATTCGGGTGTAGCAGCCCCATGCGCAAGAAATGCCATGACGGTTTTGTTCCATGGTGGCACCGCATCTGCGTTGGTGACTGTCACGTCGTATCCGAATTGGTCAGTCACTCGCATGGGCCGATTCCGTCAATTGCGTGTGTGGTACATGAAAACAGGTGGGTGTGTCGCAATTGGGAAACTCCCACTTTCAAGCGCCAGCCAACATTCCGAAATTGAGAGATGACTAGCAAAACACAAACTGGTGTGTGCGTTGTGTTCAGTATGAACCGGACCAACCGGGCGGGCCAACACCCGAAAAGCCCGTGGGTAACGAAGGGTTTGCACATAACATTTTGAAAACTATGTAGTTTTGTGGTGGTGTTTTTGCGGTTTTGTGAAATGCAACTGTGTATAAAGTTTATTATTTCAATCACATTTGTCACTTGGCGTTAGTTTAGTCTTTTTCATCTTTAGTTGATGTGCTGGAGTTCACTAGAAAGCAACAAGATGAACAGGACAGATGGTTCCAGCGCATGACACCCCATCGACCGAGCCTGCACCAGAGCCTCAATGGGCCGTTATCGGTGTTGGGTTGCTTGTCATGTTGTTTCTGGGTCTCTCCGCATTGCGGGTTGGCGAAAATGCCACATTTCCTGCGGTTCTCATTGGAATAGCTGCCGGTGTCAGCCTGTACAAGGCCAGCTTTGGTTTCACGGGCGGGTGGAGACTGGCTGTCGAAGAGCAGCGCACCCGACGCTTCCGGGCGCAGTTGGCTCTCATCTTGCTGGTATGCGTGATCAGCTTCCCTTTGCTTGAACATGGTTCACATATTGGATTGTCAACCGGAGGTTTCGTGTTCCCGTTTGGGATCAGTGCTGCCATCGGTGCTTTCTTGTTTGGTATCGGCATGAGGATGGCGGGCGGCTGCGGTTCCGGGACTCTCTTCACCCTTGGCGGTGGGTCAATGCGCATGCTGGTGACACTTGGCAGTTTTGTCGCTGGATCCGTTGTGGCAACGGCCCATTTGCCGCTGTGGCGTGAATTGCCGGCGCTTCCGGCTTTTTCTCTGGTTTCTGCGTTCGGTGCTGGGTGGGCGTTGTTTTTGACGGCGTTAACTCTTGGTGTTGTCGCATTGATTGCAATTGGAATTGAGAAGCATCGCTATGGAGAACTGGAGACTTCTGATACGCATGCCCCGCAACAAACGGGGGTGTGGTCTCCGGAGCGTGGTGCAATGGCGCTGGCGCTTACTTGCATCGCGACATTCATGTTCTTGGGGCGCCCTTGGGGCATTACATCCGGCTTCTCCTTGTGGGGCGCAAAGGTCCTTCATGCTGTTGGTATTCCAGTTGAGAACTGGCCATATTGGGAGGACCGGATGGCGGCGGTGCATGCCCCGCTGTTTGCTGATACCACCTCGCTGATGAATCTGGGCATTATGGGCGGAGCGCTGATGGCCGCTGGTCATGCGGGCCGATTTCGGCCCACGCTGAACCTTTCGCAGACCGACCTGATGCTGGCGGCAGCCGGAGGCATGTTCATGGGATATGGCGCGCGTCTGGCGTATGGCTGCAACATTGGAGCTTACATTGGTGGTATTACCAGCGGATCTTTGCATGGTTGGTTATGGCTGGTGTGCGCGCTTACTGGTTTTTGGGTGGTGAGCCGAGCAAGCACTTTCGTGTACGGTCGGCGCGTAGGCTGTGACGAAGCAACCAGTAATCCCAGATAGAGAAATGGGAGCAAGCTCATGTACCTTATGCGAGTGATCTTCTTGTGCTGCGGACTCGTTTTGGCGGGTTTGCCCAGTCATGCCGGGCAAGGATTTGATGCTCCCGAGGGATGGCGCGTTGTTGGCACAGAGAAATCCTATGGGGATTTGGTGGAGGACCTCAAGGCAGCCATATCGGCCGAGGATATGGGAATCGTAACACAAGCCAGTGCATCTGTTGGGGCCGAGCGGCAAGGCATCGCAATCCCGGGCAATACCGTGATTGGTGTATATCGCAATGACTTTGCGCGGCGCATGTTGGCAGCCTCGGTTCCGGCTGGAATTGAAGCCCCCATTCGGTTTTACGTGACCGAGAATGCGGACAAAACGGCTACGTTGTCATGGAAACCCCCGAGCTTTGTGTTTGAGCCCTACATCGATAGTGGCGGTGATGAGTTGATTGGCCTTGCGCAGGAGTTGGACGTCATTTTTTAGCGCATTGCGGACAGAGCAATCAAAAATGAGTAGGGTCTACAACAGATCGTCATAGGCGCGGCGGTCGATGCGGCAGGCCAGAATGGTGAAGGTATCGCGCTTCAAAGCCGCTGTTGCCTCTCGCGCAAGTGTGTCCGTATCTTCAATCCAGACACCATGGCCGCCAAAGGCATGGGCGAGTGCGGGAAAGTTCGTTTCTTCGAAGTCAACGCCGAGGTTTGGATGTTGAGATTTGCGTTGCTTGAGCTCAATCAATGACAGGCTGCGGTCTACCAAAACGCAGAGAATGACGGGCAACCCCGCATCGCGTAGTGTCGCCAGTTCACCAAGGCCCATTTCCAGCCCTGCATCGCCGACGAACACCAACACCGGCGTTTCCGGGGATGCCATCTTGAACCCGGCTGCCAATGGCAAGGCGCAGGCCATGGTGCATAATGCAGAACTTTGCAGCATGTGCCGAGGCGCGGGACAGCGCCATATCTGGCTGGCCAGAATACGATGGGCGCCGCTGTCCGCTGTTGTCACTGTTGTTTGGGGCATTACACGGCGCAAGCAGTGGATCACGCTTGCTGGTCCCCATCCGGATGGCTCAGGTGCAAAGGCTTCATTCAGGTTCCGCTGCACCTGTTGCAGAGCCAATTCAGGCTGCCGTTCTGTTAGTTCTGTGCATGCCTGCGCCAGAGCACACAGTATCGCCTTGATGTCTCCGATGACACTACAGTTTACCCGGTGCATTCCGTGGGTCCGCTCCACGGGGGAGATATCGATCACTTCGGTTGTTTCAGGCCAAGGGTTGCGCCAGTTAATGCGCATTTCGATGGGGTCGTAGCCGATCAATAGAACGAGATCTGCGGCCGCTACTTCAGGCAACAAAATGTGGTCCGCCTTTGGCGACAAACCAGCCCCGCCCAAAGACAGCGGATGAGACTCGTCCATGAGACCCTTGCCCTTGTAGGTGGTGATCAATGGCAGGCCCATCTTTTCACAAAGGGTACGCACGGCATCACCTGCACCGGCGTTCACAGCATCAACACCGGCAATGGCCAAAGGTCGTTTGGCGTTGGCCAGGCGGCCGACCACATCTCGGATCACGGTACAGTCAGGGGTCGAGCGTACTGCGGAGGGTAGGTGGCTTGGCTGAATGGTCTCTTCGGTTTCCATCTCCGCAACAGAAATGGGAACGTCAATGTGCACCGGACCAGGTTGGCCGGAAAGTGCGAGCGATATGGCCTTGTCCATGATCACGTTCAATGCGCCGGTTGTGGCCCGAAAGCTTCCCTTCACCACAGGGGCGAGCAACTCCTGATGATTGAAGATCTGATGGGTGTAAGTTTGGGCATCGACGCTGTCTACGCAGCCGCTGAGAAAAATCAGCGGCACCTTGTCCTGAAAGGCATTGGCCACGGTGTTAACGGCATTTGCCACGCCGGGGCCGATGGTAGCCAACAAGATCGCAGGGGCGTCCTCTCCCTTTGTTGCCATTGCATGCCAACTTCCCTCAGCCATGAAGCCACCGGCATTCTCGTGTTTTACCAGTGAAAACCGGATTCCCGCTTTGTCCAGCGCATCCATGAGGGCGAGAACTTCTCCGCCGGGAATGCCGAACGCATAACGGGCACCGGAAAGAGCCAGCTTGCTTGCAATCAGATCAGCACCGCGCATTACTTGTCCTCTTCCATTTCAATGATGTGTGCATTGGCCAGGCCCTCGAGGCTTGCGGCATCAAGTTCCAGCAGATCGCTCAGAACCTGTCGTGTATCGGCGCCGCGTATGGGTGGGGCATGGCGATAGGTGACGGGTGTCCGGCTCAGCTTGATGGGACTGCCAATCAGGTCCATATGCCCATCACGGGCAGCAGGATGGGCCATGGAAATCCGCATTTCTCGATGCAATATCTGCGGATCGTTGAATACATCATCCAGATTGTTGACTGGCCCACAGGGAACCCCGGCGGCTTCGAGGCTTTCGATCCAGTCCTTGCGGCAGCGTTGAACAGTGATTTGGCGCAACAAGGGCACAAGTTCCCGGCGGTTCCGCACCCGGTCCGCGTTGCGAGCAAAGCGATCATCCGTGGCAAGATAACCGGTTCCGGCAACCGCACAGAAACGTTGAAACTGGGTGTCATTTCCGACGGCAAGAATGAAGTCCCCGTCTGATGCCGGGAATGTCTCGTAAGGGACAATGGTGGGGTGTCCATTGCCCAGACGTCCCGGAACCACGCCCGAAACAAGATACCCAACGCCTTGATTGATAAGCCAAGCGATCTGTGTGTCCAGCAAGGACATGTCAATATGTTGTCCCTGATTGGATTTGTGGCGCTCATGCAGGGCCGCAAGCACCGCGTTGGCTGCATACTGACCGCACACGAAATCTGCTATGCCAACACCGACTTTGGTCGGGCTGCCCCCATCTTCATCTGTTTGGCCGGTCAAAGACATGATGCCGCCCATTCCCTGGATAAGGAAATCATAGCCGGCACGGTGTGCATAGGGGCCGGTTTGCCCGAACCCGGTAATGGAGCAATAGATGAGACGCGGGTTGATCAAGCTCAGCGCTTGATAGTCCAATCCCTTTCGTTGCAGATCGCCAACCTTGAAGTTTTCAATGAGGATGTCGGCTTTTTTTGCCAAAGCCTTGACCAGATCCTGCCCCTGCCGTGTCGACAGATCCAGCGCAACAGATTGTTTGTTGCGATTGGCAGACAGGTAGTACGCACTCTCGGATGTGTCTTCTCCTGCCTCATTCTTGAGAAAGGGCGGCCCCCATCCCCGTGTGTCATCCCCCTTGAAAGCCCGCTCTATCTTGATAATCCGCGCACCGAGATCGCCCAGCATTTGCGAACAGGTTGGTCCCGCCAAGATGCGTGAAAGATCGAGCACAATCAGCCCATCCAAGGGGCCGCATGTCGAGGATGGTTGGTCTGGATGTGACACGTTTGGGCCCCCAAGGTTTTTCGCATGGGCTTGAAAGAACCCACATGCTACCGGCTTTCATGATGGGGTGCGGTCGCTTTTCTTCACGTTTTCGGGAGCGGTGCTGCCCCAGCTCATCTTCTTGACGGATGTTTTGAAACCTCGCAACCCTTGCTAAGCCGGAGGTGCCGGGGCAGCCCCTTTTTTATAACTGACGTTGCGTTTTCAAATGACTAATTCCAATCCCCTTCAGTCGGGATATTCAGGGTTTCGCCGCAGTGTTTGCAGTGAACAGCATCCGGATCGTGTCGGTTGAGCCCACAGCTTGGGCAAGTGTACTTGACCTTTGCGGGACGAAAAATGGTCTGGATCAGTCGTAGAAACAGGGCCACACCGAAAATCATGATCAGTATCGTAACAAAACGGCCCATGGTGTCCGACATGGTGATGTCGCCAAAGCCGGTTGTGGTCAATGTGGTCACAGTGAAGTAAAGAGCATCCATGAAGTTGTTGATTGAAGGGTTCAAGTGCCCTTCAAGCACATAAACGACTGCAGAAACAACAAACACGAAGACGATGAGGTTGATGGCTGAATGGATGATTTCTTCATTGCGCCGGAACCATTTCGACATCTCTCTCAGTTCGCTTACCATGCGGTATGACCGCAACAGGCGCAGCATGCGCATCACACGCAAGAACCCCAGATTATCAACGAAGGCTGATGCGAACAGCGATGCGATTACGATCAGGTCCGTAATGGCGGTAATCTCCAGCGCGGCTCGCCAAGGGCGCATGGTCATGAATAGGCGCAGGATATAGTCCGCCAACAAAACAACGCCGATAATGTAGTCCAGCGTGTGGTTTTGTGACTCGATACCCAATGTTGCGGCATAGACAAAGTAACTGATGGTTATCAGATCAAACCCCAATAGCCCCAGACGCCAAGCATTGGAGTAGGGCTCGGAGCCGAAGTACAGCTTGCGCAAACGGGTGCGAGCAACCTCAATGATGCTTTTCTGGTGATCGTCTTCTGTCACTGTGCCACCTTTTCTGACTACTGTGTTTATGCAGTCCTCAAGCTGTATAATCGACTCACCTTGGTAGTGATTGAGCAGTAAACTCTCTGGTTGCGCATCCCCAGCATATCACGCAGTCTTACAGCCGTAAGTGCTCTAAGTGTATTTGCTTCATCTCTATGCTTTGGGGGTTGATATTCGCCAAAGAATGTAGAGGAATATCGATTATGTGATATTGATCACGGGACAGGAGGCGACAGTTAAGGTAAACGGCGCAACAGTGCCGAACTTATGAGACGTTTCCAGCCTCTAGGGCTTTTGTACAGCACCTGTTTCATGCGGAGTTTTTGCCCTTCCAACGCAATTTGCCGCACATCCTCAATGTGAGTAAAGATATGACGACTCTGGACCTTCTCCCAACCCCCAAGAGAAAAAGCGGTTTTGGCGAACGCATGTCCGCGCTCTTGGCAGCAAGCATCATGATCGGTGGCTTGTCAGGCTCCGCACTGGCCCAACAGGGGCAGCCACCAGCGCCTGCGGTGATCGTTGAAGAAGTGAAGGAGCAGGTTGTTTCTGAAGAGCGAATTTTCGCAGGGCGAACAGAAGCCGTCAGTCGTGTGGACCTGATCGCGCGCGTCGGGGGCTTTCTGGAGCCTTTGAAGTTCAAGGAAGGGCAGCGGGTCGAAAAGGGGCAGGTCCTGTTTGAGATCAATCAGGAGCCCTATCAATTTGCCGTGGAGCAGCGCCAGGCCAATCTGGAGAGTGCGCAGGCCAAGGTGGATTTGGCCAAACTGGATTTCGACCGCAAGCAGCGTTTGGTGGATCGAGATGCTATTGCGGTTTCAGAGCTGGATGTGGCGAGAGCGACATTGAAGGAAGCAGAAGCAACACGGGCGTTGCGAGAGGCTGATCTTGAACTGGCCAAACTTGATCTGAGCTATACCGAAATCAGATCCCCCAGCAATGGGATTGTAGGCAGCGCAACCTTCAAAGAGGGTGCATATGTTACCGCGGCGAGCGGGACCTTGGCCACAGTAACCGGGCTTGACCCAATCCGTGTTTCGTTCCCTGTGCCGCTGGATTTGATCATTCAGGCACAGCGCAATGATATGCAGAATACCTCCAACTTGCGTCTTCGTATTCGCCTTAGCGATGGCAAGTTCTACGGTCATGAAGGAACGTTGGAGTATTTTGATGCGACGGCCAATCCGGGAACTGACACCGTAACTGCACGCGCCGAGTTCCCGAACCCCGACAGGATGCTGTTTGATCGGCAGTTGGTTGATGTGGTCGCCGCAGAAAGGGATGCGCAGCCTCAACTCGTTATTTCTCAGGCCTCCATGCTTTTGGACCAAGAAGGACCATATGTCCTGATCGTCAACGACAAGGATGAGGTTGAGCAGCGCCGGATCACCATTGGACAGCAGGTGCAAGGGATCGTGGTTGTAAACAGTGGCCTGGAGGCAGGCGAGCAGGTCATCACCTCGGGTATCCAGAAAGTACGGCCCGGACAGGTTGTTAACGCACGTCTGGCAGGTCAGTCCTGATGATTTATGATGTTTTTATCCGCCGGCCCCGGCTGGCACTTGTCATTTCAATTCTGATTGTCGTCATCGGGGTCATATCCATGTATGTGATCCCTGTCTCGCAATACCCAACCATTGCACCACCGACTGTCCAGGTAAACGCTGTCTACATCGGTGCCGATGCATTGACGGTCGAACAAAGTGTGGCGCAGCCAATTGAAAGCTCCGTAAACGGTGTGGATGGCATGCGCTACATGAAGTCAAGTTCTTCAAGCGACGGCACTTACAGCCTCACGGTGTACTTTGACCTTAATACCGATCCGGATATTGCAGCGGTAAATGTGCAAAACCGTGTGAGCAAGGTTGAATCCAAGCTGCCTCAGGAGGTGCGCGATCAGGGTGTAACGGTGCAGAAAAAGGCCGGCGACATGCTGCAGGCCTATACCTTTTATTCGCCCAACGGTACGCACGATGGCCTGTTCCTGTCCAACTACGTCACCATCAACATTCTCGATGAACTGAAGCGTATTCCGGGCGTAGGGGATGCTCAGGCACTGGGCGCCTATGACTACTCCATGCGTATCTGGGTCGATCCGGACAAGTTGCGAGCGCTGAACCTGACGGCAGATGATGTGATCCGAGCGGTCCAGGCGCAGAACAAGCAAGCCGCGGTTGGGCGTGTAGGGGCTGCACCTGTTTCCAATGATCAACAGTTGCAGTTGACCGTCACCGCCAAGGGTCGACTGGAATCTCCAGAGGAGTTCGGGGCGATTGTTCTGCGCGCCAACCAAGATGGTTCTTTGGTCCGGTTGTCCGACGTGGCGCGCGTTGAGCTGAGTTCTGCGTCGTTCGATTGGAATGTGGAATTCCAGCAACGTCAGTCCACAATGGTCGGGGTATATCTGTCACCGGGGGCGAACGCGGTGGCGGTGTCCGAGCTGGTGAATGACCGTCTTGAAGTGTTGGCAGAGCGCTTTCCGGAAGACCTGACATACCTGTCGGTTTTCGATACCTCTCTCTTCGTGAATGAGATGATCTCGAAGGTAATCCATACTTTGATTGAGGCTTTCGTTCTCGTGACGGTGGTGGTGTTTGTCTTCCTCGGCCGGTTCCGCGCCACGCTTATTCCACTCATTGCGGTGCCTGTGGCCATCATCGGGGCCATCGCGGTTGCTTACATCATGGGGTTCTCGGCAAATACCATTTCATTGCTGGCGATGGTGTTGGCAATTGGTATCGTGGTTGATGATGCCATCATCGTGGTCGAGAACGTTGAGCGGGTGATGCATGAAGAACCGCATTTGACGCCGGCACAGGCCACCTCCAAAGCGGTGGGTGAGATTGCGGGGCCGGTGTTGGCCATTACGTTCGTGCTCCTCTCGGTGTTCGTACCTGTTGCATTCCTGCCTGGTTCCTCCGGTGTGTTGTTCCGTGAGTTTGCCGTGTCCATCTCTGCCGCAATGGTATTGTCGGCGGTGAACGCTTTGACCCTGTCGCCCGCCTTGTGCGCAATCATGATGCGTCCTGGTGAACTGACGGGGATCATGGCGAAAATCACCAATGCCATCGATCGACTTGGTGAGGGGTATGCGGCAATCATCCGGCGTATTGTTCATTTGTCGGTGGTGTCGTTGCCAGCGGTCGCGATCTTCGCAGGCTTGGGCTATTGGATCGTCAACAACACGCCGGACGGGTTTGTTCCCGCCGAAGACAAGGGCTATGCATTGGTTCTTGTCAATCTTCCGCCGGGTGCGTCGCTGAACCGAACTGAAGCGGTGATGAAACAGGCAGACGAAATCATCCAGCAGGACCCGGCTGTCTTTGCCACCACGCTGGTTTCCGGTTTCGACTTCCTGGGCGGCGGCGGTACCAGTCCGAACGCTGGTGTCATTTTCGTCAAGTTGAAGGATTATGGCGAGCGTCCAACCGCAGACCTCAGTTCCTTCGCGTTTGTTAACCGCATGTACCCGGCGCTGCTGGGCATTCCCGAAGCCACCTTCTTCCCGGTCAACCCTCCGGCTATTGATGGTTTGGGTTCCGTGGGCGGCTTCGAATATGTACTTGAGGCATTGGAAGGTCAGGCACCCTCCGACATGGCGGCTGTAGGGCGCTCGCTTCAGGTCTCAGCGAACCAGCATCCGGCGATCTCCGGTTTCTTCACCACCTTCGATGCGGAAACACCGCAGGTTCGGGTAGAGCTGGACCGGGATCGGGCAATGGTTCTGGGGCTGAACATTGCCGAGGTCTACCGCGCCCTGCAAACCATACTGGGCGGCTACTACGTGAACGACTTCAACCTGTATGGCCGCACTTGGTCTGTGCGTTTGCAGGCGGAAAGTGACGCGCGTAACGAAATTGATGATATCCGCAAGATCAATGTTCGTTCGTCGACTGGCGAAATGGTGGAGTTGTCTTCTGTCGTGGATACGGAACTGACCCGCGGACCCAAGTCGATCACGCGTTACAATAACTATCGCGCGATAAGCTATAACGGCAATCCATCGCCGGGTCTGGGATTGGGCGAAGCCATGTCAGCCATGGAAGAGGTTTCTGCCGAAACACTGCCCGCCGGCTTTGCCTATGAATGGACCGGTATTGCGCTGGAACAAAAAGAGTCGGCCGGACAAACCGCGATGGTGCTCGGATTGGCCTTCCTGTTTGCTTACTTGTTCCTCGTTGCGCTCTACGAAAGCTGGAACACGCCCATACCAGTCCTGTTATCGGTGGCTCCGGCGATTGTCGGGGCTCTGGCAAGTCTGTGGATCTTCAATCTGAGCTTCGACCTGTATGCGCAGATTGGTCTGGTGATCCTGATCGCGCTGGCAGGCAAGAATGCAATTCTGATGAATGAGTTCTCTCTGGAAAAGCGCATTCACGGCATGTCCATCTATGAATCCGCGGTAGAAGGGGCTCGTCTGCGTTTCCGCCCTGTGATGATGACATCCTTGGCGTTTTCTGCGGGTCTTGTCCCGTTGGTTGTGACGTCTGGACCAGGTGCAGGTGCCATGGTGGCTGTAGGCATTCCAGTGCTCGCCGGCATGGTGACGTCGTTCACGATTGGCATCTTCATGATTCCAACGCTGTACACCGTGTTCCAGTGGATGCGGGAGAAAACCGGGTGGACGCCTGCACAGGGTTTGGCGGCAGCGGGTGAAGACCCGGACGCGAAGCTTTGAACGAAGCGCACAACCTGTTGAAACCGGCGGGGATTTCCCGCCGGTTTTTCATGTCAATACTAGGTTTGTTAATAGGTCGTTCTGAAGGGGCTACAGGGTGGTCCGGGGGCTCTAAACTGGCTGTATGTTGAACGCCTTGAGACATGCCTCCTACAGAATTGCTCCAGCGCGCCGGTCTGAGCTGGCGTGTCGTTATGTTTCTTCACGAGGTCTGCTGAAAAGCTGCAGGGCGCATAATGCAGTGCCAGTGTCGTCGTCACCTCGGGTGGATGTGGACATAGCCGCTGACTTGTCATCAGGCGGCACGATTTATGTGTGTACCGATGCCCTCCCGGTTTTCGCAGCAACTGTTTTGCCAAAGATCGCGACGCCCTTTACCTTGGTGTCAGGTGATAGTGACCTACCAGTCTCACTGGAGGGATTGGGTCGGGAAACACTAAAGAAACTTCTGGAGAACAGGTATCTTCAGCAATGGTTTGCGCAGAACCTGGCCTATGCGCACCCCAAATTGGCGCACCTGCCCATCGGCCTCGACTATCATACGGTTACTGCAAAAGCCCGCCATCCATGGGGCGGGTTTGAAACGCCTTTGGCCCAGGAGCGGGCGCTTGACGGGGTGCGGTCCAAAGCCTCGGCGTTGCAGGAGAAGAAGCCGTTTGGCTATTGTAATTGGCACCATTCCATCGGCAATGGAGATCGCGCCGCGGTATTGAAGGCTCTTGATCAAAGTGCCGTCTATCTCGAGCCAGCCCGCGTTGAACGGAAACGGAGTTGGGCGCGCAATGCAGACTTCTTTTTTACCATCAGCCCCTTTGGACAGGGTATGGACTGCCACCGCACTTGGGAGGCTTTGCTTCTGGGTTCGGTTCCTGTTGTGCCAGCTTCGCCGTTGAAGCCGCTTTTCAAGGATCTTCCCGCGGTGGTCGTTGAGGACTGGCGTCAGATAACACCGGGATTTCTGGCGGAGCAGAAAGAAAGGATTCTGGATGCAACCTTTGACTTTTCGCCGCTGTTTTTGAGCTATTGGCAAGCACGGTTCGTGCAAAAACGTTACCGGTCCTTGCCAAGGATGGAGTATGCCCAGTTTCTCCTTTCAACGGAGTAACACCCGTCACAGCAAGCCATGACGGGCATTGATATGGGCCGGTTAAAAGCGCCTAGATAGCCAGATAGTTTTGACGCAGCTCTTCGTTGTCCAGCACCTCTTGCGCGGTGCCATCGAAGACAACCTCACCCATGTCCAGAATGACAGCGCGGTCAGCCAGATGCAGAGCAGCTACAGCGTTTTGCTCTACGATGACCGTTGTAATGCCGAGCTCCTTCACGTTCACGAGAATACGCTCGATCTCCTGTACGATCACTGGCGCCAGCCCTTCATACGGTTCATCCAGCAAAAGAAGCTTTACGTCACGAGCCAAGGCCCGCGCAACGGCCAGCATCTGCTGCTCTCCGCCCGACATGGTTACGGCGTCCTGCTTGGCTCGCTCTGCCAGTCGAGGGAAGTGGTCATAAATTCTGTCTAGGGACCATCCGTGAGGACCGGCGATTTGCGCAAGCTGCAGGTTCTCCTCGACCGTCAGGCCCGGAATAATGCGGCGGTCCTCGGGAACCAACTGGATGCCGCTTCGGGCAGCTTGGTAGCTCTCCATTTCATGGATCGGCGCATGGTCCAACCATATCTCGCCGCGACGAAGCTGGGGATCTCCTGCACGGGCGATTGCGCGCAATGTGGAGGTCTTGCCGGCCCCATTGCGGCCAAGGAGGGCGAGGATCTCGCCCTCGCGTACATCAAACGACACGCCTTGCACAATGTAGCTTTCGCCATAGTACGCATGAAGGTTCCAAGCTGAAAAGTAGGCGTGTGCCCCGCCTTGAGATCTTTTCGGGGGCACAGAAGGGGCATGGCGTCCGGCAAACTGGTCTTCAAACAACGTCATATGTGCACTCCTCCCAGATAGGCTTCCTGAACGCGCGGATCTCCTTTTATGTCCTCGGGTTTGCCTTCAACAATCACGGTGCCTTGCGCCAGCACACTGACCTTGTGGGCCAGCGAAAACACCACGTGCATGTCGTGCTCGATGACGATCTTTGTGATGCCGCGTTCACCAATGCTTTTCAGCAGGTCAATGGTGTTGTTGGTATCAGCACGGGACATGCCGGCGGTGGGCTCATCCAGCAACACGAGCTTGGGGTCCTGAACAAGGCACATGGCCAATTCAAGACGCCGCTTGTCACCACGTGACAGGGAAGAAGCGATTGTATGGCGCTTGTCTGCCAGTCCCAGGTCCTCCAGGATGCTCTCCGCCTTGTCCTGCACTTCCGTGCGGCGCAGAACGCCGCTCCATGCGTTGAAGCGGAAGGATCCATCCTGGGTGGCCAGTGCTGGAATTATGACGTTGTCCAGAATGGATAGATCTCCGAAAATTTCCGGGGTTTGAAACACCCGTGAAACCCCGGCCTGATTGATCTCATGGGGTTTGATGCCGATGAGGTTCTTTCCCATGAAACTGACGGAACCCGTATCAGGCGTCAAACGACCGACAAAACAGTTGAGCAGCGTTGACTTTCCAGCGCCATTCGGGCCGATAATGGCATGCACATCACCCTGTTCAACCGAGAGATTAACCTCGTTGAGTGCCTTCAAGCCGCCAAAGCTCTTGTTGACACCTTTAACCTCAAGTATTTGCATCGGTGTCTCCTATTCTGCCGCTTTGGCATTGTTGGCAAGCGCGCTGGACCCACCCGCACGCTCATCGTCGGTGGTACGCCGCCGTTTGAACAAGTTCACGAGACGCTGAATGCCCTCCATGATGCCCCCGGGAAGAAAGATCACCACCAGCATGAACATGATGCCCAGAGTGAGGTGCCAGCCTTTGCCTATGAACGGATAAACAACGGCAATGAGAACGTTCTCAATGCTGTCCGGCAAAGCGGCGAACCATTGATGCAGCACATTTTCGTTGATCTTGGAAAAGATGTTCTCGAAGTACTTGATGAAACCCGCGCCAAGAACAGGCCCGAAGAGTGTGCCAGCCCCGCCGAGGATGGTCATCAGCACCACCTCGCCACTGGCCGTCCATTGCATGCGCTCAGCACCGGCCAATGGATCCATGGCCACCATGAGACCGCCTGCCAAGCCGGCGTAAACGCCGGATATGACAAAGGCCGCAAACGTGTATGGCTTGGAGTTGAGCCCGGTGTAGTTCATCCGCTGTTGATTGGATTTGACGGCCTTGAGCATCAATCCGAACGGAGAACGGAAAATGCGAATGGCTGCATAGAACGCCACGATCATGACAACGGCGCACAAGTAGTATCCCGCGTTGAAGGTAAAGGCCCAGCCGCCCAACGTCAGTTCATAACTGTCTCGCATGGCAATGCCAAACAAGTTTGCTGGCGGTATGGAGCCCTCTACCTGAGACACGCCAAGAATACGCGGATCATTGAGCCCAAGCTGCAGGCCGGTTTCGCCATTGGTGATGGGCGTCAGCACCGAATAGGCCAGGCTGAATGACATCTGCGCAAATGCAAGGGTCAGGATGGAGAAGTAGATTCCGGACCGACGCAGGCAAATGTATCCGACCAATACCGAGAAAAGTCCGGCGACGACCATCGACATCAGGATTGCCGGAATAACGTTCATCGACAACAGCTTCATCATCCAAACGCCGGCGTAAGAGCCGACACCCAGAAATGCAGCATGACCAAACGACAAATACCCGGTCAGGCCAAACAGTATGTTGAACCCGATGGCAAAGATGCCAAAGATCACAAAGCGCTGCATCAAGTCTGGATAGCCCGCATTGAACTGCGCCAATTGCGAGCCAACGGGAAACGGGTTCAGGATGAACGGCGCGAACAGGGTCATGAACACGACGATAAAAAGGAGTGTGGTGTCTTTCTTGTTCAGTCCAAGCATTGCTTAATCCTCCATCACGCCTTTGCGTCCCATGAGACCGCGTGGCCGGGTGAGCAACACGATGATGGCAACAAGATAGATGATGATCTGGTTGATGCCGGGCAGCAGCGCCACAACCTGCGCCATGGAAGCAAAACTCTCCAATATACCCAGCAGGAAGCCGGCTAAAACGGCGCCGGCGAGCGAGCCCATGCCGCCCACAACCACAACAACGAAGCTGAGGACCAAAAAATCCATGCCCATGTGATAATTGGGTGAGTTGATGGGGGCATACATTACGCCGGCAAGTCCTGCGACGATGGCAGCGATCGCGAACATGATCGTGAAACGCTTGTTGATGTTGATGCCCAGAAACCCAACCGTTTCGCGATCTGCCATTCCGGCACGAACAACCATGCCAAATGTCGTGTAGCGCAGGAAGCAGAAAACAGCGGCGATGATGACGGCGGCAAAGCTGAAATAAACCAGTCTCCAATAGGGATAGATGATCTGGCCTGGTTCGAGGCCGAGCGAAGCACCAAAATCGAAACTCCCGGCGAAGGCGGGTGGAGCCGGTGTCGGGATGGGATTTGCGCCGAAAAAGTATTTGATGATTTCTTGCAGGACGATGGCCAGACCGAAGGTCACGAGGATCTGGTCAGCGTGTGGGCGGCGGTAAAAATGTTTGATCAACCCACGTTCCATGATGAGCCCGACCATGACCATGACGGGGATCGCAAAGAGGATCGATAAGGGTACCGACCACTGAATGATCGCCATGCCGATTTCCGGTCCGAACCATGATTCCACATAGGGCGTTTCCACTTTCAGCGGATTGCCCAAAAAGTCGGTGCGGTCCGGATCGATGGTCGTGAAAGAGAGTGAGAGGATGTTGTTAAGGGTTACGGCGCAAAACGCACCGAGCATGAACAGTGCGCCATGGGCAAAGTTCACCACACCCAATGTCCCGAAAATCAATGTAAGGCCAAGCGCGATCAGCGCGTAGGCCGAGCCTTTGTCGAGACCATTCAGAATCTGCAGGAGTATAGCGTCCATATGTCCGACCATTCGTCGTGATTGGAGGTGTTCCGCTTAAGGAGCGACAGAATGGCCCGGCTCTTTCCGCAGAGCGAAAAGAGCCGGATCGATTTGGGTGTAACCGAGGGCGTTATGCGCCAGGGTTACAAGTCCCGAGCGCACCGCCCGCGAACTGCGGGTGATCTGGATCATAAGTGACCTGATCAACCGGTGTGACTTCAACAATCTCGAGAAGGTCAAACTCTGAGCTTGGGTTTTCCTTACCACGCACGACCAGTACATCTTTGAAGCACTGGTGGTCTGCGCCACGGTAAAGCGTCGGGCCATTGCCAAGGCCGTCAAATTCGAAGTCTTCAAGAGCTTCAACAACAGCACATGGATTAAAACTGCCCGCGCGGGCCACAGCATCTGCGTAAAGCAGTGTCTGCACGTAGCATGTATGCGCGGCCTGGCTCGGCGGGAAGCCATACTTGGTGCCAAAGGATTTCACAAAGGCTTGGGAACCTTCGTCCTGCAGTGACCAGTGCCAGTTGGTGGAGCCGAAGATGCCTTTGACGTTTGCGCCAGCGCCCTTTGCCATCAAGCGCGAGTACAGCGGCACCACAATTTCGAAGTTCTTGCCATTCACGACCCGATCACGCAGGCCAAACTGCACGGCATTGGTGAGTGAGTTCACCATGTTGCCGCCGTAGTGGTTGAGAACCAGCACGTCTGCATCAGATTGCAGAACGGGTGTGATATAGGCGGAAAAGTCCGTCGCGGCCAAGGGCGTCTTGACGGTCTCGACCGTTTCCCATCCCATGGCTTCAGTTGCGCTTTTGATCGCTTCTTCGGTTGTGTAGCCCCAGTTGTAATCCGCGGTCAGATGATAGGCCTTGCGATCTGAGCCGTATGCATTGTTCAGAACGGGGGCCAATGCGGCGCCGGACATGTAGCTATTGAAAAAATGACGGAAACCGTTGGCGCGCTTATCTTTGCCCGTGGTGTCGTTGGAATGAGTGAGGCCGGCCATAAAAATGACGCCTGCCTCTTGGCAAAGCGCCTGAACCGCTACAGCCACACCGGATGACGATCCTCCGGTAATCATAACCGCGCCGTCTTTCTCAATCATGGACTTGGCCGAGGCCCGGGCGGCATCCGATTTGGTTTGGGTGTCGCCGGTCACGAACTGGACTTTGTTGCCAAGAATACCGGTCCCTTCTAGCGCTTGAGAACTGAAGGTATTCAACATGCCGCCATCGCCTTCACCGTTCAGGTGTTCAACAGCCAGTTGATAGGCGCGCAATTCATCGGCGCCTTCATCCGCATAAGGCCCGGTCTGCGGCACGTTGAAACCCAACACCAGCTTGCCAAGCTTGGCGGGGTCGTTCACGAAGGCGCTTTGCGACCATGCTTTACTGGTGAAAATGGTGGGGGTTGCTAGAACAATACCGCTTGCAGCGGTCGTTTTCAGTAAGTTGCGGCGGCTGATAGTCCCGCGAAATCCGCTCATGTATTCCTCCCAGGAAGGCTGTGTGTGCCTGATATGCGTGCGTCCCCGTGGCCGAGAACCTCCCACCGACCACATAGATTCCGCAGAGGTAGTCTGCGAACGCTACGGCAGGTTACGCAGCGTTGAAATTATCGATTAGAAAATTCTGTTCGCAATTGAACTTATGGATCTAGACGAAAGAACAATTCGTTTATTTGTAGAAAATGCGGGAAATATTTCTTGGGATGTGCATTCAGTTATCATTTATTAGCCGAATGGCTATCATCTCTTCTTCGACGAATAGGTGATTGAGCTTCAAGGCTCAGAAAAACTGAGTATTCTGGATAGGAAAACTTCGGTTTTCTCGTAGCTGCGGCTACACCGTCCGTATTGGGTCCAGAAGGGGTATAGGCCTTAGGGTGCAGCCTGTTTGCTTGGCCAACGTTTTTGTAGCCTGCAGCACAGGGAACGTACCGGCCGCATGAACCGCGTCATATTCTGTGAGATCTGGAATCAGTTCTTGAAAATGAAGAGGTAGGTCGGCTGCATCACTATCGAATACTGCGATCTTCACGTTTCTTTTGTCGAGTAGGGAGAAGGCTGGTTGTAACTCGTTGCGTTCTGCCAGAGCCTGATCAACCAACACGATTTTGGGGCGCAAGGGTTGCCCGCGCGTTGCTGCCATTGCGAGTGCCCAAATCGCGCTTATCCCTTGCTCGTTGGCAATGAGGATCAGGCGTTCGTCCTCAAAGCGCAAGAAAGAGGTCCCAAAAGGCCCGAAGAGTTTGATTGCCTTGCCGTCCTTCAGCGGGTTACGCGGACGGTGAAGTCCATCAAACAGGGTTTCAGGCCATAAGTGAAACGTTATGGTGTTGAATTCGGGCGGGCGGGCCATCGAGAAACACGGGAACACCTGAACTTCAAAGCCCGACTTCCACTGCGCCTTGAAATATTGACCTGTCATCCATGCGGGCGAACCTTGGAAACGGACATCAAACTCAATGAGATCCTCGCTCAAAGGCTCAAAGTGACAGACACGCCCGCGCCATTCCACGGGCTCGGCCTGGCCATCCCATTCGATATCGCAGTCTGATTGCGGCTTTGTCTGACATGCCAGAACCGTAGCTTTCAGCTCGGTCCCGGCGGCGTCGACGTTGCCGTTCATCACGCTGACGCGACAGGCCTCGCACAAACCGCTCTTGCAATCGTGCGGCACATGGATATTTGCGTCCAGAGCTGCATCAAGCAGGGTTTGTCCCGACGCAGCCCGACAGGCTTTGCCGTTGAGTTTCAAAAGATGAGCTGGCGCGGTCATTTAAAAACCCCGAGGTGGGTCGAGAGACACCGATACAAGAGCAAACAGGGGTTCTATATCACAGCGCGCCACGGCGAAAAACACCGTTGGCGCGATCTGTGTGTTTTTAGTCAAATGCGATCTATTCAGCTCTGTTTCCGGGCAAGGTACAAATGGCCGGGCACCGGTTGACCTTGTTCATATCGAACTATGATTGGGTTGCTTTCAAGGCAGGTGAATCCATTGGCCTCAAGGAGAGCGGTTACATACTCTTTCCGATGCGCAAAACGCTGGAACTGGCCGACCCGAAATGACGCGGAGCCGAACGTATCATCAGGTTGTGTCTCACTGGAAAACGCCAGGATTCCGTCAGCGGCACAATGCCGTGCCAGTCCGGCAAAGAAAGCTTCAAGGTCGCCCATGTAGGGCAGGACGTCAGTGGCGACAATCAGATCCCATTGCGGTGCGTCGATTGCGCTAAGGAAGTGAACGAGTTCGCTGACATAAAGCGCATCATAGACTTCTTTTTCATCTGCGATCTCAACCATGCCCTCGGAGATGTCGACGCCTGTCCTGTCTTCGGTCACGTCTTCCAGGGCTTCGCCGGTGAGGCCTGTTCCACATCCCAAATCCAGCAGACGGGCATAGGGACCTGGGGCGATCTCATCCAGACGAGCACGAACTTGAAGAGGCACGGAGTAGCCCAATTGGTCAACAAGCACGGAGTCAAACACCTCCGCATGTTGATCGAACAGCGTACTTACATATGCATCAGGGGCCTTTGGTGGCGTCGATCCTCGTCCCATGCTGGCCAGACGGACAGCCGCGCCACCATGATCAGCCGGATCCAGTCGAAGCACTTCCGCATACGCCTCGGCCGCCTCGTCAAGTTTACCTGCCTTTTCAAGATCAAGGGCGCGGTTATAGGCCTCGGCGAGGGCGTCATCATCAATACTGCTCATTAGATCGGATCCGTGCCAGTGGTTGTAATGTCACCGGCTATAGGGGATAGCTGTCTCGAATGCAAACGGCGGCTGGGTTTGTGTATGGGCGCGCCGCCGCGCCGAATGGGTCTTTAGCGTGTCAGATCGTTCTGATGCGGCTTTTACTGGCCGCGCAACGCATTTTGCCGAATGAGGATGAAACGCCCGACAACCGCATGTGGTCCGTCTTCCGCATAGATTATTTCAAGGGTGTCGGTGTTCAAGAAGCGACCGCTCAGGTAACCACCATCAGGATGTTGAACCAGATGGAGGGTCTCTCCATCATAGCCAAGGGTGCCGATCATTGGTTGATACGCACGGTGGGTCTCCGATGCGCCATCATGTCCCGGCCCTTTTTCCGGATCATTGTCCCAGTGCACAACGCCTTCCACAAGCGGTCCATTCTGGCTCTCGAATTCAAGCGAGAAGCGGCCTGTGTGCTCAGAGGTCGTGTCACGGTGCCAGTATATTGCGTCGTGCTTTACGGCGGTCCATAGCCCAAGAACGTTCGGAATCGGAGGGGCGCGATTGGTTCGTACAGATGTGATTTCCGAAGCGTCTGCCAAACCGGCGCTGGTCAGACAAAGCATCCCGAACAATGCACCAATGAAAATTTGCCAGAATCGACGCATGCAGCCTCCGCTCTCGACGGTTAGGCTACCGATTGGCAAAGGTCTGACTATCCCAGCCGATGGAGGGCTAAATTCAGACTAGTCGATTATCTGGGGCAAAAAAGAGAACGCGGCGTGAAGACGCCGCGTCAAAGCAGGATCACAATCCGTGAGATCAGATTGAAATTTCCGTCACGCCGCCATGGTTGCCTGACCATTCCAGCGGGTTGGTGAGAAAGCTCTCAACTTCCTTCAAGGTTGCTGTGTCGAAGTAGTTGTTCTTCTGGCAAACGCGCAACACATCCCACCATGTGCACAAGTAGTGCAGGTTGAGGCCGTGATCGGCCAGCTTTACCTTGGTCTCCGGGAAGATATCGTAGTAGAAAACGACGAGAGTATCGGTGACTTCTGCACCTGCACGGCGCAGTGCTTCACAGAACTTGATCTTCGAGCCGCCATCGGTTGTGAGATCTTCCACCAACAGGATGTGGCTGCCCTCTTCAACATGGCCTTCGATCTGTGCGTCACGTCCAAAGCCTTTCGGCTTCTTGCGGACATACTGCATCGGCGCATTCATCTTGTCTGCAATCCATGCAGCAAATGGAATGCCGGCAGTTTCGCCGCCTGCAACGGCGTCAAACTGCTCAAACCCCACATTGCGCAGGATTGTAGCGGTGGCGAAGTCCATCAGTGTGTTGCGGATACGCGGATAGGAAATCAGCTTCCGGCAGTCGATATAAACCGGGCTGGCCAGACCAGAGGTGAAGGTATAAGGCTCCTCCGGGCGAAAATGGACGGCTTTGATTTCCATCAGCATTTTCGCGGTGATTTCCGCCATCAGTTCAGGCTCTGGGAAAGAATTGGAAAACATGAGGCTTCCTCTAGTCAGCAGTTCTGGCCAGAGTGCCTATCTTGATTTTTCGACTTTCCAGAAAAGTTCAAACCCGGGATCAAAAACAGTTACCGGGCCGTCCTCACTCCAGATTTGCCGCGGAAAACTGATAGGCGCATTGCTCTTGACCAGGTCAATTGTGTTATCGTTTGGAGCCATGCCATAAAAGGCGGGCCCATTCAAGGAGGTGAACGCTTCAAGTTTGTTCAAGGCTCCTTCTTCAGCGAAAACATGTGCCAGACAACTCATCGTATTGATAGCCGTAAAAATGCCTGCACAGCCGCATGCACAGATTTTATTCGCCTCCGTATGGGGCGCGCTGTCCGTACCCAAGAAGAAGCGCGGGTTACCGGACACTGCAGCTTTGCGCAGCGCCAGCCGGTGTTCCTCTCGTTTGGCAACAGGCAGGCAATAAAAGTCCGGCTTGATGCCTCCCACAAGAATATGATTCCGGTTGATGATGAGATGGTGTGTTGTGATGGTGGCTGCGAGTGTGTCATCCCCCGCTTCCGCGTAGGCCACACCTTCCTTTGTGGTGATATGCTCCATCACGACCTTGAGGCCGGGGATGCGCCTACGAATGGGATCTAGAACCCGGTCAATGAAGACCGCCTCCCGATCGAAGATGTCCACATCATGATCGGTGACTTCACCGTGCACCAGCAATGGCATGCCCAATTCGGCCATGCGCTCAAGAACGGGGATGATCTTCTCGATATCGCGAACGCCGCTTTGGGAATTTGTTGTGGCACCTGCCGGATAGAGCTTCACGGCCGATACCAAGCCCGATGAAAACGCAGTGGTCAGATCCTCGGTGTCCGTGTCCTCGGTTAGATACAAGGTCATCAACGGTGTGAAGTTATGGCCATCTGGCAGGGCGGCCATAATGCGCTCCCGATAGGCAGACGCATCTGCGGCTGTCACCACCGGGGGCACGAGATTAGGCATTACGATTGCCCGCGCAAAGGTCTCGCTGGTGTGAGGAAGAACGGCCGTCAGCATGTTGCCATCGCGAAGGTGGAGGTGCCAGTCATCTGGCTGTCGAATGGTCAGTCTGCTGATCTCGGTCATCCTAATTCTCCATCAGGTAGCTGTAGAATATCTCTGTACCGACCATAAAATCGGAAATCTCCATCGCTTCAAGTGGATTGTGCGAGCCATTCCGGTTGCGAACGAAAACCATCCCGGTTGAAATGCCTGCATTGGCGAAAACCGCTGCGTCATGCCCCGCGCCACTGGCCATCTGGAATGGATCATATCCCAGATCGCCCATCGCGGACGACAGCCCGGCGACAATGCGGGAATCACACAGCGCAGGCTCTACACAATGCTCATCATCCAGAACGAACCGGACCCCGCGATCTTCCTCGATGGTCGTCATTTCCTGCGCCAGCATCTCACGCATGCCTTGCAAAACGGCCTTGCTTTGGCTGCGTACGTCGAGCGAGAAGCTGACCTCATCCGGAATGCGTGTCATGGCATGGCGTTCGGGGTCTGTGCCCACAATACCGCTGGTCAAAACAAGATCGTTCCCTTTTTGCAGCAACGTAAGCCAGCTGTCATCCAGTCGCGTGAGAAGATCTGCAAGGGCAAAAACAGGATCATGTCGGTATGCCCTTGGAACCGCACCGGAGTGTCCTGCCTCACCGATGCACCGGATGTTGCGGTGTCGGAAATTACCTCGAATGCCTGTTACGATTCCGGCTGGCAGCTTTTTCTCGATCAGCAGCGGACCCTGCTCGATGTGCAGTTCCAGATACTCCAATACTGATGATGGAGATAGGAGTGGTTCGCCTTGTTCAATTGGTTCCAGAACAATGCCCATATCGTGCATGTGCTCTGCGAGAGTGCGCTTGTCGCCCTTGTGGCGTGCATTCAACTCTTCAGCGTTCAAGCGCCCCAAGAGCGCCTTTGAGCCTATGTAGCAGGGCCCGAACCAAGCGCTTTCCTCACCGCGCAATGCGATCACTTTCACAGGGCGCTTGAAACGAACGCCAGTTTCCTTTGCCTTGAGCAAGCAAAGAAGGCCTGCGAGGATGCCGGCCAGCCCGTCAAAGTTGCCACCTTGCGGCACACTGTCAATGTGTGAACCGATCAGAACGAACTGAGTGGCCTTCGCGTCTTCTCGCAGCGAAAATACCGCGTTCTCTGCTGCGTCGTACTCTACATGCAGGCCGCGTCCTTCTGCGAATTCCTCAAGGTACTTCAGAGAACTGGTTTCCATGTCGGAATAAGCCGGACGGCTCACGCCCTCCACATCCCGAGTCTCCCGTCTGAAGTGATCAAACAGCTTGCGGGCGAGCTTTTCGTCCGGCTCGCTGAAGCGTCGATTGGTCGGAGTCATGAAGTTGCCTCCAGAAACTGACTATCTGCTGCCTCACCATCTCGAACGGAACCGATGATTGAGGACAGATCAGCCAGTCCTTCCTCTTCCATGTATGTGGTCAGTTGGTCTACCAGCGCCGTCATGGCGGTGGGATTGATGAACGTTGCAGTGCCAACTTGCACGGCGCTGGCGCCTGCGATCAAATACTCCAACACATCATTCAGTGTCGTGATTCCACCACAGCCAATTACGGGAATGTTGGCAGCCTTGGCGCATTGGTAGGTCATGCGCAGGGTAATTGGTTTGAGGGCAGGGCCGGAAAGCCCGCCCATAAGGTTACCCAGCTTGGGTTTGCGGGTGCGCACATCAATGGCCATGGAGAGCAAGGTGTTGGCCACCACTAGTGCGTCTGCTCCTCCATGCTCCGCTGCCTGTGCAACCTCAATGATTTCGCCGGTGTTGGGCGTAAGTTTGGCCCACAAGGGTAAGTCTGTCGCCCCGCGCAGCTTCTCCATCACGGATAGTGTTGTGGAGGGGCGCATGGCGAACGCCTTCCCATCTTCCTCGATGTTCGGGCAGGAAATATTCACCTCAATGGCGGAAACACCGGGGACACTTACTTGTTCGCACAACTCGGCAAACTCGTCGGCCGTGCCAGCCGAAATCGATGCAACGAATGGCGTGTCGTATTCATGAAAGAATGGCACGGTGTTTTGAAGGAAGTAGTCAACGCCCTTGCTCGGAATGCCAATTGAATTGAGCATGGATCCCCGCACTTCGCAAACGCGTGGTGTCGGGTTGCCGCTTCGCAACTCGCGGGTAATGGTTTTTGCAACCAGAGCTCCGAGACGGTTCAGGTCCAGCACATCAGAAAGGTCTTCAGAGAATGTGCCAGATGCGGGCATGATCGGGTTTTTGAGTGTCAAACTGCCTACGGATACGGAAAGGTCTACCATCCCATTGCCTCCTGAAGGTCAAATACGGGGCCTTCCTTGCACACGCGCAGCTGAACGATGTCGTCCCCTTTGCGGAAAGGGCGAACGCAACACTGGCACATGCCCAGACCGCATGCCATTTGTTGTTCCAACGCGATTTCACCGGGGATGTTGTGCTTTTTACCCAGTTCCTGCAAAAGCTTGAGCAGTCGGTTGGAGCCGCAGGTGTAAAACGCATCCACGCCTTCTTCGGCGATACGAGCCTCGATCAGGCGGCGGAGATTGTCGACGGAAGACGAGCCGTCCTCATCCGTTACACTGATGACTTCCGTACCCAAGCGGCGAAAGTGTTCGGTAGACAAAAGCGCCGCTTCTGAACGGGCACTGCAAATGGCGGTCAGCTTGCGCCCAAGCCGGGCTGCTTCCTGTGCCAATGGGGCTAGTGTTGCAAGGCCGACGCCGCGCGCCACTAATAGCAAGTTGTTCCAATCTGGCTTGATGGAATAACCGACGCCGAGGGGGCCCAGGACGTTGAAGCTGTCGCCTGGTGTCAACGTCGCCATGGCTTTGGTGCCTTCTCCCTCCACCTTGTACAAGAAAGCCAGCTCTCCGACTTCTTCGTCAAAGCTGTAGATGCTCATCGGCCGGCGCAGATAGGGCTGGTGCTGATCGGTCACGGGGCAAAGCAGATGGAAGAACTGGCCGGGTTGGCACTTGAGAATATGGCGGGGCGCGTCGAGAACCAGCAGGCGATAGGCGTCGTTGGCCAAGTCATTGGACTTGACGGTGCATACTGCCTCAAATGCCTTTGGGCCGGCCTCGGTGGAATCCGAAGCCGGTGAATGAACCTGACCTGTCATTGTTAAGTCCTATCCGAATATGAGGCGTGGAATGAATAAGGAGATATCCGGAACGTAGGTCACAATCCCCAGTACAACGAGGTTGGTGACCACAAACGGCCAGACACCGCTGATAATCGTCGCCACGGGCTTGTGGAGCGTGGAAGAGGCGACAAATATATCCAGTCCAAACGGCGGTGTTATCATGCCCAGACTTATGTTCAGCGTCACGATCATACCGAAGTGAATTGGATCAATACCGAGGCTGAGGGCGACTGGATACAACGGCGGGACCAGCAAGATCAGCGCGGAGTTCGGATCAATGAACATGCCTGCGATGAGAAAGCACAGGTTGATGATCATGAGAAACATGATCGGCCCTGCGTTGATATCAGCGAGAAAACCCGTGATGAACGCGGGCACTTGAGCCAATGTCACAAAGAAGGCCAGCACACCGCCGAAAGCCAGCAGGATGAAAATGACCGAGGTTTGGATCGCACTTTGTTCTGTGAGGTGAAACAGATCCTTGATGGTCAGGTGTCGATAGACAACCATCTCGACGAAAATCGCATAAAC
This sequence comes from Pseudovibrio exalbescens DSM 16456, assembly GCF_000422785.1. Lineage (GTDB taxonomy): Bacteria > Pseudomonadota > Alphaproteobacteria > Rhizobiales > Stappiaceae > Pseudovibrio > Pseudovibrio exalbescens. Next base: position 487,840 of record NZ_AUGS01000002.1, read on the forward strand.
AACACTGGTAACCGCGGCTTCGGTCGGAGTGACATAGCCGGAATAAATCCCACCAAGAATGATCACGGGCATGCCAAGGGCCCAGCCGGCGCGCTTCAAGCTGGTCCACCGTTCTGCCCAGGTCGTGCGTTCATATGTCTTGATCGGCGAACGATGGGCTTGCCACATGACCATGACCGCAAAGGCGAGGCCGAGTAGCAGGCCAATAGCCAAGCCCCCTGCAAACAATTGCGCGACTGAGGTTCCCGTCATCCAGCCATAAATGATCATGGTAATGGACGGTGGGATCAGCAGTGCTGTCTCGGCGCTGGAAACAATGAGTCCAGTGCTGAATTTGTCGGAAAAGCCGGTTTCACGCAGACGCGGGTAAACCATGCGTCCCATGGCAGCCACCGTCGCCGGGGCCGAGCCGGACACTGAGCCAAACAGCATGGAAGCACCGATGGTCGTGTGGCCCATGCCGCCACGGGTATGGCCTACCAGTGTCTGAATAAAATCCGTGAGGCGTCGCGCAATCTGACCTGCGCCCATCAACTGGGCTGCAAAGATGAAGAATGGAATGGCGAGCAACGTGGTGTGGTTGATGCCACCAACAAGCTTTTGAACGAAAACGGCCTCGGGGATGTGGCCGTAGAACATCTCCTTAACCGCCAGAGTTGGCAGGCCAAGAACAAGCAGCATTTCAAAGCCGAGAACAAGCAGAACGGCGGCGAGAACGATGGGGATGAAAATCATTACAGGGACTCGCTTTCTTCTGCCGAAGGTGCATTGGCGAAGCGATCTATGACGCCGAACAGGTTCAAGGCATACCGCAGTCCAAGAAGAGAAAAACCGATTACAGGGGCGAGATAAATCCACCCCATTGGCAAGTCGAGGGTAGGACTCTTCTGACCTGTGCCAAGGACGAAAATCATGAGACGATAACCGAGCAAGGCAACGTAAAAGGAGATCAGAACTCCGCATGCATCGACGGCTCTGATAAGCCATTTGCGCTTTGCTTCAGGCAGTTTGTTGCGAATTGTGTCGATGCTGACATGACGGCCGCGCTCCAAAGCCAAACCCAGCCCGCAGAAAACGAGAAACAGGTTAAGCAGGCGCACAGCTTCTTCAATCCATGCGAAATGGGCTGTGTACGAGCTGGCAAGCTCACGAACCAGTACGTTGGAAAAGAACAGGAAAACCATCACGAGAAACAGCGTGACGATGGTTGTTCGTTCCGCCAGGCGGAGCAGGTTGAGCGCTTTCACGATCTATCTCCTGGACAAGTCGAGGCTGACTTGAAAAGCAAGAAGGGCGCCGCATACCAAGCCGCGCCCCTCCCTAGTGGACTTGATTGATTACTGCGCTGAAACGTCAGCAAAAGCCTTTTCGTAGATGTCGATCAGCTTCTGACCTTCATCACCTGTTGCTTCAAGGTAAGCGTCACGAGCCTTTGGGTACATCATCTCGCGCATTTCCGCACGTTCAGCATCGCTGAGTTCGCGAATGGATGTGCCGCTTTCCTTGATGACTGCCAGAGCTTCGTCGGCAGCTGCCGCCTTATGGGCAACCAGCTCCGGAATGACTTCCTCGAAAGTGTCCGTGATAATGGTCTGATAGTTCTCAGGCAAGGACGCCCACCATGCCTGGTTGAACAGCACCACGTCTTCGAATGCGCCGTGGTTGGTAAGGACCATATGATCCTGAACTTCATAGAACTTCATGCGCTGAATGGTGTCCAGCGGGTTTTCCTGGCCGTCAACAACGCCTGTTTGCAACGATGTATAAACTTCGTTGAAAGGCAGAACGATGGCTGAAGCGCCAAGTGATGTGAACTGGCTGATCAGGATTTTGGAGTCCATGACGCGGAATTTCTGGCCTTCAAAGTCAGCCGTTTTTTCCAGCGGCTGATTGGAGGTCATGTGTTTCCAGCCATTAGGCCACACTGCAACGCCTTTGACGCCGCGGCTATCAAAGGTCGCCAGCAGCGCTTCTCCGAACTCACCACCACGAATTTTCTGCGCTTTTTCCGTGTCTGTAGGCATCAGGTAGGGAATGTCGAGAACGGAAACCGCTGGGTTGAAGCCACCAAGGAAACCGGCGGGTGAAACGGTGCCCTGAATGATGCCGAGCTGCACGCCCTCTGTCATTTCGCGCTGGTTACCAAGCTGGCCCTGCGGAAAGATCTGGAACTCAACCGCACCATCTGTGCGTTCCTTGACGAGATCAGCCACTTTTTCCAGCATGATGTGCCGGGACTGGGCAGTGGATTCAAGGTGTCCAATCTGGGCTGTGTAGTCGGCTGCATTAACTGACGATACGGCAGCAAAAAACGCTCCGGACGTGATTGCGCAGGCAATCGCGGACCGGGCTACTTTGGAAAAGTGCGTCATGATTTCCCCGATACAATATATGAAGGCGTTGGCACATCTACACGAACCGATCCTTCTGTCAACATTGTTGAGAAGAATTGAGCTAATTTAGCGCATTCCCTCGTTTGCTGGCTACGTGAAACTGCATATATTCATAGTGTTTGGGGGGTAAAAAGAAAAGTTTTTTCTCATTATATTCATTGAGAAATTCAGCAATAAAGGTTCAAATTACTTAGCTTCATGTCAATTGGCAACAAGCTGCGAATCCTGAGTGCCTTTTTTCCACGCTGAATATTGCTCAATAATGGGGCACTCTGCCAATTTGAGTATCAGCTTGCTTTGCCAGTGCACGCATGCGTGTTTTTGGGTTTGTTGCTTGGAAAGGCGGGTGGAGTGATTGAAGTTCTTATTATCTGCCCGCATCATGCCTCGCGATAAGACTGGCGAGGGGCAGATGACGCACGAGATACTGACCAAGTTCCCCAAGTATGGTGATCCGACACTGAAAAGAGCAACGGAAGAGCAACTGGTTGAGTTCCTGCGCGAGCTCGTCGTCGCCAATCCAGTGCTGACGGAACTATTAGCAACGGCCGAACGCCTTGAATTGCCAGATGCATGGATTGTTTCTGGCGCAATCTATCAAAACGTATGGAATGCTCTGCTCGGTTATCCGCAAGGTTACGGGATTAAGGACTATGATCTGATTTACTTTGATGGATCAGATCTGTCGTGGGAGGCGGAAGATGCAGTCATCCGCCGGGTTGAGGCGGCCACCCAAGCAATGAACATCCCCGTTGAGGTTCGCAATCAGGCTCGTGTTCATCTGTGGTTCCCGGAGCGGTTCGGAACCTGTTATCCGCGATTGAGCAGCGCGACCCAGTCGTTGGAGTTTTATGCCTCCAAGACCCACGCAGTTGCCGTGGCGAGGACACCAGAGACGGGGCAGATCAAGGTGCATGCGCCTTTCGGTCTGAGGGCTGTTTTTGAAATGGAGCTCGTACCGAACTATAGAATAGATAACAAGGCCACCCATCTTGAAAAGTCGGCACGGCTGAAACGTCTCTGGCCACCCGTCAAGATAGTTGATTGGTAGCGAGTTCGGGCCCGGTTTGCAGGAGGCCTTCTGTGACGGAGAAGTCTCTGTCGCCAACAATGAGAGCGAAAATGCCCACGCATCCTGTGTCTCAGTCAGGTGTAAATTCTGATCTTGTCCGATTGGATCCAGCACGGTTGGCCGATCCGCAGGCGACTTGTGAATATGAGCGCCAATGTGTGCTCAAACTTCTGATGGCAAGTACGCCGGGAATGATGGGGGCGCTACGCGGGATTCGATCCATTGGGTTGCGAGATTGGTGCGTCAGCGGCCGTACCCTGACCTACGTGGTGTATTCGTCTCTCCTCGGCGCGCCGGCACACCAGACGCGCATGCCGCTGAGCGTGCTGTGCTACGAACCCGAACCTGCCGCCCTTGGGGTGGAACCGAAGGTCATCCAAAATTTGCGCCGTGTCGTGATGGATGAACGCTTTGATCTGCAAATTGTAAATGTGGCCAAGGAACGATCGCAACTGGTGGGAAACATTGTCTCCTGTGTCGATGAAGCGGTCCTCTACAGCCCGTTAAAGGCTTTGGCTGCTGGTGTCCGTTTGGGAGCTGATGGCTCGCTGAATTGCGTGGCGCCCTTTGGCCTCACGTCGCTGTTCAAAGCGGACCTTGCTCCAAATCCTTTTGGCCAAAACGATACTCTATACCTGCGGGAAGTGAACTTGTTTCAGCGGCTGTGGCCGGCAGGGTTCACCTGCTAAGGCTGAAGCTCTGAGCACAAACCCGTCAACCTCAGGATTGAAGGGGCAATAGTCGGACGGGAACCAATCCACGTAGACTGTTGCCAAGGTATATTGCGGATGCGTGTTGGACCATGTCGGGTGTTATGTCGGCTTCCTCAGCGTAGCCATAATCCACCAGGCCCGCTCGAAACGTTCCCGGTAATAACCCGTGGTGCAAATGCGGCGTTAGCAATTTGCCATCTAGCTCAACAAACAGGTTTGTGAAGCTACCTTCGGTAATGAAACCATCCTCGTTGCAAAACAGCACCTCACGGCATCCCCATCTACTCTGATAGGCTGCGCGCGTTTGATCATAAAACTGACGGTGGCTGGTCTTGTGAAAGAGAAAACGGTTCTGTGCGCAGACCGGTTCTTTGGCTATGCACACTGTCCATTGCTCTTCGTCTTCGTGAGCCAAGACGGTCGGCGCTATTGAGATGCATCCCTGATCATCCAGATCCAGCCGGACGCGATGCGGCTTTGCTGGCCACTGTTCGGCCGCAGTGCACAGCGCGCTTTCGGCGTTGTAGGCATCAAAGGGAAAGTCGAAATAGGCAGCGCTCTCCATCAGGCGCCGCAAGTGCCGCTCCAACAGAAAAAAGCCGTCTTCAGGTGTCCAGCGCATCGTTTCGAACAGCGTGAACGGCTCAACGGGTTCAGCGAAGACCTGCAACTTCAACAGACATTCATCGTACTCAGGCGCGGCGCCGGAATCATAAACCACGCCGGAACCGGTGCCGAGGGTTCCCTGGCCGTCTTCATCTACAACCAGTGTTCGGATGGCTATGTTGAAACAGAAATCCCCAGAAGGGTCGATGCTGCCGATGGAGCCGGTGTAAACGCCGCGGGGCGTTGCTTCCAGATCAGAGATGATCTCCATTGCGCGCAATTTGGGCGCACCGGTAATCGAGCCACAGGGAAATAAACGCTGTATTATCCGCGGTAGTCCTACACCATCGCGCAATTGACCTGTCGTGGTAGATGTCATTTGAAACAGACTGCGATATCTTTCGACCTCGCACAGGGAGGGAACGCAAACACTGCCGGGCTTGGCGATGCGGGACAGATCATTGCGCATCAAATCAAGAATCATGGTGTTTTCCGCGCGGGATTTGGCATCGTTTGCGAGCCATTGCGTGATCTTGCGATCCTCCGCGACCGTTCTTCCGCGGGCAGCGGTTCCCTTCATGGGCTTGCAGGTCAGATTCTGACCCTCTCGCTTCAAGAAAAGCTCCGGCGAGATGGAAAGCACCAGATAGCCGTCAATCTTCATCAAGGCGGCATAGTCAACCGGCTGTTGAAATAACAGCTTGCGGAACAGGCTGATCGGATCTCCTTCCAACATCGCTTCGGCACGCATGGTCAGGTTGATCTGATAAATGTCCCCTTGTGCGAGATGCGTTTGTGTGGCGCGGAAAGCCGCGTCGTATTCCGATCGGCTCAGGTCAAATCCCTTGATGTGGAGTGCTGTCCCCCGAGTGTTGTCCATGGCGGCGTCAAGCCAGGCGTCAAGTTCTTGCGCATTCAGCTCTTGGGGGGGCTTATAGGCACCAAACCATGCGAGCGGCAGCGTTGAAGAAGAGAGTGGGCGAGATGTGAGCTTCGGTTCGAAAGCCCAGCCGAATTCGTAGGAAAAGAAACCGGCCAGATGAGCCCCAGAGGCGCGCAGGGAGTCTAGTCGCTGCAGGTACTTGTTGGCTTCACTCAGCTCTGTGCATCTCACAACCGTGCCTGGAGATTTGTAAAGCCGTGCCCCACACCGGCTTTTCCGGTCTACCAGTAAAACCGTGCCTTCATCGAAAACTGTCATTGACCCCAACGCACACTTGCCCCGCCAAATGGGCAGCGGAAGAACAGGAACAGCGCGGCATATAACAGAGCCTGATGCTTGAGAGCAACTGCAAGACAAGGTGCCGGACGTGTTTCCTCAAGGATACTATGTCTGGCCGTCGTACGGTCCTTATGTCAGGTCATCGATGAACCGGGAAAGCCGAGCTTGCAAACTAACCAGGCGTTCATCCAACGCGAAGGCCTCTTGCTTCATGTGTTCGGTTGCACTGGAGGCTTGTGAGACCGCATTCCCAAGTGGTTCCAGATCCGAATAAACAGCATGAGTGCTTTGGGTCGCTGCGAAAATGCTTTGAGATATTTCTTTGGTTGCCCCGCCTTGTTGGTTGATGGCTCCAGATATTGCATCAGCATTTGCGTTGACGTCATCAATCGTGGCGGTGATGGAGCCAATGGCTTCGACGGCTCGTTTCGTCTGGCTTTGAATTGCGGTGATGTGGGTGCTGACCTCATCGGTGGCTTGGGATGTTTGGGTCGCCAATCCTTTTACCTCAGAAGCAACCACAGTAAAACCGCGTCCAGCTTCGCCTGCTCTGGCCGCTTCGATAGTGGCATTCAATGCCAGCAAGTTGGTCTGATCTGCTATCGCGTGGATCAACGTTATGACTTGTCCAACGCGGTTTGCGGCCTCGGACAGCTCGCTCATCGTGGCCTCCGCCTGTTTGGCGCTCTCGTTGGCACGACTAATCATGCTGTTGGTATTGACGATTTGACCTGCGATTTCATTTATGGAGGTTGATAGCTCTTCGGCTGCTGCAGCGACGGACTGAACGTTTCCGGATGCCTCTCCTGAAGATTTTTGGGCTGCCTCTGAGCATGTCATGGCTTTGGTGCTGAGAGACGCTAGTTCTTCAGTTGCAGTAAGAAGGGCTGCGGCATGTCTGCCCAAGGCGACCATAAGATCATTGGTTTCTACATTGAAAGCGGTGACAATTTCAGAGCCCGGTGCGCCAGCTTCCATGTTCGCCGTTTGATGGTGTTTCTGGTGCGCTGCAGCTTGGCAGGTCGCGAGTTCGGTTGACGTTGCAGCCAGAGTGTCTTCAGCGGCGGTAAGTTGCGCATTGATCTTGCTACAGGTAGCTGTCAGCAGGAAAGCCTCCGCCCATATCAGACCAACATCCATAAGCAGATGTGCCATGCTGGATCCGCTTTGCGAAGACCACGTCGTCAGCAGAGAGCCTGTTCCTAAAAAATGTAATGTTGCAATGAGTGCAAAGACCAGAATTGGGCGTTTGTCTAACCAGACAAGCATCATCGCAAGGCCAATATAAAACAACACGCGCGTGTTGGCGCCAAAGGTCGATCCAAACTCGGCAGGGTCGCCCGCAATAAACAGCAGGGAAACCAATAGGGGCAAACAAGTCGCCACACTGGTTCGCGTAAGAACATCAGGAGCTGTGCGGAGCCAAAAGCCTGTTGGAATCGCGGCTAGCAGCATCGCTGTGCCGGCCAGCAGGCTCAATGCGTCATGTCCGTTGGTCCAGGCTGAGGTGATGACAAGGAGCACCAAGATCCAAGAGACGGCCACAAAAATGCGAGTAAAACTGTGTTCAGGGGATGCTGGGGAGCTTGCACGATGCGCGGACGTTGTCATCTTCGGACCTCTGTCATGTACCATGACCACAGTTGACGAGAGTGAGGTGGAATGCAGCCTCGTTAAAACACAACCGACTCCGCTGGGAGCGTACGCTCCGTGCCTTGTCTCAGGCTGCATATATTGAACAGGCTTCACGTTTTGGGGGGCGGGCACGGCCAACAGTGCCAACTACAGCCCTAGCGAGAAGACGTTCAAGAAAAAACCCGCAGGGCAATGGCCGCTACGGGTATGTGGCAACAAGTATGTTTGTTCCATCAAGTGTAAAGAGTTTTTGCGAAAGGCGGCTTAAATATTAATTGTCGCTCAAGCAGGCTCGGCAAGGGGCTCGACTTCCGCGAAGCAAAAGCGTTGGCAAGTTGTGTCTTCGGTTTGGTTTAGTATCTTTTGAAAGACCTCGTTAAGGCGCTCGAGATCCTTCTCATCAATTTCATTGAGCAATGCTGTTGCAGCCTCCCACCGAGCTTTCGCTAGATCTGTGGCACGGCGTTTGCCGCGGGCTGTCAGCTCGACCATGACTTCCCGGCCGCGGCGACGTTGGCGCCGAACCAGCCAATCCTTCTCCAGGCGGTCAATCAACCGGACTGTAGCTGAATGGCTCAAACGCACTTCTGCTGCGATTCCGCCGATGGAAATGCTGGTGTGGCGCTGGATTGTAAGAAGAGCGGCTACTGCACTTGCGGATAGGTCTCCATAAGTCTGAAGACTTGTATCTTCGAGTAGCGTGCTGATAGCGGTTAACTTGTTTGCGACTTGATCAACTAACATTTGAAAACATTTCTGGAAATTGGTGCATCTGAGTTTGTTGATGACGAAAATAAATTAAAATTTTATATATTACAATAACCTTGTTCAATCTTGGGTGGTGTTTCCTTCCGATACGGAACATTTACCAATAGGTGTGTGTAGGTTCAAAGTTGGTGGCTTTAACCCGGAAAGGCCACGCCAATGCCCTTGAGACCGCAGTATCCCTCTGGATGTTTGGCAAGATATTGCTGATGATAGTCTTCCGCCCAGTAAAAATTATGGGCCATTTTGAGTTCTGTGGTAATCGTCCGCTTTATACTTTCGGACCGTAGCGCCTTTTGAAACAGTATTAGTGATTCTTCGGCAGCTGTTAGCTGATCTTCGTCCATTACATAAACTGCTGATCGATACTGGCTGCCAATGTCATTTCCCTGACGCATGCCCTGTGTGGGGTCGTGGTTTTCCCAAAATACTTTCAGAAGATCCGTCAGGGGGAGGTGGGCCGGATCAAATACAATCTTCACAACTTCTGTGTGGCCGGTTCGTCCAGTTGAAACTTCATTGTAGGTCGGGTTAGGGGTGGTTCCGCCTGCATAGCCAACACCTGTCACGTGAACACCCGGTAGCGGCCAAAAGAGGCGTTCAGCGCCCCAAAAACAACCCATCCCGACTACCAGCTCTCGTAGGCCCTCGGGATAGGGGCCATTTATTGGAATGCCAGAGACCTGGTGATTTCCAGGAGAGGTGAGTGGTGTGTCTCGGCCAGGCAGGCTGCCCTCTGCGGTCTGCTTGCTGAACCGGTTGGCCAGCAGTGTCATGAAAGACATTTATCCCTCCCCGTATTTTTCCATGCTTCAAAGCTGGCTCAAATCGAGCAAAAATCAAGCACGGCATATGACAGCGGCGGAAAAATCAGAGCAGGGAGGCGCGGAGTTTCCGCCTGCGGTCGCCATACCAGATCAACAGCAGGCCCAATGGTGTGAAGATTACCCATGCCGGATACTGGAGCAGGCCTTGCAAAATGGGATCCCATAAGAAAGGCGAGATGTGGCGCTGCACACCTGCTTGGGCCGCGTTCAACGTGCCAGGAGAAATGTCGAACCAAACCTGCCCCATCGGAGTAATGACCCAAGCCGACGCGGCGATGCTGCGGGTGCAATCAACCACGAACGACACAAGGGCAATGGCAATGAACCAAAGTCCGAGCACTCTAGCCAGGAAACTGAACACGTTTGCACTCCGTAATTGTTGCTTGTCTCGCCACCACTGATAGCGCATGTGGGGTCATCGTGCCCTTTAATCATGAACAACGAAACTCAACATCCGGTGAATGCGTTCCTTCTTAACAAGTTCACACGACGAGCGGCCGTCCCTCAACTGTCATGCGCAGTTCACAGGTTGGGGAAAGGTGAAGCCTTTTTGAAAATAAGTGCTTGCGCCCTACAAACGCTTTTACTATACCCCCTCTCACACCGCCGGCGCACAGCTGGTGTCGTGATGCGGAGAGGTGGCCGAGCGGTCGAAGGCGCACGCCTGGAACGCGTGTAGGCGGGAAACCGTCTCCAGGGTTCGAATCCCTGTCTCTCCGCCATTTTTATTATACCTTCCCTGAAAACCGATACCTCATTTCTCAGTCATCCTTGAGCATATCGCACTGATGCCTCACGGTGTTTGTTCTGGCAGAAGGGCCGCTCGTGTTTCTCTGATCGTCTCACCAAAGTGTTGTTTGTATGCTCTTGAAAGAGCGGCAGCGGATGTAAAGCCGGTGCGGGTTGCGATACCAACCGTTGGCAGACGTGTCTCCATAGCGAGCGCGCGCGCATGACCCAGCCTGGTTTGGCGATAGTAGCGGCCGGCTGGCATGCCAAGTTCTCGCCGAAACAACCGCTCCAGCGTGCGCAGCGAAACAGCTGCGTGTTCTGCAATGTCCTCAAGAGAGCGTGGAGCATCCATGGTGCGTTGCATGAGCCTGACGGCCCGGCCAAGCTGAGGCGAAAGCGCTGCGGTTTCTGCACGCTGGCGTTCGACAGGATCATAGACAAACAGCGCTTTTACATCGTAGGCAGGGGCCTCTCCCACGGTGTTTCGGATCATGTCCAGTGCCAGGTCCATTACGGCTGTCGCGCTGCCTGCCGTCAAACGATCTCCATCCACGACATACCCATCTGGCCGCAGCTTGACATTGAGAAACTCTTCTCGAAAGGCCTCGGATTCTTGCCAGTGAACGGTAGCTTCACGCCCCTCCAGCAAGCCGGCCGCAGCCATGACCCAGGCGCCCATATCCAAGCCAATGATCGTATCCACATGACGGGCTGCACCGCGTATTTCTCCAAGAGCTTCAGCGCGGGAAGCCGCACGAGCGCCATAACCAGCGACAAGCACCAGCGTGTCGGCCCCTTCAATCTCTTCTAGCGGCACATCGGCTTGTAACTGCATGCCGGATGAGCTGAGGACGCTGGCACCACCAGGGGTAGCAATCGACCAAGTGAAAATCGATTCTCCGGCCAACAGACAGGCAGCACGCAGCGGCTCTACAAAACATGCCAGCACCATGTTGGAGAAGCCATCCAGTGGCACGATGATGAGATTTTGGGGCGATATTGGCATAATAGATCAATTATATGACAGAAATTGCAAAATATAAACCGGCTACAAGCCCCTAAGGTCTGTGCGTCTACCGAAAAACACCCAAAAAGCTGGAGCACCCATTGAACTGGAAAACGTTTATTACCTGTGCGGTAACTGGATCGGGACAAAGCCACACCAAGAGCGATCGTGTGCCGGTAACGCCTCAGGAAATTGCTGATGCGTGTATCGAGGCTGCCAAAGCCGGCGCGGCTGTAGCCCATGTTCACGTGCGGGATCCAGAAACAGGGGCCCCTTCGCGTGATCCGGCACTTTACCGCGAGGTCGTCGCTCGTGTCCGCGAAAGCGAAACCGATGTGGTGCTGAACCTGACAGCCGGAATGGGCGGCGATATTGTTCTGGGTTCGGCCGAAGCGCCCCTGCCGCTGAATGAAGATGGCACGGATCTGATTGGCGCCAGTGAGCGTGTTGCCCACGTGGAAGAACTGTTGCCGGAAATCTGTACCCTGGATTGCGGCACGATGAACTTCGCCGAAGCCGACTACGTGATGACCAACACGCCCGGCACGCTGCGTGCCATGGCGAAGCGTATTCAGGATGCAGGCGTGAAACCGGAGATCGAGGTTTTCGATCTGGGTCATCTGTGGATGGCGCGCACCTTGGTTGAAGAGGGGCTGATTGATGACCCGGTACTGTTGCAGTTGTGCATGGGGATCCCTTATGGAGCACCAGCGGATACCAACTCGCTGATGGCCTTGGTCAACAATATTCCGGCGGGTTGGCAGTATTCCATGTTCTCCATCGGGCGGATGCAACTGCCCTACGTGGCGCAAGCGGTATTGAACGGCGGCAATGTGCGCGTTGGTCTTGAAGACAACATCTGGCTCGACAAGGGCGTTCCCGCAAGCAATGGCGACCTCGTTGAGCGCGCTGAAACCATCCTGTCCGCCATGAACGTGAAGCTCATGACGCCGGCAGAAGTACGCGAAAGCTTGAACCTCAAGAAGCGCTGGTAATAGGCGGAAACGGCAAACGCGCGTCACCCGCGCGCTTTCAGAAAGGAAGAGTGTATGACTTTGAGCAACCTGAACCGTCGCAGCTTTTTGCAGCTGTCGGCGGCAACCGGCCTGACCCTCGGCACGGGCATTCATGCCTTTGCCAAAACACCGCAGCCGAAGCGCGGCGGCTTGTTGCGGATCGGCCATTCAGGCGGCGCAACCTCCGACACGATTGATCCGGCAACCTATGCGGCCGGTCCGGTGGTCACCGCCATGTTGGGCGGGGTATGCAACAACCTCGTTGAGATTGATGCCGATGGAAACCCTGTACCGGAGCTGGCAGAGAGCATCGAACCGAGTGCGGACGCCAAAACCTGGACGTTCAAGCTGCGCAAGGTCACCTTCTCCAATGGCAAGCCTCTGACCGCTGATGATGTGATTGCGTCTTACAATCATCACCGCAGCGAAGATTCCAAATCAGGTGCCAAGAGCTTGCTGGCGCAGATTGAGAACATCCGCGCCGACGGTGATCGGGTGGTGGTGTTTGAACTCAAGAGCGGCAACGCGGACTTCCCATATGTTGCAGCGGATTACCACTTGGTCATTATGCCGGACAACGGCAATGGCAAGATCGATTGGGAAGCGGGCATCGGCACAGGTGGCTACACTCTGGAAGAGCATGAACCGGGGGTGCGTGTGCGCCTGAAGCGCCGCGACGACTACTGGAAGGAAGACCGCGCCTGGTTTGATGAAGTGCTTCTGCTGACAATCAACGATCCGACAGCACGTCAGAATGCGCTGGTCACAGGTGAGGTAGATGTCATCAACACCGTTGACGTCAAAACCGTTCACCTTCTGGAACGTCGTCCGGGTATCGAAACCGTCGAGGTTACCGGCACGGCGCACTACACCTTTCCGATGCATTGCGATAGCGCCCCATTTGATGATCCAAATGTTCGTCTGGCGCTCAAGCACGCTATCGATCGTCAGGAAATGGTGGACAAGCTGCTGCGCGGCCATGGCCGGGTTGGTAATGATCACCCGATCGCACCTGCAAACCGTTTCTTCGCCAAGGATCTTGAGCAGCGAGTTTATGATCCGGAGAAGGCCAAGCACTACATGAAAAAGGCTGGTCTTGATAGCTTGGACGTCACGCTTTCTACCTCGGAAGCAGCGTTCAACAGCGCTGTTGATGCTGCCGTTCTGTTTCAGGAAACAGCTTCCAATGCCGGCATAAACATCAACGTCAAGCGTGAACCTGCAGATGGGTATTGGTCCAACGTCTGGCTGAAGAAGCCGTTCTGCATGAGCTATTGGAATGGTCGTCCAACTGAAGACTGGATGTTCAGCCTTGTGTACGCCAACGACGCCAAGTGGAATGAGAGCCATTGGCAGAATGAGCGCTTCAACAAGCTGCTGATGCAGGCACGGGCGGAGCTGGATGAAAGCCGCCGCGCGGAGATGTATCGCGAAATGCAGATCCTGTGCCGCGATGATGGGGGCACCATCATTCCGATGTTCACCAATCACATCGACGGCAAGAACGACAAGGTTGCCCACGGCAAGGTGGCGAGCAACCGTTTCTTCGACGGCTGGAAGATCGTCGAACGGTGGTGGCAGGCTTAACACGAGCCCCGTCTGGCTTCGCCGCTTGTTTGTGGCGAAGCCAGTTCCCCACTCAATTCAAGATACAATTCGAAAGATACACACATGACATGCCCTATCGACCAGGCTGCCGTCATTGGAGGCGGAGTCATTGGTGGCGGCTGGGTAGCCCGCTTCCTATTGTCTGGCGTCAACGTCGCCCTTCATGATCCAAATTCAGATGCCCGCCGCACGGTGGAAGCCATGCTGGATAATGCGCGCCGTGCGCATCAGCGCCTTGTTGATACGCCGCCTGTGACAGAAGGTGTGCTGACCTTTCACGATAGCGTGGAAGAAGCCGTCGCCGGTGCAAGCTACATTCAGGAGAATGTACCGGAGCGGTTGGAAATCAAACATGACGTGATCGCAAAGATCGAGGCAGGTGCCGCTGCAGACGCTCTGATCGGCTCTTCCACCTCTGGCTTCAAGCCGTCGGAGCTGCAGGCCAAAATGCAGCATCCAGAACGCCTCGTCGTCGCGCACCCTTTCAATCCGGTGTATTTGGTCCCGCTCGTTGAAGTCGTCGGCAGTGACGTTAACACTGCAGCGACCACGGAGCGTGTAAGTCAGATCCTTGCAGGCCTGAGTATGCATCCCCTTGTGGTGCGCCGTGAAATCGAGGCCCACATCGCTGATCGTCTTTTAGAAGCAGTCTGGCGTGAAGGCCTTTGGCTGATCCACGACGATATTGCCACCACGCAAGAAATTGATGATGCGATCCGTTATGGCTTCGGGTTGCGCTGGGCCCAGATGGGGTTGTTCGAAACCTATCGGATCGCAGGCGGCGAAGCCGGCATGAAGCACTTCATCGAGCAGTTTGGCCCAGCATTGGCCTGGCCATGGACCAAGCTGATGGATGTGCCCGAAATGACCGATGAGCTGGCTCAAAAGATTGCCGACCAATCCGATGCGCAGTCCGGACAATACTCCATTCGTGAGCTGGAACGCATTCGTGATGACAATCTTGTCGGCATTTTGCAGGCGCTGAAGAGCCGCCGCTGGGGTGCGGGTGAAACACTGGCGCGCTGGGAGGAAGAACACTGCCCGTCTCAAGGCAACCCGTCAGATGACATTGATCCGGCACAGCCGCTGGCTCTGTATCAGACACGCGTAAAGGATGACTGGATCGACTACAACGGTCACATGACCGAACACCGATACCTGCAGGTGTTTGGCGATTCAACAGACGCCTTCCTCGCCTACATCGGCATGGACAAAGCATACCTTGAAAGTGGCCACTCAGTTTACACAGTGGAATCCCATTTGCGCCATACGGCCGAAGTTGGCGTTGGAGCGGTCATTTTTGTCACGACGCGAGTTTTGGGATGTGATGCCAAACGCGTTCGTATTCTCCATGAGATGACTGACGAAGACGGGCAGGTTTTGGCTACGGCGGAGCATATGCTCTTGCATGTGAACACGAATACCTCCCGAGCATGTCCGTTCCTGCCGCAATTGGCCGAACGTCTTGCCGCACTTGCGCCGGGGCAATCCAACCTTGAAGCACCAGCTTACGCCGGAGCCGGCATCCGCATGATTGGCTGGGCCAACAAGGAGGTCGTGTAACGTGCATCCGCTCCTCAAGATGATCTTGCAGCGAATTGCGCTTGGTCTCTTTACGCTCTTCGCGATCTCACTCGTTGTGTTTCTCGCGGTCGAGCTGCTTCCCGGGGATCTGGCGGAACAGATCCTCGGACAGTCGGCGACCCCGGAAACGGTCGCCGCGTTCCGGGCGGAGTTGGGCCTTAATATGCCCGCCCATGTTCGCTATCTGGATTGGCTGGTGGGCATCGTTCAGGGTGATTTCGGTCGGTCTTTGGCAAATAACCGCGAAATCGCTGAACTCATCTCCGTACGGCTGGGTAATACGCTGTTTCTTGCTTGTTATGCCGCAGCCATTGCGGTTCCCCTGTCCATCAGTCTCGGCCTGCTGGCGGCGTTATTGCGCGGCGGGATTTTTGACCGGGTGATCAATATCGTCACCCTGTCTTCGGTCTCCTTCCCGGAATACTTCGTGGCCTACATTCTGTTGCTGTTCCTTTCGGTGCGCATGAGCATGTTCCCGTCGATTGCAGACTTCGGGTCCGAAGCAAGTCTTCTTGAGATGATGTATCGCACCTTTTTGCCTGCACTGACGTTGGTGCTGGTGGTGACGGCGCACATGATGCGCATGACGCGTACGGCCATCGTCAATCTGTTGGCTCAGCCGTACATTGAAATGGCGCGTCTGAAGGGGGCATCGCCTGCACGGATCATCGTTCGTCATGCGCTGCCAAACGCGTTGGCACCCATCATCAATGTGGTGGCCCTTAATCTGGCCTATCTCATTACCGGGGTTGTGATTGTAGAAGTCGTGTTTGTTTATCCCGGGCTCGGCCAGCTCATGGTTGATAGTGTCGCGTCCCGTGACATTCCTGTGGTTCAGGCAACATGTCTGGTGTTCGCTGGGGTCTACATTCTCCTCAATCTGGTTGCCGATATTCTGTCGATCGCGACCAACCCGCGACTGTTGCACGGGAGGTAAGGTGATATGAAAATCGGCGTTTTGAAAGACGCACCCAAAACAGCCATTTTGGGTCTGGTCATCATCCTCATTTATGCGGTTCTGGGCATTTTTGCCGGTCAGATTGCACCGCACGGCGAAACCGAAATTGTCGGTATGGAGTTCGAGCAGTGGGGCGGTGAGTTTCTGCTTGGCACCGACAATCTGGGTCGAGACATGTTGTCTCGCCTGATTTACGGTGCTCGCAATTCGGTTGGTATCGCATTGGCCACAACGGCGTTAGCTTTCAGCATTGGTTCCGTGCTCGGTCTTTTGGCCGCAACACTGGGTGGCTGGGTGGATCAGTTCCTGTCCCGTTTCGTGGATATGCTGATTGCCATTCCCGCACTCTTATTTGCCTTACTGTTGCTGACAATTTTCGGAACCGGCATTGTCAACATGATCGGCGTGATTGCGGTTTTGGAAATGACCAGGGTCTTCCGCCTCACAAGGGCTGTTGCCATGAATGTTGTTGTCATGGACTACGTCCAGGCGGCGCGATTGCGCGGCGAGGGGCTTTGGTGGCAGATACGAGCGGAAATCCTCCCCAACATCGCGGCACCATTGGTGGCTGAGTTCGGTCTCCGCTTTTGCTTTGTCTTTCTGGCAGTTTCCGCGCTTTCGTTCTTGGGGCTTGGCATCCAACCGCCGACGGCGGACTGGGGCTCAATGGTCCGTGCCAACGCGGCGCTGATTACCTTTGGCGACATCACACCGCTCTTGCCGGCTGCGGCCATCGCTGTGCTGACCATCAGCATTAACTTCGTCGTGGACTGGGTGCTGCACTGCGCCTCTGGCCTGAAAGACTAATGAGGTGAGCCGTGGATGATATACTATTGAAAATTCAGGACCTGCGCATTGAAGGGCGTCAGGGAAAGACTTGGTTCACCATTGTGGACGGGATTAATCTTGAGCTTCGAAAAGGAGAAGTGCTTGGGTTGATCGGCGAGTCCGGAGCGGGCAAATCCACTCTTGGTCTTGCTGCTATGGGCTATAGCCGTGATGGTACCCGGATAGCCGGAGGCTCGATCAATTTTGATGGCACCGATCTTTTGAGCCTGACTGAAGCAGGCAGACGCGATCTGCGGGGCCGTCGCATCGCTTATGTGGCCCAGTCAGCCGCCGCCTGTTTCAATCCGGCGCATCGGTTGATTGATCAGTTCACTGAAGCCCCCGTGCAGATTCACGGTCTGGAAGACAAGGCGACGTCAGAAAAGCATGCGCGTGAGTTGTATGATCAGATGCATCTTCCTGACCCTGATGGCATCGGGCTGCGTTATTCGCATCAAGTCTCTGGTGGACAATTGCAGCGTGCCATGACCGCGATGGCCATGTCCTGCAAACCGGACTTGATCATCTTTGACGAGCCGACAACTGCGTTGGATGTGACAACCCAGATCGAGGTGCTCACGGCAATTCGGGAAGTAGTGCGCAAGTTCAATACGGCTGCGATCTACATTACCCATGATCTTGCGGTGGTGGCCCAGATGGCGGATCGCATCAAGGTGCTGCTGCAGGGGCAAGAGGTCGAAGAGGCGCCGACCGAAGAAATGTTGGCTGCACCGAAAGAAGACTACACCAAATCTCTTTGGGCGGTTCGCAGCTTTCGGTCCGAGCCCAAGCCAAAGCCGGGACAGGATGACGTGCCGGTGGTGCGGGTCGAGAATGTTACGGCAGAATACCGGCCCGGAGAGCCCGTGGTAAAGGATCTGTCCTTTGATATTCACCATGGGCGAACCGTGGCTGTTGTTGGTGAAAGTGGCTCCGGTAAATCCACGGCTGCAAAGGTCATGACAGGCTTGTTGCCGCCGGTTGAAGGGCGTTTGTTGCTGGACGGAAACGAGTTGCCGCCGTCGCTGGCAAACCGGACCAAGGATCATTTGCGTGAAGTGCAGATGATCTATCAGATGGCGGATACGGCACTTAATCCCAAACAAACCATCCGGCGCATCATTGGGAGGCCAATTCAGTTCTACCTCGGGCTTCAAGGCAAGCAACTGGAGGAACGCATTCGGGACCTGCTTGACGCCATCGAGCTGGAGCCTGACACTTACATCGATCGGCTGCCTTCCGAACTGTCCGGCGGACAGAAGCAGCGCATCGGCATCGCTCGAGCACTCGCGGCAGAGCCGCGTTGCATCATCTGTGACGAGGTGACCAGTGCATTGGACCAACTTGTAGCGGAGGGTATCTTGCGACTGTTGAAGCGCTTGCAGGACAAGCGGGGCCTGTCCTACATGTTCATCACCCACGACCTAGCAACCGTTCAGGCCATTGCCGATGATGTTGTCGTCATGCAAAAAGGCAGGGTTGTTGAGCAGGGACCAAAGGAAGATATGTTCCAACCACCCCACCATCCATACACCGACACCTTGTTGCGTTCGGTGCCTCAGATGGAACCGGACTGGCTTACCCGTACCCTGCAAAAACGTGAGGAGGCCTGAGGTGTCCCAGATCACCGATCCTGAGGTTCTTGCGTTTATTGAGCGCACGGAAGCTGCCTATCCAGCGGAAGCAAATCTGGCAACGGCAGAGGACAATCGGCGCGCCTACGACATCATGTGCGCCGAGTTCCGCGCCCCGCGTCCCGCCTCCGTCCGGGTGAGAGATGAGACATGCAACGGTGTCCCCATCCGGCGTTATAAGACGTCAGGTGACGTGGACAGGCCGTTTGTCTTGTATGCCCACGGTGGGGGCTTCGTTGTCGGGTCTCTGGAGAGCCATGATGATGTGTGTGCCGAAATGGCAGACAAGACAGGGTGTGAAGTGGTGGCAGTTGATTACAGGCTTGCACCGGATCATCTGCACCCCGCACAACTGGATGATGTAACGGCCGTTTGGTTGGGTCTGGTTTCGCAGGGACGAGCAGGCTTTGTCTGCGGGGATAGCGCAGGCGGCAATCTTGTGGCCGGTTTGTGTGTCAGATTGCGGCGCTTGCGGGAACCGATGCCGGTTGGTCAGATCCTGATTTATCCGGGACTTGGCGGGGATATGACTGCCGCGTCTTATTTGGAGAATTCTGAAGCCCCGCTGCTGCGCACGGAAGATTGCGTCTATTACGCCACTGTCATTACTGGCGGCGATGCCGAGGTGAGGGAAAATGATCCCGAGCTGTGCCCTTTGCAGGCAAGTTCTCTGGCAGGCCTGCCTGAAGCCTTCGTTGTTACGGCTGATGTGGATCCACTGCGTGACGACGGGGCCATTTTCGTGCGCCGTCTGTTGGCGGAGGGTGTAGCGGCTGAGTGGCGCAACGAGCCGCAATTGCCGCATGGCTATTTGCGCGCCCGTCATATGTCATCCAGAGCCCGCAACAGCTTTGACACGATTTGCGATTGGATCAAACGCAAAGCGAACTGAACCAAAGACGAAAACTCACGTGTAAGCCACGATAAAAAAGGCCCGCCCTCATATGTTGGGGCGGGCCTTTCGGTTTGTAAGAACTCAGCTTGAACCGCGGTTTTAGAAGTCCCAGTCTTCGTCTTCTGTCGCGATTGCCTTGCCGATGACGTAGGATGAACCAGACCCGGAGAAGAAGTCGTGGTTTTCATCTGCGTTCGGGGACAAGGAGGCCATGATGGCCGGATTTACCTGACAGATGTTTTCCGGGAACAGGCCTTCATAGCCCAGATTCTGCAGCGCCTTGTTGGCGTTGTAATGCAGGAAGTGCTTCACATCTTCCGTCAAGCCGATGCCGTCATAAAGGTCTTCTGTGTACTTGACCTCCAAATCATAGAGATCCAAAAGCAGGGAGAAAGCAAAATCCTTGATATCTGCCTGCTCGCTTTCGCTCAGTTGAGCGAGGCTCTTTTGGAACTTGTAGCCGATGTAGTAGCCGTGAACGGCCTCATCGCGAATGATGAGTCGGATCAAGTCAGCTGTATTGGTCAGTTTGGCGCGGCTGGACCAATGCATGGGCAGGTAAAACCCGGAGTAAAAAAGAAAGCTCTCCAGGAAAACACTGGCGATCTTTTTCTTCAACGGATGGCTTGCTGCCCGGTACTCCTTGAGGATCAAGCGGGATTTGCCCTGAAGGTGCTCGTTTTCCTCCGACCAACGGAACGCCTCATCCACTTCCGCCGTCCGGCACAAGGTGGAAAACACCGAAGAATATGAGCGCGCATGAACCGCTTCCATGAACGCGATGTTGGTAAGAACAGCTTCCTCGTGAGGTGTCAGAGCATCGGGCATCAACGTTGGAGCGCCAACCGTATTCTGGATCGTGTCCAGAAGAGTAAGGCCGGTAAACACGCGAATGGTCAGCTTCTGCTCATCCGGTGTGAGCGTGGCCCAGCTCTGGATGTCGTTGGACAGCGGCACTTTCTCGGGTAGCCAGAAGTTGGAGGTCAACCGGTTCCAGATTTCCAGATCTTTTTCATCCTGCAACCGGTTCCAGTTAACGGCGCGCGCAGCCGGTTCAATGGTGCTATGGATCGTCATTTTACGTTGTTATCCTCTCGGTTACAGGCTGCAGGCAACACAGCCCTGCACCTCGGTGCCCTCAAGTGCCATCTGGCGCAGGCGAATGTAGTAGATTGTCTTGATGCCCTTCTTCCAGGCGTAGATTTGGGCCCGGTTGATGTCGCGCGTAGTTGCCGTATCCGGGAAAAACAGCGTCAGCGACAAGCCTTGATCAACATGCTGGGTAGCGGCCGCGTAGGTGTCGATCAGCGCCTCGGGGCCGATCTCGTAAGCGTCGCGATAGTACTCAAGATTGTCATTGGTCATGTAGGGCGCTGGATAGTAAACGCGACCAATTTTGCCTTCCTTGCGGATTTCGATCTTGGAAACGATTGGGTGGATCGAGGAGGTGGAATTGTTAATGTAGCTGATGGAACCGGTCGGAGGCACTGCTTGCAGATTGCGGTTGAACAAACCGTCTCTCATGACGGCTTCCTTCAAGGCAACCCAGTCGGCCCGCCCGGGGATCGTGATGCCGAACTTTTCAAAGAGAGCTGCTGCTTGTTCGGTCTCTGGCAGCCAATCCCGATCGACGTACTTGTCGAAGAACTCACCGGAGGCGTAGGCTGAATCCTCAAAGCCTTTGAAGCTAGTTCCGCGTTCTCGTGCCAAGGCGTTTGATGCCCGCAAGCAGTGGAACAATACGGAACAGAAATAGATGTTGGTGAAGTCGAGGGCTTCCGGGCTGCCGTAGTGAATGTGCTCACGGGCAAGAAACCCGTGCAGGTTCATCTGACCCAGCCCGATTGCATGACTTTCGTCATTGCCGCGACGTACAGACGGCACGGAATCAATGGCGCTCATTTCGGAAACCGCCGTCAGTGCGCGAATGGCCGTTTCGACAGTCGCGCCAAGATCTCCGCCATCCATGGTTCGGGCGATGTTCAATGAGCCCAGATTGCACGAAATGTCTGTGCCCAGATGCTTATAGGACAGATCCTCGTTGAAAGTGCTCGCCTCGTTCACCTGCAGAATTTCGGAACACAGGTTGGACATGGTGATGCGCCCCTTTACAGGGTTCGCATGGTTCACCGTGTCTTCGAACATGATGTACGGATAGCCGCTTTCGAACTGGATTTCTGCCAGCAACTGGAAGAACTCACGTGCACGCAGCTTCTTTTTGCGAATGCGTGGATCGTCTACCATCTCGCGGTATTTCTCGGTGACCGAAATCTCGGAGAACGGCACGCCGTAGACCTTCTCGACATCGTGAGGCGAGAACAAGTACATATCCTCATTGGCCTTGGCCAAGTGGAACGTGATGTCGGGAATCACAACGCCCAACGACAATGTCTTGATGCGGATCTTCTCGTCCGCGTTCTCGCGCTTGGTATCCAGAAAGCTCAGGATATCCGGGTGATGAGCGTTCAGATACACCGCACCGGCACCTTGCCGCGCACCCAACTGGTTGGCATAGCTGAAGCTGTCTTCCAGCAGTTTCATCACTGGCACAACACCCGAAGACTGGTTCTCCACCCCCTTGATCGGGGCGCCAGCTTCACGCAGGTTCGTCAACATCAAGGCCACACCGCCGCCGCGCTTGGAGAGCTGCAGCGCCGAATTGATGGACCGTCCGATTGACTCCATGTTGTCTTCCAGCCGCAGCAAGAAACAGGAAATCAACTCGCCGCGCTGTTTCTTGCCAGCGTTCAGGAACGTTGGTGTGGCAGGCTGGAACCGGTTGGAGATGATCTCGTCCATGAGCCGCATGGCGAGTGTTTCATCTCCCTGCGCCAATGTGAGAGCAACCATCACGACGCGGTCTTCATAACGCTCGAGATACCGCTTGCCGTCGAATGTTTTCAGCGCGTAGCTGGTATAGAATTTGAAGGCGCCCAGGAACGTCGGGAACCGGAACTTGCGTGCGTAGGCTGCGCTGAACAGCTCTTTAACAAACGCCGGATCGTACTGCTCCAGAACCGGGGCTTCATAATAGTTTTCGCGCACCAGATAGGAGAGCTTTTCCTCCAGCGAATGGAAGAAAACCGTGTTCTGGTTCACGTGGTCCAGAAAATACTGCCGCGCGGCCCGTCGGTCCGCGTCAAACTGGATGCGACCTTCACTGTCGTAAAGGTTCAGCATGGCATTCAGGGCGTGATAATCTAGGCCTTCTGAAGCCTGTGGTTTGTCGAGTGTTGATGTTGCCAAAACAGTTCTAGTCCCTTGCGAACCCGTTCAATATCGTTGTTCGTGCCTGCCAGCTCGAACTTGTAAAGACAGGGGCACTGACACTTTGCTGCGATCACGGCCCCCGCATGAGCAAAGTAAATGCCGAAATTTCTATTCCCGGACGCAATCACGCCCTTCAGTTGGGCGCGGTTGGATTCCTGATTCAGGAAGCGGATCACCTGCTTGTGCACGGCCCCTCGTCCCTCGCCGTCAGCATAGGTAGGGGTCACCAGCACAAACGGGCCTGGTGCGGCAGGCATGGGCTCTGAAGCCCGCGCCGGAATGCGCACCGCTGGCAAACCCAGCCGTTCCATGAACCGGTGTGTGTTCCCCGACGGGCTGGAAAAGTAGACCAGTGCGCTCAATGTCTCAGGCCAATCCGCCGATCTTGTCGGGACGGAAACCTGCCCAATGCTGGTCACCCGCTACAACTACGGGCACCTGGCGGTAGCCCAGTTCCTCGACGGTGGCGAGTGCATCCTCGTTTTGTGTCAGATCTATCACGTCGTAGGACAGGCCTGCACTGTCGAGTGCGCGTGTGGTCGCCGTGCACTGAACGCAGGCTGGTTTTGAATATACAGTGATGCTCATGTTTCTAATCCCCAAGATAGGGGGAAGGGCGTGCACGACCACGGGGCCGAGCATATGCTGGCCACCGGAACTCACGCACACGGACCCTCCGCCCGATGTCGTCATATGTCGCCTCGGCAGGTCTCCTGACTTCCAACTCGAGCATTGCTGCGCCGCCTTCCCGTAGTGAAACGCACGACAGTGGCAATTTGGGCAGCAACTTGCCGGTAACAGTTGCGGGGGCAGTGCTGGAGTTACACCAGCTTCCCTCTTAGCTCGACTCGCGAGAACCAAAGACACTGCATATTGTGGTCATTGCGGCGTTGCAGTCAATATGTGGACCGGGAGTTCCCACATGCCTATTTTGTGGAATTCTAAACTGGGGTGAGCGCAGCCTATGGACGTCGGCAGTAAACTTTGAACGCGTTTCCGCCGTCACGGGGGCAGGGTCAGTTTCTTTTTCCGTCTCTGCCCTGCAGACTTCTGCGGGTTTCTTGCGCCAGCTTCCGAATCTGTCTGTTCGGAATGCCACTCATTTGCATAGCGGCCCGCTGCTTGAGCCCGTTTTCTGACTGCGTGAAAGGGTTACCAAGTCCGGCTTGATGCAGATCAGTGCATGGCTGCCATCTGCATCCGGCATAAGCCGGTGGTCTGGACAGCCCCTGATCTAAGAAAAGGTAAGAGCAGATTCGACACTCAAAGGGCAAGCTGGTTTGCCTGTTCTCCCCAAACTAGCTCGTGCCTCGCGCCCGCCCGGGAGTGGGTATGGGCTGGGATGAGTCGGTCCAGAACAAATTGGGACGCGGAAGCTGGCTTTATCTTGTGTTGGAACTGGGCGGTTCTCAGTTAACAACAGTCCATGCAAGACAAATTGCATTGTTGGACCGTAGATTTGGTCCTGAAGTAAAGCGGTCAGCGTGTCCGCTGCATTTCAATGAAAGGAGGGGGCGCATCAGATCGGTGAAAGTCTCACGAGAGTTTCCAGTTCTGCAATTTGCGCTGGCTCTGGAATGCGCGGGCCGATTTCTCCTAGGGCTCCAATGGAAAAGGCAATTGCTGTGCGTGACATTTCCTCCAGCGACTTGCCTTCAACGTGCCCATGCACAACGCCAGCGACCATGGCGTCGCCAGCACCAACCGTTGTCACGATTTTGGGTGCCTCGGCAAGGGCGTGATAGGCGCCCTCCTTGGTGCAGAAAACGGCGCCTTGGTGGCCCATTGAAACAACAACCATGCTTATGCCGTCCTCCACTAGGGTACGTGCAGCATCTGCCACGTCTTCTGGCGAAGCCAGTGGAGCCAGGAGATATTCACGCAGCTCCTGTACGTTGGGTTTGATGACGTCTGGTTTGGCGGCAATTGCTTCCTTCAAGGGGCCGCCACTGGTGTCAACCACGGTCTTGCAGCCTGTCATGCGCGCCCATTTGATGAATCTGAGGTAACTGTCATCGGACAGGCCGAGAGGTAGGCTTCCGGACAAGATGAGCCAATCCAGCCCATCGATGGCAGCCATCATCAACGCCCGCTCGACAGCTTCCAAATCGTGTGCCGAGGTCTGCGCCCCTGGGAAGTTCAAGTCTGTGATGCGGTTTGTCGGCGGATCAATGATCTTGATGTTGGTACGCGTAGCGCCCTTGATGCGCGTAAAAGCATCTTCAATACCAACACGCTGAAAGTGCTGCGTGAACATGGCTTCGTTATCTTCCCCCAGCAAACCGAGGCCTACCACTGGATGGCCGAAACGAGCCAGAAACGAGGCAACGTTTATGCCCTTCCCGCCGGCGTCGGACTGAGTGGATGTGGCCCGGTTGACTGAGTCGAGCGAAAAGCCCGGCGCGACCACGGTCTGGTCGATGGCTGGATTGAGGGTCAAACTGGCAATACGTTGAACTGCACTCATGGGGCTTTTCCTTGGAAACTGCGCTTTAGGACTATTCTACGATGCTCCCTGAGGTTTTCACCTGCGGAGCTTTGCGGACATGCTGGGCCAAGACTGAGGGCCTTTGCGGGTATGTTTACCTCACCTGCAATCCTGACTACGTTAATGCCTTGGGGCGCGGTACGCTGGCGCCAGCCAATGCGGAAGCGGAGTGTCCTCATGCAACGTTTATTTCTGATTATGCTGATCTGTTTATGCCCGTTTTTATCCTCCGGCGCGAGCGCGGAGGCGGGTCGCGAGATGCCACCAAGCCTGAAGAACAGCGAGCGGTGGCTGGTTGTAGCAGCGCGAGAAGACAAGCAGGAAGCCATCCAAATGGCTCGAGAAGTCAGCTATTTCCTGCCGCAAACCTTTGTTGTTCATGCGAAAAATGGCTGGTTCGCGATTGTTGCAGGCCCTGTGGAACTAACCTCCATGGAAGCTGTACGGGAAAAGGAGTATGCCTCCGCCTTGCCGGATGATGCCTATCTGTCGAAGGGTGCCAATTATCAAGAGGTGGTCTGGTCTTCACCGCGCATTGTGCGCGTTGATCTGGACGATAGCACGTCGGTCGAGGCACAACTTGAATCGCTGGTGGTAGAAGCAGTGCGTCAGGATGCCGAGGGTGCGCCCAGCACAGGCGAGGACTATGTGCAAACCCGTTTGGAAATAACTCTGAGGGATGTGAACGGCACCCTCCTGCAGACCCTGCCCACGCCCCTGGATTCCTACGCTTCCTTTGGTAACTCTCTGGAACTTGTGCGCATTTCGCCGGAAACGCCTTATCCGCAGGTCCTAATCCGCCGATTTACCGGGGGCGCTCATTGCTGCTTCCAGACCTCAATCCTGACCTCGGCAGATGGGAACAGCTGGGATTTGGTGGAGGCCGGGAATTTTGATGCCGGGGCCGACTACCGGCTGGTCGACCTGAACTTTGATGGCACCCTGGAGCTGCTGACCATCGACCAGACATTTCTCTATTTGTTCGCCCCATATGCTGCGAGTTTCGCGCCGCCGGAAGTGCATGAACTGGTCGGATCAAAGATTGTCAATGTCAGTGCACAAGCCGATTATCGTGCCGAGTTTGTCAATGAACTGAGAGACTTGGAGGGCATCGCCGAAGAAAGCCCAGACCTTTGGGAGATGAACGGATTTCTGGCGGCATGGGGGGCAATCAAAACCCGCTTGGGGGATTTTGTTCCCGCCTTGGCCAAGATCACACAGCGCCATGGTCCAGCCCATGACTTTGGCGTCCGTGTGTGCCCCGATGGCAGAAATATTGACAAGTGCAGCTATGAAGAGGCGGTGCTTCTGCCCTTCCCCGCAGGGTTCACGCTGCATTTGGTTGAGCAAGGTTATCTGACTGGCGATCCCTATCGCACCGCACAGTAGCTCAAGAAAAACGCGGCTTCAGAGGAAGCCGCGTTTCTATTTATTTTTTGTGTCAGTACCTTAACCGCGCAGAACGCCGCCTGTCGCCTTTTCGACCGCTTTCACGATCTTTGCGGAGACGGCTTCGATATCCTCATCTGTCAGCGTTTTCTTCGTTGGCTGCAACATGACGTCAATCGCCAACGAGCGCTGGCCTTCCGGCACGCCTTGCCCCTCGTAGATATCGAAGAGGTTGACGTCCACGATCAGGGCCTTGTCAGCCCCCCGCGCGGCGCGCATCAACTTTTCAACCGGAACATCCTTGTCGACAACAAAAGCGTAGTCACGGCGTACGGGCATAAGATCGGGAGCGACAAACGCACCCTTGGATTTGGTGGGCTTTTTCTTTGGCTGCGGAGCGGCGTCCACGAACATTTCAAAAGCCACCAAAGGCCCTTCAATATCAAGGTCTTCCAGTGTCTGCGGGTGGATCTCGCCGAAATACGCCAGCGTGTTCTTTGGTCCCATTTTCAGCGCGCCGGAACGGCCCGGATGGTAATAGGAGGGGGCATCGGTGAACACCATCAGCTTGTCCGGCGCAACGCCAATCGCTGTCAGAGCAGCCTCTGCATCCGCCTTGGCATCGAACACGTGAACCGCATCGGAGTTACCAGACCAATGCCGTCCCGCTCCGTCAAACGAGGCTGTGCCCCGACGTATGCCGGCAACCATAACCTTTTGATCTTGCTCACCATCTCCAAAGAAGACCTGGCCTACTTCGAACAATGCGACATCCGGGAAGCCACGGTCCGCGTTGCGCTGGGCGGCGGCGAGCAGGCCCGGCAGCAGCGATGGCCGCATGTCGGACATGTCCGAGGAGATGGGATTAGCCAGCTTCAGCTCCGCTTGGCCACCACCGAAAATTTCCGCGTGCGCAGCGGGGATAAACGACCACGTGACGGCCTCATCCATGCCGCGGGCAGCCAGCGCGCGGCGGGCATGGGCACGCCGAACCTGACTGGTTGTCAGCACTTTTTGTGAAACAGGTTCCATGCGCGGTAGCGTGGTGGAAGGCACCTTGTCCACGCCAACCATGCGCATAACTTCTTCCACGAGATCAGACTTGCCATGCACATCTGGCCGCCAGGTGGGGGGAGCAACTTTTACCACATCGCTGTTTCCGGTTACCCAGAAACCGAGCATGGTCAGAACAGCCTTGATTTCCGCGTGGGACAAGTCCAGTCCGGCAAGGCGTTTCACCTCGGAATAAGGGAAGTCGATGACCCGGTGCGACTGCGGGATTTCCCCGGTCAGTTTGGCTTCACTGGGCTGGCCGCCGCAGAAGTCAATCGCCAATTTCGTCGCCAAATCAAGGCCTTCCATTGTGTAGGCCGGGTCTACACCGCGTTCGAAGCGGTAGCGAGCATCGGTAGATATTCCCAGTTTGCGGCCGGTGCGCGCAATGGTCAGAGGGTTCCAGAGCGCCGCTTCGATGATCACGTTGGTGGTGTTTTCATCGCAGCCACTCACTTCGCCGCCCATGATGCCGCCCAGAGATTCCACACCGTTGTCATCTGCAATGACAACGTCGGTTTCATCTACCTGGTAGGTCTTACCGTCAAGGCCGATAAGTTCCTCGCCCTTCTTGCCGTAACGCACCACCAGATCGCCAGAAACCTTATCCGCATCAAACACATGCAGGGGCCGACCCTGGTCGAAGGTGAGGTAATTCGTGATGTCCACGAGGGCATTGATTGGACGCAGGCCAATGGCAATCAGCCGCTTTTGCAGCCATTTCGGGGACGGGCCATTCTTTACACCGCGCACGACCCGATAGCCGAATGCCGGACAATCTTCAATGTTGTTACCCAGTTCAATGCGCACGCTCACATTTGCGTCCGCGGACGCGTTCAAATGCGTTTTTTGCGGATTTTTGAGCGCGCCGAGCCCGGATGCAGCCAGATCCCGTGCAATGCCATAGACGCCGGCGCAATCGGGACGGTTGGGGGTCAAGCCGATCTCGATAACCGGGTCGTCGAGGCCGGCATATTCCACATAGCGTACGCCGACGGGAGCATCCTCCGGCAAGTCGATAATACCGTCGTGCTCGTCGGAAAGCTCCAACTCGCGTTCGGAGGCCATCATGCCGAAGCTCTCCACATCGCGAATCTTGCCAACAGACAGCGTAACATCAAGGCCCGGCACATAATCGCCCGGCTTGGCAAAAACGCCGCGAAGGCCGGCACGTGCGTTAGGCGCCCCGCAAACCACCTGCACGGGTTCCCCGTCACCGGTGTCCACTTTCAGAACCCGCAAACGGTCCGCATTTGGGTGCTGCTCGGCTTCCAGAACGCGAGCGATACGGAAGGTGCCCAAGCGGTCTGCCGGGTTGGTGACTTCCTCAACTTCCAGACCAATCATGGTCAGCCGCTCAAGGATCTCTTCAAGGCTAGCGTCGGTCTCAAGATGGTCCTTGAGCCAGGAAAGAGTGAATTTCATGTCTCTTCTCTTTAATAGCGTGCGATCAGGACCGCGGGGTTATCGGGAAAGGCCGGCCATCAGGCTGGGCACATCGAGCGGGCGGAAGCCATAGTGTTTCAGCCAGCGCACATCGGCGTCAAAGAAGGCCCGCAGATCAGCCATGCCGTACTTGAGCATGGCCAGACGGTCGATGCCCATTCCCCACGCAAAGCCCTGATAAACATCAGGATCCAAGCCGCAGTTGCGCAGAACATTCGGGTGAACCATGCCGCAACCCAGAATTTCCATCCAGTCGTCGCCTTCGCCGATCTTCACTTCAGCGCCAGAGCGGTCGCACTTCACGTCCACTTCCATGGACGGCTCGGTGAACGGGAAGAAGCTGGGACGGAAGCGCAGTTCCACATTGTCCACTTCGAAGAAGGCTTTCAGGAACTCTTCCAGTGTGCCCTTCAGGTGCCCGATGTGGGTGGTCTTGTCGATCACAAGGCCTTCCATCTGGTGGAACATGGGCGTATGGGTCTGGTCGCTGTCGCAGCGATAGGTGCGCCCCGGAATGACAATGCGCAGCGGCGGTTCCTGCGTGCGCATGGTGCGAATCTGAACCGGAGAGGTGTGGGTGCGCAGCAACAGGCGCTCGCCATTTTCCTTCTCGTTAAAGAAGAAGGTATCATGCATCTCACGGGCCGGGTGGCCTTCCGGGAAGTTCAGTGCTGTGAAGTTCAGCTCATCGGTTTCAATATCCGGACCTTCGGCAACGGAAAAGCCCATATCGGCAAAGATGGCGCAGAGTTCTTCCGTCACCTGAGAGACAGGGTGAATGTGCCCCGTTTCAGCCGGAGCAGGGCGCAGCGGCTGGGTCACATCAATGGTTTCGCTGGCAAGGCGCGCCTCAAGCGCTTCTTTTTTCAAGACTTCCTTGCGTGCAGCAATGGCATCGGCCACGCGGGTCTTGAGCCCGTTCAGGGCCGGACCCATTTCCTTGCGCTCTTCCGGTGACATTTTACCAAGGGTCTTCATCTTTTCAGAGACAGACCCCTTCTTGCCAAGGGTCGCAACGCGCACGTCTTCCAGTGCAGCCTCGGTTGCTGCCGCTTCAATGGCGGCGGTGATCTCGGCTTCGAGAGTTTGAAGGTCGGACATAATCCCTCAAAGGTTTGCAGCTTCGCCCCGCAGGGCGCTCAATTAATGAAATTCGTCGGAGTGTGTTTTAACAGAAATGCCAGCGCTTTCCAGTGCTACGCCTTCAGCTTTTGCCAGTTTTTGCCGCAGCCCTTGGTTTCCGTCGCCCCCGGGGAGCGAAAGGAAAAGACCCGCGTAGTGCGCGCCATGACTGACCAACCGGGGCAGGGCGCCAGATCCGCGCTTGGCGGAGTGGCATCAGGCCGGCAACCGCTCTCGGCTTCAGGCGAATGGCCGATCAGTCAAATGGTTGGAGACTTCAAGGGAGCTGGATAAGCAAAAGGCATTCCTGCGGCGCGGTGGGCAGACTTAGTGCCTCAGCCACGCCCGTCGGTAAATCGCCCACACGCCGGCCCGTCGTGAATACGCAAGCGCAGATCATCTGTTGTGCGGGCAGGGGGCATTCGTCAAGCCTTTGGTGGTTAAGCGTGAGGCGAACCTATCAGAGCTTCAGGCGCAGGGGCAAGATGTTTTGTGGTTTCTGGATCGAGGGCCGGGATTGACGGATGGAAAAGGGTACGTCTTTCTGGATCCCGGATGTGCGCTTCGCTTCTCCGGGATGACGTTGGGAGTGTGGGGCAAGGTCGAGTTTTCAACCTCTGGTGTCATCCCGCGCTTGAC
>NZ_KE383918.1:0-67516 GCF_000422785.1 Pseudovibrio exalbescens DSM 16456
GTCCGAGGACGGGCAAACCATAAGAATACCGGGCCAGGCAAGCGGCCCACTGGGCACCAACCAAGCCCAAAACACAAGCTTAGCGCGGGGTGGAGCAGCCCGGTAGCTCGTCAGGCTCATAACCTGAAGGTCGTAGGTTCAAATCCTACCCCCGCAACCAAAATTAAACCCGCCAACTCATCGAGTTGGCGGGTTTTTTCGTCTTAGAGTTTGTGAACCCTCAATTCAGATAAACAGCCATTGAATTTTTTGTGAAATAACCTTTGAATTGTTTTTGATTCAATTTTCGCAGATAAATTGTGCTGATAGTATTTGGGTTAATATATTCTCTAAATTTTCTTAGATCTTGCGGAGATTTTATGTGCGCACTAGAGACCGCTGCGGCGATTGGGACGATTGCAAGCTTTTCATTAAACTTTTACGATAGGTTCAGTCAGCGTTTTGTTTTACCGATGCGAATGAAAAGGGCTCTCGGCAATCGCGACGATGCTCCTAAAGCTACTTATATTGAGGATTCGTTAGAAAGAGCGCTTGGGTCTGCTGGCTTGCTAACAAATGCGGCATCGCTTGTTCTAGGTGATCTTTCTAATTCCGGCTTATTGGATCTTCTTATCCCATTGTTTGGCTCTGACTTGGATAAAGGGCCTTCAGTAACTCTGATAGAGTATATGTACATATCAAGAGGCGGTTGTGTAACAGATTCACACGAGTTCGCGGAGAAGCTAGTAGCCTGTTTGTCCGAGGCATTTAAATATGAGGTTGAGAAATCTTATAGTGATTTGCCGGTGCCAATGAGGAAAGATCTACGTCGGAATTTCATCGACGCATCTCGCAAGGCAGAAACAACAATACTAAGTGTTACTCAAAATCTAAAGGATAGTGACGGCGAGTGGCTGCCTGGGGCGAACGTTAATCCAGTCAAAATTGCGTCGCTAATTGAAAAGTATACTAGTCCGCTAAAATTATATGTAGCCTCAGCTGTAGAGGCTCTTAATTCCTCAGACATTCACGGCGCTTCCGGCGATGTAGTCCAAGTCGAACTAGATAGCATTTACGTAGATGTTCCCGTGAATGAAATATTCAGGAAAGGGAACTTTGTAAAGTATCGGGATCTCCGAAAATACTTACCCCGAAATGAAATTGCATCGAGTTGGTCTGAGACTTATGCGCGGATTGAGAATACGGTTTTACTAGGTGATCCTGGAGGCGGTAAGAGCACCCTCTCGAAGAAAATGTGCTTAGAGTGCGGGCGTAAATTTCTATCTGGAGATACGAGTTTACCGCTATTTATTCAATTAAGAACCTATATAGCTAGAGCTGTAGATGATGAGAACCTAAGTCTAACAGATTTCATCTTAGATCACATCAGAGCAGCAATAGTCGATCCTGACGAGGATTATCCTATTGATTCTTTGATTATATATCACCTGAGAATTGGTGCGGCCTTTGTGGTTTTTGATGGGTTGGACGAGGTTCTAACGTCTTCCAACCGAGCACGTGTAGTGGGAGAAATTCGGAAATTCGTTCGCGAGTTCCGGTTTGTAAAGGTTCTAGTCACATCTAGATATGTCGGTTACGAGTCTAATCCGCTGAGCGGTTTTACCCACCTCGGTATTGAGGACCTCAACAGCAACGCAATTTCTCAAATTTACAGAAACGTCTCAAGCTCAGTACTATCCAAATCTGAGAAAGAAATCGAAGAAAAGCATGATGATTTTATTCGAGATGCGAAAAGAAAAGCAGCGGAGTTAATAAGAAGTCCTCTTTTGCTCACTTTGATTGTGATTGTTTACAACAAGAAGGTTGAGATTCCTGACAACCGTGCTTCACTATATTCGTTTTGTGCTGAATTGCTGTTTGATCGTTGGGATGGTTATCGCGCCATTACGCCGGATTTGCCCGAGAGATATCGATTGTTTGATCTTTTTAAGCACCTATCAGCGATTTTGTATGAGCGTGAAGAGTATGGAGGCAGGATAAGTAAGCAAGATCTAATCGAAGAATCGAGAGATTTTTTCAGAAAAGACTATATCGACAACAGAGAAGGAAAGTCGGCCCAGGCTTCTAAATTAATGGTTGGACACCTAACCGGTAGAGCATGGATTTTGCACGAAGTCGGGGAGGACATATTTGAATTCACTCATAGGACTTTTTTGGAGTTCTTTTATGCGAAATACTTAGAATCGAAATTTGAAGGCACAAATGATCTAGCCTGCGAGTGTCTGAAGCACGTGACGCATGGGGCGCGTGCAGTTCCTTCTCATTTAGCGCTGCAGCTAAGGAGCAAGGATAAGCGTGATGCCGCTTCAAGGATAGTGGATGAGTTGGCGCGAAAACTGGAAGCGGAGCAACGTAATTACGAGCTAGTTGGATTTTGTGCGGATTCTATAGAATACCTGCTACCTCATGCCGAGAATATGTCCAATTTTGTAGGTGTGCTCGCTCCTCAGATTTTTTATTTTTGTCATCCTAACCAAATTGAAAAGGTTTTGTGTACAGAGACGCCATTAAGAACAACAGTTATTAAGAGTGCTTTCGATTCTATAAAAAGTATTAGTACTGTTGATGAGATGAGAAGCTGTCGAAGAGCGCTCCATGTTCTTAGTTCAAAGAGAATAGAAAAAGTAGATCTCGGATCAGATGGGTGCGTAGACTTGATTAAGACTTTGTTTGAGCAAACCTATTCAAAACAAGCTTCCTCTCCGTATTTGTGTAAAATGGCATTTGACTTCGATGCTCGTGTAAATTGGAAAGCTATGAAGCGCTTTGGACAGCGTGTTTGGTTTTCGAAGTCTGATGTTGATTTGATGCTTGGAGCCCAGGTCGACACCTGTCATATGGTTTCAGAAGCCTCAAACTTTTTGCGTAGTGCCGATTACAAAGGTGGGAAATACTTGACCTTTGCAATGAGTATCCAACAAACATTCGATATGAGAAAAGTAACGAAAAACTATTTCTCACCTCCAATGTACAAGAACGTGGCTGACGTTGATATTTGCTATGATCCAGACAGCTGGCGGGAAGATCGTTCGGCGTTGGAGGTTTTTGCATTTTGTTTGTGGGCGTATGTAGTTATTAATGGAAGGCTTTTGAATAAAAACAGTCAGTTGCATAGGCTGAGAGTTGTATTCGAGAACTTGATTGTCGCTCTCGAGAATGTGGGTTCAGACAAAGCTCCAGAATATCGCGAATGGATAGATGGTTCAGGAAAATATGCTGACTGCGATATCTTTTTGCGAAAAGAGTTGAGTGGGTTTTGGCAGTTGGCAGAATAGCAAGTTTGTCTTTTAGTCCGCGGCGCAATCGGCTTTTGGGATTTAGAAACACACTCCATAAACCTAAAGGTGCTTTTTCTGGGTTTGCTCCGCGTACTTTTCTGTAATCATTGATGTAATCGCGTTTTGTGGCTGTATGAAAGCCACTGAAGCTGTTTGTTCAACCCATCGTGATGTTCGAGCGGTTCTGTATGAGAGGTTGGGCGACGCGCGATTGAGGAGGTTAGTCTTCTGTATGCGGCCCAGGCATCTTGACGCTACCAGCAAAAAAGCCTGCCCTGGTGTAGGGCAGGCCGGTCTCTTGATGAGTTTGTTTTGAGTTAGTTCAAGAGGTCAAAACGGTCCGCATTCATGACCTTGGTCCAGGCGGCGACAAAGTCCTTCACGAACTTTTCTTTGTTGTCATCTTGCGCGTAGACCTCGGCATAGGAGCGCAGGATGGAATTGGAGCCGAACACCAGATCCACTCGGCT
This sequence comes from Pseudovibrio exalbescens DSM 16456, assembly GCF_000422785.1. Taxonomy (GTDB): domain Bacteria; phylum Pseudomonadota; class Alphaproteobacteria; order Rhizobiales; family Stappiaceae; genus Pseudovibrio; species Pseudovibrio exalbescens. The sequence goes on from NZ_KE383918.1 coordinate 3,749, forward strand.
TGCCGTCACTTGGCCGCGCCGCTCTTCCGGTCACGGATCTCATAGGTGGTGCCGTCAACCGGAACCCATGAGTTGGCCATGTCGGTCAAGTTGACGAAAAAGTCCGTTGTCAGCGCGCCAACCTTGTCGGTAAACACCCCATGCTTGGTGCCGGCGTGGTTGGTCCCCATGACACGCATGCCGCCCACAAGGACCGTCATTTCTTTTGCTGTCAGGCCCATGAGCTGGGTGCGATCGAGCAAAAGCTCTTCGGCGCTCACGGCATAGTCTTTTTTCAGCCAGTTGCGGTAGCCATCATGGATGGGTTCCAGAACAGGAAAGCTCTCAACATCGGTCTGTTCCTGTGTGGCGTCGCCGCGCCCGGGATGGAACGGAACTTCAACGTCAAAGCCAGCCGCCTTGGCCGCTTGTTCGACACCGACATTGCCTGCCAGCACGATCACGTCAGCCACGCTGGCACCGGTGTCGACGGCAATGCCTTCCAGGACGGAAAGAACACGGTCCAACCGGTCTGGCTCGTTGCCCTCCCAATCCTTTTGGGGCGCGAGACGTAGACGGGCACCATTGGCGCCGCCCCGCATGTCAGAGCCGCGGTAGGTACGGGCACTGTCCCAAGCGGTGCACACCATATCCCGCAAAGACAGGCCGCTTGCGGCGATCTTCTGCTTCACAGCTGCCACGTCATAAGAGGTGTTACCTGCTGGAATCGGGTCTTGCCAGATAAGGTCTTCTTTGGGAACATATGGACCAATGTAGCGTGCCTTGGGGCCCATGTCGCGGTGGGTGAGCTTGAACCAGGCACGGGCAAAGGTCTCAGACAACAGATCCGGGTTCTCATAGAACTTCTTGGAGATCTCACGATAGATCGGGTCCTTGATCATCGCCATGTCTGCATCAGTCATCATTGGGCTCAAGCGGATGGAAGGGTCTTCCACGTCGACCGGCTTGTCTTCCTCCTTGATGTTGATCGGATGCCAGATCCACGCTCCTGCCGGGCTCTTCGTCAGCTCCCTGTCGTAGGTGAACAGCAGATAGAAGTAGCCGTTGTCCCACTTGGTCGGATGTGTGGTCCATGCACCTTCAATACCGCTTGAAACGGTATCGCGGCCAATCCCACGGCTGCCGGTGTTGGTCCAGCCCAAACCCTGATCGAAGACATCGTCCGCTTCTGGCTCTGGGCCCAACTTGCTGCAAACGCAGTCATAGGGATCGATAATGTGCACGTCTTGTCCGAGGACATCGCGGCGATAGAGCGCTGTGATGAGGGCAAGTTCACCGTCCTTAATGTCGAGGACAACAGTTGATCCAGGGTGGCCAAGCAGGCGAGGAATTGCGCCCGAAACACCTTTGCCGCCGCGCGTGGGCGCAACAATAAGCTGGTGACGTGCTCCGCCATATGTGACAGGCATCGCGCCATAGTCGGAAAATTCGGATGGGAGATATCCAAGCAGGTGATGCGAATTCGGGCCATATCCACGAGATACAAGGTGGGCGGATCCGCCCACCTTGCCGACCCATGCTGATGGATATCTGAAACCCACTCCTGTGCGTTTCGATAATCGCTCATGGGTCTGGACATCGCTGTTTGAGGGCATTGGCGCAGCTTGAGCACAGTCTGTTTGCGGTAGGCTTTGCTCACCACATCGAAATACTGACCAAGAGTGCTCGCAACATCGCCCGTATGCTGTAGGTAATTATCAGCGATCCCCTTGAGCCAGCGATCTTCGCGGGAACCCAGGAAATACACAAAGGTAGGTGCGCCGCCTTTATTGGCAAGCACCTGCGTTCCCATGTTCTTGTTGTCCGTGACCGCGCCGTCCGTGAGAATGATGACCGCCTTCTGATGGTTCTGGCGGGACGTGTCATTGAGCCACGTATAGCTGGTGTTCAGCGCAGGAAACAGATTGGTGCTGCCGCCGATAGTCATCTTGTCCAAATCGAAGTTCGAAGGCTGGCAGAGTTTGGTTCCCAGCCCCTCCGTCTCATCGAAACTGGTGGTATCCGCAAATGCCCCGACCGAGCAGGTTGCCGTGTCCGGCAGGTTGTCAATAAAGGACAACGCGGATTTGCGAACATCGTCCATTACGGTGCTCATCGATCCGGAACGATCCAGAAGGATGACGAACGTCATCGGGAAGGTTTTCGGTTCCACCTCAATGATCGTGCGCTCGAAACACAAGGCTTTACCCGCCGTCGTATAGGCGGCAAACCGCTCAAGCGGAGGGACGACAATACGCCCCTGATGATCTTTGAATAGCCCGGCGACAACTAGGCCAGAAGGCGTTTTCTGCACTTTGGTAATTTCCGCCGTGCCGCCTGACCATCCGATAACAAGGTCATGTTGCGCATCAATCGCGTAGCCACGCTTAATCGAAATGCCAAGCCCATCTTTGATGTCGATGGATTTGACCATTTCTAGGACGCGTGCCGATGGAACAAGGCTAGGATCGGTTCGAACGTTCAAAGTGACGCTGGCTGAAAAATCGAGCATCCGCTTCAGATCAAACTGAACCGTTGGCGCCTTTTCGACCTGTGGGATGATCTGGATTTTCGCCTCGGCAGGCGAGAAAACCAGTAAGGACTGGATGATGGCCGAAGCCATCACCCTTTTCATGCTGGAGGAACGTTTCATATCAGCGGCCCTCCAGAATTTTGCCGTTTGCTGCGCGCGTGCGCGCAGCATCCATAAGATCGAATTCAATTTCGCCCTTCTTTGCACGCCGAAGAATGCCCGCCTTTTGAAGGTAGTTAAGGTAGACTGCGTCCTGATCGGCATGGACGTTCAACAGCGTGATCTGACTGGCCTTCTTCGCCAGTTCAGCGAGCGCCAATTTCTTTGGCGCAGGTTGAGGCAACTTGATCGTTGTGTCGCCTTCATCGCAGGGGAAACTTGCGTTGATCATTGGGCCGATGCCGATAAGGCGAATTTCGTCCGGCATTGTGATCCTTGTCGTCAACTCAACCTGCTCCCAGGCCAAAACCAGATCCGAGCAGGTGTCCTTAAACTTGATGAGTTCAAGAACCGCGTGTCCCTGTTCGTAGAGCTGGGCGGGCGTTCCAGACCAAGTGACCTCGGTTGGATTCGCCGAGAGCACAATATGGATCAATGCATGTCTGGTAGCGCGGCGACGACGGAACTTGACCAGTTCGCCAAGCAGGTAATTGATCGACGTTTCGGCTGCCTTGCGATCCGTAACGACGCCACCGTTTTCGACGACCAGAAAGATGGCAATTTCATTTCGTTCTTTTGCCGTCGCGGTATTCGGCATGATGCCAAACACGGAGACCACCAGAGCGACGAGTGCTTTCTTCAACATGCTGCTTACCTCGCCAACTTGGTTTTCAAGGAATAGGCCGCACGCACGGCCAAAAGCCCAAGCACGGTGTTCACGATGGCAACGAGCGCAGCGACGAAGACGCCGAGCCCCTGATTGTTTGCAAGGAACTCCATCATCGGGTTCGTATCGGTGGTCTGGAAGGGGCCGCCAACAGACTGACGGGCAATCAGTGTGTAGAGATTGACCGTTTCGAGCGCGAAGACCAGGCCATACACACCAAGGGCAAGGATCGCGTAGATCTTGTTGGTCGGATCGGCAAGCCAAGCTTTGGGATCGCGATAGATGCCGCGACTGATCACCTCCGACCAGATTGCCATCGGCACGGCAATGCTGAAGACAGCCAGCAAAAACGCGAGCAAATGCGAGACGGTCATCTCGTCATCGATCCCGCAAAAGATGCCGCCGGCACCTGGCAGATCGCACAGATACACGTTCGACATCATTCCCATCGTTTCGGAGTAGGTTCCGAACAACAAGACCAACATGCAGCCTTTAAGGCAACCTGTGCCGACCAATGCGGCGATCTCCGCAATCGGCGCACCACCCGGCATCGGCGGCGGCTGCATGTGGAAGGGTTTTCTGGAGTTTGGCATGACACCATCCTTGTTGAAGCGCCCGCTCTCTTATTCGGCGGGAACTTCGGGATGGTGTTCTTAGCGTTGAGAAAGCGCTCCCTTTTCTCGACCTGCACTTGTCGATGAATTGGGAACAAATTAGGAAAGTTGTATGCCTAATTCGATACGGGAAATGCGTAGACGCGCACCACTACACTATGAAGCGAAGGCCGACAACGCGCGGGTCGTTGCAAGAATTATACTAGATACGAGCGATGCAGCGCAGGCGCAAGCCGCAAGTTCAATCGGCTATACCGGAAGCACCGGAATTGCATTACGCGAATCTTTTCTCAGGGAATGTTCGATAGCGCTTGAGCTTGTTGTGAAGGCTGTAATCGCCCAGAAAATTGAAATGAAGCGCTCCAATAAGAAGGTGACAACTGTCCCGTCCTCCCACGATCTGGTGATGCTGTGGGCAACTGCCGGGTTGCCGGAATTGTCTTTGGAAGATCGTGAAACGCTGGTGATAGCTAGACGTGTTCTAAATTGGGCAGGACGCTACGCTGCACCAAAAAATGATGAACGAGAAGACAAACTGTATTCGGAGGAAAGGCGGTACCTCAAAGACGAACCACGACCTGGCGAGCTTCGAATTAAGAAGCTACGGAGCATCGATTGGGATCAGTTTGACCGTCTTTACAAAATTGCATTTGAAGCGTTTTGGTCCCTCAGGTCAGAGGCAAATCCCGAGCTTTCGTGACTGATGCTATTGAGCATGGCAGCAGAGTTAAGCGTGAAGGCAAGATGTGGCTTGTAGTACAAACCAATCTTGGCAAAGGGGGCGCGGCGCCCCCCGTTTGCATTCCCCCAGCCATTGGCTCTTTCAGGGCATTGAACCCATTTCAGAGCCAGCAGAACGTATCGCCGTTCCATCACTCGCAGGCGTTTGGCCGCTGCACTACCACTTGGGAAGGGGCCTCCAAGCTCCCCCAAGACCCCCATGGCAATTTCATTGAGACCAACCCTGCGCGGATTGGATCACGCCACCGTCTTGTCGGTGGATCACGCGCAGGAGATTTCGCTCTCCCTGCACCCATCGATCAGGAGGCTATCGCGCCGCCCTGAACCCACTCGCAGGACTTGGAGACTTGCCTCTCCACCTGCACCGAACCATGCACAAACGACTGGCCGATTGACCACCATTCAAGGGAGCTTTCCAGCTCTCCTAAAAAACCCATGGGGTGAAATGCAATCATTTGTTGCTAGTTTGTTTTCCAATTGGATATTCTTGATGCATGCATGAAGCTCTAAGAGATATTCCGGATCGAATTCTTAACTATGCGATGGGTGCTTTGACCCAAGCAAACCATCACGCTGTCTTTTTTGACCCCGGAAACGAACACTGGGGCTTTATGTCCGTTGTAAATACTGCGCATGCTGGAGAGTTGTTTTTAAAAGCAATAATTGCAAAAGCACACCCATTACTCATATTCAAAGACTTTTTTAGCTTGGATAGTGGGCAACAAAATATGGATTTCAACGAACTTGTGCGTAGGGGGAAAACCCACGATTTTGATAAATTGCCAAAAGTATTGTGGGCCGCTACAGGTGAGAGAATTCCAAATATTGAAATATTCAATGACCTACGCGAAACTAGAAACGCTATTCAGCATTTTTGCGCTAGCGAAAATGACACGCGTTTCCGAAGACTCTCGTTGGATTTCATATATTCTGTGATCGATCCGCTCATAAACAAGCACTTCGACCTACACGCTATCGAGTTCCACGAAGATCATAGCGTTGGGTATGACCATGTAGTTGGCTGCCTGCTACGTCATGAAATTCGGTTTTCTGTTCCGGAGGACTTCGAAATTCATGAAATAGACCTTCATGAAGAGCTGAAGGGGGCTTCTGCTGAGTACAAAAATTGGTTCGCAAATGAAATGGCGAAGTGTAGCGGAATTTCGTTATGAGCAATTTCGGTAATTTTCAAGCTAGTGAAAGCCTGAGTCGATTTGGGGTTATTCCAACCGACCCAGGATTTATTTATGTGATTGCTGCCTACAAGAAAATTAAGGTCGGCAGGTCTGTCGCTCCCAAAAAGAGGATAAAGGAAGCGAAAACTTGGCTGCCCGACGCTGAAATAATTGGCGTAAAGCCTTTTTGGAACCACACGGCTTTGGAGCGTGCGCTTCATGTTGGACTTGCGCAATTCTGGCATGATAAAGAATGGTACGACTTTAAAGATGACGATTTTTATGAGTATTTTATTGATGAAATCAAAGCATTCTCGGATGAGAATATCAATTCAAATTCAATAAACTTTATTTATATGATGAATGGTACAGGTATGGCGGAGTTTACTCTTGAGGAAAGTGCCTCTTCTATTTCTAAGCGAAAATTTTTGAAGGAAAATAGCCAAAATTTTCGCGAAGACTAGCTGATATGCGGTTGATAGCTTTTCGTGCTGTAGGGAATGTCGCATAGGAGGCAGGTTTGCTCCAAAAATTTCAAACGGCTACGAACGTTTTAGCCCGGCAGCGAATAGCGTAGCTTCATTTCTTGCCCAAGCGTCATTCACAAGATCCTGCCATTGGATCACTTCGATTGATCCATTTACATCTCCGCTAAGGCTCATGAAGCGTCCTTGTCCGTTTGCAGACTTTGGCCAAGTGGAAAGTTGATCTTTTAGATCTCCGACGATATCGGCCACGACATAGCAATAAAAAACACAATCGTTAGAGATGCGAATGCGCTCACTATTGAAGCCTTCGATTTCCTCCCCGCGTAGCTCATTGATATATTTGGTGATTTGATAATGTATCTGATCGCTAGAACCATAGTTTCTTCGCCCAGGTTTCTTGAATTCCACGATCATGACTTTGTCGAGAGGGCGTGATGTGTCGACCTTTTCTCCACCAAAATTCGGATCAGCAACTCCCAGCCCGCTCGCAAAATCCCATACAATGAGGTCTGCCCTGTCCGGGTTCTCGGAGCCTATTAGTAAATCATCAAATCGCTTGTCTGAAGAAAATGCACGGGTGAAGGCAAGCCGTTCATCCAGAATCCAAAGATCATGAGCACGGGAACGTTTTTCAGAAGGGTTGTTTCCCTGCACATGCATTGGAACGATAAAGGAGTGAAGGGTTTTTTCGAGATGAAAGTCGTTCTTTTTGCCATCAATTTGACGAACTCGCCTTAGCAAGTTGTCCATGAGTTCCAATACGAGTTTTCGTCTGACAACATGCTGGGCTAACGCAAGTCTTTCTGAATTCTGGAGTTCTGAAACGGTTTTTTCTAGAGTATCTTCGAAAGAACTCGGTATCTCATCATTCTTTTCGAGTAACTCAATAGCTTTTTCCATCGCAGACTGGCGTTCTTCGTCTCTACGAATTTGGTATTTTACCAGTCCGGTTGCGAACTCTTCAGCAGAATTAGCGTGATAGGGAACCCGTGAAAGCTGCGTTTCGGCATCATCGAACCCGTAGATAGGATGCCTAGTTACAAAGTTTTCGTAGTTACCCTTGCGTTTTGTTTCATACTGTTCTTTTTGCTGTGCTAGGACGTCATTTCTTACACGTTCAACGCACCTTCTGGATATTTCATTCAATATCTTTTCGGGGATGTTAAACGCTGTTCGCCCCTCATTTACACGGTCATCAAAATACTCGCTTGTAACGCAGCCATGGAAAAACAAATCATCACGTTCGCCAATATTTACGGCTGGGAAGCCAATCAGACTGTCAACTTTCCTAGATTCAACGGTTCTCCCGTTTGCTAAAAGGTGAAGCTGATGATTGCCATCAAGGCCAGTACTGGCTTCTTTGTCGCAGGCAAAGCCCTTTACGCTAAATTTCCCGTAACCATCGATTTCAAATTCACCTGTGTTTAGTTCTTTGGCGATCACGAGTTTCGATGTTTCGGAAGGGTATTGTGTAATGTCGCCATCTAGATTTACTTGGACGGCAGGTCCGCTTCCAACTAAAAAATCAGCAATAAAATGGGCGCTAAAGTATCTAAGAAAGGTCGGCTTCTGTTTCGGAAAACGATCTTGATAACTCGTTCCTCGGAGTCCTTCACAGATGATGGTCGTGCCGCGCTCTGTACGCCCAACATAGCCACTTTCAAGCTCTTCTTCTACAATTTGCTCATCATTTCCAAGAACGAACCGAAAGCACCGTCGCTTAAGTTCACCACCCTCAAAATATAGGCTTTCAACGCTCACTTTTTGAAACGCATCAAGCCAAAATAATCGACCAACCCCTTTGCCACCCTTTTTTACTTTGTAGTCTGTATCGATAGTTTGAAACGCCTCGTATCGTTCATCATCGAGACCTACGCCATTGTCTGATACCTCGACACGAAATCTTGTTGGTTTGGACAGGTTTGTGATATTGACCAGCACCGAACCAGAAGTTTTTCTTTCTTGTCCTTCGTTTCGATCTTCAATTGCATAGAATGCATTGCTAATGGCCTCAAAAAGAGGCTGCAGAGCTTGAGACGCATTGGCTGGTTTAGGTAGTTTTCGTACCCGGTTTTCGATGTTTGGTATTAGTTTTGGCAAATTTGACTCTCTCGAAATACAATTAGAAATAGCATTGCAATTTTATTTGATGTTGTCACTCTGAATTTTCTATTAGTCTAATCGTTTAAGTCTGTCCGAAATTGCCCCTTGAACTGAGTCTATCAAAGCAGCCGGAAATCCCTTCGGAAGTTCCTTTATCGTTTTTTCAATGGCCTTTGGAACGTCCTGATGAAGTTCATCGAATAGGCTTCCTACGGCATCCTTTGACAAGCCTGCTTCGACACCCGTTTCGAGAATATGCCGCCCGTAAATGTTCTCGATCTTGTAATGATTGGATTTGCCAAAGCGCATGGCCAGCTTGAAATCTTTCCGCTGGATCTGGCCTTGATCATAAGTTGGCTGCACCGTTAGCACGTCGTAAAGCGGCGTCATGCGGAAGCGGCCGCCAGGCATAAGTGCAATACTGAAATTCTTCGCATGGCCATCTGTCGCGCCCATCAGCCAGAACAGAATATTTGCTTTGAAAAAGTCCAGCCGATCTTGCGTCGGCTCATCACTCCCGCGCAGTCTGTCGATGATTTCAACGATGCCGGGGCCGCCTTCATTTTGATATTTTCTTGTCGGTGGGATTGAAAGTACCTGACAGCAGTCTTCTTGCGGCAGGCGGATCAGACGGCCATCCTTCGCCCAGCGACGATCAAACCTCTCGATAACAAGAGCTTTGCGTTTTCCGAACGTCGCCATTTCGACATTGGCTGTGCGTAAGCCAAATGCCTCAAGGAGTTTCAGGCACAGATATTCGTTTTCAACGCTGTCCGATAAATCCATGCCGTTCGGCAGCTTGCCTATCTGCGGCTTGATGATGTGTGTTGTTGGCGTTGTTCCCGATGGCTCAATCCATTGGCCTTCATGGTAGAGCAGCGCGGTTTTTTCCTGCGCACCCGCGATGGAAATCCTGAAATCTCTCTCTTTACGGATACCCAGAGGCGCAACATCGAGGTCGTTTAGCATCTCTTCGATTTGCTTGTCGCTGACAGGTTCTCCGCTCAGATTGCTGGTCGCTTGCGGTTCTTCTCCTTCCGGTAAGAATTGCAACGCGCCGATGCAGTCACGTCCAATTTCCGAAAGCATACTGTAAGCATCTGTGCCCTGGGCACCGACGCGTTCGGCAACGCGTTTTCGGATGTCGTCGTTGTCTGGAAGCAGGTTGTCGAATACGGCCATCACGGGTGCGCCGACATACCGATCCTTGCGAAGGGGCAAGGAAAGGGAAACGGGCATAGTACTTTCCCAAGCCAGCCAAGTCTTGTCATATGCGAAGCTGATGGCGCCCGTGCTTTCACGCGTAAGCGTGCCAACATGGCGCGTATTCATGAAAACGCTCAAGGGTTGATAGCTTCTCCGGCGTCCCATCTAAAACAGCGCGTCCATAGAGGACGGCACACCCTTACTGCGGGGTTGTACCTGGATCTCAAGATCCAAAGCCGCAAGCACGTCAAAAAGCGTTTCCATCTTGGTGCTCGCTACGCCGTTTTCTATCTTGGAAATGGTTTCCTGCCACAGGCCGCTTCTTGAGGCGAGTTCTGTTTGAGAGAGCCTGCGTTCCTTTCGTGCTTCACGAATGGCGTGGCCTATATCTTTTGGTGTTCGTGCTAACTGTTTCATATGTCGACTCCTTTTTTAACTATGATCTTTAAATCATAAAGAGTCAATATGATTTACGGCTCATATGGGGTTATTATGACGCGTAGATCATAAAGAATAAATATGATCTGGGGGTCATAGAGTTGAGTTGAAAGGCAACTGACTGAGTTAAATGTGACTCACGCTTTGAACTCAATCGTGACACCTTCGCGCGACTCAAAAATCGCAAGCCCATTTCCAGGGCGTCCGGGCGGGCTGTCGTGAACCGAGCCTGAAGTCTCGGCCATTCGGCTTCCATCCCTGACGCATGTGCATTGAGCTGCTTTGCAGCGCTTTTCCGAGTGATCGGGGAAGCCAAGAGGCTTTGCCTCTTTCTCCCCGCAAGGAAAATAGACACTGGCCGTGGCTCGGCTTTGCCTGCGCCCGCACCACCCAGCATCGATTTTCCTTGTCCCCTCCCATCTCCATCCTCGGCCGGAAGCAGGGTTGCATGAACAACCCACTTTTGATTTGGAGGATTTATCAATGACTTATCTTTTTGCTCAGCCCTACGACATTTCGGCGCAAGGCTTCTATTTTTCTGATTTTGAAGACTATCAAACCAAGGCTGCCAAGGCCGTAAACAGCTATGGGCAGCGCGTGGAAGAATTCGAGATTCAGTTTATCGATGGCGATGACATCGATTGCGAACTCGCCAAAGCCTACGGCATCAATCAGGCCAATCTGAAAAGCTATTTTAGTGCCGTTGACGAACTGGACGACGACGAAAAGAAAACGGTGATTTTGGCCGTGGGTGAATGCGGCTACGACATTGAGCGTGTCTTGGGGCATATCGGCGGTGTGGATCTAGACATCTACTATGTGTCCAGCATGCGCGAACTAGCCGAGCAGTTTGTCGAAGAAGGCCTGTTCGGTGAGATCCCCGAACGCCTGCAATACTACCTCGATTATGATGCAATCGCCCGTGACCTGTCGGTGGATTACACCGAGACAGTCATCGCTGGTGAAACCCTCATCTATCGCTGCGCGTAAGGGGAGGGGATTATGACACAGACCGAAATCTTTAAAACAGAATTGGAGTGCGGAGGATATAGCGCCGGACATCCTTGGTATTATCTGCTCGGCGGCAAGCGCCCGACTTTGAAGCAAATCAGCGCCTATGCCGAGCGTTTTGAAAAGCGAGGATACAGGGCAGAAGAAATCGACGCAGCGCACAGATTGCCCGAGCCAAAACGCACGCAAGTTCTATTAAAGATCCGCGCTGAAATCATGGAAGGACTGCGCAGGGACATGAGCGGTTATCGCGAAGCCGTAAGGAACCTATCGGCCTATAGGAAAAACCACCAACCCGAAGCCAGCCCAAAAATCTGCGATGATGCGCATGTCGCGATGAGCCTGAAATTCTCCCACCTTTTGAATGATTTCATCCATCTGCAGAAGCTGGATTCAGTGCCCTCGCAGCTCGATCTATTTTGATTGGTAGGAAGGGCAAGTCTCTTGCCCTTCTGCCCCATGGCGAATGTGGGGGGGCGCGGGAAAGCGAATGAGCGCAAGGGGATGGTGCGGGCGCAAGGCTCCGCCTGAGCCTCGGTTCCCCTTGTCCCGCAGCGGGGCAAAGCCCCTAGAAATTTTTGAGCCGATTTTGGCCGTGTGATCGGCAAAAATCGGCTCGCCCGTCTCCGCTAAGGTGCAGGAGACGGGATCTGGCTGCGCCAGTTCAATTCGGCCTCGATAGCCGCCAGCGTGGCGCGGATTGCAGGTAAATCCGCAGGATCGATCTGCGGGCAGGTCAATGCGCGGAAAAGCAGCTTTTGCAATCCATACAGCGCCTGATCACTGAGCCTTCTAAGTTCATCTCGTCTAATCCATCCATTCATTTGAGCCTCCGTTTCGCATCTGACCCAGACCATCCGGGTCGTCTTGCTGATCGGAAGTCGCATGCGGCTGTTCGGCGATAACACCCATCAGGGGCGCAACATTCGTGGAGCAGGAAGGGCGTCAGCCATCCTTGTCATCAAGCAGGGCAGACCATGCCAGAACCGAAAAAAGCCATAGACCCGCGTGATCGCAGGGACAGCAGAAAACGGTGCGTTGAAGTTTGGATAGGCGTTGGTGAAACGTATTCGAAGCGCCAGTGATCCGCCGTTGGATCGGCAAAGGCATGTCTTTTACGCAAATCGTCCTGAGCCGAACGTGGGCTGCCGTCAAGTGCCTGCCCGCGCCAGTTCGCTATCGCTCACCCGTGTTGGACATGACCGCGAGCCCTCATCCGTCCGGTCTATCGGAGCGGCGTAGACAAGCCAAACCGAACCAAAGGAGGAAATCATGGTTAACAATCAAAACGAAAACCAAACCAATCAACAATCCCAGAACGCACCGGACTTTCTGGCCTGGCACGTCATCGACAAAGGTGAAAAGTCGTTCTGGAACAAAGTCGGCGCCGCCTGGAAACACAAGGACGACAAGGGCTTTACGATCCAGCTTGAAGTCGTCCCCATCAATGGCCGCATCGTCATGCGCAGACCGATGGACGATCCGCGCAACTAAAACCGGATCAGGAGCGCCAAACGGCGCTCCGCTCCCTTCAATCCTCTATTTCTTCAAGCGGGCAGATGTCAGGCCAGCTCACATACGCGTCAAATTCCAGCGTGCGTAGAAAACGCTCACTGATCGCCGCGTTCACAAGCTCCTCATATTCGCAGAACAGCCGAACCAGCGAATAGAATTGATAACTCCGCAGATCGCCCGCCTGCATATAGTCCTGCGCGATATCTTGAGCCAAATACAGGCCGAGTGTGCCAGCGGCAGCATAATTCCCGCTTTGCCGCGCAAGCTTGGCGTTGATTGCCGCCAAATCCATCAAGAATTCGGCCTCTTCCCTGATATCCGCAATCAAAAAGCGGTAGCGCTCTTCTCCGTCCATGCCTGTCTCCTGCCATGTGTTTTGTTGCAAAAACACTGGCAAGGGAGCGGTGCATGTGCTTGCCCGCCGTGGGATCTGTCAGGATGAATTCAGGAAAATAAGATGCGGATCACAGTAAAATTAAGTTATTCAAAGTATTTATACAATAAATCAAGTGTATTATTGTTTATTTAAGAAATATTTGAGACAATTCAATAGTATTGCGTGATTTTTTGTTATTTTATGGGGTCGGATATGAGATTACTTGCTTTTTTTATTGTATTTGGATTCGCTGCATTCCTTTCATCGCAGCAAGCTTACGCTGATTGTGTGAACCCGCCGGGCAAAGAAAGCAAGATCATCTATAACCGCGACCATAAGGCGATGCAGTTCTGTAACGGCACAGCATGGACCGGTATGGCGGGTGGTTCTTCTTCCATCATGGAAGGCGATACGATGGTTGAGGGGTGGCCGGATGCTATTGCCTGTACAACCACGTCCGGAACCCTCAGTGGGCAGAGTTTTATTCTTTATAACTCTTTTGAGAACGCAGGTTCGACTTATCGAGCTTACGTTTCAGCGCAAAATAATAGCAACCCACCAAAATACGTAAGGCTAACCATCAACAACGACGGAAGTTTTGGTGGCCTGTTGGAAATACAAGTTTCAACATCCTCAACTGCGATAACAGGTTCGTGTACAAACAAATCAATCTCGGAACTCTACGAAGATGGCCAAGCCTTTAACTTCGTTGGTGGTGGTGTTGTTGGTGGTGCTGGTGGAGCGGATACGCTGGCGGGGTTGAGCTGTTCGGACGGGCAGATGGTTGTCTATGACGATGCAAGCTCGGCTTGGGTCTGCGTGGATGTGAGCGCATCCGGCGCGGCGGACAATCTCGGCGATCACACTGCAACGCAGGATCTAGACCTCGCCACCCATGAAATCCTAAACGTGTCGGGCATCGCCGTTTCACCCGTCGCAGGAGCAGGAAAGCCCAACAATTTCGAAAACCCCAGCCTCTGGACGCAATCCGGCTCCGATATCTACGTCACAGGCGGCAATGTCGGGATCGGGACGGCGAGTCCTGCTGACACCTTACATGTCCACTCAATTGGTGCGACGGGCTTAAAGCACAGCCGAAATGGAATACCGACACAATTTATGCAGCGAGTTTCTAACAACGGTTCCGTGGACACTCTGATTACATCGGTCGATGGAAACGATAACGCAGGGATAGCGATCGACGAGAACGGCAATGTCGGGATTGGGACGACGAGTCCTACAGCGAAGCTGCATTTTGCTAATGATGTGGCTGGTGCTGGTGATGCCAACATGATTCAATTGTACAATGATAACGGTGGTATAATTTATGGGTTCGGCATGCAGAGCGGGGGTTTAAGCTATAGGGGCGGTGCCCACATTTTTTATTCAGCAGATGCGAGCACCGAATACATGCGCATAGCTAACTCAGGCAATCTCGGGCTCGGGACGATATCGCCCAAAGAGGAACTTCATATCAAAGGGAATGCTGCTTTGCTCGTCCTTGAAGGTACAGATCATGCTTATATGGAGTTTTTTCCAGATACTTACGCTGGTGGTCGGAAAGCTTATGTCGGATTTGGAGGTACAGGTGAAAATTTTACAATTGGGAATGAAGAAGCAACCGGAAGTATTATTCTAAACACATCAGCGGCCGGAACTGAATTTCTAGTTTCAGATTCGGGTAACACAGGGGTCGGGGTTAGTAGTCCATCCTACAAGCTTCATGTAGGTGGCCAAGTCGCGGGTAACGCCGCCTACGTCAACACGTCCGATGCGCGGTTGAAGAAGGATGTCGCGGATATTTCTTATGGCATTTCCGACGTCATGAAATTGCGCCCTGTCACCTTCTATTGGAAGGATCAAGATGCGGACTGGCAGCAAGGCCGTAAGGTTGGTTTGATCGCCCAAGAAGTTGAGAAAATCGCGCCTGAAGTTGTTTCTACCGCTGATGATGAAATGAAGACCAAGAGCATCGCCTACGGCGATCTCGTCCCGCTCCTCATCAAGTCTGTGCAGGAGCAACAAGCGATGATCGAGAAGCTTGAAGCGGCCAATGATAATCTCACTCAGAAAGTCGATGCTTTAGAGAAAGCCGCCGATCAATAATTCAATTCTGTAATTCCAACCGCGCAAAGGCGCGGCTCAGTGTCATGGTGGACACGCCGAAACGTTCCGCCGTCTGTTTGCGTGTCTTTCCTAACTGGTGGATTGATGCATGCGCATAAGCCACTTGCTGCGGGTTTAGGCTGAAAGGTCGGCCAATCTGCTTGCCGCGCTTTCTGGCGGCTTCCATCCCTGCAATCGTGTTTTCGACGATGACGTCGCGCTGAAACTCGGCGAAGGCAGAGAACATGTGAAAAATGAATTTCCCGCCCGGCGTCGTTGTGTTGATGAATTCCGCGATGGAGCAAAAATGAATGTCTTCGCGGTGAAATCGCACCAGTAAGTCCGAAAGGTGCAGCACAGAGCGCCCTAGGCGATCCAGCTTTAAGACCACCACGGAATCCCCCGCCTTCAATTCCTTCAACATATCGTCCAGGCCAGGGCGGCTGGACTTCGCGCCCGATACGCCGTGATCGGTGAAAATCAAGTCACAATCGACCGCCTTGAGCGCGTCCATTTGCATCCTAAGCTTTTGATCAAACGTGGAAACACGGGCGTAGCCGATCTTGCGACCAGTGCATTCAATTCTTGGCCAAATGTCGCTCATAACAGCCTCCCAACATGGACAAAAGGGAAACCTTTTGTGAGGTTGGCTGGCGTGCCCGAAATCGGCACATGGGGGAACTCAAAAACGCAGAAACGCGCTCTTTCTTGCTGCAATTTTTCCATATTTCTTATCCATTATAGTAATAACAAAAACCTTCCCTTATGTTTGCTTTAAATCGCTTGTTTGTTGCAAGCTTTATCGCAGTATCTCTCTTGTTCTGCATGCGTGGGTATGCAGCAGAAGAATTTACCTCCGAAGAATTTCTTAAATGGGATGAAGATATACGTAGGTCGTATATTCAAACTACGATGATTACCGCCAATCTAATCGCTCAAGACAACGATGTAGACCAATCCAAATGTATTATCGACTGGTACAATGCAGATAGGCGCGAAAGAGAAGACCTAATATATGGATTGATGGAAAAGCACTCGCAGTTTCATCCAGTTGCAGTAATTATCGCTGTTTTTGAAAAGCAATGTGGTTCATTCAAATATCGTTAGAACAGATTGAGTTTTGAAACAGCGATTTCTTGATCAGGCGCTTTTTCATGCGTTGTGCTGGCATTGGAGATAGCGGTATCAATTGACTTGGTTCTATTATTTAGTTGTTCTAGCCGACCCATGTCGGACTTTTCTTCATCACGAAGTTCCTGAATTTCCTCGTGATCAAGTGGATCATGACTATCTTCTAGCTTCTCACGTCTCTCACCATTTCGAAGGGAAATGGTATCAGCTTCATCGCTTATTTCGATTAGTTCTGTGCGGTTCTGGGTGAGCGAAAGATAATGTTCAAGTGGAGGCCGATCATTCCAATCATAACCTTCCACAATTGCCGGATCGATCAATTCACCGTCGGTACTGTAAACCTCACCAGCCTTGTTCATAAAAATCTTGCGACCATCTGGGAGGGTAATGGCTTGATCGAGTGTGTCGGCAATCTTTTTGTCCAGCTTTGCCATGACACGATCAATTTGGTTTTGGAGATCCGTCACCTTGGCTTGAGTAGCGCGGTTTTCATCAAGAGCCGCTTTGTGAACCTTGGCATACTCAGGATCGTTGAGAAGCAGAATATCAAGCGCGGATAGCTTGGCTGTTGAAGCCTTCTTGCCTGAATGGGTGCTTTGATTGTCTTCAAATGCTTCGCGGCTCAAAAACCGCTGAATGCGCCCTGTCACATTGCCGTGGAGTTCGTTGTTATAGTCATCGCGATCTTGCTGCAAAGCTCGTTCTTTCTGCGCTTTGGCGATTACATTAAACTCTTCCGTATGGGTCAGTGACAAAGCAAATACCTTAAAAAAATCAATTATCTAATTATGCATACATTTTACCACGTCGGGGGGCTGAATTGCAAAGTTTTAGCTGGTTTCTTGCGCATGGCTTATAGCTCTGGCTCAAGATCGTCGTTGTCGCGGTACAGGCCGCGCCTACGTTGTGTTTGACGCTGATTGTCTGCCTGAGTGTTGAAATCCGTTTCGAGGCTTTGTTGCCGCTCCGCCCGTTGTTCCATTTGGGCAGCGATTTCACGGTGCAGTTCGGTGCGTTCAATTTGCTGTTGCTGTTTTAACCGCTGCCGCGTTCTCTGGACCGCTGATCGTTCTTCAAGGTGTTTGACGATCTGGTGCTCTTTTTCGGCTTCATCGCGCTTGAGGGCTTCCCAAGCCTCATATGCGTTCTGATGGCGGATCTTCGCGTACTTGCCTGTCAAGCGGCTCCAAATGCCACCAAGTCCATTGGGAAGGCGTTCAGAACGTATTTTGGTTTCTTTGTCCCAGCGTTCTTGATGGTGTTGGTTCAGAGCTTGCCGTTCCTGGCGTTGACGCTGTTTGATTTGATTTAGTTTCTGATCCAGCGGTTCTTTTTGACGAGCGTGTTTTGCATCCATGTCGTCCGAGAGACTTTGCAACTTCTCCGACCAGCGTGCGTTGACCAGCTTTTTTGCCTCTTCGACGCTCTGCAAGTCCTTGGGTGTACCGAGCTTGCCGTTTAGCACCTTGGATTTGATACCAATGGCACGGGAGAGCGAGTAAACTTCGCCTCGGACATCGACGGCGACGAAGCCGCGACGATCACCTCGGGCAAGATAGTAGCCATAGCTTTCTAACGCGCCTTTGAAGGCTTCTTTGGAATCCGAGCCTTGCCAGCAATCACGCAACACGGCTTTGATTATACGCGGATCTTGTTTGGTACGCTGGGCTTGTTGCCATTCGCTCAAATCGAATGACAATGGGTTTTTCGCAGAGCGATCAAGAATGCCATGCGGAACGTCCCAATTGTGTTCAAGAAACAGGTCGCGTGACAAATCCATTAGCCGATTTTTGAAATACGGCATCGGCACAGCCTTCATTTCCTCACTATCGATGCGGCTCCAGACAACATGACAGTGGCGGCGGCCTTCTTTCTCGTGAAAAACCACGGCTCGAGGGCAATTTTCCAAACCGAGCCCGGCTTCGATCCGGTCTACCGCCTCTTCGAATGTCTCTACAGGTACAGTCTCTTGAGCAGGCGGGTTTAGGCTAAGGGAGAACAGGTGCTTTGTGCACCGTGTTCCTTTCGCAAGACATTCAGCTTCAATCAGTGCGTCAGTTAAATCTTCACTGGCGAAACCGCGTACCTCGTGAACCTCAGCATGTTCGTTGTCGGTACCATTGAGTAAATGGGTAGCCAATTCGCGTGCGCTGCCTCTGACGGAGCCCTTCAGGATCATTCGACACCTCCTGGCTCCGTGCCAAGTGCCTTTAGCAGTTCAGTGCGGATTTCTTCGATGGCCTCGCAAGCCTCGATAATTGATTGCTCTGTGTCTGGCGTGACAGGCAATGATCCTGTGTTCACCGCTCTAGCGAGTTGGTTCACATTGCTGGAAAGTCGGGATTGGCCGAGCGCACCCAGAACGCGCCCGAGGGCAACGTGATCTTTGACGGGGTGTTTTCCGCGAGTTTTACGCGGGGTTGCGTCCTTGCCAAAGACCTGTTTGCGGATATATGCGCCGAGCGGCATTCCAGCAGCTTGCTTTTCGAGTTTTGCCCTCTCTTCAAAAGTCAGGCGAAGTGAGAACGGAACGTTTATCAGTGTTTTAGCCATAGCGAGCCATTTCCGGCTCCCGTATGGCGGCGAAAACAACTCTCCTAACAAAATCAACATGCTAGGAGGCGTTACGCCATGCCGAGAGATTGGTTGCAAGTACAAGTAGGCCTAGACGGTTGCGTGCCCCCGCAACCAAACACAAAAGCCTCGCATCTTCGCGGGGCTTTTTGCGTTTTAAAGACCCATAAAATCCCACAGACAGCACCCGCACACCGCTACCCCATCTCCAGAAGGCCGGGCAGCAAAGAAAGCCCCGGGCAAGGACGTCTGTGCCCAGACATGACGGCCAGCAATGCGCATAAACAGGGGCGCCGGGCAAAGCTCAAACCCCGGCAACGTCAATTCCTTGTTTGAACCCGTATCCGACTGCCTCCACCCACCGATGTCATGCCGGACAACCAGCGCGCAGATCCGGCATCCAGCCACCAGGTCCGGAGAACGTGGCCGCCATTCGACTGGATCCCGCGTCAAGCGCGGGATGACATCTGAGAGCAGTGATGAGAGTGCGGGCCGAGTGGGCAACGCGAATAAACAATGAGGGGCCCGCGTTTTGTGATGGGTCTAGTAGTATTGGCAGCGCGCGCTGGGATTGGAAATAGGCACCAATCGGGCAGGCTACATGCGCTGGAAATACGCGCCGAGGTTTACAAATTAAATGGAAAATCGGGCAGGTGAAGCGATCCTGCAGCGTGAATTGCGACCAATAGAGCTGAATAGGTAGGCACGCGCCAGCCTGACGACCTGGGGCAGTTCCTCGGTGAACCCGTATCCGTCTGCCATCACCCACCGATGTCATGCCGGACATGCGCCGCGCAGATCCGGCATCCAGGGCCACCAAGCCCGGAGAACGTGGCCACCACCCGACTGGATCCCGCGTCAAGCGCGGGAGGACAAATGAGAGCAGTGATGAGAGAGCGGGCGGGGCCGAGTGGCCGAAGCCCCGGCGAGGGCATATATGGCGAGATCAGGCGGGCGGCTGGCAATAAGGCAGGCCGCGCGCCCACCACCACCACCACCTGCATCATGCGGGACACAGATCCGGCATCCAGAGCTACCAAGCCCAGAGAGCCTGGCCACCGCCCGACTGGATCCCGGCTCGGGGGCCGGGATGACAAATGAGGCAACGAGAGGGGGCGGGCGAAAAAAAGCCAGCGCCCAGAAAAAGACATGTGAAAGCGGAACAAGAAACGACACTGTGTCTTAATGAAAGGTCTACAAAGAGCGCCCGTAACCCAGCAGCTGGCAATAAGGAAGGCGGAGCGCCCACTACCACCCGCGTCATGCCGGACAAGCACCGCGCAGATCCGGCATCCTGCCACCAAGCCCGGAGAACGTGGCCGCCACCCGACTGGATCCCGCGTCAAGCGCGGGATGACCCATGAGGCAACGGGAGGGGGTGAGGCCGAGTGGGTTCCCAATAGGGCAAATGCGATTCCTGCATCAGATCAACATACGACGTGGTTCTTCGATCAAGCTGCAATAATGCCGCATGAAACGCGCGGCCTCAGCGCCATTGATGACCCTGTGGTCATAACTGAGATCCAGGGGGGTCATGGGGACTGGCTCCCACTTTTCGTCCTGCCATACTGGTGTCGTCCGAGTTCGGCTTAGACCCAGTATGGCCACCTCGGGTGGATTGACGATTGGTGAGAACCCGGTCCCGCCAATGGCACCGAGGTTGGACACGGAAAGGGACGCCCCGCCCATGTCATCAGTGCGCAGTTTGCGCGCCTGCGCGCGTTGGGCAAGATCTTCGAGATCACTGGCAAGCGCCCAAAGCCCCTTGCGGTCCGCATTGCGTATGACCGGCACCATCAGTCCCCATTGGGTGTCAACTGCCACCCCGATATGTATATAGTTTTTGAAGTGGAGCGTTCGGCCATCTGCGCTGAGGGAGCTGTTGAAGATAGGAAAACGTTTCAAGCACTGGGACATGGCCTTGATGTGAAACACCAGTGATGTGAGTTTCAGCCCGCGTTCTTTAGCTTCGGCCTTCAAACTTGCCCGGAACGCCTCCACCTGACGGGCATCTACTTCATCGTGATGCGTGACCTGAGGGATTACTGTGTTGGCAGCAGACAAATTGGCCGCAGCGGTTTGGGCGATGCGGGACGTTGGCTCGGGTCGCGTTGGACCATAGGCGCTATGGTCCACCTCCCAATACCTGTAGCTTGCAGAGGGCACGGGGTCAGTGGCCGGTGATAGATGATGATCAACATCTTCCTTGGCCAGAGATTTTCGGCCACTGGAGGCTGCGACATGGTCGAGATCAACTCCTTTGCGACCGGCATAGGAGCGAACGGAGGGCGGTGCGGTGTACGTCATGGCCGACCTTTCTACCAACTGGTGGAAATGTACTGGGACTCCATAAACTCATGCAGGCCTTCGTGCCCGCCTTCTCGGCCGAGACCTGACTGTTTCGTGCCCCCAAACGGAGCCGCTGGGTCTGAGACGAGGCCGCGGTTCAGACCAACCATGCCGTAATCCAATTGTTCACAGACGCTCATGCCGCGCTTCATGTCACCGGTAAACACATAGGCGACGAGGCCATACTCCGTATCGTTGGCACGCCGAATGACATCTTCGGTGTCGGAAAAGGTCTGCAACGCGGCAACAGGACCGAAAATCTCATCGTGGACGCAGTCCGCCGTTTCGGGAACATCGCTAAGCACCGTTGGTGGATAAAAGTAACCCGGACCTTTCAGTGGAGCGCCTCCGAGGGCAACACGCGCACCCTTTTCAACAGCGTCAGTCACGAAATGGGCAACCTTGTTGCGCGTATCCGCGTTGACCAGTGGGCCAACGTCAACGGAAGCATCAAGTCCGTTACCCACCTTCAGCTTGCTCATGGCGGAGACGAACCGTTCCGTGAAAGCGGTTGCGATGCGCTCATGGATGTAGAAGCGGTTTGCTGCGGTACAGGCTTCGCCGAGATTGCGCATCTTGGCGAGCATGGCTCCTTCGACCGCTGTGTCCAGATCCGCATCCTCGAATACAATAAGCGGGGCATTGCCGCCCAGTTCCATGGCTGGTTTTAGCACTTGATCAGCGGCAGAGTGCAATAACTTGCGCCCCACTTGAGTGGATCCGGTGAAAGACACGACACGCACCCGCGGATCATGCAGCAGATGATCAACCAATGCGCCGGTGCGGCGGGACGGCAACACATTGATCAAGCCGTCGGGCACACCGGCCTCTTTCAGAAGTGGCATCAAGGCCAACAGGGTGAGCGGTGTTTCGGAGGCAGGCTTGATGATGACCGGACAACCCGCGGCCAGAGCAGGGGCGATCTTGCGCGTCCCCATGGCAGCCGGGTAGTTCCAGGGCGTGACAAGTACTGCAATGCCTGCAGGTTTATGATGAACCAGAATGCGTGCACCAGAGGCGGGAGCTCGGGTTAGCAGACCATCGGCCCGTACGGCTTCCTCGGCAAACCAACGGAAAAACTCGGCTGCGTAAGCGGCTTCGCCCCGCGCATCATTCCCCGCCTTGCCATTTTCAAGGGTGATAAGCCGAGCAAAATCATCCAGTTTCGCCGTCATCAACTCCCATGCTTTGCGCAGAACTTCCGACCGCTCGCGCGGCGTACGTGATGCCCAATCGGCGAAGGCAGCCTGTGCTGCATCCAATGCCGCATCGGCATCAGCAATTTCTGCAGAGGCGACAGATGCGAGAACCTCTTCAGTTGCAGGATTGAAGACATCAAACCTTTCGCCAGAGGCGCCCGGTTGCCATGCGCCGTTGATATAAAGATCCCGGCAAGTCGTTAGATCCAGATCCATTTGTCAAGCCTCCCATTCAAAGCAAATGTCGCAGCGGCGTGGACAGGCGCTCGGCCAAACCCCTCATCAGACTGAGTGCATCCGCGGCTGACAGTTGGGTCGCATTACATTCGAGCGTCAGGGTCAATGTGCCTTCTTTCCGCGTGAGACTAAGTGTCGGTGTGTTCTGCGCCTCCAGTTGGACCGTTACCAGTGCCGTGTCAGTTAGGTCCCGCAGGACAAGATCCGGTGGGTCTTTTGATATGGCGGCGTCTGCGTCGCCGAGGCCCGAAAGATCCGGATCGATATAAGTGTGCGACTGGCTCCCTCGGCTTTCAATCAGTATGGCCAACCTGGCTTCAGAACGAACTGGACGCAAAGCTCCGGCAGCGAAGAACGCAAGAAGCCGGTGTTTGGCAATCGGGTGGCCCAGTTCATCGGACAGCCAGTGGTGGAAGTCTAATAGGGGGGCTTCAGGAAACTCTGCCACCAGCCTATGTGCAGACTGTGGGTCCTGCAGGTTGTGGTGCCTTTGGTCCGGTTTTGCATGCGCTTTGAATTCATCCAGATCCTTGACATGCAAAGGCTGTGAGGCGCCTGCTGCCACTAGGCTTGCCAGATCAAGTCCCCGCTCGTTGGCAAGGCGCTTTGCTTTGGGGGAAGCCAGTATGCGCGCTTCAGATATATCCCCCGCACCAACAGTGGAGAATTGCTCTATGTCGTTCTTGCGGTGAGGTTGCTCCTGTGGGCGTTCCGGTCGCTTGGGCTCAGGTGTTGGCTGTTTGCGGACAGGAGAGGTCAAGACGGCTTCGGGTTTGGCCGCACTGATGAAGGCGATAACGTCGCCCACCGGCACGCTGTCGCCCTCACTGGCGTAAATTGTTGCCAGATATCCTGCTTTTTCAGCGGCAACCTCCATGGTCGCCTTATCGGTTTCCACTTCCAGCAATACATCCTGTGTAGTGACAGGGTCGCCCGGTTTTTTGTGCCACGCAACGATCAAGCCTGTCTCTTGTGCCATTCCCAAGGCGGGCATGATGACATCAGTGCCTTCCATCGGTGCATCAGCGGCTGGCTCGGCCGCGTCTTCCGTAGCCGATCTCGTCGGGTTTGGCGGGCTATCAGTATCTGCGGTTTCGCTGATATGAGCGACAGTGTTGCCAACCGGAACGTTATCGCCAGCCTGTGCCGTAACGTTGGTCAAAAACCCATCCGCCTGCGCCTCGACTTCCATGGTGGCCTTGTCGGTCTCCACTTCCAGAAGGGCTTCCCCGGCTTTGACCGGCTCTCCCGGCTGTTTGAGCCATGAGACGATCAGACCAGAGTCCTGTGCCATGCCCAGAGCGGGCATGATGACCTCATGCGGCATGAACCAACTCCCCTCGGCAGATTTTTCTGGCGTTGGCAACCAAGCCGTCAGCGGTGGGTACCGTCAGGTCTTCCAGTGCCGGCGAAAACGGGACAGGGACATCCATGGCGCCCATGCGAATAACCGGCGCATCAAGGTGGTAGAAGGCTTTTTCGCTAATGCGGGCGGCCAATTCGGCTGTCACGCCATAGCTTTGGTGTCCCTCATCAATCACGATCGCTCGAGACGTCTTGCGTACAGACTCCAGGATGGTGCCCTCATCCAGTGGCACAAGAGTACGCGGATCGACAATCTCCGCCGAAATCCCCTCGGCTGACAGTTTCTCCGCGGCCTCTTCGGCGAC
Organism: Pseudovibrio exalbescens DSM 16456; assembly: GCF_000422785.1. Lineage (GTDB taxonomy): Bacteria > Pseudomonadota > Alphaproteobacteria > Rhizobiales > Stappiaceae > Pseudovibrio > Pseudovibrio exalbescens. The sequence goes on from NZ_KE383918.1 coordinate 28,020, forward strand.
TTGAACCATGGAGGACGTCGCGACGAACGTTACGTCCTGACCGATGCGTTTGATGTTTGCCTCACCAAACGGGATGAGGAACTCCTCTTCCGGCACCTCTGCCTTGTCGTTATACATCAACTTGTCTTCAAAGATGACGACAGGGTTGTTGTCCCGGATGGCAGTTTTCATCAGTCCTTTGGCTTCGTAGGCGGAAGAGGGCATGGCAACCTTCAGTCCGGGAATGTGGGCCACCAGCGCCTGAAGTGACTGGCTATGCTGAGCTGCCGAGCGGCGCGTTGCGCCCATGTTGGTACGCAGCACAAGCGGTACGGTCAATTTGCCCCCGGACATATAATGGGTTTTGGCAGCCTGATTGCAGAGCTGGTCCATCACCAGATAGAGAAAGTCTCCAAACATCAGATCAACGATTGGGCGCAGTCCGGTCATGGCAGCACCAACGGCAATGCCCATGAAACCCGGCTCAGAGATGGGCGTGTCGATGACCCGGTCCGTGCCGAATTCCTCAACCAGACCCGAGAGCACTTTGAACGGCGTGCCCGCCTCGGCCACATCTTCACCAAGCAACACGACCGTTGGATCGCGGCGCATTTCCTCGGCAATCGCCTCGTTGACGGCTATTGAGAATGTGATTTCGCGAGTCATGGTAATCCTTTCTCAAGCCGAATTGTCTGCATAAACATGCATGTTGACTTCATGCGCCTCGGGATATTTTGCGGAAAGGGCATAGGTAACAGCAGCCTCTGCGTCTGCCGCAATCTCCTCGTTAAGCGCCACCAATTCATCCGCCGACAGGATTTTTTGATCTTCCAGCCACTTGCCGAAATTCGTGATGGGATCTCGCAGTTTTTTCCATTCCGCTTCCTCATCCTTGGAGCGGTAATAATCCCGGTTGATGTCGCCTACGTGGTGGCCATGATAGCGATAAGTGTTGAGCTCGATAAAGAACGGGCCTTCGCCGTTGCGACAGCGCTCTGCAAGCTGTTGGGCCAGGTTGTTGACCGCCAGAACGTCCTGACCATCCACTTGAAAGGCTTCAATCCCGAATGCCTCTGCGCGGGCGACCAATGAGCCTGCGGCTATCTCGTCGGTCTTGGTGTATTCGCTGTAACCGTTGTTTTCACAAGCATAAATGACTGGCAGCTTCCAAAGTGCGGCCATGTTCATTACCTCATACCAAAGCCCCTGTGCGGTGGCGCCATCGCCGAAAAAACAAACCGTAACTTGCCCATTGCCGAGCCGCTTGGCGGTAAGTGCGGATCCCGTGGCAATGCCCATGGAGCCTCCGACAATGGCATTCGCGCCCAAGTTGCCGTTGCTTTGATCGGCAATGTGCATGGAGCCGCCTTTTCCCCGGCAATACCCCTCTTCCTTGCCGAGAAGCTCGCAAAACATTTCGCGGAAATTGGCCCCCTTGGCGACACAATGTCCATGTCCCCGGTGTGTAGAGGTTATCTTGTCTTCAATGGTCAATGCCTCGCAGATGCCTACGGCAACCGCTTCTTGCCCGGAGTACATGTGGGTCAGACCGGGCATCTTGGCGGACAGATAGAGCCGGTTCGCATTGTCCTCGAAGGCACGAATACGAACCATCTGCTTGTACATGCGAATGTAATCGTCGGTGTTATGTTGGCGCGTCTCGGACACGTAATCCTCCCTCCAGAAACCGCCGCAGTGTATCGGTGCGACGGGTGGTCTTTGTATCGCCGCACTCAGTAGCGATTGGCGATCGGCAGATCCTCGGCCGGGAACAGGCTGATGACTTCGCAGCCCGTATCGGTCACCACGACTTCCTCCTCAATGCGAGCCGCGGAGTAGCCGTCGGCGGCCGGGCAGTAGGTTTCCAGAGCGAAAACCATACCGGTCTTGATTTCCATGGGATGGTCAAGGCTCACCGCACGCGAGATGATGGGCCGCTCATGCAGGGCAAGGCCGAGTCCGTGACCAAACTGTAGCCCGAACGCAGCATCTTCATTCGGGAAGCCGAACTCCTCAGCCTTGGGCCAAACCTCGGCAACCTTGTCCGTGCTGACGCCCGGTTTGATTAAGGCAATGGAGGCATCAATCCATTCGCGAGCCTTGGTGTAGGCGTCGTGCTGGGCGGGGGTTGCACGCCCAATATTGAATGTTCGATAGTAGCACGTGCGGTATCCCTGATAGCTTTGAAGAATGTCGAAGAATGCCTGATCTCCAGGGCGGAAGTAGCGATCCGTAAAGTTGTGGGGGTGTGGGTTGCAGCGCTCGCCCGAGATGGCGTTGATGGCCTCCACGTCGTCAGATCCCATTTCGTAGAGCATCTTGTTCGACAGGGCGACAATGTCGTTTTCTCGCACGCCTGGTTTCAGTTCCTCGTAGATCATGTGATAGACGCCATCGACCATGCTGGCGGCTTGAGTGAGGAGTTGAATTTCGTCCCAGTTCTTGATTTCGCGCGCTGCGAGCATGATCTGCTGGCCGTCGATGACCTTGAGGCCCTCCTCCTGAAGAGCGTGGAACATAGCCGTTTCAGCATAGTCCACTCCCACAGGCATGTCGGCCATGCCGGCATCGCGAATAAGCCCCGCGATCTCCTTGGCGTATTTTCGCATCAAGCCGAACTCGGGGGGGATCGTGCCCCGCATTCCAACTACTCCGGCCCGGCAGTGGTCTGGTTCAAGCCAATCGGAGAATTTCTTGTGGTGCATGGCTGCGGAGCCAAAATCCCACACATAAGGCGAGTCATCACCTGTGAGCAGACAGAACCGACACATCTTGTCGCGCTCCCACTCCCCAATCTTGGTGGCGGACACGTAGCGGATGTTGTTGACGTCAAACAAAAGCAGAGTACCAGCTGGGGACGCTTGCAGCGCTTGGCGTGTTCGTGACAGGCGATACCGACGCAGGCGGTCATGATCGATGCGGCGTTCAAAATCCACCGCCGTGTGGCCCCATGCAGGCAAGCGGCCTTCCCACTGCCAATGGGGTTCCAGATCTGCCGGTTGTAGAACGTTGGGGGTCAGGGCGCGGTTCATGGATACAGTCCTCCCGGGCACTCTCTTTGGCCTAACACCAGTGTGAAGGGGTGCCGTTTAATGTGCTTTCTGCAACTAATGGTGGTGATGCGTCTGCGGTTACTGCATGATCATGCCGCCATCAATCATCAGGAGTTGGCCGGTCATGTAGTCGGACTCGTCGGAGCACAGGAATGCGGCAGTGCCTTTCACATCATCCGGAGTTGAGAGCTGCTTCATCAGGATCATTGTTTGGGCAAGGTGATCCATCGACTGCCCTTCTTTTTCAAACATGCCGATTTCTACAAGATCCTTGTCAAGCTGCTCCCACAGCTCTGTCTTAACAACGCCCGGTCCATAGCCGTTGACGGTAATCTTGTGTTCCCACAATGCTTTGGCGCCACCGATAATCATGGCCAGCGCGCAGTACTTGGAACAAGAGTAGGGAATGACATCCAGAAACGCCGTGCGTGAAACGATCGATCCCACATTGATGATCTTGTAGGGGTGATCCGTCATCGGGCCTTGCTCGATCATTTTCTTTGCAGCCTCCTGCATGCCGAACAGCATGCCCTTGGCATTGATGTTCATGATCATGTCCCAGTTTTCCTCGTCGATATCGAGGAACATCCTGGGCTTGTTCACGCCCGCATTGTTCAGCATGACGTTTATGGACCCGAACTCCTCAGCCGTTGCATTGACAGCGGCTGTGTGATCGGCGCGCTCCGTAACATCCATACGTACCGCGATCGCCTTTCCATTTCCCGCAGCGTTGATGCGTGCGGCGACATCCTTGGCCCCATCGTGATTGATATCCCCCACAGTGACATTGGCGCCCTGTGCGGCGAAGTATTCGGCATTTGCGGCTCCCATACCCTGGGCCGCGCCGGTGATGAGAATGTTCTTTCCATTCAGACGATTGGGGTCCATGTGTCCCTCCCACTACAGTTTCCCCGCCTCCCGCAAACACTGGTCGGCTCGTTTCTGGGCTGCTCTCAAGGCAGCGCGCGATGACTGAACGCCGCGAAGCATGTCGTGACATTCTTCTCCGCAAATGCGGATGATCTCGTTGATTTCCGGAATGGGTGGCCTTGGCCAGAATTGCAGCTCGTCACGCCAGGACATGGCTTCCACGGCCTCAAAAATAGGAGACAAGCGCCGAACTTCAGGGTCTGCACCGACGGAGTAACGCGGATAGGTGCGGCTGCCATGTTCAACGTAAAGCTTTTGTGCTTCCGGTGATGTGAAAACGATCAGCGCTTCTATAGCGGCTTCAAGACGCTCTGGTGCAATGTTCGCTGGAATGCCCAACAGGTAGCCACCCACGGGTGCGATATGTGGCGCGTCGCTTCCCGATGGGTGGGGCAGATAGCCGACGTGACCAAATGCGGCACAACTGGGGTTCTGCTCGTAGTAAGGCGCCAGCAGGGTATACCCATAAGCCATCGCCACCTTGCCATTTGCGAAGGGACGCACGCGCTCATACCACGACATGGACAGGATATCCGGAGGTGAGTACTGCAGCAGGGAAAGCAAATACTCCGCTGCAGCCAATCCTGCCTCACTATCGATTGTTGGTCGGTAGTTTCCATCCGCTAGTTGGGATGCATCATAACCACCGGCTTGTTCCGGGAGATTCAGCAGGGGCTGACCAAAGTCCGCGCAGGTCATCATGAAGGTATGGCCAAGCGCGGTGCCACGGGCGGCATTCCAAGCGATGCCATAGCGCCCACGCGCAGGATCGTGCAGTTCTTCTGCAATCCGCAGTACCGCATCTGTCGTTTGAGGGGGCTCCAGCCCGGCCTTGGCCAGCAAGTCCTTGCGATAAAGCAAGAGTTCCGGTGTTGTTTGTGAAGGGACGCCATATGGACGGCCGCCCCAATGGGCCGCCTGCCACCCGGCTGTATGGAAGTCGCTGGGATTGAGCCGCTCCACATCCAGTATCTGGTCGAGTGGTAACAGATAGCCATTTTCCGCAAACTCACCCACCCACGGCAGGTCCAGCGCGATCAGATCGTACCGACTGGTGGGGCGCTGCGCGTTTTTCACTGCCTCCTCATGAAGCCGGTCGATGGAGAACGCACGTTGTTGGATGGCGCATCCGACCACTTGCTCGAATTGGCGCTTCAGCCCGTGCATCACCATGAAGGTGGGGTCTCCATGCACCAGAATGCGCAGTCCACCTGAGAGCTTGAGGGGTTCCAGCAGAACTTGTGGGGGTTGTATTGTTTGCGCATCCCGATAAGAGCCACCGAAATAGTAATCGCGAGTGCCGGCGCGGCGGGCATCTGGTGTGCCGAAAGTATGTGTAGCTATTCGCCGAACGCGGCTGCTGAACGTCGTCCACGCATCCAGCATCGCGGCGCTTGGGTGCAGGGAGTAGCTTTTCCCCGACGCTGTTCGAGGGCGCTGTTCGATCAGGCCTGCTTCGATCATTTCTCTCATGCGCCGTGTGGCTGTGGCATAGGGCACACCCGACGCGCCGATCAGCGATGTCGGCGTCACCACCTTTGCTTCAAGATGTCTTCGAACCAGATAACTCGACATTTTGAAATAGGGGTTCGGGGCGGACATCTCCAACAAGCCGTCGACCTCATCTTCAAAACTCTCCAGAAAGGATAGGATCTGGATAATTTCGGACTTGGCTTGAGGTGTCAGATGTGTGGCCTTCGGAACCAGCTCTCCCTTGTGTTGGTTCATCACGCCACTCCAGAATACAGTGCGGGCTGAACCATGTTTCAAATCCCTCGATTTGGACTTTTTATGAGTCGACATAAGGACTACCCCGTAAAAGTGAGCTACCCACTTGCTTTTCAAAACATCCAAAAAAACCATATTGGATATTGTATTATCCATTATGGATACTTTTGAGGGCGCGGCAAATCGCTGGGGAAGGCAGGGTTTTTACTGACACTCAGTATGGGTGCAAGCCCGCATGCAGGTGCTGCTGCGGCAACTGATCGACCTGAGGGACGTAGCTGCGCTCCTCTGGGAGTCTTGGGAGGGAAAATGATGACAAGTAAGTTTCGTCGCGTTCTTGCGACAGGTGTTGCCAGTGCTTGCCTGTTTGCAGGCGCGGCTTACGCCGACACCATGAAAATCGGCATCACGCAGAACAACGTGGGCGTTGATAGCTATCAAACGACCTACGAACGCGCATTCATTGCCGCTGCCGAAGCCAATCCGGATGTTGAAACCGTTGTCCTTGATGCAGGGGGCGACGTTGCTCGTCAGATCGCCCAGATGGAAGACCTGATCCAGCAGGAAGTCGACGCCATCATCATCTGGCCAACCAATGGTGAAGCGGTAATCCCGGCGGTGCGCAAGGCGCATAATGCAGACATTCCGGTAATCGTGACCAACTCCAACATTGCTGAACAAGGCTTTGACTTCATCAAGTCGTTCTCTGGCCCGGACAACATCACGCAGGGTTCACGCGCGGCGGAAATCATGTGCGACAAGTTCAAGGACATGGGCATCGACGGTGAAGCTCAGATCGTTCAGATTTCGGGCCAGCCCGGCTATACGACAGCCATTGAACGCGCCAAAGGGTTCGAAGATCGCCTGCCGGAAGTCTGCCCCGATGTCACGCTCGTGGAAACGCAGCCTGGCGATTGGAACCGCGAAAAGTCGCAGAGAGTGATGGAAGCGTTTCTCGTCAAATATGATGATATCGACGGTGTCTATTCTGGCGATGACAATATGGGCGTTGGCGCATTGAATGCCGCAAAGGCCGCAGGGCGAGACGGGATCATATTCGTCGGTGCAACCAACTTTGCGGTTGGCTACGAGGCCATGGAGCGTGGTGAATACTGGGGCTCCATTTATCAGTCTCCGGTCGACGATGCGGAAGCTGCGCTTCAGACCGCCATTGATGTTCTCAATGGTGAAGATGTGCCATTCCTGAATTACTTCGATACGCCGAAGATCACACATGACAACATGGCCGAGTTCAGCAAACCTGTATTCTGATTGGTCAAGCAGGCGCGGAGCAATACACTCCGCGCCTGCTTACGCGATATTTGCAATCATGAAACTGAGAAATGGCAAAACCCGACATCCGGGCTGGCCATGTAAGAATGTCCTGAGGGTATCCTGCGGGACCATGTTGGGCGCCGGTGCAATGTCACTGGAGCAACTATGTTTCTGGCGTCACGATACAGTGACCGAACGACCGGCCAGACTGTCATGATCAGCGGAGGCATGACTTTGGTTTGACGCTAGTCAACAGACTAGGGAGGATCTGTTGTCCGAAATCACATCGAAAACGGCGAATGAAACGCCTGCGGCGCGGTCAAAGGGGGCAAGGCCAGTTCAACTGGGTGTCATTGGCACCTTTTTGGCGCGGCAAGGGATTTTGGTTGCTTTTGCGCTTTTCATGATTGGCTTCACCATCGCCAATGAACGCTTTTTGGATCCCGACAACATCATGGGCGTTATTCGCTCCTCTGCCATTTTGGGAGTTATGGCGTTGGGCGTAACCTTTGTCGTCATCAGCGGTAATCTGGATCTCTCGGTGGGGTCCATGATGTCTTTCGCCACCATTGTGGTGCTTGATCTTCATGACAAGCTGGGACCGGCTCTGGCGATTCCGTCCATGTACGCCATGGTGCTTTGCCTTGGCGCGTTCATCGGGTTCCTGGTGGGGTACCTTCGCCTCAACTCACTCATTGTCACGCTTGGCATGCTCTCTGCAATTCATGGGCTTACCCTCACATATTCTGGAGGGAAGAACATGGATATCGCCGACAAGGAAGGCACATGGTTCGATGTATTCGGCCAATCCGCCGTGCTGGGAATTCCTGTTCCCATTCTGCTGTTTGCGCTTTTGGCATCTGGCCTCGGCATCATGTTGGCCAAGACACCTTTTGGGCGCAAGGTGTACGCGGTCGGCGGCAACGGCACTGCGGCTACCTTCTCAGGCATTCGTCGGGCGCGGGTGGTGTTCACTTGCTATCTCATCTCGGCATTTTGTGTTGCTACGGCGGGGCTCATTCAAGCCAGTAGATCTCTGGGCAGCCAGAATACCGTCGGGCAGGGGTTGGAGTTGGAGGTTCTGGCGGCGGTCATTCTTGGAGGAGCTTCCCTGATGGGTGGGGCTGGCACGATTTTCAAGACAGTGATTGGTGTTCTCATTCTGGGGTTCATTCAGAACGGTCTGCTGCTGGTCGGCCTCCAATTCTATGCTCAGTATGTCGTTACCTGGATCATCATCATTCTTGCAGTCTGGCTGGATATCGCAGCCAAGCGCGGCAAGCTTTGGTCGCCGATTGCTTGAAGGAGGTTGAAAAATGGAACCTGGAACTTTGAGCACTTACCTGAAGCGCGGCGCGATCTGGGGCTTCATTGTGCTAGAGCTGATCTTCTTTTCCATCGCCGGGGAATTCCTGTCACTCAGCGACAAGCCATTCATGGATCTGGACAACATGCTGTTGTTGTTCAAACAGTCTGCACCCATAGGCATCATTGCCATCGGTATGACGTTGATCATGATCAACGGCAATATTGACCTGAGTGTGGGTGCGATCTTTGCCATGAGTGCCGTCATCTTCCTCGATAGCATGACATGGCCGATTTTTGCGGGCTTGGGAGATGCTGTCATTCCGGTAGCATGGGTTTTGGCCTTGTTGACAGGTGTTGGTCTGGGGGCAATCAATGGCTTGATTGTCTGGAAAACCGGCGTGGACGCCTTCATCGTCACGCTCGGAGCGATGCTCGGTTATCGTGGGCTTGTCTTCATGTACAATGGAGAGCAGCCGACTTCTCACTTGAACTGGACGCTGGTGGATTTCGCCGAAGCGCAATTCCTTGGGATCCACACGGCCACATGGTTCCTGCTGGGTGTGACATTAGTGCTCTGGTTCATCATGACCCGCACCGTGCATGGTCGCAATGCCTATGCAATTGGTGACAATCGAGAAGCGGCAGTAAACGCTGGCATACGGGTTGGGCCACATTTTCTTATCAATTTCATGATTATCGGCTTTCTGGCGGCTCTGTCGGCCGTGGTGTTTTACGCCGAGTCCGGCTCGGTCAATCCCAATGATGGCGAGCTCTACGAACTGTGGGCCATCACGGCGGTTGTCTTGGGCGGCACCAAATTGGCTGGCGGTTCCGGCTCTATCATTTCTACATTCGGCGGGGTTCTCGCCATTCAATTGCTGAGGAAAGGCCTTGGCCACATCGGGGCGGACACCGAGACCGTCAATCTTGTGATCGGTCTCATTCTGATCGCCGTCTTGTTCCTGGATCGTCAACTAAATCTGAAGGGCCGGGAGGCATTGCGCATATGAGCGAGCAAACACCTGCACTGCGACTGGAGAACATCACCAAGACCTTTCCGGGGGTAAAGGCACTGGATGATGTGTCCTTCTCGGTTCTGCCGGGCGAAGTCCATGCTCTGATGGGTGAAAATGGCGCGGGTAAGTCGACACTTATGAAAGTCCTGGGCGGGTTGCATCAACCCGATGACGGACAGATCATTGTTGGCGAACAACCGGTTCGCATGGCATCCCCCCTTGATGCCAAGTCAAAAGGCATCGTCTTCATTCATCAAGAGTTGAGCTTGGCGGATGAACTGACTGTCGCCGAAAACATTTATCTTGGCGAATTGCCCCGCAAGCGCTTTGGGTTGGTGGATTGGCGCAGGTTGTATGCGCAAACCAACGAGATACTCAAGCGGTTGAACGTCTCGTTTGATGCCCGGGCTCTGGTGGGGGATCTGTCGATTGCCAACCAGCAAATGGTTGAAATCGCGCGGGCTTTAACAGTCGACGCCAAGGCCGTCATCTTTGATGAGCCTACTGCTTCGCTGACAGATGCCGAAAAGGTGGTGTTGTTTGACGTGATTTCCGACCTGAAATCCTCTGGTGTGGGCATCATCTACATTTCGCACCGCATGGAAGAGATTTTCAAGATCACGGATCGCATCAGTGTCCTGCGCGATGGGGCCTATCGCGGCACGCTCGAAACCAGCAAGACAAATGACGAAGACATCACGCAACTGATGATTGGCCGTACGTTGGACTTGTCTCGCAACCTCGCCCACCATGACGTTGGGGATGTGGTGCTCAAAGTGGATAACCTGTCTTGTGGTCACTTGTACGAGAATGTGAGCTTTGAAGTGCGTCACGGCGAGGTTGTTGGGTTCTACGGCCTGGTCGGGGCAGGGCGAACTGCGATTGCCGAGACATTGTTTGGCCTGCGTGAACCAACAGCAGGGCGTATATATCTGGATGGCCAGCCAACGCGCATTCACTCACCAGCGGATGCAATCCGCCGCGGAATTTCGCTTGTTCCGGAAGACCGCAAGGCCCAAGGGCTCGTCCTTGGCATGAACTGCCGGGATAATATGACCTTGCCGCAAGTGGATGATCTCAAGGCAGGCCCCTTCGTGGCCGAAGGGGCGGAAATCGCGATCTTCGATCAGTACCGTGATCGGCTCGACATTCGAACCCCCGGCTGGCGACAGTCTGTTGGAAATCTGTCCGGCGGAAATCAGCAAAAGATTGTTATTGGCAAATGGCTCTCCATGCATCCCAACGTCTTGATTGTTGACGAGCCAACCCGTGGCATTGATGTGGGTAGCAAATCTGAAATTCACAATCTGATCCGCGACTTGGCCGGACTTGGTTATGCCGTGATCGTGATCAGCTCCGAAATGCCGGAGGTGCTGCATGTCAGTGACCGGATTGTTGCCATGTTCTCTGGAAAAATCATGCGCACGTTTACGTCTGAGGAAGTCACGGAAGACAACCTGATCCAAGCTATCTCTGGCTTGTCGGCAGACAAGGTTGCGTGATTGGAAACCGCATACCAAAACCATAGCCACTGAAGTGGCTATGGCTGGTGGGTGGGTTCTTTTTGATCAGGCTTCGGCTTCTTCTTGGGCCAGCTTGAGTGATTGCCGGCGGTTGAGATGGAGACGGCGTCCGAAGGCCAGAATGAACATGCCCGTCAGGATCAGGATAATCGTTGGAGCCGGTGCGCTATCGAGGAAGAAACTGGCATAAGTGCCAAGGATCATGGCAAACATGCAGGTCAAAACCGCCACAATCAGCATGTGTCCGAACCGGCGCACCAACAAAAAGGCGATGGCTCCTGGCGCGATCAACAGCCCGATGGCGAGAATAAGACCGGCAGCGGCAAGTGTTGCGACGATCGTGAGTGACAGTGCGGCCAGTAGGCCGTAGTGCAGCACGTTCACCGGCAAACCCGAGGCCTGTGCCTGTGCCGGGTCAAATGCGTGAAGGAGCAGATCTTTCCACTTCAACACTATAGCGCCTGATACCACCAAGGAAATGAGCCCCGCAGTCCACAACTCATGCGGCTCGACACCCAGCATGTTGCCGAACAGAATGTGGTCGAGGTGCGCATTGGTCTCGATGGAGACGTAAAGCACGATCCCGATCCCGAACATGCCGGAAAAAACCACACCCATGACAGTGTCTTGTTTGACCCGGCTGTTGTACGAGAGATATCCGGTCGCCAGTGAGCAGGTCATGCCAGCGACAAAAGCGCCGATGATCAGTGGAATGTTGAGGATGTACGCCAGCACAATGCCGGGTAGAACGGCATGGCTTACAGCGTCTCCCATCAATGCCCAGCCTTTCAACACAAGATAGCAGGACAAAAGGGCCGTCGGCACCGCAACGAGCAGGGAGATGTAAAATGCGTTCTGCATGAAGGGGAACTGGAACGGCATCAACAAGTTGGACAGATCCATTACAGGCCCTCCTGCTGTGTCTGCTCGAAATCGTTAGCCGCAAGGGCTGCCTTGGCTTTGCGCCGTGCGGCCAAGAGACCATGCTTTGGTGCAAATACGAAGGTGATGAGAAAAATCACCGTTTGTAGCGTGACGATAATGCCCCCGGTGGCGCCGTTCAGGAAATAGCTCGCATAGGCCCCGACAAAGCTGGTGATTGCACCAATGCAGACAGAAAGCAGGATCAAGCGGGGGAACCGGTCGCATAGCAGGTAAGCTGTCGCACCCGGGGTTACGACCATGGCGATCACCAGAAATGCGCCGACGGTCTGCATTGCAGCAACAACCGAAGCGGAAAGCAAGACAAAGAAAATTGCCTTCAAAAGGCCAGGGTTCAGGCCGATGGACCGGGCATGGTTCTCGTCAAAGAAGGTCACCATCAGGTCTTTCCACTTGGCGAGCAAGATAGCTAGCGACACAAAGCCGATAATTGCCAGCTGCAGAGTATCTTCTGGCGTAATCGCAAGAATATTGCCCATGGTGATGGTTTGAATGCTGACGGTCATCGGGTTCACGGAGACCATGAACAAGCCCAGACCGAAAAAGGAGGTGAAGATCAATCCGATAATCACGTCCACTTTCAAGCCAGAGCGCTCCGAAAGGAACAGCATGGCCCCCGCTGCCAAACCGCCGGCAAGGAATGCACCAAGCGAGAACGGTAGGCCAAGCATGTATGCACCGGCCACGCCGGGAACGACGGAGTGGGACAAGGCGTCGCCGATCAGTGACCAACCCTTGAGCATCAGGTAGGCAGACAAGAACGCACACACGCCGCCAACCAACGCCGAAACCCACATGGCATTGGTCATGTAGCTGTAGGTGAATGGTTCCAACAGATATTCAAGCATGCTTTTTCTTCTTTCCGCTGACCTGTGTTTCGTCGCCATAGCGCACGAAAGGACGCTCATCATCGGTAAGAATGGTCACCTTGCGGGGATCTCCGTCCTTGTGCAGTTGAGGACCGCTCAAGGTGAAGTGACGCAAGGCCCCGCCAAAGGCATGCTCAAGGTTTTCCGGTGTAAATGTAGTCTCTGTTGGACCATACCCCAGCACTGTTCCCTTCACCAGAACGGTGCGGTCACAGAACTCGGGAACAGACCCCAGATTGTGAGTGGAGACCAGCATGACGCGGCCTTCAGCACGCAGTTCTCTCAAAAGGGCAACAATCTGGTCTTCGGTTTTTACGTCCACGCCGGTAAAAGGCTCGTCCAGCAGGATCACTTTGCCGTCCTGCGCCAAGGCGCGGGCCAGAAACACCCGCTTGCGCTGGCCGCCCGAGAGTTCGCCGATCTGGCGATGGCGAAATTCCTGCATGTTGACGCGCTTCAGCGCCTGATCAACGGCATCGTGATCTGCTTTGGATGGACGGCGCAAGAAACCCATGTGGCCGTAGCGTCCCATCATCACTACGTCTTCCACCAGCACCGGAAACGCCCAATCCACTTCCTCAGACTGAGGAACATAGGCGACAAGATTTTCCTTGAGCGCTTGCTTGACGGTGCGACCCAGTAGCAGGATCTCACCGCGGGCCGCAGGGACAAAACCCATGATGGTTTTGAAAAGCGTTGACTTTCCTGCGCCATTTACCCCGACAAGTGCGGTCACGGTGCCGCGCGGAATTTCAAAATTGGCGTTGTACAGCGCCGTATGGCCGTTTCGGTAGGTCACTGTCACGTTGCTGGCAATGATGCCGCCGCCCGGCCCGTGTTCTGTGGCGCGTGTTTCGATATCTTCTAGCTTGGCAAGCATGTTTGAACCTCGGGCATACACTCGGGAAGATCCGAGAGGCCCCCGCGAGACTAGGACGCGGGGGCGGATGGTTTGTAGTCACTGTAACTTTAATTGGTGCCGCTGGTCAGGCCTTTGGCAACTGTTTCTGATGTGACGCGCAGCAGATCCAGGTATGTTGGAACTGGGCCGTCTGCTTCACTCAAGGAGTCTACGTAGAGCACACCGCCGTAGTTTGCGCCGGTTTCCCGTGCAACCTGTTCGGCCGGGGCAGAACTGACGGTGCTTTCACAGAAGACCACGGGAATGTTGTTGTCTCTCACACCGTCAATGACTTTGCGCACCTGTTGTGGCGTGCCGACCTGGTCCGCATTCATCGGCCAGAGATACAGTTCCTTCATGTTGAAGTCCTTGGCTAGATAGCTGAAGGCACCTTCACAGGTGACAAGCCAGCGACGGTCCTCGGATATCTGCGAAATCTGCTCCCGCAGTGGTTCAAGGGTCGCGCGCAACTGATCTTTGTAGGCACCGGCATTCTTGACGTAGGTTGCCGCATTCTCAGGATCGTGCTCGGCGAGAGCTTCCATGATGTTGTCGATGTAAATGAGAGCGTTGTCGAGGCCCATCCAGGCGTGAGGATTTGGTTTGCCTTCATAAGAACCTGAGGCGATGGAAATCGGGTCGATCCCGTCGGTCAGGGTCACGGATGGCACGCCGTCAAGGTTGGACAGAAACTGCTCGAACCATAGCTCAAGGTTCATTCCGTTCCATAGAATGAGATCGGCATCGCTGGCCCGGACAATGTCCTGAGGCGTAGGTTCGTAGCCATGGATCTCTGCGCCAGGCTTGGTGACGGACACAACGTCGGCGGCATTACCGGCAACATTCTGTGCCATGTCGGCCAGAACGGTGAAAGTCGTAACCACCTTCAACTTGTCCTGCGCCAGTGCAGAAGTTCCAAGAAGAGCAAGGGCTGCGGTGCTCAAGGCAAGGCGACTTAGTGTCTTCGACATTTATCTCTCCTGAAGATCAAGCGAACCGTTGATCCATATTTGATGCAATTGCGAATGATTTGCAACTAATATTGCAATTGCGAATGACTTGCAATAGCAATAATGCGCGTTTTGCGGGAGTAGAGGCGATGAAACTCGCCTCAGGATCAAAGAGAGGGCATTTCATGTTCGACGGCAAAGCCATATTGAAGCAGGCCGGTTTGCGGGTGACGCCCCAGCGTCTAGCAGTCATCTCAATCCTCGAAAGAGCCACGGATCATCCAAAAGCCTCGGAAGTTCTGCAACGGGCTCATAAAATCGACGATACACTATCAAATTCAACTGTCTATCGTACGCTCTACCTGTTGGAGCAGGCCGGCATGATTACTCGGACTGTCACTTTGGGGGAGTCGGCCCGCTTCAAGTTGGTGGGCAAAAGCGGGTATGAGCAGCTTGTCGACGTTGAAACAGGCGAAACCCTTGAGATCGCTTCGGAAGAATTACAGCTTTTAAGAGCGCGCTTGCTTCGAGAAATAGGATATGACGTCGTCTCTCACCGCTCCATCGTTCGAGCGCGACGTTTGGCGGTTAAGTAGTAGCTATTACCCTTTTTGTCTTCGGTAGCGTGCGTCCGGATTGTAAGTCGCAAACGTGCCGCTGCTCTCCTCATTCTGAGGAGTAGGGAGAGAAGCCGGCGCTGTTGGAGTCAATGTCGATGGACCGCCCGACCATTGGAAAGGCTCGTTGTGTGCACTTTTCACGCGGACAGATCTTGCAGCCGGCCCCAATCGGGGTTGTGGCATCCGGATCGGTCAAATCCAGCCCCTTGGAGTAAACAAGGCGGCTGGCGTGTTGAATGTCGCATCCGAGTGCGATCGAGAAGAACTTTCCCGGTGCTCCGAACCGTCCGTATCCGCTTTGAACCGTGCGCGTGACCCAGAAGTAGGTTCGTCCGTCCGGCATCTGCGCGATCTGGGTCAGAATCTGCCCTGGTTGGTCGAAGGCGGCATGAACTTTCCAGAGCGGACAACTCCCGCCAACTTTCGAGAAATGAAAGTCGGTTGCTGATTGGCGTTTTGAGATGTTGCCCGCGCGATCGACGCGCAGAAAGAAAAACGGGATCCCCTTGGCGCTGGGCTTTTGCAGCGTGCTAAGCCGGTGACAGGTTGTTTCAAAGCCGGCTCCAAACCGGCGAGACAGCCAGGTGATGTCATAACGGCTCTTTTCTGCGGCCTTCCAGAATTTGTCGTAGGGCATCATGAGGGCGGCGGCAAAATACTTGGCAAGACCAATGCGAGCCAGTTCCTCTGCTTCGTTGGTGACAAATCCACCGCTTGCCACCTGTCGCTCGATCTCGGTCGAGGCTTCCAGTAGCCCGATCTGCGTCGCCATCTGGAACGCCCGTTGACCACCGCGCAAGCCGCGATCGATTTGGAGTACTTTCTCCGTCGTATCATAATGGCGGATCTGACCATTCTCCGGAGACTCCACCAAAGCAACCTCGATATCGTGTCGGTTGCGAAGACGGCGCGTCAATCCATCCAGCGTTTGGCCAACAGACAAGGATGCGTTCTCAAAGATCGCTTCCGCCTTGTTGTCCAGTTGTTCGAAATAGTTGCGTTTGTCATAGAAGAAGTCGCGCACATCCTCAAAAGCTGTCCGAGCATTGGCAGTAGGGGTGGTCGGCGTACTGCCCAGTACCTGAGTCTTGGCTAGCTCATCTGCTTCGCGGTAATCGCGATATAACTTAACAAAACGTCTAGCAACTGCCGGCATGTTATCAACAAGGTCGCGCAGTTGGGCGGCCGTAACCGAGTCCTCATGCAGGTCACTGTGAAAAACTTCACGTAGTTCTGCGAGCAGTCGGGCGTCTCCCTCCTCGGAAAAGAACTGGATATCAAGGCCGAATTCCGAGTTGATTTTCAGCAAAACCTGGACCGTCAACGGGCGTTGATTTCGCTCCAGCTGATTGAGGTAACTTGATGATATATCAAGGCGTTGAGCCAGCGCGGCTTGTGTGAGTTTGTGTTGCTCTCGCAGCTGTCTCAAGCGTCCACCAAGGAATGCTTTCTTCATGGCTTGACCTTTGCAATCTTCGCAATTCGCAAGATTTGGCTTTGCAATTCTTCGCTTTTTCAGGCGTTTCACACAGAATGGGCTGCAAATATTGTGAAGACAAGCCGGTTAACCAAAGGGAGTAGCCAACGGACGGCCCCTCAAGCAGGCGTCTTTGCAGAAGGACACAACGCTCACAGGGTGGTTGGCTCCTCCCAATCCCGAACAGGGTGACCGGTATCATAACAGAGCGCAAGACGGGCTGGGAGGTCCGGTTTGACGCTGTCATGAAATCGAGGAGGTAAAAACATGACTGCACCTTATTCAGAGATCCGTCAGTCGGTTCTGCAACGCTACCCGAGCGGCCAAACCCCCGGTGGCGTCAGCATTGATGACATCATCCAGCTCAAGATCCAGAACACGTACAGCACGCATCTCGACATTGCGCGTGACATGGCCAAGGTCATGCGGACAGACATGGCTGCTTATGATCAGGACCCTACCAAGTTCACCCAGTCTTTGGGGTGTTGGTCTGGTTTTCATGCCCAACAGATGATCAAGGCCGTCAAGCGCCAACGTGGGTCTGCAAAGGGTGTTTATGTGTACCTGTCTGGCTGGATGGTTGCTGGTCTGCGCAATCGCTGGGGCCATCTGCCAGATCAGTCGATGCATGAAAAGACAGCTGTTGTTGATCTGATCGAAGAGATTTACACCTCATTGCGTCAGGCTGATGAAGTCGCTCTCAACGATCTGTTCAAGAACCTCAAGTCGGCGCGTGACGCTGGCGACTCTGTTGCTGAACAGAAGGCAATCGCGGCCATCGACTCATTCGAGTCTCATGTCGTTCCGATCATCGCGGATATTGATGCTGGCTTCGGTAATGAGCATGCCACCTATCTGCTTGCAAAAGAGCTGATCAAGGCCGGTGCTTGTTGTCTGCAGATTGAAAACCAGGTTTCTGATGCAAAACAGTGTGGTCACCAGGACGGCAAGGTTACCGTGCCACGCGAGGACTTTATCGAAAAGCTTCGCGCCTGTCGCCTCGCTTTTGAAGAACTTGGTGTTGACGACGGCGTTATCGTTGCTCGGACTGACAGCCTTGGTGCCAGCTTGACGCAGAAGGTACCGGTGAGCCAGCAGACAGGTGACTTGGCTTCCGAATACATCAAATGGCTCAAGACCGAGGAAATCACGGAGGACAATCCGGCGCGTGATGGAGATCTGGTACTGGCCAGTGATGGCGGCTTTGTAAAGCCGGTCCGCTTGCCTAATGGCTTGTTTGCATTCAAGGACGACACCGGACGGGCGCGCGTCATTGAAGACTGCATCACCTCCCTCAAAGAGGGTGGAGCGGACTTGCTTTGGATCGAAACTGCAACACCGGATGTGATGGAAATTGCGTCAATGGTGGATGAGATTCGCAAAGAAGTTCCAAATGCGAAGCTGACTTACAACAACTCACCGTCATTCAACTGGACATTGAACCTGCGCAAACAGGTCCGCGCCCAGTGGATTGCAGAGGGTAAGATCAACGAGGACGCCTATCCGGACGGCAATGAGTTGATGTCCGCAGAATTTGACGAGACGGATCTGGGTCGTGAAGCCGACCAACGTTTGCGTGAATTCCAGTATGACATCTCGACCAAGGCTGGTGTGTTCCACAACCTGATCACTTTGCCGACCTTCCACCTGACTGCAAAAGGCATGGATGAGTTGTCGGAGGGCTACTTCGGTGAAGATCGTATGCTCTCGTATGTCGGCAACATTCAGCGTGAGGAAATTCGCCGTGGAATTTCGGCGGTGAAGCACCAGCACGAAGTCGGCTCCGATTTGGGCGACACGTTCAAGGAGATGGTCGGCGGTGACAGGGCTCTGAAGGCCGGCGGTACGAAGAACACCATGAACCAATTTGAAGCAGCATAAGGTGTGGCAAACGCGGAACCCGAGGGTCCGTTCGAGGAGAGGAGAATAGCCATGAACCAGCCAGCATTCCAACGCATCGATCTACCACCAACCCGTGAGGAAGATCGTGCCATCCAGCGTATTGCGGAAGCAACTCACCGCGTGAACGAGGCGGTTCAGCGAGCGGTTGAGCTCGGCCTTTCCGTCGAATTGGTTCGGGTTTCGCGATGCCACAATGGTGGTGGCAGCTACGGCGACCAGGTTGTGCCGACCATCCGCGACAAGACGAACGATCAGTAGGCTCAATCGTTCAGTCCAACTTTCCCTCAAAGTGTGGTTGGCTCGCGAGGAGACCCGGTACGCAGGTGCCGGGTCTCTTTCGTTATCTCAACCAGTGTAGCCGAGCAGGAGCTTTGGCAGGAACAGGCTGACTTCCGGTAGGTACGTAACCACCATGAGAATGGTGATTACCGCAGCATAAAAAGGCAGCATGGGTTTCAACAGGTCCTTGATGGGAACCTTGCCCACAGAGCATGAGATAAAGAGCGCGCTGCCCACTGGCGGCGTAATGATGCCGATACAAAGATTGTAGGTCATCATGATGCCAAAGTGCACAGGGTCCATGCCCAGCTCGGTTGCAACCGGCAGAAAGATCGGCGTGAAGATCAGGAGCGCCGGTGTCATGTCCATAAAGGTACCAATCACCAACAACGCAAGGTTGATGATCAGCATGATCATCAACGGGTCCTCGGAGATGTTGGCCAAGGCCGTGGACACGGTATAGGGGATGTCCGAGAACGCCATCGCCCATGACATGCCGATTGAACAGCCAATGAGCAACAGGACGATGGATGAGGTGATTGCCGATTCCAGAATGATGCCGGGCAACTCAGAGAGCTTCATCTCGCCAAAAATGAAGACCCCAACAACCAATGAGTAGACCACTGCGACAGCAGAGGCTTCGGTTGCTGTAAAGACGCCGGCAATGATGCCGCCCATGATGATGAGAATGAGAAGGATGGGCAGGGCAGCATCAATCGTCTTCTGGATCGCTTCCTCTGTTGTTGGTCGTGGAATGACCGGATAGCCACGTCTTTTGGCGATGATGCCAGCGACCACCATTACGGCAAGGCCCATCAGGATGCCCGGAATGTAGCCAGCTACAAACAGGGTGGCAACGGACGTTCCGCCAGAGATGAGAGAATAAACGATCAGGGTGGACGACGGTGGAATGAGCATGCCGGTTGGGCATGAGGCTGCATTTACAGCAGCTGAAAAGGCCGGATCATAGCCTTCTTTCTTTTGAAGTGGCGCCATGGTGCCCCCTACGGCAGCCGCCGCCGCAACAGCCGAGCCTGAAATCGCCCCAAACAACATGTTCGCAAGAACGTTGCAGTGGGCGAGAGCGCCCGGCAGGCGGCCCCCCAGAACCTTGGCCAACTCAATCAGTCGCATGGCGATACCACCGCGGTTCATGATGTTGCCCGCCAGAATGAAGAATGGGATCGCCAGCAGTGTAAAGCTGTCGAGGCCTGATGCCATTTTCTGAGCCACAACGAAGATCGCTTGGTCCAGACTGAGAAGGACGGTAATGCAAACTGTTGTCGCCAGCCCGATGGCGAAGGAGATCGGTACACCGAAGGTCACCAGAACGGCAAAGACGCCAAAGAGAATGAGAGCACTTAAAAGTTCCATTTGCTCACTCCTCAAGCCTGTGCGTCATCGTGGTCAATGGGCTGGTCATTGGGACCTGTGCCGGTACCCTTGATCAAGCCAACAAGCATCTCGATACTGTAGTAGACCATGACCACTCCGGAAAACGGGATAGCGGCATAGACATAGCCCATGGGTACTCGCAGAGCGGGCGAAACCTGGCCCGTAATCAGTGTTTTCATCACGAGTTGGCTGCCGCCATACACCATTATGAGCAAGGAAAACGTCAAGATCGCTGCGATGATGAAGTAGTCAGAGTAGCGCTTTTTGATCCCGGTCAGGGGCCCGGTCAGCAGGTCAATGGCCAAATGTCGCCGTTGTCCCAGTGTATAGGCGGCGCCGATCAGTCCGATCCAGATGAACATGAAACGGGCCAGCTCATCTGTGAACGTACTGGGAGTGCCAAGTACATAGCGCGACAATACTTGCCACACTACGCATACGACAAGTACAGCAAAGACAGATATGACAACCGTCTTTAGAATCGTGTCGACTGTATTTGTTATTCTGTTCATGACTAAAGTTCCAGAAAACAGAGCACAGGTGTTCGTCCCACGAACGGTTTCACCAGCTCCGGGTTGCCAGAAGTCGGCCACAGGTGTTCACGCACCCGCCACAGTCTGAAAGGGCATGAACAAGGTAAAGTTTACCTATTACGATGCAACGTTACTTGCGCATCGAACGACCTTGTTTTGTTTTTGTGAATCGCGGCTTCTGCATTTCAGGAGAAAGCTTTGACGAAAAAGAAGACTTCTTGAGTTTTGAAGTTTTCCGTATCTCCACTGATATTTGACGTGAGATAAATATAGATTGTTTCTAGTGGAACAACGCGGATAAATACCTAATATGCAAGTTTGGAATGCCGCGCAATCTTTGCGTTTTTTTTGAGATTTTTCACTTATAAAGTGTGCAGACAAACGGCAGTGTGGTGATTTCTGTAAGACCTACGTCATCTTGCCGTAAAGGACTGGTGGTTCAACCTGACCATTGATGGCGTGGCGTCAGAGGCGCGTCGCTCTCGGCCCAGCAGGGGACCCGTCTCAAGGAGCTTGGTATGCCGGATAAAACGACCAGTCAGGAGTCAATCTCTCCCAAGAGCGGTGCAGACATCGCAAGAAGGCTGTTGAGTTCCACATTATCATTGACCAGATCAGCAAGGCTGATGCTGTCCAGATAGGTGTAGAAAGCACCCAAGGCGCCTACCAGATATCGAGGCAACCGGCAGCTATTGGCTAATGGACAGGTATTGTGATCTCTGTCGAAGCACTCGGCAAAGGGCAAATGCGATTCAAACCGGCGAAAAACCCCACCAACGGAAATGGCATCCTTGGCGCGGCCCAACTGTATGCCGCCGTTCCGTCCCCGCACGGTTTTCAGATAGCCGTTATGGCTCAGCACATTGATCACCTGTGCAAGATGGTTTTCCGATGCATTGCAGGCCTTGGCAATCTCGCTCTTGCGCACAATCTGACCTTCATTGACGGCGCAATACATCAATGTGCGCATGGCAAGATTGGTCCGAGTCGTTAACCGCATTCAAGAAATCCCAAGTTTTGATCTGCCTCAAGCATATAGAAAAGCACGCGCGACAATTTGACATAGGTCATAATACCTCACTCTTTAAGCCCTTCCTCGCGGGATCGTGTGTTTAGCCACCTTTTTGTGGGGCGGGAAGATGTTGCAGTTTTGCTCCAGCCGAATTAACCCGTGTTTTTCAGAGATTCCTCAGGAGTGGTGAAAAAGTGGCTGATGCTGCCAGCGCGAAACTGAAAGACCTGCTCTCTCCCGTCCGCAAACGACTGCAAGTTTCAGGGCTTTTGGCGACCTTGTCATCGCTGCTCTGGATCGGGCAGGCGGCGTTTGTCGCTACCTTGATTGGCGGGTTGCTTCAGCCCGAGACAACACAGTTGACGATTGCGCACTGCGTTCTCGGTTTCGCGGCGCTGGGCGCGCTGCGTATTCTGCTGGACACAGCAGCGGGACGCATGGGGTTCAATGCGGCCGACAAGGTCGTCTCCGCTGTACGGGCCCGGTTGGCGCGCTACGAAGCTATGCGCTCGCCACAGGCGGCGGGAACGGATAGCTCAGCCGCATTGGCGGCACTTTTGGCAGAAAAGCTGGATTCCTTACGTGTCTACGTCACCCGATATCAGCCAGCGCAAATCCGCGTCAGTATAGTGCCGTTTATCATTCTCGGCTTTGCCTTTTGGCATTCATGGGCGGTTGCGCTCATTTTGCTTGTTGCAGGTCCGCTGATTCCGGTCTTCATGATATTGGTCGGCATGGCTGCGCGCAGCGCCAGCGAAAAGCAGATGCAGGAAATCGGCAGTTTGAACTCGCTGCTGATGGAGCGCCTGTCTGCCGCGGTGGACATTCGGCTTCTTGGAGCGGTCGACCGCAGCGCGCAAGGGTTTGAAACCGCAGCCGATACCTTGCGCAAACAAACCATGCGCGTGTTGAGCATTGCGTTTCTATCTTCCACTGTGCTGGAGCTTTTTTCCGCAATCGGAGTTGCCATGGTTGCGGTGTATGTCGGCTTCACGTTGTTGGGAGAGGTGGGGTTCGGCTCCTATGCCTCTTCCCTCAGTGTCTATGAAGGCGTTTTCCTCCTGCTGTTGGCACCTGACTACTTCCAGCCGCTTCGGGACCTTGCAGCCGCATGGCACGACAAGGCTGATGCCGTTGCTGTGGCTGGCGAGTTGGCCGAGCGCGAAGCCCAGCCGCACCTGCCTATTCTCGGTACTGGGGCGCGGGTTGCGGTTGATCTGAAGGGCGTGCCGGTCGCTTGGCAGGGCCTGTCGTTTTCCTATGATGAGGCTGGCAGGGTTCGATACCCGGATGCGCAGGTGGGTGCAGGCCAATCCCTCGCCATTGTCGGCGCCAGCGGGATTGGCAAGTCAACACTGTTGGCGTTGCTGGCCGGGCTGATCCGTGCAGAGGAAGGGGCGATCCTCATCGGTCAGGAAGAGCTTGCCCCGGAAAACGCCGACCGGCTGCGCAGCAACATGGAGTGGTTGGGTCAGGCTCCCCATTTTCTGGCGGAATCTGTACGCCGCAACCTAACACTTGCCTGTCCGTCAGGCGCCAAACCAGACATCGTGAAAGCACTGCAGAGCGCGAAGGCCCAAGGCGTGATCGACAGGTTGCCGGACGGGGTGCAAACCCGCCTCGGTGAAACCGGAGCCGGCGTTTCTGGCGGGGAGGCTCGGCGCTTGCTCTTGACCCGTGTTTTCCTGTCGGGAGCCGGTGTCGTGCTCGCCGACGAGCCTACGGCCGATTTGGATCCAGAGACAGCCCGTCAGGTTTGTGAGGGCCTGATGGCGCTGCAAAAACGTGGCGCAACGCTCATTGTGGCCACTCATGATCTTGAGTTGGCGCAGCGTATGGATCAGCAATTGGTTCTGGAGGGGCAAGATGCGTGACGTACTGACTATCTTCGGGATTATTGTCAGGCAGGAAAAGCGGCCGTTCCTGACCGGACTGCTGTTGGCCTATATTGTTCTTTTGGCGGGCGTGGCTTTGCTGGGCATTTCCGGTTGGTTCATCACCGCAACCGGCGCCGCCGGCCTAGTGGGGATCGGCATACAGTTTGATGTGTTTCGACCCAGTGCCGCCATCCGCTTTCTTGCTTTGGGGCGTACGGCTGCGCGCTACGGCGAGCGTATGCTGACCCACGACGCGACTCTGAAAAGCCTCACTGTCTTACGGTTGCGGCTTCTGGACGCGATCAGTCGGCTTCCCTTCGCCCGTCTGGTGCAATACCGGGGCGGCGAACTTCTGAACCGTGTGACGGCAGATGTGGACGCCCTTGATGGCATTTCCCTGCGGCTCATCGTGCCGCTCATTGCCGCGGCACTGACCTATCTCACGGCTTTTGCCGCGTTGTATCTGTTTGTCGCGCCCATTGTGGCCTGGTTCACGCTTGGGACTTTCTTTGCAGGGACACTTGGTACACTGGCGGTTGCCATGAAGGTGGCGCGCGCCCCTTCCGAGCGTATTGAACGGGCTCACCAAAGCTTGCGCCTGCGTTTTATCGATCTGTTTCGTTCAAAGACAGATCTGATTGTCACCGGTAACCTGCAGTACCAACTGGAAAAGGCCGACCGAGCGGACCTGCGGTTGCGTTCCAATCAAAGGCATGTGGACACCATCGAACAGGGTGTTGGGGTCGCCTTGGGGCTGACGAGCCTGTTTGCTGCATCCATGGCGTTGGCCCTGGGGGCTGATTTGGCGGTCGCCGGCACCATTTCGGCTGCACAGGCAGCGCTCGGCTTTTTCGCAGCGCTGGCTCTCAACGAAACCATGGCCCCGCTCCGTCGAAGCGTAACCGAGTATGGACGCATGCAATCCGCTGCAAGGCGCGTAACCCGGTTGCTGGATGAGGGTGGGAAGCAAGCCGTTGCCCTAAGTCAGGCGCTGCCAGAAACACAGGCCGAGCATGATGCACCTACCATCCCGCTGCGGTTTGAGGCTGTTTCGTACCGAACAGCACAAAATGGCAGACAGATATTGCACAACCTGTCGTTTGCCGTGAGTTCGGGCGAGCGCGTATCCTTGTCGGGACCGAGCGGAGGCGGCAAGAGCACCGTTCTGAATCTGGCTGCAGGTCTTTTGATGCCGGACGAAGGCCGCATTGATGTCATGGGCCGGAGCCTGGGTAGTTACGAGGAACGTGATCTCAGAGCGGCGCTCGGGTTCTTGCCTCAGCGCAGCATGTTGATGCATGGCTCCATTCTGGAAGCATTGTGCTTTGCCAATCCCACTGTAGATGAAGATGAAGCCTGGCAGGTACTTGAGGCGGTGGCGTTAGATTCGGTTATTCGCCAAAGGGGTGGTTTGGAAAGCATGCTTGGTGAGGCTGGGCTCGGATTGTCCGGTGGAGAAAAGCGTCGATTGGCACTGGCACGTGTATTGGTTCGTCATCCGCGTCTAATCCTTTTGGATGAACCCACCGAGGGGCTCGATCGCACTACGGCTCAGCACGTACTGAATGGTGTTCAGCATTATCTGCCGAATTCTGCCATTCTTGTGGCATCACACCGTCAGGTTGAGCAAAATTGGGCTCAGAAAGATATTAGAATTATATAAAATTAATTTCGCAACAGACGCGGAGATTTGACAAAGATCAACGCGCAGCCCCTGCAATCGGAGCGAGATGGGCCGAGAAGGAACATCTCAGATATATCTTTAACCGACTGTGATTACAGGGGGTAAGCACCATGGAACTGGACATCGTAGAGCTATCCCGGCTCCAGTTCGCCATGACCGCGATGTATCACTTCCTCTTCGTGCCGCTAACGCTGGGTCTTTCGGTCCTGGTTGCGATCATGGAGACGGTCTATGTGATGACCAACCGTCCGATCTGGCGACAGATGACGAAATTTTGGGGAACGCTGTTTGGTATCAACTTCGTGCTCGGGGTCGCAACCGGCATAACAATGGAATTCCAGTTCGGTATGAACTGGAGCTACTACAGCCATTATGTTGGCGATATTTTCGGTGCGCCATTGGCTTTCGAAGGCCTTATGGCCTTTTTCCTCGAAGCGACCTTCGTAGGTTTGTTCTTCTTCGGATGGGACAAGCTCTCCAAGGTTGCTCACTTGGTGGTTGCGTGGCTGGTAGCTATCGGCTCAAACATCTCCGCCCTTTGGATCCTGATTGCAAATGGCTGGATGCAGAACCCGGTTGGCGCCGAGTTCAACCCCATGTCCATGCGCATGGAAATGACCAGCTTCTTCGACGTGATGTTCAACGAAGTGGCGCAGGCCAAGTTCGTGCATACGGTCTCGGCGGGCTATGTGACTGCAGCCTTTTTCGTGCTGGGTGTCTCCGCCTGGTATCTGTTGAAAGGACGTCACATTGAGTTGGCACGTCGTTCAATCGCGGTTGCTGCCAGCTTTGGTTTGGCCTCGGCGCTGTCCGTTGTCGTGCTGGGCGATGAATCCGGTTATTCGGTAACGCACTCTCAGAAAATGAAATTGGCTGCCATCGAAGCTATGTGGGAAACCGAGCCTGCTCCGGCTTCTTTCACTGCCATCGGCATTCCTGACTCTGAAGCGCGCGAAACCAAATACGCCATTCATATTCCATATGCCATGGGCCTGATTGGCACTCGCTCGCTCAATCATGAAATCCCGGGCATCAAGGAACTGGTGGAACAGGCGGAGCAGCGTATCCGTTCCGGGCTTGTTGCTTATGATGCGCTGGTCGAGATCCGAAAAGACCTCAAGAACATTGATCCGGTCGAAAAGGCGCGTTTCGAGGAGCACAGCGGTGATCTTGGCTTCGCCTTCTTGCTGAAACGCTATGTGGAAGATCCTCGTCAAGCAACGGAAGCACAAATCCTGCAAGCCGCCAATGACACGGTTCCGCAGGTTGGGCCACTGTTCTGGGCCTTCCGTATCATGGTGGGTCTTGGCTTCCTGTTCATCCTTACCATGGCTTATTTCTTCTACAAGGCGTCCATCAAGCGCATGCAGTTCCCGCGCTGGGCTTTGTGGGGAGCAGTGTTCCTGATCCCGACGCCTTGGATTGCAGCGGAAATGGGGTGGTTTGTTGCTGAGTATGGACGTCAACCATGGACTGTTGATGGCGTCCTGCCCACTGCCATGTCCGTTTCGCACCTGAGCGTGGGTGAGGTTGCCTTCACTCTGGCCGGTTTCGTGCTGTTCTACTCTGTCCTGTTCGTGATCGAGATGGGCTTGATGATCAAGTACATCAAGAAAGGCCCGTACATGGACACGGCTGAATCGGAACAGTGGTTTGAACAACGTGGCCGTATCGCGGCACAGCCAGCGGAGTAAACGCCATGATCCTTCATGAACTGATTGACTTTGAAATCCTGCGCCTTCTCTGGTGGTTGCTGTTGGGTGTTCTTCTCATCGGCTTTGCCATGACGGATGGCTTCGACATGGGCGTTGGTGCCTTGCTGCCGTTCGTGGCCAAGACAGATACGGAACGGCGTGTTGTCATCAATACGATTGGTCCGGTCTGGGAAGGCAACCAGGTCTGGTTCATTCTTGGTGGTGGTGCCATTTTTGCAGCCTGGCCCCCGCTATACGCTGTCAGCTTCTCTGGCTTTTACTTGGCCATGTTTGTCATTCTGGCAGCCCTGATCCTGCGTCCGGTAGGTTTCAAGTATCGCTCAAAGCGCGATAGTGCCCGTTGGCGCGAGACTTGGGATTGGTGCTTGTTCATAGGCGGTTTCGTGCCTGCCCTGATCTTTGGCGTTGCCGTTGGGAACGTGCTGCAAGGGGTCCCGTTCCACCTCACAGAGATTCTGTTGCCGGTATACGAGGGCTCGTTCTTCGGTCTGCTCAATCCTTTCGCGCTGGTATGCGGACTCGCTTCCGTTGCCATGCTGGTGATGCACGGCAGCGCGTGGCTTGCGCTGAAAACCGAAGGCGTCATTGCAGAGCGTTCGAAGGTGTTTGGCACCTATGCCTCCGTTGCAGTCATTGCGCTGTACGCATTGGCGGGCCTCTGGATGGCCTTGGGCGTCACAGGCTTCTCCTTTGCAGAAGCACCTGTTGTTGATGGTCCATCCAATCCTTTGCTCTCCGAAGTGTTGCATGAGGGGACGTGGATGGTGGCTTACAGCGAGCGTCCGTGGATTGTCATTGCACCAATTCTTGGGTTCCTTGGTCCACTCGGTGTGCTCTATGGTATCCGGGCTGGGCGTGAAGGGCTGACTTTCTTGGCATCCAAAACGGCCATCCTGGGCATGATTTCGTCTGTTGGCTTGACGATGTTCCCGTTCATCCTGCCATCAACGACCGATCCTCGGTCCTCTTTGACGGTATGGGATGCCTCATCCTCTCATCTGACCTTGTTCGTGATGTTCACGACCACTCTGGTGTTCTTCCCGCTTGTGCTGGCCTACACCGCGTGGGTCTACAAGGTTCTGTGGGGCAAGGTGACAGAAAAAGACGTTCTCGAGCAGTCGGACAGCGTCTACTAAGCTGAAAGGAAAGCAATATGTGGTATTTTGCTTGGATGTTGGGCTTGGCGGTGGCTGCTCTGTTTGCAGTGGTCAACGCCATGTGGCTCGAATTTCAAGAGGACGAGCGCGACAAGCAGCCTGACCAACGATAATAAACAGAAGACCCTCAGAACATAGGAGGAGATTATGTTCGGGTTGGGAGGAAACCTAAGTCGTCGGGGCTTTCTGGCTCTGACGGGTGGAAGTCTGGCACTGGCAGCGGGTTCTGCATCCTCTGCCAGCGCCGAGCGGGTCAGGACCAATGCAAGGATTGTCATCCTTGGGGCAGGCGCGGCAGGAACCGCGCTTGCCAATCGTCTGACCGAACGGCTCGATGGTGCGTCAATCACCATTGTTGATGGCCGCAAGCGCCATCTTTATCAGCCGGGCTTTACACTGATTGCCGCCGGGTTGAAACCGGCAGACTATTCCGTTTCATCAACACAGCAATGGTTGCCTTCCGGTCTTACTTGGCTGGAAGAAGCTGCAGCCGAAATTGATCCTGAGACAAAACAGGTCATCACGACAAGCGGCACCACCGTACCCTACGATTATCTGGTGGTCGCAGCCGGGCTCAAGCTGGATTATGGCGCCATCGAAGGCATGTCTCTGGATCTGATCGGGACAAATGGTATTGGATCTGTATACGCAGGGCCTGAATATGCTGAGAAAACGTGGCAGGCCATGGATCGCTTCACAGAAGAAGGCGGCGTTGGTTTGTTCACGCGTCCGGCAACCGAGATGAAGTGTGCCGGGGCGCCACTCAAGTACACCTTTTTAACGGACGACTATGCCCGCAAGAAGGGCACACGCGGAAAGATCCGCATCGACTATGCCGCCCATAATGACACCTTGTTCTCTGTGCCCATTGTGGATGAGAAAGTGCGGATGTTGTACGAAGAGCGTGGCTTCGAGACCACGTACAACCGCGTCATGACCGCTATCGATCCGGGCCGCAAGGTTGCAACTTTCTGGACGCCTGAAGGTTCCGTGGAGATGGAGTTTGACTTTACCAATGTCATCCCGCCCATGGTCGCGCCTGATGCCGTTCGCAACTCGCCACTGGCTTGGCAAACCGGCAAGTGGGTCAATGAAGGGTGGGTCGAAGTCGACAAGCACACATTGCGTCACGCCCGCTACCCCGAGGTTTTCGCGGTAGGCGACAGCGCCGGGGTGCCAAAGGGCAAAACCGCTGCCAGTGTCAAATGGCAGGTGCCGGTGGTGGAAGATCAGCTGGTAGCCCAAATTGATGGCAAGGAAAGCCAGAGTTCCTACAACGGATACACTTCATGTCCGCTGATTACCCGCGTGGGCAGGGCCATGTTGGTCGAGTTTGATTACAAAAATAATCTGACGCCATCATTCCCGGGCATCATTGCACCGCTGGAAGAACTCTGGATCTCCTGGTTGATGAAAGAGGTGGCTTTGAAGGCAACCTACAACGCCATGCTGCGCGGCAGGGCATGAGGGGGATAAGACATGCAAGAACTTACTCTTGGCACGTTGATTGCCGTCTTTGAAGAAATTTTCGGCACGACCCTGTTTTGGGCAATGGTCGTCTTTGGCGTCCTCGTTGCAGTAGCCTTCATCTACATACTGATCCGGGATCGGGGGATTTCCAGCAGTCGGCTCGTCCGCGCCGAGCTGGTGGCTCCCGTTGGTGCTGTTGGTGCTGTGCTTTTTGTTCAGTACATGACCAGTTCGGGATTTTCCGACATAGGCGGCCCCATAGACGTGATCGTCCTGGTAGTCATTGCCGTCGCCGGTTTCCTCGGCCTTATGATCCTGACCTATGTGATCGAGAGCCTGCTTCATCGCCGGGCTCTGAAGTAAAGCCGCGTTTATCGACCTCTGAGCATTTCATTGTCGCAAGCAAAAAGCGGGGGAGCGGACGTTCCTCCGCCTTTTTTTGTCGTGACATCAAACGCAAAAGTTTTCGCATCGGCGTTTGTGCTTCATCGCGCGGCTTCTCCCCAATCCGCAGAGCCTGCTCACGGTCTAAGTGCTGTCAACGCCGTGATGTCTACATCTGCGGTGTAGTCCACCCCTTGCAGGTCAAAGCCGTTCAGCGCCATGAAGTCGTGTTTGAAACCGGCATAATCGGTCAGGTTCTTGAAGTTTTCTGACGTCACCTTGTCCAGAATATCTGCCACTTCAGCTTGCACGTCCGGACGTAACTCCCAATCATCCAAACGAATAAGGTGGTCTTCGTCGGTCACCACCCCGGCCTCGCTGTAGAGCTTTTCTACCAAAAGTCTGTGCATTTGTTCGATGCACCCTTCGTGCAGTTCCTTCGCCTTCATTACCTTGAACAGGGCACAAATGTAGGGGGAGAAGGTGGGAATGAAAACGCTGGCCTTCGTCA
This sequence comes from Pseudovibrio exalbescens DSM 16456, assembly GCF_000422785.1. Classification (GTDB taxonomy): domain Bacteria; phylum Pseudomonadota; class Alphaproteobacteria; order Rhizobiales; family Stappiaceae; genus Pseudovibrio; species Pseudovibrio exalbescens. The sequence continues at coordinate 58,510 of NZ_KE383918.1, forward strand.
CCAGTGCCTTGCAAACGGCAACGTGTGCATGCCCGCCAATGGGACGAAGTTTGCGTGTAAGTGTTTCGGCGCTGGCATGGAGATGGTCCTTTGCGCGCCCCAGTGTGCCGTCGTGGTAGATATCATAGGTGAAGCTTGGCCCAACGTAAGAGTAGGCAAGCGTCTCACATCCCTTGGCCAACACACCCGCGCTGTTCAGCGCGCCAATCCAATCCTGCCAGTCTTCGCCGCCCATGACACGCACCGTGTCCGCCACTTCCTGTTCACTGGCAGGTGAGAGTGTGATTTCATCCAGCCGGTCATGTTCGAGGTTGATGGTTGCACCTGAGACACTTTTGCCAATGGGTTTGATCACTGACCTCAATTTTTCGCCGGTTTCCGGGTCAGGTCGAACACCTGTGGCAAGGCTGTAAATCACCATGTCCACCGAGCCGCCAAACTCCTCTTGAATGTAGCGGATCACGTCCTGTCGCAAGGTCGGGGAAAAGGCGTCGCCCACGAAGTTTTTTGCGGTCATGCCTTCGCGTTCCGCAGCCTCGCGGAAAAAGATGTTGTTGTACCAACCTGCTGTTCCAACACCCTTTTCGCTGGGTGGGCGTTCAAACGAAACGCCGATGGTATCGGCGCGCGAGCCTCCGAAAGCAAGGGCGATGCGTGAGGCCAGCCCGTAACCTGAGGAAGCACCCAGAATGAGCACCTTCTTCGGACCGTCAACGATTGGTGTTGCTGCCTTGATATAAGAAATCTGGTCGTCGAGGGCTTTTTTACATCCAAATGGATGGCAGGTTCGTGCCACCACACCGTCAATCTTGCTCTCAATAATCATCATGCCTCCTCACTGGCTGCAAGCGTTTCCGGCGTGCATCCGGGGTCTCGCAGGGTGTGCCTTTAGGTAAGGGGTATTGTGCACTGCATCATGAAGGTTTCAAGTCACCTTCGAACCAATCCTGGGTTTATTGGGTGTGAAGATGCATGGAGCGCTGAATAGCGGGAGCGTGTTGTGCGCTGCAGTTCCCAATGCCTGTGATTCTCCGATTGGGTGCCTTCGCACTGGCTGATTCTGGGCTCCCCGCGAAAAACGCCATTGGTAAATCATGGAATTTTTGCCGTTAACCTCAAGCATCTAGCTATGGGAAGGTTGCATTCAAGCCACACCGGCCCATTCTTGCAAAGCTCTGGATAACCCTAGGATATCTGCAACCTGCTTAATTTCATCGGTCAAGTCATTTAATCGCTAAGTTGTTGGAACTTAGAAAAATACTTAGGATTTTATGCATTAAGAATATCGTAAGGTAACATCAAGGCGGGATCTTGGGTCCGTGGAGCCCTACTGAGCGATCTTGTTTTGATTCATTAAAAACGAGAGAAATTCGCCCGCGAAATTCGGCAATTAGGTTCCGTTGTATTGATAAAAATAGCATTTCATGTTCTTACTAATCCCAAAGTTTGCTGATACTTTTCAGATACTATGAAGGACCGTTGTAGAGCCGGGGCAACAGGCACACAGGGCGGACCTTCAAGCGAAAATTGGAGTTTTGGGGGATGAAGTTTCGGGGATTAACCCTTGCGGTCGCGATCGCATTGGCAACAACGGTGTCGGCGCATGCTATTTCGCTGCGCGATGCGGTCGAAGCGGCGGTTTACACGAATCCGGATGTTGCTGAGTCCTCTGCAAACCGGCGAGCCCGCGATCAGGAACTACGCGCTGCGCAGGGTGCCTACCTGCCAAGCCTTTCTGTTGGTGCGTCGATTGGTGGAGAGCGCTTGGAACGGCCAGATGGCAGCTCTGTGTCTGACAACGCGTGGCGTACGGCCAAGCAGGTTGATATCATGGCGGAGCAGCTGTTGTTTGATGGTTTCGGCTCCGTAAACGAGATCTATCGCCAGAGTGCCCGTGTTGATGGTGCGGCGTATCGGGTTTTGGAGCGCTCCGAGGCGGTGGCATTGGACGCAATTGAAGCCTACGTGGATGTGATCCGGCACCAGCAGATCTTGCGCAAGTCCCGGGAAAACACCGCGAAACACCAGCGGATCTACAACGAAGTGCGCCAGCGCTTCGAGGGCGGCGAAACCGGCGCGGCCGATCTGGCTCAGGCGCAAGAGCGCGTCGCAGCAACAAAGATCATTACGGCCTCGGTTCGTAAGTCACTACTCGAAACCATTGCAAAGTATCGGCGCGTTGTAGGCATGGAACCTGAAAATCTGGTTCCGGTACAGGAAGCCTCGCTACCGGGTGCGTCCTTGTCGGCTACCATCTCCATGGCACAGCAGAACAATCCTCAGATTCTGGCGGCTCAGGCAGATACCGATGCGGCTGACTTTGAAGTTGAACAGCGCAACGCGCCGTTCCTGCCGCGGTTGTCCTTGGAAGGGCAAGCTTCGTTCGGGGACGACGTCAATGGCTATGACGGTCAGAATGAAGAGTATCGGGTCATGCTCCGCATGCGCTGGAACCTTTACAATGGCGGTTCCGATACAGCACGCAAGGCCCAGGCGCTTGAACAGGTTGCCGAGGCGCGCGCTCGCGTTGACCGCACGCGTCGTGAAGCAGCAGAAGCCGTAGAAGTGGCATGGGCGTCCGTTGACACCACCCGTGAACGTATTTCAGCCCTGCGCCAAACCGTGGCGGCCAACCGCAAGGTTGTCGAAGGCTATCGTGATGAGTACAACATCGGGCAACGTACGCTGTTGGATCTGCTGAACGCTCAAAACGCTCTGTTCAACAGTGAAATCGATCTGATTTCCGCCCAGGCGATTTTGAAGTTCAGCACCTATCAGTTGCAGGGTACGACCGGCAACCTGCTGGCTCACTTCAACATTGAGCCACCCGCAGAGGGTGCCGCGGGCCGACAGGAGAATGTCTCCGTATTCCCGCAACCCGTCGGATTCGCGATTGAGCCGCTGCGCTAAGCATTGCGCGAGGCACACAACAAGAATGAACCGCAGCAGGGAAGCCAAATCGGCCTCTCTGCTGCTTTTGCTGTTTGAGGGTGTGTGGAACACGCAATGTCACAGCCGGAAATGACGTCCAATGAGCCGCCACGGGAAGATCCGCTGGTGGAGTCCATCAAGTTTATCGCGCGAACCTACGGCAATTTTGCAACCGACTCCGTGATACTCGCAGGCCTGCCGCTTGAGGGGCAAGGCTTACCAATTCATCTGGTCGAACGCGCCGCTGCCAACTGCGGCATGCGTGCCCTCACGGTGCGCAAGAGCCTTGACAAGATGCCGGCGATTTCCCTTCCGGCTCTTCTGGTTCTTGAGGATTCCACTCTCCGCATTCTGGTGGATGTGAACCACGACGCCAAGGAAGCTGTTCTGGCAGATCCTCTTCATCCGGATCAACGCCAGACGGCCTCATTTGAAGCGCTGCGCAGCCTTTACAGCGACCATGCGATCTTTTTCAAACCCACCTCCCGCTCCGCAGAGAACGAAGGTCTTGGCACTCATGGCGCGGGGCATTGGTTCTGGAGCGTACTGGTCGGTTTCTGGCGGGACTATACGCATGTTGCTGTTGCTGCGCTGGTGATCAACACGCTGGCCTTGGCCTCTCCCTTGTTCGTGATGAATGTTTATGACCGCGTTCTGCCCAATTTCGCGGTGCCCACACTCTGGGCATTGGCGGCTGGGGTCGTGCTGGCCCTTGTATTTGATGGGGTGTTGAAGATGGCGCGCTCATCCATCATCAACGTTACGGGCAAGCAGGCAGATCTTGCTCTGGCCTCGAGGATCTTTGCCCACGCCCTGTCCATCGACATGCAGAACCGCCCGTCCTCAACGGGGCAGTTTGCCAACCATATCAAGGAATTCGAAGCTGTTCGCGAGTTCTTTACTTCGTCGTCTCTGGTGGCGTTGATAGACCTTTGCTTTATCGGCATCTTTGTTTTGATCCTTTTCATTATCGTCGGGCCGATTGCGTACGTGCCGCTTTGTGCTGTTCCTGTTGTCATTGCAATCAATCTGCTGGTGCAGCCAGCTCTTGCTGGTTCTGTGGATCAGGCCACCAAGGAGAGTTCGCTGCGCCATTCGGTGTTGGTGGAAAGCGTGGCGAACATGGACACCATTCGCGCGTTGAATGCAGAAGGCATCATGCAAACCAAATGGGAGCGCTCTGTCGCGTCCAGCGCTGCGGCCATGCTCAAGGGGCGCTACTGGTCCACACTGGCTCAATCGCTCACCGGCTTCGTCCAGGCTCTTGTGTCCATCGTCATCGTCATCTGGGGTGTTTATCTGGTGAACGAGGGGCTGGTAAACATGGGCGGCTTGATTGCGGCAATGATGCTGTCCGGTCGCGTCTTGGCTCCCCTATCTTCAGTCGCCAACACCTTGACGCGGTTACGCCAGACCATTCACGCCTACAAGATCCTTGAGGATCTTATGGCCATGCCGTCGGAGCGCAGCTCCGGACGTACCTATGTAAACAGCAAGATTACCGAAGGCACGCTGACGTTTGACAACGTCACATTCCGCTACCCTCAGGCCTCCGAAGATTCCCTGCAGCATGTGTCGTTTTCCATTCAAGCGGGAGAAACGGTCGGACTGATCGGGCGCGTTGGCGCCGGTAAGTCGACTATCGGGCGTTTGTTGGCCGGCTTTTATGGCCCCACCAACGGTGCCGTTCTGGTGGATCGGATCGACACCCGGCAGTATGACCCGGCCGACTTGCGCGACGGGGTGGGTTTTTTGTCTCAAGATAACGTTCTGTTTACGGGAAGCGTACGCGAGAACATAGCCATTGGCCGCCTGCAAGCCAGCAATGAAGAAATCCTGCATGCGGCACGGGTGGCTGGTGTTGATGATTTTGTCAGCACCCACCCGCAAGGCTATGACATGCAAGTGGGAGAGGGTGGGCGTTTGCTGTCAGGCGGCCAAAAACAGGCCGTTGCCCTTGCGCGCATGCTGTTGCGCCGACCTCGCATCCTGTTTCTGGACGAGCCCTCCAGCAATCTGGACATGAACTCCGAGCGCCGGCTTTTGGAGCGATTGGCACGGTTCAATGATATGGGAACGACTGTCATCATCAGCACCCACCGCATGTCCTTGTTGAACCTGACACAGCGCATCATCGCGCTGGATGGAGGCCGCGTTGTTGCAGATGGTCCCCGCGATCGTGTTCTCGAAGACTTGAGGCACAGAGGTGAAGAGCGGATGCGGGCACAGGCGATGACGGAGGGCCAGGCATGAGCAACTGGGATTATGCCACCGATATTCGCGCCAGCCTGCAAACGCGTCCGCCTCGGCGCTCGACACACGTCATTTTCTTCACCTTGGCTGTGCTGGTTGCTGGCCTCGTCTGGGCCTCTCTGGCCGAGCTGGAAGAGGTGACGCGAGGCGATGGACGGGTGATACCTTCTCGCCAGATTCAGGTTGTACAGGCGCCGGAGAGAGGGATCGTCGAGGACCTTCTTGTCCAGGAAGGCCAGATCGTTGAAGAAGGTATGACCATCGTTCGCGTCGACGATACTGGTTTTTCCTCGCAACTGGGGGAGGTTCAACAACGTCGCCGTTCGTTGCAAGCGCGGGCAGCGCGCCTTGAAGCCGAGGCAATGGGCCGTCCCTTGTCGTTTCCTGAAAGTGTGCTGAAGGAAACGCAGCGCTTTGCATTGGAAGAGGAACAGGTGTTTCTGGCCAATAAACAGCAATTGGAAAGTGAACTCATGGTGCTTTCGCTGCAAAAGCGGCAAAAAGCCCAGGAAAAGCTGGAGTTGCTGGCCGAGCAGCGCAAGCTTGAGGCTGTGGTGGAAACCATGAGCCGGGAGGTGGAGATCAACCAGAAACTGTTTGAGCGGCGTGTTCTGCCCGAAATCGAGTTTCTGCGTTTGAAGCGTCAGTTTGACGAACAAAAAGGCCAGTTAGAGGTGATCAAGGCCTCCATCGACCGCGTCATGTCAAGTGAAGAAGAATTGGGCGAGCGTATTCAGAACGCTCGAAACACCTTTTACGCCAAGGCGCGGGTAGAGCTGGCCGACACCCGCGCTCAACTCGCCGTGGTGGATGAAACCATCAAGGCCGCGCAAGACCGGGTGACGCGAACCGATCTTCGGTCCCCCGTTTATGGTGTGGTCAACAAGCTCAATATCACGACGCTCGGTGCTGTGGTTCAACCTGGTGAACCATTGGTGGAGATAGTGCCCCTCGATGACACACTTCTGATTGAAGCCAGGATTCGACCGCAAGATGTTGCTTTCCTGCATCCCGGCCAAGACGTTACCGTTAAGATAACTGCTTACGATTACTCGATTTATGGTGGTTTGAAGGGCAAGCTGGAGCGCATTGCGGCGGACTCTGTAGAGGACGAAAAAGGCAACCGTTTCTTCGAGGTAACAGTTCGAACCAGTAAAAATTACCTGGGAACAAAAACGGATCCTTTACCAATAATGCCGGGAATGGTCGCTTCAATTGACGTTTTAACCGGTTATAAAACCGTGCTTGACTACCTTCTGAAGCCTATCAACAAGGTACGGTCGGAGGCGCTGAGGGAGCGGTAACCGAACGTACCTGATGAGGGGCGTTCGATATGTTTACAACCCTGAGGAGGGGCGTCGGCAAAGACGCATCAAGCTCGAAAGGCCGGTTTCCGATCTCGCTCCGCGTGGGCCTTGCGGGGGGCATCTGGCTGGTAATGGCAGCATTGACGCTCGCCTACGCCAAGCCGGATATGGCCTTGGAAAACAAGGTGAGAATGGCCGCGTTGGCCATTGATGAACCTGCGCCATGGCTGGCACGCTACAAGACCCCGATACCGGAAAGAAAACCCAGTTTTTCCAAAGTTTTACAGGTTGCGTCGGTAACGGCGCCCGCATCGCGCCAGAGCCTGAGCAAAGCGGACCTGCTGAATGCGCGTTGGGCGGCCATTTCACAACAGATGGAAGAGCTTCTTGCAGATCCTCGGCATTGCTTGAACACTCGAACAGCCTGCGATGATCCTGCGTTCGATCGATGGATTACCATGTTGAATGCAGCCGAACGGAAACGCATGGCGCGGCGGTTGCCGGCCATCAACAGGGGTATCAATGCCACGCTGTCCTACACGCTCGACCGTGTAACCTGGGGCGCGACAGATTATTGGGCATCGCCAGCCGAAGCGCTGCAACGCCGGCGCGGCGATTGTGAGGATTATGCCATCCTCAAGTATTGGAGCCTCGCACTGCTGGGTTTTGATCGCGACTCCATGGAGGTCGTCGCGGTCTTCGACCAGCGGACGAGCCAGTACCACGCGGTGCTGAGAATCACCCACGCAGGTGCAACATACATCCTCGATAATCGAACCGCGAGGATCCGCTTGCCGCAGGATATACCATTTTACAAGACAGTATTCACAACCTCCGAGGGAGCGGATTTTTCGGTTGCGTCCAACTTCAGGACACTGTCCAGCCTTGTTGACATTGCCACATCTGGTTCAAATTAGGACACTCCGAACAACCTGATCCCGCCAGTTATCGCTAAAGCATCCCGAGGGGCGTCTTCGGGGTGCTTTTTTTATAACCGGTTGGGAACATTGGAAGAACGACGATCCTACCGATCATTCAAATGCCAACAACTGCCTTATAACCCCATTAAGGTTATACAAAGGTTAACGCATTTCAATAAAAATGTTGAGCTGACCTAATTTGTCGCGTCCCGGTTTGGAACGGGCCATCTGGGGAAATAGTCCCTGTTTTGCAGGCTTTTGCGATTAACCCTAAGGCACTCGCTAAAATTTTATTAATTGACTTTTTCAGCCCCAAGGCAAAACAATCATTTTAATTAAAATTTTAATCGTATCTGAATTGTTTTTGGGGTTGCGTACCATGGCTGCTGAGAATTCCGGAAATCAAACCGCTCCGTTGATCGTCACTCAGGTTGAAGGTGTTCAAACCGCAGTCCTGACGCGCGCGCCGGGCCAGCATGTTGACTTTTCTTCCATGCTGGAGGTTCCGGTTTCGCTGTTCCGCGTTGAGGACAGCCTTCAGGTTCTGTTCGGTGAAGGCGGATCGCTGATCATCGAAGAGTTCTTTGTTGGCGACCAGCAGGCGGAAGTTGTGGTGGTTGGCCCGCAGACAACGTTGTCACTCGCCGACTTTGGCAGCCTGGTGGAAATCGTTCCCGTGGGCGAGTTCCAGACGGCGGCGGGCGAAGGGGCGCCGCTGGATAATCAGCTTGAGGGGCCGGAAAGCAGTGGCTCCAATTTTGATGATGATGCAGGTGTGGGTGATCTTGGCCCCGGCCTCGGTGTGACCGACCTTCTCGGACCGGAAGCGGGAGCTGGCGCGCAAGAAGCCGGCGATGACGTGGTGCCTTTGGAAGGCGACAGCGAGCCGACGCTGCTTGCGGGTGCAACAGCTGCCGAAGCCCGCTTGCAGGACGTTTCCGAGCAAAGCCTGGATGGCGGCGCAACAGCTACGGCGGAAGGAAGTCTGGGTGTCGATTTTGGCCGTGATGGAGACTTTGGGCGCAGCGTCTCCTTCGTGCTTGATAATGGTGTTCCGGTGGACGCAGACGGCAATCCGCTGGATCTCACGTCAGACGGCGTGCCCTTGCAATATGCCGTATCTGCCGTTTCAGAAGGGGACGGCTTTACAGGTCAGCAACTCGTGGCAACCAAGGCGGATGGCTCCGGTGAGGTAATCTTCACCTTGACGTTGAGCACCGATGGCAATGGCGAGTTTGTTTTCGAACTGATTGGCAATCTGGATCATCTGGGCGCAGAGGATCAGAGCGTTCCGCTGGACTTCCAGATCGTGGCGGCAGATCGCGATGGGGATACGGTCTCAACAGAGATAACAGTCACTGTGGGAGATGATGTGCCCACAGTTGGCGATACGTCCACGGGCGTGGTTGACGAGAGTGATCTGGCAACCGCCGGAAGCGGTGTGTCGGACACCTCTGATGAAACAGGTAGCCTGCTTTCACCAGAAGCGCCCGCAGTTGTACCCCTGAATGAAACCGGCGGCACGTTGAGCATTGATCTTGGGGCGGATGATCGTCCGTTGGCGGAGGCGTTCAGCTTTGACCTGTCGAGCCTGAA
>NZ_KE383918.1:69471-93737 GCF_000422785.1 Pseudovibrio exalbescens DSM 16456
TTTGATGTGCCCAATGAGCAGAGCGGTGATCTGACACCGGGCGGGCCTGCAATTGACACCGGCCTGACCTCGAACGGCGTGCCGGTTGAGGTGACGCTGTCGGATGATGGCCTGACGCTGACGGGGACTGCTGGCGGGCAGACCATTTTTGAGGCCGAACTGGATGCGGACAGCGCCGATTACACGGTCACGCTGTCTGGCCCGATTGATCACCACGAGGGTGAAGGCAACCGGGACGACGGCCAGTCGCTGAACTTCAAGATCACGGCGGTTGATGGCGATGGGGATGATGTTGAACTGACCCTGTCCACACGCATCATCGACGATGAGCCAACGGCTTCTTACTCGGGTACATACGACGTGAGCGAACACGCTGACGTCACTGGGGATTTCATCGCGCAAACGGTAACGGGCACGCTCGAATTTGAAGCTGGCGCCGATGGCGCCAAGGTGACCGCGGTGGATTATCGCTTCGGCGGCTCGATCATGGAGATGGGAGAACCTTCCGACGATGGGAGCTACCCAACGCTGCAAACAACCGGCGGCGAGCCGATCACCGTGCGCAACACGGATGGAACAACGGGCCCTGTTGTGACTGGTTATGCGACCATTGACGGTGTGGAAACCAAGGTATTCGAGTTCACGGTTACCAATGCCGAAACCGGAGCCTTCGAGTTCAACCAGTATCAGGCAATTGTCCACCCGGATCAGGGGGCGAACGGGGCTGAAGTCGGCGTGAACGATCAACTCCGTATGGTCTTCGATTTCCAGGTGACTGATGGGGATGGCGATACCACGAATGCCTTCAATGAAGGCACCGTTCAAATTGACATTCTTGATGACGGGCCAACCATTGGAACGCCCGAAGACGGCTATGTGGATGAAGACGGTCTGGTTCTGAGCGGGGACAATCTGATCATCAATGGGTCGTTTGAACAGCCTGCGCTGAATGATGGTCAATGGCGTCAATACAACAACGGCAATGGCGTTGATGGCTGGGAAGGTACTCGTGTCGAAATCCAGAACCAGCTTCAGGGACGCTCGGCTTCTGATGGCGAGCAATATCTTGAGGTGGATGCACAAGGCGCCGTGGATTCGATCAGTCAATCGGTACAGACGGAAGCGGACGTCGAGTATCAACTCTCCTTCGACATTGCGGCCCGTGGTAACGGTGCAGAAACCATCGAGGTGTACTGGAACGGCGAACTGATCTCGGCCGAACAGGCTGTGGGATCAGACTGGCAGACCCTGACGTTCGTTGTAAAGGGAACCGGGGGAATGGATACCCTGGAATTCCGTGAACCAGCCGGTGAAAACAATGGGCGCGGTGGTTTCGTTGACAATGTCAGCCTCTACAAGCTGGCCACTCCGGATGCGGTGGGGTCTGTTGTCGATGATGATGCACGCCAGGCCGAAGGCGATCTTCAGATCAATTGGGGCGCAGACAGCGCTGACAATGATGCGCTCAATGGCGCAACCGGTGATCGATCTGTCAGCTTCTCCGGCGCCAACTCCACCGAAGATGCGCCGGTTCAGACGGTCAACAACGGCCCACTGACGTCAAATGGGGAGCCGGTCCTCTTGACGAAACTGTCGGATGGCACGTTGGTTGGTTACACGGGAACCAAGCCCACGACGGCAACGGCACAGGGTGTCGTCTTTACACTGTCCTTGTCCGATGACGGGTCCGGGTCCTACACGTTCAATCTGCTGGACAATGTGGATCATCCGCTGGACAATGTGGAAGACGACTTGGCGATCGACTTCGGTTTCACGGCCAAGGACAGCGATGGTGATACGGCCGACGGCGCGTTTACCATTACAATCAACGATGATGTCCCAATGGTGGGGGCAGTAGCCACGGGTGTCGTTGACGAGAGCGGTGCGACCGGTCCAACCGGCGGGTTGGATGCAGGTGAAAAACTCCAACTGACGTCCATGGGCGGGTACAGCGATCCAACAACGCACGTGTTCCGGGTGACGAATCCGTCAGATGAGCCTGTCGAATACAGCTACGAGGTTTATGGGACTGGCAATCGGATGACAGCCATTGCCGAACCCGGTGTCTCCTACTTCTCGGTTGAGACCTCTAGCGGCAAGCCAACGGTAAAGATCTATTATGATGTAGAGGGCGTCGAAAAGAGCCAGACCAAAGCAGCCGCCGATCCAGTCAATGGTGAGGGTGATGCAGTCGTGCCCCTGAATGAAACCGGCGGCACGTTGAGCATTGATCTTGGGGCGGATGATCGTCCGTTGGCGGAGGCGTTCAGCTTTGACCTGTCGAGCCTGAACGGCATTGAAACCTCTGCCGGATCGGATGTGAGCTTCACCCAAACCTCCGATGCCCGGTTTGTCACCGCGACCGGCACTAATGAGGATGGATCCGTTGTCGCAGAACTGGTGTTTGACAGTCAGACACAGAAATGGACATTCCGCCAGTTTGAGGCGCTGGAGCACGGGGATGCCACCAATCCCGACGACGACCTGCCGCTGACGTTTGACTACACTGTCACCGATAATGATGAGGACCAGGCGTCGTCCTCGATTGTGGTCACGGTCAAGGACGATGCACCGGCCACGGGTGAGGCGCAAAGCCGGACCATTCAGGAGAACGATCTTGCGGACGGCACGTCGCCAAATGCGGCGGGCCTGACCAAGACGGGTGCCTTGAATGTGGACTGGGGCGCGGATGATGCCAACGGCGGCGTTGATGGCGGGCGTGCCCTTGCTTTCCAGAGCGCGGGGGATCAGCCTGTCGCATCGGTTGACGGTGTGCCGGTACAGTATGTCCTGAGTGCCAATGGCACGGTGTTGACGGCCTATCACGGCTCTGCGGATGTCAATGCGCTCAGCGCAGCAGACAAGGTCTTTGAAGTTTCCCTGAACGATGATGGTTCTGGAGAGTATACCTTCACGTTGTTCCAGAACCTGGACCACAACCCTCCGGGATCATCGGGCCAGATGAACGCGTGGAACCTTGACTTCCAGTACACGGCTACCGATGCCGACGGCGACACGGCCGAGGGGTCCTTCAAGGTGGTGGTCGCCGACGATGAGCCAACGGCTTCTTACTCGAGCCGGGTAACGGTCACTGAGGCGACCGATGTGGACGGAGCTTTCCTTGACCAGATTGCCAAGGGCCAGATGGTTTTTGAAGCGGGCGCAGATGGTGCTGAGGTAACCGAAATTCGGTATGAATCCGGTACCGCCAATGGACATGCTGCCATTATTGATGGCAACGCGGATACCTTCACACGCCTAGAGTTCACCTCAGGTGGTGAAGAAGTGATCATCACCCAATCCAGCGATGGTTTGACCCTGACAGGTGAAACCGCGAGCGGCGTACCGGTCTTCACGCTGACGGTTGATGATGTGGCGACGGGGGCGTTCACGTTCACGCAGCACGCTGCGATTGATCATCCGGACACAACCGAGACCAGTGCTGCAGATCCACTGCGGATGAAAATTGGCTTTACAGTCACGGATGGCGATGGAGATACGGCAAGCCGTAGCTTCCAGGTCGACATCAATGATGACGGGCCAACCATTGGAGATCCGCAGGATCGGACGATCCACGAGAGCGGCTTGGACTACGGTTCAGACATCGGCTACACCATCAGCATGGACACCAACGGCGGTGCCAACCGGTTCTTCATCGAGCCGGGCGCAGACTTCTTCAAGGTTGGTGGTCAGGGCGTTGGCGGTCAGCCGCCGGTAACCCTGCAACTACTTGGTGAGTTGTGGAACGGTGAGATCGTCACACGTAGTAACGGTAGCGAAGTGAGGGGGGACTTCTCCAAGAATGATCCCGATGCCCGCATTGAGGTCTTTGCCGAAAAACAGGGCGGTCAGCCCACCGGCAGTTTCATCGTCAATATCGGCAAGAACGATACCGGCGGCAACTACAAGTTCCGGTTCGACAGTGAGCAGGACGCCGAAAACTTTGCCCAGTTCCTTGAGGACATCAAGGCGGATGGTTACCTGAACGAGCTGTTTCAGGATCCCGGCCAGCTCTGGGTAAAAGGCGACCTGGACATTGACTGGGGTGCCGACAGCGTTGATGCTGCTGGCGACAGCAAGACCGCGCAAGATGATGCTTCTGTACTGGAAGGCAACCGCGCAGTAACGTTCTCCGATACGCAAACACCGGGCAACAACGTGATTGTCAAGAACGGTGATGCCGTTGTCGATACACTCACGTCCCGCGGGGAAGAAGTCACCTACAGCCTGAATGACGATGGCACCGTATTGACGGCTTCTGCTGGTGCACGCACGGTCTTCACCGTCACCCTGTTGGATGATGGCTCTGGCAAGTACATTCTTGAGGTGGTTGACACTCTGGATCATCCAGCTGGGGCCGAGGACGATCTTGCTCTCTCCTTCGACTTTAGCGCGCGCGATAGCGATGGCGATACAGTGGATGGCCGTTTTGTTGTGACCGTTAAGGACGATGTGCCGACCACTTCAGACAGCGCGACCGTAAAGGTCACGGAAGACGCGGAAGCGAATGGCGACTTCATCGCCCAGTCCGACAACGGACGCATGTTGTTCGAGGGCGGTGCAGATGATGCAGAAGTCACCGAGATCCGCTACGAGACTGACACCGTTTCGGACAAGGCAGGCATCGCTGACGGCGAGAGCGGAGAGGCCATTGGCTTCACCTCTGGTGGTGAGGAAGTAATCATCACTGCGTCCGTCGATGGCTTGACACTGACCGGTACCACGGTTGGCGGCACCAAGGTGTTCACCGTCACTGTCACCGACGCTGAGACCGGCCGCTTCACCTTCAAGCAGTATGAAGCAATCGATCATCCGGACGCGAATGAGACCGGCGCTGCCGATCCTTTGTCCATGACCATTGGCTACACCGTGACGGATGGCGATGGCGACACAGCAAACGGCTCGGTTACCATCACGATCAAGGATGATGGCCCGGCAATTGGCGATCCTGCCGACAAAACCATTGATGAGATCGGCTTGTCTTACGGTCCGCAGACTGACTTTGTCGTGGATGCCAACGGCACGCAGCTGGTGCTGGAAGCGGGCGCGGATGCCTTCACCCATGGTGGGCAGGAGCTTTCCGTATCCGATCTCGCCGCGTTGTGGAACGGTCAGAGCAATGTCACTCGTGGTGACTTCTCGGTGAATGATCCGGACGCTCAGATCCGTGTTCAGTCCAACCACGTCGTCAACATCGGCGGCAAGGATACAGGTGGCAACTACAAGTTCCGCTTTGGCGATGCACAGGATGCGCAGGACTTTGCCGACTTTGTACAGTCGATCAAGGATGCCGGGCACCTGAACGAGCTGTTCCAGGATCCGGGCCGGCTCAGGGTGAAAGGTGATCTGGACATTGAGTGGGGTGCCGACAGCGCGGATGGGGCTGACCGCGGTGGCCATCAGGATAATGCGTCGGTGAGTGAAGGCAACCGTGCGGTGACATTCGATGCACCCACGCAGCCGGGGGACAGCATCACGGTGATGCACGATGGTGCCAGCATCGCGCTGACCTCGCAAAGCGAACCAGTTACCTACGCCCTGAACGCCGACGGTACGGTGCTCACTGCCACCGCCGGGAACCGAACCGTGTTCACGGTTACCCTGTTGGACGATGGCTCCGGTAAATATGTGTTCGAAATGCTCGACACGATCGATCATCCCAATGGTACGCCAGAGAGCCTTGATCTGACGTTCGACTTCACGGCCCGTGATAGCGATGGCGATACGGTCGACGGCTCCTTCACCGTCACGGTGAATGACGATCCGCTGCCGGACATGAGTGCCGTGCGAGTGGGCGATGGCGGTCGCAGCTCCCATTACACGGCTGACGAGCGGACCAGTGACGGCTTGGCGGACAAGCTTGGCGTCTCCATCCAGCAAGATGCAGTGCCGGAAGAGGCCGCGGTCACCATTGATAATGGTGTTGAAGTGGTCAGCTCAGCGGACTGGAACGACCACAAGAACGTGTTCTACACCTCAGGTACGTCGTCGTTGAACGCGGTTCGGCTTGAAAACTTCGTTCATGTGGACGCCGATACCCGGCTCAAGGACGACGGGGTGGCGCTGGACATTGATAATGCCAAGCGCGGTAATATCGCCATGGGCGAGGGGGATGATACCCTCGACGTGACGTTGGCCTCAAATGGTAGCGGATGGTCCAACAAGTTTGTCATTGATACGGGCAAAGGCGACGATGAGGTTGTCTTTGGCGCGGGTCAGGCTCAGTCCTCTGCTGGCATTACGGATGGTCGGTTTACCACCACGGATGTTTCTCTTGGCGAAGGGGATGACACCTTCATCAACACCAGTGAAGCTGACGATACGGTTCGCGGTGACAACGGCAGCGACACCATTCGCACCGGAGCCGGGGATGATCTCATCTACGGTGGATCCGATCGCGTTGATGTGGATGATGACGCGGACTTCATTGATGCTGGCGCTGGTAACGATGAAGTCTACGGCAACGCTGGCAACGACGAGATTTACGGTGGAGCCGGCGACGACGAGATCTATGGTGGCAAAGGTGATGACACCATCCATGGCGATGACGGTTCTGACACCATTCATGGTAACAAGGCCAATGACACCATCTACGGCGGTGACGGGGCGGACAACCTGTATGGCGATGAGGGCGACGACACGATCCATGGAGATGCCGGAGATGACCTTATTGCTGGCGGCGCAGGGGCAGATCACCTGAATGGCGGCACTGGCTCCGACACGGCAAGCTATCGTGGGTCCAATGCGGCGGTAAATGTCAATCTGGCAGCTGGCACAGCGCTTGGTGGACATGCCGATGGCGATCAGTTGTCCAACATCGAAAACCTGATTGGTTCCGATCACGATGACGTTCTGGTTGGCGACGGCGTGGCCAACATCCTTGAAGGTGAAGACGGCGATGACGAACTCACCGGCGGGGCCGGCAACGATGAGATCAAGGGTGGTGACGGCACGGACACGGCTGTGTTCAGCGGTTCCGTTCTTGACTACAACTTCGGCCATCAGACCGGGTTCATCGAGGTCAAGGACACGGTTGCGGGCCGCGATGGCACGGACAAGCTGTCCGGTATTGAGAAGCTGAGCTTCCAGGACGGCACCTATGCTTGGCTTTATGGCCACAATGCCGGTGACACGCTTGTGGCGGCTGATGGGGTGGACACGCTGCTTGTCGGCTTCCATGACAACGACACGTTGACTGGTGGCACGGGCGACGATGTTCTGATCGGCGACAATGGTGTCAACTTCACCCACAATCCGGGCAACGATATTCTGGATGGCGGTGCTGGCAACGACATTCTTGTTGGCGGTGCAGGCGATGATGAGCTCACCGGCGGTGCTGGTGCTGACGATCTTAGAGGCGGCAACGGAACCGACACTGCCAGCTATCGGGCATCCAGCGCGGCAGTGACTGTCAATTTGGCAGCAGGCACGGGATTGGGTGGTGATGCGGAAGGAGACGTTCTTTCCGGTATCGAAAATCTTGAGGGATCCAAGTGGGACGACGTGCTCACGGGTGATGCTCAGGACAACATCCTGAAGGGAGGCAAAGGCAACGACACCCTCGCTGGGGGCGAAGGCAATGATATCCTTAATGGGGGGGCTGGTGACGATACGCTCATCGGTGGTACCGGAGATGATGTCTTCCTGCGCGGTCGCGGCGATGACACACTTACAGGTGGTGCCGGCGCCGATACCTATCAGTTCGACAACCGGGATCCGGGAACGAAGACCCTTACGGACTTCGAACTGGGTGTTGACAAGGCTACATTCCGTGTAGATGGCGGCTATTTTGCCGGCCTTGGCATCAAGACTGTCAACAACAACCAGGCGGAAGTTTCCTCAATCGAGGATATTCGCGAGCTGGTTGATGCGGTTCTCCGCGATGATGGTGCCAATAACGATGTGACTGTCGACGGCAATGATCTGCGGATCACCATTGATGCCGACAACCATCCGCGGGGCGACCTGACCATTGTGTTTGAAGGCATGGCTGATCAGATCATGCACCAGCCACCGAACCCGTTTGTCGCGTCCGATGCTGATGAAATCATTGTCGGACAGCTGTTTGCTGACGACTTCATCTTTGGCAATGGCGGTGATGATACCATCACGGGCAATGGCGGGGAGGATACCCTCTTCGGCGACGCTGGCAACGATCGTATATATGGCAACACTGGAGCAGACCGGCTTTATGGCGGCACGGGCGATGACACGCTCTTGGGCGGTTTTGGGAACGATCTGCTGAAAGGTGGTGCCGGAAACGATGATCTCTATGGTGATTTCGGCGATGACACCCTTCACGGCGGCGATGGCAACGACAATCTCCATGGCAGCATTGGGGATGATGTTCTCAAGGGCGGTGCTGGGGATGATGCCCTGAGTGGTGGTTCCGGCAGCGACGTGCTTCAAGGTGGCGCTGGTATGGATACCTTGCGCGGTGGCTGGGGCAATGACGTCTTGGCCGGTGGAGCCGGTGCTGATGTCCTCAATGGCGGTTTTGGTGATGATATCTTCGTCTTCAAGGCGCTCGATGGCACAGTGGACACCGTTGAGGACTTTGTGCCTGACAACGTTGGCTTTGGGCTTGAAACAGACACAATGGACGTTTCTGCTTTGCTGGATGCCGTTTATGGTGACGCCACCACGAAAGATGCCAGCATGGTGCAGGTCGTGGACAACGGAAATGGCGGTGCTGATTTCCAGATCGACACGGACACAAGTGCAGCCGGACAGAACTGGGAAACAATCGCCTATCTGGATGGCGTGAGCCAGAACGATATCATCAACGTCGTCCTTGACGATCAACCTCAGACGGACAGCTCCGTCATGGTTGGCTGATCTTCTTGGTTGATTTATCACCTAAAACGCCCCGGCAGGAAACTGCCGGGGCGTTTTGCCATACAAGCTGGCTTGTCGTCTTGTGCGCGCCGCGCTATTGCCTGTTAAGGCAAGAAGGCAGGTAGATGATGGTTGTTGGCGGTATTGATTTGGGTGGTTCCAAAATAGAGACCACCGCGTTTACGGCGCACTGGCAGGTGCTGGCCACCCGCCGGGTACCAACGCCCGCAACCTCCTATGACAATCTTTTGGCTGTTCTGGCCGAGGAAATCGCATGGTTGAAAGGTCAGAGCAGCGAAGTGAGTTTCCCCATCGGCGTGGGAACACCGGGATTGAATGCCCGCACACACGGCTTCAGTTTTGCCGCCAATCTGGAAGGGGGCGCGCGCAATCTCAAACAGGATCTGTCTGATCGCGTTGGTCAGGTCATTTGGTTTGAAAACGATGCCAACTGTTTTGCCCTTTCAGAAGCGCTATTGGGCGCCGGGCGCGGTCATGGGACCGTTTTCGGACTGATCCTGGGCACTGGTGTGGGGGGTGGCTACGTGGTCAATGGCCGATTGCTGGACGATCTGAACGGTGCGAGTGGGGAAGTCGGTCATCTGGGCATCCCAGCTGCATTGGTCCGGCAGCTGGATCTTCCCTTGTTTCGGTGTGGATGTGGTCAGACCGGCTGCTATGAAACCCTGCTGAGCGGGCCTGGTCTGGCACGGCTCCATACGCATTTTGGCGGCACTGCTGCCTCACCCCGGGAAATTGCTGTACGTGACGCGGCCGGAGAGCCTGTTGCGACGCGTGCGCTGTCGGCGTGGATCGATCTTCTGGCCTCTCTCGTTGCGGCTTTGCAGGCAACTTACGATCCGCGCGCGGTGGTGATCGGCGGCGGTCTCTCTAATCTGCCGAACCTCACTGAACGCCTTGAAGCGAACCTACCAGAAAAAATGCTACCGAAAACACAGGCGCCTGCACTTCAGATAGCCGAACATGGCGACAGCAGCGGTGCGTGGGGTGCGGCGCTGGCAGCGCAAGCCGCTTGGCAAGTTTAGTCGAGCGTCCGCTTGAAACGTAGGAGCGCAAGCAAGGCAAAGCCGAACACAAAGGCGACCAGCGCGTAGCTTTCCACGGCCACATCCGGCCATTGGGCCCCTTTCAGCATGATGCCTCTAATGACCCGCAGGAAATGGGTCAACGGGAAGAACTCGCCCAGTGCCTGTGCCCACTCCGGCATACCACGGAACGGAAACATGAATCCGGACAGCAACAGCGATGGCAGGAAGAAGAAGAACGTCATCTGCATGGCTTGCATTTGGGTTTTCGCGACCGTGGAGATGAAATAACCCAACAGAACAAGGGCCAGCACAAAAATGATGGTCGTCGTCAAAAGCAAGCTGATGCTGCCGACAAAGGGAATGTCGAACAGGAAACGACCCGCCGTCAAGACCACAACAACCTGCACCGCGCCCACACCCAGATAGGGTAGTACCTTTCCCAGCATGATTTCAGCGGGTGTTGCGGGCATGGCCAGCAGGTTTTCCATGGTGCCGCGTTCGTATTCGCGGGTCAGGGCCATGGCGGTCATCATCACCATTGTCAGCTGCAGGATAACGCCCAACAGGCCCGGCACAACGTTGTACTGGGAAATGGCTTCCGGATTGTAGCGTCGGTGGACCACCACCTCCAGACCCTCCTGTGCTTCTGGTCGGGTCATGTTCACCCGCGCGAAGGCCTGACGTGCGATCTCGGGCAACGCCGAAATGGCGGCGCCGGCCGAGGCGGGGTCTGTTGCATCCGCCTCAACCAGAAGCTGCGGTTTGTCACCACGTTGCATGCGTATGGCGAGATCTGAGGGAATGGTCACGACAAAGGCAACGTCACCGCGTACAAGCATGCGGTCGGCATCTTGTGCTGAAACCCCCAGTTCGGTGAAGCGGTAGTAGTCGGAAACCTCCAGCGCTTGCACAATGGCCCGGGTGTAAGGGTCGTTGCCGGTGGCAACCAGCGCTGCGGGCAGGTCTCTCGGGTCGTTGTTGATGGCATACCCAAATAGAACCAACTGCATGATGGGGATGCCCAACATCATGCCGAAGGTCAGCCGGTCCCGGCGCATCTGGACGAATTCCTTCAAGAACATGGCCCAAAGTCGGGTAAGGGAGAAAAAGCCGGTCATTGCATGTTGTCCGTACTGGTTGCCATGAACTTGATGAAAACATCCTCAAGGCTGGTTTCGCCCGGCACGACGCTGATGGAGTCCCGTCCTTCCAGGACCTTCAAAGCGTCTTGAAGGGCTACCCGATCAGAGCCGACAACGTGAAGGGACGCACCAAACGGAGCGATCTGTTCAACGCCGGGATGCGCCTGCAACAAGCCGGGCACGTCTTCAAGGTTCGTGCCATGAACCAAGTAGGTAATGAGCCCGGAATCGCGGATCACATCGGCAATGGTGCCAGCAGCAATCATCTTGCCATAGGAAATGTAGCTGATCCGGTGGCAGCGCTCCGCCTCGTCCATGTAGTGGGTCGAGACAAGAACGGTCATGCCCTCATGGGCCAACTGGTGTATTTCCTCCCAAAAGTCCCGCCGTGCCTTGGGGTCTACACCCGCTGTGGGCTCATCCAGCAACAACAGCTTGGGGCGATGCATGGTGCATGCGGCGAGCGCCAGACGCTGCTTCCAGCCACCCGAAAGCGTGCCGGCCAACTGGTCCTTGCGTGAAGTCAGGCCTAACTGGTCAAGTGTTTGCCGAACATGGTCCCGGGCAGGACGCAGGCGGTAGAGCTTGGCAACAAAACTCAGGTTTTCTTCAATGGTCAGGTCTTCATAAAAGGAGAACTTCTGGGTCATGTAACCCACCTCCTTCTTGATGCTGAGGCGTTGCCGGGCCAGGTCGAAACCAAGAACGGAACCGGTTCCCGCGTCTGGCTTCAACAGGCCGCACATCATGCGAATACTCGTGGTTTTGCCTGAGCCATTGGGACCGAGAAAGCCAACGATCTCGCCTCGATCCACACTCATGGATACGTTATCGACCACAGTCTTGTCGCCAAACCGTTTGGTGAGGCCGCTCACATCAATGGCATGCATGGCATCACTCCAGTTCCACATCCACGATCTGACCGGGCTTCAGCCGGTCTGCGCCGTGGGTAGGCCGCGCTTCAACCAGGTAGACCAGCTTGTCTTTGGTCTCGAGCGAAAAGATCACGGGTGGCGTGAACTCTGGAGACGGCGAGATGTAGGTCACTTCCGCCGCCAGACCCTCCGGGCAACCGGAGCAGGAAACAGGCAGTTCATCACCCAGTTGCACTGACGAGAAGGCCGCCTCCGGGACATAGAGTGTCAGTTTGGTCGCCCCATCCGGGAGAACGGAAACAATGGGAGCGGTGGGGCCGGCCATCTCGCCCACCCGGCGAATGACGTCTGAGACTTCACCATCCTGCTGAGCGCGAATAACGCGTTTGTCCAGGTGCCAGCGGGCGCGGGCCACGCGGGTCTGGGCCTGTTCCACCTTTTTCTGCGCCGCCTCAATCACCGAGTGGCGAGCGGGCAGTTTGGCAACAGCCAGATTGGCTTCAAGTTCCGCAACCCGTGCCACGGCCATGTCATGGCGTGTTGTGGCTTCGTCAAGCTGGGCCTGAGAGGCAACGGCACGTTCATGCAAGCCATGTACCCGCTTGAGAACCCGCGCCGCTTCTTCTTCTTCCGCCCGTGCGGAGCGCAGGGTGGCTTCAATAACATCAATCTCTTCGGGCCGTTTTCCCAGAAGCAAGTCTTCCAGTTCCGCCTTTGCCGTAGCAAGGGCGGCTTCAGCTTCACTCAGCGCGATTTCCGCATCTTTGGTTTCAAGGCGCGCCAGTATCTGTTCGCTGACAACACGCTCCCCGCGTTTGACCTCCAGACTGCGAATTTCTGCCTGCTCTACCGAGGCAATATGGGTGTACTCGCCCTCAACATATCCGGCAATCACGTGAGCATCTGCCGGGCAGGAGCCCAACAAGCCCGCAAGCAGCGGGATGGCGCATAGATCCAGCATTTCAGCCCTCCTCGCGGGCTTTGGTCACCGCAGCCCTCAAGTTGAATTTGAACGTGTCAATCATCTTGCGGGCTTCCGGTTCCGTTATTCGGTCCCAGTCGAGGCGGCGCAAGATGACATCCTGAGCCATTCGGAAGTAGAACAGCTGAGAAACGATGGACAGAACCTCCAGTTTGGTTCGCTCCTCGTCAGCGTCCCATCCGCTGGCCGTGGCCCAAAGCGTGCAGGCCATGCTGTGGGCCGGCGCCATCACATGGGTGTAAATCTCATCCATGGCTGAACTGGGGGTAGCCAACTCCCGCATCATGAAGCGCACGATCAACCGCGCCTTGTTGTCCAGCAACACGAAAGAAGCCATCACCTCAATCATGGTTTCCAGCTGTTCTGCCGCCTGATCTGGCGTGAGGTTCGGCATGCTCTCCGTAATCTGGGTCAGGCGTGATACCCAGGCGCGGTGCATCATGCCCACGACATAAACCGCACAGGCATCTCGCAGGCCCTCCTTGCCGCCAAAATGATAGGAGATTGCGGCAATGTTGGCGCTGGCCTCCTTGGCAATTTCGCGGGTGGAACTGGCAGCGTAGCCCTTTTCTCCAAATACGGCGATCGCAGCCTCCACCAAGGCTTTCTTGGTGCGATCCGAGGCTGTGCGCGGATTCAGCAGCGCCTCCTGGGCACTGGTGTCGGGGTGTTGGAATTCTACCGGATGTCCGGAAGCGCTGCTGAAAGCGTTTGTCACGGGTCTGCTCCTTGATCAATCGAATGATTTAATCAATCGTTTGATTTTATGCTAGGCCTCACTATCGAAAATCGCAAGGATATTCTGTCACGTGCAAATACGTAGTCGGAGCGTTCGGGCAAGGTATGGTCAAGATGTGTGAGCGCGCTTCCCGGCACGCGTTTGTGCGTTGCGCTTTCAAATCGGAATGAATGGGAAGGGAAAGGGCATCTGTTTACCCGTTGTCGGTGGTTTGGCTGTGGCATGCCGGAGCTGGGACCAGAGACGGTCATGCACAAACCCGGTCGACACGCCAATGAGACTTGGCAGATCGCGGTTTTGTCCGGTCTCATCGTGCTGGTGGGAAGGCGGAACCCGACAAAGGGCGCCAGTTGGGGACGTTACAAGCGGTCCCGCAGGGCGTAATACAACATGCCAAGCACCATCAACGGCCATCGCAAGTGCCTGCCACCGGGAAAGACGTGGGTTGGTATCGCCTGCATGATGTCGAAGCGGCTCATGTGTCCATCAATGGCTTCCGCCACCAGTTGTCCTGCAAGGGTTGCCATGCCTACGCCGTGCCCGGAAAAGCCACCCGCACTCCATTGATTGGGCGCAAGCTGGGTGAAAAACGGCAACCGGTTCATGGTGATGCCCAGCGTGCCGCCCCAGCCGTAATCCAGCCGCACATCGCGCAGTTGAGGGTAAATCTCCAGCAACGGTTTGCGTACAAACCCTTTGATGTCTTTTGGAAATTGGAAGCTGTAGTTTTCGCCGCCCCCAAACAGCAACCGATTGTCTGCGGACAAGCGGAAATAGTTGATCACGAACTTGCTGTCTGCCACCGCCACGTCACGCGCAATCAGCGCCCGCGCGTCGGTATCGCTCAAGGGTTCGGTGGCAATCATGAAGTTGTTCATGGGCATGACGCGGTCGGCTACATGCCCATTCAGGCTTTCCAGATACCCGTTGCAAGCATAGACCACCTGATCCGCGGTCACTTCGGCCCCTGCATGGGTGCGAACGGTAGCGGGGCTGCCGGAACCGATCTCCGTCACTTGGGTGCCTTCAAAAATACGGGTTCCGGCTGCGGTTGCGGCCCGTGCCAGGCCCAACGCGAAATTGAGCGGGTGCAAATGGGCTGCGCCATGGTCCAGCGTTCCGCTGTAATAGGCGTTTGATCCCACCAAGGCGCGGGTGTCGGCCTCTGCCAGAAACTCCAGCTCGTTGTAGCTGTAGTCGCGCTGCATCTTTTCCACCAACGCCCGGCTGTGCGCGGTATATCGGCGCTTGTGGTCAGCATAGAAGATGCCCGGCTTCAGGTCACAAGCAATGCCATGCTCGGCAATCAGCTCTTTTACCAGCGCTTTGGACGCTTCGCCGACCTGCCACAGGGCCTGTGCGCGTTCTCGGCCAACCATCGCTTCCAGATCGTCCACCTCGCGGCGTTGCCCGCTGCCCAATTGGCCCCCATTACGCCCTGACGCACCCCAGCCAAGCCTGTGGGCCTCCAAAAGGGCCACCGAATATCCGCGCTTGCGCAAATGCAATGCTGCCGAAAGGCCCATGTACCCGCCACCAATCACGCAAACATCGCAGCGGATGCTCTCATGCAGGCTGGGAAACTCGGGCAGATAGTCGGCCGTAGCATGATAATAGGACGTCGGGTACGCTCCGGCGGTGTCGTTGGCGTAAAGAAAACTGCCGCTCAATCCCATGCACATCCTTCCTTGGCAAAATCCGGCCCAACTGTGCTCTCGGTGATAACGCGATCCGCATCGCACCACGGAGCATCCGTCTCCGGATCATGCCGCGTTTTAAACCCGCTGCGTATCCGTCAATCTGGGTAGGCCAGTTCACTGGCTGGGAGAAACGTGATCCGGTTCGTCCGATGGAGTGTTCCCTTCCAAGGCCTTTTCGACAAACTCTACAATGGTTTTTGCCAGTTTGCTGCTGTCGGTTGATTGCTCAAGCGTGGCTACAGCTTCATCCGTTTGGTCAGGGTCCAGCAACGTGCCGCGTCGGCTCTGCAGCAGGTCCTTTGTAAAGGCGCGGTCAAACTCAGGGTGGCCTTGAAAGCTCAGGGCGCGCCCGTTGTAATCGAGTGCTGCATAGGGGCAAAAGCTGCTTTCGGCCAGCACCTTTGCGTCTTCGGGCAGTTCAAGAACCTGATCTTGATGAAACGAGTTGACGGCAAAGGACTCAAGATCGGGCAGGATGCCCCGGCCGGCATCAGTCACCGTGTAGGCCTGCACACCAAGGCCCCAGCCCTTTCGTGACTTTTCTACTGTGCCGCCAAGCGCTTCTGCCAGCACCTGATGACCGAAGCAGATGCCAACCAGCGGGATATGTTCCTCATAAGCGTCTTCGAGAAACTCCTTCAGGTCGTCGATCCACTCATCGCCGTCATAAACGGAAGCCTTGGAGCCGGTAATCAACCAGGCGTCGCATTCATCTATGGAGAAAGGAAATTCGCCATCCATTACACGATAGGCCCTGAACTCCCACTCCGGCGCATTTTCGCACAACAGGTCGGCAAACATCTGCGGGAAGGAGCCATGTGTTTCTTCCAGCGGTTCAGGTGGGCGACCGGTTTCAAGAATGCCGAGTGTAAATGCGTTCTTCACGGGCTTCTCCAGCGTAAAAGGGGCATGCAGCTTTGTCGGTAGATGGGCCTTTCACCCGGTCTGTGTCAACCGTTTGAGATCATGCCCGCAGTTTTCCTCAAATCGTGCAGCCCGCATGTAATCTATGGGCAGCCAGATCACACCAACAATCAGGGCTTCCGCGCTTGTCGGAACGGTGGCACTATGAACAAGGTGTTACATCGGGGATGAGGATGATTATTGCACTCGCAGGTGTTTTGGTCGTGTTGGCAATCGCGCTTTGGTTTGTCTTTACCATTCGCGCGCTACGCCGCTTGCAGGCCCCAACGCAGGGGGCGCCCATTACGCTGGCCGCTCGTCCCAATACGGCGCTGGTTCTGGTGGACTTTCAGCGCGATTTCCTTGAAGAGGCGCACAATTCCCCGTGGTCCAGTGACGAGGTCAAACGTGCGGCGGCAAGCCTCCGGCAACTGACTGCCTTCGCCCGTGCACAAGGCTGGACCATCATCAACGTCAGGCATGTCTATAAGGGCTGGTACACCAACCGCATGGTTCACCTGTTGGGGGACGGGTGCGGGGCTGAGGACTCAACGGGTTTGGATGTTGACCCGAGATTTGATGTGGGTGCCGATGCCGAATTCATCAAACACCGCAGTGATGTCTTCTCCAGCAGCGCCTTCAACCAGTACTTGGAGGACAGAAGTATCGGCACTCTCGTGCTCGCTGGTTTGGATGGCAACCTGTGTGTCAAAAACACGGCTCAAGGCGGTCTGAACCGGGGTTACCGAATTTACTTCTGCGAGGAAGCAGTACTGGCGCGCAATGCCAATGAGTGGTGGGAAACCCGTCGACGCTACAAGAAAAAGGGCGTCAAGGCGTTTTCCGTGCCGGTGCCGGAGTTGGCTTAGCAAAACCAGAGTGACGGCGGGCTGAACCTAATACTTAGCCCGTTGATTTCACTTGCCATCGGGCCGTGCCAGCCGATAGAACACCGGCACATCTTCAAGTCACGCCTCTTTGCATAAACCGGAACCGGAAACAGGCTGTCATCCGCTTGTCGGGCTTTCACGCGCGCCACATTCTGTTGTATCCCGGTGTGCACAACCTGCCGTTTCAGGCTCAGTGGAACCGCCATGACCCAGAAACCATCTCCCAAGGCGTCGGCTACGGCGCCTGGCTTTGTAGACCTGTTCACGCCCAAGCTGGTAACCGTGCTGCGTGAAGGGTACGGCCTGTCCCATCTGCGCAGTGATGCGCTGGCGGGGCTCACCGTTGCCATTGTCGCCTTGCCCTTGTCCATGGCAATAGCCATTGCAGCGGGCGCCAGCCCGGCTCAGGGGCTGTATACGGCCATCTTTGGCGGCTTCTTTGTGTCGTTGCTGGGGGGCAGTCGGTTTCAGATTGGCGGCCCGGCAGGCGCCTTCATCGTTTTGATGGCGACAACGGTCGCAGTCCATGGGATGGATGGATTGTTGCTCGCCACCATGATGGCCGGTGTGTTTCTTCTTGCCATCGGCTTGTTGCAGCTCGGCACCTACATCAAGTTCATCCCTTACCCGGTCACGGTCGGCTTTACCGCAGGCATTGCTGTGATCATTTTTGCCAGTCAGGTGAAGGAGTTGCTCGGCTTGACACTATCGGGTGAGGAGCCGGGCCCATTGTTGGAAAAACTGCCCGTGCTTTGGTCCGCCTTACCGTCTGTCAGTCCGGCTGCAGCTGGTCTGTCTTTGATCACCGTTGTCGTGATCGTCGGTGTGAAGCGCTATCGCCCTTCATGGCCCGGCATGTTGATTGCCGTTGCGCTCACGGCCATTGCTACCGCTGTTCTGGACCTGCCGGTGGATACGATCGGTACGCGCTTTGGCGGTATTCCCTCGCAAATACCCATGCCCAGCCTGCCGGCCGTGTCATTGGACAAGGTCGTGGAAGTGCTGCCCAGTGCCATTGCCTTTGCTTTGTTGGGTGCCATTGAATCGCTTTTGTCTGCTGTGGTGGCTGATGGGATGACGGGTCGTCGTCACCGCTCCAATTGTGAACTTGCCGCACAGGGGGTGGCGAATATCGTTGCGCCTTTGTTTGGTGGCATCTGCGTAACGGGCACCATTGCTCGTACCGCCACCAACATTCGTGCCGGTGCCCACGGGCCCTTCGCCGGCATCATCCACTCTGTGTGTCTGTTGGTATTCATTCTGGTGGCGGCCCCTCTGGCCTATTTCATTCCGCTTGCCGCACTTGCCGGGGTTCTGGCTGTGGTGGCGTGGAACATGATTGAAAAGCCGGCCATATCAAGCTTGCTTACCGCCTCTCGCGGGGATGCCCTGGTTCTGCTCTCGGTGTTCTTTCTTACGATTTTTCGGGATCTTACCGAGGCAATCGTGGTTGGTGTGGCGCTGGGCTCGGTTCTTTTCATCTCGCGCATGTCTCGAGCCACATCCGTAGAGCAGCGTCCAACGTTCGTTCGCGATGACATGGCAGACAGCGAGGAGGACCGTGGCCCCTATGATGCCCACTGGGAAGCGGAGTCCGACGTTGTGGTTTACCACATCAACGGCGCGTTTTTCTTTGGTGCCGCGTCCGCTGTCGGGGCGGCGTTGGACGCCATCGCCGACAATCGCCGGGCCATGGTGCTGGATTTTTCCCGCGTACCCTTCATAGATTCCACGGCAGCGCGCACGATTGAGGGTACTGCGGAAAAGCATCGCCGACTTGGTATCAAGTTTGTTATTGCTGGCGCGTCACGCGATGTGATGCAAGGTCTGTTTGCTCAAGGCCTGAAACCGCCCGAAGTGTCCTACGAGCGCTCTGTAGAGGCCGCCCTGAAAAAGCTGAGCAGTAGCTGAATCTACAAGGTTTGCCGGGCAGTGTTCATCGGCTCCTCAAAGGTTCATTGATATTTCGGCGTTGCGTGCAATGCGCAGCGCCGTTTGTTTCAGAACGTGGCCATAGAGCTCTGTCATCCTTTCCAGTGTGGTAAGGCCGGTCGTACTGGTAACTGACAGTGCGCCGATGGCTTCCTTGCGCCGGTTCAAAATAGGAACGGCGATGCAGATGATTGTGGGCTCGTGCTCTTCTGCATCATAGGCATACCCACTTTCCCGTATGTCCTGAAGGTTACGTTTTAAGGCATCCGGTGTGGTCAGTGTCGTTTCCGTGTGTTTTTGGAAAGATTGTGCTGCTATCGCCTGTTCAAGATGGCTGTCAGAGAGGTAGGCCAACATGGCCTTGCCTACGCCGGTGCAATAGGCCGGTCCAATCTTGCCTGGGCTGGAATACATCTGCACCGAGCGGGCGGGCAGCCGCTTGTCAACGTACAGCACTTGATAGTTGTCCAGTACTGCAAGGTGAATTGTTTCGTTGACTGTCTCACTCAGGGCATCCAGCGCGTCGCCCGCCGTTCCGGCCAGTGTCGTATTGGCCCACGCGGAATGGGCCAGACGCATCAAACGCAAGCCGACCCGATAGGTTTGCTGATCCGGGTCATAGGCCAGCATGCCTTCGTTGGTCAGCTGTCTCAGCATTCGGTGCAGCGTCGCCCGCGACAGGGGAACCTGATTCAACAGCTCCACAAAACGGGGCGGCTGGGCGCAATCAGCGATCGCGTCCAGCACAACCAGCGCCTTCGAAATGGGGCTGGATAAATCCGCCTCGGCAGGGGGTGTCTCCTGTTGGTTTTTTGTCTCGGCCATCTCAGCAGTCTTTCCGGTCTGTTTTCGCTAGCCAGCGTCCCGTCTTCTCGAGACAGGCACCTTTTGATTGACATCTCAGCTCTTCTGGCATCTAATTTCACATAATAAAACTAATTCTCATTCAATGGAACTGGTTTTTGAAATGATCATCTTCGATAGGGCAGAGGGCACAACTTATCCCCCTGTTGCTTCTTTCGATAAGCGCCATGGAAAGCCGCAGGACAAACCCAGATGAAAGAGCTGTGCAGATGGGAAGATTGCCAAAATTGAAAGCCTTTGAAAAACGAGGCAACAGCCAAAGGGCTTCCGTTGTCAGGTCAGTGCGTAAAGGGTGGCCGGGGTCTGTTCACGAGATGGGAAGGGCGAGCTGATGTCCGAAACGCACCTCAAACTTGCTGCCAGTCAACGGGATTGGATTGCGGTTGACTGGGGCACCAGCAGCTTGCGTGCATGGTATGTTCAAAATGACGGTTTTGTTCAAACGAACGCACGATCAACGCAAGGTGCAGGCAGCCTCACATCCTCTGAGTTCGAACGGGTATTACTCGATCTCGTTGGCCCCTGGCTGAAGGTGGATAACACGCCTCTGCCAGCGGTGATATGTGGCATGGCGGGAAGCCGTCAGGGGTGGGTTGAGGCACCCTATGTCCCATTGCCAGCTTCATTTTCGGAACTGGCGCAAAACGTCGTTAGAGCGCCGATGCGCGACACTCGCCTCGCACCTGTAATCGTGCCGGGTGTCTGTCAGAACAATGCTGCCGGGCCGGACGTGATCCGCGGCGAGGAAACCTTGCTGTTGGGGCTGCTCAGTGAAGCGGGCACGCAGCGGCGCACTTTTTGCCTTCCGGGCACACACAGCAAGTGGGTTCACACGGAAAATCACCGCATGCTTCACTCGCGGACATTTTTAACGGGTGAACTCTTTGCTCTGGTGTCGCAAAAGTCGATCCTGCGCCATTCTCTCGAGGGTAGTGGGGATATGGATCTGGACGCGTTTCGTCGCGGCGTGACGGATATCAAAACCGGGTCTGCATCCTTTCTGGGATCCCTGTTTTCGATACGGGCCTCACACCTGTTGAATGGCACCGACCCGCATACAGCATACGCCTATCTCTCGGGTCTGATCATCGGCACAGAGCTGAAGGAACTGCAGGAAAGCGGCCAATTGAAACCAGGTGATGTCGTTGACATTATTGCGAATTCGGCGCTGACAAGGGGCTATTCGAGCGCCTTGACCGTATTTGGCGCAACGGCCTGTGTACATGATGGTGACATGGCGGCCTTGAAAGGCCTGTCCAAAATAAGAAAGGATTTGACGGATGACTTGGTCTCCAACTGATCACCCCCGTAACATCATCGCCATTCTGCGCGGCATCACGCCTGAAGAAGCAGAAGCGACTGTCGAAGTGATCGTGGCAGCGGGCATCACGCAGATCGAGGTGCCACTGAACTCACCCTCTGCGCTGAAGAGTATTGGCCTTATGAAGAAACGGATCGGGGATGCTGCTGGCATCGGGGCCGGGACGGTGCTGAGCGCCCGTGACGTACAAGACACGCGCGATGCCGGTGGGGAATTTGTGGTGTCGCCCAATGCGGATAAGGATGTGATCCTTGCAACCAAACAAGCGGGGATGATGTCTTGTCCGGGCGTGTTTACGCCGACCGAATGCTTTGAAGCGATCAAGCACGGCGCGGATATTTTAAAAGTATTCCCTGCTTTCATCATGGGCCCTGAAGGAATCAAGGCCATGAAAGCGGTCCTGCCAAAAGACAAGCCGGTCTATGCGGTGGGCGGTGTGGGAGCCGCAGATTTTCCGGCCTATATTGGTGCTGGATGTGCAGGTTTCGGCCTAGGAAGCAACATTTTCAAGCCGGGCAATACGGTGCAGGATACGGCTGCAAATGCCAGAGAAATGGTAGAGGCCTACGATGCGTTGGAAGGGCTGCGCGCGAACTGAAAATACGAAGTCGAAGGTAGCCGGTCCCCTCCAACAAGGGGGATAGGGGCCGCCATGCCCTCCATACGCCCGAAACCTAGCTATGACGCGTCGTCGTTCTGATCGAGCGACGACGTCTTTCTGTATGCGCTATGAATATCGTCATCTGGGCAAGGCGATCCGAGACATTGCGTTGAGCCTGCCCTTTTTATTTGAAGGAAAAGATCTCGTAGCTGGCTCTTTTCGGGGTTTGAAACGGTCGGGGATTTTGCGCTCACTCCTGTTAACAAGAGGGGGCGGCGTGACACAGGAAAAAACGGCTCTCATCACCGGCATTACCGGTCAGGATGGCGCGTACTTGGCGGAGCTGTTGCTCGCCAAGGGATATCGTGTGCACGGTATCAAGCGTCGGTCATCCAGTTTCAACACCGAGCGAATTGAACATCTTTATCAGGAACCGCAGACGGAAGATCAGCGGTTCTTCCTGCACTATGGCGATATGACGGATGCAACGAACCTCATCCGTATCGTGCAGGAAACCCAGCCCGATGAAATCTATAATCTGGCGGCACAATCTCATGTTCAGGTGTCGTTTGAGACTGCTGAATATACGGCGAATGCGGATGGTCTCGGTACATTGCGCCTGTTGGAGGCGATCCGTTTGCTTGGTCTGGCGGAAAAGACCCGGTTTTATCAGGCCTCGACCTCTGAGCTCTACGGCAAGGCGCGGGATGTTCCGCAGGACGAAACCACTCCGTTTTACCCACGCTCACCCTATGCGGCAGCCAAGTTGTATGCCTATTGGATCACGGTAAACTACCGGGAAGCCTATGGAATTCATGCCTCGAACGGCATTTTGTTCAATCATGAAAGTCCGATACGGGGCGAGACTTTTGTCACACGCAAGATTACCCGCGCGGTTGCTGCAATCGCTCACGGGCACCAGAAAAAACTATTCCTTGGGAACCTGGAGGCGCAGCGCGACTGGGGGCATGCTCGCGACTATGTGGAAGGCATGTGGCGTATGTTGCAGCAACCGATCGCCGGTGACTATGTGCTTGCAACCGGTGAAACACACAGTGTGCGAGAGTTTGTTGAACGCGCCTTTGCCGTGATTGGAACCCCGCTTGCCTGGCAGGGAACCGGGGTTGAAGAGCGGGGCGTTGATGCCAAAACGGGCGATGTACTGGTCGAGATCGACCCCCGCTACTTCCGCCCCACAGAGGTCGACATATTGAAGGGGGATGCCACCAAAGCCCGGGAACAACTAGGTTGGAAAGCGACCATGAGCTTTGCGGATCTGGTGACGGAAATGGTGGAGGAAGACCTCGTGGAAATGGCGCGTTTGCAAACACCGTCAGCAACCAAGAGGCCGGAAAAATCACAAAGGGAGGCGCTTCATGCTGAGTGAACCTTTTGAGTTGACTGGCAAAAGGGTCTGGGTCGCAGGCCATCGCGGCATGGTTGGCGCGGCCTTGATACGGCGTTTGGCAACAGAAAGCTGCGATCTCTTGACCGTGTCACGTGACCTTCTGGATCTCAGGGATACATCGGCTGTAGATGCATGGCTCGTGGAAAACAAGCCTGATGCTGTCTTTCTGCCCGCGGCCAAGGTTGGCGGAATTCTGGCCAATGATACCTACCCGGCCAAATTCCTCTACGACAATCTGATGATCGCAAGCAACGTGATCCATGGTTCATTCAAGACCGGCGTTCAGAAGCTTTTGTTTCTCGGATCCAGTTGCATCTATCCGAAATTCGCTCGCCAACCCATCGCGGAAAAATCACTGCTAACGGGGCCACTGGAGCCTACAAACCAATGGTATGCGTTGGCGAAGATTTCGGGCATCAAACTTTGTCAGGCATACCGTCGACAGTATGGCTGCGATTTTATCAGTGCACTGCCCACCAATCTGTACGGCCCCGGTGATAACTACGAGCTTGAGACCTCCCACGTGATCCCGGCGTTGCTGAGAAAGATACACGAAGCCAAGTCCGGCGATGCCAGGAAGGTTGAGATTTGGGGCACCGGTGCCCCGCGTCGCGAATTTTTATACGTCGATGATTGTGCCGATGCGCTGGTGTTTTTGATGAAGCATTACAGCGAAGAGGGGCATATCAACCTTGGTAGTGGCGAAGAAGTTTCTATTCGAAAGCTGGCGCAAATCATCTGCAAAACCATTGGTTTTGACGGGCAGATCACCCACGATCTTTCTAAGCCAGACGGAACACCGCGCAAACTGTTGGATAGCTCTCGCCTCCGCTCGATGGGATGGGCGCCAGCGGTTTCGCTGAGTGCAGGGTTGGAGATGGCCTACGAAGCCTTCAGGGAAACGCTGCGAATACCTAATGAACTGGAGGTTTCTCTGGAGCAATCCTTGATTGACTTGAGTGAACGGTCTGAGCCATAAAGCTCGGTAGCTCGGTAGCTCGGTAGCTCGGTAGCTCGGTAGC
>NZ_KE383918.1:93747-462648 GCF_000422785.1 Pseudovibrio exalbescens DSM 16456
AGCTCGGTAGCTCGGTAGCTCGGTAGCTCGGTAGCTCGGTAGCCTATCGCCCGTATTCCCCGCGATCGGGAGGAGACCAAGCCTAGTTCTTTAACCCCACATCATCGGCTTCTCGTCGTGTGACTCCGCTTTTTCTTGTCAAAGCAGGGGTTCGTGAAAACCACTTCACCTGTGCCTTTCGGCGTTGTTGGGGCTGATCTGTGGGTTAAAGGATCACCGCGCGAATGCCGTAAGAAATCACGCCGATCACTGAGAGCCCAAGACACCAGAGCAAAATGAACCAGCCGATCCGCTTGGCAAAGGGCAGGGGGCTGTCTCCCTCTTGCCTTTCAGGCTTGTGGTTTGACCCGGCCATTAGTGATAGCCCTCCGTGGATTTTGTTTTGCCGCGAAAGACCCAATACGCATAGGCGGTGTACGCGAGGATCATGGGGATCAAGACAACGGCACCGACCAGCAGGAATTTCAAACTGCTGTCAGGTGCTGCAGCCTCCCAAATGGAGATCCGTTGAGGGACCACATAGGGGTATATGTTGATCCCCAATCCGATGTAGGTGACCAGAAAAAGGCCCAAGGTGGACAGGAAGCCCAGTGCATGGTGGTGGTCATAGCTGATGCCACGCCAAAGCAGATAAGTCAGGCCGACGACGGCCAAAGGCACAGGGACGGTGTAGAGCACAAAAGGCATGCTGAACCAAAGCTGAACTACCTCTGGATCAATAAAGGGCATCCAGATACTTACAACGACTATGAAAGCCAGCAGCAACAAGGCGCAGGGCCGCGCAACACGGCGGAAATGCTCTTGGGCAGCACCTTCAAGTTTCATGATTAGCCACGTTGCCCCCAATAGAGCATAGCCTGAGACCAGCGCGAAACCTGTCATGATGCTGAAGGGCGTGAGCCAGTCAAACCAGCCTCCCGCATAAGCCCGGCCTTCAATGTTGATCCCTTGCACCAATGCGCCAAGCGCAACACCTTGGCAGAATGCGGCGACCAGAGATCCAATAAAGAACGAGAAATCCCAATACGGCCGGCGCTTTTTGCTTGCCTTGAAGCGATATTCGAACGCGACACCTCTGAATACCAACCCAATGAGCATCAAAATGATTGGCATGTATAGCGCGGGCATGATCGTGGCATAGGCGAGCGGAAACACAGCAAAAAGCCCGCCGCCCCCCAATATCAGCCAGGTTTCATTACCATCCCAGACTGGCGCAACCGTGTTCATCATCAAACTGCGCTCGTCTTCATCGGTTGTTGTGGGATACAGGATCCCGATACCCAGATCGAACCCATCAAGACATACGTATGCGAAGATGGCGATGGCAATCAGGAAGCCCCAAATGAGCGGATAATCGAGGTCCATCAGTCTTTCTCCACGGTGTCCGGTGTGAGCGCTGGGGCGGGCGTGATGCCTGCCGTGCGGGTCGGAATGCCCGTGTCAGGTCCACTGACAGCGTGGGGCGGCTTGTACATGGATTTGAGAATGTAGGCGACACCAACACCGAACACGATGAAATACACAACTATAAACACGGTGAGCGAGGTGGCGACCGCCGGCGCATCAATGGGCGATACGGAGTCTTCTGTCCGCAGCAGGCCGTAAACAGTGTAAGGCTGGCGTCCGACCTCAGTGGTAATCCATCCGGCCAACACGGCAATGAAACCTGAGGGCCCCATGAGAAGAACTGATCGCTTGAGCCACAAGTTGTCATAGAGTGTGCCGCGATAGCGGTTCCACAAGCTCCAGAACCCGATCAACGTCATCAACACACCAATGCCGACCATCACTCGGAAGGACCAGAATACGATGGTGGCATTGGGCCAATCCTCGCGTGGGAATTCCTTGAGGCCAGGCACTGCGCCGGTCAGCGAGTGCGTGAGAATGATGCTGGACAAATACGGGATTTCGATCTTGTAGAGGGTCTCGGCCTTTTCCATGTCGGGCCATCCAAACAGGATTAACGGCGACGGGCTCTGAGTTTCAAAATGCCCCTCCATGGCAGCGATTTTGGCAGGTTGGTGTTCCAGTGTGTTCAAACCGTGCAAGTCACCGGCAAACATTTGAACTGGGGCTATGAAAGCAATCAACCAGAGTGCCATGGAGAACATGGTTCGGGCGGCCGCGTTCGTTCGGTCCCGCAGGATGTGAAAGGCGCCTACGGCGCCAACCACAAACGCCGTGGTCAAATAAGCGGCAAGCATCATGTGCACGAACCGATAGGGGAACGACGGGTTGAAGATGATCTCCCACCAGTCCTCCGGAATGAACTGGCCAGCTTCATTGATGCTGAACCCCGCCGGCGTTTGCATCCAGCTGTTAACAGAAAGAATCCAGAAGCCTGACAGTGCTGTGCCGAATGCAACGATAACCGTTGCAAGAAAATGCAGGTGTTTGCCCACTCGGTTCATGCCAAACAGCATGATCCCCAAAAAACCGGCTTCAAGAAAAAAGGCGGTAAGCACTTCGTATCCAATGACGGGACCAAGAACGGGACCGGTTTTATCGGAAAAGACCGCCCAGTTGGTGCCAAACTGGTAGGTCATCACCACTCCGGAGACGACGCCCATGCCGAATGCAATGGCAAATATCGTGAGCCAGTACTTGAAGAGTTGCAGGTAGACCTCGCGTTTGGTCCATAACCACAGCCCTTCCAGAACGGCCAGATAACTGGCGAGCCCAATGGAGAACGCCGGGAAGATGATGTGAAAGGACACAGTGAACGCGAACTGAAATCGCGCAAGATCTACGGCAGAAAAGTCCATCGGTCACCTGGTACGCTGGCAGTTACTACCCTAAAGGGTGCGAGCTTGCGGATCGAAGTCAAGTCATTGGAGACGCTAGGTCACAATTGCCGCTGGTTTTAATGTGTTCCAGTTACGAAAGTCTTAGCCGGTCAGGCAGCAATCTGTCCGTCCAGCACCTATCCGAACCGTGTCGCACCGGGATGAGAGGGCTGGATGTAGAAAAACAGAAGCACCAACACGCCGATGAGCGGTACAAAATGGAGAAGGAGCCACCATCCAGTGCGGTCAATATCGTGAAGGCGGCGTACAGAGACGGCAAGTCCGGGTATTAGCAGGAACAAGCCCACGAGGGCCGAAATAGGCTGCATTTCAATGGTGGCTGGGTCCGGCAGGCCAAAAAGCGGCGCAATCACCACCATGTCGACGATCTGGGCAACAATCATCGCAAGGATCACGAACAGCGTCCACCACCAGAACTCCGGGCGGCCAGCGCGTCCCTGAAAGTCGGTGTATTTGCTCAGGCAAGTGCGAATGGCATCAGAAAAAGTCATGGCAACACAGGTCCTGTTTCCGTTAGGAGAACTATGCCGCCATCGAAGCCTTCGTGGAACCCGTAGTTTGATGCCTATGATTTTTTTGATTAATGCTCGGCGCAACTGCGGATGGGTGAGCGGGGTATAGTGGTATAACCCGGTTTTTGCGCGGTTGGGCAAGCGGTGCAACTGCCACAGGTGACCTTGTGTACTTGTCCCAGACTTTCCAGCCGGTCCAGCATGGCCTGTGCAAAATCTTCCGCGACCCCCAAGGCAGCGGCGACATCCGTGGATGTCGCGTAGCCTGTTTTTGCAATTGTCTTCTTGACGTCACCGAGCATGGTTTATCCTACCGACGCTGCCAGGCGCACCTCTTTTGTATCCTGACGGGCTACATGTTTTACCGCGATAATCACGATCCCGATCAGCGAGACAAGTCCGAATGTCCAGACTAAGGAACTTAACGGATGCTGAGCGAAGGTGCCCAACTGGTAGGTCAAGGTGGCACCGGAGTATGCCAGAAGGCTCGTCCAGCCGACGGCAAAAAGTGTCCAATTGCGTCCGATTTCCCGCCAAATAGCTGCAACCGCTGCGGCACATGGCATGTAAAGCAGCACAGCTACCATGAAGGCGAAGGCACCAATCTTGCCATCGAAGTGAGCGCGCAGTGCGGCAAAGACGGACGCGTCCACATCCTGTGACTCTGCGGCAATCTGTTCGTTTGAAAGGTCACCGACACTGATTCCCAGCGGATCAAGCGCAGCTCCCCCCAGCTCCATCAGGCCGCCAGTCAGCGCCGCAACAGACCCTGTCAAGGCTTCCATCGGGGCGGGCGCGGCAGCTTCTTCAGATGGCTCCAGATATAACGCCTGCAATGTACCCACCAACGCTTCCTTGGCGAATATGCCCGTTACCAAGCCAACGGTCGCTTGCCAGTTGTCTTCGGTAATTCCCATGGGGCTGAGAACGGGCGTTACGGTTTTTGAGGTCACGGCGAGCACGGAACGCCCGTTGCTTTCGTTGCCGATAGTGCCATCAAAGCTGAGCGTGTTGAGCAGTGCCAGTACGGCTACCATCATCACGATGACGCGGCCGGCGCTGGTAATGAACATGGACAAGCGAGACCAGACGATCCGGCCGTATGATCTCAATTCCGGCACCTGATAGGTAGGCAGTTCGATGGCAAGAGCCGTGCGCTCTCCAGGGAAAACGGTATAGCTCAACATCCAGCCGGTAAAAATCGCAACGCCAATGCCAAGCAGATAGAGCAGGAACACAATGTTCTGGCCGCTTTCGGCGAAAAAGGCCGCCGCAAAAAGGGCATAGACTGGCAGCCTTGCACCACAAGACATGAACGGCGTCATCATGGCCGTCATGATGCGCTCACGCCTGTTTTCAAGGCTGCGTGTCGCGATCACGGCAGGAACAGTGCAGCCAAAACCGAGGATCATTGGCAAAAACGCTTTTCCCGGCAGTCCCAACTTCCGCATCAGTCGGTCCATCACTACCGCTGCACGAGCCATGTAGCCGCTCTGCTCAAGAAATACCTGGCACATGAACAGCAATCCAACCACTGGAATGAAGGTCATTACAGTCTGGATGCCGCCGCCTACGGACAAGAGGATGGTTTCCAGAAGCCCCCCGCCAAGGCCCGCGCTTTCCAGGGCCAGCGCTGGGGTCTGCACGAACAAGGCATCGCCCAATCCGTCGAAAAAGTCGATGAAAGGCCCGGAGAAACTGATGGCGATGAAGAACATGGCGTACATGACACCCATGAACACGGGCAGGCCCAACCAAGAGGAAAGCGCCACGGTGTCCAACTTGTCCGAAACATGCCGAACCGCTTCCGGATTCGGCAGCGCAATGACTTTACCCAGTTCATAGGCCCGTGTGTAATAGGCATCCGCGATGTCGAAATTGATCGGATTGCCGGTTTCCGCCTCATAACCAGCAATGATTTCCTCAGCAACACCGAGAATTCGGCTGCTTACAACGGTGCTGGCAAGTTTGTCGCCCTCCAGCAATCGGTAGGCCAGGGCACGGGCGCGACGCGGGCGGATATCTTCCCCCGTATTGATGGCCTGTTCCAACCGGGCCACACAAGCGTCTATTGCGGGCAGAGTGACGGCAGGGTCCTTGAGGCAAACCTTTGGCACAGCGCTGGATGCCAACAGGTCCATTAACGCCTCGCGGCCTTCGCCTGTGTTGGCCGAGACAGCGACAACTGGAATACCCAATTCGGCGGAAAGACGGTTGGCAGCCTGTGCAACATCGCCGGGCTCCCACATGTCTGCCTTGGTAATCACGCCAACGGTCGGTAAGCCGTAATGCAGCCCCTGCAAAAGGATGGATAACGCTCTTTCCGGGCTGAGCGGATCAATCGTGACGACTAGCGTATGAGCGGGATTTTGCAGCAGTACATCCCGCGTAATCGTTTCATCAACACGCTCTGTATGCGCACTGGCCAGACAAGCTACGCCGGGCAAGTCGACAATATCGAAATCCTGTCCGCAGTGCTGGACAACCCCACTTTTCTTGTCGACGGTTACGCCTGGCCAATTGCCGATGGTCTGGTGATGACCGGTCATCAAGTTGAACAAGGAGCTTTTGCCGGAGTTGGCCGTGCCCAGGAGCAAAACCCCTCTGGCTCCGTCGGGCACCTCAACCGTTTTTGAATCGTGGCATCCCATGATCAAGCCACCTCCACAGTGATCGTGCGTGCAAGGTCAACTCCCAGCGCCACCCGGTTTGCCCCACTGGCAATGACGCGTGGCTGGTTTTTGTTGCCGCGCAAGACGGTCAACTGCTGGTTTTCAGTCAAGCCAAGGCTGCGTAAGTGCACTGCATCCATGCGCGTTCGTCCAAGGCGAACTATCCGCAAGGGGTGGTTCAAGGGCGCTTCGTGGAGCGGGCCGCTTTGTGGTTGCTCACCAGAAGAAATCGGGTTGTGATGTCGTGCGTCATAATCCGGCGCCAAGGCATCATGATCTTGCCTTTGCATGGAGGGGTCTCCGGAAATTGGGGTTTGCAGGCTTTTTCCTCAATGGAGTGCTAATGCGACCCATTCGCATTGATAATTGTCAAAATGAGTAGCTTGTCGCAAAGATAAAACCCTTATAAATCAATATATTAGAATAATTATAAACTAATGGTGAGCTTACAGAACCAGATCAAGTGCTTGTAGTTGAACGGTTACTGCGTCTGCGTCGGTTTGCAGACGGGTCCATGATACAAGACCGGGGTCCATATCATTTTGCCGGGATACAACATCTGCCGTGGCGTCCGAGGCATCGTTGCGCCGCTCTGTCACGCGAGTCGATTTTATATCTTGCGGTGCCTCCAGCCAAAGTCCAGAGAACGAGGCGTCTGTGCTTCGGGCAATGTCTTCCAGTGCCTGACGCTCCGAAGGATCTGCAAAAACACCATCCACAACAACAGAGTGGCCCGTTTGAAGTACCGTTTTGGCTTTGGTCAGAACCTGATCATACACGGCGTTTGAAACTTCCTTGGTATAAGTTTCAGCGGGTGCGCGCTCGGTCTCGTTCAGACCAAGAAGAAGCTTCCGTTCCACATCCGTGCGTAAATGGATAGCTCCCGGCAGCCGCCCAATGAACGGCGCCAGTCCGCGCGCTATGGTGGTTTTGCCGGTTCCTGAAAATCCACCCACGCCGATGACCTGTGGCTGAACAGGCTCAAGCGCTTCACATGCGATACGAAAATAGCGCTGCGCTTGTGCTTCACTCCGC
This sequence comes from Pseudovibrio exalbescens DSM 16456, assembly GCF_000422785.1. GTDB lineage: Bacteria > Pseudomonadota > Alphaproteobacteria > Rhizobiales > Stappiaceae > Pseudovibrio > Pseudovibrio exalbescens. The sequence continues at coordinate 100,774 of NZ_KE383918.1, forward strand.
GCTTTTTCCGAGCCTTGTTTGTGCAGGCTGGCAGAAGCTGCAATTTTGGCCCGGATGGACGCGCGCATCATCATGAAGAACGGCAGACAGGTCAGCGCTTCCAGATCATAAGGATCATGGGTCGCAACCAGATAGCGGTTGAGAACCCGATTAGCAGCTCGCATTTCGTCGTGCTCCCACAGATCCAACAGCAGGTAGGCTAGGTCGTAGAGGATATCGCCCGTGGCGATGATGTCATCAAACTCCACGGCGTCGAATAATTTGGGCTTGTTGTCGATCAACACGATATTGGAAAGGTGCGCATCTCCATGAGTCAGTCGGATGTATCCTTTCTCGCCCCGAGCGCGCAGGAATGGTGCAATGCGTGAGTGCTCTTTCTCCGCCCGTTCTGAAAGGTCTTTTGCCAGTTCTTTCGGAAAGAAGGCAGGAAACTCCTCAAATGCCGAGCGATTCTGCTCCACATAATTGCGCAGGTCTGCGATCCAACGTTCGTGATCGGAAGGCTTCGCCGCCTTGTGCGCTGTCGCCATGAGGCGAGCCAGTTCTTCAGCCAACGGGTCATTTATTCCCTGGTGATCACAGATTTGATCGAGGCCCAGTTCCTCATCAAACCGCACCATGTGAACGGCCCATTCTTCGGGTGTACCCTGGCCGTTCAGCGTGAGCTGGCCATCCTCCTCGCGCGTCAAGGGAACGACGCCCAGATAGATTTCCGGCGCATACTGGCGGTTCAGCTCCACTTCCCGCTGACAGGCGTGCTCTCGCTTATCCAAGGTGGAATAGTCGAGGAAAGGAAACTTGACCGCCCGCTTCATCTTGTAGGCGTGTTCACCAGCGAGGAAAACAACATTTGCGTGGGTATCAATGCGTTTGACATCTGAAACGCCATGCGTTTCCGGCTTTTCCATAAGAGAAAATGCTTCGCTCTGGTCATGGACAGTATGGGGATCGGACATAATCTCTACGCTTTCCGGCTTGTTTTGGAGACACTTTCGCGGAACACGCGCACCATAACACTGCCGAGGCAGCTACAACCACTACCACAAAGGCGGGTTGATCCGGGATTCTCGCGAGCAAAAGAGGGGCGTATCATTCCGGTATGGAATGAAGCCACAACAGCTTTCGGGTTTTCAAGACCCCGCAACATGGATAGCTTGCCGCATATGACTGCACAAACAGGCTGGGAGCAAGGCATGCAGACCAAGAAAAGAACGGGTGGCCAACTCATCGTGGACGCGCTGGAGATCCAGGGTGCGGAACGGGTATTCTGTGTGCCTGGCGAGAGCTATCTTGCCGTTCTGGATGGTTTGCATGATGCGACAATTCCCGTCACTGTTTGCCGACAGGAAGGCGGGGCAGCCATGATGGCGGAAGCCTACGGGAAGATGACCGGCAAACCCGGTGTATGCATGGTAACGCGGGGGCCCGGAGCAACCAATGCGGCCGCCGGCGTCCACGTAGCCCAGCAGGATGCAACCCCGTTGATCCTCTTCGTCGGCCAAATCGAGACGCGCATGCGCGAACGTGATGCCTTTCAGGAAGTGAACTACCGACAGATGTTTGGCTCCATGGCGAAATGGGTTGCGGAAATTGATCACGCGGATCGGGTGCCTGAGTTCGTATCTCGCGCCTTTCATGTAGCGACATCGGGACGTCCCGGCCCCGTGGTTCTCGCCTTGCCGGAAGACATGTTGGTTGAGGAGGTCATCGCGCCCCAAGCTCCCAAGGCTCAAATGGTGGAAAGCTATCCCTCGCCTCAGCAAATGGCGGAATTGCAAACACTGCTGGCCGCCGCGCATAAACCGATGGTCATTCTTGGTGGCTCGCGCTGGACCAAAGAGGCGAGAGACGATTTCACTGTCTTTGCCGAGCGGTTCAAACTGCCGGTGGCGTGCGCGTTCCGGCGACAGATGCTCTTCGACCACATGCATCCAAACTATGCCGGGGATGTGGGTATTGGTATCAACCCCAAACTAAAGGCGCGCCTTGAAGAGGCGGATCTCCTTTTGGTGGTGGGAGATATCCTCTCAGAGATGGCGAGCCAGTCTTACACATTGCTGGACATTCCCGTACCGCGCCAGAAACTGGTGCATGTGCATCCAGGCCCTGAAGAACTGGGGCGTGTTTATGCGCCGACCTTGGCAATCAATGCGTCGCCAGTTGCGTTCTCGAGTATGGCGGCAGCGCTTGAGCCCACCCGAAATACCCCATGGGCTGAGCACACCGACGCGGCCCATCTGGATTATCTGGAATGGTCCGGGGCACGGCCGGAAGTACCCGGCATGCTGCAAATGGCGCATGTCGTTGACTGGCTTGAACACAATCTGCCTGAGGACGCCATTATCGCCAACGGTGCAGGTAACTACGCCACATGGGTTCACCGCTTCCATCGGTTTCGAGAGTTTGGAACACAGTTGGCCCCAACCTCCGGGTCCATGGGGTATGGGCTGCCGGCGGCTATCGCGGGCAAGCTGAAGCATCCGGACCGAATGGTCCTTTGCTTTGCCGGTGATGGCTGTCTGCAGATGACCCTTCAGGAACTGGGGACGGCTGCTCAGGAAAATGCCGCCATCATCGTGCTCGTGATTGATAACGGTATTTACGGCACCATTCGTATGCATCAGGAACGCGAGTATCCGGGTCGGGTCAGCGCGACGACCTTGAAAAACCCTGCCTTCGTCGAGTTGGCGAGTGCCTATGGGTTCCACAGCGAGCCGGTACGCACGGCGGAGGAGTTCGGACCAGCCTTCAACAGGGCCGTAGACAGCGGAAAACCCGCGCTGTTGCACCTTCATTTGGACCCTGAAGCCATCACACCAACCCGCTCGTTGAGTGACATTCGTGCAGCCAGTCAGGGCTGACGGCTCTTAGAGCGAGTTTTCGCCATTGGTATCCAGGGTGACGATGGTCAGAGAATCGTCATCAACGGATCGTTTGATGTTGAAGCCCAAACTCCGGCACATCTCCAGCATGGTCGAGTTCTCACGCAGAACTTCGCCCTTGATGACATCAATCCCATCAGCCTTGGCATACCGGATCATTAGTCGCATCAACAACCATCCCAGCCCTTGGCCCTTCATGCGAGATTGGACCATGACGGCATACTCGCCCTCGGTGTGGTCGGGGTTCGAGTGAATGCGCACCACGCCCAGCATTTCACCGGTATCGGGTCGAAAGGCGCCAAACGCCATGGCGCGGGCATAGTCCAATTGAACCAAGCGGGCGAGAAATGGCTGATTGAATTCCTTGACCGGTGAGAAGAACCGCAGGCGCATGTCTTCTTGCGTGACATGTTTGAAGAATTCGAGAAGCGCCCCTTGGTCTTCCGGTCGCAAGGGCCGAATGAAAATGGGCGAGCCGTCTTTCAGGTTGTCACGCAACTCCCATTCCTTGGGGTAGGGTGTGATCGCCATGCGTGAAGCGCCCTGCCGACCTGGTCGCATGTCCGGCGGTGCGACGGCTACGCGCGCATCCAGCGCAATCAAACCGTCGGCGTCGGCGACGACGGGGTTCAAGTCCATCTCCCTGATTTCGGGAAAATCGATGGCTATCTGAGAGAGTTTCACTAAAAGTCGCGCGATTTCGTCCAGCGCCGCTGGTGGACGGTTTCTAAAGCCCTTAAGCAGTCGAGCTGTTTCTGTCCGCTCAACCTGCGCGCGGGCCAGATTCATGTCCAATGGAGCAAGGTCGATTGCCCGATCGCCAATGATCTCAACCGATGTTCCGCCTTTACCGAATACCACCGCAGGGCCAAACACCGGGTCGTCGGCAAGGCCCGCATACAGCTCCACACCGTTTTGCCGGACGATCATGGGTTGTATTTCAATGCCGGTTATAGCCGCATCGGGGTGCTGCTCCTTCAGGCGTGCCAGCATCATGTCGGCCGCTTTGCGAACAGCATCGCCAGATTCCAGTCCCAACACAACACCGCCGACATCCGATTTGAAGATCAGGTCCGGGCTGGAAATCTTCAGAGCCACTTGGGCATGTGTTTTGAGGAAGTCTTCTGCGGCAATGACAGCTTCATTGATGTTGGCGGCCAGGTGCAAAGGCACCTGCGGAATGGCGTAGGCCCTGAGCAAATCGCGCGTTTGAAGCGGGGTGAGCCACTTCTGCTTTTCCAAAAGCGCACCCTGCACTGACTGTCGGGCCAGACGTACATTGGGTGTGAAATCGGCCGCAATGCTTTCAGGCGCGGCCATGAGTAGCTCTTTCACCTCACGATAGCGCACAAGATGCATGAAGCTGGTAATCGCTTCTGTCGGGCTGGCGTAGCATGGAATCTTGGCTTCATCGAGCGCTGCGCGCGGCAGGTTGTGTCCGCAGGCGAGAGTGGCAATCAACGCGCGTTTTTTACCATATCCTTGCAGGTGAGCCTTACCTGCCTTGGCAATGCTTTCTGCAATTTCGGTGTATTGTGTAAATGCAGTTGGAGCTGCAATGGCAAGCACACCATCACAGTTCTTGTCGGCAAGCAGGGTCTCAACGCCGGCTTTGAAATCTTCCGGGCTGGCGTTCTCGCGTAAAACGACAGGGTTGTTGGCGTCCGCATCGACACGAACAAGCTCCTTCAGCCTGTCCCGACTTTCTGCGTCCAACTCAGCCAGAATGCCTCCGGCACGAAACAAACGGTCCGCCGCCACGGTTGCCAGACTGCGGCCATTCGCGATGATGGAGAGACGCTTGCCTTCCGGTGGCTTTACGCGGGTAATCGTTTCAACGGCTTCGAACATTTCGCCGATGTCGTCCACGCGCAGGACACCCGCGCGCTGCAATGCCGCATCATAAACCGCGTCTTGTGTGGCCAGCCGTCCGGCATGGGTTTGTCCGGTACTTACGCGGTCGCGACTTGCGCCCGAACGTAATACGATTACCGGCTTGGAGCGAGCCGCCGCGCGCGCGGCCGACAAAAACTTGCGCGGGTTTTCAATGGTTTCGAAGTGAACCAAGATGGCGCGTGTGCGATAGTCCTGCGCGAACCAATCGAGGAGATCCGAGACATCAACGTCTAGACGGCGACCCAACGAGGCTACGCCGGAAAACCCAATGGCGCTGGACCTCGCCCATGCCATCGTGGCGTTGAATATCGTGCCAGAGCGCGAAATCAAGGCTAGCTCGCCCTTGAGTGGCGCGTCTGGGGTCAAAAGAGCCCCGAAACCGGCATGCGGCGCAGCCATTCCCAAGCTGCCCGGGCCAAGAATGCGGAGGTTGAAAGGTTTGGCCGCATCCAGCACTCGCTGAAGGTCCTGAGGCTCCCAGTCGTCGAAGCCGCCAGATGGAAACAAGGCGCCACGTGCGCCGCGCGCTCCTGCGGCGGACACCACGTCTGCCGCGCTCTCCTTGTCGCCCATGTAGACGATCAAATCCACATCGTGAGACAGCTCGGGAACAGACTTGGCGGTTCTTATTCGGTCTGATGGTAGCTCGGAAAGCGGCTGCGAAGGTATCCCAACCGTTGTGAGCGGGCCTGTGAAACCGCTGTCCACGATGCTTTTCAGCATCTTTTCGACCATGACGTCGGGCGTCTTGTGGGTTCCGATAACGGCGACGGCTTTGGGCCAGAAGAGGCTCTCAAGATTGCGGATCGTCATTGGCAGGTCCCCAACTGCTTGGTCAAATCAAAATGATGCACGCAGGGAGAGCCAGCGTGCATCAGTCATGGAATCGATCAGGCAGACAAGACCGATTAGTGAGCCATGATGACTGGTACGGTCATGCTGCCAAGGATGTCGCGTGTTGCGCCACCGAGGATGTACTCGCGGAACCGGCTCGTGCCATAGCCGCCCATGACGACAAGTTCTACATTCTGTTCAGAGACGTAGTTCAACAGGGCGTCGGAGACAGCAACCTGCGGGTTGGAAATGATCTGCACGTTCACTTCGATATCGTGGCGAGCAAGGTAGGTTGCGATGTCGGCACCCGGTTCGCCGGCAAATTCCTGACCCTTGTCCACGATGACGACGGTAACGTCCTTGGCCTTTTCCAGCATCGGCATGGCGGCATGAACTGCACGGGCACAGGTCGCACTGCCGTCCCAGGCAATCATGACGTGTTGTGGGTCGAAATCTCCCTTGGAGATGTATGGAACGACCATCACGGGAACGCCCGTATCGAACAGCAATGCTTCGATGATCAGTTCACGCATGGGCTCGGGATCGTCCGGATTATCCTGTCCAACCACGACCATGTCCGTCAGGCGGGCTTGACGCAGGACGGGATCCAGAGAGCCTCCGGTAACCATTTCTTCAGTGCGGGTTTCGCCGCTGATGCCAGCCAGTTTGACATATTCTTCATACTTGGCGAGAGACTTCTTGGCCGCTGCAACGGCTTGGTCATGCGCCATCTGCAAGAAATCGGCAGGCATTGGAGCTGCAATGAAGCCCGGCACAATCGGCTCGAAAGCAAGTGCAAGACCCGTTGCGTGAGCGCCTTCTCGGGCGGCCAATGCGACACCGACCTTGGAAGCCGGCTGCTCACCATTCAGATCCGTGACGATGATGATGTCCTTGATTGCCATTTGCTTTATCTCCCTGCCTGTTTCGGGCGGTACTGCTTTGTGGGGACTAACCCGACAGTACTTATACTAGAAACTGCCGCTTGCGGCATCCTTGATGCGCGTCAAATGGCACGTTTTATGATCTCCCTGAGAAACAACAGTTTCCCACGGGAAACATATATCAGCAATATCAAATAGGCGCGAATACATGCCAAGGTGGTGGAATTACGTGGACTGATTCCGTTGGCGCGCCATGTTCCCCAGTGATCCTTGAATTCATTGGGAAATGTAGAAAGAAAGAACCCTACGTTATCCTATTAAACCTTTGGGTGAAGCGGTTTATTTTTCTCTCCTATGTGTTAAAAATAAGCATCATTACGAATAGGGGAGACCCGTATGCTTGGGAGAGAGCTGCGTGCGGGTGGCTATAACATGGGAGCGAAATTCAATGACACTTCTCAAGAGTACCACCGCAGTTCTTGCGTTGACGCTGGGCGCGTCCTTTACTGCAGAAGCCTTTGCAGCTGACCTTACGTGGAATGTGTCGCTATGGGGCAAGCGCCGCGCATTTACAGAGCATATTGAAAAGCTCGCTCAAGAGGTTGCGGAACGTACCGATGGTCGTTTTGAAATAAAGTTGCATTACGGTGGTGCGCTGTCCAAATCTCGCGAGAACCTGGACGGCATTGCGATTGGGGCCTTCGAGATGGCCCAGTTCTGTGCCTCATATCATGCAGACAAAAACCCGACCTTGACCGTTACCGAACTGCCGTTCCTCGGTGTTCCGGATCTGGAAACGCAGATCAAGGTGGACTTGGCGCTCTATGAACATCCGGCGGTGCAAAAAGACCTCGCGCGTTGGAATGCAAAACCGATCATGTCCTCGCCCATGCCGCAATACAATTTCCTTGGCAGCGGTGATGCCCCGCAGACAGTCACTGATTTTGAGGGCATGCGTGTGCGGGCGCTGGGCGGTATCGGCAGCGCCATGGAGATTGTCGGGGCCGTGCCAACCTCCGTAACCGCAGCAGAAGCTTATCAGGCACTTGATTCCGGAACGGTAAAGGCGGTGTCTTTTGCACCACACGCCCATCTCGCTTTCAATACCATTGAAGCGGGCAACTGGTGGACCACCAACCTGAACCCGGGCACCGTGCATTGCCCTGTGGTGGTGAACACGGATGCCTACGAGATGTTGCCAGAGGAGTTCCGTGTTGCGCTTGACGAGTCCATCGAACCCGCTTTGCAGCACTATCTGGAAACCTACGCTGCCGTCTACGACAAGTTCTACCCAACTCTGGAAGAAAACGGTGTAGAGCAAATCACCTTTACGGATGAGGAACTGGCCAACTTCAAGAACAAAGCCGCTCAGCCGGTTTGGGATGCCTGGTTGGCTGATATGGAGTCCAAAGGGGTTCCTGGCGAAGAACTGCTGCAGCTCGTTCAGACCAAGATGTCTGAGTAACGACTGTCACATCCACGTTGGGGCCCCACCGTCTTTGGCGGCGGGGCCCCTTTGCATTCGGGTGCTTTTCGCGGGCGGTCGCACCCAACTCTGACGGGTAGCCAACACATGACACCATTAGACACCAATGCCACGAACGGCGAGGACCGCAGATATCTGCAGTTCACCGGCGTACTCGGGCGCGTTGAGAACCTGTTCAACCTGATTGCGGCAACCAGCATCCTGCTATTGATGCTACTGGCTGTTGCGCAGGTCGTTGGACGCAATCTCTTGAACCAACCGGTCCCAGGGTTCATTGACTTTACAGAACAAGCGATGGCGGTCTTCGCCTTCATGGGGGTGGCCTACTGCCAACGCGTTGGAGGACACATCCGAATGGAACTTTTGCTCGGCCGCTTCACCGGGAGGGGGCTCTGGATTGTAGAGTTCTTGGGTGTTCTCCTGATTCTGTTTGTAGTTTCCATCCTGATCTTTGGTGCCTACATGCACTTCGACCGTTCATGGACCCTTGGCGACAGTACCATTGATGTGGGTCTGCCCACTTGGCCGTCAAAACTCATCGTGCCGGTAGCTTTGAGCGTGTTGTGGCTGCGTCTATGCCTGCAGTTGTACGGGTATGGCCGCATGATAGCTGATCCCACCAGGCCCTTGTTGGACTTGCCGCATATTCACAATGCCGCAGAACATGCCCAAGCAGAAATCGAGGAAGCCTTTCTTGAAGAACATCAGGAAGGAGCCGCGCGATGACGCCGTTTGATGTTGGCCTGATCATGACAGGCGTCCTTTTGATTCTTGTGGTCTTTGGGGTGCGTGTGGCATTTGCCGCCGCTTTCGTCGGCATTGTAGGGATGATCGCCATCTTCTCAATGCGCATGGGGTTTGAGCGCGGTTTCATAGTGGCGCTCAAGATGGCCGGGACCATTCCTCATTCCAAGTCCGTCACCTATGCTCTGTCAGTGCTCCCCACGTTTATTCTGATTGGTTTTCTTGCTTACTATGCAGGCCTGACAAAACACCTGTTTGAAGCGTCAAAACGTTGGTTGGGCTGGCTTCCGGGCGGGATGGCCATTGGTACTGTTTTCGCCACCGCGGGCTTTGCGGCCGTCTCAGGGGCGTCGACTGCAACCTCAGCCGTATTTGCCCGAGTTGCGATCCCGGAAATGTTGGATGCAGGTTATTCACCTCGCCTTTCTGCAGCCGTGGTCGCGGCTGGTGGAACATTGGCCTCGCTTATTCCTCCCTCCGCCATTCTCGTGATCTACGCCATTCTGGTTGAGGAATCAGTTGGCAAATTGCTTATGGCTGGGTTTCTGCCGGGGGTCGTGTCAGTCCTGATCTACGGCATCATCATCTATGTCATGGCCAAGTGGCAGGGTGGAGCACCCGCCATCAAGGGGTTCACCTGGGGACAACGGTTCCGTGCCGTGCCGGGCACCTTGCCCATAATTGGCGTGATCGCGATCATTTTTTCCAGTCTGTATTTCGGCTTTGCCACTCCTACCGAGGCCGGGTCGTTGGGGGCATTTGTGGTCCTTCTCACAGCCTTTTACAGGGGCATGCGCACGAAGCAGCTGTTTCAGGCACTACACGAGACAGCCAAGCTCACCGTGATGATTTTCACCCTGATCTGGGGTGTCTTGGTCTATGTGCGTTTTCTCGGATTTGCTGGCCTGCCGGACGCCTTCAAGGATTTCATCGTCAGTCTTGATTTTGCTCCGATTTTGATCGTGCTGTGTATTCTGTTGGGATACGCCGTCCTTGGCATGTTCATGGATGCGATCGGCATGTTGGTGCTCACACTGCCAGTTGTGTTTCCGGCTATTATTGCGCTGAATGGCGGGGCAGATGTCGCCGCGGCGGACAGTGCCCTTGGCATGTCGGGAGCTGCCTGTGCAATCTGGTTCGGTATTATTGTTGTCAAGATGGCGGAGCTCTGTCTGATTACGCCGCCCATTGGTCTTAACTGCTTCGTCGTGTCAGGTGTGCGTCCAGATATTCCGGTTCAGGAGGTGTTTCGCGGCTGTCTGCCGTTTTTCGTGGCCGACGTTGTTACCGTTGGAGTGCTGGTTGCTTTTCCGGCAATCATTACAATTCTTCCGTCACTCATGTGAGACGATACGGCGTGACCGATGAAAAAAGAGGCGCAAACGGTCGTTTGCGCCTCTCTCTGTGTCAGGGTAGTGTCTGGCTCAGAACAAGCTGCCCTGAGCGTCATTCTGTGTTTTCTTCTTGGTTCTGACAGCTTTTTTCTTTGCTGGTGGTTCGGCCGTTTCTTGCAAGCCGGAAGAGGACGTCTCCGCGCGTGTTTCCGTTGGTGTAGGCTCGGCCGGAACTGGTGTGTCGCCCGCTGTTGCGATAACAGTTCCACCTTTCATTTCCAGATGCAATGTCTGTCCCTGACTGATGGCCGAGGCATGGCCAATCGGGGCCATCTCATCGTCCCGTACGACGGCATAACCACGTTCGATCACGCGCTTGTAGCTGAGAGAACTTAAAAGCTGGCTTACGCTGTCCAATTGCATGCGCTGACGGCGAATATGATTGGTGTAGGCCTGTTGCTTCCGGTTGCGCATGGATTCCAGGCGCTCTTTGCTGAACGCCATCTGTCGCGACAATGTGATTGGGCTCAGGCCGCGGGCGGCCGTCGTCAGTTTCGTTCGGTGGCTCTGGGTGTTCATGCGCAACCCGTATTCCAAACGACCTGCGCTCATATCGAAACGTTGCCGAGGCAAAGCCAGCAAATCGCGCGGAGCCGGCAGCGATGCAGCTGCTGCGCGCAGTTCCGTCTTGCGGCCTTGCAGGAACCTAAGAAGTCCCGTGGAAAGCCGCCGGGACAGATCGTCAGTCAGGGCGACAAGTTCGGCCTTTACGGGCACAACAAACTCGGCGGCACCCGTCGGGGTTGGTGCTCGCATGTCAGCTGCCAGATCAATCAGTGTCCAGTCTGTTTCATGACCGACAGCAGAGACCAACGGAATGTCTGAGGCCGCTGCGGCTCGAACGGCTTCTTCATCGTTGAAGCCCCACAAATCCTCAAGACTGCCACCGCCGCGCGCCACGATCAGGACATCTGGTTTGGGAATGGGGCCGGTTTTCGGCAAGGCATTGAAGCCCCGGATCCCGTTCGCGACCTCTGCACCGCAAGTCTCTCCCTGAACGCGGACCGGCCAGACCACGACGTGGAGTGGAAACCGATCTGTTATGCGATGCAGGATGTCGCGGATGACAGCGCCGGTTGGGGATGTGACTACGCCGACAACCCTCGGCATGCGCGGCAATTGCTTTTTGGCTGCTGGATCAAACAGCCCTTCCGTACCCAGCTTCTTTTTGCGCTCCTCCAACAGGGCCATCAATGCCCCGGCGCCGGCAGGCTCCATGGACTCAATGACCATCTGGTATTTGGATTGCCCTGGAAAGGTGGTGATCTTGCCAGTGGCAATCACCTCAAGGCCTTGTTCTGGCTGGACTTTCAAGCGGGATGCGTTGCCTCTCCAGATAACGCCGGCCAGAACCGACCGGTCATCCTTCAGGTCAAGATAAATGTGACCAGACCCCGGCTTGCTGACCCTCCCCAGCTCGCCGCGCACTCGTACATAATCGAAAGCGTCTTCGACGGTGCGCTTGATCGCGTTGGAGACTTCGGAAACGGAGAACTCGGCAACGTTGGATTGATCGGCCAAAATGCACCCACTCTCAACAATCGTAAAAACTCCCTGTTTCTATAGGCCATTCGCCGCTCACCACCAAGTCCCAGATCAGACTGTTCGCATGAAAACAGTAGAAACGAGGGGCTCACTCTGTTGTTTCTCGCCAAAATTTCGTAGACCGGAACACACCAGAGGTGACAGGACATTCCAATGCCGCGTTCAGAATTCCGCATGCAGCGACTGCATCTAGATCAGCCAATTGAAGCCGGAACGGCCATTGCCGCCGACAGGGCGCAAGCCAACTATCTGCTCAATGTCTTGCGGATGAAGGAGGGCGCGCAGATTTTGGTGTTTAACGGGCGCGACGGTGAGTGGCGGGCTCATGTGGTGCCAACCGGTCGAAAATCGTGTGATCTGGTCGTTGGTGAACAGGTGCGCCCTCAAAGCCCGGCACCAGACTTTGATTATATTTTTGCCCCGCTCAAATTGGGTCGTCTGGACTACATGGTGCAAAAGGCCGTGGAAATGGGCGCCGGGCGCTTGCGACCAGTCCTGACCCAACACACGCAGAATCCCAAGTTGAACCTGCAGCGCATGCAGGCAAATGTTATTGAAGCCTGCGAACAGTGCGGCGTTCTGCATATCCCGCAGGTTTTGGAGCCAACAAAGCTGGCTGATATGATTGGTCGCTGGATGGTTGAAGACGGCGCGCGCGCTTTGATATTCTGTGATGAAGGCGAAGAAACCCAAAACCCGCTGCCAGCACTGGACAACGTCCCGCAAGGCCCGTTGGCGATCCTGATCGGTCCTGAAGGTGGGTTCGCAGAGGAGGAACGCGCGCTTTTACGTGACAAGAGCTTCGTGTATCCCATGCCTTTGGGGCCCAGAGTGTTACGGGCCGATACGGCTGCGGTGGCGGCTATGGCGGTTGTTCAGGCCAAATTGGGCGACTGGCACTAGCGGGATGAGTTGGGATTTTGCTTGATGGCAATCAGAAACCGGAAACACGATGCCTCTGAAGCCTACTGGCGCTTGCCCATCACGTGGGTACTGGCCGGTGCCTTCGGTTTTTTGATGATTGCTGTCGCCGGAACCATGCTGTTTTTCGTAACGGCGACCGCTGAGCGCCAGACGGGGCGCATGATGCGGGAGATCGGCGATCTGATAATGGATCGCAGCCTTGAAATTGTTGAAGAGTTTTTCGCTCAAGAAGAAAAAGTGGGTCTGATCGTCGCCGATATCATGTCGGACCCGCAGATCATGAGCGCGCCAGCGAGTTTGCAAAACCACCTCTCTGATATTCTGTCGCGGCAAACAGCTATTGATCGGCTCACCTATACCTACCCGGATGGACTGCAGGTCATGGTGCATTTGGCCGAAGGTGAGGCATTCAACAGTATTGAGCAAACAGAACCGCCGCAGCTGCCTGAGGGAGCAGGGCATGAGAGCCGCTTCTGGCATCCTCCTTATTTTGATGAAGAACTCCAGGCTACCTACATGCGGTTGGTTATTTATATCCAGCCGGAGGATCAAGCCGGTCATTCCCGAATTACGGTCGACTACCCCGTGCGCCAATTGGAAGACCTGTTGGAACGGATGGTTTGGCGCACCGGTCAACAGCCGTTTGTTTTGTTCAACAACACCATGGTTCTCGCCAGCACCGAGCCGTTGTTTGATGAAATCCCGCATACGGCCGAAAAGCCCGTGCCTCGCATTGAGGATATGACGGGAACATCCCTTGCACACATTTGGGACTACACTGAAAATTCTTTCAGATTGCCAGTCGAGTTTGGTGCCCATGTGGATGTGACCGCACAAGGGCCGGTTCTCTTTATCTATGCACCTTTGAAACGACACAGCCAGCTTCCGCTTCAGGTCGGCAGCTACATGTCGGCGGCTGACTTTGGCCAGCCCATGACCATATTGAATCGGGTTGCGTTTCTCGCGCTTGGGGTGTTGTTGGTTGGTCTTGTGGCTATTGTCTTCATCGGGCGAGCAATCGGCCGTCCGATCCGGGCGCTATCTCGAAAGGCGCTGGAGATTCAGGATCTCGACATAGAAGGGGCACCCCGTTTGCCCCGCTCCCACCTGAAAGAGTTGGATGAAACAAATGCCAGCTTTAATGGAGCGATTGGCGCGTTGGAGGCCTTCTCGCGCTATGTGCCCAAAGCTCTGGTGAAGGTGTTGTTGAAGAGAGATTTCTTGGGGCTGAAAAATACCGAGCTTCGACAACTGACCATAATGTTCACGGATATCGCGGGCTTCACCACAGTTGCTTCGAAATTGTCCGCAGAAGAAACAACTCAGCTACTGAATAAGCATTTTGAAGAAATGTCCCAATGCATTGTTGCGACAGGGGGAACCATCGACAAATACCTTGGCGATGGGGTGATGGCTTTCTGGGGCGCGCCGGAAGAAGCGCTGGATCATGTGGACCGCGCCGTGAAGGCAGTTGAACTGATTCATCAAAAGGAACTGTCGCATGCCAATGAGCATGATGAGGGCCAAAGACTGCGCATTCGCATTGGCGTTCACACAGGTACTGTCGTCGTTGGCAATATTGGCTCAACGGAGCGTATGGACTACACGGTTATTGGCGATGCCGTGAACGTGGCCTCTCGTCTTCAGGAGTTGGGCAAGGAAGTGGATAGCAACGCCACCGTCATCGCGCTGGCCAGCGAAGAAACCGTGCGTCAGATGTCTGCCCAATACCCTCGAAATCTCGTGGGCGCCTTTGAGCTTCGGGGCCGTGAGCAGCCCGTGAATGTTTACCGAATACTCTAAGTGTTGTGCTGTAGTGTTTGGCATGACGGCGCGCATAAAGTCTCAATGACGCTGCGTTGTCTTTCATGCCAGACTACTGTGAAAGGTGCTTAGGGAGGCGTTTATGGCCAAGCAACATGGGCCGAACCTGTTTTTTCCCGGTGATGATGCGGTTTCCGGTCAGTTCAGGCAACTGATGGGCCAATACATGGATCAGTTGAACGCCTATCAAACTCAATCCCAGGCAACGCCCCCGGCCGGGTATCCCGGTCCCGAGGAACTCCAACGACTTGGCCAGCACATGTTGGCAATAATGCAGATATGGGAGGGACAGCAACGTTTGGCAGGCAAGGGGCTGCCTCTTACCTATGATGAGGTCAGAGATTTCTGGTATGATGCAGTGCGCATCGTGCCGGACTGGGCGTGGCAAATGGGCCCCGTTTCCTCCCTGTTGTTTTTGGGAAATGTTACCAAGGAGCATTTGCCGGAGGAGCCGCGCCGTGCTCTGGAGGCATTCCTTCGAGGCTTTGCTCGCGGGCGCCCTTCGCCAGCCATGTCGAGTTTTTTGGCATTTAACCCCTTTTTGCAGTCTCAGCAGGCGTTTTGGAAGAGTTTTATGTCGTGAAGCGTGGCAGCGGTGCCGAAATAACTCACGGCCCTGATTGCGAGCGAGGCGTGATCGACATATAAGACCCCAAAGGGTGGCAACGGCATGTTGCCGAGTGAGCCCTTGCGGGTGTTAGCCTTCTGGGAGGGGCATGTTATGGCAACTTTGGATCTGGATCAGCTACGAACTCTCGTTGCAATCGTCGATACTGGCAGTTTTACCCGTGCTGCGGAAAAGGTGCACAAGACCCAGTCAGCTGTATCCATGCAGATGCGACGTCTGGAAGACAAGCTTGGCCGCGACATCTTTACCAAGGATGGCCGCCAGTCAAAACTCACTGAAGATGGTGAGAGGCTGCTCCACCATGCCCGCCGCATGTTGAAGCTGAATGACGACACGCTTGCCATGTTTGATGAAAGCGAGGTCTCCGGCGTGGTGCGCATTGGTACGCCTGATGACTACGCGGATCGGTTTCTTCCAATGATTATGGCGCGGTTCTCTCGGTCTTACCCTGGTGCTGAGGTGTCTGTTACCTGCGCGCCAACCCCGAACCTGCGCGAAGCCTTGGCTGCTGATGATCTGGACATCGCAATTGTGACCCACGTGATGCAATATCGTCAGGCGTCTGATGAGATCATTCGGCGTGAGCCGTTGATGTGGGTGGCCTCAGAGCAACACTGTGCGGAGCAAGAGACGCCACTGCCACTGGCCCTTGGTCGGCCAAAATGCGACTGGCGTCAGGCTGCGCTCAATGCGCTGGACAAACAGTCGCGGTCCTATCGCATTCTGTATACCAGTTGGAACTCTACGGCAGTTTCTGCTGCGGTGCTTTCAGGTCTTGCGGTCTCGGTTCTGCCGGAATCGGCGGTGCGACCAGGTATGCGTATTCTGAGTGAAGCGGAGGGGTTTCCGTCCCTTCCAACTTGTGAAATCGCGTTGATCCGCAACCCTCAGGCATCAGCGAAGGTGACGAACGCGCTGGCGGAGCACATCAAGCTGTCCCTGAACAATCTCAGCGCCACACATTTGGCGGCAGAGTAACAAAAAAGCTGGTTTCGAATGAAACCAGCTTCATGCCATTTCATTTGTCTTGGGTGTCGCGCCAGCTTAGTTGTCGTTGCCTCGGCGCATTTCATGCAGCCGTTCTACATATCGTTCGTTGGCGCGGCACGTAAGATACCAGGAAGGATCAATGCCTTCATGGGTTGCAAGAGCCCCATCAATGTCTTCACGGGTAAGGCCGATGTCCTCCAACATGCGGTCTTCCTGAAGTGCAAGCTGCGCAATCGCGCGACGGTTGCGATACGCCCGGACCTGATCCGCGAGGAAGTGGTACAGACCCAGCAGCGTGCCTTTCAATGTGAGGGGTTCAAAGGTACCAGCATTGGCCCGATTGGGGTTGCGGTACTCGTTCGGAGTTGGGAAAGCATATGTCATAAGGTCACTCTCCACGTGATCTGCACAGCCATTAGATAGTTGGAAATACTGATATTTCCTGACGAAGTTTCCTTCTGACTGATATATTGCTATGCCCTTCCAATTCTACAATTGAATGTTTCTGATGGAATTAGATAAGATTCGTTGAAGTGTTTCATCGTTGAACAGGGTAACAGGCAAGCCATGGCAATTTCGCTTGATATCGACCAACTTCGTACATTTGTGGCCATTGCAGAGCTTGGTAGTTTCCGCTCGGCAGGAGAGGCGGTCCACAAGACCCAATCTGCAGTCTCCATGCAAATGAAGAAGCTTGAGGAACGGCTGAATCTCAAGCTTTTCACCAAGACCGGACGTAGCCTGTTACTCTCTGAAGATGGGCGAAGAGTGCTGGAATATGCCCGAAGAATGGTCGCGCTGAACGATGAAACAGTCGATGCGCTAAGTATTTCCCATATGACGGGCCGCATCAGATTAGGGTTACCAGATGATTATGCAGAGCGATTATTGCCGTTGGTAATTGCGACGTTCAGCCGCATCAATCCGTCAATAAACATTGAGGTGACCTGCGAAAGCAGCATCACAATCGGGGAAAGAATTAAACAAGATCAACTAGATATAGGGATTGTTACGGATGGCGACTGTACAATGATTCCCGGCCAGATCGTGCGCCGCGAGCCGTTGCACTGGGTTACCGCAGCCGATAACGGCTTGGGGCATGTCCGTCCGGTGCGATTGGCTGTAGGGCCGGTGACCAGTTCATGGCGGAGAGAAGCCGTCAAGGCGCTGGATGCCGCCAATATCCCGCATATTGTTACCTACACCAGCGCAAGCGCAGCGGCATTGTCCGGTGCAGTCATGGCTGGATTCGCCGTCGCAGTGCTGCCGGAAAGTGCTATCCGCAAAGGTCTGCGACCCATTGGTGAACAGGAAGGCTTGCCGCCACTACCTCCGTGCAGCATCACGATGGTCCGGTCGGCCGGAGCACGGGAACCGATTCATGATGCATTGTGCAGTCACATCATGACAGCGGTTGGCAATTTGTCTCCAGGGACAGATCCAGTCTCACGGGCGTGATTTGCGGCGCTTGCCCAACACGATGATATTGCCAGCGAGCACACATACAAGCCCAAGCAAGGCGTCAAAACCCCACGTGAACCCTTCCATGACCGTTGAGACCGTCAATGCCACCAATGGGAACATGACAGTGGCATAACCGGCTCTTGCAGAGCCGACACGCCCAAGCAAGGTGAGATAGGAACCAAAGGCGACAACTGAAGCTATGATTGCCAGATACAGCAGGCTGCTCAAATAGGTCGGGGTCCACAGGATCTGGAAGGACCGGCCCATGAGAAGCGCTTCAGCACCCAAAAATAGTGCCCCGTAAACCATACCCCAAGCGCTGGCGGAAATAACAGAAACAGAGCGTTTCTGCAGACGGGAAGAGAGCATGTTCCCGCCGCAGAAACTTAGTGTGCCAGTGATGCAGAGCACCAGGCCAAGAAAGGCGCCTTCGTCCATCCCACCCTGGATGATCTGTGGTCTGAACATCAGTGCAACACCTGCAAACCCGGTGAGGGCGCCGAGCAGCGTGCGCCGGCTGGCCTTTTCGCCAAACAGCAGAAACGCGAGCATGATGTTGAACACTGAGGTCAGGGAGAAGACCACAGATAGGAGGCCTGATGGGATGTAGAAGGCGCCATAGTAGAATGTCAGAAAGTTCGTCGAGAAGATGAGCAAGCCCATCAACGCAAATCCGGCGTGGTGACGCAAACTGAAGCGAAGCGGATGACGACCGATAACCGCCCAGCCGAACATGCACAATGCGGCCATGACGAAGCGCCAGAACAATGATACTTCTGGTGCTACGCCTGCTTGCATTTTAATGGCATACCAGCTGAAGCCCCACGCAAACACGCAGGCTCCATACAGCATAAGGTCAACTGCCTTGATTGCCGGTTCTGCGGCAGTCAATGGAGACAACGCTTGCGTGTTTGATTCAGACATGGCCACCACCGGATGATTTGCGATGGGGTATATATCACCTAAAAATAATGTTCACTCAAACGAATAAATATTATCCCATCAATCAAATATTGTGATTGATCTCGTTGTGAGCCGATGGATGCCAAACAGGCTCATATCCCGCTTTGAGAACCCGCAGAATGCAGGGCGGTGTAATGAGTTCCAGATTGGAGCCGTCAGGTACTGGTACTTCGCAATAACCGTCGAAATTCCACCTCAACCAATTGCGGGGCCCTTTGGCAAGCAGTTGGCTCTCTGAGCCGCTGTGTTGACTGACGATGGTTCCCTCGGGCAAATCTTCCGGAGCATCTGTCATGGGATGCGTGATGCCGCGCTCGCTATGCAGGATCGCATCCATTTCATTGGCGGGCATCTCCGAGGGGCTCCAAAGGGAAGACGTCCCCATTCCCTGGGTGAATAAACGAGCAAATGTGCGTGCTTTGGATCGCTGGCACTCGAAACACGGACGGTGCCCTGCAGCCAGTGCAGTGACTTCGTCCAGAAAGAACAGCTCGGTATAGCTGTGCCCCCAAACTGAACGGTGGCGGTTCTTGAAATCAAGCTGGCAACAGATCCACCGTTTTGATGGTGGCGCGGGGCGTAGCAGCTTTTTTGTCTCCGGGTCATGGTGTCGCCCGCCCCGGTTGCCCATAAACAAACCCTTTTGAGGAACAGCAAATAGTTCGCCAGTCGGGGCCACACGATTTTGCAGCGGCATGAAAACGTCTCCCGTGCGCTGTGCCCGGGAGGAGCCTTGCACCTTACCCGAGAATGACCAAGCCCAAAGCTGGTAGCATAAGGAATATGACAAGCAGATAAACGACGATCCAGAGGCGCTTGCCGTCTGTGGCCTGTGCCAGAGTTTCGGCCATGGATACCGGTAGGTAGCGCAGAAATGGCACGGCAAAAACGATCAAAACGCCGAGAACGTTGTAGAACAAATGAATGAATGCCAGTTCAAAAGCGGTGTTCCGAGCGCCCGTTACGGCAAAGGCAGCTAGAATCGCGGTAATACACGTGCCAATATTGGCACCGAGCGTGAACGGATAAATCTGGCGTGTTGTCAACGCGCCCGAACCCACCAGCGGTACGACGAGTGAGGTGGTGGTTGACGAGGATTGGGTGATCAAGGTGGCCACAAACCCCGAAGCAATGCCAGATGCAGGGCCACTGTGCAGTGCTGTCTCGGCAATGCGCTTCGAGGAGCCTACCAACAGGGCCCGCAAAAGCTTCTTCACGAAGTGAATGCAAAATACGATAAGCCCAAGGCCAATACCTACCTGTGCGATACCAGCTCCGGGCGTCGGCAGATGGGCGACGCCGTTAGATATCTCGGTAATGAACGGCGCTGTTGCGCTACTGATGAAGTTATAGGTTTGTGATAGGTCGTGGTTGACGATATCCGCTGGCGGCATGAGCGTGCTCAAAGTGGCGGCCATGTTTTGAAACAAACCAAATGCCAGTTCGAGCGGCAGAAAGATGGCCAGACACAGCAGATTAAAGCAATCGTGCACTGAAGCTGCTGAAAAAGCGCGACGCAATTCTTCGCGATCAGGAGCAAACCCCAACGCGACCACGCTGTTGGTCACGGTGGTACCGACATTCGCCCCCATGACAATCGGAATTGCGATATGGAGGGGGAGGCCACCAGCGACGAACCCGACGAGTATGGATGTTGTTACGGAGGAGCTTTGAACCAATGCTGTGGCGAGAATGCCGACGCATACACCCATGACTGGGTGAGTGGCGGCGGCGATCAGGCTTCGAGCCTCATCAGCATAAAGCAGGCGAAACCCGCTCTCCAACAATCCGACAGCGCATAAGAGGAAATAGACCAGAAACAGCACGGACACCCAGTTAAGCAAACTGATGCCAAGTGCCGAGTGGCTATCATCATCTTTGAATGAGTCGAGTTTACTCACTGAGTTCTTTCCGCAAGGGCCCAAACAACTCTTTCTTGCGTCACGCAAGCAATCAAGAGATGCCGTTGAAACCGTATCATGCAACCACCTCCTCAGCATAGGCAAAAACTTTGCTTGCTAAGGGGCCAGAGTTTGTTTTCGGGCTTTGCCCTCAATACTTTTTCCGTTCTTCTTAAGTCGCACCTATTGCCTACCAATGGTCAGGCTGTCAACAATCGGTTCGGTGATTCATCAGGATTAGGGGTAACTCAGCCACAGGTTGGGAATAAAAAAGGACAATTGGGAAAGATGAATTTGATGAAAGGTCTCGTCGCAGCGGCGACCGTATTCATGGCCGTTGGCGCGCACGCCGTTGCAGCGGACGAACTGCCGGATCTGCAGGGCAGGACGGTTGTTGCGGTGACTGAAAACGCTTACGCACCTTTGAATTTCGCTGACCCGAAGACGGGAGAAGGTATTGGTTGGGAGTATGACGCGTTTAATGAAATTGCGAAGCGGCTGAACATGAATCTGGAATGGCGCCTCTCATCTTGGGACACGATGATTGAGGCTGTACGGCAAGGTCAGTTCGACGTTGGCATGGATGGCATCACCATCAACGAGGAGCGCAAGAAACGAGTCGATTTTTCCGATCCATACATGAGATCGGAGATGTTCATGCTGGTGCGCGCCGATGAAAATCGATTCTCTGACGCAGCGACATTTGCAGAGCAGGAAGATCTTCTCGTGGGGGCTCAGCCGGGCACGACAAACTTTTACACAGCCGTTTATGAAGTGTTGGACGGAGACGAAAACAATCAGCGCATTCGACTGTTCGAAACCTTCGGCGCATCGGTGATGGCGCTGAGGTCTGCGGATGTGGATACGGTGCTCATGGACGCAACGTCAGCCCGCGGTTACATGGGTGCATCCCCCGACAGCTTCAAAGTCGTTGGCGGACCACTGGGCTCTGAAGACTTCGGTTTCATTTTTACTCCGGGCTCTGATCTGGTGGCGCCGGTCAACGCTGCAATCGCCAGCATGCGGGAAGATGGGACGCTTGAGGCATTGAACAGGAAGTGGTTTTACGAGTACAACGCAAGCCATTGATCCCATCGGCTCAATGAGCCGGTCACCTTGATTAAATAGGGCAGCGCGGTCGTTTCGGCGGCGCTGCTTTCGTGAGGCCCTTCCGGACCAGTAAATGAATCAAGCCAAGAAACGCGAATTGCCCCTCTGGCTGCTGGCTGCAGCGTTATGTGCCATCCTGTTCATGTGGTTTATTGCAACCAGTGGTCAGTATACGCAGATCTTGAACACGCTTTCGCGGGGTATTGGGGTTACTCTGTTTGTAACTCTGATTGCGTTCACACTCGCTTGTTTGCTGGGATTGGCAGTTGCAACGGCACGCGGTTCGAAACATCGGGCCTTGCGAGAAATCGCGACGTTTTACACCGAGATCGTGCGCGGCGTGCCCATCTTGGTGCTGTTGTTCTACATTGCTTTCGTCGGTGCGCCTCAACTCGTCAGTGCCTATAACTTCGTTTTGTCGCCTCTGATCGAACTCGGCTGGATTGAAACGCTGCTGGTGCGTGATCTTTCCATGACGTGGCGGGCGGTGATTGCCCTGACTATTGGGTACTCGGCCTTCATATCCGAAATTTTCCGAGCTGGTATTGAAAGCGTTTCGACGGGCCAGGTAGAGGCCGCGCGCTCCTTGGGACTCTCTCGGTGGCAAACCTTTCGGTTTATCGTCTGGCCTCAGGCACTCAAAAACATTCTTCCGCCGTTGGGGAATGATTTCGTCGCCATGATCAAGGACAGTGCTTTGGTGTCCGTGCTCGGCGTTCAGGACATCACCCAGCTTGGCAAGATCTACTCGTCTTCCACCTTCCAGTTTTTCGAGACCTACAATGTAGTCGCCTACTTGTACCTCACCATGACGGTATCCCTGTCGCTTTTGGTCCGTGCATTGGAATACAGGCTGAAACGCAGTGATGAGCACTCCGATGTGTGAGGGCTGTTAGTAAAAAAGAAAGCCCGACGAAACGCCGGGCTTTGGACTTGATGATTTAGAGGCTCTCTCAAAGTGTAAGAGACTTTCCTGCGCAGCGCAGGTCTTCGCAAGCTTCCCCAAGCCGCTCAATGATGCCTTGCTCGCCAGCGCGCAACCATTTGCGTGGATCATAGATCTTTTTGTAGGGCGTGCCGTCTTCCGGATCAATCTGGTGCTTGAACGCCGTCGCATTGTTTTGAACGTAGGCGCCAACAGGCGCGGAGAATGCGAACTGGGTGTCCGTGTCGATGTTCATTTTGAACACCCCGTAGTTCAGGCTTTCGGCAATCTTGTCCTTGTCGGACCCTGAACCGCCGTGGAACACGAGAGCGAGCGGGTTATCCGGAAGCTTGTGGGTTTCAGCCACCAGCTTCTGGCTTTCACGAAGGATTTCCGGCCGCAACTTGACGTTACCCGGCTTGTAAACACCATGCACGTTACCGAACGATGCGGCGACGGAGAAGTGGCCGATGTCTTTCAATCGCTCATAGGCTTGCAGCACGTCTTCGGGCTGGGTGTAAAGCTTTGGATTGTCTGCGCCGATGTCTTCGTCCGAACCGATGCCATCCTCTTCGCCGCCGGTCACGCCCAGTTCGATTTCAAGGCTCATTTCAAGGGGAGCCATCAATTTCAATAGGCGTTCGCTTTCCGCCAGATTGTCCTCGATACTCTCTTCAGAAAGGTCCAGCATGTGAGAAGAGAACAGTGGTTTACCATGTTCCTTGTAGAATGCCTTGCCATGCGTGATCAGAGCTTCGAGCCATGGGACCAGCTTGCGATTGGCGTGGTCCGTATGGAGGACAACGGCTACCCCGTAGTGCTCTGCCAGCAGGTGAACATGACGGGCTGCGGAAACAGCGCCCAGGACCTTGGCCTGGAAACTGTCCTCCATGCCTTGTCCTGCAAAGAACTGTGCGCCTCCATTGGATAGCTGAATGATGATGTCGGATTTGTTCTTCGCAGCGGCTTCCAGAACGGCATTGACGGAATTGGTACCAACGACGTTGACGGCGGGCAATGCATACTTGCCTTCACGACAAGCATCGATGAGTTTCTTGTAGTCCTCGCCGAACACGACACCGGGCTTGAGCGTTCCCATGACTTAATGGCTCCCGAAATTGGCTGTGATGATCAACATAAGAACAAGCTGATAATGCCTGTATAAACAAATGATACGGCTGTTGCCGTGTGGGGCGTACCCTAATGGTAGTAAACAACCGTAGCAACTGAATCGAGCCTTCGTTCAGCCCATGCTAATCGATTTTGTTGAGGTTATCTTGCTGAAAAATCAGGGGTGGCGTGGTCACAATCCCTCTCACTCCGCCGGGATGCGCAGACGGTTGCCATCCGGTGCAGACAGCTGATTTCAAGAACGGATCGCGCCAATTGGAGCGGTCGAGAAGCGGCCTGCAAGCACCTCGGCAATGTGGCGAAGTTCAACGCCGGACCCCAAGTTCTTCAGCGGTTTGGCGAGGCTGAGCAAAAGCCCCAAGTCCTCGGATACGACAAGTCCTGCGCCCGATTTGTGAATGCGGTTTGCAAGGCCCGTCAGATGGTTAGAAGTTGCCGCCCTTTTGGAGTGCGGCTCCATGATGTCCGTTGGATCGGGAAAGTCGACGATGTGCACCCCTGACATCTTATCGAGCAGACGACGGCCAGTGGTATCGGAGCCAAAAAGGGAAGGTTTCGACTGAGCAGATAGATACGCCAGAGTACCTGCACTTTGAGCCTTTGCTGCGTTCCAACGGCATTCATCCCATAGGAAATCCGTGAGTGTCAGGATTTTCTGGTGTGTCGCTTTTGGACTGGCCTTCAAGGCACCCGAACAAGTTGGCGATAGTGTTACGATCGTATCAAAGCCATCAAAACAAGCGAGTGCTTCAGACGCCATCGTGATCGCTGCATCCGGCTCATCGGCTTGAAGGGCAGTAAAGCCGCAGCAGGTCTGATTGCGCGGCATCCGGACGTCACACCCAGCTTCTTCGAGAAGATCCATAGCTGCTTGGATCACTGCAGGGCGGAATGTCTCTGCAAGGCAGGTGGTAAACAGACCGATCGTGGGCGCATGTACTGCCGTCATGACGCGCGGCTCACCTCTCATTGCATCTATCAAGCACGCCTTACCATAGCAGCGAGAGCGGGCGAAGTACTCAAACGAGGAGATACAAGGGGCGTCCACCGCCCCTTGAACGGCGATCGTTTACTTCTTGGTGCCGTCTTCGTTGAACTGGCCAAGATATGCGATGATGTCCGCAATCTCCTGATCCTTGCGCAAACCGGCGAACGCCATGCGTCCCCGAGGGATGACGTCGCGGGGTTTGCGCAGATAGGCTGTCAGAGTTTCTTCATCCCAAACGCGGCCCTCTTCCTTGCCTTCCAGCAAAGATTTCGAATAGCGGTAGTCGTTGACATGGCCCCACTCGGCACCAACAACCCCGTTCAGTGCAGGCCCAACTTTATTGCGGGCGTCCTCACCAACTGCGTGGCAAGCTTGGCATTTTCGAAATACGCGCTCGCCTTTTTCCGGGTCGCCGTCCGCGAACGCGCTTGTTGCAACAAATGCGAGGCTCAGCGATAGCAGAGCTCCTGAAATAGCTTTCATATGGACTCGTCTCCCTCAATTGTGGGCGATCGTGCTCACCCGGTCCATGAAACCTCAAGCTTCAAAAACAAAAGGCACCGCCACTTTCACGGTAAGAGGTAATGAATGGATTACGACATGTTGTCGCAGTTTGGAATCTCTCCAGATGTTTACGTCCTTTTGGGCGGGGGATTGTCAATTTGTTCCAGATCTCGATCCCAGTAAGGTGAAGGTCCATAGGTGATCGAAAGAAAATCAATGAACGCTCTGAGTTTGGCGGGCATGAGGGCACGTGAAGGATACACCGCCTGCAATGCTATCCGTCGTGAGGCTCGATATTCGGGTAGGACCGGTACCAGAAGCCCAGTTCGCAATTCTTCCCCTACATCCCAAGTGGATCGCAGAGCCACCCCTATGCCTGCAAGCACTGCTTCTCGAACCACCTCGCTTGAATTGGTCGCCAAGGGACCTTTGGCTCGGATCGACTCTTCTCCCTCAGGGCCTTCCAGCCGCCACAGATCCTGCTGGTCGGCGGCCAAGCACGTGTGGCGGCTTTGAAGATCAGCGAGGGATCTCACAGGCCCATGCACCGCGAGATAACTCGGTGCAGCACAAAGAACCCTGTGAATGGGCGCAAGACGCTTGGCGACCATACTGGAATCCTCAAGCTGACCGATGCGAATCGCAACGTCATATCCTTGCCCGACAATATCGACGAACGTGTCCGACAGATCGAGTTGCAGGGAGACTTCAGGATAGCGGCGCATAAACGTGGGCAGATGGGGCGCAATGTGCATTCGGCCAAATGATGTTGGCGCAGACACCCGCAACCTGCCGCGAACGGCAGAGGAGGTTCTAGAGACGAAAGCTTCTGCTTCCTCAATGGAGGCGAGAATAGCGACAACCCGCTCGTAGTAGCCTTTCCCCGCTTCGGTCAAAGCGATTTGGCGTGTGGTACGTTGCAAAAGCAAAGTTCCAAGCCTTGCTTCCAGCTTGCTCAGCTTTTTTGAAATGACCGCAGGCGACAGGCCAAGCTCCCGCGCTGCGGCTGACATTCCACCACTTGTTACCACTTGAGCGAAGATCTCCATTTCGGAGATGGGGCTCATTTTGTCTTTCCGGGAAACAGTCATTCAACATTTTTTCTATTTTGACAGCCATTGTTTTCTGACACATTTACGGGAAACTACCAAGGCCGAGCGCTTAAGAAATTGGCCCTCGGCTTTTTGGGACAGGCGCATTGGGAGGATGCTCATGTCAGGTATTGCCATGCCTAAACCTTCACAGGAACTACTGCGCAACAAAGCGCAAATCGTGAAGGACCTGCAGAGGATCATTTCCGGTGAGGGGGTGATTTGTGAAGAAATTGAGCTTCGGCCTTATGAAACGGATGCATTGACGGCCTATCGTCAAATCCCGCTAGCCGTTGTCCTACCGGAAACCGTGGAGCAGGTCTCGCAGATCCTCAAATACTGCTATGCAAATGAAGTAAAGGTGGTGCCTCGCGGGGCTGGAACTTCATTGTCCGGTGGCGCCTTGCCATTGGCGGACAGTGTGCTCATGTCCATGATGAAATTCAATCAGATACTGGATATTGATCTGCCAAATCGAGCGGTAGTGGTTCAGCCGGGCGTTACCAATCTTGGCATCACGCATGCGGTACAGCACGAAGGCTTCTATTACGCACCGGATCCATCCTCTCAGATTGCGTGTTCAATCGGAGGGAATATCGCAGAAAACTCCGGTGGGGTGCATTCACTCAAGTATGGGCTGACTACAAACAACGTGCTGGGCCTTGAGATGGTGCTGATGTCGGGCGAGGTGATCCGACTTGGTGGCAAACATCTGGACGCGGAGGGTTACGACTTTCTCGCCCTGCTTGCGGGCTCTGAGGGGCTCTTGGGTGTGGTAACCGAGGTAACGGTGCGTGTTCTTCAAAAGCCAGAGACCGCGCGTGCGGCGTTAATTGGCTTTCCGAGTTCTGAACAAGCGGGCCAGTGTGTGGCCGACATTATTGGCGCTGGTATCATTCCGGGTGGCATGGAGCTAATGGACAAACTGGCCATTGATGCCGCTGAAGACTTTGTTCATGCAGGTTATCCGCTTGATGTAGAGGCGCTCATGATTGTGGAGCTAGACGGCCCTGAGGCGGAAGTCGATCGCCTGCTTCAGGAAGTGTCATCGCTAGCGACCCAAAACAATTCGACTTATTTGCGTGTGTCGGAAACCGAGGACGAGCGCAACACCTTTTGGGCCGGTCGCAAAGCGGCCTTTCCGGCAGTAGGACGGATCTCACCAGACTATTTGTGCATGGACGGTACTATTCCCCGCAAGGCTTTGCCGCAGGTGCTGAAGCGCATGCAGGTTTTGGGAGAAAAGCATGGCCTGCGTTGTGCCAATGTCTTCCATGCTGGGGATGGCAACTTGCATCCGCTCATACTGTATGACGCGAATAACCCTGGAGAACTGGAGGCAGCTGAGGCATTTGGCGCGGATATCCTGCGCCTTTGTGTTGAGGTTGGTGGAGTTTTGACCGGTGAGCACGGTGTGGGGATCGAAAAACGGGATCTTATGCCGGAGATGTTTTCCGAAACGGATCTGAAACAGCAACAGCGCGTAAAATGCGCTTTTGATGAGAAGCATCTGCTGAACCCGGGAAAGGTCTTTCCGGTTTTGCATCGTTGTGCGGAACTGGGCCGAATGCACGTGCACAAGGGACAACTGCCGTTCCCTAACATCCCCAGGTTTTGAGCGGGGAGGATTCGGTAGGGGTTCATGAAATGCAGATTTTGGGAGATCGGGCATGGCACAAAGCTTTCGGCCGCGTGATACGGCTGAGCTTGTAGAGGTAGTGAAGTGGGCCGCTGCAGAACAGCAACCGCTTGAAGTTATCGGCAATGGAAGCAAGAGAGCGCTGGGCCGGCCAATGCAGGTGGCCAATACTTTGGCGCTGGACCACCTGACCGGTGTGGTCGACTATGAACCTGCTGAGTTGGTTTTGACGGCCAGAGCCGGCACACCTTTGGCGGAAATTCAGGCGCTTTTGCAGGATAATGGTCAGGAATTGGCATTTGAGCCCATGGACTACGGTCCTGTATTGGGCGAGGAGCTGGGCCGAGCGACATTTGGAGGCACCCTTTCTGCCAATGTGTCCGGGCCTCGCCGGATCAAGGCGGGGGCTGCGCGGGACCATGTTCTTGGATTAGAAGCTGTTTCAGGTAGAGGGGAGCTATTTCGCGCAGGCGGTCGGGTCGTCAAGAATGTTACCGGTTACGATTTGGCGCGCGCTTTCTGTGCCTCATGGGGCACATTGGCCGTCGCCTCCACGATTACTGTGAAAGTGGCACCCAAGGCTACGACTGAGAAGACGGTGTGCCTTTTCGGACTTCAAGGTGTGGAGGCAACTGGGGCCATGTCGGCGGCGTTGGGCTCTTCAGCGGAAGTATCCGGTGCCGCTCATGTTCCAGAAAAACTCGCCGCTCTTCAGTCGGGCAATTGGGGCGGGGGACGGTCTGCAACCCTGTTGCGGCTTGAAGGCATTGAGGAATCTATTGATTATCGGGTAGGCATCTTGCGGCGAGTTCTTGAACTCGCTGGAACTGTTGAAATCATGGATGCCGCCGCCTCGTTCTCAGTGTGGCAATCCATTCGTAACCTGACCGTTTTTCCTCACAATTTGGGCGCTTTGTGGCGGGTGTCCGTAGCCCCAACGGCGGCAGATGATGTGATAGCCAGCCTGCCTGAAGGCTGTCTGGTCATGCAAGACTGGGGTGGGGGGCTGCTTTGGATAGCAGACCCAGATGACCAGCGTGATGGCACGTCGTTAAGGGCGGCAATCGCCTCTGCGGGAGGCGGGCACGCAACTTTGGTCAAGGCTCCTGAAAACGTTCGTAACACCATAGACGTTTTTCACCCGCAGGAACCGGGGCTGTCATTGCTCACGAAGCGCCTCAAGTCCCAGTTCGACCCGCATGGGATTCTCAATCCCGGTCGCATGTACAAGGGGGTGTAACCAGTGCAAACCAACTTCACGCCCGAACAACTCCAAGATCCTGCTGTTGCGAACTCAGAGCAGATCCTGCGCAAGTGTGTGCATTGCGGTTTCTGTACAGCGACCTGTCCCACCTTTACCTTGCTGGGAGATGAGCTCGACAGCCCGCGTGGTCGTATTTATCTGATCAAGGAGATGTTGGAAAATGATCGTCCCGCGGATGCGCGAACGGTTAAGCATATTGATCGATGCTTGTCATGTCTGGCTTGTATGACAACCTGTCCTTCGGGCGTGAATTACATGCACTTGGTGGATCACGCACGGACGCACATCGAAAAGACGTACAAACGGCCTTTCCATGACAGGGTGCTCAGGTCCGTTCTTGCCAACATTCTGCCGTATCCCGCGCGCTTCAGGTGGGCCCTTCGTGCGGCGAGGGTGTCCAAGCCATTCGCCGGTTTATTTCGCAAGTTGGGGGGACCTTTTGGCAGGCTGGGTGCCATGCTTGACTTGGCACCCTCTGGAAGCCTTCTCCCCTCCCGATTGGGCCCAGGGCAACACTATCCAGAGCTGGAGAGTAAAAAGGGCAGGGTGGTATTGCTCAAGGGCTGTGCCCAACCGGTGATGAAACCTTCCATCAATGAAGCGACGGTGCGGCTTCTAACACGTCTGGGCTATGAAGTGGCAAGCGCCCCGGATGAAGGGTGCTGTGGTGCACTGGTGCACCATATGGGCCGTGAGGACGACGCGCTGGATAGTGCACGGCGCAATGTTGATGCGTGGATCAAGCAGCACGAACGGGAACCACTGGAGGCGATCGTCATCACGGCCTCTGGATGTGGCACCACGATTAAGGACTATGGGTTTATGCTGCGCAACGATCCACAGTACAAGGAAAAGGCGGCCATGATTTCCAGCTTGGCGGTCGACATCACGGAGTTCCTCTCGAAAGTAGAGTTGGGACTTCCACGCAAATCGGTTCGCGCCACTGTTGCCTATCATTCTGCGTGCTCCATGCAGCATGGCCAGAAAATAACGAGCCAACCCAAGCAATTGCTCACGCAGGCGGGCTTTAAAGTAAAGGATGTACCAGAGGGACATCTGTGTTGTGGGTCGGCTGGCACCTACAACATCATGCAGCCGCAAATTGCGGAGAAACTGAAAGAACGCAAACTTGCCAACATCAGCCGCACGAGACCCGATTTGATTGCAACGGGGAATATTGGTTGTATTACACAGTTGAGTACAGGCGCCGATGTTCCGGTGGTGCACACGGTGGAGCTGTTGGACTGGGTTTATGGCGGCCCCATGCCGAATGGATGTGATAGCACTCTTGCGTGATGGGGATAGGGAGCCTAGATCCCCAAGAAGTAAGAATAAAACAAGATCAGGAGGTCGGGTGCCATGTCAGCGGCAGGAAAAAGCACAGCTGTCGTGAGCCTGGGAATTTCGTGCCAAAGTGCTCGTCAAATACGCACGCATACCGAGCTGATCTCCAGCCTGCTTGGCGAACCTGTCGAGCACACTTCTCATTTCTTCGATGGGTTGGTCACACCACCATTGGGGCTTGCAAAGCTGTTGGATGACGGATTTCCCCTGTTTTCTCGAGAAAGCCTCGAAGACGGACCGGGTCATCCTACGTGGCAGCCCTACGGAATTCGGTTTTTGCATCATTTTCGCGGTGAAGACGGCGTTGCCGATATCGATGCGTACTTCGACAATGAGGTTTCGAGGTTTACTTACCTGCGTCGCCGGTTCCTGCAACTTCGAGATGCTGAGAACTTGCTCTTTGTCATTTCGAACTCTCAGAACAATTTGGATGAAGTTGCGCAGGAAACGGCGATGGAAACCATTGAGTTTGACCAGGGGCAACTGGAAACGCTCAAAGGCAGTCTGGCCCGATTTTTCGGTCGGCACTGGCCGCTTGTGGTCGTAACGCATGAAGAGCGGGTGCAAGATGTGTCTCATGACGCGCTTCACATCTTGCAGCCTGATTCAACAGAATGGACTGGAGACAAGCAGCAATGGGCTGATGTCTTTCGCCGCCACCTCACTCTGCATGAGAGCGCGCGGTTCGTTTGAAAGATCTGCCTCGACAGAAGTCGGCTAACGTACAACCACTTTGGCGCCAACAGGAACACGGGCATAGAGGTCCATGACATCTTCATTGCGCATACGGATGCACCCTGAAGATACCGCTTGCCCGATGGTCCATGGCTCGTTTGAACCGTGGATTCTATAGAGAGTTGAACCGAGATAAAGGGCACGCGCGCCAAGTGGGTTTTTGGGTCCACCCGGGACGTAACGAGGAAGGTCTGGTCTGCGCTGCAGCATCGCTTCCGGTGGGCGCCAATCGGGCCATTCTCTTTTCCGTGTCACTTTGTGGGTGCCAGCCCATTCGAAGCCCGGTCGCCCAACACCCACTCCATAACGCCGCGCCTTCTTGCCTGGTAGAACGTGGTACAGGTAACGGGCGTTTGTATCGATGATGATCGTGCCCGGCCGCTCATGGCCGGCGTAATTTACCGTTGTTGGGAGGAATTGCTCCGGGATCCGTCTGGTTTGATGGTTTTTGAAGTTAGGCGTAGTTGCGGGCGCGCTGTGAGGCTGTGGAGAGCGTGACCGCAACACCCTCCGATGTTGTGGGGCAATTTGCATTTCCCACGGATCAGAAAGGTTCGGACTCAACACAGGTGGCGGCGCAGAAGCGCGTGGTGTGAAGTCGGCTAGAGCTGAGGCGCTTGGGGTTAGTACCCAAAGAACAGCGACACATAGATAGCGTGATGCGCGTTGAAAACGGCCCATGGAGTAATCCCCGATTGCAGCAAGTGAATTGACCGTAATAACCACTAAGAAATAACTGGTTAAGAGCACAAGCTGCCGTTCGGGTCATCTCTGTTTTGGTAAATGAAGTCTTAATGCTACAAAATTGAAGTTTTCTTGAATAAAACCTGTACTTGTTATATGAGCGACGCAAACGAGCCGTAATGCACCCGATGGACGGCGAGCAATATGGGTGCGCATTCTTCTGGGAAATCAATTCTTAAGGGACGTCTGTTTAGCTTTCGGAAAATCTGACGATTCGAGATCGATGTCTTTTTATGTTTGAAACGTGAGTTGCAGGGTGATGTGGCGTCCCGCAATTCTAAGGCATCAATACCGGATGATCGTGCGGCCCAAGTTAGAGGTTTGGAGTGGCAATGGTAGTTGCAAAGCGAGCATTTCGCGCTGAGGTCCATTTTGATCGCACTCGTGTGGCGATTGAAGAGGATGGCTGCGAGGATAGTTTGCGGCACCGCGAAGTAATGCGCGAGCTGGCGGAGTTGAAGTCGCTGGTAAAGCCGCAGCCGGACGCAAGCTCGATTTCGGAGCAATTGACAAATGCCCTGCGCGAAGAGTTGGGCGAAGCAGCGAAGCTCAAGGTGGAACTGGACGCGATCTATGATGCAATCGCTAAAACCAAGACAGAGTTGGCCGCGTTACATCGCAAAGCAGCGCAAACCGAACCGGTTGGCAGTCATGTTGCCAACGAGCTGGATGCCATCGTAAAGGGCACTGAGGGCGCGACCGAGCAAATTCTGGGATCTGCCGAACATATTGATGAAGTCGCAGGCAGCCTTGGGGATGTCGTTCCGCCGGCTCAGCAGGCTATGGTTACCGATATTCAGGATCGCGTCATTTCCATTTTTGAAGCCTGTAACTTCCAGGATTTGACGGGCCAGCGCATCACCAAAGTGGTGGCGACCCTGTCCTTCGTCGAAGAGCGCATCATCAAGATGATGGAAATCTGGGGCGGCCTGGAAAGCTTCAAGGATGTGGCTGTGCCGGAGGATCCGCCGAAGGATGAAAACGAAGCGCTGCTTCACGGGCCTGCGCTTGAGGGCGAGCCCGGTGTTGTGACGCAGGATGACATTGACGCCTTGTTCTCTTAAGTGGCCTGAATAAAGGTCTGCCGAATGCTCCACCGAAAAAGCCTTCCGACGGATTTTCGGTGGAGTTTTTTGTAGCTATGGTTGAACAAATAGAGAACGGAGAGCGCGATGACCGAAACACCGGCAAAAGGTCTGCTGCAGGGAAAAGATGGATCATGCACATGCTGGTGGCATGGCGGGGATCCTTTCTATAAACGCTATCACGATGAAGAATGGGGGCGCCCCGTTTTTTCCGATCACCGACTTTTTGAGAAAATCTGTCTTGAGGGTTTTCAGGCCGGTTTGTCATGGTTGACGATTTTGCGAAAGCGCGAGAACTTTCGCGCAGCATTTGCAAGCTTCGACTTTGACCGGATCGCGCGGTTTGATGAGGCAGACGTAGAGCGTCTGGTGCAGGATGCAGGCATCATTCGCCATCGCGGAAAGATCAACTCCACCATCAACAATGCAAAAAGGGCACAAGAACTGAGAGAGGAATTCGGTTCGCTTGCAAAATATTTCTGGTCTTGGGAACCAGCCCCCGAAGAGCGTCCTCTAAAAGCCGACTATGACAGCCTCGCCCCGCTCGGTAAGACTCAGACCTCTACCAATCTCTCAAAGGACCTGAAGAAGCGCGGGTGGACCTTTGTCGGACCGACGACTGTTTATGCCTTTATGCAAGCCATGGGGATGGTGAACGACCATCTGGAGGGCTGCACTTTCCGAGAGGTTGTTGAAGCTGAGCGCGCTCAGGCGAAGCGCCCATGATGTTGCACGGTACGGCGTGCTCCGCCGCCCACTTCAAATCCGCAGCAGGCGGCGTCAGCCCTATGATCCTGTGACCCGATGTTTGAGGGGATCAAAAAGCGGGTTGTCTGTTGTGAACACATAATCCAGACCGGCTACGCTCACCAATGGGGCGCCTCTCGCCCGCAACCAGTTTGCACACTCCGCCACCGCCTTCGAGGGGCAATGCAGGATCAGCACGGACTCTGAAGGGGTGCCGAATGGAGCAGTGCAGCCGAACTTGGTTGCGGCTTCTGATGCGATCTCTGCAGGCGCCCGAACGGAACACCGAACTTCCTTCAACTTGTGGGCTTCGTCTTGTGCAGCGATCTGGTCCAGAATCTGCCGGGCCACATCAAGGTTCTTTTCTGACCAGTCGGCCGTCAGGGAAGCCACCAGATGGGCTTGCGATTTCATCATCACCCCATCATCCGGAACCTTCAACGCATTGGCTTCCAGCGTCGAGCCTGTGGAGGTGATGTCCACGATCATCTCTGCAGCCCCGGCTGCAGGTGCTCCCTCGGTCGCCCCGGCGCTTTCGACAATGCGATAATCCAGAATGCCGTGACTTGCGAAGAATTGCCGGGTTATGTTGACGTACTTTGTCGCGATGCGCATCCGTGTTCCATGACGAGCGCGAAAGTCCGAAGCCACATCCGCCAGATCGGTCATTGATGTTACATCGATCCATGCTTTCGGCACGGCAATCACCACATCTGCATGACCAAAGCCCAGCGGCGTCACGATGTGGGTCTTCTCTTCTGGCCGATCAATGTTCTCACGCACAAGATCGGTTCCGGTCACGCCGAAGTGGACGGTACCGGCCGCAATTTCTCGGGCAATTTCAGAAGCGGAAAGGAAAGCTATTTCCAAACCGTCAATACCTTTGATGTTGCCACGATAGTTGCGGTCGCCGCCGGGCCGTTCGATCTTGAGGCCGGCTTTGGCGAAGAAATCCTGCGTTTTTTCCTGAAGGCGCCCTTTTGAGGGCAGCGCAACGATCAAATTCTCACTCATCGGTTTTGCCCTCTATCAAATGCGGTCGAGCCAGGTTGTAAAGCCGATGGCAGGCACGGGCTTGGGCGCGCCCAGCAGTTCAACCAGCTTGTCATAACGACCACCGCCCATGAATTGCCCAAGGTGCTCGGTTCGCTTCGTGTGCATTTCAAAAACAAAACCGGTGTAATAGTCGAGACGCCGACCAAAGTCGCCGGAGTATTCCAGCTGCGAGATATCGATGCCGCGTTCGGCCATGAGCTCTGTGCGTTTGGCGAGCCGTTGGATGGAAGTGTCCAGTTCAAGCCCTGTCTCTCTGGCAAAAGCATGCAGTGTTTCAACCGCCCGATCGGGCGGAGGGCCGGATATATCCAGATATGCTTTCAGTCGTCCCAAGGCGTCTTTATCAACACCGGGTCCAGAGCGAAGGGCTGCCTGTTCCATGAAACGCTCGGCAATTTCGTGAGCACTACGGCCGCCCACGGCGGAAACACCGGCAATGGAAAGCAGGTCCTCAACAACCGCGACAGCTGCCTCTGGGTCTTTGCCTTCCATGGCGGCCAGCAGTCCAAGTTTGCCTTCCGGAGCGCCATCGCTGCCACTCATACGCTCAATCACTGCATTCAAATTCGGGCGTGTACCAAAAACATCGCGCAATCGGCGTTGCCAGACCTTAGGGATCTCGAGAGCTTTCAAAACGGCGACAAAAAGCCCTTCGTCGCCAATGCGAACGCGATAGTCTTCAACATTCAGAAGGTCTGCCGCTTCCAATGCGAGGCTCAACATATCGGCATCGGCCTGCTCCTCATCGGAACGGCCAATGGATTCGACACCTGCCTGCAGGGTCTCGCCAATTGTGCCAGCACGTTGGCGAAACACGGGCCCGGCATAGGAAAATGCTGCGATGCGATCGGGGGCGCCGCCTTGCAGATAATGTCGTGCTACAGGAATTGTGAAATCGGGCCGCAAGCATAGTTCATGACCATCCTCACCATGGGTAAGAAACAGGCGTCGACGAAGGTCTTCGCCCACCAGATCAAGAAACGTTTCCGCAGGTTGCAGAATTGGTGGAGTCACCGTTTCATAGCCTGTGGATGTAAACAGACGGCTCAAGGCCGCAATGCGTGCATCGCCCGAAGTCATGTGCTCAGCTCTCGCGTTCTTTCTGTCGGTCTTGTTCCTGAGACTTCAATAGTTTCAGGACTTCCTCGACAAGGTTTTCCGTCTTGACAGCAAACTGTGCCGGACGGCTTTCGCGCCATGTCTTGTTGTCTTCAATCTCTTCGGAAAGCCGTTTGCCTTCGATGAGATCCTTGATCTGAATCTCACCAGCTTCACGTTCTTGAGAGCCTTGAATGATGGCGCAAGGGGAGTTGCGTTTGTCGGCATATTGTAGCTGCTTGCCAAACTGTTTCGGATTCCCTTGGAACATTTCGGACCGAATGCCGGCAGTGCGCAGTTCCTGTACCATGCGCATGTAGTGCGAAAGGCTCTCCGTATCCCGATCCATTACGCAGACAACGACCGGGCCGAGGATTTCTTCATCACCCAGTTTTCCCAGTACCTTGAGTGCGGCCATCAGGCGGGAAACGCCCACCGAAAACCCGGTGGAAGGTACTGGTTGGCTCATGAACCTGGAGACGAGGCCGTCATAGCGACCGCCGCCGCCAACGGAGCCGAAGCGAACTGGGTTGCCTTTTTCGTCTTTGACTTCAAAGGTCAGTTCAGCTTCATAAACTGGGCCGGTGTAGTATTCGAGCCCGCGTACAACGGAAGGGTCAATCAATACCCGGCCATCAGAATATCCGGCGGCGTCAAACAACGCTGCCATGGTAGCCAGTTCTTCAACCCCTTCAGCACCCACGGTGCTGTCCACAATAAGCTTGCGCAGATTATCAATGGTACCGGCTGCTGTTTCCGCGCCTGCCTCTACAAACGCCAAAACGACATCTGCGGCCTTGTCATCAAGGCCAGCGCCTTTCGTGAAATCGCCGCTATCGTCTTTTCGTCCTTCACCCAGAAGGAGACGCACGCCCTCGACACCAAGGCGATCCAGCTTGTCGACGGCACGAAGGACAGTCAGTCGGCGTTCAGCGTGTTCATCGCCTGCAAGACCTATGACTTCCATCACGCCATCAAGAACCTTGCGGTTGTTGACGCGGATCACGTAGTCGCCACGTGCAATGCCAAGACGCTCCATTGTATCCGAAGCCATCATGCAGATTTCGGCATCAGCAGAAACGGACGGTGCGCCAATCGTGTCTGCATCAAATTGCATGAACTGGCGGAAGCGACCTGGTCCCGGCTTTTCGTTGCGGAACACATACCCGGCACGATAGCTGCGGTAGGGTTTGGGCAGGTGGTCAAAGTTTTCGGCGACATGGCGGGCAAGGGGCGCGGTCAAATCATACCGCAGGCTCATCCATTGCTCATCGTCATCTTGAAGCGAGAAAACACCGGCATTTGGGCGGTCCTGGTCAGGTAGGAACTTACCCAAGGCATCCGTATACTCGAACTGAGGGGTTTCAACAGGTTCGAAGCCATATAGCTCGTAGGTGTCCTTGATCACCTTGAGCATGCGATCCATTGCCAGAAGCTCAGAAGGCCCCCGGTCCACAAAGCCACGGGGCAAACGTGCCTTCAGCTTTGCGCTTTTCTTCTTTGCCATGAGGGTTACTCATCCCTAAGAACTGTGCGGACTGATGTATGGCTATAATAAAGCCATTCGTTGAATGTCTCCTAGACCATACAGGTACCAAGGGCAAGGCGGGAGCACGGGTGAATCCCGAGTGATTTTATTAAACAGTGCTTGCATTATCGATATTTGTGGCTACCGTCCCGCTCGAAAACGAGGGCAGCGCCTTCTCGGCGTTGGCGATTCCCAAGTGGAGTGAACACGTGTCTGACACGAGCCCAGACGCACTATGCGAGAATGCAGACGCAACGGATGCCAAGTCCGGTCCCGAACTGTCGATCGTCCTGCCCACCTTTAACGAGAGAGAAAATGTTCCTCTTGTGGTGGAAGCTTTGCGGAAGTGCCTTGAAGGTGTCAATTGGGAGGTGATTGTTGTCGATGACAACTCCCCAGACGGCACGGCGGAATGCGCCAAGACAATCGGTCAAGTTGATCCGCGGGTAAGGGTGATCCGCCGCATTGGTCGCCGTGGTCTGTCTGGTGCCTGTATCGAAGGCATGTTGGCCTCTTCCGCGAAATATGTCGCTGTGATGGATGCCGATCTGCAACATGATGAAAACCTGTTGCCACGTATGCTGCAGGATCTGCGAAGTCAGGACTATGACATCGTGATTGCTTCACGCCACGTTGAGGGTGGGGAAGTAGGGAATGGCCTCTCTGCGGTTCGCGAGTGGGGGTCGAA
The DNA here is from genome assembly GCF_000422785.1 of Pseudovibrio exalbescens DSM 16456. Taxonomy (GTDB): domain Bacteria; phylum Pseudomonadota; class Alphaproteobacteria; order Rhizobiales; family Stappiaceae; genus Pseudovibrio; species Pseudovibrio exalbescens. Next base: position 138,810 of record NZ_KE383918.1, read on the forward strand.
CTTGGCAAATTCACTTGCTCGGCGTTTCTTGCAGGTTGACCTTTCCGATCCGATGAGCGGCTTCTTCATGCTGCGCCGAGATGCCTTCGAAGATTTGGCCCCGTCTTTGTCAGCGCAGGGCTTCAAGATCATGCTGGACATTGTAGCTACTGCCAAAGGCTCGTTGCGCATCAAGGAGCTGCCGTTTGTTTTTCGGGAGCGTCTTCATGGAGAGAGCAAGTTGGATACGCTTGTCACCATGGACTATCTTGGCCTCCTGTTGGCCAAACTCTTTCATGACAGGCTGTCGATCCGCTTTCTCATGTTTTCCTTTGTTGGTGCGACAGGGGTGATTGTTCATCTGGCTGTTCTTAAAACGTTGTTGGCAACAGGGCTGGCGCAGTTCAGCGCAGCGCAGTTGGTGGCGACCTTTGTTGCAATGACGTCCAACTTTTTTCTGAACAACAGGCTGACTTACAGAGACCGGCGGCTCAAAGGGTCTGCCTGGGTCCGGGGTTTGTTCACTTTCTATCTGGTGTGTAGTTTTGGTGTTCTTGCCAATGTGGGCGTGGCAGAGCTGATTTACGCTCAACAGCCGCTGTGGTGGTTGGCGGGAGCTGCAGGCGCATTGATGGGTGCTGTTTGGAACTACGTAGCGAGCAAGACGCTTACATGGCGCCAATCATAACGCTTGATTTTGCTGGAATCGACAAGCAGGAGGGGTTGTGTGAATGATCGTGCAGCAGTGCCTTGGTATTTGCAGCCGGTTAATCTGGCGCTTTTTGTTATTGTCTTGACGGTCGTTCGTTTGTCTGTGGCTGGTTCAATCGGCCTTGTGGAAGATGAAGCTTACTACCGTCTATGGGGACTTTATCCTGCGCTTGGTTACTATGATCATCCCCCCATGGTTGGTTGGTGGATCTGGCTGGGGCAGGCAATATTCGGTGATAATCCGCTGGGGCTGCGTTTTGTGGGCGTCATCAGTGCAGCGGCGGGCTCGTTATTCTTGTGGCGAACGGCTTTTGTCCTGTTTGATATGCGGGTTGCGGGCTGGTCCGTTTTGTTCCTCAATGTCACGCTTCTGGTTGGCGTCGGGGCGCTGATTGCAACGCCCGATGCACCCTCCGTGTTGTTCTGGGGCTTGGCGCTTTGGTCCTTGGCGGAACTGAACCGTTCTCAGAATCCGAATTGGTGGTTGTTGGTCGGGGTTTTTGCGGGCTTCGGGTTGCTATCCAAGTATTCGGTCTTCTTTCTGGGTGCAGGAATTCTTCTCTGGCTTTTATGGGTTCCCCAGAACCGGCGGTACTTTCTTGCCTGGCAGCTTTGGGTTGGCGGTGCTCTGGCCCTATTGGTGTTTTCGCCAGTACTTTGGTGGAATGCCGACAACGAATGGATTTCGTTCACCAAGCAATTTGGGCGCGTTGTTGCAACGCACTACACGCTGAAATACATCGGTGAATATGTTGGTGCCGTCGCCGGCTTGTTGAACCCACTTGTGTTCATTCTGGCGCTTGTGGGGGCAGTCGTGCTCATCAAGAAGACATGGGCGCGAGAACCTGCGGCTAGCCTGTTGGTCACAACAATATTGCCGTTTCTGGTTTATCTGACCTTGCATTCGCTTCACTCTCGAGTTCAGGGCAACTGGCCCGCACCGATCTATCCAACCTTGGCTATATTCGCGGCCTATACGGTATCCTTGCCACAAGTGGCCATCCTCAATTCGTGGCGTGGCAAAGTGGCTGCAGCGGCTGTCGCGCTGGGTGTGTTTGCTGCCGGATTTGTGTATTTGCACGCGCTGTCGCCGGTTGTAGAAGGCCTTGCCCGCAAGGATCCTACCCATCAGTTGCGTTATTGGTCGGAAATTGGAGAGAAGGTTGCCGCGCTTACAGATGATGAGACCGCCACATGGGTTCTTACAACCAGCTACGGTATGACAGGGCAACTGAGCAATGCCCTTAAAAGGCAAAGGATTGGTGTGTATCAGGTCAACGAACGACTGCGTTACAAGATGATGCCGCCGCAGGTTCAACAGCCCGCTGGAAACACCATGCTTTACGTCGTTGAAGAACGGCGCGATCAGGCAGATCGGTTTCGCTCGCAGTTTAACCGTGTGGAGTTGATCACCGAGATACCGCGCCTTTCGGGAAACAGTCGCATCGAGGGTATCCGCGTCTATAAGTTGAGTGACCCGGTGGCTGGCAGTGCTATTTTGTCGCAGTCTCCCAAAACCGAGTAATTTAATCCTTATAACCTTGCGTTATCTTTTGCCTGCGTTTTAATTGGTACTCGTGATGTCAGATGAGTCCTCTTGGGCTAGGGCCAATGAAACGCATTCTGCTAACGAATCTGGAGTTCGGTACGAGCTTTGGGGTGGACCGGGCGATCTGCGACTTGATCATTGCAGGTCGACTATCTGCTGTTGGCTGTGTTGTGACCGGGCCCTTATGGGAAAAAGAGTTCTATCAACTGCGTGATGTCGTTGCCTGGGCCGAGCAAGATACCAAGGTTGGCGTAACACTGACTTTACGACGGGGATATGCCCCGCTAACCCCTTTGGGGGCTTCGGCCTTTGGTCAGTCCTATCCATCCATGTCCTGGTATTACTTGCGCGCGCCTTTCAATCTCCTGCCTGATGAGGTCCTGGAGGCGGAAATCGCTGCACAAATTGAGCTTTTTCAGCAGATTTATCTCAGAGCGCCAGCGTTTGTTGCTGTTGAAGGTGACCTCATCCGTTTTGCAGCGGTCGCTCAACGGGTTGTCAATGTGGTTTCGCTTATGCGCGCACCTCGTCCAGCCATTGTTGGGCCGTCAGGCGAATATCACAGCGGCTCGTCTCTTGAGAAAGCGGCTGCCAAGGCTGGGCTTCAGACAATTTATGCCGGTCCCACCCTGCCAGAGGGCGGGGATGAAACCGATCTTCGCGAGTTCTTTTGGCATGGTTTGGATGTACCGCACGAGAGTTCCATGGTGTTCTGCCAGCCGGGATATCCGGAGAAGGAACCTTCAATCAAGCCTTTGAAAGAGCAGAATGCCCGTGAACGTCAATTGCGTTTCCTCAATAGTGAAGAGTTTCCTTATCTCTTGAGCGAAAAAGATATCTTCTTGTTTTGATTGTCGATTTTCGTTTTTCACTGTTCAGTGAGTTTTCACGATGAAATTGACTTCAGGCGTTTTGAAAGTGCGTCGCACTACTTGACGCTTTCAATGTGAAGCACGAATATCCTCACCTACAGTGACACCCGTCACTCGGTTTTGCTTACCTAATTTTGCCACAAGTCGCGGTTAGATCGATCTGTGCATCCATGCGGGCGAATACTCCTGATTTCCGAGGGCGGCTGTCCTTTTGCTGGGCGACACGGGACACGACGACACATGCAAGAATTTATAGAGCTTTTAAAGACAAGCCCTGCGCTGAGTGTGCTGCCGGAAACATTTGCGGATGAGCTTTCAAACATTGCCCAGCCTGTCAAACTGAAATCCGGTGGTGTCCTGTTTGAAGCCGGTGATCCGGGTGACGGATGCTATGCCTTGATTGAGGGGACCCTTAAGGTTTCTGTCCTGTCGGTTGACGGCAGCGAACAATTGTTGGCTGTTCTGGGACCGGGAAGCATGGTGGGCGAGGTCTCTTTGTTGGATGATCGCCCCCGTTCAGCGACAGTCACTGCATTGAAGGACTGCAAGCTGGCTTTCATTCCCAAAACCGCATTCTATCGCTTTGCCGACAGTAATCCGGTCGTTTACCGGCACATGCTGTCCATCGTGGCAGGTCGGCTGCGCACGACCAATGATGCATTGGTTGCACGTTCGTTTCTTCCATTAACCGGGCGGGTGGCCCAAACTCTGCTCCAACTGGCTGAAACCTTTGGGAAAGACCTGGAGGATGGACGAATTCTCATCCACTACAAGCTCAGTCAGGCAGAAATCGCCAATATGGCCGGTGGGGCGCGTGAAAATGTATCTCGTGTTCTGAATACCTGGAAACGAGAAGGTCTGATCAGCCGGATCTCCGGTTACTATGCGTTGGAAAAACCCTCTGTATTGCGGGCACAAGCTAAACTTTAGTACGTAAACTCTCTATGATGCGCTGCACAATAATAGTACTATAGTAGTACATGTTGGTTGCTAATAAAAAACATAGAGAGTGATCGCTATGCAAAAAGAACTCTACGACATCCGTCCCTTGGCGGAACGGAGCCCTGTGCATTCTTCGTTAACCCACGCGCATGTGGATGCGTTGGTGGATGAATTGGCTGCATCTGTAGAAAAAGACGAGCGCCTGCGCGCGGCGTTGACGCGTGTTACTGGAGGTGACTGGTCCGACCACGTTCATCGTGCCCGCCAGTTTTGGCGCTCCGCGCTTCTTAAAACGCAGGAGTACACGGGACGCCCTGTGCGTCTGTTCGCTGATAATGCCGAAGCATTCGAGCCGGACCTGGTGGATCGGTACTTGAGCCTGTTTCATGCTGCCTGTGCGGCAACGCTTCCTAACTCAGCCCACGTCGCTGTGGTCAAGCAGGCCAATTCTGTTGCGGATAGTTTGAGTCTGGCTATGTTTGGGGGCTCCAAAACCCTCGCGGCTTGACCCGAAGTGGTCAAAATGCCGCGTTACAGCCCTGAGGATCCGCAGACTCATGACTGAACTTGCAACTGAAGCGACAGAAGACGCCCCTTTGGGTGAGCTAACAACACGCACGATGGCCATGCCGGCCGATACCAACGCGGCCGGTGACATTTTTGGCGGCTGGGTCGTGTCCCAAATGGATATCGCTGGCGGCATTTGCGCCGGGCAGTTTGCCCAGCAGCGTGTGGTTACGGTCGCCATCGACTCTATGACCTTCATCAGGCCTGTAAAGGTGGGAGATGTGCTGTGCGTCTACACGAAGGTGACCAAGGTAGGGCGGTCTTCCATGGACGTTCACATCGAGGCATGGGCGTTGCGTCATCGCTTCGGTTACCGTGAGCGTGTCACCAGCGCCAAGTTCGTCTTCGTCGCAGTGGATGACGATGGGCATTCATGCGAAATCGCAGAGGAATATCGAAAGGCCTTCGTAGAAGGAAGCTGAGATATCCGAAGGATGGGCATGGCTACCCTTTGTGGGTAGCCAGACACAATGGCTTGCGGCGAAACCTTTGTCGCAAAGCATCGTATTCCCGTGGGCGGCGATGGGCCGCGTCCAAAAACAGTCCCTCATCAATTGCGGTGGTGCAGCCGCCAGCCCACAAGCTTAAAAGCATGCCATACCTGTCTGAGCGCTCATCTTGAGAAAGGCGTGGGCATGAGGCTGCCTGAGCAGGCTTTGGCAAGCGACACTGAATGCCTTTATGCAAGACCAGACAGTCCAGCAGATAGGCTGCGGTGAATTCTTCGCACAGGTGAGCAACTGCTTCACACAAGGCTGGTGGAACGTGATCATGGACGCGTGTTTTCCATGGGTTCCGGGGTTGTCGTTTCAGTTCCAACAAAAAATCCTCCGTCGGTTTCCCGAGGAGGACTGGCGCATAATCCATAGTAACACCGCTTGGTTGCCGAACATCCAGAAAAACCTGATGTCAGCCACATCCCTAAATGCGGAAACCACCTTGCCCGGTTGGCAGGTTGGCGAGGGCGCCAGCCCTTCTCTTGATGATGTTTCTCCTATGCCATTAATAGATGGAGAAATCAACCGTCAAAGGGCGGTTTCCTGTTCCAATGAATAGCGACAGTGCCATCTCCAAGGACACTAGCAATCAATGGCTAGTGTTGAATTAAAACTGGGCGCTTTAGGGGCGTTTTCCCCTCGTACAGCTAACAAGGAGCTAACCACCCACAGATTCTGCCGGTGCGATCGTACCTTGATCTTTTGGCGAAGCTCCATATTTCCGCTGGTAACACGGATGACTTAGGGAGAATGCAATGGCTCGCCACACGCAGTGTCTGATCGCTGGCTCTATCCTGGTGAATCTCGGCACCGTCCTGCCGGGGCAAGCCAAATTGCCCGAGTTGGCATTCCAGCAAACGCCCAGCCCACAAATTCTAGCGCCAGACCAACGTGCATTACAGCGTGCTGAAGGCATTTTGAATCACATCCGCATACCGGACGGATTTGAGATCAGCGTGTTTGCATTGGTGCCCAATGCACGCCACATGGCAGTCAGTCCCTCAGGGCGGACACTGATTGTCGGCACGCGCTGGGAGGATGTGTGGGAGATCTCCCTTGATGGCGATCTTGAACAAGTTCAGGACGTGCAGCGATTTGCACCGGGAATCACGTTTGATATTCCAAATGGTCCCTGCTTTGCGCCGGATGGTGATCTTTACATTTCTGAACGCAATCGAATTCTCGTCTTTCCGGAATATGAAAGGGCGGTGCAAGATGGAGAGGTGCGGGCTTACGAGTTTGTTCCTCAAGACGACCTGATCCCGGTATCAGAGGAGTCTGGTGTTCACACGGCGCGGGTTTGCCGTATTGGCCCGGACAACAAGTTCTATGTCTCACTAGGCCAGCCTTACAATGTTTCTCCGCCCGCCAAGCAGGCTCTTTACGAAGAAACCGGAATTGGCGGGATTGTCCGCTTCGATCGGGACGGTACAAATCGCGAGGTCTATACATATGGCCTGCGCAATGCGGTCGGAATGGATTTCAATCCAGCCAACAATGAGTTGTGGTTCACCGACAATCAGGTGGACGGCATGGGCGACGATATCCCGCCGGGTGAGCTCAACCGTCAGACAGCACCCGGTCAGAATTTCGGCTTTCCCTGGTACGGGGGTGGGGATACGCGAACGATACCCTACAAAAACGCAGAGGTGCCTGCCTTGCTGGTGTTTCCTGAAGTTGAGATGGATGCTCACGCAGCGGATCTGGGTATGACCTTTTATCGCGGGAGTGCATTTCCTGAGGCTTATCAAGGCGGCATTTTCAACGCGCAACGCGGCTCATGGGATCGGACAGAACCAATTGGCGCGCGTGTCATGTTCACGTCTGTAGCCGATGATGGAAGTGCGGCTGAAACAAGTGTATTTGCAGATGGGTGGATTGCAGAGGATGGAAGCTATCGCGGGCGCCCTGTCGACGTGGCCGAATTGCCAGATGGTTCGTTACTGGTGTCGGATGACACTGCGGACGTTCTCTACCGCATCACCTATGACAACTCGCATTGACCCGGAAGTGGATGAGGCGGCCTTGTGATGGCCGCCTCCCGGAGGCTAAAGGTCACTGACCTTGATGGTCAGTTTGCCAGTGTTGCTGCCGTCAAACAGCCTGTTGATTGCGACAGGTGCGTTCTCAAGGCCCTCGACGATATCAAGTCGATATTTCAATTGGCCCTTGCCAAGATACTCGCCAACCTTTCCAAGAATTTCTCCGAAGCGATGCCAATGGTCTGTCATCACGAAGCCCTTCATTGTGAGCCGCTTCTTGATCATCGCTGAAAGCTCCGGCCCGGCCGGTACAGAGGTTGCGTTGTAGGTCGAAATCAAACCACATACGGCAATCTTTCCGTGGGCCTTCATGTTGTTCAAAGCTGCCTGCAATGGCGCGCCGCCCACGTTTTCAAAATGCAGGTCCAGTCCTTCCGGTGCAAAGGCGCGTAGTCCGGCATCCAGATCATCGCTCTTGTAGTTCAGCGCCGCATCGAACCCAAGTTCGTCAGTCAGCCAGCGGCATTTTTCGGGTGTTCCTGCAATGCCAACCACTCGCAGGCCATCAGCTTTCGCCATTTGCCCAACCAGAGAGCCTACCGAACCTGCCGCGCCGGTGACGCACAGGGTCTGGCCTGCTTGTGGGTCTAGAATCTCCTTGTACCCGTGATAGGCGGTCGCTCCCGCAAGCCCCAGCACACCCATGTAGGCATCCATTGGCACGGTTTGTGGCACAACATTGACTTCATCCGGTTGAACATCTGCGTATTGTGTCCAGCCCAAGAAGCCGGAGACCCAGTCGCCTTCTTTCAGCTTGTCGGTCTTGCTCTGTTCCACAACGCCGGTGGCAATGCCGCGCATGGTGCTACCGAGTGGGATCGGTGGCACATAGCTGTTCTCATCCGCGCTCATCCAGCCGCGCATGGCGGGATCCAGCGATAGATAAACCACCCGGATGCGAGCCTTGCCTTCTTCGAGGGGACCCAGAGTTTCTTCTCGTTTTTCGAAATCGGTTGCTTTGATATCGCCAACGGGACGTTGTGCCAAAAGAATGCGCAGGTTTTGCATCTTACCCTCTTGCTAGTGTCTAAGCGTCCACCTTGCCACTTGCATAAATTCGCATCTATAGTTCATTTTGAAAGAACAATTTGCAGAAAGTGCAATCAAGTGAAGTCCACCCGCCTTCAGTGTTTTCTCAAAGTAGCAGACTTGGGCAGCTTTTCCGCGGCCGCCGAAGCGCTCAATTTGCAGCCTTCCTCGGTAACAAGGCATGTCACGGCTTTGGAAGAGGAAATGGGGGCGCGCTTTTTTCATCGGTCTCGCAAGCGGGTTGCTTTGACGGAAGCGGGTGGACTCTTCGCCCCCTTTGCGCGGCGCATTCTGGAAGAAGAGCGAGAGGCGCGAAGCGCCATCAGCGGTTTGCAGACCATGCCCTCCGGGTTGTTGACGATCAGCTGTACCCGCGCATTTGGCGAGTATTGGCTTGCCGCCAAGCTGCCTGACTTTCTGGAAAGTTATCCTCATATCACGGTATCGATTCGATTTGACGACCGGATTGTTGATCTAGGTGAGGAAGGGGTAGATCTGGCGATCCGCATCGGCGCTTTGGAAGACAGTGATCTGATTGCCCTCAGGATATTGGACAACGACTTTCGCCTCGTAGCTGCGCCAGAGTATCTGGATCGCCATTCATGGCCGTTGACGCTGGAAATGCTGCCCCAGCATCACTGGGTTGGTCTTGCCACGCGGCGGTGGTCCAATTTGCGGGTGCTTGGTCATGATGCGATTTTGCCTGCGAAGTCCCAGCGGGTGGAAGTGAACACCCCTTCTGCGGTACACCAACTGGTTCGCAATGGGGCAGGCTTGACCGTACTGCCGACGTGGATGGTGGCGGACGATATCGCGTCTGGCCGGTTGGTCGTGTTGTTTGAGGATCATAAGTTTTCGCCCTATCTCAGCGATGATAGTGCTGTCTACGCTGTGTATCAGGAACGCCGCTTCATGCCGCCCAAACTGCGAGCCTTTCTCGACTTTCTACGTACAGAAGCAGCTTCTGCTGTCTGACTATTTGATACCTTTGAAGGCATCGTCTCCCCAAAGTCGCTCAATACGAGCATCCCGGCCGCACCGGAAGCGATAGAAATTGTACTTCAGCGGGCTCTTTTTGTAGTAGTCCTGATGATAGTCTTCAGCAGGGTAGAAAGTGGCCGCGCGTTCGATGGGGGTGACAATGGGTGCGCCCGCCTTACCAGAGGCATTGAGGGCCTTCTTGGACGCTTCTGCAGCCCGGGCCTGAGCACTACTTGTTGCGTAAATGGCTGTCGTGTAACTGAAACCACGATCACAGAACTGCCCGCCCGCATCCGTCGGGTCAACGCTGTGCCAGAACACCTCCAGAAGCTTGTCGTAGCTTACCTTGTCCGAGTCATAAGTAATCTGAACTGCTTCGCGGTGGCCCGTACCACCTGCAGACACCTGCTGATAGGTCGGATTTTTCACTGTTCCACCTATGTAACCCGAGGTCGTGTCCAAAACCCCAGGGACTTTGTCAAAGTCCGATTCAACACACCAGAAACACCCGCCTGCAAAAATGGCGGTGCTTGATGCTGTCGCAGGCCCGCTCCAGGAGACGAAGAAGCTGCCAATCAATGCTGCCATGAAAAAGAATTTGCGCATGGGTACAGTGGGACTCCCGATATTGTTTGTCTGATGAGCTGAAGGTAGAGCTTCATTGCAGCTTCGCCTAAACACCTGCATTCACAAATGGGTGACATGCTTCAAGTCTGACCAGTCGTCACAGCCAGAGCCTTTCCGCGTCACTCTCCAAAGCGCACTTGTCTCATTGGGCACCCGAGGTGCCCCGCAAGGGAAAGAGGAGAGAGCTGGGCATGCCCGTTCAAAACAACGCCAGCCTGCAAATCATAAACCAGAACAACATTGGCTTTGGTACCATAAGGCTGCAACAAGAAGCCTATGCAAGCAACTATCGCTACAATCTCAACTTCGCGGCGGGCCAGTTGCCGAGCATCTACCTGGGGCAAGATCCAGCCATCTCCAATGACTCGGTGCGGTTGAGGCCGCTTCATGCTCATGGGTTTCTGGCAACTACGGGCGCGACGCGCCTGTATTTTGCGGTCGCAGGCTTGCCTATGGAAAATCCTCATAACGCATTGACGACGCGACTCGAGCATGTCGTTGGCCCCATATACAAGAGCCGCTATTATGTCTTTGTCAGACTTGGCGTAACGCGAAGCGACTTCAATCAAGCCATAACTGATCTAATCAATGACTCCCGCCATATGACGACGGCTCAGTTGCAAGCGGCAAACGCGGCAAAAAACGTTCGTGAACCAACACATACGGTCTATGTCAACCAGGGCGACCTTTCAGGAACGTTTTGGGGCTTCAAACATGCAGGTTGGGAGCACAGCTTTTTTGGTTCCAACGTGAACAATCTTTATCGCCCGTTGAACCTCATGGACTTTCCCATTCAAGGGGGGGAGGTAGGAACAGCACAAGGTGTAGGAAATCAGTATCGAGCGAGCCTGGATCTCATTCCGCGGGACCGACGACGAGTGCATTCGGGGCATTCGCTGATCGACGGGAATGGACTTCAAGCTTACTATGCAGCCCAGCCGGACCCATCCGGTGTAAACATCATCACAGGCCAGCAATTGTGGGACCGCCTGTTCCGCCTTGGCCAATATCGCCAATTTTTCGGTGCCGAGACGAACGGGGTGCAGATACAGCAGCGCGAGATCCTGCCGGGTGGTCAGGTGTTTCCGCAAAGCCTGTTTCGGTATTTCCCAACCTACAACAATAATCGGCCGGTCCCGCAGATTCTGGCGCGCCAGCGAGAATACATCTGCCGTCTCATCGCTGGCTTCGTCAACAATTGACGCCAAGCTTGACACAAACAAAAAGGGCGCCCCGAGGAACGCCCTTTCGTTATTCGGCTTGAGCCGGGGATGAGCTTAGAAGCCCATGCCACCCATGCCGCCCATGCCACCCATGTCGCCACCCATTGGTGCAGCAGCTTCCTTCTTTGGAAGTTCGCCGACCATGGCTTCAGTGGTGATGAGCAGACCGGAAACAGAGGCTGCATCCTGCAGAGCTGTACGAACGACCTTGGTTGGGTCGATGATGCCAGCTTCAACCATGTTGACGTACTCTTCGGTCTGAGCGTTGAAGCCGTAGTCGCCGTTGGAGTTCTCGAGAACCTTGCCAACAACGATGGAGCCTTCAACACCAGCATTCTCTGCAATCTGACGGATTGGAGATTCAAGAGCGCGCAGAACGATCTTGATACCAGCCATGATGTCCGGATTGTCAGAGCTGAGCTTGGCAACAGCTTCCTTGGCGCGCAGCAGAGCAGTGCCACCACCCGGTACGATGCCTTCTTCGACAGCAGCGCGAGTTGCGTTCAGAGCGTCGTCGATGCGGTCTTTCTTTTCCTTCACTTCGATTTCAGTTGCACCGCCAACGCGGATCACTGCAACACCACCAGCGAGCTTGGCAAGACGTTCCTGCAGCTTCTCACGGTCGTAGTCGGAGGAAGTTTCTTCGATCTGTGCCTTGATCTGAGCAACGCGTGCTTCGATGTCAGCCGTGTTGCCAGCACCATCAACGATCGTGGTGTCGTCCTTGGTGATGTTGACCTTTTCGGCGGTGCCGAGCATGTCGATCGTCACGTTCTCGAGCTTGATGCCGAGGTCTTCGGAGATCACGGTGCCACCGGTCAGGATTGCGATGTCTTCAAGCATTGCCTTACGACGATCGCCAAAGCCTGGAGCCTTTACAGCAGCAATCTTCAGGCCGCCGCGCAGCTTGTTGACAACCAGAGTTGCCAGAGCTTCGCCTTCAACGTCTTCTGCAATGATCAGCAGCGGACGCGAGGACTGAACAGCGCTTTCCAGAATTGGAAGCAGAGGCTGAAGGTTGGAGAGCTTCTTTTCGTGCAGAAGGATGAGTGGCTTTTCCAGATCCGCAACCATCTTTTCAGCGTTGGTTACGAAGTATGGAGACAGGTAGCCACGGTCGAACTGCATGCCTTCAACGACTTCCAGCTCGGTTTCCAGCGACTTGGCTTCTTCAACGGTGATAACGCCTTCGTTGCCAACGCGCTGCATTGCTTCGGCAATGTCCTTGCCAACCTGCTCGTCGCCGTTTGCAGAGATCGTACCAACCTGAGCAACTTCGTCAGATGTGGAGATCTTCTTGGAGCGAGCGGTCAGGTCTGCAACCGCAGCAGCAGCAGCCATGTCGACGCCGCGCTTCAGGTCCATCGGGTTCATGCCGGCAGCAACAGCCTTGGCACCTTCCTTGACGATGGACTGAGCCAGAACGGTTGCAGTTGTTGTACCGTCACCAGCTACGTCGTTGGTCTTGGAAGCAACTTCACGCACCATCTGTGCGCCCATGTTCTCGAACTTGTCTTCGAGTTCGATTTCCTTGGCAACCGAAACACCGTCCTTGGTGATGCGTGGAGCGCCAAAGGACTTGTCGAGAACAACGTTACGGCCCTTGGGACCAAGCGTTACCTTTACAGCGTTTGCGAGGATGTCAACGCCCTGCATCATGCGATCACGGGCATCGGAACCAAACTTGACTTCTTTTGCAGCCATAAGTCTTGTCTCACTTTCAATTCTTTTAGGTTGAAGGGATCGAAGGGTCGTATGTAGGCTTGCTTAGCCGACGACGCCCATGATGTCGGATTCCTTCATGATCAGGACGTCTTCGCCGTCGATCTTGACTTCAGTACCAGACCACTTGCCGAACAGAACGCGATCGCCAACCTTGACGTCCAGAGCGATCAGTTCACCGTTGTCCTTACGGGAGCCGGCGCCAACAGCGAGGATTTCGCCTTCCTGTGGCTTTTCCTTGGCGGTGTCTGGGATGATGATGCCACCAGCTGTCTTTTCTTCAGACTCGAGGCGACGAACGACTACGCGGTCGTGTAGCGGACGAAACTTCATATTGGTTCTTCCTCTCATGCGGGGCGTCCCTTTTAGGCAACGCCGGAACGCGATTGTTAAAACTTCTTGAGAGTTGGTGGAGCAGAGCCCCACAGATGTTAGCACTCCCATAGGCAGAGTGCTAACAGCCAAAGCGGATGTAGTTTTCGGTCCTGAAACTGTCAAGGAGACTTGTCGAAATTTTTTTGGTTTGTTGGTCGCAAGTCTCGTTTGGCTTGGTAGAGAATGGGCGGAACAATGCCTTCCAAACATGACAAAACCGTGATGCATCACGTGAAATGGATGCGCTCACGGTTTTTTGTGAGAGGGGGCGTTCCCCACTAGTTCTTTTGGCCCGCCATTGTGAATGGCAGTTCAAAACTTCCGGTTTTGTCCGAGTTCAAGTCGTTGATTCGAACTTGCAGGACATAGTCACCCTGCTGCAGGCCCTGCAAGCCGAACTGAAGTGAGGTCTGGAACTCGTGCACCCGGCGGCGGCTTGCGTTTTCCAACTGTGCGAAGTTGGTGCGCGAGGCCAGTATTTGCCCCGTCATGTTTCGCAGTTCAAAATCTACGCTCAGGTTGATGATGTATCGGCCGTCGTCTTCACGAAAAGCATAGCCCACTGGCTCGGTGTAAACATAAATGGGCTGATCGGGTTGGAAATTCGCCGACGCAACCGGGGTGTAATCTCCATACCCGTTCGCTGGGGCCTGCGCGAAAGTCGCTGTCGTAAAGCCAAGTGGAGCTGTGTCCCACGCGTCTTGTAGCGCAGCGCGTGCCTCAACGATTGCTTGCGGAGGTTGGACGATGCCTTCTTCTGCAAATGCAGGTGATGTTGTTAGTACCGCCGCGCTCATCGCTGCGGTCATGGTCACAACTGTCGTCCAATTCTTGAATGCTACCAGTTCCCGTGGCATTTCTAGCCCCCTTAAAACCAACGGTGTTGGTTTTTAATAGTCTTGGGCGCTGCATATACCCGTTAAACCTAGGTAACACAATAACCTAGGTCATTTTGGCAGATACGTGGAAATAAGGTGGTTAACAAGCTTGCCGCTCAGCCCAGGATTGCTTTTTGCGATATATGGTTGAAGGGCTGATCTCTAACGCGGCAGCGGCCTGAGCAATGTTACCCTCAAAAACCGCGAGCGCATTCTCAATGATACGTTTTTCTTGGGTCCAGAGTGGCTCTACCGAGGAAAACCTTTCGGACAAGCTGTAACCTTGTTCATAATTGTCGTTTCCCAGCGACAGGCCACAGGTATCGGGTTGCAAGGAAGATGGCAGCATGTCGGGTGTAACAGCCAAACCATCATGCAATATGGTGATTTGACGGATCGTGTTTTCAAGCTCCCTTACGTTACCAGGCCAAGTGTAGTCGCGCAAAACCCGTTCGGCCGCAGGGCTAAAGCCTTTGAAACGCTTGTTTTCGCTTGTCGAGAACCGCTGTAGGAAGGTTTCCGCCAGTTCAATGACGTCCCCGTTTCGGTCGCGAAGTGGGGGCAGGTGGATTGGCAAGACATGAAGACGATAGAAAAGGTCTTCACGCAGGCGACCCGCTTGCACTTCCACCAATGGGTTGCGATTGGACGCACAGACTATACGGACGTCGGCTTCGCGCTGGACAGTTTCACCCACGCGCTGGAAAGTGCCTTTTTGCATGAACCTCAGCAATTTTCCCTGCAACTTGAGGTCAAGCTCACCAATTTCATCGAGGAAAAGAGTTCCATTGTCGGCGAGTTCTATCGCGCCTTTTCGAACATCCTCTGCGCCCGTGAAAGCCCCTCGTCCGTGGCCAAACAACTCACTATCGAGCAGATCGTCCGGAATCGCTGCGCAGTTGATGCTGGTAAATGGACGGGGCTTCCTTTTGGACCTATCATGCAAGGTCTGCGCGCAGAGTTCTTTTCCAGTGCCAGCCTCACCTGTAATGAACACGGGTGCTGCTGATCCCGCCATTTTGGAAATTTGATCGTACACGCCCTGCATGGCCGGACAAGACCCGAGAAATGGCTCCACCTGTCCGCGTTTCGCGGCTGGTTTTGCCTTGGGCTGGGCTTTGGTGGCATGGCGTGAAGGAGCTGGCTTGCGGCGGCGTGCTGGAAGCAGCGCTGCAAGTTTTTGTTTCAGCGTTTCCTCTGTGAAGGGGCGTGCCAGAAAGTCATGAGCGCCGGCACTCATGGAGCTGATTGCACGCGAAAGGGAGCCTTGGCTGCTCATGGCCAGCAAAATGGCTTCAGGGCACACAAGCGGTATCTCGCCCAAAACATCTTCGCCGCCAAGTGCTTCCAGGTCCACAACAATCACATCCGCAGATGCCGCTGTAAGCTGGGCGAGCAAATCTGACTTGTTCTGAAACAGAAGAGGCTTTTCTGTAATGAATCCTGTGGTCTGAAGGTGGGAAGCCACCTCAGAAGCACTTGCCAGGTCTCGGTCCAGCACACATGCGGAACAGTCACTCAAGCCACTTGTGTTGCTACCCATGTCCCGGAAAACCTCCATGCTGGGGCGTAGTCCTGCCGATTTGTATCTCTTGCTTGCGGTGAGTTTGTGCAATCAGGGTAAACAAAATGTTGCCAGCATGTGGCTAGAGTCCTGTTTTACCTGAAAAACTGACGACGGACTGCTTGCTTGTCCGGGATGAGAGGATACAAGTGCGGATAGGCGTAACGCTAACGCTCACAGGGGCGGTACATCTGCGTATACTCGCCGCCGCCACCAAGGCCGACTTCAAGTTCTGTCAGCGCAACAAACAAGCGTTGAGTGAAGGCTGTCTTTCCCAACTGCTGACTGAGGATGCATTGGGGATGCGCGAAAATTTCGGGCTCGCTGGCGCGTAGTGCCGAAATCAACTGGTCCACTTCATCCATTTCTTCTTTGCCGGCTGCGGCCAAAATCTTGACAAGCCAGCCCAAAGGATAGCTCTGCGGGCGCAAGCGCAAGGACGTGATATAGGCTTCATCCGTGTGCCCTCGTGCATAGTAGGCAAGGGCGAGCAGGGCATCGAACCTGTCTGGATAGGTAATGCTGGGAATACTGATGGAGTTCAGCACCTCAATGGCTTCATCCCACTCATTCATGATCAGAAGCTGCTGGCCATAGTCCGAAAGAACGGTGGGGTCGAACTGGTTCAACTGCAATGCGTTTTGCCCCCGCACGCGCGCTTCTTCCAACTCGCCCTGTGCAAGAGCATGCAACATTTGGGTGGATTGATACTGAGAGGTCAACTTGCTGGCTGGCTGAATGCGCTCAATCAGACGGTCAGCCTGTGCGATCAATGCGGTCTTGTCCTGTGCATTGCCATCAAGGATTGCCTGCAGCAGCATGATATTGGCGGAGGCCAGCAGGGCTGGGTCGAACTCAGGAAAGTCACGGGTAATCTTGCTCAGGCAGTCCTGAATATCCTGAATCTCGGAGGCATAGGCAAAGCGGTTTGCGACAACGAACTCGGCATCAACAACACAGCTTCTCCCGCGATAGGGTGTCAAGCTGTAAGCACTTGAGTTGCGCCCCACCTGAGGGCGCAGGATGTCGGGGCTCATCATTGCTTGAACGGCAGAACGCACCAATTGTGAACGGGTTCGCCATGGTGAAATGGCGATGGAGCCTTTCGAGTTGAAGCGCCGTCGAACATACGGGATGCTGCTGCCCAACTCGTCTACGCGAAACGAAAGGGCTGTCGTGCCGTTGAGCGCATAATACAGTGCGCCTGAAATTACCTTGGCCTCATCCGCGTCAGGACTGGCGGCTTCTTCAGCCAGTGGCATGCGTTGCACGGTTGAGCGCAGCAGACTGCTGATCTCCAGTGCGGATTCAACCATTTCTGTGCGATCCGAGCCGGCTGCAATGTCCTGAACAAAAAACTGGGGTAGTGAAATCGCACCGGGTGTGAACGTGATCGTTTCCTGAGACTCGCCTGAGATATAATCAATCAATGCTTGTCCGGGTTGGCTCAGGACACTGAGCAATCCGATCGTTGCCACCACCAGAACGCTAAGGCCAATAGCGAGCATGGTTCGCTGGCGATGGAGGCGCTGCTGTTTGCGCAGAAGGTATTCAATGCCGTCGCCGCTGCGCCCCTGCTTGCCTCTGGAGGAAGAGTCTCTGGAGCTGCTTCCCCCGAGTTCATCTGAGACAAATCGGCGTATAAACTTTGGTTCATATGTGCCGACAGGCATGACGATCTGTAGAGGGTCATCCTCACCACTGCCGTTGTAGTATTCTTCCAACCGCTTCCGTAGCCGCGATGCCTCTACACGTACGATCGGATCATTTGTCGGGTTGAATGAGGAGGGACGACCCAAAGCCGTGGTCGCTATGGTATAGCCCTTGATCAGATGGGCTTCTCCATTGAGTTTGGCTTCAACGATAAACCTGAGAAATTGTCGGAGCTGGCTGACGGAGTTGAACTCAGCACTGCCAAGAATGCGCTCAAGCGCCGCTTGCACCTCCTGTTCCGAGATCTCGGCAGGAGCATCGGCAAGTGCATTCTTCTGCGTCACCTCGTCAATGTCCGCAGTACTGTTGCTTTGGTTCATCCACACAGCCTGTTGTCTTTATTTTGCTGTAGCGATGTATGCGCGATGAGACGCACGGTCACAATAGGTGCACACTACAATTCTTATGTTGAGTTCATACAGTAAATTAAGATTTCCGTAAAACTACGGAAAATTCATGATCGGCAGACCACGAAGTTTCCACTGTTTCTCTTATTTTCGTTAAGTTTTCCGAGGTTGCGGGGGACAACATGGGTTTTCCCCCCAATTAACTGGTAGGGGAATCGAACCAGCCTATCAAATGCTGCAAAATCCCGCAGTATTGGGCACGATTCGGCGCAGGGTATTAAGATTATCGAATGAGCAGGGCAGCGACACTTTTTATCTTCGCATGTATGACGATTGTAGCCATTTCCTGCGGTCTGGTCATGATGGTGCAGTTTCAGCGGCCTTTCGGCGAAGCGGCGTCCGTTGCGTTGGCGTTGATGTGTACCATGATGGTCATCCATTTGGTCATGACGCGAACCCAGGAAAAGAGTGAATTTTCTGAAAGTGTCGAGCGTCTCGAGGACCGTTTGTCAGAGATTGATGACGACGTGGTCAACCTTGAAGGACGCATGAGCGGCATGGAAACAAACTTGCCACAACGCACGCGGCAAGAGATTGACCCTGTCTTTGCGGAAGTTGAAGTGATTGGATCGCTGGTCAAGCAAATGGCAGAGGCGATGGCAGACATGGAGACGCGGCTTGATGACCAGTCGGCCAAGACCATCGCTTTGACCCATTCGGTCAACGCCCAGCAAGCTTTGCCCTCGAGCCAAGGTCAGATACCGGCATCCAATCAGGCAGCGGTGGGATATACGCCGGATCACAATCCATCCGATGCAATGGGAACTATGCGGCACCCCCACGCATCACATAACGTAACTAGTCCTGAGCCTGAAGTCACAACCCAACCACAAGCGGCGCCACGCCGACCTGATCCGCGTATGCCGCGCCCGGACGCTGCATTGGCGGCTGAAATCAGTGCTGCACTGGATGCGGGCAGGGTGGATTTGTATCTGCAGCCGATCGTTACCCTGCCGCAGCGCCGCGTACGCTACTATGAGGCCCTCAGCCGGTTGCGCCGGTTGGATGGTGAGACACTGGAGCCAGTGGAATTCATTGCAGAGGCCGAGCGCACAGGGCAGATGCCGGCCATTGACAACCTTTTGTTGTTCCGTTCGTTGCAGATCCTCAAGCGCCTGTCCTCCCGAAATAGGGAAGCGGGCTTGTTCTGCAACCTTTCCCCTTCAACGCTGGTGGACGAGGATTTCTTTCCCGGATTTCTGGAATTCGTGCGTGCCAACGAAACCTATGCGGATCTGCTGATTTTCGAGTTCACCCAAGCACATGTGGCCGCCATGGGGTTGCTGGAACATGAAAGCCTTGCTGCCCTGGCAGATTTGGGGTTCCGGTTCTCCGTGGATCAAATCACGGATTTGCGCATGGACTTCCGGGGACTTGCTGACAAGGGGTTCCGTTTTGCCAAGCTGAACGCCGCACGTTTGCTGCAGCAGGATGAGACGCTTGCTCACGGAAATATCCATCCCGCGGATTTCGGAAGCCTACTCCAGCGATATGGTATTGAGCTGATTTCGGATCACGTTGAAGCGGAAACACAGGTGACCGAGCTTCTTGATCTGGATATTCGCTGCGCTCAGGGCTATCTGTTCTCGCCGCCGCGGCCAGTAAGAGCTGACATTCTGCAAGGCGCACCTAATCCGCGGCCCATCAAACGTGCTCAGGCCGGATAATCTGGGAAGATTACCCGGCCCGTAGTTTTCATCATCTTGCTGAGATTTGAGAGGCCTACTGTATTGGGTCCGTCTGCTCGGCGCCAAACGGTCCCACAGTGATCACAGAGGGTTCAACGCCCGACAGTAGATTTTGTGCCGCAGCCTTCACCCCCTCCAATGTCACATTCTCAATCAGATCATTGCGTTCGTTGATGTAATCAATGCCCAGATTCGCGTTCTGAATGCCCACCAACTGGTTGGCAATGGAACTGGAGCTATCGAAACTCAGCGCGTATGAGCCGGTCAGGTATGCTTTGGCTTCCTGCAGCTCTTTCGGGCTGGGACCTTCTTTTGTAAGCCGTTTGATCTGATCAGTGATGATCTCAACCGCTTCGGGTGCCTTTTCGCCTGCGGTTCCCGTATAGCCCATCCAGAGCGCTGTGTGATCTCGTGGTACAAGATACGAGCCTACGGAGTACGCCAAGCCGCGCTCTTCCCGCACTTCGTTGTAAAGCCAGGAGGAGAACGTGCCGCCGCCAAGAATGTGGTTGGCTACGAATGCCTCCATAAACTGAGGATCATCCCGCTTCAAACCGGGCATGGCGAACTGAATCGAAGTTTGCGGTGTGTCGAAAGGCAGGTGCTTGACGACGCCCGTGGCAGGTTCAACCTCCTCAATTTGGGTCAGGCTGCCTGCTTCTGGCAACTCACCAAACACCTTGTCGAGGAGAGGGGATAGGTCCTCAGCGCTGATGGCCCCGACAACACCGATCTTCAACCCATCGCGAGCGAAAATCTTTGTGTGCTGTGCTTCCAGGTCCGCGCTGGTCAGGTTTGAAACGCTCTCAACCGTGCCAGAGCGCGGCCAGCCATAGGGGTGTTCCGGAAACAGCTCCTTCGTGAAAGCCAGAGCCGCAACGGAATCCGGCCGTTTGAGCGCGCGCTCAATACCGGCTATGGTTTTGGCTTTCATGCGTTCCAATGGTTGAGCGTCAAAACGCGGATCTGTGAGTGCCAACTTCAAAAGGTCGGTGGTTTCGTCCTTGTTGGCGCTCAGCGTCTTGAAGGAGCCGTAGAAATTATCTCGACCTGCACTAAAGGAAAGGCTCATCGTCAAGTCTTCCAGCTTTTGCTGAAAGGCTTGTGAATCAAGCTCGCCCGCTCCCTCATCCAGCATGATGCTCAACAGCGAAGTGACGCCGAGCTTGTCAGCCGGGTCTTGGGTTGTGCCACCCTCAAATGAGAACTCCATGGCCACGATCGGTACTGTATAGTCTTCAACCAACCATGCCTCGATGCCACCGGGACTTTCGACGCGCTGGATTTCAATGGCACTGGCTGGCGTAATGGAGAGGCCGCACAAGGCGAGACCGCCGACGACGAAGCCCATCACCTTCCGGTTCAGAGATGGCCATTTTGATGCAACTTGAATGTACATGGGATCTCCGGACTATTGAGTTACAGGGGTGGCTGCGGCGGTTTGTTCAGCCGGTAGCAAATAGGACTTCACTGAGGAGCCGTCGAGGTACTTAGCGGCAACGCGCTGCACGTCCTCGGGCGTAACCGCAGCAATCAACTGGGGCCAGCTTTGCACCTGTTCCACCGTGGACCCTGTTGTCAGTGCACTTCCAAAGATCCGCGCCATGGTGCTTTGGTCATCTTGAGCATAGATGGTGGACGCGAGCATGGACCGCTGGCTGCGAGCCACTTCATCGGCACTGACGCCGTTGGTTATGACATCCTGAACGATACGTTGGATTTCATCTTCCAGCTTATTCAGGTTCTGAGGCTCCTTCGGAACGCCGTAGATCTTGAACTCTCCCGAATCCAGAGCCGTAGAGCGGTACCAGCTGCCAACCTCGGTTGCCAATTGGTCCTGCACGGCAAGTTGCTTGTAAAGACGGCTGTTGGTGCCACCGCCGAGTACATCGGCCAGCACGTCCAGAGCTGCCGCATCCCCGTCCGTATCCGTATTGTAGCTGGGGACCAGCCAGCCTTGCTGCAGGGTGGGCTGTGCGACCTGTGGATCGCTGAGTGTCACCTTCTGAATGCCGGGAAGGGATTGAGCTTGGGACCGGATCCGTTCACCGGGCTCGGCTCGGCGTTCAACCTGACCATACGTGCGCTCAGCCAACTCCATCACGTGATCAGGTGTCACGTCACCTGCCACAACCAATACTGCGTTGTTGGGCGTGTAGTATCGATTGTAGAAGCCGATGGCATCATCCTTGTCCAATTGCCGGATTTCATTTTCCCATCCGATTACCGGTATCCCATAGGGATGATTGGGAAACATCATGTGATCAACGGTTTCGGACAGACGAGCCCCCGGATTGCGATCAACCCGTTGGGCGCGCTCTTGAAGAACCACGTCGCGCTCCGGGATGATCTGCGCATCCGTAAGCACCAGGTTTTCCATACGGTCCGCCTCAAACGACATCATGGTTTCCAGGTGCTCTTTCGCCACTTGCTGGAAGTAGGCGGTGTAATCTTGAGAAGTAAAGGCATTCTCACGGCCACCGACAGATGAAACCATGGCTGAGAACTCACCCTCAGGGTGATTTGTTGTGCCCTTGAACATCAAATGCTCGAGGAAGTGGGCGATGCCGGATTGCCCCGCAGGCTCATCTGCTGCGCCCACTTTGTACCAAACCATATGGGTCACCACGGGCGCACGGTGATCAGGGATCACAACAACCTTCAGCCCATTTTCCAGCTCGCCTTCAAAAACCTCACCACCGATGCGAATGTCGCTCATGGCGCTCGCATCCAACAGCTGAACGGGCTCTGCCGACGCCGGCATGGCTAATCCAAATGACAGGATGAGGAGGGCAGCGGCTCTTTTCACTTTTGATATGCCAACCACAAACAATCTCCTTCAATGTTGCTGCAAACTCAGTGCATGCCATGGATATAAGGTGAAACGCAGGCCACGGCCCGTGAATTTTTCGTAATCTAGGAGGCGACCGCTTTCAAAATGGTGAGAACGGAACAAAAAAGGGCGCTGAGTTACCCCCAGCGCCCGAAACTTTGTGAAAACCTCTCAAGGGTATGAGCTGGTTAGTCGTACTGGCTCATATCAATCGGCTTGCCGGCCTCAATGGCTTCCTGCTCCCGGCGGGCACGGATTTCATCGCCCTTGTTCACCTCGGGGGCTTTGACTTCAAAACCTGCAACCGGCGTGCTGTAGGTCAGCGGCGGTTCGGTCAGGTATCGACGTTGCGGCTTGCATTGCTCAGGGTTCTTGATGCAGAAGTCAGTCGTCTCTGCCACTTTCTCACCCTTTGCAGCCCGGTACCGTGCTTGCAGCTCTTTGAGTTCATCGGGTGACAAGCGGTCTCCATCCAATAGCTCGCGTTCCCGGCGCTCCGCCTCATAGTCGCGTTCGCGGCGTTCACGCCGTTCGCCATATTGCTCGCGCAGCGCCCGGTGGCCTTCGAGTTGTTCCGCGGTCAGGCGGTCACCCGGCTCGACTTTGTAAAACTCGCGCAGTTTGGCGATTTCGGCTGCGCGCCGATCTTCCGGCCAGTTTTCAGCCTTGGCCGTCAAGTCGCCTTCCTCCGGATTTGGAAGTTTTTCGACATCAGGCGGCATCACCAAAGATCCGCGCTCTGTATATTCTATGGGCTCCACACTGCCGCTCGTGCCAATGAGCAGCCGTTGAACCGCGCCGCTCAATCCTGCCTCTGGATCTTCGGTGCCGTCGCTGAAATTGTCAGCGCTCATGCAGCCAGCCAGTCCCAGCCCGATGGCGCACAGAACAGAGGTTCGCAAGATAAATTTCGTGGTTCGGTTCTGCACTTTAAAAATCCTTGATTGCAGCAACAGGGCCCATCTGCTCATGCACGCCAGCTCCCAAGCGTGCGATCAGCGTGACAAAAGGCATGCACCATCCACTTGCATGACGTCAAGCTTAGACTGAGTAAAAGCGCTTGCCTGTTTGCCCCTACCGTTCATTTATAGCAGCTTTTGCGGCAGCATTAGGGCCCGTCTTTTCTAGAGTTCCCAGAAAAAAAGCTGTCGTAAATCAGACCAATGGCACCCATCACGATGAACACATCGGCCAAGTTGAATACATACCACGAAAAGTTGCCGACGTGGAAATGCACATAATCCACCACCTTTCCATAGTAGACCCGGTCAATGCCATTTCCCAAAGCACCGGCAAGGATCAATCCCAAACAGATGGACAGCAGCCTGTCCTTGGTGCGCACGCCCCAAATCCAGATGAAAACGGAGGCTGCAATCGTAAACAACGCCAGCGCCCACCGCCCGAACGGCGAGTCCATCTGGAACAGGCCATAAGAAACGCCGCGATTCCAGACAAGGATAATGTCAATGAAGGGGAGAAGGTGAATGGGTGGGTTTTCCGCCATACGGTAAATGTGCACCACCCAGATTTTGGCGGCCTGATCAAGGATCAGGCCGACACTGGCGAGCCAAGCGATTAAGGAGCTGTAGCGCCCCCAGAAAAACCGTTGTGTCAGGGTTCCATCCCTCAAGGCTTGAAGGAATGACGCGGCTTAGGCCGCGCCTTCCAGTTCGCGCATGGCCTGAGCATCGCGCAAGGTCAACTCAGGATAATCCGCATCTGTTCCAACCTCCGGCAGGATCTTCCAGCAGCGAGCACACTTTTTGCCCTCTGCCAGACCCGGCACCACTGCAACATCGGCCACGTCTTCAAGACGGAAGGCTTCTGCGCTGGTCGGTTCGCTGGAGAGTGTCAACTGAGATGTAATGGAGATCTCGGCCATATCCAGCCCCTCAAGAGCCGCAAGCAGCTCCGGATCAGTCACATGGACCACGGGGTGAGCTTCCAGAGAGGCACCAATCCGCTTCTCGCGGCGTTCCACTTCCAGCGCGCCAGTGATCACACGGCGTACTTTGCGCACCTTCACCCACTTTGCCGCAAGGGTGTCATTGCGCCATTCCGCTGGGACTTGCGGGAACTGTTCCAGATGGATCGAGCCGACGTCTTCGCCATAACGGTGGGTCCAGCATTCCTCCGTCGTGAACGGAAGGATTGGGGCCATCCAGGTCACCAGATGACGGAACAGCTGCTCTATGACATAGAGCGAAGCCTTGCGTTTGACGGATGACAGCGGGTCACAATACAGCGCATCCTTGCGAACATCGAAATAGAACGCGGACAGTTCAACAGTCATGAAGTTGAACAGCACCGAGAACACGCGCTTGAAGTCAAAAGCGTGGTAGCTGTCTCGCACCAGCTTGTCCAACTCGGCCAATCGGTGCAGCATCAGCTGCTCCAACTCCGGCATGTCGGCGACGGCGACTTCGTCACCTTTGTAGTGCGCCAGAGAGCCGAGCATGAAACGAAGCGTGTTGCGCAGTTTCCGATAGGAATCCACATTGGTCTTGATGATGGACGGACCGATACGCTGGTCTTCGGCATAGTCAACCGATCCCACCCACAAGCGCAGAATATCTGCGCCGTATTGCTTGATCACGTCCTGCGGTGCCACCGTGTTGCCAAGCGACTTGGACATTTTGCGCCCATGCTCATCCATGGTGAAACCATGGGTCAGAACCGCATCATAAGGGGCGTGGCCGCGCGTGCCGCAACTCTCCAGCAGCGATGAGTGGAACCAGCCGCGGTGCTGGTCGGTGCCTTCCAGATACAGCACGTAGTCTTCACCGCCGAGGCCCTTGCGGTTCGGGTTCAGGTCTTCCCGGGGCTCCATGCAGAAGGCATGGGTTGATCCTGAATCGAACCAGACGTCGAGAATGTCATCCACCTTCTCGAAATCATCAGAGCTATAGTCGTTCCCAAGGAAGCGCTCCTTGGCGTCCTCGGCAAACCAGGCGTCGGCACCTTCTTCGCGGAATGCGGCGCTGATACGGGCATTGACCGTTTCATCCTGCAGGATTTCGCCTGTCGCCTTGTTCACGAAAATCGTGATTGGAACACCCCAGGCGCGTTGACGCGAAAGGACCCAATCGGGACGGCTCTCGATCATGTTGTGAATGCGGTGTTGGCCGCTGACCGGCACAAATCGTGTTTCCGCAATGGCCTTGAGAGCCCGGGCCCGCAGAGTGTCGCCTTCACCTTCCAGTTCCTTGTCCATGTAGACAAACCACTGGGGGGTGTTGCGGAAGATCAACGGAGCCTTGGAGCGCCACGAGTGCGGATAGGAGTGTTTTACTTTGCCGCGTGCAATCAGAGCGCCAACTTCAAGCAGTTTGTCGATGACTGCCTTGTTGGTGGTACCTTCACCGCCCTTGCGGTTCAGGATGTAGTGGCCCTCAAACAACGGCACATGCGGGTAGTAAGAGCCATCCTCCTGTACGGTGAGTGGAACTTGTTCCGTACCAGCCTTTGCAAACGTTGCCCGGTTTTCCAGGAACATCTGGAAGTCGTCCGCACCATGACCCGGAGCGGTATGAACAAAGCCCGTACCTGCGTCATCAGTAACGTGGTCACCGGCCAGCATCGGCACGTAGAAGTCGAAGTAACCATCGGCGCCTTCTGCACCACGGAACGGGTGGCCGCAGAATTCGATCTTGGAGGGATCAACATCTGCAACGCGCTCGAAAGCTTCAACTCGAGCCGCCTTGAACACGTCTGCCGCCAGATTGTCGGCCAGAACAAGCTCTTCTCCGACTTTTGCCCAGTTGTCTTGCGGAGCCTCGGTCACCTTGTAAAGGCCATAGGAGATGGAGTGGGAGAACGAGACAGCGCGGTTGGCCGGGATCGTCCACGGAGTCGTGGTCCAGATCACCACGTTTTTGCCAACAAGGCTGTCGTCGCCGGTCAAAACCGGGAATTTTACCCAGATCGTGTGGGATTCGTGATCCTGGTACTCCACTTCGGCTTCGGCCAGAGCTGTCTTCTCAACAACCGACCACATGACTGGCTTGGAGCCGCGGTACAGCTGTCCGGACATGGCGAACTTCATCAGTTCCTCGGCAATGATCGCCTCGCTGTCGAAGTTCATCGTCAGGTATGGGTTGTCCCAGTCGCCCTCGATGCCCAACCGCTTGAACTCGTCGCGCTGTACATCGATCCACTTGGCTGCAAAATCGCGGCATTCCTTACGAAACTCGTTGACCGGGATTGCATCCTTGTTTTTGCCCTTTTTGCGATACTGCTCTTCGATTTTCCATTCGATCGGCAGTCCGTGGCAGTCCCATCCCGGTACATAATTGGAATCGTATCCCTGCATCTGCATGGCACGGGTCACGATATCCTTGAGCACCTTGTTCAGGGCGTGGCCGATGTGGATGTTGCCATTGGCATAGGGAGGTCCATCATGCAGGATAAACTTGGGTTTGCCCGCAGCCTGCTGACGCATTACACGATAAAGGTCCTGATCTTCCCAACGTTTCAGGATCTTGGGCTCGTTCTTTGGCAGGCCCGCCCGCATGGGAAAATCGGTTTTTGGCAGATTGAGCGTTTCGGAATAATCGCGGCTCACGGTCTCGGTCATCTTAATAGATCCGCAGTTCTGGGCTCTTGGCCCTCTGTATTCTGGAGATTAAGCGCAAAAATGCGCTGTAAATGCGTTCGTGGGGCCGCACGCGTTTCGGCGCAGGCCTTGTCTTCCCGGTCCTTCTGGGCGCGTCAGTGTGCGCAGCCACGGAAGGCCGGGCCAATAATTCGAAATGCGGCTCCAATATGTATAGCTAGACAGGAACTCATCAGATTTACCAGTTCACGCAACATAAGCAGTGCATTTAGCAGCGATTTCGGCAGGAATAAAGGCCTGTCTTCAGGCTTGCCCTCATTTCCTCTCAGCGAAACTCATCGGCTCATCCAGGAAACCTCAAGTCACACGCGTGTGCTTGTGGCTATTGCGTAGCGCGTTGAGCTTTGGCCACCTTGCGTTCGCGGTATGCGATGTAAATGCCACCTCCTGCTATCAAGGCCACACCAATCCACACGGATGACTCAGGGATGTCGCCAAACACCAGGTACCCGATCAACGTGGCACTGATTATTTCGGTGTAGTTCAATGGTGCAAGGGCTGACGCGGGCGCGCGCTCAAAGGCCATGACAACCAAACCGTGGGACACAAGAGAAATGGCGGCAACAAGAAGGAACAGAGGCATCACGTCCATCGGCGGTGTGGTCCAGGCCGCTGGTGCAAAATCGAGAAGAGACGCGATCAATACCAGCGGTCCCAGCAAGACGATGCCTGACAGGCCAACGGTAAACTGCGTTCCCAAAAGGCTTGTGGATCCTGAAAGCTTGCGGGTGAACATCAGGTAGGTCGCAAAGGAAGTTGCGGCGCAAAGCGGGAGCAGCGAGTAGAGCCCCAACGCATTGGTTCCGGGTCGAATGATGATCAATGCACCCACCATGCCAATTGCAACGGCAGACCAGCGCCGTATTCCCACTTGTTCTTTCAGGAAGACTGCGGAAAAAACCGTGAGGATCATGGGTTGCACAAAAAAGATCGCGATCGCATCGGCCAGCGGCATGTATTTGACAGCGCTAAAGAAAAACAGTGATGCGATTGCCAGACAGCTGCCGCGGATCAGCTGCAGGCGGTTCATCTCACGCACAATCGAGCCGACACTGCGGCCAAAGCACAGGCCCAGACCCAAGGCAAACAGGCTTTGCAGGGCAAAGCGGACAAAGGCGACCTGTACCGGAGAAACATAGTCTGCCAGATACTTCGCGGTAGCGTCCATCGCCGGCAGAATGGACATGCCCGCCATCATCAACAGAATGCCGGAGAGTACGTTGGCGTTCGGAGCGCCACTATCAGGAGTGGAACGGGACATGGTTTCTAACAGTGCAATGGAGTGACAGGCGTCGGCCAGCGACGAAGCGATACCTGTGGCTTGCCCAAGTTGCGCGCCGAATGCAAGCCTTTTAACCCGGTTCGTCACATGCGGTCTTAACAACCGTAATGCTGCAAGCAGTTCACGCTCAGGGAGGGCTGATCTTGTTGGCGCGGGCTGCGATCCGCTCTCTGTGAGCCAGATAGATACCGCTGGCCGCCAGAATGCCCACGCCCAGCCAGACGGCGGTATCGGGAATCTCGTTGAAGAAAAAGAACCCGATCAGGGTTGCTGAAATGATCTCTACATAACTGAGTGGCGCAAGAAGGGAGGCGGAGGCTCGCTCGAACGCCATGATCAAAAGGCCTTGGCCCGCCAGGGCGAACGCGGCCAGGAACACAAGGAAAAACGAGGGAACGAGCCAGCTATCGGGCCGGGCTTCAAGAACGGGTGGTTCCCCAAGGCCGAGAACCATCATCACAAGAAGAGCCGGGACCATGACTATTGTTCCGGTCAGGCCGATGGCCAACTGCGCCCCCAAAACGGAGGCTTGTCCGGAGAGCTTGCGCGTCATCATGAGATACAAGGCAAAAGCGGTTGCCGCGCCCACTGGCAACAACGCATAGATGCCGAAAATGCCAGATCCCGGACGGACGATTACCAGCACTCCGATAAATCCGAATAAAACGGCGGCCCAGCGGCGCGGCCCTACGTCCTCTTTCAAGACCACGGCGCTCAGGCCAGTCAAGATCATGGGCTGAATGAAAAAGATGGCGATAACGTCGGTCAGCGGCAGGTATTTGAAGGCCACAATGAATTGCAATGAGGCCAGTACCAGAAAACTGGCGCGAAAAATCTGCACAGGGGTCAGCTCACGCCACAGGTTTGACAGGCGAATGCCTTTGGCAAAGGCAATGACCACCACCATCGCTGTTTGAACGCCGAACCGAAATACCGCGATCATGAGCGGTGAGAAGTAGTCCGAGAGGTACTTCACCACACCGTCCGACCCGGAGAGCAGGAACAGGCCGCAACAGAAAAACAACACGCCTTGAAGTCCAGGGCTGAATAACCCGGTTTGTGCAGGCGCTGAACGCTTGATCGCCATCCGAAGTGTCCTTTGACGGGCGCGGAGGGGCGCACCTACATTTGAGGTAGAGTGGTATCCAGATCAGAAAGCGGACGCAGTGATGCGATCATGGCCCGCGCTTCTGCGCTATCTTGGTCCATTTGGGCAATCAATGCGTTAACACCGTCGAACTTCATTTCAGGGCGAATGAAGCCAACGAAGTAGACCGTTAGCATCTTGTCATAGAGGTCGCCCGCAAAGTCGAAAACATGCACTTCCAGTAACGGCGCGCCATCGTCAAAGGTCGGGCGCCGCCCAAACGATGCCACCGCAGGGTGAACCTCACCCTCGATCTTGACCTGAACGGCATACACGCCATGCCGCAGCTCCGCGTTGGGTGCCAGTGCGAGATTGGCAGTTGGATATCCTAGATCCCGTCCCCGCTTCTCGCCGTGCTGTACCTTGGCCTCGGTGAAATAGCGGTAGCCCAAAAGCGCATTTGCCAGCGCAATGTCGCCTGTTGCCAGCGCGGCGCGCACCCGAGAAGAGGAAATGACTTCACGATTCTCGTCTTCTTGTGGGTCGACAATGCGCACGCTGAAGCCATGGGTGTCGCCCGCCTCCTTCAAGAACTGCGGGGTGCCTTGGCGCGCTTTGCCGAAATGGAAATCATAGCCGGTGATGCTCTCGCTGATCGCCATGGTATCGATCAGGATATCGCGGACAAACGCCTCGGCGGACAGGCCGGCAAATTCTTTCGTAAAGGGAAGTTCAAGCAAGCCATCGAAGCCAAGCGCTTTCAGTATTTCTGCTTTGGCATGACTTGGGGTTAGTCTGAAAACTGGTTCAGAAGGCTTGAAGAACGTGCGCGGATGCGGTTCGAATGTCATTACCAGCGCAGGTACACCGCGGCGCGCGGCTTCATCCAGTGCATACTGCAGCACGGAGCGATGGCCACGATGAACGCCGTCGAAATTTCCTATCGCAACAACCCCGCCCTTCAGCCCCTCCGGAAACGAGGCGAGGTCGGTAATATGATGAAACGGTTTCGTAGAGGCTGGCGCAGCGTGCATAAAAACAGTCCCAGATTAAGGCCATGAGTGATGGCGACACTTGCCGGTTTGCAGTGTTTACGTCAAGCGTCACCAAAAGCCAATGTTGTTGGCAACGGAAGTACGCGCCACGCCAGAGACAGGTTTAGTGCCCTTCAAGCTTTTCCGGGGCGTCCTCTGCCAATGGTACTTTCACCAGCGCTTCCCCTTCGAGGACGATCGTATCACCCACGGTGCAGGTGCAAGTGAGTCGGGCCCGGTGCCCTTTTTCGATCAGTTCGGCGACTGTCACGACCACATGAATTTCGTCTCCGATGTGGACAGGGGCCTTAAAATTTAGAGTTTGAGATAAATAAATAGCACCTGGGCCCGGAAGTCGGGTGCCAAGTATGGCTGAGATAAGGCTCGCGGTATAAAGACCGTGAGCGATCGGCGTCTTGAACGGCGTTTTGGCAGCAAAATGCTGAGAAAGATGAATGGGATTGCGATCACCCGAAAGCTCTGCAAAGCCGATAATGTCTTGAGCCTTAACGGTTTTTACCAGCTCTTCGGACATGCCGACATACAGGTCCTCGTAGGATAGGGCGCGTAGATGAAGCATGCTGTATCCTCTGAAGTCTGAGGGGGAGAAGGAAAAATGGTGCAATGCAGCATGGCGAGTGTACGCACCCTGTTAATAAACTGCAATTGCTTTAATTCGCTGAACAGCTGCAATTGTAATATTAACCTAACCTTCAGAGGCGGGTGATAGTTCACGAGTGAGCAGGTCAACGGACCCATCCCGCAAACTACGTAGACCGGGTGGGTGCTGCGCCGTTGACTGGCCTAAGGAATTGCGTGGGGCAAGCAGGCCCAGCTGACAACATGGAGATGTACATGGCACTTGATCTTCAGATGCCAATTCTGGTTGTTGATGATTACAAGACCATGATTCGGATCATCCGGAATTTGCTGAAGCAGCTCGGCTTCAGCGACATTGATGATGCGGCGGATGGAGCTGAAGCATTTGAGAAAATGAAACAGCGTCGGTACGGCCTGGTTATTTCTGACTGGAATATGGAACCGGTAACGGGCTACGAGTTGCTGAAACAGGTGCGTCAAGATGCGAACCTGAGCAAGACGCCATTCATCATGGTGACGGCAGAATCCAAAACGGAAAACGTGATCGCGGCCAAAAAGGCTGGCGTGAACAACTACATTGTGAAGCCGTTTAATGCGCAGACGCTAAAAGGCAAAATCGAAGCCGTGTTTGCGGAATAAGACTGGCGAACGCGTCCTGTCTCGAGAAAATGGAGGTCACGCGCCAGCGATATGGCGTGGTTTATGCGTGACCTGACCGTGAGGCATAGGGATCAACCCAAGGAAAGGCCCCTCCGGGATCGCTGCGATCTTACGGAAACAGGTGAGGTGTGTCTGTCCATTGTCTGTGCTGCCCATGAAGGAACCCATCAATGGCCATCAAGAAAGCCGATGTGAAAAATGTAATCGCATTCCTTGAAGAGAACCGGACCCGCAATACGGAAGTCACGTTGAATGACGTGATCAAGTTGGCGGAGGTCATGGCCAGTTCCATCAGGGATCTGGTGCACAGTACAAGTCCATCCATCACCGATGAATTTTCAGCCATCAGCTTTGAAATCAAGCGGATGAAGGATGAGATCGGGCGACTTCGTGTTTCAGACATGAAGCACAATCGCATTCCGGAAGCCGGCCGTGAACTGGATGCCATCGTCACCTCCACGGAAGAAGCCACCAATACAATCATGGAGTCGGCTGAAGCCATCATGGCGGCCGATACCTCTGATGCCGAAGCCTATCAGGCGGAAGTCACCAAGCAGGTGATGGAGATTTTTGAGGCCTGTGCGTTTCAGGATATTACCGGCCAACGCATCTCAAAGGTTGTGAATACGCTGAACTTCATCGATCAGCGCGTATCCAAGTTCATTGAAGAAATGCGGCTCGCGCAGGAACAGGAAGAGCATCAGCATGAAGAAACGCCCGAAGAGCGCCGCGCGCGGGAACTGATTCTGCATGGCCCGCAGCACAATGGCGAAGGGGTGTCGCAAGATGACATCGATGCCTTGTTGAACGGGGATGACAAGGGAGGCGACAGCGGCTCAAGTCAGGATGATATTGATAAGCTTTTCCCGTAAAAGCGCCGGAGCGGGCCCGTAGCCCGCTTCCTTTTTGGGGTGGTAACGCGTGTGTTTTACCAAACAAGACGATTGATTGCTGCCTTTGCGTGAAGCCCGTTTTCCGACAAGAGATTAGTTACATCTTCGGCTGTCGGGTGTTCGCCGAGAGCTTCAGCATGAATGCCCTGCGTGACAAACAGGCAATCAATCTGTTGCCCGTTCGCACCCTTCACGTCAGTTGGCATGCCATCCCCGATGGCCAGAATTCGGCTGCTGTCCAGCGCCCGGTCACATTTGCCAGCAAGGCGCGCAACCGCCAGATCATAGATGGGGGCATGGGGTTTGCCCATGATGATCGCATTGCCGCCCATCTCGCCGTAAAGCTTGGCCAAGGCGCCTGCGCACCACACCAGCTTGTCGCCTTGTTCGGCAACAACATCCGGGTTGGCGCACAACAGCGGTACGCCGCGCCCAATCAGTGGCTCAAACAGAGGACGATAGTCTTCGGGCGTTTCGCTGCGTCGATCGAAAAGACTGGTGCAAAGCACCAGTTCAGCATCCTCAGCCTCGGTAAATTTAAGCCCCAGATCCATATAGGAGCTGGCATTGTCTTCACGGCCCACATGGTAAATCGCCCGTGGCTGCGTGTCCCGCAGGTGTTGGCGGACCACATCGCCAGAGGTCGTGATGTCATCCCAAGCGCTATCAGGGATTCCCATGGCACGTAGATGGTCGGCAATAAAGGTGTTGGGGCGAGGGGCATTGGTAAGCAATACCACTCGGCCGCCTTTCTGCTCGCGATAGCGCGTCAGTGCGTCAACCACACCGCGCCGTGGGCGCTGTCCGTTGTGAAGAACGCCCCAGACGTCGCAAAGAACGCCGTCGTAATCTTCACAGATCTCAGAGAAACCGTTAATCAGAGGAATGGGGGACATGCGCACGCTCCTGCTTCAGAGCCTGAAGGGTCTGGTGATGAGTGTCAGTTTGGTCTGCTTTTGGGTCTTGCCCCGTGCTAAACCGTTTTAGCTCAGCAGGCATCGGGTAGCCGACCGCTGCGGTAAAGTCCAGCCCGGTTTTCATTTAGACGTCAGTTCATGGAGGCGGAATGGCCGTCAAACAGCTCAGTGATACGGTGATTAACAAGATCGCGGCCGGTGAAGTCATCGAGCGTCCGGCAAGCGTCATCAAAGAGCTGGTCGAAAACGCCGTAGACGCTGGCGCGACCCGCATAGAGGTGGTCACGGCGGCTGGCGGCAAGAGCATGATGCGCGTTACCGACAATGGCTTGGGCATGACACAACAGGACCTTACGTTGGCTGTGCAGCGTCATTGCACATCCAAACTGATGGATGATGACTTGTTGTTGATCCGCACGATGGGCTTTCGCGGCGAGGCGCTGCCGTCGATTGGGTCTGTAGCGCGGTTGGAAATCTCAACCCGCCATCAAAGCGAGCCGCATGGATGGAAGATTGACGTCAATGGCGGTGTGAATTCTGACGTTGTGCCCGCTGCCCTGAATCAAGGGACACGGGTAGAGGTCAAGGACCTGTTCTTTTCCGTACCGGCGCGGCTGAAGTTTTTGAAAACGGATCGTGCAGAGACCATGGCCATCAACGAGGTGGTCAAACGCATCGCTCTGGCCAACCCCGGCATCCGTTTTTCCATGGCAGGTCCCGATCGCCGCGATACCGAATATCCGGCCTGTACGGGCGACAATGCCCATCTGGCCCGGATTGGGCAGATACTTGGCGTGGACTTTACAAAAAACGCGCTGGAAATCGATGCGGAACGGGAAGGGGTGCGTTTGTCCGGTTTTGCAGGCCTGCCCACGTTTCACAGGGCCAATGCGCAAAGCCAGTTCTTCTTTGTGAACGGGCGTCCGGTTCGCGACAAGCTCCTTCTTGGCGCGTTGAGGGCTGGATATGCGGATGTTTTGGCCCGCGATCGTCATCCGGTTGTTGTGCTGAACGTGGCGCTCGACCCTCAACATGTCGATGTCAACGTGCACCCGGCAAAGGCCGACGTGCGCTTTCGTGACGGTCAGTTGGTCCGAGGCTTGATTGTTGGGGCGTTGCGCCATGCTTTTTTGGCTTCGGGCCATCGGGCATCTACGGCTAACACGCAGGCGACGGTGCAGGCCATGCGCCCGGTTGGCGAGGGGGGCTCCGGCGGTTCGGCGGCGCCATTCCGCACCCACAGCGGTGCCAGCACATATCGCCCGCCACGTGAGGAATATGCGCCGCGTGATTATGCATGGCAGCAATCTGATTTTCGGCCTGAAGCTGGCAGCTCCAATGAAACACATGGACCGGCTGGTCAAACACCGTTTTTCAGCGGTACTGAGCACTCTGCTCCAGTTGCACCTTCAGGCGTCGCCGAAGCGCAAGCGCCTTTTGAGAGCTTGGAACAACCCTCTGCTGACGCTCGTGCATTCGCCGAGGGCGTGCCTGACGATCGTGAGGCTTTCCCATTGGGAGCGCCACGCGCGCAAGTCCATGAAACCTATATCATCTCACAGACCCGGGATGGGCTCGTGATCGTCGACCAGCATGCGGCCCACGAGCGATTGGTTTATGAACGGCTGAAAGCCGAGCTGGCCAGCCAGAAGGTGCCGACGCAGCTGTTGTTGATCCCGGAAGTTGTCGAACTGCCTGAGGACGAAGTGGGGCTTTTGGAAGAACGCGCGGCTGAGTTGGAGGAAGTCGGGTTGGTGTTGGAGCGCTTCGGGCCCGGCGCAATTGCGGTTCGGGAGACACCTGCCATGCTCAAGCGTCTCAATATCAAGGCCTTGATCAAGGATTTGGCAGATGATTTCGCTGAATGGGAAACCTCCTCCCGGCTGCGTGAAAAGTTGGATCATGTCGCCGCAACTATGGCCTGCCACGGATCTGTGCGGGCAGGGCGTCGCATGAGGCCTGAGGAGATGGACGCGCTGCTGAGGGAAATGGAAGTGACACCCAAGTCGGGCCAGTGCAATCACGGTCGTCCTACCTGGATTGAGTTGAAGCTGAGCGACATTGAGCGCCTCTTCGGGCGTTCGTAACCAGGCATTTCCGACTGCAAGGGATCCCTGTCCGGAGCAGTGCCGTGGTGCGAGTTTGCGGTGCATTAGGCGGTGCTCTGCGGGTATATGATGATTGAGCGCACTACTATAATCGCGGCTTCAGACGTTTTTTACTGTGCTTGGTTGGGCCTGCCGAATAGGCAACGGTATTCCGGTGTGCCCTGCTGTTGTTTGCGGTTCCTTCGTGCTGTTCATCAGTGTGAGAAGAACCAGCGATGAGTGCTGGGTTGCACACGAAAGAACAGGTTTTAGGTGAGGCTGTGGTTGGTGCGACCCGGGACGGTTAAGAGCCCTGCCTGTGCTTGCAATTCCAGAAAGGTGAGCGACAAGTGCCTGTTGCATCTGTAACACTTTCTTGCTCGGCGTTGGCCGGCTGGTAGGAATACAGAGGTTGCTGCATTCGTGCTACCCATGGAGTGGAAAACTGGCTGGCGCTGGTTGTATTGGCGCAGGTCGTGTTAATTGACCCTGATCCCTGATCCCTGATCCCTGATCCCTGATCCCTGATCCCTGATCCCTGATCCCTGATCCCTGATCCCGGTCAATTCTTCATTCAAAAGACTGATGTTTACAGCAAGGCGTGCAGGTGGCTTTGCGTGTGTTGTCGAATAAGCGGACCCTTAAACGTTTTCAGCCGCGCAGGGTGACTGCGCGGCTGATGGGTTCTGCTAAGTGGCCTCAGAAGTCCCGCTGAACTCGGATGAGAACAGTGATGATGTCATTGTCACTTGGCGTGGTGAGCGTGGACCCACCGGGAGATACCGCGTTATCAAAGGAGATGTTGCGGTAACCCAGTTCCGTACCAATCTCGAAGCCGCTGACCGGCGTCCAACCGACTTTTGCGTTCAAGTCGAACTGATCAAAGTCGTAGAAGTTCTTGTTGTCAGCTTCGGCGTAAGACAGCTGAAGTGCTGAGTTGAACTCAGGTGTCCACTCGGTGTAGAAACCACCGGCGATGGACCAACCTTCAGAGGTACCGGACTGATTGCGCGTAGATTCTCCGACAAGTCCTGTCGGGAAGATATCTGTTGCATCAAAGACGGTTGCGCCCCAGTCACTGTGGATGTAGCCGAGAGCCCCGTTGGCGTATCCGCCCTGCAAGGCGAAGAAGGTTCCGCTCAAGAAGTTGCTGAAGTCAAGTTCAACACCGGCGCCGATAGCCCATCCCACTTCTCCGCTTGCGACGGAGGACAGGTACCGAACTTCCTGAACCGCACCCATCAACTGAGCGCTACCCCAGCCCTGGTCCACACGAATGTTACCAACAATGTTGGGCCAACGGTGTCCGCCGTATCCTTGGCTGTATGCAGGACCGCCAGCAGGCTGTGGATACAGGTAGGAGCCAACGTACAGGCCTTGCTGACGGAACGAACGGTCTTCAAAGGCCAATGATGCCGAGAAGCCGTTTCCGAAGTCTGCCGTGTAACCGGCAACCCATGGGTTGTCATCGGAATAGGCAACCGTCGTGATGGCACCGTAGGCATAACCGGTCCAGAAGTCGTAGAACGACTTGGCCTTACCAACGGTGAGGCCGCCAAACTGAACGAAGGCGTAATCCAGCGTCAGCGAAGTCCCACCGGCAGAGCCGAATGATCCTACGTTATTGTCATTGCTTGGCCGGTCAACAACCGTTGAGGGCCTTGCATTGCTGTTGGCGCTGAACGTTGGTGTATCCACGGTGGCAAACATGTCGATGTAAGCGCGCAACAGGCCGTATTCGGTCTGCGTACGAGCATCCATCCGCAAGTAACCACGAGCGCGGGTCGATGTGTCGTTCAGGGTGCGGCGGTCCCAGTTGTTGGGGGCATCACCAAAGTCATTCCAACGGTATTCAGCACGGACACGACCCCGGATCCGCAAGCAGGTTTCAGTGCCGGGAATGAAGAAGTAACCGTCGCCGTATGCGTCACAGATCTGGACGTAATCTACGGGCTCCGGGGCGACGGGAAGATCCGCCGCATAAGCGGGGACTGCACCCATAGCGAGTGCTGCTGCAGTAAGTGTAAGTTTGCGCATTTTCGACTCCTGGTTTGGGTCCTTACCCACTCCTTTTACTAGGTAAAAATCACGTTATACTTGTCTCAATAAAATATAAGAGCAAGCAAACTCTGTTTTTATTGTGATACGCGAATTCCCTGTGCCAATTGATTGCACCTGATCTCTTAATCATCAATAACTCGATTAAAAATAACGCAGGGTAAGTAATCGTCAGTGGGGAGCTGTTTCATTCCTGCAACGGTTTTCCATCAAAACTGTCAGAACTACATAATATGATAGAGTGGGTGCCTCCTGAATTACTTTAACTATCTGTTATTAAAGAGATTCGTGGGTGATGGCGCAGAGACTGATATAAGTGGTGGGAGTCGACGAGTAAGGGGTATTGGACGCCTTCAGGGACGAATCAAGAGACTTGGAAGTCGCCGATTGCTGATTTGTTGTTTATGGTAAAAAATATCAAACATAAAGTAATGGAAAGTAATGATTGAGTTTGGTTTGTGATCATTTCGGTGTGGGGCGTCGGGCTGGGCGCATCGTGAGGTGCTTGCCGCTCGCGTGGTGACCTGCACTTCCGTTCAGTATCAACGGCGGTATGGATTCATTGTGAGAAAGCCGGGGGCGGGGGAGTTTTGAGCTGCGCTGCACCGCGTGCGCGATCTCGCGCCCTGTGTGCGTGTCCAGATGCAATGTGCGTCCGGATGCGTTCGTGCGTTCGTTCGTTTGAAAGAAACCGTGAAGATGGGCGTTCAGTTCCGCGCTATGGCGTTTGGTATACCTTCAAGGGCGCGGAAAGTGACCGAAAACGGTCTAGAAGCCTGCGATCTTCTGGTGAGCAGATCCCGGTCCAACGGCAAAGTGGTGGCTGAGGTTAGAAATCACGTTGAACGCGGATCATCCAGGTCATGATGTCCTGATCGCGAGGACGCGAAATTGGTTGCGGCCCGCCGGGTGCTGTTGCGTTGTTGAAGTCCAGATGGCGATAACCGACCTCGGTGCCGATCTCAACGTTGTTCACTGGCGTCCAGATCGCGGTGGCAAGAACATCTGTTTGCTGCACATCCCAAAAGAGTTTGTTGTCCGCTTCAGCATAAGATGCTTCAAAGACGGTGCTAAAAGTTCCACTCCAGTACTTTTGCAAACTGCCAACCACCGACCACGCTTCACCCGTACCACTGCCGCGCCGTGGGGCGCTGCCGCCACCGGTTGGAAATACGGTACTGGCATCATAAACCGTCGCGCCCCAATCGCTGTGCGCATAGGCCAGTGCCCCATACGCGTAGGTAGACTGCAGAGCGAACCGAGCATCACCCATGAAGGGCAAGTTCAGCTTCACACCACCGCCAATGGCAAATCCCACATCGCCGTCAGGTAGCGATGACAGATATCTGACATCATGCAGGGCACCCATGATCTGGGCGCTTCCCCAACTGCCATCAAAGCGCAGATTTCCCACAACATCGGGCCAACGCTGGCCAGCATATTCCTGACTATAGGACGGATCCAGATTGAGATAAGGCCCGACAAACAGCCCTTGTTGGCGATAGGCCCGATCCTCGAAGGAAAGTGAGGCCGAGATGCCTTGCGACAGGGGCAGGGTGTAGGCAGCGACCCATGGCTTGACATCCGAATACGCTGTCGCAGTTACAGCGCCAAAGGCGTAGCCGGTGAAGAAATCATAAAACGACTGCGTCTTTCCCGCAGTCAAACCGCCAAATTGCACGAAAGCATAGTCCAGCCCCAAACTGGTGCGCCCGGCAGGGTCAAAACTACCTTGCTGGTTGTCATCGGATGGGCGGTCAACCACTGTTCCTGTTGTTTCCGAAAAGCTCGGCGTATCCACGGTAGCAAAGAGATCGATATAGGCACGCAACAAGCCATATTCGGTCTGCGTGCGAGCATCCAGCCGAGCATACCCACGGGCGCGCATGGTGGTCGCGTTTTGTGTCCGTCTGTCCCATGCATTGGGCTCATCACCGAAGTTGTCCCAGCGCAACTCTGTCCGAACGCGCCCCTCCACCCGAAGACACGTATCAGTACCCGGCAATACAAAAAAGCCTTCGCCAAATGCATTGCAAATCTGCACATATTCTGCAGGTGCCGTTTCGGGCAAATCCGCGGCCGTCCCGTAGGAGACGGGGAGGGTGAGAGAAAGGACGCTGATCGCAAAACGACGCATCAGGGCGCCTCCCGGTTCACGCACGCACACTACCACAGACCACCCACAGCAATGCACTGGGTGCTCATGATAGGATGCTAGTTATTTGAGTTTCGATGACTCCATGAATAGGGACAAATACGCTTTCTATCAGTAGTTTAGATACATTTACCACAGTTGTTGCTGTTAATTGTCAGTTGTTTCGATGTGATATTGGGGAGATTGTCAATTAATATGGATATAAATAATCAATTTATAAATGAGGGATACTTGATCTTGTTTCGCCTGTTGCCGCGTCCGGTCATGAATCACTGCGTATAATCAACCTCTAGCTTTTCGGGCGGAGGTTGATGAGGCGCACCGTCACAAAGGCTTTGAAGCGGCGTTCTGCGTTGGCAGCATGGTGTTTAAGCAATTGCCCGGCTGGCCCGGGCTCGTTGGCCGGGGTGACCGCAGAGGGAGAGGGAATGCTGTCATCCTCACGCTCGCTGGACTATCTGGAATCGCAACCCCATCAGCGGCACTATAAAGCGGCACAGCGTTTGTGAGGCCCGCCAGACTGGGCTCCCCACGCGTGTCATCCCGGACAAGCGCAGCGCAGATCCGGGATCCAGCAGGCACTACGGCGTGCTGTGGTTTTCAAGGTTGATGCTAAGTGTTTCCCTGCGGCGCTGGATCCCGCGTCAAGCGCGGGATGACGGCTGCAAAAAAAGGTGCGAGGCTGTGAGCTAATGAAACCGACGCCCCTTTCCACCCCACCACTGTCATGCCGGCCCCCGAACCGACATCCAGAGTCACTAAGCCCGGCGGGTGCGGCAGAGGTCCGGCCGGACCCCGGCTCGTTGGCCGGGGTGACGGTGTTAGGGTTTAGAACCGGTTAGCCAATGGAACGGACGCGCCTATTCTCCCCACGCGTGTCATCCCGGACAAGCGCAGTGCCGATCCGGGATCCAGCAGGCACTACGGCGTGCTGTGGTTTCCAAGGTTGATGCTAAGTGTTTCCCTGCGGCTCTGGATCCCGCGTCAAGCGCGGGATGACAGCCTGCAATGAAGCACGAGGCTGTAAGCGAGTGAAACCCGTGCGACTATCCTACCCAACATTGTCATACCGGCCCCCGAGCCGGTATCCAGCCTGACAGGCGCTCCACCTCCGCACCGTCGTCATGCCGGACATCGATCCGGCATCCAGAGCCACAAAGCTCGACGGGTGCGGCAGAGGCCCATCTGGACCCCGGCTCGTTGGCCGGGGTGACAGCAGAGTGAGAGGAGATGTTGCGATTGTTACAAGAGCGGGCGTACCAGCGGCGTTCAAGGCTGTGTGCGGCGGCATTGCAGATCAGGATACGCCCTGATAGCCTTGACAGGGCTATCCAGTGTAACGCAGGAGGGCGATTTGGCTATCGCCTTGTTTGCGCTGATCAACCAGCTCACATCCCTGCGGAACCATGAGCGCAGCGCGGGCATCTTCTTCCCAAACGATCACGGCGCCGGATGAAAGCCATCCACCGTCAATCGCGCTGGCCAATGCCGCTTCTCCCAACTCCTTGAGGTAGGGAGGATCCATGAACACCAGTGAAAACGGCTCCATGGTGCCCACGACCCCCAGTGCTGTCGCATCGCGGCGCAAAATCTTGGTGGCGCCCATCAGACCGGTCGCTTCGATGTTGCTGCGGATCAACCCGCGCCCTTCCACACCCATTTCAACAAAGGTGCAGTAACGCGCGCCCCGGCTCATGGCTTCAATGCCAAGGGCGCCGGTACCGGCAAAAAGATCCAGCACCCGTGCATCATGAACCGGATTGTTGTCTCCGTGCACGAGAATGTTGAACAGCGTTTCTCTCAACCGGTCTGATGTCGGACGGGTATCCTGAGACTTGGGTGTGGCCAGAGCAGTGCCACGAAAACGTCCCCCAACAATGCGCACGTCTTACTTTCTCCCTCTGGGTGACGAAGGCTTGAAACCGCCGGGCTTGCGACCGCGTGGGCCTCTGCCGGTATCGCCGCGGCCCTCGCTGGATCCG
This sequence comes from Pseudovibrio exalbescens DSM 16456, assembly GCF_000422785.1. GTDB lineage: Bacteria > Pseudomonadota > Alphaproteobacteria > Rhizobiales > Stappiaceae > Pseudovibrio > Pseudovibrio exalbescens. The sequence goes on from NZ_KE383918.1 coordinate 180,379, forward strand.
CGTCCCGGCCCCTTGTTACCCAAGGGCTTGCCGCCGGGCTTGCTGCTGGGTTTGCCAGGGCCACGACCCCGCCGCGGGGCCGGCGCTTCCCGATCCTCACGGGCTTCGGCGGCTTTTCGCGCAACGGGGCTCAAGGTATCAAAGCCGCCGCGCTGCGCCCGCACACCTGTTCGGCGGATATCCGGCTTCTTGGCCTCTGAAGCCGGGCGCGGTGCGTCGTCCTTCGGGCGGACATACTCTGCCTCGCTGCCATCAGCAGACCATACGCGCATAGGCTTTGTTGGCCGCCCCTCACCTTGGTCATCCCGACCTGAGCGGGACGGGGCGCCACGCCCTGCGCCGCGTTCGTTGCGATCATACCGGGTGGGCGCTGCGCGGTCCTGTCCGCGCGAAATGCCCTTGCGGGCACCAAATGGATGGCCGCGTTCATCAGAATCCTGCCCGCGATCCTTGTCACGACTTGCCGTGTCTGGCGTGGCGTGCACGGTGGCACGCCGGTCGTCCTTGCGCTTCTTCTGCTTGGCCAGTAGCGCTTCGGCTTCCTTGGCAGTCATCCAACCGCCACCTGCGCGCCCCTTGTTGGCGTTCTTTTTCTTTTTGTCCGCCTCCTGCTTGGGGGCGGGCTGATGCAGGATTGGCGCATCAAAATCCAGTTCGGCCTGCTCAACCAGACGTTCGCCCAGCTGGTCGCGCAACACGCGTCCACGAATTTCCCGCAATTCCCCTTCGCCCAAGTCGCCAAGCTGGAACGGACCGAAGGAAATCCGGATCAATCTGTTCACCGACAGACCGAGATGCTCGAGAATTTTCTTGACCTCGCGGTTCTTGCCTTCGCGCAGGCCGATGGTCAGCCAGACGTTGTCCTTGCGAACGGTGTCCAGCGTCGCTTCAATCGCGCCGTAAAGAACGCCGTCAATGGCGACACCGTCCTTGATGGCATCCAACTGTTCCTGAGTGACCTTGCCAAAGGCGCGCACACGGTAGCGGCGCAGCCAGCCGGTGGTTGGCAGTTCGATCACCCGCGACAGCCCACCATCGTTGGTCAGCAGCAAAAGGCCTTCCGTGTTGATGTCCAGACGGCCCACGGTAACAACGCGCGGCATGTCATTGGGAAGCACATCAAAAATGGTCTTCCGCCCCTCGGGATCATTGTTGGTGGTCACGGTCCCTCTTGGTTTGTGGAACAGCCACAAACGGGTGCGCTCGCGCTGGGGCAAAGGCTCGCCATCCACCACGATCTTGTCCTTGGGGGTTACGGTGAAGGCTGGCGTGGTCAATACGGTGCCGTTGACGACCACCCGTCCGGCCTCAATCCAGGTTTCCGCTTCGCGGCGCGAACACAGCCCGGCCCGAGCCATGGTTTTTGCAATGCGTTCGCCGGACAAGACGGCTTGCGGTGCCGCGTTGCCGCTTGCTGCCGGTTTATCCGCCTTTTTCGTCCTGGTGTCTTTTCCGGGTTTGCCGGTTTTTGCTGCTCGCGGTCCCTTCACAGGGGCGTTTTTGGCAGTTTTACGTTTGGCTTTGTCGTCGGTTTTGTCAAAGCGCTTGGTCATCAGTCGGGCCTGTCTTGAATTGGGGGCCTGTACGGCCGGGTCGGGCGGCGCTGACAACAGCACGTGGCGCCTCAAAGCGCGCAAATAGCCCGACGTTGGATAATAGTTGACGCGTCATAGCAGACACAAGGAATAAGGCAACTCCTTGCAGTCCGCACAAGAGCTTTTTTGGCAAAAAATGCACGGGGGTAAGCATGGCTGCAACAGCTGCGACAGATGACAGCAGGGCCCGGGCGCGCTAGCTTCTGGCGCATGACGTCAACACTCCACAACTCCGGCTTCATGGATCAGGCATTGCAAGAGGCGCGCCTTGCACAGCAACGCGGTGAAGTGCCCATTGGGTGTGTGGTCGTGAAAGAGGCACAAGTGGTTGCCCGCGCCGGCAACCGGACACTGGAACTGAACGACCCGACCGCACATGCGGAAATTCTGGCCATTCGGCAGGCGGGTGCGGTTTTGGGGTCCCAACGTCTGGATACCTGCGATCTTTATGTGACGCTGGAGCCGTGCACCATGTGCGCTGGCGCAATTTCCTTCGCCCGCATTCGGCGGCTGTACTACGGCGCAGCGGACGAAAAAGGCGGCGGCATAGAACACGGTGCGCGGTTTTTTTCTCAAGCCACCTGCCATCATGCACCAGAGGTCTATGGCGGTCTTGCGGAGCGGGATTGTCAGCACTTGCTGCGCGCGTTTTTTCAACAACGGCGCTGAAGAACTGTTTCAACCCGGTCGTCAATTGGTCGAAAATCGTGATGAGTGCTCGGTTGAGTTTACGGGTGGGTGCGTTACCATTGCTTCTTGGCAATAGTTGACGGCTTGCGGCGCGGATGCGCTGTGCCCTGTCAAGCAGAACGAGGTAGACATGCTGAAACTGATCGTGACGCTGCGCGCCGATGACCCCAAGAAGTGGATGGAAAATCACGAAAACCGTGTTGAAAGCCTGAAGCACGTTGCAACGGATGTGTGCAGCTATATGGACCCGGCCGGTTCGGGCCACGTCGGGCTGACCATGACGGTAACCGACCAGACGGCATTGAACGAGGTTCTGATGTCGGACGAGACCATTCAGCGGATGCGAAATCATGGTGGCGCCGGCGAGCCAAAATTCCTCGTCAGCGTATAGGGCGTGCCATTAAAGCTGCCCCGGTACCTTCAGTCGGCGTTGGCCCATCCTCCAGCATGGTTCAGCCATGCTGGCGGGCTGCCGGGTTGTCCGGTCGCTCCCCCTTGTGGGCAATGTGGCGCCCCCCTTGCGTGATTTTCTCCTCGATCACCAGCTCAAGCTTGCGCTTGACGTCCTCGCGCACCGGCGCGCTGGCACTCAAAATTTCGTCGGTCTTCAGAAAATCCAGTACCTGAAACCGCTCAATGTCCGGGCGCACGAGAATATCCGGATGTCGGCGCTTCAACTTGCCCAGCGTGATCGACTGCATGAGGATCTGCATGGCGCCGAACATGGACTCGGTGCCTTTGGGGAGTTTGCGATCGTCTCGCCGCGTGGGTCGGCCCACCACATCCACCGCGATCAGGATGTCGCAGGTATCCGGCAAAACATCAAACGGTAGCGGATTGACGACGCCACCATCAATCAGGACGCGATCCTCCCATTCCACGGGTCGGAACACGTAGGGGATGGCGATGGAGGCGGCAACGGCCTGCATGGCGGGGCCGGCGCGCAGGATCAACTCGCTGGAATTGTAGTAGTCCGCCGTGATCACAGACATGGGAATTGGACAGTCTTCCAAGCGATCGGGCAAGGCGCCTTCTGTGAAAATTTCCAGTACTTTCATGGAGTTGAACTGCATCAGGCCAGTGCCGGAAAACATTTCCGACAATTTCTTGGGGCGCAGCGCCCACAGCTTGGACATCAACGCGTTGCGTTCACCGAAGACACGTTGCACCAAGTCGATAATGTCATTGCCGCTCATGCCACTGGCATAGCCTGTGCCAATCAGCGCGCCGATCGATGTTCCTGCGACGGCACACGGCTGAATGCCAAGGTCGTCAAGGGCTTGCAGAACCGGAATATGGGAGAGTCCACGCGCACCACCGCCGCCAAGAGCTACTCCGATGCGAGGTTGAGACATGCCGAGATCCGATCCGTTGCTGTACTGGTCACTGAGTGCGGCCACCATAAGCAACTCAGCTCCTGCTGCCAAATTGATTGTGCATTTGTGGCACCAAAGATGCGGGTTCCGTGACATTTTCCATCGCGCTCGCCATGGCCTCGCAAACTGGCCTGTGATAGGCCGAACACCTCCCGGATTTGCGGGCAAGGCAGACTTCCCGTTTCAAACCGGTTTGCTATTAAGCTCCGGATAGGACCGTTTTCATGAACTACTTTGATAGCCCTTTTGAAGGCAAGCCGCTCGACGAACAGGTGACCAATCGCAATATCAAGGTTGGCCGCTACAGCTATTATTCGGGGTATTATCACGGGCACAGCTTTGATGATTGCGCCCGCTATCTGGCGCCGGACAGAGACGATGTCGATCAGTTGATTATCGGAAGTTTCTGTTCCATTGGTTCCGGTGCCGTCTTCATGATGGCTGGCAATCAAGGCCATCGCACCGATTGGATCAGCACATTCCCGTTCTTCTACCAACAAGACCCCGCGTTCGAAGGAGCACAGGACGGATTCCGGCGCGCCGGCGATACAGTGCTGGGAAATGATGTGTGGGTTGGATCCGAGGCCATGATCATGCCCGGTGTGACCATTGGCGACGGCGCCGTCATCGCGAGCCGTGCGGTCGTCACAAAGGACGTGCAGGCATACCAGATCGTCGGATCCAACCCGGCAAAGCCTATTGGTTTCAGATTCAGTGCCCCCGAAATCGCGCAGTTGCTGGAGATGCAGTGGTGGAACTGGCCTGATGAGCACCTGAAAGAGTGCATGCCGTTGTTTTCAAGCTCAGACGTCAACGCGCTGCACCAGTATTGGCAAGCACACATCAAGAGCTGAACAGCCGCAAAGCCGGAACGACATCGGTGGGGTGGAAAGGGGCACGGGTTCCACTGGCTCACAGCCTCGTGCTTCATTGCAGGCTGTCATCCCGCGCTTGACGCGGGATCCAGAGCCGCAGGGAAACACTTAGCATCAACCTTGAAAACCACAGCACGCCGTAGTGCCTGCTGGATCCCGGATCTGCGCTACGCTTGTCCGGGATGACAGGCGTGGGGAGAATAGGCGCGTCCGTTCCATTGGCTAACCGGTTCTACACCCTAACACCGTCACCCCGGCCAACGAGCCGGGGTCCAGCCGGACCTCTGCCGCACCCGCCGGGCTTAGTGACTCTGGATGCCGGATCAAGGTCCGGCATGACAGTGGTGGGAGGGGAGCGCCTGTCATGTTGGATACCGGCTCGGGGGCCGGGATGACGCTGGCAGGGAGGCCAGTCTGGCGGGCCTCATAAACGTTGTGCTGCTTTATAGTGCCGCTGAGGGGGCTGCGATTCCAGATAATCCAGCGGGCGTGAGGATGACAGCATTCCCTCTCACTCTGCAGTCACCCCGGCCAACGAGCCGGGGTCCAGTCGGGCCTTTGCTATACCCGCCGGGCTTTGGGACTATGGATGCCGGATCGATGTCCGGCATGACGACGGTGCGGAGGTGGAGCGCCTGTCATGTTGGATACCGGCTCGGGGGCCGGTATGACAATGCTGGTTAGGATAGTCGCACGGGTTTCACTCGCTCACAGCCTCGTGCTTCATTGCAGGCTGTCATCCCGCGCTTGACGCGGGATCCAGAGCCGCAGGGAAACACTTAGCATCAACCTTGAAAACCACCGCACGCCGTAGTGCCTGCTGGATCCCGGATCGGCGCTGCGCTTGTCCGGGATGACAGGCGTGGGGAGGAGAGGGCGGTGGGTTTCTCCAAATTCGGGAAGTGTTATCCCTGCTGCTCGCGTTCAATGGCGCGCCAGCCAATGTCGGTACGATTGAAGCCTTTTGGCCAGTCAATCTTCTTGATGGCAGCGTAGGCCTTGGCCTGGGCGTCGGATACGGTCTTGCCGCGGGCGGTCACGTTCAAAACCCGCCCGCCTGCTGCGGTCAGAGCGCCATCCACGAGCTTGGTGCCCGCATGGAAAATCTCCACGTCCGGATCCTCAGCCGCAGCCGCCACTCCCTTGATCACCGTGCCGCGCTCATAGCTGCCGGGATATCCATTGGCGGCCATGACCACGGTGACGGCCGGTTCGTCCGTCCATTCGGTTTCCAGATCATCAAGAATACCTTCAGAACATGCAAGCAGTGCGGGCAGGACATCGCTCTTCAGGCGCATCATCAGCACCTGACATTCCGGATCGCCGAAACGCACATTGTACTCAATCAGTTTGGGGCCATCAGAGGTGATCATCAGGCCCGCGTAGAGAACGCCCTTGAAGGGGCAACCCTGATCCTTCATGTCCTTGATGGTCGGCTTGATGATCTGCGTCATGACACGCTCTACCATTTCTTCGGTCATGACCGGAGCAGGCGAATAAGCGCCCATGCCGCCCGTGTTGGGGCCTGTGTCATTGTCAAAGGCGCGCTTGTGATCCTGGGCTGTCGCCAGTGGCAGGGCATTCTCGCCATCGGACAAGACGAAGAAACTCGCCTCTTCGCCTTCCAGAAACTCCTCAATCACAACCTCGGCGCCAGCGGCCCCAAAGGTGCCGTCAAAGCACTCATCAATGGCCCTCAATGCCTCTGCCTCGGTTTGGGCAATGGTAACGCCTTTGCCTGCGGCCAGCCCATCGGCCTTGATCACAATCGGGGCGCCCTGTGTCTTCACGTAGCTCTTGGCAGCCTCGGCAGTGTCGAACCGACCATAAGCAGCGGTCGGAACGCCAGCGCGCATGCACATTTCCTTTGTGAACGCCTTGGAGCCTTCCAGACGCGCGGCCGCCTGAGACGGCCCAAAGGTGCGGATGTTGGCCGCTTCCAGCGTATCAGCCAGCCCGTCGACCAACGGGACTTCCGGCCCCACGACGACAAAGCTGATGGCGTTCTCCTCGCAAAAATCAACCACGGCGTCGTGATCGCTGACGTCCAGCGTGACATTCTGTGCCAGTTCTTCCGTGCCCGCATTGCCGGGTGCAACGAAGAGCCTGTTCAAAACCGGGGATTTGGCCAAAGCCCAGGCCAGAGCATGTTCACGGCCGCCAGAGCCGATGAGAAGAACGTTCATGGTGGTGTAACCCTGAATTTTGAGTGGGGGACAGGCGCGGTCCCGATCCGTCTTTGTCTGGAGGAGCCTCTAGCATGACTGCTGAGCTGCGTAAACGAAACAAAGGGGAGGACTCTGTAAAATGCCGCGTATTTCCTACCAAGCGCAGTCCGTGACGCCGTTCAACCAGAGCCTATTCCTGACCTATGTAAAAGAACAGGTTGCTTTGGGGCAGCTGGCGCTCACGGATGCGGATATGGCACTGCTGCGCATTTTGCTGGTGGATGCCTCTGAGGGGCAGGCATGGGTGCTGACGGAAAACGGTGTGCCCTGCGGCTTTGCAGTCTGCGGTTTTTTGCTCTCCGTGGCGGCCGGAGGGCGGATCGCCGTATTCGATTTTCTCCATGTGCCAAACGGCCTTGCGAGCCCATTGGCCTGGGTGACCCTGCTGGCGCGCATCGAAGATGACCTGAGAACCCTCGACATTCATCAGATGGTGGTGGACGTTCAAACGCAGGAACATGCAAAAAAAACGGCCCTAATTGAGCGTGCGTTCTTGACCTTGACACCTGTGACCATGAAAAAGTCTCTCACGGTTGATGACCAGCAGGGAGATCTTGAATGATCAGCTTTCTCAGGACCAAGGACACAGGCCCGGTTGCCGATGCGGTCAAACGTCATTGGGTTGATACGGTGTTGCCAGCACCGGTGCGGCCTTATGCGCGTCTGGCCCGCTGGGAACGCCCCATCGGCTGGTGGTTGCTGTTATGGCCCTGTTGGTGGTCGCTGGCCATGGCAACAGCCCATGTCGAGGCCTCCATGATCAACCTTTGGTATCTGGTGTTGTTCTGGGTTGGCGCGGTGGCCATGCGCGGCGCGGGCTGTACCTACAATGATCTTGTGGACCGCGATATCGACGACAAGGTTGAACGAACCCGCTCGCGCCCTATTCCCGCCGGGCAGGTGACACCACGTCAGGCGCTGGGCTTTCTTGTGATTCAGGCGCTGGTCGGGTTGTTGGTACTGGTGCAGTTCAACATCTTCACCATCCTGTTGGGCCTGGCCTCGCTGGCTGTGGTGGCCTTGTACCCCTTCATGAAACGGGTAACCAATTGGCCTCAACTGTTTCTCGGGCTTGCGTTTTCGTGGGGAGCGCTGGTGGGCTGGGCGGCAACCACGGGCTCGTTGTCAATGGCGCCGGTGTTCTTGTATCTGGGCGGCATTTTGTGGACCATCGGCTATGACACGATTTACGCCCATCAGGACAAAGAGGATGATGCCATTGTCGGTGTTCACTCCACGGCCCGCCTGTTTGGAGAAAAAACCCGGCTTGCATTGGTGATCCTGTATGGCGGCGCCACGCTGTTGTTTGCGACTGCTGTCTTTTTTGCCGGGCTCAGCTGGCCGGCCTATGCAGGGGTGGCCGCTGGTGCGGTGCACCTTGGGTGGCAAATGAAGAAGCTGGATATAGACAACCCCGACGAGTGCCTGAGGTTGTTCAAATCCAATGCTCAGTACGGGTGGCTGCTGTTTGCCGGCATGCTCTTGAGCATCTGGGTGTGAACGACGCCCCGGATCGTCTGCTGTCAGGATACATCACAGGCTGGGAGAGGCGCGATCGGTTTCATGAGCGCGCCATTGCCCGGCTCTCGTGCGACTAGAAAACGGGGGCGATGACGGGTCGGGCCATGTTTCTTGCGCCGCGCGCAAGGGGTGGTCATCCAAAGCCGTTGCGGTGCGTTGGCGACACGGCTCAGCCCGGTATCTGCATCGGCCATCAACAGCGGAAGAGCCAGAGCCTTCGCCCAGAGTTGCCATTCCGCGACGATGTCGGTCAGATCATCGGCATCCAGCAGAGGAATGCAAAGGCCATTTCTGCGGTGACGCAGTTCAAGCCGCATGCGTGGCAGATCCGAGTTGACGGGCCGTATGACAACCGCGATCCCGTCAAAATCAGAGGTCGCATATTGGCGTCGCACCCGAACAGGGCCAACCATTTCCACGGTTTGCACCTGGTCGCGATCCAACACGACACCTATTTCAGTCTGAGACCGCGCGCCGCTCTGAAACGGTGCGACAGTGGCTTTGAATGTGATGGGAAGCCGGCCGGGGTTCGATACGGTGATGAACCCCGGCGCCTTGGCTTCCATGGAAGTTTGGTGACGCCCCACGACACTACCCTGTTTGATGCGCCCGTCTGTTTATTTGTTATGCGGGCTGGTTATGACCCTGAGTTTAGGGGGAGGGCGTCGGCATCTGCTTAAGAAACACGGTTAAATTTCCGTGTTTTTAAAGAGGGTTAGCAAATGGTGACCACAATGGGGCAGACTGGGAATCCGGCGTGGGTTCCCTTATGGGTCGCGCATATGGGGGCGGGCACGACGAAATATTGTTCTCCCGCGCTTGCTCGTGCCCCGATTGCATCCTAAACACCAAGGAGAAGAGATGGAGGCCGAAGACTGATGACCGACGTAAAAGCCAAATCGCAATTGGAAGAGCATGCCCTGCGTCTTGTTGAGGCGGCACAGAAAGCCGGCGCAGACGCCGCCGATGCTGTGGCGGTAACCGGATCTGCACTGGGCGTGCAAGTGCGTGAAGGCAAGGTCGAGGCAACGGATCGGTCCGAGGGGGAAGACTTCACCCTGCGGGTTTTTCTGGGCAAACAAGTGGCAAGTGTTTCCACAAATGCACTGGAATCGCCGGAAAGCCTGGCTGAAAGAGCAGTTGCCATGGCCCGGGTCGTTCCGGAAGATCCGTTTGCTGGCCTTGCCGAACCTGAGCGGCTTTTAAAAGACATTCCCAGTCTCGACCTGAAAGATCCTCGCGACGTTACCGTGGATGAGTTGACACAACTGGCCCTCGAAGCGGAAGCGGCCGGACTGGCCGTGGACGGTGTGACCAAGTCCGGCGGCGCAGGTGCCGGCTGGGGTACGTCGGGGCTGGTTTTGGCCACCAGTCATGGCTTCCTCGGGGCTTATGAACGCTCCCGCACCAGTTTTTCCATGACGGCAGTGGCTGGTGACGGCACGGCCATGGAGCGGGATTACGAGTTTGATTCCCGGACCTATTGGGAGGAGCTGTCAGCTGCGGAAGACGTGGGACGGCTGGCCGGGCAACGCGCCGTGCGCCGCCTGAATCCACGCAAGGTCAGTACAACGCAGGTCCCGGTCATTTACGAGCCTCGCACCGCTCGCTCTCTGCTGGGGCATTTTGCCGGGGCTATCAATGGCGCCAGCATTGCCCGTGGCACCAGCTTCCTGAAGAACTTCATGGACAAGCAGGTGTTTGCCCGCGGCATCACGATTACCGATGATCCCCACAAACCGCGTGGCGGGGCCACAATGCCGTTCGATGCAGAGGGCGCCGGCGCCGAGTTGCTGACATTGATCGAGGATGGGGTGTTGCAGACGTGGCTGCTTGATGGTGCTGCTGCCCGTGAACTGGGTCTGACCCCCAATGGGCGTGCGCGTCGGTCCGGCTCGACAACATCGCCGGGTGCAACCAACCTGACCTTGCAGCCGGGCTCGACAACACCGGAAGAGATGATGAAAGACATCGGCACTGGTTTGTTGGTGACGGATCTGATTGGCCACGGTGCCAATGGCATCACCGGGGATTATTCCCGTGGGGCCTCTGGTTTCTGGATTGAAAATGGTGAACTGGCCTATCCGGTCAGCGAAATCACCATCGCCGGCAATATGAAAGACATGTTCCTGAACCTGACACCGGCCAGTGATCTGGACGATCGCTACGCCGTTGCAACGCCCTCCGTACGGGTGGAAGGACTGACGATTGCAGGAAGCTGATAGGGAAAACATCGCGGATCTGGACCTTTTGGTGGATGCGGCCAAGGAAGGGGGGCAGATCGCTCTCTCGTATTTTGGCAACAATCCGCGCACCTGGATGAAGGAAGGCGACAGCCCGGTATCCGTGGCGGATATCGAGGTGGACGAATTTCTCGCCGACACATTGCGCCGGGCCCGCCCTGAGTACGGCTGGCTCTCCGAGGAAACCGAGGATGACCTCAGCCGGCTTGACAACGCCCGGATTTTTGTCGTGGACCCCATAGATGGCACGCGCGCGTTTCTGGAAGGACGCACGGAATGGTGTCTGTCATTGGCTGTGGTGGAGAACCAGCGGCCCGCTGCGGGCGTGATCTATTGCCCGGTGCGCGATGAAATGTTCACCGCTGTTATTGGGCAGGGGGCGTTTTTGAATGGCGAACGCATAACGGTTGGCGAACTGGACACCCTCAACGGGGCCAATGTGGCGGGACCGAAGACACTGCTGGACTCGCAGGAGGCCAAAGCATCCGGGCTGGTGTACGCGCCTTATATCCGATCTCTGGCCTACAGATTCGCCATGGTTGCGGCTGGACGGCTGGATGCCGGCATGGCGCGAGCTAGAGCCCGCGATTGGGACCTTGCGGCAGCTGATGTTCTCCTTGCGGAAGCTGGTGGACAGCTGGTGGATATGCACGGAAATCGGCTTCTCTACAACAAATCAACCACAAAACATCCGGCTCTGCTGGCGTCTGCGCGTGGACTGTTTAATAAGCTTCAGGTAATGGCTACTACCTATGAGTAGCCACGCTTATTTTCATGTCTAACCGCGCAAATTGGGTGTTGGAGAAAACAATGTCTGAGCAAGAAAATTCGAAACAACTGCTGCATCTCGTCTTTGGGGGCGAGCTGGACGATCCCAGTACGTTGCATTTCCGCGACCTCGAAGATCTGGATCTGGTCGGCATTTACCCGAATTACGCAGAGGCGCACAAGGTCTGGAAAGCCAAGGCGCAGAGCACGGTCGACAATGCGCACATGCGTTATTTCATCGTCCACATGCACCGTTTGCTTGATCCGGAAAACGAGGGTAAATAGGCGCCGGCTTCACGGGGAAGTCGACGAGCTCTTATGAATGGACAGAAATGCTGAAGAAGTTGGGCCGCCACCCCATTGTTCTAAAGGTACTCGGCAATGCGTTGGCCTATTATTTGTGGCTGGTGCGCAGAACAAGCACACTTACCATGGAGCCAGCCAACTTCTATGAGGAATACGCTTCCGAACAGCCTTTCGTTCTCGCCATGTGGCATGGCCAGCACTTTATGGTGCCGTTTGCGCGGCCCAAAGACTGGCCATGCAGTGTCATGATCTCTCGCAGCAATGACGGGGAGATCAACGCCATTGCCGCTTCCAAGCTTGGGATTGGCCTTATCCGTGCTTCCGGCTCTCAGCGCCAAGACCAGATCGCCAAACGCGGCGGTGTGCGTGGTTTTGTAGCTGCCTTGCGCGCCCTCAAACAGGGCACCACCATGGGGATGACCGCAGATGTGCCAAAGGGCCCTGCGAGAAAAGCGGGCATGGGTATTGTTCAGCTTGCAAAACACTCCGGTCGCCCGCTGCTTCCCATTGCTATTGCAACCAGCCGACACTACGATTTTAACAGCTGGGACAAAGCCAGCCTGAACCTGCCTTTCAGCAAGATCGGTCTGGTTTTTGGTGAGCCCATTCCAGTACCAGAAGATGCCAGTGAGGCTGATCTGGAAATGTACCGCCTGAAACTGGAAAACGCCATGAACGAGGTCACTGACAAAGCCTATGCCATCGCCAAGGGATGATAAGCCTAGGATGGCGTCGGCCCTGCTGACGGCCTTCCGAACGGTCGGTGTGACCGCAACTCCGTTCTTGAGGTTCTTCCATCAACGGCGCGTGCGCGCCGGCAAGGAGGATCCGGCACGGCGCGGGGAGCGCTTCGGCATTGCCTCTCAACCGCGCCCTGCGGGCAAACTCGTCTGGATTCATGCGGCGAGTGTCGGGGAGGCCAACGCCGTGTTGCCGGTCGTCAAGGCCATGCTTGATGGCGGCCTTTCCGTTGTGCTGACAACCGGAACCCTGACTTCCGCACAGGTGGTCGCCCAAGTGCAACTTGAGGGCTTGATCCACCAGTTCGTGCCCTATGACACTTTGCCCAACATGCGCCGCTTCCTGAGCCACTGGCAGCCGGACCTCGCCATTACGGTGGAATCCGAGATCTGGCCGGTGATGATATCAGAGCTGAAACAGCGCGGCATACCGTTGGCCGTGATCAATGGGCGCATGTCGGAAACTTCGTTTCGCAATTGGCAACGCGCGGGCAACCTGTCCAAGGCCGTGTTCGGTGCCGTGGATCTGGTCGTTGCCCAGTCTGCTGAGGATGCACGTCGTTTTGAAGCGCTGGGCGCTGGCGCCACATGCAATTCAGGCAACATCAAGTTTGATGGTCAGCCCCTGTCCTATGATGCGGCGGTGGTGGCAGCGTTGCAGCAAGAGATTGGGGAGCGCCCGGTCTGGTTGGCGGCAAGTACACACCCCGGCGAGGAAACCCAGATTCTGGAGACCCACCAATTGCTGGGCCCGCGGTTTCCCGATTTGCTCACGATCATTGTGCCACGCCACCCCAAACGCGGAGACCTGATTGCGCAGGAGGTTAAGGGGTTTGGCATGAGCGTTGCAAAGCGTTCAACGGGTGATCCCATCACAACACAGACCCAAGTCTATCTGGCGGACACCCTTGGGGAACTCGGGGTGTTCTACAAGCTGTGCCCCATTGTATTCATGGGCGGCTCGCTGGTGCCGATCGGTGGACATAACCTGCTGGAGCCGGCGCAGATGCATTGTGCTATTTTATCTGGCGGAAAAACGACCAACTTTGCGGCAGTCTATCGCCAATTCAATCGCGAGGGTGGGGCTTTGAAAGTGGCCAATCCTGCTGCCTTGGCTGAGGCCGTTGAGCGGTTGTTGACACATCCGGATGAGGCAGATGCCCTGGCCCTGAAGGCGCAGGAGTTGGTCGCGGCCGGTGCAGGGGCGCTGGATCAAACCTTGAAGGCGCTGGCGCCTATCCTGCCTGAGGCGGTGTCCGGAAAGGCCCGTGAACAATCAACGGGTGAGGTATAAGAAGTGCCTCGTAAATCCCCGGGTTTTTGGTGGTCACCCACCCTGACGTGGCAATCCATTGCGTTGGCCCCTGCTGGGGCCATTTACGGCCTTGTTGCAGGAACGCGCATGAAACAGGCCCCGCGCTACACCGCGGCAGTGCCCGTGATCTGCATTGGCAACTTCACGGTTGGTGGATCGGGCAAGACCCCATTTGCCTTGGCTCTTGCCAAGCTGTTGCGCCAAGCTGGCTACAAGCCTGCGTTTTTGCTGCGTGGTTATGGCGGGGCGGCCAAGGGGCCTGTGGCCGTCGAGCCGGCCCTACATCGGGCCGAGGATGTGGGTGATGAAGCCTTGCTGCTGGTGCGCAGCGCGCCGACCTTCGTGAGTGCGGATCGGGTGAAGGGGGCTCAGCTGATTGAGCGTTCCGGGGCTGATGTCATTTTGATGGATGACGGCTTTCAAAATCCATCCCTTTACAAGGATATAAGTCTGGTCGTGGTGGATGCGGCAACCGGGTTTGGCAACAACCAGTGTTTGCCCGCAGGCCCCTTGCGGGCACCTGTAGCAACACAAATCGGTCATGCCGACCTGATGATCCTCGTGGGGGAGGGGGCTGGCGAGAAGAAGGCCTTGCGCAGTGCAGCCCGGCGCGGTCTGGAAGTGATCCGGGCTCGTATCACAGCCCAATACCCGGACAGCGTGGATGGGGAAAAGGTGGTTGCATTTGCCGGCATCGGACGGCCACAGAAGGTCTTTGACACCCTTCAGACGGTTGGCGCAGAACTGGTGGAGACCCTGGAGTTTCCAGACCATCACGCCTATACGGAAGAGGATGCGGAATACATCTTGAGCCTGGTGGAAGGGAAGGACCTATTGCCTGTCACCACGTCCAAGGACTTCGTTCGTATCAAGGGAAGTGCTCAGCCCCAACTGGCGCGGTTGGCCTCAAAAACAGCGGTTCTGGACGTGGAAATGAAACTCGGCGATCCGGACCGTCTCATGGCCGTTTTGACCAAGAGACTGCAGGATCGCCGGTATTCTCGCCCCTGAGTGCAAGCCGATATCGGTGGAGGTCAGGCTTCGCGACCGGATTCCTCGTAGCGCTTGTTGGCTGCAATTACGTCCACATAGGCCTCCTGACGGGACACGCTCCAATACTTGAGCTCATCCAGAGGAATGACTTCTCCAGTGACGGCGCAGCGCACGAAATCGCCAGCGGACAGGATTTGAAAGTCGCCGTCCAGATAGCGAATTTTGGCTTCGTTGGGAACGCGGGGGGTATCCATTCTGTTCATCATCATCGCAATAGTTCCTGTTTAAGCGCTAAATAACGTGGCTGCCTGCAAAAAGCCAGCCCTAGCGATTTCGCAGGGGCTGGCCAGCCTCAAGGGCGGCACCTGTCATGTCTGGTGCCGCGCTGGCGGGCGCGTTCTGGTGTTGGTGGCGTTCCTTGAGTTTGCCGAGTGTGCGCCAACAGATGATTTGTGCCGCCACAGCAAACAGAACTCCACCAATGGCCTGACCTGCAAGCACGCCATTGGCGCCATAAAGTGCACCGCCAACCCAAGTAAAGGGAATGGTGCCCAGCGTTGCGCGCCCCCAGTTGAATAGCGTGGAGTAAAGCGGGTAGCCCAGATTGTTGAAGGCTGCATTGGTGACAAACAAGGCCGCGTTGAACAGGAAGCCGGCTGCGGCGAAGGTGCAGAAGAACGCCAGCAAGCTGCGGCTGTCGCCCGAGGCATTGAAGAAGTCCGCCAAAGGCTCCTGCATCAGGTACAACAAGAACCAGGCCAGAAGTGAATAGGTCACAACGAACTTGAGGGCATCGCGCAATGCCTGGCCAAGCCGATCGAACAGGCCGGCGCCAAGGTTCTGACCCAGAATGGGGCCAACCGCGCCCGAAAGTGCGAACAATGCGCCAAAAGCAACGGGAATGACCCGGCCAACAATGGCCCAACCGGCCACTGCTCCATCACCATAGGCGGAAATCTCGTAGGTAACCCAGGCGTTGCCAACGGGGGTAGCCACGTTGGTCAGAACGGCGGGAAGGGCGACCGCCATCAATGCTTTCAAATCTGGACGCAGGTAAGCCATTTCCGGTAGGGCCAGAAGGTGGTGGTACCGCGTGATGGCCCAAAAGCCGACCAGCACCATGAAGACCCGTGAAGCAACGGAAACGATAGCGGCGCCCGTCAGCCCCATGTCCAGCACGAAGATGAAGATCGGATCGAAAACCGCGATGACAACACCGCCGAGCAGGGTCAGATACATGGCCCGCTTGGCATCTCCCACGGCACGCAACAACGCCGACAATGCCATGCTCAAACACAAGAGCGGCATGGAGGGAATGACGATCTGCAAATACCACAGCGCGAATTCGTAGGTGTCACCACGCGCCCCAAGGGCGGCGACGATGTCCCCCAGAAAAGGGTAGGCGAGAGATACGATAGCCGCGGAAATGGCAAAGGCTGCCATCAACGATGTGCCCGCCATGCGCCGCGCACCATCCAGATCTTCTGCGCCCAGACGCCGGGATACGTTGGCGCTGGTGGCAATCGACAAACCTATGCCGACAGCTGTGTTGAAGAATACGATCGTCCCGGCATAACCAATCGCCGCTGCCAGTTCGGCTATGCCGAGCTGAGAGATGTAAAAGAGATTGGCAAAATCAACGATAAAGATCGCAACCAGCCCAATGGAGCCAGTGGATGTCATCACGAGAACGTGGCGCATCGTTGAGCCACGGGTGAATTTGGCCGGCTGCCGTGCCGCCGGACGGGGGGAGGTCATGGGTGCTGTCAGTTCTTGTTTTGTTGTAGTGGCAGCGGCGTATCCGCCGACAATGTTTCTATTACGCGGCATTCTTCAATGCGCCCATCACAGCGGTGGTCCAGCATGCGGGTCAGTTCCGAGCGCAACAGTTCCAGCCGTTTGATCTTGGCTTCCACTTCGGCCAGGTGGGCAGCGGCAATCTTGTCAGCGTCCTTGCACACGGCCTCCGGATGCTTGCTGAGTTCCATCAGCTCGGAAATCATCTCCAGCGAAAAACCAAGATCGCGACCATGGCGAATGAAGGCCAGTCGCCGAAGGTGCTCTTCGGTATAGCGCCGCTGGCCGCCTTCCGTCCGGGGCGGGGCGGGCAGCAGACCGCGCTGTTCATAAAAGCGAATGGTCTGGACCTTGGTGCCGGTGCACTGGGCCAAAGCCCCTATGGAATAGTCCTGTGCCATGGCGAGCCTCATAAAACTACAATGACTGGAGGGTTATGTGGCTCGCATTAAAAGTGTTTTCAAGCACAAATCAAGGATGATTGCTTTCCCGAGGACGCGCTTCGGCTTCTGAACGTTCCTGTTCTTCCCGTGGCGTCCGCTGGTGAAGCATCTCTGCCCCGGCATAAGTGCCGCCTTCCAGTTGAAGTTGCAGACGTTCTTCATCGCGCGCACGCACATCGGCCTCGATCTCGGAAATCCGATCTTGAGGCAATCCAAGAAACGACAGAGCTGCCCGACCAAACACGAGACTGCTCTCGAACGTCTCGCGAATCTGGAAATCCACGCCCAGTCGATGCAGATCAAGCGCATGGGCGCGGTCCGTCGCCCGGCAGTAGATCGCGGCATTGGGAAACTCGGCGCGGATCTGCTTTACAGCCTGACGCATGATCTGGTCATTCTCGATGCAAAGGGCAATAAGCGTCGCCGTGTCTCCACCTGCTGCTTTGAGGACGTCAAGTCGTGTGGCGTCTCCGTAGTAAATGCTGTAGCCCAACTTGCGGGCATAGTTGATGCGATCGGGTCGGTTGTCCAGCGCGGTAATCGAGATGCCTTCGGAGGTCAGCATTTGCGAGACCATCATCCCGAAACGGCCGAAACCTACAATCAACACACTTGGATGGGCCGTACCAAAGCCCTCGATCTGCTCGGCAGGAACACCGGCCTTTTTCAAGCGCCGGGCCAGAAAATCAAGTCCAAGACCGGCAAGCGGTGTCAGCAACATGGACAGGATCACGATGGCCGTGAGGATATTGTTGGTATCACTGGGCAAGATTGCGCTGCCCGAGGCGGCGGCAAACAGCACGAAGGCAAACTCACCCCCTTGAGGCAGGGTCACGGCAATACGCAGTGCATCGGAGTTGGAGGAGCCGAATGCACGGGCGAGCCCCCAGATGATGCTCCCTTTCAGGATCATCAGAGCCAGAACACCCACGGCGACAATCAACCAGTTGGCGGCGATGATGTCCAGCTGCAGGGCCATGCCGACTGCGATGAAAAACAGCCCCATCAACAATGAGCGGAAGGGCTCGATGTCTGCTTCAAGAGTGTGGCGGAAGCTTGATTCAGCCAGCATGACACCGGAGAGAAACGCGCCCAACGCCATGGACAGCCCAACAAGCTGCATCAAGCCGGCGCTGCCAAGGGCAACAAGCAGAGCTGCCGCCAACATGACCTCGCGCGCCCGGCTGCTGGCCAGGAAACTGAAGATCGGTGAAAGCAGGAAACGACCGACAATGACGACGAGGGCCACCGCCCCCACCAGCATGGCCACTTCAATGGCGACGTCTGTATAGGATTGCTGTCCCATCTTGGGTGTCAGAAGCGAGACCATGGATAGCAACGGCACAATGGACATGTCCTGAAACAGCAAGATGCCGAATGCGCGCTGGCCGTAAGGCGCGCTCAGTTGCCCGCGCTCCTGCAGGATTTGAATGGCGAATGCCGTTGAGGACAGGGCCAGACCAAAGCCGGCCACCAGCGCCACATTGGTAGGCTGCCCCAAAAGCCAGAAGATCGCGCAGAGCACCACGCCGGTTATGATGACCTGCGCGGACCCAAGGCCAAAGATGTCCCGTTTCATTTTCCAGAGGCGGGCGGGCTCAAGTTCGAGCCCTATGACAAATAAGAGGAGTACAACCCCCAGTTCCGCAAAAGTGAGGATCTGTTGAGGCTCCTCAAAAAACTTCAGGCCGAAGGGGCCGATGATAACCCCGGCCACAAGATAACCCACCACAGACCCCAGACCGATACGCTTGGCAAGGGGGACCGCCACCACGGCGGCAGAGAGAAACATGATGGTCTCGACGAAAAAGGGCGGGACATGGGGGGCGGCCATGAAAAGATTGTTCCTGATTTTTGACGGTTAATGGGGGCGTCTTGGCATAATCTCCTCGAAGGATAGCGATAATTACTCAACGAGCAATTACAGAATATACCCAAATTGGGCAGGACGGCTCAGGCCGGCCCGACAAGCTGTTGCAGGTGCCGGTCGTCAGATCAGGAAGGTGAGCACTCTCAGTGATCGAGCAGGTTGTGGTCCGTCAAGACGCGCTTCAGGCCTTTGAAATCCTCAAAAAGGTGTGTCTTGAGGCCTGCTTTCTGTGCACCTTCAATATTCGTTAGCTTATCGTCAACGAAAAGTGTGGCGTGGGTAGGGTAACCGTAGCGTTCGCACAGATCGCGAAAAATTTGTGGATCAGGTTTGCGGCGTCCAAACTCGGCCGAAACGTGAATGTTTTCTCCAAATATCTCGACAAGCTCCGGCGCACAGATCTCCAAGCCTTGCTTGTATAGCATGTTGTTGTTGGTAAGTACCGCTGCCTCAACGGTTTCCGCAACCATGTTGGCCAGCGCCAATACGTGCGGACTGGGCCGCATCATGGAACGGCGAACCCGAAAAAAGTCATGGGCAGCCAGTGGCGAGCCGAGCCGCGCGGAAAACCCGGCGAGGTAGGCCTCTGCCGTGTCCGGGGTGCCGGCATCGGCGTCGTCATCAAACCCACTGCCCCAGATCGCGGCTTCCACTTCCTCGGCAGGGCGACCGGCCAGACGGGCAAAAGCCTCCACCCGCCCTTTCTCGTCGAAGTCATAGAGGACGCCGTCCTGATCGACAATGACAAACTCAATCGCGTTAGACATCATAGGTCAGTTCCGTTTGGCTGGAGCCGAGGGGGATCAGGTCGCCGTGCCACCCACTGTCATGGCGTTGATACGCATGGAGGGTTGCCCCACGCCAACCGGGACGCCCTGACCTGCCTTGCCGCAAGTACCAATTCCCGGATCCAGTTTCATGTCGTTGCCGATCATGGAAACACGGGTCAAGGCATCCGGTCCATTGCCAATCAGCATGGCACCCTTGATGGGCGCTCCGACTTTGCCGTTCTCGATCTTGTAGGCTTCAGTGCAAGAAAACACGAACTTGCCGGAGGTGATATCCACCTGCCCGCCGCCAAAGGAGACGGCGTAAATCCCGTCTTTGACGCTCTCGATGATTTCTTGCGGATCCTTATCACCATTCTCCATGACAGTATTCGTCATGCGTGGCATGGGCTGATGCTCAAAGGACTCCCGGCGACCGTTTCCGGTTGGTGTCATGCCCATCAGGCGTGCGTTTTGCCGGTCCTGCATGTAGCCCACAAGGATACCATCTTCAATCAGCGGGGTGCGATTGGTCGGCGTGCCTTCATCATCCACGGACAAGGAGCCGCGGCGCTTTGCAATCGTCCCGTCATCCACGATGGTGACGCCCTTGGCGGCTACGCGTTCCCCCATCAAACCCGCAAAAGCCGAGGTCTTTTTCCGGTTGAAGTCGCCTTCAAGGCCATGACCGACCGCTTCGTGCAACAAAATACCGGGCCAGCCGTTGCCGAGAACCACATCAAACGTGCCTGCTGGGGCCGGAATGGCCTCAAGGTTGACAAGAGCCTGCCTCAAGGCTTCGTCGACGGCCTGCTGCCAGCTCGTTTCCGCGACGAACTCGCCGAAACCTTCTCGGCCGCCAAGGCCAAAACTGCCCGATTCCTGACGATCGCCGGACCCGGCGACAATCGAAACGTTGAAACGCACCAGCGGACGCACATCTCTGACCCGATAGCCATCGGCGCGCAGGATGTCGACCGTTTTCCAGTTGCCGACGATGGAGACGGTTACCTGCTTGACCCTTGGGTCTTTGGCGCGGGCATAGGCATCCACCTTCTGAAGCAGCTGAACCTTTTCTTCAAAGCTTGGTGAACCAATAGGGTTCTCGTCCGTGTAAAGCTTTTGATTGGTGCGTGCCGGGCCGTCGGCATAGGTGCCGCTGTACCCGTCCTGTACGGATTTGACCGCATCACTGGCGCGCTTGAGGGCAGCCTCGGAGATTTCACCGGAATGCGCATAGCCGGTTGCTTCGCCAGCAACAGCTCGTAGACCAAAACCGTGCGAACTGTCAAAACTGGTGGATTTCAAGCGGCCATTATCAAAAACCAAGCCCTCACTCTGCGTGTATTCCAGATAAAGCTCGCCGTCGTCAGCGCTGGCCAGCGCCGTCTTGGTGAGGGCAATAGCCTGCTCTTCACTCAAGTCCGCATTGGCTAACAGGTCGATACGATGCTCACTCATGGAATACTCCTCAACGTACAGGTGGCAGGCGACAGGCCTTGAATGCCCTTGGTAAGATAAGGGCGGCTGACCGGTGGTCCAGAGGGGTAGGGATGCACCTTTCGCATCGGGAATGCAAGCCGCAACAAGGTGTGTCCAGAAGGGAGGTCCTCAAACCCGCCACATCTGGTGGGTTTTGATGGGGCAGAGCTAGCGGTGCGCGGTCTTCATTGGCGGCTTTGGCAAGCCTCATAAAAATGGCCGCCTCAAAGGACGGCCGTTTTTTCAGCTAAGGCATGTATCGCGGGTAATGATCAGGGCAGCGCCTTGAAACCCTCGGAAAAGCCTTTGAGGGAAATGGGAATGCCAATGCCTTCTTCCGGTGTCTGGAAGATGATGAAAGTCGCCAGCCCACCCTTCTGAAGCTTGCTGATCAGTTCGCTGCCAAGCATGACCTCTGCAACACAGCCGTTTGGCAGGCAGCGCACGAATGCGGCGCGCCCGATGTCTTCATCATCAATGCGAAGTCCCAGGCCTGAGGGCAGAAGTACGCCCAGGGGCGCCAAAACCCGAAGGATGCTGCCCTGCTTGTCTGCAGTGTTCAGCACAATCACGGTAAGGCCGACATTTTCACGATCTTCGGCCGTGACATTCTGGATAAGGGCACATTGTTCGCTTTCGGCGCCGGGCGGCATGTCACATCGCAACTGCCAGTCATCATAGACCGCTTTGACATCTCCCTGTGCGATGGCGGCTCCGGACAGACCCATCGTAACGACAGCCGCGACGGTCGCGGCGATTAGCCCTCTAACAAAGCGGTGCAGGCAATTCAAAGCTCATCCTCCGATACCGGTGCAATGCGCGCACCCCTTGCGGTGCACGAATCGAAATTCTTAAAGTCAGACCCCTGCTGCGAAAACTGACGATACTGCGGGAACGTATAGCACCAACCAAAGGATAATGACATCAATCGGGCACGGGATATCCAAAAATAGCTTTATTACCGTGGTTTTCGCTGTCCCTGCCTGCCCTATAGTAATAAGTATGTAGGTGAAAACTCATAGGAAAGCTTGCGGTGTTCAAGCTGTTATGATTTGTCTCTCTGCATTGATATTTATCAAAAGTACGTGTGGCAAAACGTCGCTGAGACGTACGTGCAATCGCGTATTTTAGCATGGTAAGCTAAAGTGTCGCATCGTAAGGCTGCTTGGGAAGGTCGGCCTCACACGCCCCTACCGTAAGGGGAGTAAGCGCGATGCGCAACAGGTTTCAAGCTGTTCGGCAGCTGTTGAGGGATAGGGAGCACAGGACGTGACGAAGCTTTTCAAGCGTCATCTTTCAAAGTCGGTCGGCGCGGCGCTGGGCATGGCGACCGCCGGCTTTGCTGGAGCGGCCATGGCAGCGCAACCGGAGCCTTGGCAGATGGGTATGCAGGCTGCGGCAACTTCCGTGATGGATGATGTGCGCTGGTTCAACGATTTCACCCTGATCATCGTGTCGGCAATCACGTTGTTCGTTTTGGGGCTCATCATCTATTGCGTGGTGCGGTTCAACAAGCGAGCCAATCCGACCGCGTCCCGCACCTCTCACAACACCATGATCGAGGTTGTGTGGACCGTGGTGCCAATCCTCATTCTCGTTGTGATCTCGGTTCCTTCGTTCCGCCTGCTGTTCAAGCAGCTCGACGTGCCGGAATACGAGATGACCGTGAAGGCGACTGGCTACCAGTGGTATTGGGGTTACGAGTACATGGATGAGGGGATGGAGGATGTTTACTTCGATTCCATCATGCTGACCGATGAGCAGCGCCGGGAGCGCATGCAGGCCATGGGCCTGACAGAGCGCGACGTGCCGCGCCTGCTTGCCGCTGACTACAATATGGTGGTGCCGGAAGACACGAATGTGCGTGTCTTGGTAACGGCAGCGGACGTCATCCACTCGTTCGCAATGCCGGCCTTTGGCGTGAAGATTGACGCGGTTCCGGGGCGCCTGAACGAGACATGGTTCAACGCCCGCGAACCGGGCATGTACTACGGTCAGTGTTCTGAGCTGTGTGGCAAGGACCACGCATTCATGCCGATCGCCATTCAGGTGGTGACTGCGGAGCAGTACGCGGCATGGTCCGAGGCGGCCAAGACTGATCTCGATGAAGCCAACACGATGCTTGCATCCATGATTGAGGAAGAAAAGCGCAAGACCGCGATGGTTGACGACGCCACCGAACTGGCAGTCGCGGCGCGGTAACACCAGCGCACATATGGACGGGGTGGCCAGACCGAAACGGACGGGTTGGCCCGTGCCACCCCAGAAATTACGAGGGAGCACGACTATGGCTGCGTACGGCGCGCAATCACATGATCATCCGACAGGATGGACGCGGTGGGTCTATTCCACCAACCATAAGGACATTGGTATCCTGTACCTGATCTTTGCCATCATGGCGGGCATTGTTGGGGGAGCTCTGTCCGTCGGCATTCGTCTGGAACTTCAGGATCCGGGCATGCAGTACTTCACAGACCCGCACATGTTCAACGTGTTCACCACGTCGCATGCGTTGATCATGATCTTCTTCATGGTCATGCCGGCATTGATTGGCGGGTTTGCCAACTACTTCGTGCCCATCATGATCGGGGCGCCGGACATGGCTTTCCCGCGGATGAACAACATCTCGTTCTGGCTGTTGCCGCCGGCCTTCATCCTGCTGTTGATGTCGCTGTTCGTGCCTGGACCTCCGGGGGCAAACGGCGTGGGTGGCGGCTGGACGATCTATCCGCCGCTGTCTACTTCCGGCCAGCCGGGGCCTGCAATGGACTTTGCCATTCTGGCGCTGCACGTGGCAGGGATCTCCTCCATTCTGGGTGCGATCAACTTCATCACCACCATCTTCAACATGCGTGCGCCGGGCATGACCTTGCACAAGATGCCGCTGTTCGTCTGGTCGGTGCTTGTTACGGTGTTCCTGCTGTTGTTGTCGCTGCCCGTTTTGGCTGGCGCCATTACCATGCTTTTGACTGACCGCAATTTCGGCACGACGTTCTTCGAGCCGGCTGGCGGCGGAGACCCGATCCTGTTCCAGCATCTGTTCTGGTTCTTCGGTCACCCGGAAGTTTACATCCTGATCTTGCCGGCCTTCGGTATCGTGTCGCACATTGTATCCACGTTCTCGAACAAGCCCGTGTTCGGCTATATCGGTATGGCTTATGCCATGGTGGCAATTGGCGTCGTCGGCTTTGTGGTCTGGGCGCACCACATGTTCACCGTGGGGCTGTCCGTCGATACGCAGGCTTACTTCCTGTTCGCGACCATGGTGATTGCCGTACCAACTGGCATCAAGATCTTCTCGTGGATTGCGACCATGTGGGGCGGATCCATCGAGTTCCGTACGCCCATGGTATGGGCCATTGGCTTCATCTTCCTGTTCACCATTGGCGGCGTGACCGGGGTGCAGTTGGCGAACGCCGGTCTCGACCGTGCCCTGCATGACACCTATTACGTTGTGGCGCACTTCCATTACGTGCTGTCGCTGGGTGCCGTGTTCGCCATCTTTGCTGGCTGGTACTACTGGTTCCCGAAGATCTCGGGCTACATGTACAACGAGTTCATCGGCAAGCTGCATTTCTGGGTGACGTTTGTTGGCGTAAACCTCGTATTTTTCCCGCAGCACTTCTTGGGTCTTGCAGGGATGCCGCGCCGCTATGCGGACTACCCGGACGCGTACCATGGCTGGAACTTCGTATCGTCCATTGGCTCGTACATCTCGGCATTTGCAGTATTCATCTTCCTTTTCGGCGTGCTCGAAGCCTTCATGAAGAAGCGCAGCGCCACGGACAATCCGTGGGGTGCTGGTGCCAAGACGCTGGAATGGACGCTGTCCTCGCCGCCGCCGTTCCACCAGTTCGAGACGCTGCCGAAGATCAAGTAAGACGCATCTCGCATGACAGATACCCCGGGGCTGGCCGAGCCCCGGGCATTGAAAAAAGGGGGAGACGGGTCATCCGCGTATGATCCGTATATGAGGGCCGGACAGAAACAGGTCCCGAACGAGAACAAGAGGTGAGTGCATGACGCTCCTGGAGCAGACACAAACGATCCGTGAAGACACCAGCGCAAGCGTTGGCGGGATGGGCTCCGTCGGTGACTATGTTGCGTTGCTGAAACCCCGCGTCATGTCGCTGGTTATTTTCACTGCTTTGGTGGGTATGGTCCTTGCTCCAGCCTCGCAACACCCCGTGCTTGCCGCCATCTCGCTGCTGTGTATCGCAATCGGTGCAGGTGCCTCTGGCGCCCTGAACATGTGGTGGGATGCAGACATAGATCGCATCATGTCCCGAACCCGTAATCGACCTATCCCCGCTGGCAAGATCACGCCGTCAGAGGCATTGGCGTTTGGCGCCACGCTCTCCGGTGGGTCTGTGTTGGTCTTGGGATTGGTTGCCAATTGGGTGGCAGCGGGCCTGTTGGCGTTCACAATCTTTTTTTACGTGGTGATTTATACCATGTGGCTGAAGCGCACGACGCCTCAAAACATCGTCATCGGTGGCGCAGCGGGCGCATTGCCCCCAGTGGTCGGGTGGGCCGCCATGTCGGGTACCGTGAGCGTGGAAAGTATCGCGCTGTTCATGATTACCTTCACGTGGACGCCGCCGCATTTCTGGGCATTGGCACTGGTGAAGAACGGTGACTACAAGGATGCGGGCATTCCGATGATGCCGGTGGTTGCGGGCGAAACCGCAACCCGTCATCAGATCCTTCTTTACTCGGTTATCCTGCTGCCGGTTGGCATGGCTCCGTACTTTTTGGGTTACGCAACGCTTTGGTATGGCGTGGCCGCCGGTCTGATGGGCGCTGCCTTCCTCTACTACGCGGCGCGCGTCTGGCAGCATCGGGAAGGCGAGCTTGCCCGCAAGGCGGCTCTGTCCCTCTTCAAATTCTCGTTGCTTTACCTGGCCGGCCTTTTTGCCTGGTTGCTGGGTGAGAACGTGGTCGCAGGAGTGCTTTGAACATGGCAAGCAAGACGGACACCACCGAACACACTCTGAGTGCTGATCAGCAAAAGAAACGGCGCGGGCGGTCCATCGCCCTTGCAGTGGCATTGGCGGCTTTGGTCGCGATCTTTTACGCGGTGACCATCATCAAGCTTGGTCCCGGCGTAATGGATCGACCCTTGTAAGGGAGTGGAGGGACCGAATACATCATGACGCACCACGATCAGACCAAAGCTCAAAACCGGCGGAACGGGAAAGTGGCCCTGATCTGTGTCGGCATCTTTGCCGGCATGGTGGGAATGGCCTATGCAGCGGTCCCGCTTTACGATCTGTTTTGCCGAGTGACAGGTTATGGTGGCACCACCCAGCGCGCCGATGCGGGCAGCCAAACCATTCTTGATCGTGAAATCATAGTGCGGTTCGACGCGAACACCTCCTCGGGCCTGCCGTGGGACTTTGAAGCGGAAACCCGCACGGTTCGTGTCAAACTCGGCCAGATGGCCGAGGTGTTTTACAAGGCGGAAAACCTGTCTGGGCACCAGACAGTGGGAACCTCCACTTTTAATGTGACGCCTGCCGAGATGGGGGGCTACTTCAACAAGATCGATTGTTTCTGCTTTACCGAGCAACCTTTGGTGGCCGGTGAGAGCGTTGACATGCCTGTTCTTTTCTTCATTGACCCGGCCATGGACGAGGATGACCGGCTCGACAAGGTCAAAGAAGTCACGCTGTCGTACACGTTCTTTCCGGTGAAGGAAAAGCAGAGTGATGAAACCGCTTCCGTTGTGACGGACGAGGGCACACAACGCGGAGCGAAGCTATAGAGCGCTCCACGACAAGGAGGGATGCGCGTGGTGAATACTGGGGAGCATAGGAATGGCTGAAGCTCATAGCAAAGACCATGATTATCATATTATAGAACCGAGTCCGTGGCCGTTTATCGCTTCAGTGGGAACGCTCATTCTGGCTATTGGCGCCATTGGTTACATGCGCATGGCCAACAACGACAGCGTGGGGTTCTTTCCCTATATTGCTGAAGACGGGTCGCCATCCTACGCCATTGACTTGACGGGATGGGGACTGTTCGTCATTGGCTTGGCGATTGTGCTGTACACCATGTTCATGTGGTGGCGTGATACGGTGCGCGAGTCGCATGCGGGCCATCACACGCGGGTGGTGTCGCTTCACCTGCGGTATGGCATGATCCTGTTCATTGTGTCAGAGGTCATGTTCTTCGTGGCCTGGTTCTGGGCGTTCTTCGATGCCTCGCTGTTCTTCGCCGAACCGGCGCAATATGCACGCGTGGAGCACACCGGGGGTGTTTGGCCGCCGCAGGGCATTGAGACCTTTGATCCGTGGCATTTGCCGCTGCTCAACACCTTGATCCTTCTTCTGTCCGGTACCACTGTGACATGGGCGCACCACGCCTTGTTGCATGAAGACCGCGAAGGCTTGAAGTGGGGTTTGGTGGCAACGGTCACGCTGGGCTTGCTGTTCACGATCCTTCAGGCTTACGAGTACAGCCATGCGGCCTTTGGTTTTGCCGACAACATTTATGGAGCCACCTTCTACATGGCGACCGGGTTCCACGGCTTTCATGTGATTGTCGGGACCATTTTTCTGGCTGTTTGTTTGCTGCGGGCCGGTGCGGGTCATTTTTCGTCCAAGAAGCATTTCGGCTTCGAAGCCGCGGCCTGGTATTGGCACTTCGTGGACGTTGTGTGGCTGTTCCTGTTCGCCTCCATCTACATCTGGGGTGGATGAGCCCTATGTAATTTCAGATAGAAAGGGCGGCGCAGCCGCCCTTTTTTGTTGTAAGGTCAGCTTCAGACCGTGTTGACGCGTTAGGAAAGCCACGGAGGAAACAAATGGGAGAGCGCAACCCGTCTCGATCCGAGGCGCGGCATGCAGTGCCGAACCCAGTTGCAACAGGCTTGCGGGGGCGTTGTCCACGTTGCGGACAAGGGCCGTTGTTCGCCGGTTTTCTGAAGGTTCGCGATCACTGTGAGACCTGCGATCTTTCGTTTGCCTCCGCAGATTCCGGCGATGGTCCGGCGGTTTTTGTGATCATGTTTATCGGCATGATCGTTGTTGGCCTCATGCTGCTGGTTGAGATGAATTTTCAGCCTCCGGTGTGGGTGCACATGGCGCTCTGGATACCGCTGACCATTGCTTTGGCACTGGGCCTTCTCAGACCGTTGAAGGGCCTGTTGATCGTTTGGCAGTACACGCACCGGGCGGCGGAGGGTAAACTGGATGAAGATTAAATGGCCATGGAAGAAGACCGGCCCTGATCCGGCAGAGGAAACCGATCTTGACGTGAGCGATCTGGAGTTCTGGCCCCCCGACGAGGCGGAAGCCGAAGCAGCAGAGCCGCCCTCCGAAAAGGTGAAGCCATTTTGGCGTCAGTATCTTTGGTTGACGTTGTTCACGTTGATTTCCTTTGGCTTCCTGCTGTCGCTGGGGTTCTGGCAGTTGGAGCGACTGGAATGGAAAGAAGCCCTGATTGCCCGCGCCACGGAACGGGTGAAAGAAGCCCCCCTGCCGGCCCCTGGACCCGCAGCGTGGCCGGAGCTTTCGTCTGATGTGATCGATTATATGCCCGTTACCTTGACCGGTCGGTTCATTCTTGGCGAACTCTACTATTTCGACACACTCAACAAACCTCGAGGGCCCTATGGCGGGCAGGGATATTTTGTATACGCTCCGTTTGCTACTGAAGAAGGTTGGATTGTCCTCGTAAATCGCGGATTTGTCCCCATTGACCGCAAGGAGCAATCGACGCGGCTTGGTTCGGCCCCGCCCAAGGAGAGGCTGGAGTTGACTGGGTTGGCGCGCCGGGCGGAAACCCCCAGTTTCGTGTCACCCAGTGCCAACCACGAGACCGGCGAATGGTTCGTTCGCGAGCCGGACAAGATGGCCGAAGCCTTGGGTCTGGATCCGGAACGTACGGCTCCATACACCATTGATGTGAATGAGCGCACTGCAACCGCTGGCGACTTGCCGCAGCCGGGCGAAACCCGGCTCAGCTTCCGCAACAACCACCTGCAATATGCATTTACTTGGTTTGGGTTGGCGGCAACGCTGATCGCAGTCTATATCGCTTTCCGCATCAGCATGTGGCGCAAGGGACGCAAGGGAGAGACGGTGGATCCGGATGAAGAGGACGACCTTGATCTTGTGCCACCTCCAGACGTTCATGATCGCCCGAGCCGGGATCCGAAGAAGCAACTTGAGGCCGAGTTTCAAAACATCAAGAACCGGCGTTCGCGAAAATAGCCGTGTTAGCAAGGATGGCTGGGGCTAGCCTCTTGGGCTGGCCTCTAAGGAAGGCGTAGCCCAAGGAGAGACCGAGCCTCTCCCTGGTGATTGGCCTGTATGAGGCCCGTCAAATCAGAGCAGTTCCAGAACGGCTTCTGCAGTAGAAACGGTCGCATCGCCCGGCGAGTCTTCCACATTCAGCGCAGAAACGACACCGTCTTTTACGATCATGGCGTAACGCTGTGAGCGCACGCCCATGCCAAAGCCGGAGGCGTCCAGCTCCATGCCGATCGCCTTGGTGAAATCGGCGCTACCATCCGCAAGGAACACGATATCGTTGCCTGCGCCCGTCTGTTTGGCCCAAGCGTCCATCACGAACACGTCATTCACCGCTACAACGGCAATCTGATCTACGCCGTTTGCCTTCAAGGCAGCTGCGTTTTTCTGAAAGCTGGGCAGGTGGTTCATGTGGCAAGTGGGCGTAAAGGCTCCCGGTACTGCGAAAAGAACAACCGTCTTGCCGTCAAAAATCTCGCTTACGGTCAGGTTTTTAGGCCCGTCTTCGCCCGGTGTCTTGAAGGTGGCATCCGGTAGTTTATCGCCAACTTTAATGGTCATGGGTCCTGTCTCCAATCGGAACGTGGCTTGCGTTGCGACCTTTGGGGCCGCGCGCCCCGCGCGGCTCACCCGCGCGGGGAAAGACTATACTGTAAGATGTGGGGCCATGTGCCGACCACTTTCCCTAGACCTAGGATATTAACGTATAATCGCAAGCGTTTGAGCCGGGGTCAGGACTTTTTTTTCACTTCGTCCGGAAGGGGTATGTGGGTTTTGTGTTCAACAGAACCATTGGGCGTAACCAGCGTCAGGGTCAGATCCAATCCGTCTTGGCTGCGGGGGAAGCCGGTCAAAGGCAAGTGCCAATGCGCGGTGTTCTGGTCCATCTCAACTAGCTCCGGAACGCCGTTGTAAGAACCAGCGGGGCCTTCAACGAACAGGTCAACGGCATCCTGAGGTGCAGATACTGCGGCAGCGATTGCCAGCACTGGCTTGGCCTCGCCTTCTACGATTTCAACCTTGGAAAAGGGGCCTGCCTCGTCCGTGGTGCGAGCTGGCAGGCTCGCAAAGGCGGAGTTGATGATCGCATCGGCGTCCGGATCAGCGGCCCCTGTACGCGGCAGGACAAGGGAAAGCTGCTGCTCTGCGGGAATACAGATGTGCTGACACACGCCGAAGCTCACGGTCATGTTGACTACTGCGGTTCGGTTTGCACTTTCTCGTTGCAATACCAATGGCAAGACCACTCGGTCTTTGTAAACCAGAGAGGTAGAAAAACCATCGCTGTAGCGCTTTGGGGCCGGAAACAGCAACTCCGCATCCGCCAGATTGGTTGATCCGGAAAATGTCGCTTCCGTTGGAATGCCCGCTTCGCCCGGATACCGCCAATAGGTATGCCATCCCGGCTCCAGCTTGAACTCCAGCCCCGCCTTGTAGGTCCCGTCGGGCTCGGCGGTACTGGCACGGATCAGGCGCACGGCGCCGCCCTCCATACGCTGCCATTCCGTGCCGATCGCAAGATCGGCAACAGCGGGAGAAGATAAGGAGACGGCCAGTATGGCCATGAGGGAAAAGGCAGTTTTCACTTTCATACAGTCCGTTTACAGAACCCGCCGCTTGCTTGCCAATGACAAACATCTCACTTGGGTCAAATCTTCGCGAGCTATTGTTAGTAGTGAGGTACAACAGCAATGATATTCTGGATATTGGACAAACAACCGGTAAAAATTCCAAGTCCAAGATTGAAAAGGTGACGCAATAGGGTAGGCTTCGAAAGGACACGCGCCCAGTATGGTAGGGAGTAGGTTTTGTCATGCCGTCAGAAGATAACACCAGTTACATGGACGGACAGTTTCTGATCGCGATGCCTTCCATGGAAGATGGACGGTTCGCGCATTCAGTCATCTACCTGTGCGCGCATTCCGATGAAGGGGCGATGGGGATTGTCCTCAATCAGCCAGCCAACAACATCACCTTTGAAGAACTGCTCAGTCAGCTGGAAATTTTGCCGGAAGGCGATGATATCTTGCTGCCTTCAGACCTGCGCGACATGCAGGTGCATCGTGGCGGGCCGGTGGAAACCGGGCGCGGGTTTGTTCTGCATTCCGATGATTTTTATATCGAAAATTCCAGTTTGCCGATTCAGGAAGGCGTTTGCCTGACGGCAACGGTGGAAATTCTGCGTGCCCTTGCTGAAGGCCGCGGGCCCAAGCAAGCCATGCTCGCTCTAGGTTATGCGGGTTGGGCGCCGGGTCAGCTGGAGGCGGAAATCCACGCCAATGGCTGGCTCACCTGCAAAGCGGAGCCATCTCTGATTTTTGATGTGGACTCGGATGCCAAGTGGCGCACAGCCTTGGGGCTTATGGGGATAGATCCCGGCATGTTGTCCAGCGAGGCAGGTCACGCCTGACCCTCACAAACGTATCTGCAGCTGTTCAGTGGTGCCGGTTTCACATTGTGGATGACAGACGCTGTTTGGCTTGTGTTCATGGGTGCATCCGCCATCGAAACCTGCTATTCCCGTCTTTCGGCAAAACTACAGTCTCGGGCACGCCAGCGCGCTTGCCCGAGATGGTTGCTGTCGCTACGGTGCACACCCTTGGAAGGGTAAGAGCGCCCGAGATATCTGGTCGTAAAGGATTGTAAGTGGTGAGATACGTAAGTACGCGCGGTGAAGCTCCTGAACTGAACTTTTCCGAGGTCTTGCTCACAGGGTTGGCGCGTGATGGCGGGTTATATGTCCCAGCCCAATGGCCGCAGTTTTCGGCAGAAAAGATCGCCAGCCTTGCGGGAAAACCCTACATCCACGTTGCTTATGAAGTGATTGCGCCATTCGTTGGAGATGCCATTGCCGAGGCCGACCTCAAGAAGATGATTGAGGCAGCCTACGCGACCTTTGCCCACGAAGCGGTGACGCCTCTGGTACAGACCGGACCGAATACTTTCGTCCTGGAACTGTTCCACGGCACGACCCTGGCTTTCAAGGACGTAGCCATGCAGTTGCTGGGTCGCTTGATGGATCACGTGCTGACAGAGCAGGACAAGCGGGCCACCATTGTCGGCGCTACTTCGGGCGATACAGGTGGTGCCGCCATTGATGCCTTCCGCGGTCGGGAGCGCACCGATGTTTACATTCTTTTCCCGAATGGCCGGGTTTCTACCGTACAACGTCGCCAGATGACGACTGTTTCGGATGAAAACATCCACGCTTTGGCTCTGAACGGCAATTTTGATGATTGTCAGGCAATCCTGAAGGACTTGTTCAACGACTTCTCGTTCCGTGAAAACGTGTCCTTGGCGGGTGTGAACTCCATCAACTGGGCCCGTATAGTGGCGCAGATCGTTTACTATTTCACAGCCGCCACTGCGCTGGGCGCGCCTCATCGCAAGGTGTCCTTCACGGTGCCAACGGGCAACTTCGGCGATATATTCGCCGGGTACGTTGCCAAGAAGATGGGACTGCCAATTGACAAGCTCGTTATTGCGACCAACAGCAATGACATCTTGGCGCGCACGCTGGAAACCGGCCGCTACGAGACGCGCGGTGTGGTCCCAACCACGTCGCCTTCCATGGACATTCAGGTGTCTTCCAATTTCGAGCGCTTGTTGTTTGAAGCCTCCGGTCGTGACGGGGCGCAAATTCGTCGTTACATGGGTGGGCTGAAGCAGTCCGGTGGTTTTGCATTGGAAGAGAGCGTTCTGACAGCCGTACGCCGTGAGTTCGCCGCTGGGCGCGCCTCGGAAATCGAGGTAGCTGCGACCATCAAGCATACGCTGGACCAGTCGGCCTATCTGTTGGACCCCCATACCGCGACCGGCGTGCATGTGGCCAAGGCTCATACCACGGACAGCGTGCCCATGGTCGTGCTGGCCACGGCGCATCCCGCGAAGTTCCCGGATGCCGTCAAAGACGCGAGCGGACGCTATCCTGAGCTGCCAGCTCATTTGAGCGATCTTTATGATCGGGAAGAGAACTATACGGTACTCGCCGCGCAAACGGATGCTGTGCAGGATCAGGTATTGCTGACCGCGCGCGCCGTGAATGCGAAGGTGTAAGATGCCAGTAAAATGTACTCGTCTTGAAAACGGCCTGACCGTTCTTACCGACACCATGCCCCACCTCAAGACAGCGGCTCTCGGTGTCTGGGTGAAGACCGGGGCGCGCAGCGAAGAGGCAGTTGAAAACGGCCTTACGCACCTGCTGGAGCATATGGCGTTCAAGGGAACCAAGAACCGCTCTGCTCTTGATATTGCTGAGGAAATAGAGGCCGTTGGCGGCGATGTCAACGCGTCGACGAGTGTTGAGCACACAAACTACTACCTTCGTATGTTGGCGGAGGATGTGCCCCTCGGAATTGATATTCTCGCCGATATTCTTCAGCACTCGGTCATCGATATGGATGAGCTGACCCGCGAAAAGCAGGTGATCCTTCAAGAGATTGGCGCCGCACTGGATGCCCCAGAAGACCAGGCGTTTGACCAACTGCTGGAGACCGCATGGCCAGCGCAGTCGCTCGGGCGCCCGATACTTGGCACGCCGGAGACGGTGCGCAGCTTCCAGCCGGATACGATCCGGGCCTATATGGCAAAGCATTATACGGCCTCAAACATGGTTTTGGCCGCATCCGGGCAGGTTGATCACGAGGCCGTCGTTGCTCTTGCCATCGAAAAGTTCTCGTCGTTGAGAACAGAGCCCGCAGTGGCTCATGAACCGGCGAAATATGTCGGCGGCGAATGCTTCATCAAGCGCGAGTTGCAGGAAGTCCAGATCGTTCTCGGGTTTGAGGGATGTTCCTTCCACGATGAAGATTATTATGCCGTTCAGATTCTTGCCTCGGTACTGGGTGGTGGAATGTCGTCGCGGCTTTTTCAGGAGATCCGTGAGAAACGAGGCCTGTGTTACTCGATCTATTCCTTCCACTGGGCGTTCGAAGACAGTGGGCTGTTTGCCATTCATTCGGCGACAAGCGCCGAGCACGCCGGCAGTCTGATGGATGTTCTGATGGAGCAACTCAACATAGCTGTGACCGAGTTGCAGGAAAAAGAGCTGGATCGGGCCAAGGCTCAAACACGTGCCGGATTGATGATGGCGCTGGAAAGCCCGGCGGCGCGCGCGTCTCAGATGGCACGCCAAACCCTGATCTATGGTCGCACAATTGATCCTGAGGAGTTGCGCAGGCGCGTCGATGCCGTCACTCTGGCAGACGTGCAGCGCGTTGCAGGGCGCATTTTCCATGGAGGCAAGCCGACACTGGTACATGTCGGACCAGAGTCGGACATGCCGTCACTGGCCACAGTGGAGGGTAAACTGAACGAGGCACGGACCGTCTTGGCCAAATAACGCGGCCGAATGAAACAGGGGAGGCATGACCTTGGATGTCATGTTCTTTCGCTTCTCGGGGGGCGAGGAGCAGCCGACACTGACCACCAGAGAGGTCGTCATGCGACCTCCGGTATTCAGTGATTATGAAGCCTGGTGTCAGGTGCGGCTGGAAAGTCGAGAGTTTTTGCAGCCGTGGGAGCCGACGTGGCCGCCCACGGACTTGCTGCGTACGGCTTTCAAAGCGCGAATTCGCCGCTATGCCAAGGACCGGCGGGAAGGTACTGGCTACACGTTTTTTCTGTTTCACCGCGAAACCGGTGCCTTGCTCGGGGGCATCACCTTGTCAAACGTTCGTCGCGGCGTGACGCAATCCGCAACGCTGGGGTACTGGATGGGCGTCAACAGCGCTGGCAAGGGGCTCATGCGCCAATCGGTTTCGCGTTTGTTGTTGTTTGTCTTCGAGGATCTGAAACTCCACCGGGTCGAGGCTGCTTGCTTGCCGCACAACACGGCCTCCATTAACCTGCTCAAACGGGTTGGCTTTCGCGAGGAGGGGTACGCCCGTCGGTATCTCTACATAAATGGTCAGTGGCAGGATCATATTCTCTTCGCAATCCTGAAAGATGACGTTGAGTATTCTGACACATTTTCGCCGCAAAACGAGCGGGATGGGGATAACAGGCGATAGCTTGGCAGGTTGGACGTGAAACAAAAGCCATGCCGCGATAAATAAACGGGCATAGAGTGGGGCTGTTTATTTTGGGGCATTCATTGGGGCAACTTGTACGGAGTAATGCGGTGCGCGAGTTTATTACGCGATTTTTGGTTGTGGTCTGTACGCTCATTGCTCTGAGCGGGGCACGTGCATTCGCGTTGGAGGCCGTCGTCGTGCCCCAGGACGTGGATGCTCTCGACCTGACCAACGTAATCGACATCTACACCCAGCAGGCCTCAAGCGTGCAGGTTTCCACGGCCCCCGGAACCGACGGCATCGTGCGGCGGATCGAAGTGCGCTCCACCGATGACAAGGCGTCGTACTGGGGTGTTTTCGCCCTGTCCAACCCCGGTGATGAACAGCTCGACCGCCTGCTTGTGGCACCGAACTACAAGATGGTGAACGCTGGCGTGCTGCGCCCTGATCTGGGAGCTCAGCGCATTACTTCCGTAACACCCAGTCAGGGCATTCCGCCGGAGCGCGAGGAAAGCGCTGAAGCGGACGTGTTTCGGATCACGCTTGATCCGGGTGCTGTCGTCACCTTCGTGGCGGAAATGCACACACAAAAGCTGCCGGAACTGCGCCTCTGGAAGCCGGAGGCGTATAAAGACAGCATCAATGCCTATTCTCTGTACCGAGGCATTGTGCTTGGCATTGCCGGTCTTCTGGCACTGTTCCTGACCATTCTGTTTGTGGTGAAGGGAACGGTTCTGTTTCCCGCTACCGCAGCAATGGCGTGGGCTGTCATGGCCTATCTTTTCATTGATTTTGGCTTCTGGAACCTGGTCTTTGGCCGGACTTTCATGCAGGTGCAGCTTTACCGCTCGTTCGCCGAAATCAGTTTGACTGCCGCCCTTCTGGTTTTCCTTTATGCGTACCTGAACCTCAATCGCTGGAATATTCACTACAGCCATTTGGCTCTGTCTACGTTGGTGATTGGCGTTGGCTTGTTCGGACTGGCGTTCTGGGATCCGACCATCGCTGCCGGTTTTTCACGCATTCTGTTTAGCGTTATTGCCTTTGCCGGGTTTGCGTTGATCATACTGCTGGCCTTCCAAGGGTACGAACGCGCCATCATGCTTGTGCCGACATGGTTCCTGTTGTTGGTGTGGATGCTGGGCGCATGGGCGACCTCTGTTGGCGCATTGAACAATGATCTGGCCCAGCCTGCGTTGTCCGGCGGCCTTGTGTTGATTGTCTTGCTCATCGGCTTCACAGTCATGCAGCACGCCTTTGCGGGTGGTTCGCTCAATG
Organism: Pseudovibrio exalbescens DSM 16456; assembly: GCF_000422785.1. Lineage (GTDB taxonomy): Bacteria > Pseudomonadota > Alphaproteobacteria > Rhizobiales > Stappiaceae > Pseudovibrio > Pseudovibrio exalbescens. Next base: position 216,941 of record NZ_KE383918.1, read on the forward strand.
ACGGGATGGTTACCGATATGGAGCGCAAGTCGCTCGCCCTGACGGGCTCCGGTGACATCATCTGGGATTGGGACGTCGATCGCGACCGGATTTACACCAGCCCCGAGTTGAAAGAGACCCTCGGGCTGCACCCTCAAGCGCTTGATGGTCCTGCCCGTGAGTGGTTGGATTATCTGCACCCGCAGGACCGGGATTTGTTCCGAGGCACGCTGGATGCGGTGATCGATCAGCGCCGGGGCAAGGTCAACCAGATTTTCCGTCTACGCGGTCTTGATGGGCATTACCGCTGGTTCCGCCTGAGAGGCCGGCCTGTGGTGGGGTCGGATGGTGAAGTGGTTCGCTGTGTCGGCACGTTGTTCGATGTGACCTCGCAGAAGATGGCGGAAGAGCGCCTGATGCACGACGCCGTTCACGACAACCTGACCGGATTGCCGAACCGGGAACTGTTCATGGACCGCGTGAATGCCGCTATCGCCCGCTATCGTGCCGAGGGAACCGGCTGTCCAACTCTGGTGCTGCTGGATCTTGACCGCTTCAAGCAAGTGAATGACAGCATTGGCCAGGCCGCAGGCGACTCCATGCTGTTGACTGCCGCTCGGCGGTTGTCACGCCAGATGAAACCGCAGGATTCTCTGGCCCGCATTACCGCAGATACCTTTGCCATTCTGATCGTGTCGGAACAGGAAGCAGAGAGCATTGCAGCATTTTGTGAGGAAGTCCGCACAATCTTGCGTACGCCCGTGAAGTTTGGCGAACGCGAAGTGTTCCTGACTGCGTCCATTGGTACTGCGATCTTTGAAGGTGAAAACGAACGTGCAGCCGATCTCATGCGCGATGCCGAAATCGCCTTGAACCACGCCAAGCGACTGGGCGGGGACCGGGTGGAAGTGTTCCGTCCCACACTGCGGCCAATCGCTCAAAACACCCTGGCACTCGACAACGACCTGCGCACGGCCCTCCAAAAAGACCAGATCAAGGTATTTTTCCAGCCGATCATTCGGCTCTCGGACAAATCCATCGCCGGTTTTGAGGCCTTGGCCCGTTGGGAGCATCCCTCAAAGGGGTTGATCTCTCCGGCAGACTTCATTCCGATTGCGGAGGAAACCGGCCTCATCAACGAGCTTGGTCTCACCATTCTGGATCGGGCTGCCGTTCAGTTGGCGCAATGGCAACGCCAGTTCAAGCATTCCGTACCGCTGTTCGTGTCGGTGAACATTTCTTCACGCCAACTGCTCAAGCATGACTTGATCAATGATGTGAAAGCGGTTCTTTCACGCACAGCGTTGACGCCGGGGTCCTTGAAACTGGAATTGACTGAATCCCTCGTCATGCAGAATCCGGAGTTCTCCGTTCGTGTGCTGGAACGCCTGCGCGGATTGGGGGCAGGCTTGTCACTGGATGATTTTGGCACCGGCTACTCGTCGCTGAGTTACCTGCAACGCTTCCAGTTTGACACGATCAAGATTGACCAGTCATTTGTCCAACCCAACGGCAACAGCGCCCGTCCTGTTATCCTGCGCTCAATCATCGCTCTCGGACATGACCTGGGCATGGAAGTTGTCGCAGAAGGGGCGGAAACCGAGTCCGACTCGCTCGAGCTCTATCAGATGGGCTGCGAGTACGCACAGGGCTACCTCTACGGCCAGCCCATGACGGCTGCTGATGCCGGCAAGCTGCTCACGGAGCAGCATCGCCATACAGCATGAGGTGAATCGGTATCCTGAGGTGTGGATGGCTTGAGGGCTGAAACGGCCCTCACCAACCGGACGAGACGATGTCTGGAAACACTCTGGATTAGCGGGATCGAGCCGTTCTGCTCAAAGCATCAGTGGATGCCGATGCGAGATCACATAGCCGTAATTACTGGCACTGTTGTGCGACCAATGGAAATCTCCAGAGGGGTACCGCCATATGGCTCGCCGTCGATCTGGACAGCGGCGGGGCGGTAGGATTCGATGTATGCCTGCTTGGTCTTGATGATCTGAACGTCCTTGGCCTTGTGCAATGTACCCATCCACAAACGCAGCCCATAACGGATCAAAGCGAGGGGGTTGTCCTTGGCCAGCAGAACAAGCGTCAGTCCGTCCTCAAGAACAGAGCCTTCGGTAAACAAGCCGTAGCGGCCGCCATAATGCTTGCCATTGGCCGCGATGACCATTCTGCATTCGGTTGTGGTTGTATCGGCCTTGACGCGAAAGATGCAGCGCCGCCGCGTCCACGCCAACCGAAACGCGGTGTGAATGTACGCAATCTTGCCCAGTTTGCGTTTCAGTCTCAGCGGGAGCAGGTGTACGACTTCCGCATCAAAACCAGTGGACGCCATGATGTAAAAGGGCCGCCCGTTTGCAAGGCCATGATGAAGCGCCCGCGGCTTGCCGGTTGCAAGAAGGTTCGCAAGGGCTTGGGGATCGCGTGGGATGTCGAGTTCGCTGGCCAGAACATTGGCAGTGCCGAATGGGATGATTGCCAGTGCGGGTTTGAAAGCTCGTTCCTGCAAGGCCTGTGCAGCTTCGTTGATGGAGCCGTCTCCCCCGGCCACTGCCACGATGTCCACATCAAGGTCAGGGTGCGCGCAAGTCTCCGCAATCTCTCCCACATGCTTGGTCAGACGCAATTCGACCGAGCTGCCCACAGTTTCCAACCGAGTGACAATCTCCGACAGTGTTTCCTCACGAAAGTGGCTGGCGGTGGGATTGGCAATAATCAGAATGCGGCGGGTAAACTGAGAAGGGGCGTCGGTCCTTTCTTGCGCTTCAGGCGTGGGAAGCGGACCTGTCATCACTCGTGATCCTTGGATGTTGTCGATTTTTTGCCTTGATAAGGCTTCATGCCTTCGCGTGCAAGGGCATCAGCCCTCTCATTTTCCTCGTGGCCGGCGTGCCCCTTGATCCAGTGCCAGGTCACGTCATGCATTTTGGTGGCAGCATCCAGCGCCTGCCACAGATCCGAGTTCTTGACGGGGGAGTTTGAAGCGGTACGCCAACCCTTGCGCTTCCAGTTGTGCATCCACTGCGTAATGCCATTCTTTACATAGGAGCTGTCGGTATAGACATCAATGGCAACCGGTCGCTTAAGCGCATTGAGTGCGTTGATGGCTGCCTGCAATTCCATGCGGTTGTTGGTGGTGCCGGGCTCGCCGCCACACAGTTCTTTTTCATGTTCACCAAAGCGCAACAACACGCCCCATCCTCCGGGGCCGGGATTGCCCGAGCAGGCGCCATCGGTCCACGCCTGAACGCGTGTTTCCCCGCTCATAGGTCCAACCCGTAGGTTTCGGCGGACGTCACATCCCGATGAAAGCGCAGCTTGCGCAGGTATTCCATTGGGTCCTTGGGCACCACCAGCGCGCCTTCCGGGACGCTCAACCAATCATAAAGCCGGGTTAGCAGAAAGCGCAGCGCCGCACCGCGACACAACAGGGGCAGGCAGTCGAACTCTGCAGATGTGAAGGGGCGAATGCGGCGATAGCCATCAAGCATGGCCCGCGCCTTCGTGACGTTGAACGCGCCATCAGGTTCAAAACACCAGGCATTCAGGCAGATTGCTACATCATAAGCAAACGCGTCCGTGCAGGCGAAATAGAAGTCGATCAAGCCGGACAGCTTCTGACCGAGAAAAAACACGTTGTCGGGAAACAGATCGGCGTGGATCACGCCTGTTGGCAGGTTTGCAGGCCACTTGGCTGTTAGGTCGTCAAGCTCCAGCGTGAGTTCTTCTGCCAGGCCCGCCATAACCTCATGGGCGCGGTCACGCGTTGCGTCCAGAAGAGGCTGCCACCCATCGACGGAAAGGGCATTAGGCCGCACCATGTCAAAATCGCTGCCCGCAACATGCATTTCCGCCATGCCTCGGCCCAGTTCCGCGCAATGCTCAATGCGCGGTCGGCGCACCCACATGCCTTCAAGAAAGGTCACCATGGCCGCGGGGCGTCCCGCCAACTCGCCCAGCATTTCGCCGTTTCCGCGGTCGAGGGGCGTCGGGCAGTTCAACCCCTTTTGGGAGAGATGCTGCATCAGGTTCAGAAAAAAGGGCAGGTCATCCCGGTTCACGCGTTTTTCGTAGAGCGTGAGAATGAAGTTTCCGCCTGTCGTGTGCACGAGAAAGTTGGAATTTTCGACGCCTTCGGCAATGCCTTTATAGGAGAGCAATTCTCCGACATTGTAAGGCGAAATAAATTCCGCCAGCTCCTCATCGGAAACTTCGGTATAAACGGCCATCAGTTACTCTGCAGCAGCGCCCATGTCGCGCAATTCGCGGGGCAGGTTAAAAGCAATGTCTTCGCGCGCTGTTGTAACCGTTTCCACCGTAACTTCAAAATGCTGGCGGAAGGCATCAACAATTTCCTCAACGAGCACTTCTGGGGCCGATGCGCCCGCCGAGATGCCGAGGGTTTGAATCCCGTCAAAATCCGCCCAATCAATTTCGTGCGCCCGTTGTAGCAAGACCGCCTTCTTGCAGCCCGAGCGTTCCGCAACCTCTCGAAGGCGTTGGGAGTTGGACGAGTTGGGCGCTCCGACCACAATCACCGCATCGCTGTGCGGCGCCACGTCCTTGACCGCTTCCTGACGGTTAGTCGTTGCGTAGCAGATGTCATCCTTGTGTGGCTCGGCGATATCAGGGAACCGCTCCTTGAGAATGCGCACGATCTCTGTCGTGTCGTCAACAGATAGCGTTGTTTGCGATATCCAGGCCAACTGCTTGTCCGTTTTGGGTTCGTAGGCGCGGGCATCTTCTGCTGTTTCAATCAACGTTACGGCCCCTGCGGGCAACTGACCCATGGTGCCGATCACCTCAGGGTGACCCGCATGGCCTATGAGCAGGATCTCACGCTCGCGCTTGTTATGGATCATGGCTTCCTTGTGTACCTTGGAAACCAGAGGGCAGGTCGCATCCAGATAAAACAGGTTCTGCTGTTCGGCCGCTTCCGGAACGGACTTTGGTACGCCGTGGGCCGAAAAGATCACGGGGCGGTCCTTGACCGGGATCTCGTCCAGCTCCTCTACGAAGATTGCCCCCTTGTTGCGCAAGGATTCCACAACAAACTTGTTATGTACAATCTCGTGGCGGACGTAGACCGGCGCGCCGTACTTGCGCAGAGCCAGCTCAACAATCTGGATAGCCCGGTCCACACCGGCACAAAAACCACGTGGAGCGCACAAAAGGATCTTCAAAGAAGGTTTGGTTGCTGCGTTGCCGTGCATGAGCCCGCCCTGATCATCAGAAATGAAGTGTTTTGACGAATATGTCATTCACGCCCGCCAGTGCAAGGGGAAACCGGTCCCATCGGCACACAGGATGCCCCTTGCGCCTTGAAAATCGTCGGGTTCTGAGCGGCAAAGCGTGCATCCCCCGTGCAAACCGCGATACACCCTGCTATAGAAACGGTTGTTTTCGGACACGTATTTGGGATTCGCATGGTGGAAAGGGCGTTTACCGTGGATTTTTTGAGCACTGTGAAAACCGTTTCTTTGGTCGCTGTATTGGGGCTCGGACTGACGGCCTGCGGCATGATGGGCGGCGGCGACGAGTTGGAAACGACGGCCCAAGCCCCCACGCAGAAAAATGAAAACGTTCCCGACGTGGATTTTTCCGTGTTCAACGTTTCAAGCTTTTGCCCAAGACTTGAGCCTCTGAATGGCACCACGATCATCCGGTCCTATCAACGCGGCAAGCAGGATGATCCCAAAGGTTTACGCTATCAGGCAACCTTGGTGAAATGGGCACGCACCTGTTCCGATGCTCAAGCGCAGGCCTCCATGAAACTGGGTCTGGCTGGGCGCGTGACGCCGGGACCGGCTTGGAAGGGTGGGGAAGTGATCTTGCCGATCCGGGTCGCGATCGTCACAACCGATGAGGACGAAAAAACCGTTTATTCCAACCTGTTCAAGGTGCCTGTAACTTTGGGGGAAGGCTCACCCAGTGAAGGTTGGGCTTTGGTCGAAGAAGGCATAACCTTACCCGACGAACCCGGTTACAAAGTGATTTTTGGATTCGACGAGCGTTAAAAAACACGTTACAGAGATATCAGGATTCCGGTGAACTACTTAAGGCGAGCCGGGATTCTGAGCACTGGTCGTGACGTGTGCTGCGCGTCATCAAGGGCTCGGCCCGAACAGGTTTTGGGTACACCACCAGTCTAAGCGGGAGAGATCGCCACCCGGGCGTCCGGGGCTCAGGCGACGCCGAAGGAGCAACCGCCCCGGAAACTCTCAGGCTGAAGGACCGCTTGGTAAGCAGCACTCTGGAAAGCAGGCACACTGAGTTGAATCAGGGGGTGCCTCACCGAAGGAGTAATCGGGTTCATCATCGATGATTGACCCGGGAAATCTCTCAGGTTGTCGGGACAGAGGGGGCACATGCGAACTTTTCAACAGAAAGGTTTGCCAGTGTGTGCGCTCTGACAACCGAGGATGACCATGGGTGATCAAACAACAGACCTTCTGAAAACGCCGCTCTACGATCTGCACGAGGAACTCGGGGCCAAGATCGTTCCCTTCGCTGGCTATGCCATGCCAGTGCAGTACCCTCTGGGCATCATGAAGGAACACTTGCACACACGTGCGGCAGCCGGGCTGTTCGATGTCTCCCACATGGGCCAGGCTGTTCTCAAAGGGCCCGATCACGAAACCACCTCAGCCTTTCTGGAGACCCTCGTCCCCTCCAACATGAAAGAGCTGAAGCCGGGCAAGCAGCGCTACACAGTCCTGCTGAACCGCGATGGCGGCATTCTCGATGACTTGATGGTCGCCCGTCCGGCGGAAGCGGACCGTGAAGGGGACTTGATGCTGGTGGTCAATGCCGCTCGCAAGGCAGTAGACTACGAGTATATCCGCTCCCATCTGCCGGACGGCATCACGCTGGAGACCTTTGAAGACCGCGCGCTTCTGGCCTTGCAGGGGCCCAAGGCAGCCGAGGTCATGGCGCGTTTTGCACCAGACGCTGCCGATCTGGCCTTCATGTCGGTTGCAACTCTTTTGTTCAAGGACACGGAAGTTCACGTCTCTCGGTCCGGCTACACGGGTGAAGATGGATACGAGATCTCGGCACCGGCTGACAAGGCTGAGCTGATTGCACGCACGCTGCTTGCCGAAGAAGAGGTCGAAGCCATTGGGCTTGGAGCGCGCGACAGTCTGCGCCTCGAAGCGGGATTGTGCCTGTACGGGCATGACATTGATGAAACGACGTCGCCGGTAGAAGCCGATATTACGTTCTGCATGCAAAAGCGGCGCAAGGAAGCCGGGGACTTCCCGGGTGGCCAACGCATTTTGAAGGAACTGGCGGAAGGTCCGGCCCGCAAGCGGGTGGCGTTGAAGATTGAAGGGCGCGCGCCTGCTCGGGAAGGCGCACAGATCAGGATTCCGGGTGGGGACGAGACCTTGGGTGAGGTCACATCCGGTGGGTTTGCCCCGACACTGGGCGCGCCAATTGCCATGGGATATGTCCCCGCACAATTCAGCGAGGTTGGCACCTCATTGGCGTTGGTTGTCCGTGGCAAGGAAATACCGGCCACAGTGACAGCCGCACCGTTTGTGCCGCAGCGCTACTACAGAAAACCGAAATAACGCCGGGCCCGACAAAACGGCACGGCACTCGATTGATGTGATCCAGACTAGAGGAATGAACTAAGATGAGCACCTATTTTTCTGAGGACCATGAATGGCTCAAGGTTGATGGCGATGTCGCAACCATAGGCATCACAAACTACGCGCAGGCGCAGCTGGGCGATGTTGTGTTTGTCGAGCTTCCTGAAAACGGCAAGACCTTGTCCAAAGGCGACGAAGCGGCGGTTGTAGAATCCGTGAAGGCTGCCAGTGAGGTGTATGTACCCGTTGACGGTGAAGTGGTCGAAGGCAACGAGGCCCTCGTGGAAGAGCCGGCCAAGGTCAACGAAGACCCGGAAAACAGCGCCTGGTTCTTCAAGTTGAAGCTTTCCGACAAGAGCCAGTTGGATGGCTTGATGGATGAGGCCGCCTACAAGGCGTACGTGGACACCCTATAATTCGGTTGTGAGTGAAGCGGCTGCCGGCTGAAGGGCCGGCTCACCGGCACATCACCAGTTACCTTGGAAGAGAGGGTCTATGCGGTATCTCCCGCTTTCGGATAATGATCGTGCAGATATGCTGGCGCAGATTGGCGTCGGATCCATTGATGAACTGTTTGCGGACATTCCAGAAGCCGCCCGGCTTGAAGAATTGGAAAGCTTGCCGCGTCGCAAAAGCGAACTGTCGGTTGAACGGCACCTGAACGCTCTGGCAGCCAAGAACATGACGGCGGGATCTGTGCCGTTTTTCGTCGGCGCAGGCGCTTACAAGCATCATGTTCCGTCAACAGTGGACCATCTGATTCAGCGCTCCGAGTTTCTGACAAGTTACACGCCATATCAGCCTGAGATTACACAGGGAACGCTTCAGGCGTTGTTCGAGTTTCAGACGCAGGTCGCCGAGCTGACAGGCATGGATGTGGCCAACGCCTCCATGTATGACGGTTCAACGGCAACCGCCGAAGCTGTCTTGATGGCTCACCGGGTTACGAAGCGGAAAAAGGCCGTCTTGTCCGGTGGCCTGCATCCGCAGTACCGGGAAGTGGTTGAAAGCACCAGTCGCCAGTTGCCGGGCGGACAGGTTGTTTCCTTGCCGGCTGATCCCATGGGCACTGAGGACATTCTCGACCAGATTGATGATGAAACGTCCTGTGTGGTGGTGCAGTCGCCATCATTTTACGGTCAACTCATTGATCTCAAACCCATTGCGGAAAAGGCCCATGAGCACAAGGCGCTGCTGATTGCCGTTTTCACCGAGGTGGTCTCGCTCGGTCTCGTGGAAAGCCCTGGTGCACAGGGCGCTGATATCGTGGTGGGTGAAGGGCAGTCTCTGGGCAACCCACTCACATTTGGCGGGCCGTACGTTGGACTGTTCGCCACCCGACAGAAATATGTGCGCAACATGCCGGGTCGTGTTTGTGGGGAAACCGTTGATGCTGAAGGCAAACGCGGCTTCGTGCTGACACTCTCAACCCGCGAGCAGCACATCCGCCGAGACAAGGCCACCTCCAACATCTGCACGAACTCCGGTTTGTGTTGCTTGGCATTTTCCATTCACATGACCCTTTTGGGTAGCACTGGCCTGAAGCGGCTTGCCCGGATCAACCACGCCAACGCCATCAAATTGGCCGATGCGCTGGCGGCGATTGATGGCGTGGAAGTGCTCAACAAGGCGTTCTTCAATGAGTTCACCATCAAGGTGAAGGCGAATGCCAACGATGTCGTCGAAGCGCTTGCAGTCAACGGGGTGCTGGGCGGTGTACCCGTCTCTCGCCTCGAACCGGACAATCCGGATCTTGACAGTCTCATCACGGTGGCCGCCACCGAGGTGAATACGGATGAAGACCGTGCAGCCTTTGTTGAGGCCCTAACGGAGGTTCTGGGATGAGTCATTTCTCGGAGATCTTGCGGCCGTTGGCCAATGATCTCGCCGTGAAACTCATCACTGGCAAGGATGCGCTACCAGTAAGGTTGGCCGAAGTGCTGCACGAGACGGTGTTTCATTCCAACTGGAATGAACTGGGTCCGGCTGGCTCCGATACGTATGAGCGGGTCGCCGAGCTGTTGGAGCTGGACTACGCCGATCGCTCTGTGGAACTGGCCGCGCGCATTGCACAACTGGACGAGATGAAACTGAACGCTCTTGTGGCTCTGACGGTCGATGCGTTGTTTGACGTTGTCGATGATTTCGCAAGACGCGACCAAGTGGGTGAGGAATTGCCATGAGCATGAACACACAAGGCCGCCCGACCGCACCGGGCACAGCGGACGCCCCCGTACATACCACGTTCACGGGCAACAAGGCGCTGAACATGGAAGAGCCGTTGATCTTCGAGATCGGCCGCACAGACATTTGTGGCGTTGACCTGGATGAACCGGAAAAGGTCGAGTTGCGGCTTGGCGGGCATGAACGCCTGAGCTCTCTGGAACTGCCGGCACTGTCTGAACCGGAAACCATGCGCCATTATGTGCGTATGTCGCGCAACAACTACGCCATTGATAGCGGCTTGTATCCGCTTGGCTCCTGCACCATGAAGCACAATCCGCGTTTGAACGAGAAGATGGCTCGGGTTCCGGGGTTTGCCGATATTCACCCGCTTCAGCCGGTCTCGACCGTACCCGGCGCGTTTGAGCTGATTGCAGAACTTGCCGACTGGCTGATGAAACTGACTGGAACAACAGCAGTTGCCATGAGCCCGAAAGCCGGCGCACACGGCGAACAATGCGGCATGATGGCCATCAAGAAGGCCATTATGGAAAAGGGCGAAGACCGGTCTATCGTGTTGGTGCCAGAAAGTGCACATGGCACCAATCCGGCAACAGCTGCATTGCTTGGCTTCAAGGTTGTGTCCATTCCCGCTCGTGACAACGGCACCGTGGATCCCGCGGCAGTGATCGAAAAGATCAGGGAAAATGACGGCAAGGTTGCCGCATTGATGCTCACCAACCCGAACACCTGCGGCTTGTTTGAACCGGACATCATCGCCATTGCCGACGCTATTCATGAAGCCGGCGCCTATTTTTATTGTGATGGCGCAAACTTCAACGCCATCGTGGGCAAGGCCAAACCGGGTGATCTGGGTGTTGATGCCATGCACATCAACCTTCACAAGACGTTCTCGACCCCCCATGGCGGGGGTGGCCCCGGTTCTGGTCCAGTTGTCTTGTCCGATCGACTGGCAGCTTACGCGCCGCTTCCCTTTATCCGGCAGGGTGATGGTGAACTGGAAGTGGTGGAAACAACCAGCCAACTTGATGAGGGCGAAAAGCCTTTCGGCCGCATGACGGCGTTTCATGGTCAGATGGGCATGTTTGTACGGGCGCTCAGCTACATGCTTTCCCACGGTTCTGACGGCCTGAAGCAAGCCTCGGAAGACGCGGTGCTCAATGCGAACTATGTCCGTGTCGGCCTTCAGGATTTGATGACTTTGCCCTATGGCGAGCACCCATGCATGCACGAGGTCTTGTTTGACGATAGCTTCCTGAAGGATACCGGCGTAACCACGCTCGACTTCGCCAAGGCGATGATCGATGAAGGCTATCATCCGATGACGATGTACTTCCCGTTGGTCGTTCACGGCGCCATGCTTATCGAGCCAACCGAGTCAGAGAGCCGGGCATCCCTGGATCTGTTTGTTGCGACCCTGCGCGATCTTGTGATGAGCGCCCAGCAAGGGGACACTCAACGCTTTGAAGGGGCTCCGTACCTGGCGCCGCGCCGCCGTCTGGATGAAACACAAGCCGCTCGAAAGCCGATCCTGAAATGGACGCCGCCATCACCGACAGATGTCGAACCGAAAGCGGCAGCAGAATAAAACCTGAAACCTCGGGGCTTGGTCTCCGGGGTTTTTTCGTGGGGCATCAGCGCGGCAAGCGGGTGTTTCGCAGGAAAGGGGCGCACCTCCACCTGTTTTGAAGGATGTTCCTCGCCCCCGCTCCACGTAACACTGGATCGTGTCAACGGGGGAGGTGGCATGAGACAGGCACCCAAATGGCGACGCAGTATTCCCACATCCCGGCAACTTCGTTTCGCTGTGCAATCGCATCTGGCAAGTCGGTGGCCTTCGGTCGGGCAGGCCTTCAACTTTTTCCCTGCAGAAGCAACCCGGCAGGATCTTGAGCGCTCGCTCACACTGCGCTGGGTCGAAGAAAGTCACTGCTCACTACCAGATGATCGTACCGCGTTTCTGGAAGCATTCGGTGCATTGGAACAGGCACGCTATCCATTGCCGATCACGCAAAAAGGACGTGCGGAAATAAGTGTCTATCGGCTTGGACGGTGTTATGTATTGGGGCACAGCGGTGCCACAATACTGATACACAAGGGATTGCAACTCCAAAGCCTGGCTCACAACACCGCCAAGTTCAAACGCCTTCGAACACGCTCCATACAAGGCACTTGTATCAACAGACTGGGAATGCGCCGGGGGCATCGCCATTACTACCACTTCATGATGGACGGGTTGTTCCCCCTTATCAGGGCTTTGGAGAAACTGGGTACATGGTTTCCAAAGGTGACCTTGCTGGTGCGTCCGGATCTGGCCCCATTCCAACGCGCTGCTTATGCTCGGCTGCTCGCCATGTTTCCCCATGTTCAATTGGAAACGGTTGCTGACGATGAGCGCATTCACTGCGACGAGCTTTTACATATCGATGAGGCAATGAACTGCGAGTATCGTGCGCCGGCCAGTGAACAGGCAATCGAAACCTTGAGCGGATTTTTCAATACGGCCTATGACTTGCCATCAACCGGTGCGCCGCGGCGATGGCTCTACCTGTCTCGCGCCGATGCCAAGATCCGCCATATTCTGAACGAAGCGGAAATCATTCAGCATTTGAAGCCGTTTGGTTTTGAGGTGATTTGCCCCGGAAAAATGTCCCATCAGGACCAGATCAGGGTCTTTGCGGAAGCGCAATTGATTGTGGGAAGCCATGGGGCGGCCTTGTCCAACCTAGTCTTCACGCAACCCGGACAGGCACATGTAGTTGAGTTGTTCGCATCGGACTATGTGCAGAGTGCTTACATGTGGCTCGCAACTCTGAAAGGTCAGCGCTACACGCCGATCCTGTGTGGGCCCAGCCAGACCCACCAACATTTTGATGTGCCAGAAGTCGCTATTTCCCGATTGATGGGAGTGGTGCAAAGAAAGGTCGATTCACAACAGGTGCCAGCTGGGTAGCATCAGGTGGTCGGCGCTCTTGTTGGCGGCTTTGAACCATTGAGCCGGCGCAACCACCCTCTTGGTGGGATTGGGGTTTAAAAACGCAGCCCACCAACTGAAGGAACTGTTGGCCATGATGGTGTGAGAGCACTGAGCCATCAAAACGAGATCTTCATGGTCTTTGCGGTCTGGGTCCGGCGACACGATAGTCACGTTTGACGTGTTGCTGAAAAAGCCTGCGGCCCAATTCGGGTCGTCAGAAAAGACGAAATAGTGAGCGCTGGGCACAACCTCATCCATAAACTGTTTTGCTTTTTGGTAGTAGGCGGGGCTACACAGGCCGTAGTTGGCTAGGTTCTGTGGCTTCAAGTAGTCGCCGCGCCTGATATGGATCGCAATAGATGGCTCAGCATTGATACGTGACAGCAGGGCCTGCCGTGAAAGAGACAGGGGCCTTTTCAAACTCAGTTCCTTGCGCAGCGTGTTTTGAATGCTGAGCGGCACGAGTGCGCGTTGCCAATAACCGTCGAGATAACTGTTGGCGGAAATCCTGGGCATATCAGGCGTGCGGGCGAAGTCTTTTTCATGGACGCATCTGCTTTTGTAGAAGGGGTAGACCTTGCGCAGCAATTGGGCTGTGTTTCCAAACTCGCGCGCCGGCCACAAAACCCGGGCACAATCTGCGAGGTTGGCCAAGCCGCCAACGCAGTTGAAGTGGCCAAGGACAAACTCCCGGTCGTGGTGCCGGTCGTAATCTGTCACATCAAACAGCAGCGCGCTGCCGGTCTCAAGCGCCGCCTTGCGGCCCATGGCGTATTGGAACAACTGATTGCCGACGCCACCTCGCAGGCGCAAGATGATGCACGCTCTCGGTTTGTGGCGCGGCCGCGCCGGGCGCGGATCCACCGTTGTAGCCATAAGCTCCTCCCTGCCTGGTCGCAGGATAGGCGTTTCGAATTCTCCCGTCCTCCGCCGGAAGGGTCTAGAGAAATATCGGGGCCGTTTATAAACGGAGCCAGTTTGGGGGGAGCAAAGCTTCTTCATCGAGGGTGCCGTCCAAGAACCAGACGCGTGGTGCAATCACGATCTTGCGCGACGAGCGATTGAGGAAAGCGCCCCACCAACTGAAGGAGCTGTTGGCTGTAATAGCGTGTGTGCAGGCGGCCATCAGCAAGATGTCTTCATGATCTCGCCCATCCCCAAGAGGCGGTACGATTTGCACATGGCGGTTGCCCGCAAAATGGCGCTGGGCCCATTCCGGATCATCAGTGAAAACGAAAAAGGTATTCACTCCATGACGGCTGCGCAGCAAATCCATGGCCTCCCGATAGTACTCAGGCGAACAGGTGCCAAAGCGGGCTTGATGCTCGGTAAGCAGATAATCACCCCGGCGGATGTGAACTGCGGCACAGGGGCCCGAACGGATGGAGCGCAACAGGTGTCGGCGCTGCGGTGCCATGTCACCAGTCAGCCGCAGGTCTTGCCTCAAGGTGGCACCAAGGGCCTCCGCTGCGTACCGGTTCTGAAAAAAGCCGCTCAGATGATGGGGGCGCTGTGGCCTGAGGGATGGGGCAGTGTCTGGCAACGTCTCGACCGAAAAACGGTCTGCGTATCGGGGCAGAAAACGGCAACACAAACGAAACTTGTGCCCCCGCGCTTTCGAAGCTGGCCAAAGACAGTGATTCAAATCACGGGGTGACGCAGCGCGGGCGGCACACATGAAGAAAGGGAGAATGTTCGGGCAAGCCAGCTTGTCTTTCGGGTCTTGATAATAAAGCAGGTTGGCCCCAAGCCGAAGGGCAGCCAGCCGCCCGGCAGCGTATTGGAACAATTGATTGCCAGCGCGGCCCTGCAAGTGAAGCACAAGGCGCGGTGCGTGTGGTTCCGGGCGTGGTGCCGTGCTTGTGCCCGTGGAAAGCGGCGCCAATGCCATGATCGTCATCCTCCCTTTGTCAGCCAGACGGTAAGCTGCGGTTGGTGGGCTGTCCGCCCGCGCAATCAAGGGGAGGCATCGCGTCTACGTATGGCTGCGTAGCGTAATGTGCTGCAACACAATTTCATTTGTCCAAATCCGCGCCGCGCACTAGGTTGCCCCTTGGGAGCCGGGAAGCAAGAAAAGGATAATCGACACATGATCGATGTGATCATTTGGGATTGCGATGGCTGCCTGATTGACAGCGAGCATCTGTCTGCCCAAGCCGAAGCTGAATGCCTGCGCGAAGTAGGGCTGGAGATTGATGCTCAGGGCGTCATCGATCGATTTACGGGCATGATGGGCCGTGATCTGTTTGTCGTACTGGAAAAGGAACTGGGCCGGGATGTGTCCGGCCACCCAGCCTTTGGCCAGCTTTATGAGCGCGTTTTCGAGATTTTCGAGCGCGAGTTGCAGCCTGTGACCGGAATTCACGAAGCGCTGGCTGCACTCGACCCTGTGCCGATGGCCGTTGCGTCAGGTGCATCGCATCGTCACCTGAAGTTTGGGTTGTCCCATACCGGTCTATACGATCGGTTCGAGGGGCGCATTGTCTCGGCGCAGGATGTCCCGCGCGGCAAACCTGCACCGGATGTGTTCCTGCGCGCTGCTGAAATCATGAATGTGGATCCTGCCCGTTGCCTTGTCATTGAGGACAGCCCGCGCGGCATGCAAGGGGCCCACGCTGCTGGCATGAAAAGCTTTGGTTTTACGGGCGCAACACATGGCGGTGCCAGGCTGCACAAGCAGCTTGAAGCAGAGAATCCGGCACTCATCTTTGATGACATGAGCCAGTTGCCGGGTCTTTTTACTAAATTTATTCAATAGGTTAAGCGAATGAGGGTAGCGGCGAACCTAAAGTCTATTGACTTTTCCTGAAATTCGTCGCTATCTCTTGCCCATGAGCAAGATGCAGTCGATCCTCAGCACGGTTTATTATTACGCAAGCCACATATCTGCGGCTTGTGTTCGCCCGTGCTCATGACAAAAAGCATCAACTGAACATCAAAGCCGCCGCCAGGCGGCTTGTTCATTTTTGGGCCCCTGTGCGGCAACAGGAGACCTGAAAATGACTATTCATGCAACTATCGATACCACACGCAATTTCCGCCCCAAATCGGAAGCACTCGCGCTTCTCATAGAGCGCGGGTTCCTGCACCAATGTACGGATCTGGAGGCATTGGATGCCAAGCTTGTGGAAGGGCGTGTCACTGCCTACGCTGGCTTTGACGCCACTGCTGATAGCCTCCATGTGGGGCATCTGTTGCCGCTCATGGCCATGCGGTGGTTGCAGAAGCTGGATCACAAGCCAATTCTGTTGATTGGGGGTGGTACCACCCGCATCGGTGATCCCAGTTTCCGCACAGAAAGCCGCCCCATGCTGGATGATGCCGCGATTGAGCGCAACTTGCGCGGCATTCGTGACACGGTTGAGCGCCTCTTTGATCTTTCAGAGGGGGAGGGGCGCATGGTCAATAACGCCGAATGGTTGGATGAGTTCCGCTTTCTTGAGTTCCTCAGAGACTTCGGGACCCACTTCACCGTGAACCGGATGATGACTTTCGACAGTGTACGCTCTCGGCTGGATGCTCAACAACCGCTGTCCGTGTTGGAGTTCTGCTACATGATGCTGCAAGCGGTTGATTTTGTAGAGCTGAACAAACGCTTTGACTGCACCCTTCAGATTGGTGGCTCTGATCAGTGGGGCAACATCGTCAATGGGGTTGATCTGGGTCGCCGCTCGGGCAACCAGCTGTTTGGCTTCACTTTGCCACTGCTGACCACTGCCTCGGGTGCCAAAATGGGAAAAACAGCCGACGGAGCGGTTTGGCTCAACCCCAGCCGCCTGTCCAGTTTCGACTTCTGGCAGTTCTGGCGTAACACGGCAGATGCTGATGTTGTGCGCTTCCTCAAGCTGTTTACCGATTTGCCGCTCTCCGAAATTGATCGGTTGGCTCGTCTGGAGGGGCAAGAGGTCAACGAAGCCAAGAAAATTCTGGCCACGCAAGTCACCAGCATTGTTCACGGGCCGGAGGCCGCTCGCGCTGCGATGGAGCAGGGTGAGGCTTTGTTTTCTGGCAAGGAGGATGGCACACAGCCAACCCATGTCTTGTCCGCAGACCTGCTGGATGGATCCTTGGGGCTTCTTTCATTGCTGGTGAGGCTCGGCTTTGCTGGGTCCAACAGCGAGGCTCGCCGTCTTGTTCAGGGCAACAGCGTGCGCGTTAACGGGGAGTTGGAAACTGATGATCGACGCCAGCTTACCCGCAACGATACGCGGGAGGATCGCACTCTTTCCATCGCCGTAGGGCGCAAACGCAAGGCCCTTGTTCAGTTTGGGTAGACGCGTGTGCCAATTTTGACACCAGCCACAACGTCATCCCCGCTTTCAAGCGGGGATGACGTTGCAAGGGCACAAGTACGGGCGCTGTTCTTCAATCAAACAAAGCTGTTAATGAACTGAAGCACGGCGGCCCGCTGGTTATTGGCATTACCTTCGAACCAGGCCAACGGCAGATACTCTGCATTGGTGCACAAAGGGATCTGGGGTCCGGCTGCCGGTGGCACCGTAAACACGGCATTTTGAGCATTGACGCCAAGGTTCATCAGGTGTTGGAACAAACCCGGGTAGGTGTTGTTGTAGTAGGCGATCACTTCCTCCTTGCGGATCAGGTAGTGTCCCCAGTGTGATCGTTCCGGGTGTCCGGGGGAGAAGTCGCGGATCCTGA
Organism: Pseudovibrio exalbescens DSM 16456; assembly: GCF_000422785.1. Classification (GTDB taxonomy): domain Bacteria; phylum Pseudomonadota; class Alphaproteobacteria; order Rhizobiales; family Stappiaceae; genus Pseudovibrio; species Pseudovibrio exalbescens. Next base: position 234,344 of record NZ_KE383918.1, read on the forward strand.
TGGGAAGCCCTTCAGTGGGGTGGTGCGGGCCTTGTGCATCCTGAAAGTGCAGATAAATGCCGCTGGGCATGCGATCCACAATGCCGCCGAATACGGTTGCGCGGTTCAGGAGCTCCATCCATTCAAGGATTTCGTCCCGTGTGTTGCCGGGTGCAAAGCTGAAGGCCGGCGCGGCTTGCCCGGCAGCTTGCGCGAAAAAGGAGATATGACGCGCGGGTCTGTCGAACATGCCAAATCCCGAGCGATGCAGCGGTCTGAGGCGTAGGAAATTGCCCGCATTGTTCATGAAATAGAGGGACGGCATCTGATCGTTGGCAACTTCATTGGTATCAGTCAGCCGAACTGTGCCGAAGATGATGTTGTCCTGATGGATGAGGGGAACCGGTGTTTGCATGGCGCTGTACTCTCCGTATTGTTTCCAGATGAGCAGGCGTGTCGCTAGGAGGACAGGCCGTTGATGAAACTCTTGATGGTGTCGAACTGCGTGGATTGATCAATGAAACTCGCCTCAGGGAAGTATTCCTGATTGGAGCGAACCCTGATTTTCACATCGCCTTGGCTTGCCCATTGATAAGTGAAGGATTGCTCTTTCGTTCCTAAAGCCAAAAGCTTGTCCAGCATGCCGGGGTAGGTGTCATTGTAAAACTTGGTGACGGCATCTTTGCTGATAAGGGCGTGTCCCTTGTGGTGAACGGAAGAGCGCGTTGTAAAATCGCGTAAAATGACAGAGCAGAGGTTGTTCTGGGTACTGGGCGCACTGAACCAGGTGGTGCCGGAGAAAGGTCCATCCGTGATGTAAAACAGGTTCAAGCCCGTTGGGGCGCTGGGCTTGGCGTTGACTTGAGAAACCGGCAGGTTTTGCAACGTTGCTTGGATGCCCGCTTTTGTGTCTCCCAACTCGCATTGGTATACAATATTGCTGGATTGCCCGTACGCGGCTTCAATATAAATGAACCGGCTGGGGCGCTCGATAATGCAGAAGCCGCTTCGGTGAAAGGGGCGCAGACGTACGAACTGGTTGGTGTCGCTCATGAAGTAGAGACTGGGGAGTTGTCTGTCGGCATACCCGCTGTCAGTCAGTCTGATGCTGCCGAACAGCAGGTTATCCTGCGAAATCACGGGGATTGGGGTCGGATTTGACATTGCACGGCTTTCCTCGCTGGCGGTGTGTTTTCATCCTTTTGGGCGCAAAGGACCCTCGCACGCCTGCTACAGCCAGATTGGTTCAATGCTGGGCAGGGAGTATGCGATACTGTGGTGAAAGCGAAGACGCGCTCGGCTGATCTGCGTGAAAACGGGGTAATGGGCGCAGCGGCGGCGACAGGAAGCCTTTGGTGGGCTCAGCGCAAAAAAAAGCCTCGCTTCCCGGAAAAAGAAGCGAGGCAAGGCGATATGGTCAAGGTATAACCTTGTATCAGCGCGGCATGTTGGACCGCACGATATCTCTAAGGGCATCAACCGGCTCAAGGGACTTGCCGCGCTTGATGTGCCAGAACGTCCAGCCATTACAGGCTTGCTGGCCTTGAACAAGCGCCCCCACCTTGTGGATCGAGCCCGAATGCTCGCCGCAAATCAGCGAACCATCGGCTCGAACGGTGGCCTTGTAGCGTCCCCGTGCATCCTGAAGCTCCGTTCCGGGCTTCAAGAGACCGGCTTCCAGCAGGTTGCCAAATGGCACACGCGGTTGTGCCCGCTTGCCCTTGGTCATCTGCAAGAAGTCATCGTTGGCCGGTGTTACCCGATCGATGCGTTCGGATGCCGCCTTGATGTAGGCATCCTCACGCTCGACGCCGACGAAATGCCGTCCCAGTTTCTTGGCCACGGCACCTGTGGTGCCGGTGCCGAAGAAGGGATCAAGGATCACATCGCCCTGGTTCGAAGTGGAGAGCAATACGCGATACAGGAGGCTCTCCGGCTTCTGGGTCGGGTGGACCTTGTCACCGTTTTCGTCTTTGAGGCGTTCGTGACCCGTGCAGAGCGGCAGAACCCAGTCCGACCGCATCTGGACGTCGTCGTTGAACGTCTTCATGGCGTCATAATTGAATGTCGGCTTCGCATCTTGCGAAGGTGTGGCCCAGATCAGAGTCTCGTGGGCATTGGTAAACCGCTTGCCTCGGAAGTTGGGCATGGGGTTTGTTTTCAGCCACACGACGTCGTTGTTGATCCAGTAGCCGAGATCCTGAAGGATGGCTCCGACCCGGAAAATGTTGTGATAGGACCCAATAACCCAGAGCGAGCCATTCGGTTTCAGCACACGTTTGACGGCCATGAGCCAAGCCCGCGTAAAGGCATCGTAAGCCTGAAAGCTTGCGAACTGGTCCCAATGATCGTCACAGGCGTCCACCTTGGATTGGTCTGGCCGATGAAGATCTCCGCCAAGCTGAAGGTTGTAGGGTGGATCAGCAAACACCAGGTCTACGGAGTTCGCGGGCAGCTTCTCTAGGGCAGCCACGCAGTCTCCCTTGATGATCGTGTCTAGCCAATCCGGCTTTGTGGATGTGTGGGGTGCCGCTAGGGACACCCCGGTACGCTGTACTCTCATTGCGACGCATTACCTCACGCAAATGTCGAGGCTTATGGTTACCGGATATGGTAAACCGGAGGTAAACGTCCGAATTCTTTTATTTTAATAGAATCAACGGTTTATTTAGATTTGCGAAGACGCGTTATTAAGTTAAGGGCGGTTAACGAATAGCCTCGGCATACCTTGGGTCAAAAGTTTCCGATTGCTTAAGTTGCACGGTGTCAGCTCGCAATTTGCAGGCCTTGCGATCTGCAATTTTTTTTCCGCTTCGTCCAACACGGTAAATATAAACAAGCCATCGCCGGGTAAAAATGCAAATCACCTCCCAAATCAGGTGCTTTTGTCGAGAGGTGATTTGCTTTTGCGAATAGGGCGCGACTTAGGGAAGATCCATGCAATTGGCATAGAATGTGGTAGTTGCGGGCCAATCGGAGAAAACGCCCTCAACGCCCACATCCTGCGCCAGAACATCCAGCACTTGATAGATGGCTGCGTCGCTCGTCACCGCGTCGCGAATGCTCTGGTAGTACCACCCACCGCCATTGTTGAGTGGGCCCGAGCGTTCCAGCGACCAGGCGATCAGTTTAAGGCCAGCCTTTTTGGCCTCCATGGCGTAGGCTGAGGGAACAATCTCACCATCTTGGAGCGTGACCAGCACCCAGAGCGGAGGTGCCAGGTAGTTGACACCCATGCCCTTCAACTCAGCCAGGGTGGGCTTAAAGGTCTCGGGTTTCATCGGATCAAGGTTATCCCGGCCGTAGCGGCCCTCCAGATAAACGGCCTGTTTGCCGAACTCTGGTTCCGCTTTGATCCAGTAAAGGACATCGGCAAGATTAAAGGATTGAGGGAAGACATTTTCCGGGGCAATGCCTGCGGCTTTGTATTCATTGATGAGTTGTTGCGCATAGTCTTCCTGGGTGAAGCCATCAAAGGGCATTTCTACCGCGGGGGCCTTGAGTTCGGGGGTGAACTTCACGCCTTTGTTTTTGAAGTGCGCCAGAAACTCCTTGTGAGATAGCACCGTTCCTCGGTTTGAGGCGTATAGCGTTGTGCGCCAATCGGCCGTGCCTTTCACATAGGCTTCGGCTGTGGTGGCCGTCGGGTCTGCACCGTCCATCTTGCCCCTAAGACTTTTGAACTCGGCAAGCGAAAGCTCGGAAGTGCGGCATTCCGCGTTTGCCTTGCTATCGCCGCTGGCTGCTGAGAAGGGGGTAATACAGGTATCCGCCAGCGCTGTTGCAAGAATATTGGTTGTGGTTGCCAGGTCATTTTGAGAATGACGGCACACAAGCGCTTTATCCTTGGTGAAGGTGACATCGCACTCCTGTATACCCGCTCCCATGCGGTGTGCTGCCAGATAACCTTCAAGCGTGTGCTCGGGAAACTGCAATGGGGCCCCGCGATGCGCGATGGAGAACAGGCGCGGAGTCATTTGTTGGCCGATACAGGCCTCCAGCTTTGTTTTCAGCGCGCCTTCTGGCAACAGGTCCACCAAAAAGGCGGGGCGCGGTCCAAGGTCTACTGCGTGTGCTGAGATGCAGGTCCAGAGCAATCCCCCTGCGGCGGCACCTAGAAGCTTCAAGGCCATCGACATTATCCCCATCTGTAGTTGTGTGATGCGTAAAACTACTCTCCTAGCTGAGCGATGTGACAGCAAGTTAAAAAGGCCCTACCGTCATTGGCAGGGCTTTTTTGGAAGCAATCAAGGCGGAGTGTCGTGCAAGTGCGCGTCACGCATCCGGGCAGGCACGCGACCATACCGACCGCGGCAACAGGTGAACGCCGTTTTCTGCCCTTTCACCTTCACCCAGAATATGGCCGATCCCCTCAGCCAGAATGGCGAGGGTCAGATCAAAGGCATTGAGGCTGTCCCCTTCGCCAGCCGTCAGGTTCGCCATGGCCCCACCTGCAAACAGATGCACATGTGCGCCAGAGGCGAGGCGGTATCGGGTGACAAACGGGACGGGTTCTTCTGAAGGGCAGCCGCCGAACACGCTGAGGTCAATCTCATCGATCTTGTGACCGGAATTGAGAATGAAGCAGCCGTCTTTTAGCTTTGCAATCACGTCTCCGGGCAGCACGTGATGCGCGCCAGTCCCGGTGACAATGACATCGGCATGGGGTGCAAGTTCCTCCACTGTGCCTGTTTGCCATCCATCATATCGAGCCTGAAGCAGCCGGGCGGGATCGACTTCCGCAACTATCACGGTGCCACCATAGGCCCTTGCGCTTGCGGCCAGCCCTTGGCCAACCGTGCCGTAGCCCACCACCAGAACCCGCTTTTCGTGAAGGCTGACCAAGGTTGCGTTATAGAACGCATGCCAAGTTGTCAGGCCCACCATATGGCGGTTGTGCAAGCCTTCCTTCACCGGAACATCGTCCCAGTTGAAAATCGGCCAAGGCGGGAGCTTGCCCTGCAAACGGTTGATGCCAGAGCCCGTCGCCTCAAGGCCGGCTTTGACCTCAGGAAACGCGAGGCCGTTAGCGATCAGATAGTGGGTGTAGTCCGACCCCATTTCACTGAAGTGGGTTGGGCCCCACTCAAGGCCGCCTGCAATGGCCGACTGCCAGTCCGCATCGCTCATGCCTTCGCCCGCTTCGACCTGCGCTCCGGCCTTGCGCATGCCTTCCACCACATCATCGCGTACCGTCGTCGGATTGCATGTGGTGATGTAAAGCTCTGCTCCTTTGCGGGCGAGCCCTTTCACAAGGGGGAGGGTCTTGATGTCCAAATGCATGCTCATTGCAAGGCGAACACTGGCGAGGTCTGGCAACGCCTCAAGCGAACGGCGGGTGCGTGGCATGTGCTGCTCTACCCACTCGATGGGAAATCTGGATTTTGGCATGACGGAATTTCAACGTTTGATGTGAAGGGGACAGCGCAGTAGGTATCGCACTACGTATTTGAACGAGAAGTATTTCTCGCGAGCGCGTTTGTCCAGAAGCAAAAGCATGGCGCTGGGCTTCCTGGTTCACATGGTTCAAAACCCAACTGCGGACCACAGCGAGCGTGACGTCTTTTCGGGGCAGGCGAAATAGCTTCATCCAAAGCCTGCATAAGTTCGCCTGAAAACGCTCAAAGAAAAGATGCAGTCTAACAGGTTAGCTAAAGCTGTAAATCGAACTCGATGCATGCAGTGCGCTCTGTGATATCCCCCTGAGCGCTCTTTGAGCGGCACAGAATTGATCAGAACCTGGCGATAGCTGTGAAAAATATCACAGTGCATTAAAAAAATTTCAGAAACGCTAGGTAATTGTCTTGACGTTGTCATTGACCTAAGGCAGACATAGAGCGACACGAAATAGGAGAAAACAACGTGTCGACTATATCCGGTAGCGACGTACAGATGGAAAACCGTTCCATCTTGATGCCCGATCCCAAACCTTCCCGCCAATTCAACGATGCTGACAGCGCCGTCAACTATCTCATAGAGTTGTTCGACGAGAGCACAGCTTTCTTGCGCAGACAGTTCGAGAAAATCGCTCAAGGCGATACGCCGGAGGGTCGCGTTCGCGCCTTTTATCCCGAGTTGCGCTTCGAAATGGCCATTCACACCCGAACCGATGGCCGTTTGTCCTACGGTTTCGTTGCCGGGCCGGGGAAATACAGCACCACGATCACGCGTCCGGACCTGTTTCGCTCTTATCTGCGGCAGCAGATCGAGTTGTTGCTTAGCAACCATGAAGAGCCCGTGGAGATAGGGTACAGTGAGACCCCCATCCCGCTGCACTTTGCGTTCTATGATGGCGCTCACGTTGAAGGGGCATTTGCAGCCAAGCCTGAAGTAACCCTTCGCGACATCTTTGATGTGCCGGACTTGGCGGTTATGGATGATGCCATTGCCAACGGCACCTTTGACGCAGGGGAGACGCCACAGCCACTGGCGCCCTTCACGGCACCGCGGGTTGATTACAGCTTGCACCGACTGCAGCACTACACAGCCACAGCGCCCAAGCATTTCCAGAACTTCGTTCTTTTCACGAACTATCAGTTCTATATTGACGGCTTCGCCCAAATGGCGCGCGAGTTGGTCAAGGATCCGAACAGCGACTACGTCGCGTTTGTGGAACCGGGCGATCTGATGACCCTGTCAGGGGAAACAGAGCCGTCTTCCGGCGAGCCTCTGGGCCGGCTCCCTCAGATGCCAGCTTATCATCTGGTGCGCGAGGATAACTCGGGTATCACCATGGTGAATATTGGGGTAGGGCCTTCCAACGCTAAAACCATTACTGATCATATCGCGGTACTGAGGCCTCATGCCTGGTTGATGCTTGGTCACTGTGCGGGGCTGCGCAACAGCCAGCAACTTGGTGACTATGTGTTGGCTCATGGTTATGTGCGTGAAGACAAGGTGCTGGATGCAGACCTGCCTACATGGGTGCCGATCCCACCTTTGGCAGAGGTTCAGGTTGCTCTCGAGCAAGCAGTTGAAAATGTAACCGGCTATGAAGGGTTCGAGCTGAAGCGAGTGATGCGGACCGGAACGGTTGCCTCCATTGACAACCGAAACTGGGAACTGCGCGACCATCGCGAGCCGGTCCAACGGTTTTCTCAGTCCCGTGCCATCGCGCTGGACATGGAATCCGCGACGATTGCGGCCAATGGTTTCCGCTTCCGCGTTCCCTACGGTACGCTCCTGTGTGTTTCCGACAAGCCGCTCCACGGCGAACTGAAACTTCCGGGCATGGCTACAGATTTTTATCGCCGGCAGGTTTCCCAGCATCTGGAGATCGGCATTCAGACCATGGAAATCCTGCGCAAGATGCCGCTTGAGCGTCTGCATTCCCGCAAACTTCGCAGTTTCGCTGAGACAGCTTTCCAGTAACGCGCCGCCTCTTGGCGCGGCAGACAAACCTGATGAAACCTCGCGGGAGTTCAGTTTCCCGCGAGGTTTGTTTTTTATAGCTCAAGGTAGATGACTGGTCCGGTGCTGCGTGAATAGGGCCCATTTTTGAACGCGGTACCCCTATAAACTCGGGAGTTTGCCTTGAATCGTCGCAGGTTTCTCAAGACAGCGGGCGCATTGGCTGGCGCAGGCATCGCCGCCGCACCGCTCGCCGCCCCCGCTCAGACACAAAATCGCCGTCAGGTCAGTATGGTGACGTGCTGGCCGCGTACGCTCTCAGGTTTTTCCGAGGCCGCAACTCGAATTGCGGAGCGGATCAACGCGGCATCTGATGGTCGTTTCGACGTCACCGTATATGCGGCGGGCGAGTTGGTGCCTGCATTCGAGGCCTTTGACGCGGTTGCCTCCGGCGCGGCTGAGCTCTACCACGCCAGCGATGACTATTGGAATGGCACCCACATGGCCTACAGCTTCTTTGGCGGGGCCCCGGCGGGCATGACACATCAAGAGTATGCCGCCTGGATCAACTGGGGTGGCGGACAGGAGCTGTGGGACGAGGTCGCCGATCAGTTCGAGATCAAGCCCTTTATGGCAGGGCACACGGCGCACACGATAGGCGGTTGGTTCACCCGGTCCATTGAGAGTCTGAATGACCTGCGGGGTTTCAAGATGATGCTTCCCGGCATGGCCGGTGAAGTGCTTCGGCGTATGGGCGGCATTGCCATCACAATACCGGCCAATGAAATCCGTACCGCATTGAAGTCGGGTGGTTTGGATGGCGCGGACTGGGCAGGGCCTTGGGCCGGCATGTCTCTTGGTCTGCACGAAGTCAGCAAATACTGCGCCTATCCTGGATTCAACGGCGCTGGCATAGCTTGCTCCATGGGGGTGAACCAGCGGTTTTGGCGCACGCTGACCGCCGAGGATCAAATGATCTTCAAGGCTGCAGCGGCCGCCGAAAATGACATGATGGCTTCTCAGTTCAACTGGCAGAACAGCGTGGCGCTCAAAACGCTTCGGGACGACAAGAGCTTTCCCGTCAAGCAACTGCCCAAAGATGTCCAGGATGCGTTCGTCACGGCGGCAGAAGATGTCATGATGACCCATGCAGCACGGGATCCGCTCGCTGAGCGCGTCTACGACAGTTACATCAAGGCGCGGGCCCAACTGGCTGATCTGTCCCGCGTTACCCATGAACCGTTCACGGCGCTACGCAATCGAGCTGACGCCTCTTGAAACAACCTCCCCCCCCCAAGGGAACTCGGACCAGAAGTGTACCCCTTTGGCTGTCAGGCCAAAGGGGTCTTGAGCACCTTGCGCATGACCGTCGGCAAGGCTTCTCCCTCCAAAGTCTCAGGAACAGACCACCAGTAGCCTTCCGGCAGGGGAAATGCTGCATCTACCTGTGTGTGCCAGACCGCAAGTTCCAGATGAAAATGTGTGAACGTGTGCTTCACGGTTGAGGGCGCCAAAGACCAGTCGGCTTTTACTGGCGCTTGTCCCAGATCATCTTGTTTCATGTCTTCTGACCATTGGGAAGTTGGGGGTTCGCTCATGCCCGCCAGAAGGCCCTTGTCCGGGCGGCGTCTCAATGCAATAGCACCATCTTCCCGCGCGATCACGAAAGCCATGCCCTTTCGTGTGGGCTTGACTCTCTTCGGCGCTTTGCGTGGCAGCGATTCATGGATGCCCTGTTTGCGGCCTTCACATAGGTCAACCCACGGACAAATCGTGCATGCTGGTGACCGCGGTGTACACACTGTTGCGCCCAGATCCATGACAGCCTGAGCGAAGTCTCCGGGTCTTTCATGGGGGGTTAAAGCCGCCATATGAGACTTAATCACAGGTTTTGCACCGGGCAATCTATCAGTTATTGCACGCAGCCGGCTAATGACGCGTTCCACATTTCCGTCAACGACAGCCGCGTGCTGGTTGAAGGCAATTGAAGAAATCGCGGCAGCCGTGTAAGGTCCAATTCCGGGAAGTTGCTGTAATTTATGTTCTTCTTCAGGAAAACGCCCATTATAGTCACGTAAAACGATTTTTGCGCAGCGATGAAGATTACGTGCGCGGGAATAATATCCAAGGCCTGCCCATGCTTTGAGCACTTCTTCTTCTTCAGCCTCCGCGAGATTTTCTAGTCGCGGCCATAGATCTGTAAACTTTATAAAATAGGTTTTGACCGTGGCAACAGTGGTCTGTTGCAACATGATTTCCGATAGCCAGACGTGGTAAGGGTTTGGTTTTGCACCGGAAAGTTCCGGATTTGGCGGGGTGCGCCATGGCAGAGTACGGAAATTTCTGTCATACCAGTGAAGTAGTGCTGTAGTTGCTTGCATGAGTTGATAAGGACTCTTGTAAGTTTGTCCCGCGGATTATCAGGGAACCCTTGGTAATTTGAGGTACCGCGAAAGTTAGGGCTGAATTAGAACTAATAGGATCAATAGGACACATCAGTGCCTTATTTCCATGGCGTGGTTTTAAATTATGAAGACAGCTGCACAGGTCAAGCACTCCGGTAAAGATGGGCGCCAGCTCGGCGAGCTGATTGGCGCAACCATGCATCCGGTAGCGCGAAAACGGGGCTTTGCAACCTCTGAGTTGCTCAGCGCTTGGCCAGAACTGGTGGGCGAAAGGTACGTGGATCGTGTCCAGCCCGGTCAGTTGATATGGCCCCGTAGAAAAACTGCGGACGGGGAACCGGTTCTCGAACCGGCGACGTTGTTGGTCTATGCCGATGCACCCTCTGCCTTGCTTCTCACGCACGAGCTGCCCCAGCTGCGTGAACGCATCAATGCGTTCTTTGGTTGGAAGGCCGTAGATCGCATTCGCATCATGCAGCGCACGTTGGCCCGAAAGCCAAAAGCGAAGACGCCCAAGCGCCGTGAGTTGTCTGAGGACGAGAAGAAAAAGATCAAGCAACAGGTGGAACGCGTCGAAAATTCGCGCCTTCAGCAAGCGCTTGAGAAATTGGGGCAACAAATCGCCTCCCGCGTTGACGACGAGTAGGCTCGTCGTTCGTGCGGCCGGTCAGCCGCCGTGCTGCCAGCCTGCCTGACTTGCCTGCGCCCGCAGGGCTCAAGTCCGCAAAATCAATCCAGTTTTCAGTATAAATCAGGCCAGATGTTATTGGGCGAGGGCGTGGCTCAACACCAGATCAGCGCCTTGCGCGGTGTAGCCTAGCAACAGGTCCGGCCGTTCCATCAGCAGGTAGGCTGTGGTTTGTGTTTCATCACCATGAAGTTCAATGCTGCTACCACTGATGCTCCAGTAACTCGCTTGAGCCAGATCCTCATTCTGGCACCCGGAGGATGTTAACTTGCCGCCGAAAACACCTGCGCCCAAGGTACGCAGCACCTGGCTTTGTTCCGACTGTGGGCTGGAGAAGGTAAGGGTGCACGTCCCTGAAGGCGTTCCGTCGCCTTCGCTCACATCCCAGCGCATGGCTGTCAGGGCGTCAAGGTCGGTTGCTCCGGCATAAGCTTGTGGGGTGAAATCCGGCAGTGCTGCTTCGGCGGTCTGCTGGTCCTCGACGGCCGGGGCGGTTGCAACAGGTTCGACTAGCTCTTCTTTCATCGATGCCTGACATCCAGCGAGCCCAAGTGCCACGAGCACAACAGTAGATATCCGAACCATGCGGCCTGCCTCTATGGTTAACAGTTGGTATATGAAGTCACCCTGTCTTCTAAATGCCTGACTCTTGATACAAAAGTAAAGGTCCCGGCGGGGATATGCCCACAACCATGGTCCCACTTCGGGACAATTCCGGGCGAAATAAGGGCAGTCGGAACCGCGAAAAAGAAAGCAAGCGGTCTGGGCGCGATGCTTCGTCGCAGTCGAGGCTCACGTTTTTGACGCGAAAGTCATTTAAGCAACGCGCCACATGGCTTAGGGAAGGGGCGAAAGACAGGTTCCCTGCCGTCGAAAGAGTTTTGTGACACAAAGGATGCCAGAGTTGACATACAGCCGCAGAGATTTCCTCAAGACAACCGTTGCCGCTGCCATTGTGGGCGCCACCTTTGCCCTTGCGCCCCGTTTGGCGTTGGCTGAAGAGACCTTTGATCCGGCGGAAGTGGCGAAGCCCGGCCCGTTGGGGGACGTGGTGTATGGGTCGGAAGAGGCCCCGGTTACCATGGTCGAGTACTCCTCGTTGACCTGCGGCCATTGTGCAGCCTTCAAGACGCGGGTGTTTCCTGAGTTGAAGGAAAAGTACATCGACACGGGCAAGGTGCGCTACATCATGCGTGAGTTTCCGCTTGATGCGGTCGCCACTGCCGGTTTCATGATGGGACGCGCGCTGCCGGAAGACCGGTATCCAGAGTATTTGACGTTCATGTTTGAAACTCAGAAGGATTGGGCGTTCAACGAGAAGCCTTATAGCGCTCTGCTGAAGATTGGACGCCAGATGGGCCTTACCAAGGAGGCGGTAGACGCGGCTATAACCAATCAGACGCTTCTGGAAGGCCTGACCCAGACCCGAGACCGCGCCCATGAGGAATTCGGTGTCAGCGGCACACCAAGCTTCTTCGTCAATGGGGAAAAGGTTGTCGGCTACCGCGAGCTGAGCGAATGGGACGAGATTCTGGGCAAGCACCTCTAAGCGGCACTCTCCGTTAGATCTGTAGGGTGAACGTGTTCACGGGAGCGTGATCAGGTGTGTGTGGAGCACGCTGGCATCATGCTTCATGTGAACACATTTACACGGTTCGGTTGACGCTGATTAACCGTGCTGCCATTCATACCTACACAATTAAACGGATACAGGACCGACGACGTGACACTGACCAGAAGAGAGCTACTGGAACGCACCACACTTGCTGCTGCCGCAGGAGCGGTGCTGATCGCCTCTGGCCCCGCTGCCTTTGCCCAGTCCGTGGACATGGACGAGTTGATGAAACCCGGCCCGTTGGGCGACAAGGCGCTGGGTCAGGAAGATGCCCCTGTCACGGTCGTTGAATACGCCTCCATGACCTGTGGCCATTGCGCCAACTTCCATCGCCAGACCTACAAGGAGTTCAAGGAAAAATACATCGACACTGGCAAGGTGCGCATGATCTTCCGCGAGTTCCCGTTGGACACGGTTGCAGCTGCGGCTTCGATGCTTGCGCGCTGCGCGCCGGAGGATAAGTATTTCGATGTGGTTTCGCTGATGTTCGAGCAGCAGAGGAACTGGGCGTTCACGGATAATCCTTATAACGCCCTGTTGAATATGGGTAAGCAGATCGGCTTTACAGAAGATGAAGTCAAAGCTTGCTTGACGAATCAGGAAATTCTGGACGGAGTGACCGCAAGCCGGGATCACGCTTCCAAAGCGCTCTCTGTGGATTCGACACCAACCTTCTTTATTAATGGCGAAAAAGTGAGCGGGGCGCTCTCCATTGAAGAGATCAGCGAATACGTGGAAAAGCACCTGTAAGGGGCACGACAGGAATGTCGGAAGCCTTCAGGGGCTGTCACGTATCAAGCTGATAGACATGACGAGGCGCGGAGCATGAAGTTTGAAAAGCTCCGCGTTTTGGGGTTCAAGTCCTTTGTGGACCCCATGGAGTTCGTTATTGAAGAGGGTCTCACCGGTGTTGTGGGACCCAATGGCTGCGGAAAATCAAATCTTGTCGAAGCGCTGCGCTGGGTGATGGGAGAAAACTCCTACAAAAGCATGCGCGCTTCCGGGATGGATGATGTGATTTTTTCCGGCAGTCTCAACCGTCCCGCCCGAAACACCGCTGAAGTCACGCTTTTTCTGGACAATGAAGATCGCCGTGCGCCAACAGGGTACAACGACTCCGATAAGCTGGAGGTGACCCGTCGCATCGAGCGTGAGGCTGGCTCGGTGTACAAGATCAATGGCAAGGACGCCCGCGCACGTGACGTGCAGCTGCTGTTTGCTGATGCCTCCACCGGTGCGCGGTCTCCAGCCATGGTGCGCCAAGGGCAGATCGGTGAGCTTATCTCTGCCAAGCCGACGTCTCGGCGCAAGATCCTGGAGGAAGCGGCCGGTATATCCGGACTTCACAGCCGTCGCCACGAAGCTGAAATCCGCCTGCGAGCTGCCGAAAGCAACCTTGAGCGGCTCGAGGATGTTCTCACTCAAATTGAAGCGCAATTGGAAGGCCTGAAGCGGCAGGCCCGGCAGGCCTCGCGCTATCGCAATCTGTCCTGGGATATACGGCGAACGGAAGCGACCATTTTCTACTTGCGTTGGAAAGAAGCCAGCGCCGCGTTGCAAGATGCTCAAAAGCAATATGCGGAAGCGGAATACGGGCTGACCGATATCGCCGGCCTTCAGGCGCGCACCGCCAAGGAGCAGGCCATCGCGGCTCATGAAGTGCCCAAATTGCGCGAGAAGGCAGCGGAAGTTGGGGCGGCGCTTCAGCGCATTGTTATTGCGCGCAATCAATTGGATGCGGAAGACCGGCGAGTACGGGAGCGCCTTGCTGATCTGAATGAACGCATTCGCCAGCTTGATCAGGATATCGAGCGCGAGAACCAGCTTACCACCGAAAACGCGGAACGGCTCGAGGCACTTGCTGAAGAAGAGCAGCTCCTCATGGAAGAGAATGAAAGCGTGGAGGAGCGCGCCGAGGCGGCGCAAGGGCGGGCGGATGAAGCTGCGGAGCTGGTGGCATCTCTGGAAGCAGATCACAGCGAAAAGACCCGCGCCCATGCAGGCTTGGTGGCCAAACAGCAGCAGTTGGAACGTACGGTAGCCGATGCCCGCGCCCGCTTGGTTCGGCAGAAAGACCAGTTGGGCGAGTTGCAGGCCAGTCTTGCCGTCATTAACGAAGAAATTGCCTCTGCGACCGAAGTTGCTGAACAACGCGAGATGTTGGAACTGGCGCAGGAAGAGTTGGCAGAAGCCGAAGAGGCGGCTGCGGAACTGGATGCAGCGGTACAAGAGGCGCGGGCGCGTGATGAATCACTGCGTCCCCCATTGGCCGATGCAAAGGCGGCGGTGACACGCCTAGAAACCGAAAGCCAGACCCTCGAAAAAATTCTGAGTCATTCGGTATCTGGAGACTGGCCGCCAGCGGTTGATTCCATGCAAGCAGCCAAGGGCTTTGAGAAGGCGCTCGGGGCGGCGCTTGGGGAAGATCTCGAGTTGCCGTTGGATGAAGCAGCACCAGCCCATTGGGGCGGGGCGGAGCGTGATTTTGATGACCCGACCCTTCCCGCGGGGTGCGAGCCCTTGTCTCGCTATGTGGAAGCGCCGCAAAAGCTGGTGCGCCGCTTGGATCAGATCGGATTGGTGGAAGGTGATGCTGGTCCCTCGGTGGCGCGTCAACTCAAGGTTGGCCAGCGTCTTGTATCCCGCGATGGTGATTTGTGGCGCTGGGACGGGGTTCGTGTGGCTGCGGAAGCGCCGACACCTGCTGCCCAGCGGCTCGAGCAGAAGAACCGCCTCAGGGAATTGGAAGGCGAGATCGAGGCTGCCCGTGAGCGCGCATTGGAAGCGCAAGCTTTGCTGGATGAGGCGACCCAGCGCCTGCGTACTCTGATTGCGCAGGAGCAGGACGCCAAGCAGAAAGCGCGGACCTGCCAAACGGCTGTTGCGCAGGCCAGAGATCAGGTCGTGGCAGCGGAGCGGGCTCACGCGCAACTGACCATGCGCCGGGAAGCGTTGCAGTCACAGGTCTCTCAAGCAACTGAAGCGGTTGAAGAGTTGCAAGAGGCTCTGGAAGAAGCCGAGATGCAACTGGAGGAGCTGCCGGCCGGCGACGATCTGTCGGAAGAATTGGCGCATCTGTCCGCTCAATTGGCCGAGGCGCGAACCGCACAGTCAAATGCAAGAGCCAATGTGGAAAGCATTCGGCGCGAAGCGGATATGCGCAAGAGGCGGCTGGAGGCCATTCACCGCGAGCGGCACAGCTGGCAGCAACGCGCCGAAGGTGCAGACAAGCAAATCGGCACGCTGCGTCAAAGACGGACCGAAAGCGAAGAAGAACGTCTGGAGCTTTTGGAAAGCCCTGCCGAGATTGAAGAAAAACGCTTGGATCTAACCCGTGAGATGGCTTCCGCGGAGGAGCGCAAGCGGATCGCGGATGATGCGCTGGTGGAGGCTGAGAAGGTTCTTGCCGAGGCAGACCGCAAGGCCAAGGAGGCCATGGAAGGGCTGTCCGGTGCACGAGAACGCAAAATCCGCGCTGAAGAGCGATTGGAAGCGGCTCGGGAACGCAAGCGGGAAACCGAAAACCGCATTGATGAGACATTGGAGATATCCGTTGGTGAGCTACCCGAGGTTGCGGGTCTCAAGGAAGGTGCACCCTTGCCCGACCCGGTATCCACGGAAAAAAGACTCGAACGCCTCAAGGCGGAGCGGGAGCGTTTGGGGGGTGTGAACCTGCGCGCAGAAGAAGAAATGCGCGAGGTGGAGGAACGCCGCGACACTTTGGTTGTGGAACGTGATGACCTGATTGAAGCCATCAAACGCTTGCGCGGGGGCATTTCAAACCTGAATCGAGAGGCACGCGAGCGCCTTTTGAAAGCATTCGACATTGTAAATGATCACTTCCAGCGCTTGTTCACCCACCTGTTTGGTGGCGGTACGGCCGAGCTCAAACTGGTTGATTCCGATGACCCGCTGGACGCTGGTCTGGAGATCCTGGCCCGGCCTCCGGGCAAGAAGCCGCAAACCATGACCTTGCTCTCCGGCGGTGAGCAGGCTTTGACCGCCATGGCGCTGATTTTCGCGGTTTTCCTCACGAATCCAGCACCGATTTGTGTACTGGATGAGGTCGATGCCCCGCTGGATGACGCCAATGTGGAGCGCTACTGTACCCTCCTGGAAGACATGGTTCAGAACACTGAAACACGGTTTGTCGTGATTACACACAACCCCATTACCATGGCGCGTGTGGATCGCTTGTTCGGGGTGACCATGGCTGAACGAGGTGTTTCGCAACTGGTTTCAGTAGATCTTCAGACGGCTGAAAGTTTTCGTGAAATTGAATGAGTCTGCGTAAAACAACGTAAAACTCGCAGGATGCCGTAAGCATTCTCTGTTAATTTCCCTAAAAATTCCTTTGATATCAGATAGTTGATGCATTTTCGTAGTATCTTGACACAGCACGGGGCGCCGACTATGGTTCCGGCGACTTTTGGGAGTCGATGGTTTTTCTGCTGCATAAACTAAAGGGATGATCGTGTGATGGCTTCAGACGACCCGAAGCAGCCCGAGGAAAACCAGGCTGCTTCTGACAGTCACCTGACTGAGCGACTAGAGCGACTTGGCAAAACTCTGGAACAACACCGGGATGGCGAATCCAAGGATTCACCCAAGGCAAGTTCAGGAGCAATGTCTGGGGCTGCTCAAGCTTTCAAACTGTCCTCAGAGTTCGTTGCTGGCGTGCTCGTAGGTGCTGGACTAGGTTGGATGGCGGATACGTGGCTCGGTACCAAGCCTTGGGGGCTTATTGTGCTCTTGATGCTTGGCTTCGGTGCGGGGATTTTGAATTTGTTGCGGGCGCTGGGGAAAGTTGCGGAGCCTGAAAGACGTTTGAACTCCCGTAAGAAGAAGCAGGACTAACATCCGAAACGCGCTGCGGCGCTAAATTTGGGCACTTCAGGGGACAAAACCTGTGGCTGGACAATCAAGCAACGGAATCGATCCGATCCACCAGTTTCATATCAATAAGATTTTTGATTTGAACATTGCTGGAATGGACTTCTCCTTTACCAACGTCTCCTTGTTCATGGTGGTGACCATTGCAGCGGCGACGCTGTTCCTGGTTCTTTCAACCAGTGGACGGGGACTGGTGCCAAGCCGCATGCAGCTCATGGCGGAAATGTCATATGAGTTTGTTGCCGCCACCTTGCGAGGCGCAGCGGGCAACGAAGGCATGCGGTTTTTCCCGCTGGTATTCACCCTCTTCATGTTCGTCTTCACAGCCAACATGATCGGGATGGTTCCATTCTTCTACACAGTTACCAGTCAGATTATTGTGACCTTCGCTCTGGCGATGCTCGTTATTCTGACGGTCACCATATACGGTTTTTTCAAGCACGGATCTGGCTTCCTTAAGCTGTTCGTGCCAAGCGGCGTACCGGCCTATATTGTGCCATTGGTAACCGCGATTGAATTAATCTCGTTCCTTTCCCGTCCTGTCAGCCTCTCTGTTCGTTTGTTTGCGAACATGCTGGCCGGTCACATCACACTGAAGGTGTTTGCAGGCTTCGTAGTTATGCTCACCGGTGCAGGTGCCATCGGCATCGGCGCTGCAGTGCTGCCACTCCTGCTCACGATCGCCATCACGGCACTTGAGTTCCTGGTAGCCTTCCTTCAGGCCTACGTCTTTACCGTCCTTACCTGCATGTATCTGGCAGATGCGCTCCACCCGAGCCACTAACAGAACCTGCAGTTCCCGGGTTGTCTAACCCAAAATCAAAACGTCACAGACGACGAAATTTGCTAGTTTTAGGAGCACGTGTCATGGAAGCAGAAGCTGCAAAATATATCGGTGCTGGTATCGCTTGCCTCGGAATGGGCGGCGCAGCTCTCGGCCTCGGCAACATCTTCGGTAACTTTCTATCTGGCGCCCTGCGCAACCCGTCCGCTGCTGACGGTCAGTTCGGCCGCCTCATCCTCGGCTTTGCTGTGACAGAAGCACTCGGCATCTTCTCGCTTCTGGTCGCTCTTCTTCTGCTCTTCGCTGTATAAGCGACAGACTTTAGATCCAGACGTGTTACCGTTTCGGCGATGTCCTTCGGGGCATCGCCGTATTCAAGGTAAACCGTCCTTAGAGCGTTTACGGAGAAGGTGATGTCGAATACCCAAGGCGAACACACTACTGGAACCTTGGTTGCTACTGAGGCGCACGGAGGCGAAGCTAACTTTCCTCCCTTCGACAGTACGACCTATCCCTCTCAGCTGTTGTGGTTGGCGCTTACCTTTGGCGTGTTCTACTGGATCATGTCCAAAGTTGTAATCCCACGGATCAGCGGAATCCTGGAAGACCGTCGCGACCGTATCGCGGGCGATATGGCGGAAGCGGCACGTCTCAAGCAGGAAACCGATGATGCCATCGCGGCCTATGAAAAGGCTCTCGCGGATGCGCGCAAGAAGGCCAATTCCATGGCTCAGGACGCGCGTGACCGGCTGAAAGCAGAAACAGAAGCAGCTCGCAACGCTGCTGAAGAAAAGCTTTCGGTCCAGCTCACAGAAGCCGAACAGCGCATTTCCAAGATCAAGCAGGAAAGCCTTGCTGAAGTTGGAGAAATCGCTGCCGACACCGCAGGTGATGTGGTCAAGGCATTGATCGGCGGTCGGGCTCCGGCGAAAGCCACCGTGACCAAAGCCGTCGAAAATGCGATGAAGTAAGGAGATCAGGTATGTTCAGTGATACCATTTGGGCATTTGTCGGCCTCATCCTCTTCTTCGCATTGCTGCAGTGGCTGAAGGTGCCGTCAAAGATCGGCGGTGCTTTGGACAAGCAGACGGACAACATCAAGAGCGAACTTGATGAAGCCCGTAAGCTGCGCGAGGAAGCTCAGCACCTGCTCGCTGAGTACCAGCGCAAGCGCACGGAAGCAGAGGCCGAGGCGGAACAAATTGTCGCCGACGCCAAGGAAGAAGCCGAGCGCTTGGCTGTTGAAGCCGACGCAGCGCTTCAGGAAATGATTTCCCGTCGCACCAAGGCGGCTGAAGCAAAGATTGCGCAGGCAGAAGCCAATGCAATCGCCGAAGTCAAGGCACGTGCTGCGGAAGTCGCTGTTGAAGCAGCGGAAGAAATCATTGCCTCCAGCATGACCAACGACGAAACTCGTGGGAAGGTCCTGTCTGAAAGCATCAAGCAGGTATCCGGTCGGTTGAACTAGGTAAGCCTAGGCAACGCCAAAGAATTTGCTCGAAAGGCTCCCCGCAATGCGCGTGGAGCCTTTTTTGTTGCCCGATCAATTGCCAAGCGGTCACGCCAGTCTTTAAGAGGATGTGTTTTCCAGCAAGACACGGATCGGTCGAAACGAGCGCCGGTGGTAGGGACTTGGTCCCAGCTCCAAAAGGGCGGCTTGATGGTCTTTGGTGCCATAGCCCTTGTGCTTTGCAAAGCCGTAGCCGGGACACTGTTTGTCCAGCTTGACCATCAGCCGATCACGCAACACCTTGGCAACAATTGATGCCGCTGCGATGGCAAGACAACGCCCATCGCCTTTGATGACCGCTTCGCCTTCAAAGGGAAGACCCGGCGGTACATCGCGTCCGTCGAAGAAAGCCTTTCGGACCGGCACGTCCAGCGATGTGGCAACGTTTGTCATGCCGGCAAGCGTTGCCGCCCTAATATTCAGCCGATCAATGGTCCGCGCAGATTGCACACAGACACTCACATGTGCCTTCGCGCAGATTTCGGTGAAAAGCTCTTCCCGCCGCATTGCGCTTAGCTTTTTGGAGTCATTGAGACCCTCTGGCAGATTGTCGTAATCAAGAACAGCAGCGGCAATCACCACCGGTCCGGCCCAAGGGCCGCGTCCTGCCTCATCAACGCCTGCAAAGGCGCCGCCAAGCTGATCCACGAGCTTTCGCTCCTGTGTGGCATCGGGCGCTTCGGCAAAAGGGGTGGTGAAAAGGGTATCTGAGTAGGGCATGATGCGTTTGTGCCTCGCCTTTCGAAGAAGTGCAAGATTGTTCTGGGCGGGGGTAGAGCGGCCTAGAACAGCGACAGTTGAACGCCTCCCTTTTGCGGTGGTACAAAGTGCTCGGTGGACAACTTGCCTCCTCTGGTGGAAAGCTCCAGCCGGCGGCATGCAAGCTGAAACCGGCGAGACAATTGGTCCGCATAAGGCCCGTCACCACGAAACCGGCGGTTCCACTGCGGGTCATAGTCCTTGCCTCCGCGCATGGATCGCATCAGCGACAGCACATGACGATAGCGCCCCGGCGCCTCGCGCAGCAGCCAATCCTTGAAGAGCTCACTCACCTCCCGTGGCATGCGCAGCAAGATATAGGTTGCTGCGGACGCGCCAGCGTCTTTGGCGTGGGTCAGGATGCCCTCCAGCTCATGATCGGTAAGGCCGGGGATAACCGGTGCCACCATCACACCGGTCGGCACTCCTGCTGCGGCGAGAGCTTCTATGGCCTTGAAGCGGTTGGCGGGTGTGGACGCACGTGGTTCCATGGACCGGGCAAGGTGGCGATCCTCCGTGGTAACAGACAAACGCACAGACACCAGATTGCGCGCCGCCATGCGTGCCAGAATATCCTTGTCGCGTAGGATCAAGGCCGATTTGGTAATGATCGAGACAGGGTGGCCGCACCGCTCCAGAACTTCAAGAATTTGACGCATCAATTGATGGGTGCGCTCGATGGGTTGATACGGATCTGTGTTGGTGCCCATGGCGATGGGCTTGGGTTTGTAGGAGGGCTTGGAAAGGTCGCGCTCCAGCACTTCGGCGGCGTTGCCCTTGGCATAAAGACGTGTCTCGAAATCAAGCCCCGGTGACAAGCCCATGTAAGCGTGGCTTGGTCGTGCAAAACAATAGGTGCACCCATGCTCGCAGCCCCGATACGGGTTGATGGAACGGTCGAAGGGCAGGTCAGGGGAAGTGTTGCGCGTAATGATGCTGCGGCTGACTTCGTTCTGGCATTGGGTCGTCAGCGGCGGCAACTCTTCCAGAAGGCCCCAACCGTCATCCTCCAGTTGCCGCTGTTCGCGTTCAAAACGGGCTTCCGGATTGGAGGCAGCGCCCCGACCGCTAACCAGATTCGCCGGAAACGGCGCGCTTGCGGCGGTTTGTTCGCTGTGAGTGTGGACTGGAGGAACGGCTTTGCCCATCTGATGTGCACCTTGGTGAGAACATAAAGGGAACATCACTCATTCCCTGCGAAAATTCAAGTGGGTTCTTTTCAGTGGGGCGGCGGTTGGTCTAAAACTCCTGAATGCTCAGTGTGATCGTAACAACCCTTAACAGTGAACAGGCATTGCTGCACTCGTTCTCCTCGCTTGTGCCGGCCACGGCCGAAGGAATCGTGCGGGACGTATTGGTGATCGATCGCGGGTCGACGGACGCAACCCGCACGCTGGCAGATGCCGCCGGTGCCAATTGGGTTTCGAGCGCGGACGCCGAACCCAACATTGTGGAACTGGCACTCGATCACACCCACCGCGGCGAGTGGTTGCTGTTCATTCGCCCGGATGTGATGCTGGAAAGTGGGTGGCATAACGAGGCCATGGCGTTTATTGAACGCTGCCAACGGGCCGGCTCAGATCATCAACTTGCAGTGCTGCGCTATCAAAGTGATGATTTCGGGCTGAAAGTGCGGGCAACGGAAAAGCTTGTCAATTTCGCAGCCCAAACCATCGGCCTGACCCATCCATGCCAAGGATTGCTGGCCTCTCGGGCATCACTTGCCCGCCATGGAAAGCGGCGGGCCAAACTGTCGGCTACTACACCTGCGCAGATCCTGCGCGCTCTTCGCGCCGGGCGTCCCACGACCCTGCGATCCGCTGCAATTCGCATTGCATCCCCACAAGCCTAGCGCTTTTCGGGTATCTCCTCGCGTAAGATTGCGAATTATGGTTGCATCCCCACCGCAAAGGCATACCTAATACGGCATCAGTAAAATTCCGGCATTGGGGGGATGCATGGACCTTTTGCGCCAGGTGGATGCGTATTGTGAGCGCACCGATTTCTCGTTCTGGTCAGAGCCGTTGAACGCCATAACCAATCTTGCGTTCATTCTGGCGGCACTGGCCGCGTTCATGCTGTGGCGTAAAGCCGGACGAAAGGACGCCGGTGCGCTGGTGCTGATCCTTCTCATGGCGACAATCGGCGTGGGGTCGTTCCTGTTTCACACCTATGCGACCATCTGGGCTATGCTGCTGGATGTCATACCCATCATGATTTTCATGCTGGTGTATTTCTATCTGGCAACGCGGGCGTATCTGGCAGCAGGTCGGTTGCAGGCGGTGGTAGCTACACTGGGTTTTCTTGGTGTGTTGCTCGGCGCCCCTCAGTTCATAGAACCGATCTTCGGCTCATCGGGAGGCTATGTTCCTGCCTTGCTGGCCATGTGGGGCTTTGCCGCCATCTTGATGCGCAAGGACCCCGAAACCGCCAGGGCGCTGGCCATCGCCGGAGCCGTTTTTACCCTTTCTTTGGCATTCCGTATGATGGACGAGCCGATCTGCTCCCATATCGCATTGGGGACGCATTTCTTGTGGCATATCTTCAATTCCATCGTTTTGTTTGTTCTCACGCGCGCTTTTATTCGCTTTAAGGCACGTACCATTGCTTAAGGTGAGTAACGTATGCGCGCCGCAGGTCCCCGAAGATCGCCGGATGGATGGCCAGCCGGCTCTGGCCCCTGCGACACCCGACCGACACTAACTCAAGAAGACCGACATGACCGACCAAACCAACACCGCCAAGAGTGATCTGGATCAGAACGCGCTCGACTATCACCAGTATCCGCGTCCGGGAAAACTGGAAATTCAGGCCACCAAGCCCCTCGGCAACCAGCGCGATTTGGCTCTGGCGTATTCTCCCGGTGTGGCGGCACCCTGTCTGGATATCGCCCGCAACCCGGACAAGTCGGCCGATTACACAGGGCGCGGCAATCTGGTGGCGGTCATTTCCAACGGAACGGCCGTGCTGGGTTTGGGCGCCATCGGGCCGTTGGCCTCCAAGCCGGTCATGGAGGGAAAGGCGGTTCTCTTCAAGAAGTTCGCCGGTATTGATGTTTTCGACATTGAGGTGGATGAAACCGATGTAGACCGTTTCGTGGACTCTGTCGCGGTTCTGGAGCCCACGTTTGGCGGCATCAATCTGGAAGACATCAAGGCGCCGGAGTGCTTTCGCATCGAAAGCCGCTTGCGCGAACGCATGAACATCCCCGTCTTTCACGATGACCAGCACGGCACCGCCATCATTGTGGCCGCTGCGGTGCGCAATGGTCTGGAGCTGGCGGGCAAGAAGGTGGAAGACGCCAAGATCGTCGCGTCCGGCGCGGGGGCGGCGGCTCTGGCCTGTCTCAACCTGTTGGTATCATTGGGCGCCAAGCGCGAAAATATCTGGATCACGGATATCGAGGGTGTGGTGTATGAAGGCCGTGAGGCGCTGATGGATGAGTGGAAAGCGCCGTTCGCCCAGAAGACCGACAAGCGTACGCTCAATGAGGTCATCGGCGATGCAGATGTTTTTCTTGGCCTGTCGGCGGCCGGTGTGCTCAAGCCTGATATGGTCGCCAAAATGGCGCCGCGGCCTTTGATCATGGCGCTGGCCAACCCGGTGCCGGAGATCATGCCCGAAGAGGCACTCAAGGTGCGTGACGATGTTGTCATGTGCACAGGCCGTTCCGACTATCCCAACCAGGTCAACAACGTTTTGTGTTTTCCCTACATGTTCCGCGGCGCGCTGGATGTGGGGGCCACCACCATCAACGAGGAAATGAAGCTGGCTGCCGTTGAGGCCATTGCAGCATTGGCCCGGGAAGAACCGACCGATGTGGTCGCAAGAGCCTATGGGGGCGTAACACGGACCTTTGGTCCCAACTATCTCATTCCGTCGCCGTTCGACAATCGCCTGATCCTGCGCATCGCGCCCGCTGTCGCGCGGGCCGCCATGAAATCCGGTGTCGCCCAACGTCCCATCGAGGACTTCGATACCTACATGGACAAGCTTAACCGGTTTGTCTTCCGCTCTGGTTTGGTGATGAAGCCAATCATCCAGCAAGCCAAGCTGGACAGGAAACGCGTGATTTATGCGGACGGGGAAGATGAACGTGTGCTGCGCGCGGCTCAGGTCGTTCTGGAAGAAGAGCTTGCAACGCCAATTCTCATTGGCCGTCCGTCCGTCTTGGCCAAGCGCTGCGAGCGGTTCGGCTTGAAAATTCGCCCCGGTGCGGATTTCGAGTACATCAATCCCGAGGATGACCCGCGCTACCGGGATTACGTGGATACGCTGTTTGCTCTTGTCGGCCGTCGCGGTGTAACGCCGGAAGCCGCCCGTACACTTGTGCGCACCAACACGACGGTGATTGCGGCCTTGGCCGTGTATCGGGGCGAAGCCGATGCCATGATCACGGGCTTGGAAGGGCGTTTTGACAAGCATCTGCGCGACATCTCCAACATTCTGGGTCGCAAGAAGGGGGTTGCGGATTTCTCCACCCTGTCCCTTCTTCTCAATAGCAAGGGCGCGTTTTTTCTGGCCGACACCTATGTCTCCGAGTGTCCCTGTTCCGAGGAAATCGCCCAGATCACCAAGGCGGCAGCCCAACAGATCCGGCGTTTTGGCATCACGCCGCGTGGCGCGCTGTTGTCTCACTCCAATTTCGGATCAAAAGACACCGGCACCGCCCGCAAGATGCGCGAGGCCTTGGAAATTCTGTGGCGTGACTGCCCGGAGATGGAGGTCGAAGGCGAAATGCACGGCGATGCCGCCCTGCGTGAGGAGGTGTTGAAACGCTACATGCCCCATTCGCGCCTCACCGGGCCTGCAAACCTTCTGGTATTCCCGACGCTGGATGCCGCCAACATTGCACTGAACCTCATCAAGGCCATGACGGATGCGTTGCATGTGGGGCCAATTCTGCTGGGCCCTTCCAAGCCAGCTCACATCATCACCCCGTCCATCACCTCCCGTGGCATCGTCAACATGACTGCACTATCGGCCGTGGATGCGCAGTCCCTTGATGCAGAGTTCTAGCCACGCAAGTGCAAGTGATTCTCAACGAGAGTGAAGGCGTCCGCACAGCGCATGGGGAAGGGGCTCTTGGCCGTTGGCGAAAGAGACCTTCGCCGCGGTGTTTCGCCGCGTCCGCACAGGCAGGTAGGCACCGCACCACAGGAAACGGTGGACTAGGTGTTACTGCGGTATTGCGTTATCGTGGGACCGCATGGTCATAAGGCGCAGCTTCCGGTTTGCGCTGGAAGCAAGTAGAGGCGCATCGCGTTATCACTACGCCGGATGAGGGGGCACCCGAAGATCCCGGCGGAAAGGAGCCGATGCCGAAGAGACCCGGATGGCGATCCCGGTCTCTGGGGCTGCATTGAACAAGTGCAGCACTGCCATAGGAATTCCCCGTCTGCGCGGGGGTAACAATGACTATGGAGCGCTACTGAGGTAGGAGAGCCGCCATTTGCTGGCTCCCATCCGCGACCACCGTCGTATTCAGAAGCCTCCATCGTTTTGACAAAAGAAGTAACAAACGATGGCATTGATAAGCTACGCCGACTCGGCACTGTCCATTCTTCCACCTCTCGTCGCGATTTCGCTTGCAATCGTTACCCGTAAGGTCCTTCTGTCTCTTGGGGTTGGTATCCTCATCGGCATCATGATGCTCACCGGCTTTTCGTTGTCCGGTACTGTTTCGGAGGTGATGACCCGAGTAACCGGCCTCGTCTGGGATGGCGAGAGCCTTCAATCCTGGAACCTGAATACCATTGGCTTTTTGCTGAGCATGGGCATTTTGATGGCGCTGATTTCGGTCAGCGGGGGCACGCGTGCACTGGCCCAGTGGGCCCGTGGCCGGATCAAGAGCGCACGTGATGCCAAGTTGATGACCATCATGTTGGGCCTCGTCATCTTCATTGACGACTATTTCAACGCCCTTCTGGTGGGCAACGTTTCTCGTCCTGTGACCGATCATCACCGCGTGTCTCGTGAGAAGCTGGCCTATTGTATCGACACCACCTCTGCACCGGTTTGCGTCGTGTCGCCCATCTCCACATGGGGCGCTTACATCATGTCGCTGTTGGCTGGCATTTTGGTCACCTATGAAGTTACTGGCGAAAGCGCCCTGTCGGCCTTCGTCACCATGATCCCGTTCAACTACTATGCGTTGGTCGCCTTTTCCTTGCTGATCTGCGTTGCAGTCATGCGGCTGGACTTTGGTCCCATGGCGACAGCTGAAGAACGCGCGCAACGCGGCGATCTGTGGGATGCGGGCAAGGGCGTGCCTCCGGGTGAGGAAGTCGGCCTGCCAGAAGCCAAGGGCGGTCACTTTCTGAATTTTGCTGCACCGGTGGTTCTCTTGGTGTTGCTGGTCACAAGCCTCATGCTGTACTCCGGCGCTGCGGCCCTGGCCGAAAGCGGCACTGCCTTCACGCTCATTGGGGCGCTGGAAAACGCGGACGGCTCATGGGCCATGGTTACCTCTGGCGTCATTACGACAGCATTGACCGCTGTTGTGATGCTGGGGCAGGGCGTTGCACCGTCGCTGCTGGGCAAGGCATTCATCAAGGGCGTTCAGTCCATGTTGCCAGCCGTATACATCTTGTTGATGGCTTGGACCATCGCCGGCGTCATTTCCGACATCGAAACCGGCAAGTATCTGGCAGGTCTGGCTGATGGCGTCCTCTCGCCCGCGTTTGTTCCGGTAATCGTGTTCTTGTTGGCGGCAGCCGCCGCTTTCTCCACGGGAACGAGTTACGGCACCTTTGCCATCATGTTGCCGATTGCAGCCAACATGGCCATCAGTCTGGAACCGGCCATCCTCATGCCATCCATGGCGGCGGTTTTGGCGGGCGGTGTGTTTGGTGATCATTGCTCGCCAATCTCGGACACCACCATTTTGTCGTCCACGGGGTCTGGCTGCCACCATATCGATCACGTTGCAACCCAGTTGCCATACGCGCTGCTGGCCGCGCTTATCAGCGCATGCAGCTACATCATGCTGGGTCTGACGGAGTCGCTCTGGCTGGGGTTGGCCACGGCTGCTCTGGGTCTCGTCATCGCAGTATTTGTGCTGCGCGCCGTATCACGCTCGGCAGATCAGGAGAGCGCAGCCACGTCCTGAGGGGGCAGGCACTCGCGAACAAGCTAATCTTGGAAATGGCAGGGGCACGCTCGGCGGCGCCCCTGCCTTTTTGTGTGGTATGAAGCGCAGCTCTATCGATAACCTGATCCATCGGAGCAGTCGATCGGGTTGCATGTAAGTTCCCTTTACGGCACCCTTTGCTCAGCCATGTGTAAGGGGAGGGAACCATGGATACCATTCACTCGAAAGGGCGGCGCATTGACCGCCTGTTATCTGAATATGGCGAAAGCCATCAGAACGGTCACAACAAGCTCATTCACTGGGTTTGCGTGCCCGTGATTGTCTGGACAGTAACGGCGCTACTGTGGAGCCTGCCGGTGCCGGACGCCTTTGCCGCCATACCTTATCTGAACTGGTGCAGCTTGGTGCTCGCCGCAGCGGTGATTTACTATTTCACGTTGTCCTTCACGCTTGCGCTAGGCATGGCCGTCATTGCCGTGCTCTGTCTCTGGATAAACGCCAGCTACGGCTTCAGCCTGCCGCTGTGGCAAACAGCGCTCATCGTCTTCGTGGTTGCATGGATTGGACAGTTCATCGGCCACAAGATAGAGGGCAAGAAGCCATCCTTCTTCAAGGATGTTCAGTTTCTTCTCATTGGCCCTGCATGGCTGTTGCACTTCCTCTACAGGAAGGTTGGCATCCCTTACTAGGGATCTCCCGGCAGCTCCTGCGGAAGGGCGGCCGTTGTGCAAAACGCCTCGCTAGCATGGAAAAGAAAAGGCCCGCAGCGGAAAAACGCGCGGGCCTTGTTGTCATTGTGGTGTCTATCAGGCTTAGCCGGAGATCTTGGAGAAGTCAGCAACCTGATGCATGGCGGTGCGGATTTGAGAAAGAATGCGCAGACGGTTCTGGCGCACGTCTGCATCTTCGGCGTTCACGTGAATATCTTCAAAGAACGCATCCACAGGACCGCGCAACTTGGCAAGTTCCGCCATGGCGCCGGTGTAGTCCTCGGCCTCCATCAGGGGGCGTAGCTCGCGCTTGGCAGTGGCAATGGCTCCGGTCAGGTCCAGCTCGGCCTTTTCCGAAAGCAGGGCGTCGGAAGGTTCGCCATCCACCGGCGCGCCATCCTTCTTTTCTTCGGCACGCAAGATGTTGGCTGCACGCTTGTAACCGGCCAAGAGGTTCACCCCGTCTTCGGAGCCCAGCAACTCGCCCAGTGCTGCTGTACGCTTCACCATCAGGGCGATGTCATCCTGATCGCCCAGAGCAAATACCGCATCGATCAGATCGTAGCGCACGCCTTTGTCTTTCAGCACAACCTTCAGGCGGTCTGCGAAGAAGGACATGAGGTCATCAATCAGGCCGCTTTCCAGCGGTGTTTCCGGCACCTTGTCGGAGATCGTATCCAGAACCGTGTCTGCTGCCTTGGAAACCAGTGCAAAGATGTCCTTCACCACACTGCCGCCGGTTTCGCCCTTGCCGATGAAAGGCAGGTCTTTCAACGCGCCTTCGCCGCGCGCGGCTGCGATATCGGCGAGATTGCGCCGCAGGCTTTGCACCAACACGGCCCGTAGAGGCAGGCGCAGGTCGTTGTCCAGGATCAGGCGGATCACACCCAGCGCTGCACGGCGCAGGGCATAGGGGTCCTTGGAGCCGGTCGGCTTTTCATCAATGGCCCAGAACCCCGTGAGGATGTCCAGCTTGTCAGCCAGCGCCACGGCGATGGAAACCGGCCCGTTTGGCACATCGTCAGATGCGCCCGCCGGCTTGTAGTGGTCCTCAATGGCTTGTGCCACATCGCCATCTTCACCTTGAGCCTGTGCATAATAGCGGCCCATCAGGCCCTGCAACTCAGGGAATTCATAGACCATCTGAGACACAAGGTCGGCCTTGGCCAGCTTGGCAGCGCGGCGGGCCTTGTCTACATCTGCGCCTACAATTGGGACAATCTCTGCAGCAAGGCATTCCAGACGCTGGGTGCGCGCGGCAACGGTGCCCAGCTTTTCGTGGAACACGATGTCGTCCAGCTTGGCGATGTTGCTTTCCAGCTTGGTTTTCAGGTCCGTATCCCAGAAGAACTTGGCATCAGACAAACGGGCCCGCACCACTTTCTCGTTACCCGCGATGATCTTCTTGCCACCATCGCTGGCCTCGATATTGGTGGTCAGGGCAAACTTGTTGGACAGCTTGCCAGAGGCCGGATCACGCAGAACGAAGTTTTTCTGGTTCACCTTGATGGTGAGCTGAACCGCTTCATCCGGAATCTCCAGAAACTCTTCTTCAAAGGAACCGACCAAAACGGTCGGCCATTCGTTCAGTCCTGCAACTTCTTCCAGCAGCCCATCATCTTCCACCAGCTCAAGACCAAGCGCAGTGGCTGCGTTCTTGGCATCATGCAGGATCATGGCTTTGCGTCGGTCCGTATCCAGCACCACCTTGTGCGCTTCCAGTTTGCTTTGGTAGTCCTCAAGACGGCGCACTTCGAATGGCTCTGGCGCCATGAACCGGTGACCGCGGGTCATCTTGCCGGACTTGATGCCCTCCACTTCGAACGGGATAACTTCCGGCTCTTCCGTTTCCGGGCCGAACGTACATACGATGGAATGCAGCGGGCGCACCCACTTCAAGCTTCCGGTGCCCCAGCGCTGAGACTTGGGCCAAGGGAAATTGCGGATGATGCCCGGCATCACGTCCGCCACGATGTCAGTGGTATCGCGGCCCGGTTTTTCAATCACCGCCACATAGAACTCGCCCTTCTTCGGGTCGCTCTGGATCTCGGCGTCGTCAATGGAGTCGAGCCCGGCACCGCGCAGGAACCCTTGAACCGCTTTTTCTGGCGCGCCAACGCGCGGGCCCTTGCGTTCTTCGCGGGTCGCCTTGGAGCCTGTGGGCAGGCCGGCAACCTGCAGCGCCAGACGGCGCGGGGTTACAAAGGCTTTGGCACCTTCATAGGTCAGGCCAGCGTCGACAAGGGCGTTGGTCACCAGAGATTTCAGATCTTCAGCGGCGCGTCGCTGCATGCGGGCAGGGATTTCCTCGCTGAAGAGTTCGAGGAGAAGATCGGGCATCGGAAATTTACGCCTTTAACTGATCGCAAAATTGCAAAACTTGTTGGGCTAGTGCCTAGCAACGATCGGTGAAAAAGTCACCCCTTAGCCGTGTTTTACCGGTGAGATTCACCTCTCAAATGGCGTTGCGAAATCCTCCAAGCGGACAAAGCAGGGGAGACTGTCGTCGAGAAACAGGGTTGTCTGCCTGTAATGTTAGGATTCTAAGTAGGGATACGGGCCTTGCTGGCTGCTTGTTTGGGGGAGAATGATCATGTCCAGTTTCACGGAACCACTCGATATTCGGGTTCTGCAGCGCGAAAAGAATGGCGCCGGCATGTATCAGTTGCTGTGCGCTTTCAGTTATCATTTGGGCAGCAAGCGCGGGACGCGATATGTGCGTGTGCCCATGGGCTTTACGACGGATCTGGCGTCGGTGCCACGCTTGTTCCGTTGGTTGATTTCGCCCGGCGGACTGCACGCCAAGGCGGCAGTGGTGCATGATTATCTTTATGAGCGCGGTGTGATTTTCGGACCAGACGGTGAGGAAAAGCCCACCCGCAGGCATGCTGATGATATCTTTCTTGAGGCGATGGAGGTGTTGCAGGTTCCGTATGTCCGTCGCCATGTGATGTATGCGGCCGTGCGTGTGTTCGGCGGACCATTGTTTGACTGACCCCTGGCCGATGGAGGGGTGGCTGCATCAGCCACCATAAAGCACGACATCGGGCACGAAAAACTGGTCCAGCCCCAGCCGCACTGTGGTCTCATCGCCATTTCGGACTGCCGATTGTTCTTCGCCGTCATTGATGGGGTCAAAGGCATCGCCACGGGTGAATTCCCCGTTTTCGAAATATAAACCCCGCGTTTTCAGGTCCGGTTTTGTCACCACAACGGTTGCTGTTCCGCCGCCTCGTCGAATGACGCCAAACGGGCAGGCGTCGGTCTTGGTGGTATTGCCAAGTCGGCAGCGCAATATGCCAGTGGCATGAAACAGCGTATTGGGCACATAAGCATCGTAGGGCGGTGGCGTGGGCACTGTTGTCTGCGCCAAGTGGTTCAGCGGTTTGGGATCATCAATGCGAACATCGAGGGTATAAGGCGCTGTCTCCCCGCGCCGGGCGGCGCTACGCATCATGTATACGCGCAGGTGATAGTCGCCGCTTTCGGCCAGAAAGCCCTCGTAGGTATCGCCGGAAATAGACCCGATAAAGGTTGCCACATCCTCTTGGCTTGGCGGAATCACGTTGAAATAGGTTGCGCGGTGCGGTGTCTGAAGTGTTGCCTTCATCACCTGTCCAGCGCGCACATTCACCAGATAGTCGGTGGTTTCATATCCGCTGATTTCTCCGGAAACCGTGCCGCTGCTCGCGCCTGCCTCAAACGAGAGGCGCTCACTCTTGATCTCGCGGGCCTGTGCGCTTCCGGCCAACACCATCAGGCCGCACAAGGCACCTGCGGCATAGCGGGTCGAGACGGGAGATAGTCGGGCCATGGGATATCTATCCTCTTGGTGGTACGCCAGCGTTTTGAACGCTATGAAGTCATCTTCCGCCTCCATTGTGCCGGAGTCGGGGCAGCCACTTTGAAAATCAACGCTTTGCGTTAATCGTGATCACGCGTCGCGCCGATTTCTTCAAGCTTGTGGCGTAATGACATTTCATCCAGCGAGGAGATGGGCAGATTGAGATAGAGCGAAATCCGGTTATTGAGCATCCGGTAAGCGTCACTGTACGCCAGCCGCCGTTCCGCCTCGGTGCCCTCGGCGGCCTTGGGGTCGGGAATGCCCCAGTGAATGGTCATGGGTGCGCCGGGCCAAACAGGACATGTTTCGCCTGCTGCCCTGTCACAAACTGTGAAGATGAAGTCCATTTGCGGCGCGTCCGGCGTGGCAAATTCGTCCCAGCTCTTGCTGTGCAGGCCGGTTGTGGGGATATCCAGACGTTCCAGCAATTCCAGGGCCATGGGGTGGGGGGCTGAGGCCGGGTGGCTCCCGCCTGAATAAGCATGGAAGCGTCCGCGCCCGCTGGCGTTCAAAATGGCCTCTGCCATGATGGACCGAGCCGCGTTATGATTGCACAGAAACAGAACGTTGTAGTCGTGCTCGCTCATTTGATGGAACCTCCGGTCAGCCCGTTTTGCCAGCGCACCGGCTTGGGCTTTTCTGCGGTTTCTTGTTGTTTTTCAATTCGCAGGGTCTGGCAAGCGCGTCCCATCAGGATGACGGCTAGGCACGCGCCCGCCAGTTTCGAAGCTGATCATATGCCAATTTGGGGCAAGGGCACCAGCACTGTTCGTCATCTGCCGTTGCCAGAGCTTTAACTTGGCTGGGCACTTGGTTTCCCAATGGTGCCTGCGCCTCGCCGGGAAGCGCGATAGGCTGCGGTGTAAAGCACAAGGCCAGCAAGGCCGGAAACCACCAGTGCGGACAGCATCAGGTCATAACCGCCTGCTCCCCAAAGGAGCGAGCCAAGGTAGGGTGCTGAGGCTGAGCCGATCAGATACGGCATGGCCAGCGCGCCTGACTTGGAGCCAATGTTTTTGCCGCCCAGAATGGCCCGCGTGGTCAGCGGTCTCGTAATGCTTGTGGTGCCATAAGCGCCGCCAAACAGGAGCACAAATCCGACCAAAAGCCATGGCGCACCAGCGGAGATCAGCAACAGCACAATCGCCGCGCACATGAACAAGAACGCCCCGCTCACCACTGCGTTCAACGAAAGGTGCCGCTCAAACATCATGATGATGATCCGCCCAGTCACCTGCATGGGCCCAATCAGCGAAGCGATCAAAATGGCAAACTCGGCGGAGACGCCCTTACCGTCCAGGATCGGCAGCAGGTGGTGCAAGGTTGCCCCGTGCAGCACCGCGCCCAACGAAAAGCCGATGGCTAGAAACCAGAAGACAGAGCCTTTCAGGAAGTCATAGGTGCCCGTCGCCGCTTCCTGCGCATGCGCCTCGACTTCTTCCATGCCTTCTGCCTCCAGCATGTGCGTCCCCAGCCACAACAGCGGCGCGACAACGAAGATGACCAGCCCCGCAGCAAACAGCACCGCGCTTTCCCAGCCATAGGCCTCGGAAACGGCATACATCACCGGAAAGCAAAGGGTGCTGGCAAAACCTGCAGCCAGCGTAATGGAGATGATGCCCTTCTTGGCGTTCATGCCCCGTGCCCGGTTCAAAATGGCGAAGCAGGGCTCGTAGAGGCAGCCCGCCATGGCAACGCCCATCACCGCCCACGCCCCATAGAACTGCCAAAGGGTGGTCACCTGTGCCAGCGCTAACAGGCCCATGCCACCCAGCACCGCAGACCCGCCCATCATCTGGGTGCCGTAGCCCCGGTCGATCACACGGCCAGCCAGCGGAGAAAACACCGCGGAAATCAGGAGGGCCAGCGTGATGGCGCCGGTCAGGTCCGCCTTGCTCCAGCCAAAGGCGCGCTCCCAGCGCAAGATCAACGCCGGAAAGGTGTAGAAGAGCCCGGCCCAGCCAAGGGTCTGGCCAATGGCGAGCAAGATGATGGCTCGGTCTTTCAGCATGGGGAGTTGTCTTGTCGTTTTCATCAGATCAGCACAGCAAGGGGCACGCCGCTCTTTGGGGGAGCGGAAACAAGCCTTTGGTTTTTTGAAGAGAAAGTGCCGGTCAGGAGACCGGCATCATCATTTGGAAAAGGATCCCGGAGAGGATGGCACCAAACACGCCAAGGCCGAGATAAACGCCGAAAACATGCGGCTTGACCAGCGACCAGACCGCCGCCATGGCCGGGATGGAGCTCACGGCACCTGCCACCAGAAAGGCCAGCGCGGCCCCCGCGCTCATGCCCTGTTCCATCAGGCCCGCCAGCAGCGCCGGGGCCACATAGCTGTTCAGGTAGGCCGGCATACCCACAAGTGCAGCCGTGGCAATGGGCACAATGCCATCTCCGCCCACAACGCTGGCAATCAACTGGGCCGGAACGTAGGTCACCAGCATGGCTTCCAGCGCATAGGCCAGCGCCAACCACTTCAACAGGAACCAACCGTTGCTGGCAAACTCAGAGCGGAAGGCGGTGCGGCGGCTTTCTTCACCCCAGAACGCCCATGCCGGACGGCCATCAAAGGGTGAGGGGCCACAGCCACAGCTTGATGTAGACGCCTTGCGCAAGGGGGCAGCAAACGCGCCGTGCTTCATCAGGGCCTTCACGGCAAACCCGCCGAACAGCCCCAGCGCCACAGCAGACACAGCCTTGGCAATGGCAAACGGCCAGCCCAGTGCCGCCGCCGTAATCAAAAGCGTCGGCGGGTCAATCAGCGGCGAAGACAGCCAAAACGCCATGACGGCAGAGAGCGGCGCGCCGAGGGCAAGAAGGCCCGCGATGAAAGGGATCACTTCGCAAGAGCAAAACGGGGCCAGCCCGCCAAAGGCGGCCGCCAGCAGGATCATGCGTGTTTCGTGTCCCTTGAAGGCATTGGCAATCATCGCCTCAGCACCTGCTGCCTTCAGATAGGCAATCAGCAGCACGGCAAAAACGATAAAGGGCAGGGTATTGAGAAGGGCATTGGCCGCAAACAGGGCGGTTTCGCCCAGTCGCGCAGGGTCCAGCAGCGCAACGCCCGCGAAGATGAGCACAATCACCGTGATGGGCGACTGCAACACCTTGAGGCGTGCGGTCCAGTGTGGGCGCGCTGGCGTGCAGCAGCTTGTTGCTTCAGTCATCGTTCACCGCCTTGGGCCGCACATCCGCACAGCATTCGCTCAAGATGAAGTTCGCAAGCCGGTTCAGATGGTCAAAAGCTGCCGTGTTGATAACAGAGCGGCCCGCCTTCTGCTGCGAAATCAACCTCGCGTCCCCCATCGTCTTCAGGTGATGCGCAAGGGTCGACGGCGCAATGCCCGTCTTCTCCTGAATTTCGCTCACGGTCATGCCACGGTTACCTGCACGCACAAGCGCGCGCAGCACTTGAAGCCGCGCTTCCGATCCCATGGCGGCAAAGCCCGCTGCTGCTTGATCCCATTCCATGCCGGCTCCTTACGATTCGATAAAACTAGTTTTATAGTTTTGTCGCTCATGGAGCAATCAGTTTCTTGCTGCAGTTTGTGAATTGCGCTCTTTGACTACCTCCCCCCTGCAGGAAACAGTTAGAGAAAAAAGCACAGGCGCAGCAAGGACTGCACCTGTGCTTTCAACAGCGCTTGGTTGAATGCGCGAAAACGGGTTATCGGATCATGGCTCGATGGATACGCGCGAGCCGTCCCATTTCAACAGCCGCACATCTGGACGGGCGGTTCGGGAGCTATCCTCGCCACCAACCAACAGCAAGCCACCGTCAACATCTACGGCACCGCCATAGGCGAAACCTTCACCCAAAGACCCGATTTCCACCCAACCATTGTGGATGCGACCAAAAATCTGCGGCACCCACCGCTTGGCAAGCCCATTATGGGCGAACCATTGTCCGGCATAGGCATTGGCGCGCGCGCCCTTGAAGTTTGCGCCACCGGCAACCACGGGGCCGCCTTCCGTGTAGCCAGCATAGGCGCCGGCAAGGCCCTCCTGAAGATCCTCACCCAGCGGGGTTGGAACTTGAGCCACTTCCCGCCACACTGCGGTCTTCCCGGAAAGATCGATCTCTTTTACTTGGGGCGTACGCAGTCCTGGCTTGATCTCACCGTTGACCAACAAGAACCGCTCGCCCTCAAGAGGGATCGCAGCCGCTCCAGTGTTGGGAAGGTAGGGCGTTTCGCCCATATCGCCCCACGTGACCGTCTGAGGATCGAACACCAGCACCTTGGTGTTCCAGCGGTATGCCTCAGGCGCCATGCCCATGTAATCGTCGACGATCTTCTGCCACTTCTCAGGCTCAGCTTCCTTGTCTGTTCCAAGAACATCCGCAAGGTAGGTATCAAAGAGTTGTTTGTTGTACCCGCCAGTTATGGCGATCCGGCCATCGCTCAAGGTTAACGCCGTGGCGCCCAGAAGGCCGGCAGGTGTGGTTGTCTCCATTTTCTGCCATGTGCCTTCGGCTGTATCGAAGGCATGTACAGCCTCGAAAATGATGGGGGAAGCGGCTTCCTCGTTCGCCTTTCCAGACCCGCTGAACACATAGATTTTGTCTCCGGAGCTTGCAAAAGCAGCGCCAGATGGCGCAGGGCCGGGGAAGCCGGCCAGTTCCTGCCAGCCAGCGCCTTTATTGCCAAGATCCAGCGCATAAAACGCAGTTCCCGCAGAGCCAAGACCGGCATAGACCACATCCCCCACTTTGGTGGTAATGCCGTTCTTCAATCCCACTGGCAGGTCGGGCCATTCCGCTGCATTGCATCCTGTCGCAAGGCCAACGCCAACAGCAAGGCCAACGGTTGTCATGAACTTATTCACGTGAACTCTCCCAAAATGAATCTGCTGCTCTCTCCCAAAGAGCGGACTCACATTAATTAAAAAATGTAAGCTCAATTATCTATAATACGATTCTTTTGATAATACCAAATAATAGTAATGGTAATACCAAAATGGGGCTGCAGTTGAAATGGGATAGCACCTGCACTCTGGCGCTGGTCAGGACCGCAATACGTCTGTCTCATCAGACCAAAAAAAAGCCGACCCAACAGGATCGGCTTAGAACGCTAAACAGGTGCTTAGGGCTCAGCCCTTGTAGCCAACGCCGCCCGCTTCGGTCTGCAAAAAGGCAGCACCACAAGCGCGGGAAAGTTCGCGTACGCGCAGGATGTAGCTCTGTCGCTCGGTCACGGAGATCACGCCGCGCGCATCCAGCAAGTTAAATACGTGAGAAGCCTTGATGGCTTGGTCGTAGGCAGGCAAAACCAGTTTGTAGATGCCATCGCCCGCTTCTTCCATGGCCTTCTGGCCTGCTTCCAGAAGACGCTTGCACTCGTCCTCATGGTCTTTGAAGTGGCGGAACAGCATTTCAGTGTCTGCATGCTCGAAGTTGTGACGCGAGTATTCCTGTTCAGCCTGTAGGAAGACATCGCCATAGGTCACTTTTTCATCGCCTTCACGGCCATTGAAGTTCAGATCATAAACGTTGTCGACGCCCTGAACATACATGGCCAAGCGCTCAAGGCCGTAGGTCAGCTCACCTGAGACGGGATGGCATTCAAAACCGGCTACCTGCTGGAAGTAGGTAAACTGGGAAACTTCCATGCCGTCACACCAGCACTCCCAGCCAAGGCCCCATGCACCAAGGGTTGGACTTTCCCAGTCGTCTTCCACGAAACGAACGTCATGAAGGTCAGTGTCGATGCCAATGGCCCGCAGAGAGTCCAGATACAGCTCCTGAAGGTTCTCCGGGGAGGGTTTCAAGATCACCTGAAACTGGTAGTAGTGTTGCAGGCGGTTTGGGTTTTCACCATACCGGCCATCAGTTGGGCGACGAGACGGTTGAATGTAGGCAGCTTTCCATGGGCGTGGGCCCAGAGAGCGCAGCGTTGTCGCCGGGTGAAATGTGCCCGCGCCAACTTCCATGTCGTAAGGCTGCAGAATAACGCAGCCCTTGTCCGCCCAGAACTGCTGCAAGGTAAGGAGCAGACCCTGAAAGGAGTTGGTTGGCTGCATGTGGGCAGGAACATCGTCGCGGGACATGTCTTGAGCTTCCTAATATCAACTTGAAATCGAGGCGCGCGCGGCGCGCGAAAACTGTTGGCAGGACTGGTGCCACGACAAAAGGCGAAGGTCAAGCGCCGCTCACCCCAACACGCAGATTATAGCGCATGCCGCTGAGCAAAAAAAAAACGCCGGACTGTTGGCCGGCGTTTGAACACACATCTGGTGCGCAGTTGTCTGCGCACCTTGATCTGAAGGAATGAGGACCGACCTGGCTCAGTCGAGCGGTCGATACTTACCCGTTACAGGGTCTTGAACCAGACGGGTATACGATGCATCCGGACGGGCCTTTCGTGCCTTGGCATACACCGGTTGCGCCATTGTTTCCTGTAGGCGTTCCATTTCCCGCTTCAGGGTTTTGTAGAGGAACACACCACCAGCAAACAGCGCAATGCCACCAAGAACTTCCGTCATCATCAAAGGCTCCTTATCGCGTGTGCGACCGTATACATTCCGTCACAACCCATAGCGCGCCCACAATGTTTTTTCTTCAATGGTAGAAAGGGTCGTCTCTGGCAGGTCGCTTACAGAACCAAGGTAGGGTGGAATGGCGCTTTGTGCAAGAAGCCGCCCGAATAATTTCCGCTTGCCGTCGATTAGCTTCAAGTCCGCGTCCTTGCCGTAGCGTTCCTTGACCACACTGCGCATGTCGTTGATGCCATCGACCAGACCAAGAGCCTGAGCCTTGGCACCGGTCCAGAACAGGCCGGAAAACAGGTCCGGGTCGTCTGCAAGTACGTCGCCGCGGCGGCTCTTCACCATGTCGATGAACACGTCATGGATTTCCTTCTGCAAGGACTTGAGATGCTCCACGTCATCCGTGTTTTCGGGCGCAAAGGGGTCCAGCGTGACCTTTTTCTCACCTGCTGTATAAACGCGGCGCTCAACCCCCAGCTTGTCAATGAGGCCGGTAAAGCCAAATCCTGCAGAGACTACGCCGATGGATCCAACAATGGAGGAGGGATCTACATAGATATCGTCCCCGGCCAGTGCGATCATGTAGCCGCCGGAGGCCGCCACATCTTCCACGAACACCAGAACGTCCTTCTCATGCTCTTCAGCCAGCGCGCGAATGCGCTTGAAGATGAGGTTGGATTGGACCGGCGACCCGCCGGGAGAGTTGATGGACAGGGCAACGGCAGGAGCCTCCTTCACCTTGAATGCCTTTTGCAGCGGCTCCGCCACGCTGGCAAGGGTCAGGCCGGGGCGCAGTGGAGACGAGATCCCTATTGCACCATGAAGCCGAACGACGGGGACAACTGGTTTTGTCTCACCCCATTTTCCCGGAAGAAGTTTGCGCAGCTTCTTGATCACGACGGCTCCTTTTAAAATCTCACTGTTTCTTTCAAACGAACGCGTTTGTAACGCATGATGCGTTCATGGCGCGATGCCCCATGGCATAAGTGGGCAAGACCTCGGCCTCTCGCAAG
The DNA here is from genome assembly GCF_000422785.1 of Pseudovibrio exalbescens DSM 16456. Taxonomy (GTDB): domain Bacteria; phylum Pseudomonadota; class Alphaproteobacteria; order Rhizobiales; family Stappiaceae; genus Pseudovibrio; species Pseudovibrio exalbescens. The sequence goes on from NZ_KE383918.1 coordinate 273,473, forward strand.
ATGCTGACCAGCATTACCTCCATTTACATCGGAGCCCAGCGGGGCAGATCACAAGGACCAATCGGTAAAAGGGAATTACTGCTCAAAGCCGAGGGGATAAATGCGAGCTTGCAGGTATGATCCCGTCACAAATGTTGGGAGGGGTCTGCAGTGGGTTGGTTCAGCGACTGGTAGGCCGTTCGGACTGCCAGCATGTCCCGCCACACGAACCGCTTTTCAATCGGGTTGCGAAGCAGATAGGCCGGGTGATAGGTGGCAATCGCCTGGCGTTTCAGCTCGCGATACTCGTAGGATATCCAGCGCCCGCGCAGTTTGCGAATGCCATCACGCACGCCCGCCAGTGTCTGGGCGGAGGCCGCGCCAAGGAAGACCACAAGTTGCGGATTCACAAGCTCGATCTGCTTCTGGATGAACGGCCGGCAGATCTCTGTTTCCTGTGGTGTGGGCGTTCGGTTGCCCGGTGGGCGCCAGGGGACAACATTGGCAATGTAGACCTCATTGCGGCTCAAGCCGGCCGAATACATGATGCGGTCCAGCAACTGGCCCGAGCGCCCCACAAAGGGAACCCCTTGCAGGTCCTCATCCCGTCCCGGCGCTTCCCCGATCATCATGATGTTGGCCTGAGGGTTGCCATCGGCAAACACCAGATTTTTCGCCGTGTGCTTGAGGTTGCAACCATCAAACCTCAGGAGGATATCTCGCAGCTCTTCCAGGCTGCGCGCAGCATCCGCCGCATCCCGGGCGGCATTGATCGCCTTGTGATCGGGAACCACTGCAGAAACCTTGGGCTTGGCCTTTGTCGCATCGCCCCCATTTCCCCGTTTTGTCCGGTCCAGAATGGCTTTGGCGGCCGCGCGCGTATCAGCTTCACTCGCCGCCTCGCGAGCCGCCTGTACAGGGGCATAAATTCGCCCGCGTGGTTGCGTGGCAGGTGTATCCGGCGTTGCGTGGGCCTGTGCTTGCGCTGAACGACGGGCCTGCATTTGTGCTGACTGCTCAAAGCGGTCCACGGGTTCTTCGTCAATGGCGCAATCCACTCCCGCCCCAATCAGGAAGTCCAGATAGGCTTCAAGTACGAGAGGGTCGTTGGGGGATAAGGCGCTCATTCAGGTCGGCACTCGCAACAGCATTAACGGGTTGGTCTGCTCGGTTGGCTTTGCGCCACCCCTGCAGATTTGTCAAACACGCTGGCACTCTAGCGGGTTCCGGCGCACAGGTCATGTGGGTGAAGGCGATTCAGCAAAAACCGCGCCAAACTCTGTTTACAATGTGGAGAACCCACCTAAGTGGTAAAACAGGAAAAGCTTTTCCTTGCGAAAACCGGCGCCGGACTGCTCCTTAAAACGCATTGCAGCAAATATTTTTCTCAATTACACCCATAGGAAATGTTTGCATAGAAACACTTAATTCGGGCGCGCTGCAGAACATACTGTGGTTGAACAAGGGGCATTGGCAGCCCAGAGGGAGATGATAATGGCGGATGCACTGCCAGAACGCGAATCGATGGAGTTTGACGTTGTAATCGTTGGCGCCGGCCCGGCAGGGTTGTCTGCTGCGATCCGTCTCAAGCAACTTGCCAATGAAAAGGGCGAGGATATCAGCGTCGTTGTTTTGGAAAAGGGGTCTGAGGTCGGCGCGCATATCTTATCTGGAGCGGTGATTGATCCGGTCGGGTTGGACAAACTTGTCCCCGATTGGCGACAGGATGATACCGCGCCTATCAAGACCGAAGTAAAGGAAGACCACTTCCTGGCCCTCGGGCCTGCAGGGTCCATCCGCATTCCCAATTTCCTGATGCCAAAGTTGATGAACAATCACGGCAACTACATCGTTTCACTTGGAAACGTGTGCCGGTGGCTTGCCGAAAAGGCCGAGGCGCTGGGCGTGGAAATCTACCCCGGATTTGCCGCTGCCGAAGTGCTTTACAACGATGAAGGCAAGGTCATTGGGGTTGCCACAGGCGACATGGGCGTGGCCCGTGATGGGAGCCACAAGGATTCCTACATGCGCGGCATGGCTTTGCTGGGCAAGTACGTGCTCATTGGCGAAGGTGTCCGCGGTTCTCTGGCCAAGGAACTGATCGAAAAGTTCGATTTGGATCGCGATAGCGATCATCCCAAGTTCGGCATTGGCATCAAGGAGCTTTGGGAGGTAGACCCCAAAAAGCACAAGCCTGGTTTGGTTCAACACACATTGGGCTGGCCGTTGGACAACAAGACCGGAGGCGGTTCGTTCCTCTACCACCTGGAGGACAATCAGGTCGCCGTCGGGTTCGTGGTTCACCTGAACTATCAAAATCCCTACTTGTCCCCGTTCGAAGAGTTCCAGCGGTTCAAGACCCATCTGGCCGTTCGCGACACGTTTGAGGGCGGCAAGCGCATTTCCTACGGGGCGCGCGCCATTACGGAAGGGGGATATCAGTCGGTTCCCAAGCTTTCGTTCCCGGGTGGGCTGCTCATGGGCTGTTCAGCTGGCTTTGTAAACGTGCCGCGCATCAAGGGCTCGCATAACGCCATGCTGTCCGGCATGCTGGCCGGGGATATTGTTTTTGATGCGTTGGAAAAGGGGGAAGCGCAGACCGAACTGACGGCCTTTGATACCGCATGGCGCGAAAGCGAAATCGGGCAGGACTTGAAAAAGGTGCGCAACGTCAAGCCGCTTCTGTCCCGGTTCGGAACAGTGTTCGGCATGGCGCTTTCCGGTCTCGACATGTGGACCAACGAGCTGATGGGCTTTTCTCTTTTTGGAACGCTCAAACATGGCAAGTCTGATGCCGCCAGCCTGAAACCGGCCATGGACTGCAAGAAGATTCAGTACCCTAAACCGGACGGCAAGATCTCTTTCGACAAGTTGTCTTCAGTGTTCCTGTCCAACACCAATCACGAGGAGGATCAGCCGATCCACCTCAAGGTTCGGGACGAAGCGCTGCAAAAGGCTTCTGAGCATGATGTGTATGCCGGTCCTTCGAACCGCTATTGTCCGGCCGGTGTCTATGAATGGGTGGAAGAAGGCGAGGACGCACCGCGCTTTCAGATCAACGCCCAGAACTGTGTTCACTGCAAGACCTGTGACATCAAGGATCCGAACGGCAACATCACCTGGACAGTTCCCGAGGGAACCGGTGGGCCGAACTATCCAAATATGTAAAACGCAATTAATCGAAGTATCTCAACGAAAAGCCCTCGCCATGTGCGGGGGCTTTGTTTTTGCGGTCAGATGGCTAGGGCCTGACTGCTGGAGTTTGGTCTCCCGACCCTCTCAATTGTCTCGGACCAGACCTGAAGAAAGGGGAACAACTTCAAGCTCATCAACTCTACCTACGGGTGTTTGCGTCCTATTACCATCTTGTAATTGAACCGGATTGTGTGACTCTGGGACAGGAAGGCTCGGGGGAGAATAAGATGGATTTCTGGTCACGCGTGGGCGCTGTATTGCTTGCCCTTATGGTGTTGCTGTTCGCCGTCAATACGGGCCAAGCTGGCGACGTGCCGCGACGATTGGTACTCGGAACCGAATTCTACTACCCACCAGGAGAAAGCAAGTCCCAAGGTGTTGAGCAAGCATTGGATCGCATGTTTGGTGATGGGGACTACAAGGTTCCCGTACCGCCAGAGGTGGCTGCTTTCGGGTTTGAGGTGGGTGGTTCTCATTTGCTGACACGGGGCAAGACGTTGTTCGCCCAATGGCCTTATCTGGTCTTGCAAGACGGCCAACCGATTGCCGTAACAAACGACCGGCAGGCGGGATTGACGCAGACTGAGTTCCCTGACGAGAAAACTTTAAGACCCATACCGCAGATTGGCGCTATTTCTATGCAGCGTACAAAAAACGGACTGATGCTCATCGGTACACAGGAGCGCGGCCGGGGAAAAGTGACGGATGACGGCGCCAAGGGCTTCGCCATTGACGTTACCTCCACGACCGTGATTCCGGGCCGAGAAGGTGGATGCTTTCGAACGCGCATGGGGCAGGAGACCTGGGTCTATTTTGACGGAACTTCTGAACCCTTTCACAAGACAAAACAGAATAACTTCGTTTCAGATCAGGTGTTTTGTCTCAGCGTTGCACAGACCAAACCGGTGGATGGCATGAATGTGCACCTCATCAAGGTCGAAGCGAATGGCCACTGGGCGCTATCCGATGATGGAACAGCCAAGTCCAAAGAGCGCACCCGGCAAACCGCGTATGCGCTTGGATTCAGTCCGCTGACATCCCCCAGATCCAGTGGCGGTGATTTTATTGTGGCGCAGGCGGACTTGGAGTGGCGCGATCAACAGGCACTGGAGCGGGTAGATGGGTTCGCAGCCGCTGTCGAACATTCTATCCTTGAGAACAAGTGGTCTCTTGCGCGGGATCAGATCATCAGCCTGAACGATTATCTGGCGGATTTGAAACGTCGCGGAGTTCAATGGTCCTGGCGCCGAACACCTACACAGGCTGGTGTGGATCGGTACAACAAACTGGTGAAAGCCACAAAGGTTTACCGCTTCAGCTTTATGGAGGTTCAGAACCGATTGGCGGATGTTCAGTCCCAGCTCCACGTTTTGAGGCATGATTTTTCAACGGATGTACTGAAAACAATGCTGAGGAGCACGGTGAACTGGCTCAACGTTGTGCCTACAGATCCGTTGGATGGGCTTGCGGAATATTCAGATCTGGCCGGCGTATTGGCACTGCCCAAGACACTGATGTCCTGGAAAGAAGAAGCGGCTACTGACGGTAGTCTGCTTGCTAGTCAGGTAAAGGCAATACGGCATTTCGAAAAGCTGGAAAAGGCGTTGCAAGCCCGGCAAGACCACATCATTGCAGCGCGAAAAGCGCTGTTCGAGCGCATCAAGGAAACGCAGGCCGAGCGCGCCTTGACGCTGGATGAGTTGTTGTCCAGACCATAACGGGAGGAGGATCATGTTTAAGAACACATTGATGGCACTGGCTGTCGCAGTTGGCCTTGGTACAGGTGTCGAGGCGCAGGCCCAGTTCTTGCCGCAAGGCTACAGCTTTTCGGTAGATGATTACGGTCTTCAGCTCAGGTTCAAGGGCCGCACCGTGTTCGAAGCAGGGCGGGAGCCATGGGATCCGGTATTTGGTGTGCAAGGCCCGGAGGATCTGACACAGAACGGTCAGCCGAACCTGGCAATTCTGGAGCGCACGGCGCGTAGTCGCGCCAAATTCACTCTACTGGAACTGACCGATGATGGCGTAAAGGTGCTGTTCGAGGTCGACGCTCGGCCTGAGGCTTTGGAAGTCTTTCGCAATTTGACACCTAAAATGGCGCAGGATTTGGCGGCTGGCAGTGGCCCACGGCCCGACGATGGTCTGATGCCGTTCCCCCAGGATATTGGGCGCGAAAGTGCGAAGATAACGCGGCCGGAGCCGAAAGCTGCGGACCAGGAAGCCTTGCCCTTGAGCAACGGGCATTGGGCCTATGAGCCGGGTAGCTGGGACGAGGGATTTGCGGCCAAACTGGGCTGGAAGGATCCGGATCTGTCACCAAACACGTTTACGTTCATCAAGTTTCGGTGCCCGGACAATGGAGACGATATCTGGGTTGAACCCATGATGATGCATGAAACCCAGGAGGAAGTGCCAGATCAATTGGTGTTTGAAATGGATGGTGATCCGTTCAAACTGCGCCTTCAGTGGCAGTACGATGATGGCATGGCCGCATGGGTTGGCATGGGTTTTGTCCCAACAGACACCCAGCTGTTCGCAAAGATGCAGGCAGCTCGTCAGATTGTCATGCGCTATGGTGACTATGATCCGTATGAACTGACCGGCGGGGCTGCTGATCCTGAGCAGGAGATGGCCATTGAGATGTTTGCAACGCGTTGCATTCGTTAAAAAAAGCGGCACCTGCTGAGGTGCCGCTCATAACTCTTAACTTCAGGTTCCGGCGATCTTTATGTCCAGCCCAAGATCCAAGACAGGGGCGGAGTGGGTGATCCAGCCGGTGGAGACCAGATCAACGCCGCTTTCGGCAATGGCTTGGACTGTATCGAGATTGATGCCCCCCGAAGCTTCAAGGATTGCTTGCCCACTGTTAAGTGCGACCGCTTCTTGAAGCCGTTCCGGGCCCATGTTGTCCAACATGATTACATCGGGTTTTGCCGTTAGGGCCTCTTTCATTTGCTCCAGAGTATCCACTTCCACCTCGATGCGCACGAGATGACCGGCAAAAGCGCGGGCGCGTTCGATTGCCGTGACCACGTCGCCGGCAACGGCAATATGATTGTCCTTGATCAGAATGGCATCATCCAGACCGAAACGGTGATTGGCCCCACCGCCGCACCGGACGGCGTATTTCTCAAAGGCACGCAGACCGGGCGTCGTCTTGCGAGTGCAGACCACCTTACAGGACGTATGTTCGATTTTACGCGCGAACTGCCTGGTTGCTGTGGCAATGCCGGACAGGTGGCCCAGAAAGTTCAAGGCAACGCGTTCGGCTGAAAGCAAGGCACGTGCAGGGCCTTCGATGGTTGCGACCACTGACCCGGGCTGAACCTCCGTGCCATCATCCTCCAGAACATCAATCTGAAAGTCTGGATCGCTCTGGCAAAACGCGCTGATGACCAAGTCAATTCCGGCAATTACGCCGGACTGTCGCGCAACGAGAGATGCCCTGGCTTGCGCGTCTTCCGGGATTGTTGCCTGACTGGTGATATCTCCAGCACGGCCCAGATCCTCCAGAAGAGCGGCCTTTACAGCCTGATCAACCAGAAGCCGTGGCAATTCGGGGAGGGGCTGTGTCATACGTTCGTTTCCTCTTTCAACGCAGCACGCCCGATATCGCTTTCCATGGCATCATTCGCCAGCGTCTGGATCTGGTTGTACTTCACAAAGGAACGGCGTTCCCACGCCTTGGACTTTTCCGGGAAGTCGGAGCGGAAATGGCCACCGCGGCTTTCTTCGCGCATCAGGGCCGAACCTGAGATGATCTTGGCCGCTACAACCATGTTGCGGATGGAGCTGCGGTGACACTTTTCTTCGGCCTTGTTCAACAGGGCAAGCGCCATTGTCAGCCCCTCTGCATTGCGCTCGACACCGACGTGCTGTGTCATAACGCGGCGAACAAGCTCAACCACGGCTCGCTCCTGCGGGTTACGCTTGGAGGCTTGATCCTCACGGTCGTCGATCTGTTCCCAATGATGAAGGCGTGGGTGAGGCATCAACCCCTGAATATCCTCGGCAATACGCGCGGCGAATACGACAGCTTCGAGCAGCGAGTTCGAGGCGAGACGATTGGCACCGTGCGCCCCGGTCCCGGCCACTTCACCTGCAACCCAGAGGCCGTCAACGGATGTTCTGCCGGAGGCATCTGCCATTACCCCGCCCATATGATAGTGAGCAGCAGGGCACACGGGTATCGGTTGAGTAACCGGATCAAGCCCCGCGGCTTGACAGGCTTCGTACACCGTCGGGAAATGTTCTGGGAATCTGGCGCCGATGGCTTCGCGGCAATCCATGTATACCTTGCCGCCGCCCATGATTTCGCGATGGATCGCACGTGCAACAACATCTCGCGGAGCCAACTCCATTTGAGGGTGCTGGCCTTCCATGATACGGCGACCTTCCGCGTCAACGAGCTTGGCACCTTCCCCGCGTAAGGCCTCACTGGCCAGAGGCGCCGGATCCAGATCCACATTGAGGGCCGTTGGGTGGAACTGAACGAACTCCGCATCCGCCACATACGCGCCAGCCAGAGCCGCCATTGCCAGGCCGTGTCCGTTGGCTTCTCGTGGATTGGTGGTGACATCAAACAAGTGCCCCACGCCGCCAGAGGCAAGGACAACAGCGCGTGCCGGGATGGTGATACGCTGAGTGCCACCACGACGCCGTGCTGTAATGCCGACCACATATCGACCTTCGGTCAGAAGCTCGCTACCGATGTAGCCTTCGATAACACGAATGGATGGGGTGTTGTGCGCTGCGGCCAGCAGCGCTTCCATGATGGATTTGCCAGCCATGTCCCCACGGACACGAACCACGCGATTAGCCGTGTGGGCCGCTTCTCGGGATAGCTCCAGCTTGCCAGCAAGATCCTTGTCAAACGGCACGCCGTAAGACAACAGATCGTGAATCCGATCCGCAGCTTCCGCTGTCATACCTCGAACAATGGCTTCTTCACATATCCCATCGCCAGCTGCGATGGTGTCTCGGGCATGTTCTTCTGCCGTGTCGCCTTCGGCTACCGCCGCTGCTATGCCGCCTTGTGCCCAAGCCGACGACGCGCCGCCACCGATGGGGGCGTTCGTGACGATGGTAACCGGCCTCGGGGCCAGTTTGAGGGCGCAAAACAAACCGGCAAGCCCCCCTCCGAGAATGACGACATCATCTACGCCGTTTAATGAAAGGGCAGGCGCAAGCGAGGAGGCAACTTGGGTCATGGCTGTTCAACTGTCGATTTCAAATGGAATTGGCGGGACGGGCCGACCAAAGGAACGGCAAGCCACCCGCGATTGAGGGCGGCTTACCATTTTATCAGAGTGGAATCTAGTTCTTGAGATTGATCATCCGTTCCACAGAGACGCGGGCGCGGGCGGCAATATCTTCATCCACCACAACCTCTCCGCTCAGATCAACCAGTGTGTCCAGGATCTTGGTGAGCGTGATGCGCTTCATGTGAGGACATAGGTTGCAAGGCCGAATGTATTCAACCTCCGGAGTGGCGTTGGCCACGTTATCGGCCATCGAGCACTCGGTGATCATCATCACCTTTTCCGGACGGTTGTCTTTCACCCAGTTGATCATGTGCGCAGTGGAGCCGGCAAAATCGGCTTCATCCACCACTTCCGGCGGGCATTCTGGGTGCGCGATGATCTTCACACCCGGCTCGATTGCACGGTAATCCCGCAACTCTTGCGCTGTAAACTGTTCGTGAACCTCACAGGACCCTGCCCACGTCAGCACTTCAACGTCGGTTTGACGACCAACATTTGCGGCAAGGTATTGATCCGGGACCAGTAGCACCTTGTCTGTACCCATCGCCTCAACCACCTGAACAGCGTTGGAGGATGTACAGCAGATGTCGCACTCGGCCTTCACATCTGCCGATGTATTCACATAGGTGATGATCGGGACCCCTGGATTAGCCTCGCGCAAACGACGGACGTCTTCGCCGGTGATCGACTCAGCCAGCGAACATCCCGCGTTCATGTCTGGGATCAGCACTGTTTTTTCGGGGCTCAGAATTTTTGAAGTCTCCGCCATGAAGTGAACACCGCACTGCACAATGATTTCGGCCTCGGTTTTGGCGGCTTCCTTGGCGAGTTGCAAACTGTCGCCCACAATATCTGCGACGCCGTGGAAGATGTCGGGCGTCATGTAGTTGTGGGCCAGAATGACCGCGTTGCGCTCTTTCTTGAGCTTGTTGATGGCATGCACCAGAGGCGCCAGCGCAGCCCACTCGATTTCCGGGATGAAATCCTTGACCTTCTCGTAGATCGGTGCTGTTTCCCGGGCCACTTCTTCCGTGTAGGCCAGCGACGGGCGCGGAACCTTGCCAAATTTCTCAAGGGCCGTTAGCTGGTGATCCGGCGTGTGTGTCTGTACGCGTGCCGCGTTAGCAGAGGCTGTCATACGCTTTTCCCTTCCGGTTCTGACCGGTCGATCAAACTTATACTCAATCTGAGTATAAGGAGGTCACTAAAAAATGCGGCACTGCCGCCATCCTTATGCTCAACTTGATCATAACATATACGCAGTGATGCTGTGTTGCCAAGGGGAAGATTCAAAAAAGCTGGTTTTGTTGGATCCGAATTTGTAACTATATGATCTCTAAATGGTATATCACCAGCCGTGAGCTATCGATTGCTGAGAACCCGCAAGTAGAGGGATCGAATTGGCTGTGCAAGTGCCTGTAAATGCACCCAGAAGCCCTTTGAAAGGATGATGGTCGCACCCGATTCCAACCCGTAATCCAGGAAAGATCGTAGGGCGTGCCAGACAATCCAAGTAGTTCCCACGGTCTTGTCGCCAAGGTGCCGATTTGCCACCGTGGCCTCCCCATAGACTCAACTCGGAGCATACCTCATGGATGCCTTCAAAGCTTATGTCATCACCAAAGACGAAGACGCCAAAAAGCCGAACCCGGCAGAATGGCGCGACATCACACTTGACGAATTGTCTCCAGGCGACACCGTGGTGCGTGTGACACATTCAACGGTCAACTATAAGGACGGTCTTGCTTTTGCAGGAAATCCGGGCGTGTTGCGCAAGTTCCCAATGGTGCCGGGTATTGATGTGATCGGCGAGGTCGTCTCCTGTGAAAGCGATCGTTTTCAACCAGGCGATCAGATCATCATGAACGGTTTTGGTGTGGGAGAGGTCCATACCGGCGCTTATGCCAAATACGCCCGCTTGAAAAGCGAATGGCTCATTAAGCGGCCCGATGGATTGTCACCGGAACACGCTGCCGCGATTGGTACCGCTGGCTATACCGCCATGCTTTGTGTCATGGCACTGGAGCGCTATGGACTGACACCCGAGAAGGGCCCCGTCGCTGTTTCAGGTGCAGCCGGTGGTGTTGGGTCGGTAGCCGTCAGTATCCTGGCCAAACTTGGATACGAGGTCATCGCGTCAACAGGCCGCCAATCAGAAGCTGACTTTTTGAAGAACCTTGGTGCGTCTGAGGTGATCGACCGCGCAGAACTTTCTGAGCCGGGACGCCCGTTCGGAAAGGAAAGCTGGGCCGGCGCCATTGATGTGGCTGGCAGTCATACGCTGGCCAACTTGTTGGCACGCACAAAATACGGCGGAGCTGTCGCGTCCTGTGGGTTGGCACAGGGCATGGATCTGCCGGCAACGGTAATGCCATTCATTCTGCGTGGTGTTGCGCTGTTGGGTGTCGACTCTGTAATGGCGCCGCTTGAACGCCGCGAAGAAGCCTATCGGCGTCTGGCCGAGGATCTTGAGATGAGCAAGCTCGATGCTCTGTCCTCAACGATCAAGATTTCGGAAGTGCCTGAAAAGGCGGCTGATATCTTGAAAGGAAAAGTCCGCGGTCGATTGATTGTTGACTATTCCGAGCTATAGGTTTCAAGCCTGAAAAAAGTGGCTGGATCAACTCCAGCCACCACCGTAGGTCTTGTAGAAAATGTGCTTGCCGATCCGGTTGAGGCGTTTCATCGTACCAGCCCAACGGGGACGCACATAGGTAGCGTGATAGTGGGTCGAAGCATCAACCTCTGACAGGTTCACCTTACCTTCAACCGCTTTGGCGGCGATCTCTTGGGCCTGTGTCCATGCGCGACCTTTTTGAACGCGTTCCGGAATGCCGTCACAGGCAAAGGAAAATTGGCACGCATTGCGCATGTGGCGGTTTTGATAGACCACCTTGCAGATTGTGTTCGGGTAGGCTGGGTTCTTCACGCGGTTCAGCACAACTTGTGCTACAGCTTCCTGCCCCTTGTAAGGCTCGCCTCGGGCTTCGAAATAGATGGCTTCAGCCAGACAAAGTTGTTCCCGAGAGGACTGGGCGCTCTTGGGTAGAGGTGCCTTGTACCACCAGTGCGGGTCGGTTTTGGCTAGTTCAGCCAATTCGTCTTCACTCAAGCTGGTCTTGCCGGCAACCGAAGCTTCTCCGCCCAGCAATGCATCAAAGGGCGCCTTGACGTCGTCCAGATTGGAGGGCGCATAAGCTGAAGCAAGGGACAGGCCGGCGGCAGCGTTAGCCCGTGCAACCGCCATTTCGGTGAGGTCCAAAGGTTGGCCATCTTGGGTGTTCTCCGCCATCATGGTCGACGATGCGGCATCCGGCAGATGGCGTGTTGAAACGAACGCGACCTGGGGTAGGGTCGTGCGTTCGGCTGAGGTCAGGAGACTTGTGAGGGCGAAAACAGATCCGGCGCTGGCTTGCAATGGTTGTCTGGCTGGGGCCATGGCAAAGCCGCGATCACCCTTGGCAGATCGGTTGACACGTTGGCCACGGATGAAGTCCGGTGCGCCTTTGTTGGCAAGGACAGAGGCAAGTTCAGGTATGTGGGTGCGTGGTGTCGCCCCATTTCCATTGTCAAGAACGTAGTCGGAGGCCTTTGTGTTGGGAACGTCAGCGCCAACCAAGGTGGGTTCGACCAGCGTTGCGTGGTTGGCTGTTTCAATAGCGCGCATCCAGCGGGGTGTTTGATTTTCCGCGGACATCACGAGCTCAAGCACATCCTGTTGTGCAACTGTCACGGTCATACCGCAGTAAACGAGCGCTGTGAAAGCAACGAGCTTCAGCTTTCTGCTCATACGACCGCGCTTTGTTCTGACAGACGAGTGTATTCGGCCCGACATACGCACTTACTCCAACAAAATTCGCGCGGGGAAACTTGTCCCTGATCACGCCGGACGCCAAAAACAACGCGGCACCCGAACCCCTTTCCTTGCAGGCTAGGAAATATTCCCCCATTAACCTTGATAGGAGGTTAAAGCCGGAAAAAACCGCAGAATGCGGCCCGACACCTGTCAAGTTTCACGGAAACAGGGTTAATTTAGAGGCGCTTATGGAAAATCGTTTTTACACGGAAAAGCGTTGCTTCGGCTGTATGGTGCTGTCAGGCCTAGTGTCGACCGACCCGCAAACCGAGTGTTGGGCGTTCTGTCAGGATGTCGCGTCGGAACTGATAAAGGGCCGCGGGGCGTCCCCCCGTTGCAGTTGAGAGCCGACCTGTCGGCTCCACTAGGTGAGCCCCTTCGACCAATCGACGAAAATTCTGTTTGTGCAGGTGTTGACCTGAAATGGCCTCAACAGTCCGCTGCAGGTCTGTCAGTGTGAACTCGGGGGGCATCAACTCGAATACCACCGGACGATATTTCAACTTGGCGCGCAGGCGGGACAGGGCTGTTGCCAGAATCCGCCGATGATCGAACGTCATGCTCTCTCCGAGCATAGGCAGGGCTGTTTCGCGCTGGGCCTCTGGTCGTCCGTCTCGCCGGGCTTCGTAGACCAACCCGGCACCGTACATCATCTCGTAGCGATCAAGCGCGCGCTCCTCGTCCCAGACACCGCAACCGGTGCCAAAACTGAGCTGGAACCGATCACGACGGCTGATCGTGGTGGAAGGTGCATCGCGCACGGTAGGGTCATCACAATAGGTCTGCAGAAGAGGCAGGAGCGTGTCGTCCAGAAGGCCCGGTTTACCGCTTCGCCAGTCTTCCCAGGGAAAGAAGTCATACCAGGAGCGCCAACGCGCGCCCTGCTGTTTGAGGATTTCATCGGATTCTGGCGTTTGCCGCGTTAGCGCCAGATATCCAACAGACACCACATGTGGTTTGGATTCCGGCGTGGTCATATGCCGACCACGATCACCGAATGTGTAAAGCTGTTCTACGTGACCCAGCTTGAGCGCCGTCTGCATTTCCACGAAGGAGCGCAGGCCGATTTCGAAGGTGCGGTGCTCAAGTGGATTGAACGGACCATACGGAAGACCATGATCGCCATTTCTGTCCGCGTGCGGAACGGTCAGAACGTATGGCGTTGACTTATCAACGGACACAATCACGGCGTTCAGGTCAATTTCGATCATCACGCCTGACTGGCTCATTGAAATCCTCTCAGCTGGGGGGGAGGATGAAGGGAAAGCGAAACGGTGTGCCTTCGAATGCATCGGCCCCCCGCCCGATGCGTGCAATAGCATCAATCATTCGGCCGTCTCGTTCAAGCAGCGCATCTGCGTACTTCACCAGAAGTGGGTTCGGCGTTGCGCTCGGGGCGGCTGTGCGCAAGGCGTTGGCGAGTTCGGCTTCGCAGCCAGCGCCGGAACGCGAGCAGGCGATGATGAAAGCGGCGGCTGTCGACCGGCTGATTCCAGCCCAGCAATGAATCAGGATCGGCCGCGTCTTGTGAATGCTCTGTGCGAAGGAAAGAATTTCAGAAACATGCTCCGGAGCCGGGGCGACGTAGCCCTCTCGTGGCTCAGGGATATCGTGAAACCGCAGTGAAAGGTGAGGCACGGCCTGAAGGTCGTCTGGGCGCGCGAACTCAGTGCTGGGCGAGGTAAGACTGATCAGGCCACCGAACTGATCTGATCGTGCCACATCCTCCAGTTTGGACAGGGGCGATACATACAACATGACGGAAGCCTCCTAAAGAATACGAAGTCCTTCAGTGGCTAGATGGAGCTGTGAGTTGATCTCTTCAAATCGCTGCAGGAACTGGCGTTGGGCGGCACCGGTTTGCAGGGGTGGCATGGCGGCCCGCACTTGCTCCAGTTGAGCTTCTTTCAAACCACGTGGACGGCCAAAGATCTTGCGCGCTTCCTTTTCCTCAAAACCGGCCAGTTCAATAGCCTCAAAATAAGCACAGATGATATCTGCCTTTTTTGCGAGCTTGCTGACATAAACGGGCAAATGAGCGGGCAATCCGAAACTGATGTGAATTGCCTCGTGAAGGCGTTCTTCCACCTGCCGGTAGTTTCCCCCCATCACGGTTTTGAACGGCGAGATCATGTCGCCGATCACATACTCAGGCGCATCATGCAGCAACACTGCCAAACGCCACTTGGCGGGCAGGTCCGACTTCAGCATCCCGGCGATTTCTTCAACGATCACGGAATGCTGAGCGACGGAAAAAGCGTTGTCGCCCAATGTTTGACCGTTCCACCGGGCAACTCGGGCAAGGCCATGGGCAATGTCGCTCAACTCAATGTCAAAGGGCGAGGGATCCAGCAGATTCAGCCGACGTCCCGAGAGCATGCGTTGCCAGGCACGGGGCGGGATGTCGGGTCTGTCAGCGGGCATTGGATCTCCTGAATGCAGAAAAAGGTTCAAGTTTTAGTCGGGCCAGCCAAAGGTCGCCCACACAGGAAGTGACACTCGAAGCGTCGCGTCCTCCGCTGTGATCGGGTCGCCCGCATCAAGAGCTTGTTTGGCGCGGTCAAGACGCAAAAGAGCAAGGCCGTTTTGACCGGCAGAACTTCCCATACTGCCAACTACCTTACCCGAGGCGGTTACTTCTGTGCCAGATGGGGGCAAAGATGTATCACCTTGAATCACAACAATTCTCTTGCGCGCGGTACCCCGGTGTTTCATTCGAGACACCACTTCTTGGCCCACGAAACACCCCTTGTCAAAGGCAACGCCATTCAAGCTGTCCATGTTGACGTCATGGGGGAAGGTGTCTCCCAACGGGAAATCCAGAATGCTTTCGGGTACGCCAAGACAGATGCGGTGCTGGTGCCAGTCCGCTTCACTCGCCAAGGCTCCCTCAAGAGCTGCGGGCTTTTGGGCTTTGGAGAATATGCAACGCCCGCCAAGCGAGGCAAGGCGGGGATCCGTCACAAAGCCGTCGGGGAGCGACGTGCCCCATGCCACAGCAACACTGTGGCTTTCAGTGCAGTCTTCAATAGTGACCTTTGAGCGTAGCTTGTAGAAACTGAGTCGCTTGATCAGGCCCTTAACCTCTGCTTTGGGTGCATCAATGAAGAAGCCCCCATTGGGTGCTGCGAAGATCAAAAAGTCCCAGAGAATCTTGCCTTGTGGGGTCAACAGGGCTCCAAACGAAGGATGCTCCGCCGTTAAAGTGTCCACATGGCAGGTGACAAGATTTTGAAGAAAGTGTTCCGCTTCCTCCCCGTAGACGTGCACGACCCCTCGTGATTCAAGAATTGCCACACCAGCTTGCATCGTCCACCTCCGTAAACCCGGTTTCGTCCACTTGGCTTGCACTTAACTCGGAACGGTTCGCAAGTCCAAGAGTCGTTTTCCAATATGGGGGGCGAATGGGAAAAATAAACACGTTTGGTAGACGCGCGTTGCTTGGGGCAGCCGATAGTTGTGTGTCACCAAATTGTCGTTGGTTTATCATAGACAGACGCTCAGTAAGATTTAGGCAACGCATGGGAGAAATGTTGTGTCATCCCCCCTCAAGCAGTCAAAGCAACGATTGAATTCGGCGGTCCATCGCTCACGTGCATCCACATGGGACGGTATATTGGAACGTCTATTCACATTTGCTTTCAAGGGGATGGTCTATCCGCAGATCTGGGAAGATCCGGAGGTCGACATCAAGGCTCTTAACTTGGCGCCCGGATCCCGTCTCATCACGATTGCTTCAGGTGGCTGCAATGTCATGTCGTATTTGACGACGGATCCCAAAGAAATTGTGGCGTTGGATCTCAACCGCGCCCATGTAGCTCTCAATCGCTTGAAGTTGGCGGCGGTGCGGAACCTGCCGGATTACCAGTCGTTCTATCGATTCTTTGGTGCAGCGGATGAAAAGTCCAACATACAGCTCTATGAGCGTTTCTTGAAAAACAACATCGACCCAACTACACGCGATTATTGGGAAGGGCGCGATCTGACAGCGTGGGGCCGTAAACGCATCACGCTGTTTTCTCGAGATCTCTACCATCATGGAATGCTTGGGTATTTCATTGGCGCAGGACATCTGGTCGCCCGCCTTTATGGCGTCGATCTTAAGCAGTTGGCCAGAGCCAAAACATTGGATGAACAACGCAGCTACTTTGACAAGACATTGGCTCCATTGTTCGATAAACGCCTTGTGCGCTGGGCCACTTCCAAGAAGATGTCGTTGTACGGACTTGGGATCCCGCCCGCTCAGTACGAAGCTTTGGCCTCCGCAGGCGATGGCAACATGGCCGTTGTTCTGAAACAGCGATTGGAACGGCTCGCCTGTGGGTTTCCAATGAGCGAAAACTATTTTGCTTGGCAAGCCTTCAATCGTGGCTATGCCGAAGAGGGCAGCAGCGTGTCTCCGCGCAGCCCCGCCGGGCCATTGCCGCCGTATCTTCAGGAACAGCACTATGAAACAATCCGTGCGCGTGCTGATCGCGTGAAGGTTTTAAACCGGTCGTTCACGGAATATCTGTCCAGTGATGCCGGCGAAGGATTTGATGGATATGTTCTTTTGGATGCTCAGGACTGGATGACCGACCAGCAACTCAATGACTTGTGGTGGGGTATCACCCAAAGTGCCAAGCCGGGAGCGCGAGTCATTTTCCGCACGGCGGCGGAGCCTTCTGTTCTTCCGGGACGCGTTGCCGATGGGATTCTGGATCAGTGGTTCTATCATGAGGAGGAAAGCCACCAGTTGAACCTGCAGGATCGTTCTTCCATTTATGGTGGTTTCCATATCTATCAGTTCAAGGGGGCTGACCAGTGAGTGAAGCCCATACCTCCTCAGCCTTGATGGACGATATCTATCGCTATCAGCGACACATTTATGATCTCAGCCGCAAATACTACCTGTTGGGGCGTGACCAGCTTTTGAGGGAAATATCTTTAACCTCTGGGGAGACCCTGCTGGAGATGGGATGCGGTACGGGACGCAATCTGATCAAGGCTGCGCGGCTTTACCCAGAAACCAAACTCTATGGCATCGATCTCTCTGAGGAGATGCTCGCAACCGCGCGCAAGTCCATTGCCCGTGCGGGATTGCAAGACCGGATCACTCTGGCAAAAGCGGATGCCACACGGGTTGATGCCCAGGCATTATTTGGATGCAGTGACTTCGATCATGTGATGTTTTCCTACAGCCTGTCGATGATTCCACCATGGAATGCGGCGCTGGATCAAGGCGCTATGCTGTTGGCTCCCAAAGGCCAATTGCATCTGGTGGACTTTGGACAGCAAGAACACCTTCCGGTCTTGTTCCGGCGTGTGCTGCTGAAATGGCTGGCCGCCTTCCACGTAGAGCCGCGGGTGGGGATGGATGCCCACCTCCAGCATTTGGCCCAGCAATACTCGCGGACGGTACGTTTTCGCTCGCTTTATCGTGGCTATGCGGTGATAGGCTCGCTGGCGTAATCATTCGCCGGCGATGAAGTACATGACCGTACCGTCCTTCGCGATGCCAAGACGATAAAAAGTCCAAGCGCCGTAGTCCTTCATGTAGTCGTAGTCACCAGCCGTGATCACACGATACATTTCTGTCTTTTGCGCATTGGTCAGTTGATCGAGCGGGTAGTGGGCGAAGTAGGGCCAAATGTACGTTTCATGCTCCGTGCCCGGCTGCCAGCGCAAGTATCCTGCATCCAGAATATCGGCAAGAATAGCCAGGACTTCCAAACCCTCACCATCCCCAGAAGAGGATTTCAGGAAGCTTGTAATGTCGGTAACCGTGTCGTTGGAAAGAGTGGGTGGAACCTGTTGTCCTTTCAACAAATCCCCCAGCCTTTCCACGGAGCCAGCTCGAATGGCAGCGATCAGCGCATTTCGCGTCCCCTGAACGGCAGCCGGTAATGCGGTTACATCCTTGTAAACAGGTGGTAAGCCACTGGCACTGCCGATTGGGGGCGGTGTCGGGCTTGTCTCGGCTGGCGGTGTTTGGGAAATGTCTTGGGCAGGAGATGGTTTGGTGATGCGGATGGTCTCTGTCTGAACCACCGCGCCATGCGCTGAAAGAGGGATCAGACTGGCGATCATCGCCGTGATCAGTACGGACTTGAACAAGAATAATCTCCAAAGGTGGTGTTGCCCCACCCGCAGACTACACGAAATTGTTTATCTGTAACGGCTTGGTATCGGGTGTATGTGCGCTATACACAGGGGCGCAGCGAAAGCCGGGCACTATCACAAAACCGGAATGAGACCCTGCTATCTCTGGGTCAAACAGGGAATCATGGAAGTTTGTTTGAATTGAAATACCTTTTGGGCGGTGTGATGATTGGCTTGGCGACCTCCGCGCCGGTCGGGCCTGTCAATATTATGGTCATCAGCCGCTCACTGCATTTTGGTTTCCTGTCGGGGGTGATGGCAGGGGCAGGCGCTGTTGTCGCGGATACGCTGTTTGCACTGATAGCGGCCTTTGGCGTTACAACAATATCCGATTTTTTATCGCACCATCTTGGCGCCATCCAGTTGATTGGCGGGCTTTTGCTTTTGGGGTTTGGTGTGCATGTGTTTCGCGCTCATCCCCATTTGGAAGTGGCTAGTGAAGGGCGGAGTCGTTTGGTGCACGGCTTTCTGGCTGCCCTCGCTATGACCATCACGAACCCCGGTACAATCTTTGGCTTTCTCGCACTGTTTGGCGCGCTCGGTCACTTGGCACCAAGGACTGGAGATTATCTGGGAGCTGCAGCGCTGGTTGTCGGGGTGTTTTGCGGGGCGTTGGGCTGGTGGGCCTCCGCTTCGGCGGTGATCGCGCGGTTTCGCAGCAAGATCACCGATACCTGGTTGACCTGGATCAACCGTGGGGCGGGGACGGTGCTCTTTGGCCTCGGCACCGTCATCCTCATCCGCTCCCTTTGGATATCAGGAAGCCTGCACTGATCTAGTGCAGGTTCCTGTCGAGAGAATAATCGCCGCGCGCCACACGCGTCGGAATTTCCTCCGCAAATTTCGTCACAGCTTCCTCGCCAAACATGGATACAAGATCCATCATGGCTGTAAACAAAGCTGCGTGCGCCATGGCTGCAGAGTCGATGCCGTGCGACAAACCCTCTTCCCATGCCTCGTGGATGAACCCCAATGCCAAGCGCCGGATGTCAGCGTCACTGACTTCCACCTCCTCGACCTCTTCGTCCATCGCGATATCAAGGGTTTGATCTTTGATCATTCCGCCCCGCCGTTTTTGTGTTGCCTTTTGTGCGCGCAGCCATGCTCTTACTGCAAATCAGTGCCGAGTCAGCCGCGCTACAACAGGAACCTAACACGTCGGGTCGCCAAGAAAACCGAACTGTAAAAGAATACTTAAGATCATCCAAAGCTTCGAAAATTTATGGTTAACACGCGCTTTGGAAAGAGTTATCCAAAATCCCTGCAGTTTTTACCTGTGGAAAATAGGGGTAAGTCGGAAAAGCACTAATCGCGGCTGTATTTAGCGGTGACTTCACGCGTAATCTTGGAACCTTGTGCCGCGTAACGACGTGAAGCTGCTTCAGCTGACGGTGTACAGCGTTGGTAAACTGAAGCGAATCCTCGATACCCCTGATTGAAGCGCTCCACGAACCGTCGACGCCGTAGTTCATTCGTTACTTCTGCTGCAAGCAGTGCCTGCATCCGTCCGCTCCACTCTTCCGGTTCATCGTGCCCACACAAGGGGCGCAAGTAATGCAGTGCTCCCAAGATCTCTGCGAGCCGCATAAGTTCTGCTTCGTAAGGTGGTGCGTTAATCTCGGGAGGGGCAGGTTGGGTGGTTTCTCCCTCTTGTCCCGCAGCCGAAATTGGAAGCTGGACAGCCAGACAAAGCGCAATCGCAACAGCTGCAGATGTCTGCTTTAATGAACTGACCAAAACAACCTCCCACGCAACCCATGCGCAACTGCACGATTTTACAGTGTGCCTGCACAGTTGACCAACGCCAAACCTTGAAATCCACGGTGAAAACCCGTCGGAGATCCTAGAATGCGGGGAACCAACGAAGATCGGGTTAATTTGCGCGCAGCAAGTCTGCGAGACTTGGTTCCATGTCTCCGGCAAGGGGCAGCGTCAACGCTTGTTCAAGCGCGACCCAACGAGCATCGGCAGCATCGCTTAACGCAGATACAGGCGCCCGAGCGAGGGGCGCCAAAAAGACATGGATCTCGTAGGCAGGCGTGTCGGTTCCATCCAGGGGACGACTGATCCGCCATAGGTTGAGCCTGCCGATGCGCAGGCCGGTTTCCTCCTCCAACTCACGCCGCGCGGCGGCCTCGGGTGTTTCATGAGGTTCTACCTTGCCCCCCGGAAATGCCCAGAGACCTTGAGAAGGAGGGGAGGCCCGCTGAACAAGCAGCACTTCCTTGTCCGGCGTGATGCAACAAACGCTGGCGGCTCGTTTCATGGCAAGAAAGCCTTTCCGGTCTCAGGAGAAAAGGGCGTCCACGTCCGCCTGGGTCGCGTCTTCAAGCGCTTCGGCATCGTCAGGAATGTGTCCATGGATAATACCGCTGGCCTGCGTAATCAACGGACGAATAAACGTTGTCGCGCGATGCTGGATCTCGTGCAGAATCTCCGGTGACAAGGCCTCTGCGTTTTCAATGAGGGCTTGCAGGGACAAGACTTCAGCATCAATCAAGGCAACGGTTTGGTTCAAAGCATCCCGCAGATCGGTTGGGCTGCAGTCGAATGCCTTGATTGCCAAGCGTTTCTCGGAGAAGTTGGATTGCTCGAAATGCTGAATATAATCGCACGGTTGCCAGATTAACACATCACCCGCACAGTCTGGCAGGTCAGGCATCATTTCCAGCAGCATCACCACTTCGTTGAAGTGATTGAGATAGTCTGTTGCCAAGCCTGTCGAAGGGTTGATATTCGCACGCTCGAGATTCTCTGGTGACATCTCGCCCTGTCCCAATTCCTCGCTGTGCGCTTCCATCAAGTCCTCCGACCTTGTAAACATATCCTAGCGTCTTTACAGGGTAAGTCGTTGCAAAATTACTAAAACACGACACAAAGTGAGTTGGAATGTGCGGTCGGTACACACTTACGGCATCCCCAGAGGAAGTTCGCGAACTGTTTTCCTACATCGAGCAGCCGAATTTTCCACCCCGTTACAATATCGCGCCAACCCAACCCGTTGCACTCGTCAAGAATGAACATGGCCAACGCCACTTTGCACTCGCCCGATGGGGGTTGGTGCCTGCATGGGTCAAGGATCCCGCCAGTTTTACTCTGCTCATCAATGCGAGAGCGGAAACGGTTTTGGAAAAGCCGTCGTTCAAGGTCGCCATGCGCCATCGTCGCTGCATCATTCCCGCCACGGGGTTCTACGAGTGGCAACGCACGGTATCGCCGAAGCAGCCCTACTATATTGAAGCTCAAGATGGGGTGCCGCTGGCGTTTGCGGGGCTTTGGGAAACCTGGTCCCATCCTGAGGGCGGTGAAATCGACACTGCGGCCATGATAACGGTAGCTGCTAATGGCGACATGGCACCGATCCATCACCGCATGCCCGCTCTCTTGCATCCAGACCAGTTTGACGATTGGCTGGATACGGGCTCTGTCATGGCACGTGAGGCAGTTTCATTCTTGAAACCTGCGCCGGACGGGGTCTTGCGTTTCACGCCAGTGTCGACACGGGTCAACAGCGCCGATCACGATGACCCGGACCTGATCCGCGAAACTGATCCGATCGCCAAGACCCAATCCGGTAACCTGACCAAAGCCGGTCGCAAGCCGACAAAATCGCGAAAAAGCAGCGGCCCGGGCAAGGCATCGAAAGACGACGATCAGCTCGATCTGTTTTAATGGAATAACGACATGCGCGGGCGTTGGCGTCAATCCGCCCGCGCAAACGATCTAAAGAACTCGTCCCGGATTAAGCAGCCCCTTGGGGTCCAGTGTCTGTTTGATGGCGCGCATCATCGCCATCTCAACCGGGCTCTTAACTCCCGGCAACAAGTCGCGCTTCAATACCCCTATGCCGTGTTCGGCAGAGATGGAGCCACCATATTTGGCCACAATGCCATGCACCACCTCGTTCACGGCATCCCATTGTGCAAGGAAGGCCTGCTTGTCTACACCGACAGGTTGGCTGATGTTGAAGTGGATGTTGCCATCTCCCATGTGGCCAAACGGGACAGGACGACAGCCAGGTACGAACGCCTCGACGGCGGCTATCGCCTCATCAAGGAAGGCAGGAACCTCTACCACGGGGACCGAAACATCATGCTTGATAGAGCCGCCTTCGCACTTTTGCACTTCTGACATGCCATGCCGGAGCCGCCAAAAGTCATCAGCCTGCGTTGTGCTTTGCGCCAAAACGGCATCATTCAGCAGTTCCTCTTCAAATGCTTCTTCGAAGATCGCCTCCGTCAGGCTTGCCAGGTCAATGTCCTTGGAGCCGCACGACAGCTCCAGAAGAACATACCATGGGTGTTCTTCAGACATGGGATAGCGCGCATTCCCTTGATGCTTGACGCTGAATTGCATGCCGACTTGCGGCAATAACTCGAAACCTGTGACCATGTGGCCCGCATGTTTCTGTGCAACAGAGAGAAGCGAGAGGGCTTGGTGGGGCGAATCTAATCCGCACAAAGCAACTTCCACGGCGCTGGGCTTCGTAAAAAGACGTAGAGTGGCGGCTGTAATGATCCCCAGAGTGCCTTCCGAACCGATAAATAATTGTTTCAAATCGTAACCGGTATTGTCCTTGCGAAGGGTGCGAAGTCCCTCCCACACATCACCATTTGCAAGCACAACTTCCAGCCCCAGAACCAGCTCTCTGGTGTTGCCATAGGACAGGACTGCGGTGCCGCCGGCGTTGGTGGCTATATTGCCCCCGATCTGGCATGAGCCCTGTGCTCCAAGCGTCAGTGGGAAGATGAGATCATGCTCTTCGGCGCGTTCATGAATGGTCTGCAAGATGGTGCCTGCTTCCACGGTCATGGTGCGCCCCAACGGGTCTACGCTGCGTATCTTGTTGAGCCTCGAAAGGCTTAAAACCACTTCACTTTCGCCGTTTTTGGGGATCTGGCCGCCAACCAAACCCGTGTTGCCACCTTGTGGGACAATGGCCACATCGTGGGCGTCGGCAAGCTTCATACAGGCTGCGACTTCAGCGGTTGAACCGGGCCGAAGGACCATGGGCGTGCTGCCTTTGAAACGGTCTCTCCACTCAACAAGATAAGGCGCCTGATCGGCCGCCTCGGTGAGAACATGGGCCTCTCCCAGTACCTCTTGAAAAGCACGGATTAGACTCTCTGGTGTCATGGTATTGTCGCCGTGTTAGGGATTGATCGTAGTCAGGCTATCAGATAAGCGCTGCTCCGAAGGCGTCCAGGGCTGTTGGAACAATCGTATCGATGGCTTGAAGCTGGCGTAACAGTATGCAATAGCAAATTCAAACTGCTTGATAGGTCAAGTGTTATTCATCAGGAGAAGAATATGGCAGAAGCGCGAGGATTGATGGACGGTAAGCGCGGCCTGATCATGGGGCTTGCAAATAACCGATCGATCGCTTGGGGAATTGCCAAGGCATTGCGCGAAGCTGGTGCTGAACTCGCCTTGACGTATCAGGGCGACTCGCTGAAACGCCGTGTGGAGCCGCTCGCAGAGCAGCTGGATGCGTATGTAGTTGGTAACTGCGATGTCACGGACGATGCGTCCGTCGATCAGGTTTTCAAGAACCTTGAAGAAAAATGGGGCAAGATCGACTTCCTCGTTCATGCGATTGCCTTTTCGGACAAGGACGAACTGACTGGCCGGTTCTTGGACACCAGCTCCGAGAACTTCCGCAAGACCATGGACATCTCGGTGTATTCTTTGGTCAAGGTCACTCAGCGCGCAGAAAAGCTGATGAGTGATGGTGGCTCCGTGCTGACGCTGACTTACTACGGTGCTGAAAAGGTCATGCCAAATTACAACGTAATGGGTGTTGCCAAAGCAGCGTTGGAGTCCAGCGTAAAGTATCTGGCTGTGGATTTGGGCCCGAAAAAGATCCGGGTCAATGCTTTGTCCGCAGGGCCGATCAAGACCCTTGCCGCGTCCGGCATCGGTGACCTGCGCTATATCATGAAGTGGAACGAGTACAACTCGCCACTGCGTAGCAATGTTACAATCGAAGAAGTTGGCACTTCGGCGGTTTACTTGTTGTCCGACTACAGCAAGGCGGTTACCGGTGAAACGCACCATGTTGACTGCGGCTATCACGTGGTCGGCATGAAGGCCGTGGATGCGCCAGACATCGCGACCGTGATGAAAGACTGAGCGAACTGTAGTTACCTGCAGGATTTTGGGGTGCCCATGAGGCGCCCCTTTTTTGTGGGTACAGCGAATGCTTGTCACTGGCGCGAGAGGTCTTACCAACAGCAAAGCCGGTCATACACTTGTCGAAGCTTTGCCTCACAGTATAGAACTCGTCCGATCCCCATAGATAACCAAACCTGAATGCAGACATACTCATGGAACAACCGACGCGCCTTGCGCACCTCGCCCCATCGCCGATTATTTTCATTCGTCACGGCCAGACGGATTGGAATGCGGAAGGACGCATGCAGGGCCAGCAGGACATCCCCATCAACGAGACGGGTCGCGAACAGGCTCAACGCAATGGGCGTGAGTTGAAGTCGCTTCTTGCGCAAGAGGACTGGAAGGCGATCGATTTTCAGTTTCTGTCCTCTCCTATGGCGCGCACGCGCGAGACGATGGAACTGGTTCGCGCTGAGCTTGGTCTTGAGCCGACGGACTATGGTCTGGATGATCGCCTGAAGGAGATCACTTTTGGGTCGATGGAGGGCAAGACCATTCCGGAAATCAAGGCGGTGAATCCGGAACTGGCAGAGGCGCGAAAGGCTGACAAGTGGGGCTTTGTGCCGCCGGAAGGGGAAAGTTACAAGATGCTGTCGGCGCGCATCGAGGGGTGGCTGATGACGCGATCCCGGCCGATGGTTATCGTCTCCCACGGTGGTGTTTTGCGCGTTTTGCGCGGTATGTTGATGGGATTTGATGCATCCGAGATACCCAGTCTTGATGTGCCTCAGGATCAGTTCTGGATTTGGCGCAGCCTCGACGAAAGTTGGGTGTAAAGGCAGATGGATATCGTCGAATTCGCTCCGGAACACATGGAGCACCTGCTTGATATCTGGTTAAAAGCCTCTGTTCAGGCGCATGACTTCATTCCCTCGAGCTTTTGGGAGGGTATGTTGCCGGCGATGCAGGATACCTATCTTCCTGCTGCCCGCACATGGGTTGCGCTCGACAACGGCCAGCCGCAAGGGTTTGTCAGTCTTGTCGAGGATAATCTGGCGGCATTGTTCGTAAGCCCGGATCAGCAGGGAAAGGGAATTGGCCGCCTGTTGATGAGCCGTGCCAAGGCGCAGAGCAAGCGTTTGCAATTGACCGTCTACAAGGAAAATGTCAGCGCCTACGGGTTCTATTTGGCGCAGGGCTTTTCGGTTCTCAACGAGCAGAGTGATCCGCACACCGGGCATCCGGAGCTTCTTATGGAGTGGGTCGGCGACTAGTGGCTCTTCTTGAGAAAAACCTGAGAAACGCGCGCAGCCGGCGCAATTGACCCCATACGCGAACAGACTTACAACCGGTTTCCAGTGTTGACCTCGTGCGCAATCAGCGCACCATGAATGTCGGAACGATATGTCCCACAATACCTTTGGTTCCCTCTTCCGTTTCACTACCTGGGGCGAAAGCCACGGGCCGGCCCTTGGCTGTGTGATTGACGGATGTCCGCCGCTCCTGCCGATTTCCGAACAGGAAATTCAGTCCTATTTGGATCGACGCAAACCAGGGCAGTCCAAATACACGACACAGCGGCGTGAGCCTGATCAGGTCAAGATCCTGTCTGGCACGATGACGGATGAAGAGGGTGTTCTGCGCACCACAGGGACACCCATTTCTTTGATGATCGAAAACACCGATCAGCGTTCCAAGGACTACTCCGAGATCAAGGAGCGCTACCGCCCCGGTCATGCCGACTACACCTACGATGCCAAGTATGGCATTCGAGACTATCGTGGCGGGGGGCGATCCTCAGCGCGCGAAACGGCGGCGCGTGTTGCTGCCGGGGCGGTTGCGCGTCTTGTCGTTCCAGACATCTCCATCCGTGCGGCACTGGTCCAGATGGGGCCCCACAAAATCAACCGGGAAAACTGGGACTGGGCTGAGGTCGACAATAATCCTTTCTTCTGCCCGGACAAGGAAGCTGCGACGTTCTATGCCGACTATCTGGATGATTTACGTAAATCCGGTTCATCGGTTGGGGCCGTTATTGAAGTTGTCGCTGAAGGTGTGCCGGTCGGTCTGGGTGCGCCGGTCTATGGCAAGTTGGATCAGGATATTGCATCGGCCATGATGTCTATCAATGCGGTCAAGGGCGTTGAGATTGGGAATGGCTTCGAAGCAGCCGCGCTTACCGGCGAAGAGAATGCCGACGAAATGCGCATCGGAAGTGATGGGCAGCCGCACTTCCTGTCCAATCATGCGGGCGGCGTATTGGGTGGCATTTCCAGTGGTGCGCCAGTGATAGCTCGTTTTGCTGTCAAGCCGACCTCTTCCATTCTGACACCGCGCAAATCTGTGACGCGAAGCGGTGAAGAGGTCGATGTCATGACAAAGGGGCGCCATGACCCCTGCGTTGGTATTCGGGCGGTTCCTGTGGGGGAGGCGATGATGGCATGCGTTCTGGCAGATCACTTCCTTCGACACCGCGGCCAGGTCGGCGGTAAATAGCCTCTGAAACAACAAGTGCTTCGCGAGGCCGCCTCATGAGGGCGGCCTTTTGCGTCTAATGGGCTAGTAATCATGGGTCCCGCCTGCCAAAATTCCCCTTGATTTTTAACGGCGCAGCCTTCAGTTTTCAGTATGACTGAAATTATCCGCTTCTTTTTGTGGAGCTGAACGGTGGAGTGCTCATGAGACTGGACAAGTGGCTTGCTCAAAAGTCAGAGAGCCGGAGCGCATTTGCGCGCCGGGCTGGGCTGTCGCCAGCGTCTGTCACGGCTCTGTGTAACGATCCAGCCGTTTGGGTCTCACGCGAGATGGCTCAGAAAATTGCCGAAGCAACCGGTGGGGAAGTCACCCCCAACGATTTCTTGGGCCTCAAGGAAACCAGGGAGTATGCTGTGTCCCAGACCCGCGTCGCCGAAGCTCTTCGAGCCTTCGAAAATGGAGAAATGGTCGTCGTTACGGACGATGATGATCGGGAAAATGAAGGCGATCTGATTGTTGCCGCGAGCAAGGTCACGCCTGAGCAAATGGCGTTCATCATTCGCCATACATCCGGCATTGTGTGCGCGCCAATGACTCGTGAAACGGCGGGTCGTCTCCGACTTGACCCAATGGTCAGCAACAATGATGCGCCATTGGCGACGGCGTTCACGGTCTCGGTAGATTATGCGCCCGGCTTGACAACAGGCATTTCGGCGGAAGAGCGGTGCGCGACGGTGCGCGGGTTGGCCAACCCGAATGCGGGTGCGGCTGATTTCGTCCGTCCGGGTCACGTATTTCCGTTGATCGCAAAGGAAGGGGGCGTCTTGATCCGGTCCGGCCATACGGAAGCCGCAGTGGATCTTTGTCGCTTGACCGGATTGCCTGAGGTTGGTGTCATCAGCGAGTTGGTCAATGATGATGGCACGGTCAAACGGGGTGAGGCTGTTGCTGAATTCGCTGAAGAGCATGGGCTGAAGATGGTCTCGGTGGCGGACCTTATTGCCTGGCGGCAGCGAAACGAGTCTTTTGTCGAGCGGGGCGAGGAACAACGCATCGAAACGCCATTTGGGGCCGCAACCGCCATTTCCTTTTCGACGCCATTTGACAAGATGGACCACCTTGCCATCATTTTCGGTGATATTCGGGACGGTCGTGGTGTCCCTGTGCGGCTTCAACGCGAAGCCGTGGTGGATGATGTATTCGGCACAAGCAAATCCCTTAGCAACGTAATGAAGGACTTTGCCGAACGCGGACGGGGCGTTATCGTATACCTTCGCGAAGGTGGTGTCGGCGTTGCACAGCAGTCCCAGCGCGCTCGCGAAGGGCTTGAGGCTGCGGAAGTGGAGCAGCACCAATCGGCTCAGTCTCGTGAGCGTGGATGGCGCGAGATCGGTCTTGGTGCTCAGATCCTGAAGGATCTGGGTGTTACCTCAATCCGGGTTTTGGCAAGCCGTGAACGCCACTATATCGGGCTGGAAGGGTTCGGTATTGAAATTGAAACAACGGAGATCGCCGGATAATCGCCGGCACTCCCTTTTTTTCGGAGTTGGACAGCCGTTGGCCCAGCCTCACCACTTGGACCCTTGGGACGAAAGCAGCCAGGCTAGACCAGAGCCCTTTGCAACAGGATATGCAAAGGGTGCCGGTGAGGGGATCGTCTATGGCGGGGCTGCGGTGGCGGTTGGAGCGCTCGTGTTTGCGCTTGTTGGCTATCCGGTCGCCTTGGGAGTGGCCTTGGTGGCCGGGGCACTCGCAGCCTGGTTCTACCCCACTGTCACGCGCGAGCCTCAAGTCGGGGCCAGAGAGGATGGCCTGTTCGTCGACGGTATCGGATTTCTTGATTGGTCGGCGGTCAGTGCCTTGACACTTCACTCAACGGCTGTGCGTTCCATCATGTTGACCAAACTTGTCATTCAACTGAATACGGATATGGACAAGGCCGTGGCCAAGCCGCAAAGGCAGCCGTTCTGGCGGTCCTTGATGATGCGGAACTGGCGTTTGAAGAAAGATGCTGAGGGCCATCCCACCGTGGTTGTAGATTTGCACACCCTTCGAATGCCGCCGGAGCAGATTCTCTCCCGTTTACGTCAGTTTCGCTCGGTCTGAAGTGACCCGTCTGCAACACTGTGATATTTTTGTGGTTGCTAACCCCATTTTGCCACCTTCTCGGTTTATCTTGGAAATGTGGGGAGGGTCTGTTAAAAATACTGCCTTACGCTGCGGTATGCAGGCCCATAACAATGGTGATATCACGATGCACACGACGCAGATGAATACGGTGCCGGACCACCAAAGATTTGTCTCCCTGGAAAAAGACTGGGGGGATGACGATAGGTTCCTTCTAGATTTTGCCGGTCAATCTGGAACCAGTGCACTCCAAATCGCATGTGGCACGGGAGCGCTCTCGCACGCCCTCAGTCAGGCAGGTGTGGAAGTGGTCGGCGTGGATCGCAATCCACGCAAGATCGCCAAGGCAATCCGCCGAACACGGGCGGTGACGTGGGTAGGGGCGGATGCCCGAACAATCCGACTTAACCGATCGTTTGATACGGTCGTGATTAGCGGAAACGCCTTCCACGCCTTTACAACTGATACTGATCAGGTTCTTCTTCTCCAAACGGTCGCCGCGCACTTGAAAAGCGGCGGCCGTTTTGCTTTCGGCCTGCTCAATCCTTCAGCCAAACCATGGGAAGCATGGCCAGCTGTGGAGCGGCCGATGCGGGTGCGTAGCGCTGACGGCGAAGATGTTGCCTTCTGGCAGGATTTTGATGGGCCCGATCCAACTGGACTTGTGCGTATGAAAACGCATTACGATAGCCGGGGCGAGAAGTGTTCCATGAACAAGGAACGCCGCTTTGTGCCAAAGGCTCATTTGATGGACTTGTTCCGTGCCGTCGATTTGCAGCCCGCTGCATGGTATGGCGACTGGGATGGCTCCGAGGCCTCCGAAAAAAGTCCATATATTATCGTGACTGGTCGGAAGCTTTAGGCTGAAATGCCTTCTATGATTGTGAGCGTGCTGTCGGCATGGGCATGGCGCAACGCCTTGACTGGTGCGTATTCAGGCGAGTTTACAAACGCTTCTGCGGCCTCCATCGACGGAAACTCGATTATGACAAGTCGGGTGGGCGTCCAGAGTTCTGTCTCCACCGCCTTCATCTTGCCGCCGCGCGCGCGATAGACACCGCCATAACTTTCGGCAATCCGTTTGGCTTGTGCCTTATAGTCTTCGTAGGCTTCAGGATCTTTAATCCGTGTATCGGCGATCACATACGCTGTCATGATTGTTCCCTCTGTTCTTGCGGTGGTCCGCCACTATAGGTCGCTAGTCCTGTCATTCTTCATTAGCTTTTTGGCGTAGCGCGGTCTGGTTCGCATCAAAATTCGGCGAAACCGTCCTCGGCTGCGGTCTTCCAGCCACACGATGGAACGGTTGAGAGGGGCTGAGGTGCGCCGCCAGCCTCGTAGAAGCCGCGCTGCACCCCGACTGGTCGCAATCAGGATCACAACGCCAAACGCAAGCAGGGGAAGGCCGGTAGGTATAGGGAGCCAGACTGTCAGCAGCCCAAGAATGATGCAGACCGCCGCGCCAAGCCAATAAAACCACTTAATCACGTCACGAATCCAAAAAAGAACGGAGAGGTGACGTTAAGGGCCAGGTGTGACTCTCGTTTTACACCCTCAGTGTTTTCCTTAGGTTTCTGCAAACATCCTGAATCGATTGATACGCGAGACAAACGCCAGATCCGTTTCCTCCAGGCTCAAACCGACCTCGGCAAACAGCGCCTCCAGATCCTCATTCACATAGCTGCTAAAATACGGCTCATGAAACAATACGGGGAACGCCTCCAGCGAGCCGTCGTAAGAGGATCGGTCGCCTTTCAGCAGGCTGTCCATGAAAATGAATGTCCCCCCCGGCTTGAGTATTCGAGCGATTTCCCTTGCTACTTGGCGGCGGGCCTTGGGGGGCAGTTCGTGAAACAGATAGACGCAGCTGACAAGGTCCACGCTGTCGTCAGCAAAGGGCAGGTTTTCGGCATTGGCGCACAAATAGCTTGAGCGGCCAGTCTGGCTGCGTTCGCGCGCCACCTGAAGATAATCCAGAGACAGATCAATACCCGTGCCACGTAAACCCGGAAATGCGGAGAGCGCCGGATTGAGTAACCCTCCCGTGCCGCAGGCAACATCAACATAGGCTAGGCGACGCCGATCAGCGCCGGCAATGGCTTTTGCCATTTGGGCTAGGGCCAGACGCCGCATCACGGCTGTGGTTCCCTTGAAAAGGACATCCACCTGAAAGTCATAGATCCGTGCGGAATCTTCGCTCAACCATCCGTCGGTCTGAAAGTGAAAGTTCTGTTGGTAGTATCTTGGTAGCGCTCTGCGTTCGCGGCCAACTTCCTGATGTTGGCCTTGAGCTCGTCGCTTGGCTACCTTCGGAACATCCTCCAGAAAGCGCTGGCCAGTGTTCAACAGCTCTTTCAGGTTGCGGTAGGGACCTCGGCGCATCGGGTAGAGACCGGCTTCCATATTCCGAAAATCCCGGTCAAACAAATCGCGAATATCCGCATACATCTCTTGGCGAGAGGGAAACGGTCCTTTGGGTCGTTCCTTGCCATCCGGAGCCACAGGATAGCGCCGGGCGATGCGGCCCATCGCCCTTTCGTAGAGCGCGTAGAAAGCCACCCTCATGCCTTGTTCCATCCAGTAGGTTGATCGACGAGCCAGACGAAACGGGGAAGGGCGGTCCATGAAACTATCTCCTCAGGAAGGTCGCTCCAACAATGCAACAACCTCAATATGGGGCGAGAACAGGAACTGGTCCACTGGAACAACCTTCGTGAGGGTGTATCCGCCGTCCAACAAGGCTCGCAGGTCTCTGGCCAGAGTTGCCGGATTGCATGACACGGCTACGATGCGGGTAACACTGGATCGAGCGAGTTCCTCAGCCTGAGCCAAAGCCCCGGCCCGCGGCGGATCAAACACAACCGCATCATACCCGTTGCCGAAGTTGTCCAGTTCCTTGGTGGTCAGGGGGCGGCGGAACAGATCACGCCGTTCACTTGAGACTTCCTTGAGACCCTTGGCATGGCGACGGGCTGCATCCAGGGCGGCAAGAGCGGCGCTATCACTCTCCACGGCATGCACGGATGCTGTGCGCGCCAATCGAAAGGTAAATGTGCCCGCACCTGCGAACAGATCGGCGACTTTTGGCGCAGGACCGATGCCCTCGATCACCAACGCCGCCATCTCGTTTTCCGCATGCTGGGTTGCTTGCAAGAAACCGCCTGAGGGAATGGAAACCCGCGCCCCGCCCATGTCGAGATATGGTGGCCGCAACTCCAGAATGGTTTCCGCATCTGCCGTCAGTCGCGCATACCCGTTCTCCATTGCAGCCTGAGACAGCGTCAGGAAGTGCTTGTCCAACGAGCGGCCAAGCCCCTTGATGGCAACATCAAGCCCTTCAAGTGTGGCGGTAACCGTCAGCTTGAGATCGCCGCGTCTGGGCATGACTTCCGATGCCAGACGTCGCAATCCCGGCATTGCCGCCACGATTTCCGGAACAAGTACGGGGCATTCTTCCACATCCACCAGACGTTTCGACTTGGCTTCATGGTATCCCAAGAGGATCTTGTGTCCCGCACGAGTAGCGGTAAAAACCGCCCGCCGACGCGTTGCGGGCGCGCATGTCAGAGGCTGGTCTACCGTTGTTTCAATGCCTCTTGCCTTCAATGCATCCACAACAACAGTGCGCTTGAAGTCAAGATAGGCGCCCGGTGCCATGTGTTGAAGGGTACAGCCGCCACAGACTGCCGCGTGCTTGCAAATGGGCGTAATGCGATCCTTGCTTGGAGTCTCAATATTCACGAGCGCTGCACGATCACCCGCACGTTTGGCCGTCACCGTTTCGCCGGGAAGCGCGCCTGCAATGAAAACAGAACCAGCCCCGGTTTCTGCCACGCCGTCTCCTTTGTGAGCCAGGCGATCTATGTGGAAACGTTCGACAGACGAGGTAGTCATGAAGCTTGCTTTCTTGAGAGTGACGCGACAGGTACCGGGAATGAAACCTGATGACGGCGTTTAACCGTCTTTCCGGGCAGCAAGCAAGTACTCTCGGTTGCCATCTCCGCCCAGAATGGGGGATGGTATCATACCCAGCACCCGCCAACTTTCTTGCTGGGCGAACCACTGCCGCAATTCCTCGGCAACTGCAAGTCCAACATCGTGGCTAACAATACCTCCCTTTCCGATGCGATCACGGCCAGCTTCGAATTGCGGCTTCACCAGAAAAACGCCCACTGCACCGGAACGTGCCAGATGGAGCGCGGGCGGCAATGCCAACTGAAGTGAGATGAAACTGATGTCACTGACAATAAAGGTGGGGCTCAAGTCCTCCAGATCGGCGAGGGTCAGCGTGCGGGCATTGACGCCATCTCGGCGATTGACACGCGGATCCGCGGCGATCTTTGGGTGCAACTGGTCATGGCCCACATCAATGGCGTGCACTCGCTCGGCGCCGTGTTCAAGCAGTACCTGAGTGAAACCACCGGTCGACGCACCGAGATCAAGACAGACCTGTCCTTTTGGAGACAACTCGAAGATCTTGAGAGCCTCTTTCAACTTGAGTGCTGCGCGGGAGACGTATGTCTGTGCGGGATCATTGATGACTACAAGGCACCCCTCCGCCACATTCTGAGAGGGCTTTTTGGCTGGAATCCCGTCAACTTCCACAGTGCCGCGCAAAACGGCATCGCGGGCCCGTGCCCGGGAGTCAAATTGGCCTCGCTCCACCAGATATTGGTCTAGGCGCATAACTGGGACATACCTTTGGTTGAATTTGGTTCAGTGCAATTTACACATCAATGCCTGTTTTTCCTACTGCAACTTCAGGGAAAGGCTAGGGCAACCCTGCTGCCAGACTTTCAATTTCTGTGAATCATGAGACAAGGCAAAGGAAACCAACGGGAGAGCATCCCGTTGGTTCTGCTTCAACAAAGGCTTGCGAGGGTGGGTTCCAAAGGCAAGCCGGCTTTCTAAGCCGCATTTGCGCTGATGAGATCGCGAATCTTTTGCAGCGCTGCGTCGTGGGTTTCTCCATAGCTGATGGTGCCCACGAACTGGTGATCTGCAGTCATCATGTAAACACCGGCCGTATGATCCATGGTGTAGTCACCGTCATCCAATTCTACACGACGGGCATAGACACGGTAGGCCTTGATGACGTCCTGAATTTGCTCCGGTGTGCCTGTCAGTGGCGTGATGCGATCATCGAATGCGGCCACGTAGTCTGACATGACATCCGGTGTGTCGCGCTCAGGATCGACGCTGACGAACGCATAGTTCAGTTTGTCAGCATCATCTCCAAGAGCCTCTATCCATCCCTGCATCTCGAACAGGGTAGTGGGGCATACATCCGGACAATAGGTGAACCCAAAGAACATCAGCGTTGGTTTGCCCTTCAAGTCCTCCCGGGTCACTGTCTCTCCCTTGCCGTTCACAAGCGTGAAGGGGCCGCCAATCGATGCAACAGGTGCCAGCGGAATTCCCTCTTGTGAGCGCCACGAGGTGTAGGAAACGGCAGCCACCGCAATCACCAGCAACACAACGGCTGCCCATGCGGCATATCGGATCATACGAGCGGTGGTCATGTTTGGCGCTCCTTAATGCTTGCTGTGACTCATCGTCGATTTGGCGCCCATTTCATGGACTGGCATGGTGACATCAACCGGACCGCCCGGCTCGAATGTCAGCGTAACGCGAACGCTTTCACCTGCCACGAACGGATCCTTCAGCCCCATGAACATGACATGGTAGCCACCGGGTTTCAGTTCCACTGTTTCGCCCGCGGGAATGGTCAGGCCATCCGTGAGCTCGCGCATTTTCATGATGCCATCCGTCACAGCCATCTCGTGGATTTCTGTTCGCTCGGCAACATCAGATTGGCCCGCAATCAACCGGGCGTCCTGATTGCCTGTATTGGTAATCGTCAGAAAACCGCCTCCTGCACGGGCCCGGGGTGGTGTGGCGCGGGTCCAAGCCTTTTCAAGGGTAAGATCGCCGAGTTGAATCGGATCGGCAGCTGCCATTGAAAGCGGCAGGGTGGAAAGCGCAATGGCTGTGAAAACAGTCTTGAAGGTCAACATGGCACGTCCTTTTGTCGATTGATGATTTGAATACGTCAAAGCTCAATCGAGTAGGGTGGTGCTCTTATGTTGGGGCCTTCGCTGTTCGCATGGGCTGTTGCAACAAGGGGTGCCGGACGCAGGATGCCTGTCACGGACATCTCGTTTGCGCCGAGCGATGGAACTGATGGAGGCGTGGCGGTTAGTTTCGAGACTGCGTTCTGGGCGCACAAGATTCCGCAGTGGCACAGGTGAGCTGCAGTCTCATCATCAGAAACAGGTGCTTTGGTGCTGTAGCCGGAGGGTGCGCACAGATGGCCAAGTCCTGCTACAGCACTATCGGAAACCGTAAGAATGCCCAGCGACAACAGCAGGATTCGCGCTGTGAGCGCTAAGCCGGCCAAAATGGCAACCGGGCGGCTCTCAAGGCGCAAACACTGCAGGAATGTCGAAGTAACTCTCATGAATCGGATGTAAGCAATTCCCGCTAGGTCTGTCTATCCTCATTCTGGTCTACAACCTGATAATCCTGCTCTTCCGGATTGTGGAAGTCCTGAACAAAGTATTCAGGTTCCTCTTCGCCGTCCGTATCCAGATCCATGGCTTCGTCCGCCGCCAATGCATCCTCACCCTCGTAGGCAGGGAATTCTTCCGGCGCAATCACGTTTGGTGCCTCCGGATCCAACGGTTCGGGGGTCATGGTGGCACCCACATTGGCTGTAGAGGTGAGTTCGAAGTCGGTCTTTTCTTCGTCTTCCACAGCAGGACGAATAATCAGACGGCTGACGACATACGCTGCAAGGCCAGCCTCAACGATTGCCACCCACATGAACAGTCCCGCTGGGCCTGCTGTTCCCATGAACCACGAAGCTGCAATAGGGCCAACAATAGAGCCGCTGCCGAACGCCATCAAAATGCCTGAGGAGGTTTGAACATACTCATCAGCATTCGAGTGGTCGAAAGCATGGGCTGCAATCACGGCGTATATCGGCTGGGTCGTCATGCCCAACAGCACGAACACGGCAAGCGCGGTGTAAAACGCCGGTGCTTCAAGCGCAAACAACAGTCCTGCTATCAACGCGGATGATGCCGTCAGGCCCAGCATGACATAACGCCGATCCATGCGGTCGGACAAGCGTCCAATAGGCCACTGTGCAATGGCTCCGCCCAAAACGATCGCGGCGGCGATATAGGCAATCTGGCTCGTTGTGAATGACGTTTGCGCACCATACAACGGCACCAGCGTCCATAGAGACGAATTTGCCAGACCAATCAGCAAACAACCGATCAATGCGATTGCCGAGGTGTTGTAGAGCTTGATGGGGTTGAAGCTCACCATCGCCAACGGTGCCGGCTGCGTGGCATTGGTCATGGCCACCGGAACCACCGCCATGCTGACCAGTACCGAGGCAATCGCAAACGGGGCAAAGCTGGAAATATCAAAGGTGATCAAGCTCAGCTGACCGACGATGACCGCAAGGAACGTCAACACAACGTAGATCGACATGACGGCGCCGCGGTTCTCGTTACTGGAGCGCTCATTGAGCCAGCTCTCCACCACAAGGTTCATGCCGGCGAAGCAGAAACCGGTCAGGCAGCGAAAAATGAACCACGATACCGGATCGACGATGAGTGGGTGCATCAATGCTGCCGCCGACATGATCGACACGAGTGCCGTAAAAGCTCGAATGTGACCAGCGCGGGTGATGAAGTGATGTGAGAAGAAGCAGGCAATTACATAGCCGATATAGAACGACGATGAAATCAGACCGATTGCAAAGCCGCTGAAGGACGCCAGTTCGGCGCGTAGCGGAATGACCGTGGAGCTGAGGCCATGCCCAGCCAGAATGAGCACCACTGAAATGAGCAGGGCGCCGATGGGAACCAGCAATTGAGCCATAAAAAACCCTCTTCCGGTATGGATGGGGGATCAGCGTGACGCAGTGATCAGAAAATTCATTCTAGGAGACACGAACCTTATCAAGAGGCAATACCCCACCTCTTGATATCGAGTTCGTCAGGCGAGTTGTGCCGAGAATTCTTCAGCTTTGCCCAAAGCTTCGAAAACCCGGTGCATGATGCCGGTCGCAGTCAGCCCCGCATCAGAATACATGACCTCTGGTTTGTTATGATCTTGATAGCTGTCGGGTAGGGTCATGCAACGCACCTTCAAACCGTGATCCAATAGCCCGGTATTCGCCAGCGTGTGCATGACGTGACTGCCGAAACCGCCGACTGATCCTTCTTCAACGGTAACGAGCACATCGTGATTCATGGCCAACTGGCGCAGCAAGTCCTGGTCCAGCGGTTTTGCAAATCGCGCATCTGCTACCGTTGTGCTCAGCCCAGCGGTGTCGAGGCTCTCGGCTGCTTCCAGGCATTCGCTCAACCGCGCACCGAAGGACAAAAGAGCAATACGGTTGCCTTCCTTGACAATGCGCCCGCGCCCGATCTCAAGAAGTTCGCCCCGCTCTGGCATTTCCATGCCAATGCCTTCGCCGCGTGGGTAGCGGAATGAAATCGGTCCCTCGTCATAGGCCGCAGCCGTGGCCACCATATGCTTGAGTTCTGCCTCGTTGCTGGCGGCCATCACAACGAAGCCGGGCAGGCAGCTCAGATAGGCCGTGTCAAAGGATCCCGCGTGGGTAGCGCCATCTGCGCCAACCAGACCCGCGCGATCAATCGGGAAGCGAACGGGCAACTTTTGGATCGCAACATCATGGACGACTTGGTCATAGGCGCGCTGCAGGAACGTGGAATAGATCGCACAAAACGGCTTGTATCCCTCTGTCGCCAAGCCGGCTGCAAAGGTAACAGCATGCTGTTCGGCAATACCCACATCGAAGGTGCGCTTGGGATAGGCTTCGCCAAACAGGTCCATACCTGTGCCGTCCGGCATGGCTGCGGTAATGCCGACGATTTTTTCGTCGTCAGCTGCTTCCTGTATCAGGCTTTCGGCAAACACCTTGGTGTAGCTCGGCGCATTGGCCTTGGGCTTGGATTGTTTACCGGTTACCACGTCGAATTTCGCCACAGCATGGTACTTGTTGCTGGCCGTTTCGGCTGGCAGGTAGCCCTTGCCCTTTTGGGTGACGGCGTGAATAAGGATCGGCCCTTCCTGCGCATCGCGCACGTTCTTCAGAATAGGCAGAAGGTGATCCAGATTGTGCCCATCCACGGGCCCTACATAGTAAAAGCCCAGTTCTTCAAACAGAGTGCCACCCGTCCAGAACCCCCGAGCATATTCTTCGGCTCGAGCTGCTTTTTCTTGCAAGGTTTTGGGCAGGGCCTTGGCCACGCTTTTGGCAGCGTCGCGGAAGGACTTGTAGGTTTTACCCGAAACCAGTCGGGCCAGAGAGGCTGACAAGGCACCCGTGGGCGGTGCGATCGACATGTCGTTGTCGTTCAAGATAACGATTAACCGGCTTTTCAGAGCACCCGCGTTGTTCATGGCCTCATAGGCCATGCCGGCCGACATGGCCCCATCGCCAATAACTGCGATGACATTGTTGGTTTCTTCTGAAAGGTCTCGCGCAACCGCCATGCCAAGGCCCGCCGAAATGGAGGTGGACGAATGGCCTGCACCGAATGGGTCGTAGGGGCTTTCCGATCGCTTTGTGAAACCCGACAGACCACCAGCTTGCCGCAGTGTGCGAATTCGATCCCGCCGCCCGGTCAGGATTTTGTGTGGATAGCACTGGTGGCCCACATCCCAAATCAAACGATCCCGGGGGGTGTCAAAAACATAATGAAGCGCAAGCGTCAGCTCTACTACCCCTAACCCGGCACCCAGGTGCCCTCCGGTTACCGAGACCGCGTCGATCAACTCCGCACGCAATTCCTCCGCAAGATCCTTCAGTTTTTCTTCAGGTATATCTTTGAGGTCTGCGGGGCTGGAAATGCTATCGAGCAGAGGGAATTTCATTCTTGTCACCAGTTTGAGTCTTATTTGACGCCCGTCTTTGACCCTCACGCTTACAACAGACGTTGAGGGCGCGCAATTCATAGATAGGGAGCGAAGACTGGATTAGCCACGACTTGGCGAAAATGCCGTCAATCTCGGCAAACTACGTAAAAATTATGGAGATCTATCGGAAATTGCTCAATCCTCACCCCAGGGGGTGATGCATTCTGTCGTAAAACCGCTTATCCAAGGTGCCGTGGTCGATGGGGCCACGTGCACAGTGATCGACTTAGGGCCGTGTGAAAACGCGGCCCTCTTTTTTTGTCCCGATGCTGGCTCGGTCGTGTTCTCAATTTCCCGCCATATTCAACCAGCGCCCGACATTCTCACTATAGTTGAAAATAATAGGGCCTTTCCATGATTAAATTATGAATAAAAACCAATATGGTTGAATCGTAGTAAGTTATATCTGAAAGAGCAGAAAACTCCTCGTAGTTCCAAGCAACTAAACTTGCCTGATTATTTTTGGAGTATGGATCTTCTTGGAGAATGGCCGGTGGAAATTCTTGTAGAGAATCGATTCTCAGCAGGAAGTGACGTTAAGGGTATGTGGAATCAAAAAACCCGCCGAAGCGGGTTCCAGATTTCAGAATAGGAAACTGATTAGTCGCCCAAAGGTTCCACGCCGGTTGGGTTGCCGGTGGTATCCAGCTGGATCTTTTCTACCTTTGCTTCAGCGGCCTTCAAAAGACTGTCGCAATGTTTGCGCAAGGCTTCGCCGCGCGAGTAAAGCTCAATGCTTTTTTCCAATGGCACATTGCCCTGTTCTAGGTCGCGCACAATGGTCTCTAGTTGGGCAAGGGCAGATTCAAAGGACAATGACTCGATTGTGGCCTGCTCGGTTTCGCCTGTCGTCACGTGGTTTCTTCCCGCTTCGCATGGTTTGCTATTCGGAACCGATGATCGCGTGATCACCTATTGGTTCATGAGTGTCATTACATGCGCGGCCACGGACCGCGCAAGACCCTCAAGATCGTATCCACCTTCGAGCAGAGACACAACGCGTCGGTTACATCGTTTGTCCGCAATCTCCATCAGGGCTTGAGTTGCCCACGCGAAATCCACTTCCTTGAGACGTAGCCCGCCCAAAGGATCGCGGTGGTGCGCATCAAAACCGGCGGAAATGACAATAAGGTCGGGATCAAAGGATCGGATCCGGGGCAGAATGACCGAGTTCATGGCATCGCGGAACTCATCCCCGCCCATACCTTCCACAAGTGGTGCATTGACTATCGTGTCGTGTTCGCCGCGTTCGTTCTTGTGTCCTGTCCCCGGGTACAGGGGCATTTGGTGCGTGGATGTATACATAACGGTCGGGTCGTCCCAGAAGATCTCTTGGGTGCCGTTTCCGTGATGCACGTCGAAATCCATGATTGCCACCCGGTCCGCGCCATGCACTTCCTGAGCGTGGCGGGCCGCAACGGCAGCGTTGTTGAAGTAGCAAAAACCCATTGCACGCTGGCGCTCTG
The DNA here is from genome assembly GCF_000422785.1 of Pseudovibrio exalbescens DSM 16456. Lineage (GTDB taxonomy): Bacteria > Pseudomonadota > Alphaproteobacteria > Rhizobiales > Stappiaceae > Pseudovibrio > Pseudovibrio exalbescens. The sequence goes on from NZ_KE383918.1 coordinate 314,053, forward strand.
CATGGTGCCCCGGTGGGCGCAATGCGCAAAATGCATTCACGACACGACCGGACATGACTTCATCAACAGCTTGGCATGACGCGCCAACGCCGCGCATGGCTGCGTCCCACGTTCCCGGCGACATGGTCGTATCATGGTCCACATGCACCAATCCTTCATCTGGGCGCATGCGGTGGAGTTGGTTGATATAGGCAGGTGGGTGTACTCGCGCGGCATCCACGAAACGCCCCACGGCAGCACGATCGCGCTCAAGGGTATGGAAGCGTTCATTTTCGAGAATACGATCAATGGCCCGGAGACGGTCAGGTCGCTCGGGGTGCCCCAACGGCGTCAAGTGTTCGAGAAAGCTCGGGTGATGTAGATAAAGTGTAGACAACAGTTCGGTCCAGCAAGAGCGCTAAGTATTGTTCCTAGAAGCACACGAGCGCCATCTGGATGTCAACTCTCAAACCGCCCGCACAGCGGCGCGCTATACCAATTGCCGATAGCTAGCTGATGGAAAATCGATTTTTCAGCCCAAGAAAGTGCCGGGGCGCGTAATACGCACGCCGCCCCGGTGAAGGTGCGAGCGCATCGTCGCGCTCGTGGGGGAGGTCCGCAGCATCGCTTACATCATAGTATAGAATAGTAGACTGAGAGGCTTTACTTGAAAACCTTACGTTGGGGTCACTGCATGATAATTGGATGATATTGAAGTAAATCTACGTAATTTGCTGATATGTGTTGCGCAATTGCCATAAAAAATCGATTTTCTTCACACCTCATCAACGCAGGTATGCCAGCTCCTCGATCAACAAGGTCGTCCGGTTGTTAGGTCAGCGCGGTGCCGCAGCGCGCAGGAGCCTGTCATTGATGGCTTCGCCAAGGCCTGTTGCAGGTATTGGAGCAACGGCAATTCCGACTTGAGTAGCTTTGTCCGCTTGCCTCAAGGCAATGAACAAGTTGCTTGCAGCTTCGCGCAGGTTTCCTTCCGCGCTGAGATTGAAGCGTTGGCTGGCTTTCTCGGCCCCTGCGGGTAGGGCTGTGCCTAGTGTAATCAGGGCCTCGCCTTGATGGACCTCGGTCACATTAAGGCGCACGGAGCTGCAAGGGGCGTAATGAGAGCTCATCATGCCGGGAGCGGCAGGGGCGCTGTCATTGGTACCCGCGCTCACCAATCGGGTGTTTAGAACGGCTTCAATCTCTTCGCGGGCGATGCCGCCGGGCCGAAGCAATGTCGGCTGGTCACCCACCAGAGAAATGATGGTGGATTCAACACCTACCGAAGTTGGGCCGGTATCAATGAGAAAGGCGAGATGCGGTTCCAGGTCATGAGCGACATCATCAGCTGTGGTGCCGCTGATGCGACCAGACAGATTTGCGCTTGGGGCGGCCAATGGTTTGCCGGTGGCTTCCGCTAGTGCTTGCATGAAGGGAGCGTTGGGAACACGAATGGCAATGGTCTCAAGTCCGGCCGTCGCGAGTTGGCTGACGGTTGAGCTCCCGGCTCTTGGTAATACAAGTGTCAACGGTCCGGGCCAAAAGGCGTCGGCAAGTCGTTCTGCATCCGCTGTGAAGATGCCGTGGCGTCTGGCAGCCTCAAGTGACTCCACATGCGATATGAGAGGGTTGAACTGTGGCCTTCCTTTCGCCTCATAGATGCGGGCACAGGCCTGCCCATTAGTCGCATCTGCTGCCAGTCCGTAAACGGTTTCTGTTGGAACTGCGACCAGCTCACCGGCCTCGATTGCCCGACAAACCCGAGCAAATCTCTCGTCTTTTTTGAAGTCCGTATCTTGGGCTGCTAGCTGCCAGCGTTCCATGGGGGTGTCCGTAGTTCGACCAATGTAGGAGTGTTTCTGCCGTAGCGTTAAGCTTGACGCATAGGTCAGGCGTACTAATGTCCGGTGCAACACGATTTATCTGCGGCGTTTTGGGGGGCAAATCGCTTTTCGTCAAGCCGCTGTTCGGGAGGATGACAAAATGTATCGTGCGCCGATCAATGAAATTGCCTTCACACTGAAGGAAGTCGCAGGTTTGAAGCAACTGCAGGGGTTGCCGGGGAATGAAGAACTCTCGGAGGATCTTGTTGACGCAATCCTTTCTGAAGCGGCCAAGTTTGCAGAGGAAGAGATTGCTCCGTTGAACCGAAAGGGAGACTTGCAACCTGCTCAGCTGGTTGATGGTGCGGTTAAGACAACGCCAGGCTGGAAGGAATGCTACACCAACTGGTATCAGGGTGGTTGGAATTCTCTTACCGGGTCACCAGAGTTTGGCGGTCAGGGCTTGCCGAACATGTTGCATGTGGCCGTGATGGAAATGTGGAATTCCGGCAATATGGCTTTCACCCTAGGTCCGACATTGACCATCGGTGCCGTGGAAGCGCTTGAAAAACACGGATCCGAGTATCTTCAGTCGACGTTCCTGCCCAAGCTGGTCTCCGGAGAATGGACGGGCACCATGAACCTGACCGAGCCGCAGGCCGGTTCTGATCTCAGTGCTTTGCGCACACGGGCCGAACCGCAGCCCGATGGCACCTACAAGATTTTTGGTCAGAAGATTTACATCACCTACGGCGATCACGACATGACCGACAACATCGTTCATCTCGTGTTGGCGCGCCTGCCCGATGCACCTGCGGGCACTCGCGGCATTTCACTGTTCGTTGTGCCGAAATATATGGTGAATGCCGATGGCTCCATCGGAGCTCAGAACGACGTGCGCGTTGCTGGGGTCGAGCACAAGCTGGGCATCCATGGGTCGCCGACCTGTACCATGGTGTATGGCGATGAAGGTGGCGCAATCGGCTATCTAGTGGGCGAGGAAAACCGAGGTCTGGCCTGCATGTTCACCATGATGAACAATGCTCGGCTGGCCGTTGGTGTTCAAGGTGTCGGCATTGCCGAGTTGGCCTTCCAGCAGGCGTTGGCTTATGCCTTGGAACGCAAGCAAGGAAAAGCGCCCGGTGCGCAGGACGAGGGCATGAGCGCGATTGCTGCCCACCCGGATGTGAAGCGGATGCTGCTTTCCATGAAATCCAAGGCGCAGGTAGCCCGCGCGATTTGCTATGCCTGTGCTCATGCCTTGGACATGTCCAAGGCGGCACCTGATGAAGCCGGTCGCAAGTTCTGGACGGAGCGGGCTGGACTGCTGACCCCAATTGCCAAGGGATACTCGACTGACATTGGCGTGGATGTGGCGTCGATCGGCATTCAGGTGCATGGCGGTATGGGCTTTGTCGAAGAAACGGGCGCTGCTCAGCACCTGCGTGATGCCCGTATCGCGCCAATTTATGAGGGCACCAACGGCATTCAGGCTCTTGATCTGGTCATGCGCAAGCTGCCGTTGTCAGGTGGCGATCATGTCAAAGCGTTTATTGCTGAGCTGCGTGAGATCGCGGACCAGGTTGCTGCTGAAAACATGCCGGAGATGGGGAGCGCTGGCCGCAAATTGCGCGCGGCAGTAAACGATCTCGAGGAAGCAACTCTTTGGTTGTTGGAGGCTCAGGGCAATGGTCAGATTGCCGAAGCTCAGGCCGGGGCAACTCCTTACATGAAACTTGCCGGCCTGACGCTTGGCGGTGCCTTGCTTGCCAAGGGGGCGCTTGCTTCCAAGGCAGAAGATGAACTGACCCGCAAACGCCGGGTCCAGGTGGCGCGTGCCTTCGCCGAAACCGAGCTTGGTGAAACGGCGGGCTTGAAAGAAACAGTAACCGAGTCCAGTCAGGGCATCTTGTCCGTCGACATTGCCGAGTTTGCCTGAGCCGGGAGGGGCTTTCATGATTGAAGTCAAGATGGAAGGGGCGGTTCAGGTTATTCGGCTGAACCGCCCAGACAAGAAAAACGCCATCACCACGGAAATGTACAAGGACATTACCGAGGCTCTGAGCCGGGATGATGAGGCAATTGGGTGTAACCTGTTACTGGGTGTACCGGGCACGTTCTCCGCAGGCAATGACATTGGCGACTTCATGAAGTTCGCCATGGGCGGAGAGGTTGGCGGTTGGGTGGCCGAGTTTTTGAAGGTGCTTCCCAACCTCCCCAAGCCGACCATCGCCGGTGTGGATGGCCTCTCGGTCGGGGTTGGTGCGACCATGCTCATGCATTGCGACATGGTGGTAGCCTCCACTCAGGCAACATTTCAAACGCCCTTCGTCAATCTTGGGCTGGTACCGGAGGCGGGCTCCAGCATGTTGGCACCCATGATGATGGGGCGGGCACGGGCTTTTGAATTGCTGTGCCTGGGTGAGACATTCTCAGCTGAACGTGCAAGGGAAGCCGGGCTGGTCAACAAGGTTGTCGCTCCAGAAGAGTTGGAAGAGGAGGCGCTGGATTTGGCAACACGCATCGCCCGTATGCCATCTGAAGCGCTACACCTCTCCCGGACCCTGTTGCGGGGAGATCGCGGCCCGCTGGAAGAGCGCATCGCAGAAGAAATCCATCTGTTTGGTGAACGTCTCCGTTCCGACGAGGCCAAGCAGGCCTTTATCGCCTTCATGCAGAAAACCGGCTGACGACCCAAGGCACAAGACGCAATAGCCGAAACAAAAAGGGGAGGGCAGATCATGTCCCTTGCAGGGAAGACACTATTTATCACGGGCGCTTCACGCGGCATTGGGCTTGAAATTGGTTTGCGCGCCGCAAGAGATGGGGCGAATGTCGCAATAGCCGCCAAGACGGCCGACCCGCATCCCAGATTGGAAGGCACTATTTATACCGCTGCGGAGGCTATCGAAAAGGCAGGCGGCAAGGCGCTTCCTCTGGTGGTTGATGTGCGCGACGACGAGTCCGTGGCGCAAGCCATGGCCAAAACCGCAGAGACTTTTGGTGGGATCGATATTCTGGTCAACAACGCCAGCGCCATCAATCTGACGCCAGTTGAGGCCATCGACATGAAGCGCTTCGATCTCATGCATCAGATCAATACGCGCGGCACCTTGTTATGTTCCAAGCTGGCCATTCCCTATTTGAAGAACGCGCAGAACCCCCACATCCTGATGTTGTCGCCCCCGCTCGACATGCAGGAAAAGTGGTTCAAGAACCATACGGCCTACTCAATTGCCAAATACGGCATGAGCCTGGTGGTTCTGGGCCTGGCAGGTGAGTTGCGGCCCAAGGGAATCGCCGTCAATGCATTGTGGCCGCGCACCTCCATTGCGACGGCTGCGGTCAACAATCTGCTCGGGGGTGAGCAGATGATGCAGGCAAGTCGTAAGCCTGCCATTGTTGCAGATGCTGCCTACGAGATCTTCAATCGCCCCTCAAGGGAGTGCTCAGGCAACTTCTTTATTGATGACACGTTGCTGGCCGAAGCCGGTGTGACAGACTTCGATCAGTATCGGGTCAATCCGGAGGTTGACCTGTTCCAGGATTTCTTTGTCCCGGATGACAGCCCGGCGCCAGCTTCATTGAAAGCCGTTGGCAAAGGCTGAATACAAAAAGCCGGCTCGAAGCGAGCCGGCTTTTTGTCGGACCGTGAACTTGATGGGCAGGCGGTTAGTCGAACTCCGTCCCGCGCGCCTTGTAGGGGGCGACTTCCTTCCAGGCCCGCATCAAGGTGTTCAATTCGTCATCTTGACGCTCCGGCATTTTGATGCGCAGCGTTATGTACAAGTCACCACGCCCGCCTTCTTTTTTTGGCAGCCCCTTCTCGCGCAAGCGCATCACCTTGCCGCCATCCGCATATTCCGGAATGGTCAGGTTCACGGCACCGTCCAGTGTCGGAACCTTGATTTTGCTGCCAAGGACTGCTTCATAAAGGGCAATGGGAAGATCCATCCGCAGGTCATCGCCGTCCACGGTGAACAGCGGATGGCTCTGGAAGCGAATTTCCACCAGGGCGTCTCCAGCTTGCCCGCCAGGTTCACTGGCAAAGCCGAGACCCTTGAGACGGATCTTGTCCCCTTCGCGCGTGCCGGGCGGAATCTTCACCTCAACGGTTTTCTTGTTGGGTAACTTAACGCGCGTCTTGCCGGTTTTTACCAGTTCTTCGAGTGAAACACGCGTTACGATGCTGGCGTCTGCGCCGGGTTTGCTGCGCCGGGTCTGAGATTGGGATGCACCGGAAAAGTCACCGGCACCGGCCCCACCGCTCCATGCGCTGCGCCGGCGTCCGCCACCAAAACCGCCAAGGATGTCATTCAGGATGTCGTCAAAGCCGCCACCACCGCCGCGTGCTTCTTCAAAACGGAAACCGCGGGCACGTGGATCTGCGGACTCGTTGTAGCCATGGAAGCCTTCAAAGCCGCCGCTGTAGAAGCGCTGCTTGCCTTCGGCGTCAATCTCGCCTCGGTCATACTGGGCGCGTTTTTCCGCATCACCAAGGAGTTCGTAGGCCAGGTTTATTTCAGAGAACTTTTCCTGCGCCTTTGGATTATCCTTGTTCTGGTCCGGATGATACTTTTTGGCCAGCTTGCGGAATGCGCTTTTGATGTCGGCGGCACTGGCGTTTTTGTCTAGGCCGAGAACGGAATAGGGATCTCTCATATTATTCCATTAGAACACAGGGTTATTGGGTGCGCTATTGGAAGCGCCCCGAGGATTGCTGCAGGGTATTAGAGTACTAGTAGATGTAGGAAGCAATGCTTAGTTTCTCCAGAGGCCCGACGTCGCAAGGCAGTTAAGTCTTTCGCATGAAAGGCCGTCCTGCAAATTTGGCCCAAGAGCTATCACAATGTATCAGCCTTGTCCCCCGCTGGAGAACGGAGCCAGACGCACAATCTCCAGATTGTTCGTTCCATCAGGGCAGGTTCGTCCGTGATAAGCACGCACGCCGCCCACGGTATTGGCGCTGGTGATGAAATCTGCACACCCGTCCATGCCGGCATCATCAATCTGAAAAATGGATGTGATGGTGCCACTGTTGCCACTTTCGGGATTCGCCCACGGCAGTGGGCCATTTGCGTAGATGCCGCCACTCTTGTCCTGAAGGGCATAGGCGATTGTCCGGCTGATCAGATCGCGGTCACTCACCTCGATGCTGGCTTCATCTGTGGTTGCATCGGATTCGAGGCTTTCGGTCAGGTCTTTCGGCTCTTGGTATTCAGAGTTTCCAACCGAAAAAGACATTTGTGTGCAACCAGATACGACCCCGAGCATCAACAGGCACAGGCTGAACTGGCAAAGACGGCGCGCTGTGTTATAAGGTGACTCAGGCACTTGCATAGGACCCTTGGCCCTTTCTACAACGATAATCAGGTTAAATCCGTATTCACTGCACACTGCCCATAGTTGCGACACAACAACGGCGAGACCACAACGATGAGCGATGTAAACGAAAATCTCGAAAACATATTTACAAAAGGTTACCTTGACGAAGCAGACGCCCCCTACAAGCTGTTCGCAGAATGGCTGAAAGAGGCGGAAAAGAGCGAAGTCAACGACCCCAATGCCATGTCGGTTGCTACTGTCGACAAGGACGGCATGCCGAACGTGCGCATGGTCCTGTTGAAGGGAATCGATGACGAAGGCTTTGTCTTCTACACCAACTTTGAAAGCGCAAAGGGGCATGAGCTTCTCGAGCACCCGAAGGCAGCACTATGCTTCCATTGGAAGAGTCTGAGACGTCAGGTTCGAGTGCGCGGCAACGTCGTGCGTGTGTCCGAGGAAGAAGCGGATGCGTACTACAAGACCCGTCCACGTGGCAGCCGAATTGGCGCTTGGGCGTCGAAGCAATCGCGCCCGCTGGAAAGCCGCTTTGCACTGGAAAAGGAAGTGGCGCGCTACGCGGCAAAATATGCCATTGGCGACATCCCGCGGCCGGAACAGTGGTCCGGTTTCCGCATTGAGCCGGTGGAAATTGAGTTCTGGCACGACAGATCGTTCCGTCTTCACGATCGTTTCGTCTTCCGCCGTGCCTCGCTGAATGATGCGTGGGAAAAAGAGCGTCTTTATCCCTGATCCAAGAAAAAGGAGGCTGGCCCGCATTGTGGGGCGGCCTCCTGAACACTCAGATCAATCTGTCGGCAGGGGATACTCGAAGCTACGATCCTTGTAGGATGTATCTGGCTTCTTCTCCTTTGAGCAACAGCAGCTGCAGCTGGCTGCGTTGATGGCGTTGATGCCAACTGGCTTGTAATAAGCGTCCAGGTTGACTTCTTGAGGCTTCTTCTCAGCGAGTGCTTGGTGACTGTCCATTCTATCTGTCCCTTCGGGACTTTGCTGCGCGTGTAACGCCAAAAAACAGAGTGATGGTTGGCTACACAATTTCGTTTAATGGGCTCAGCCTGTAGGAATGCTTCCCAAATCAGGCATGAGTATGATGGACCGATTTGTATTAATAAAACACCGCGTGCTAATGCGGTGGTTATTGCTCGGTATATCTGGCCAAGTTATTCGAAACCAAACGACATTTGCTGCCTGATTTTAAAGTATGCAAGGAAATACAAGGCCTTAGAGCGTTCTGTGAAATATGAAAGCCGGCCCGTCTTGCCCTCGGATATGACTTAAGAAGTTTTACTAGTGGCAAAATAACGCGCTGTGTTGCATCACAAACACACGTGTATGACGGGAAAAAACTCCGATAAATTGCGTAGTGCCATCCACAAGTGTCAAGCCTCCGTTATCTTTAGCCGCTACACCACGCAAACCTCACACAAAAACATCAATTGCTTCAACGAAGGAAGCCCATTGTGACCATTAAAGCCGTTCTCTTTGACCGCGACGGAACACTGATTGATCTTGATAAGACTTGGGCACCGGCCTTCGTTTACATTCTTGAGCAACTGGCGCAAGGCGACCAGACGCTCGCGACCGAGTTGGGACGAGAGGCTGGATTCGACTATGCGACGGCAACGTTCCATCCCGATAGCTCTATCCGTGTGAACACGCCTGAGGTTTATTCGAGGCCATGGCTGGAACGCTTGGGACGTGTCGGTGACACGACGGTTCTGAAGGATATCGACCGGTGGTTGGGTGAAAAGGCGCTTGCCGCTGTTGCGCCGTTTGATGACACGCACCTCGTGCTTGAACACCTTCATGAACAGGGGCTGCCGATTGGTTTGGCGACCAATGGCACAGAAGTGTCTGCACAAAGGCAACTTGAAGCCCTGAACGTGAAACACCTGTTCACGTTCATCAGCGGTTACGATAGCGGTTTCGGCAGTAAGCCGGAGCCCGGCCAGTTGTTGGCTTTCGCCGAGCACTGTGGTTTGGCGCCCCATGAGGTGGCGATGGTGGGCGACAGCTTGCACGATCTTCATGCGGCAGAACGAGCTGGCATGCTACGTATCGGTATAACCACTGGTACCATGGGGTATGATGTTCTGGCACCGCACTCTGATGTGGTTTTGTCCGGCCTATCCGGTCTCATGGAAGTACTTGGGCTCAAGCCACTGGCAAAGACCGCCTGAGCACGTGGAGTATCTGGTGGTAACCCCCAAAACCTGCGCCTAATTAGTAAGTGTTGGTGACTAGACAGGTGGCCGGTTCGCTTGGCAAACTCGACCTCCACTAAAGGTAGGACTACCACATTGGGGGGAACCATGCTGGGTCTGATGCAGGACTGGCCGCTGCTTTGTACGAAGCTTCTTGATCATGCGGCACTGAATTATCCAAACCGTGAACTGGTGACACGCGCTGTTGAGGGAGATATCACTCGAATAAACTATGCGCAGCTGCGTCTGCGCTCCCTGCAGCTTGCCAAACGGTTGGAACAGGACGGCGTGAAGTTGGGAGATCGCGTCGCTACTCTGGCCTGGAACACCAGTCGCCATATCGAAGCTTGGTATGGTTTGATGGGGATTGGTGCTGTCTATCACACGGTGAACCCGCGGCTCTTTCCTGACCAGATTGCTTGGATCATCAATCATGCTGAAGACCGCATGATTTTTGTAGACCTCACCTTTGTGCCGATAGTCGAAGCCATCTGGCCTAAACTGGAGACTGTCGAGAAGGTCATTGTTCTGACCGATGACGCACACCTGCCGGAAACGGATCTGCCTGCTGTCGCTTATGAAACATATCTCGGTGAAGCGGACAGCGACTTCAAGTGGCAAGAGTTTGATGAAAACACAGCTGCGGGCCTTTGTTACACGTCAGGCACAACCGGCAATCCGAAAGGTGTCCTTTACTCGCATCGCTCCAATGTCTTGCATGCCATGGTAGCCAGTGTGCCTGACATGATGGGCATCGGAAGTCGGGACAAGATCATGCCTGTCGTTCCAATGTTCCATGCAAACGGCTGGGCGCTCCCCTTTATTGCTGCCCTGACCGGCGCCGGCATGGTCATGCCAGGTTCACGCATGGACGGGGAAGCGATTTGGGAACTGCTGGACGGCGAGAAGGTCACATTCACTGCGGCTGTGCCTACTGTCTGGTTGATGCTGCTTCAGTATCTGGAGCAAACCGGCAAGGAACTACCTTATCTGGAGCGTGTCGTGATTGGCGGGGCAGCATGTCCACGGTCCATCATGGAAGCTTTCGAAAAGAAGTATGATGTGCATGTCATGCATGCGTGGGGCATGACGGAGCTGAGCCCACTTGGAACCATCTGTTCCATCAAGCCCGAACTGACACATCTTGAAGGCGACGCCCGGCTGGATCTTCAGGAAAAGCAGGGCCATGCCCCGTTCGGCGTGGAAATGAAGGTAACCGACGATGAGGGCAAGACCCTGCCATGGGACGGCAAGACCTTCGGCAAGTTGATGGTTCGTGGGCCTTCCATTTCCAAATCGTATTTCAAGGGCGATGGCGGTAACCCGTTGGACGAGGATGGATACTTCGATACGGGCGATGTCGCTCACATTGATCCCCATGGCTATATGCAAATCACGGATCGCTCCAAGGACGTGATCAAATCTGGAGGGGAGTGGATCTCCTCGATTGATCTTGAGAATCTGGCAGTTGGTCACCCTCAAGTAGCTGAAGCGGCTGTGATTGGTGTGCACCATCCCAAGTGGGATGAGCGGCCTCTACTGGTGATTGTCCCCAAACAGGGAGAAGAAATCGCCAAAGACAGCATTTTTTCATTTATGGAAGGTAAGATCGCCAAATGGTGGATGCCGGACGACATCGTCTTTGTAGATGAACTGCCGCATACTGCTACGGGTAAGATCAAGAAGACTGCACTGCGGGATCAGTTCAGACAGTACGAACTCCCGACGGTGTAGTATCGATTTTCAGGGCAAGAGCCGGATGGGCTGGCTCTTGCCGGAAAACGGGAGACAGAGTTGGTGATCGTCAGCCGCCTGCCACTGCGACATTCGAAATCAGCATGGCGAAGTCGTCAGTTGGGTGCTGTATCCATACCCACCCTGGTGGTGGCAGTTCTGGCGCACCGGATGGATTTGATTACTGCCAACACGTTGGTCGTTGCCATGGCTGTTGGCAGTGCAGTTGCATTGCTGGCCATTCTTTTGGCCGGTTACGCGATTGTTGATCTGTGGCGTGAGGGCGGTAAGGGATTTTCAAATGCCTTCATGGGAATGATCTACGCTGCGATTGCCCTTATACCTCTGAGCTTGGTTGTCATCGGCTCGCAGCAACACCCTCCCATCAACGACATTTCCACTGACATGGTCACGCCACCAGCGCTGACTGTCGGGGCGACAGCGTCGGAGCGGTTCTCACCTGAGCACCAGGACCTGCAAAAGGCAGGGTATCCTGACATTGTGCCGCGTCGCTTTCGCATCGCGCCCCATGAGCTTCATCAGGCCTCCCTTTTGGCGGTGCAGAGACTGGGCTGGGAGCTCGTGACGAGCCAGCCGCCCGATCTGGCAGATGAACCGTCCTACCTCTTGGCCGAGGTCACGACCCCCGTTTTGGCGTTCAAGGATGATCTGGCGGTTCGCATTCAGCCGGATCGTGTCGGGGCTTTGATGGATGTGAGATCCGCTTCACGGGTCGGAAGCCAGGATCTTGGCGCCAATGCACGTCATATCAGGGATTTTTTCGAGCAATTGGATAGTGTCTTGCTGGAAACCTATGGTGTCACAACGCCCAGTTTCGAAGTGGAAGGGCCGATTTCCGATAGCAATCCACTTCCAGAATGGCAGGGCGACAAGAATTTGCTTAATGACGCGCCGACTTCCGAGTTGTTCCCCGTGCCAGACCTCAAGCCTAGTTTGAACTGAAAAAAGGCCGCGGATTTGCGGCCTTTTCGCTTGTGTCGCTGCATCTGCACCCTTGTCAGGAAAAGCTCGTCTGTTGGCTGCGCAGGTCAGCAAACTCTTGTTCAAGACGGGCGATTGCATTTTCGACAACTGACTTTGGACAGGCCAGATTGAACCGCAGGAACAGTTCGCCGCCCTTTCCGAATGCAGCGCCATGGTTCGTGGCAATGCCTGCGTTTTTTTCCATGCGCTCCACCAGTGTCTTGAAAGGGAGGTCCACCTCGGACATATCAACCCATGACAGATAGGTGCTTGGCATGCGCATGACACGTGCACCGGGCAGCGCGGCTTCCAGTCCCTCGGCTAACAGTGCCTCATTGTGCTTCAGATACGCCAACAGCGCTTCAAGCCAAACCTCGCCATGGTTGTAAGCCGCCGTGGTGGCCAATATGCCGAGCCGGTTGGGGCCCAGCCCGCACGCGGAAACCTGCGCCACGTAACGCCGGCGGATGTCTGCATTGGAAATGATTGCAGCTGCGGTCATGAATCCGGCGAGGTTGAAGGTCTTGGAGGCGGCAGCAAAGGTAATTGTGTTGGCGGCGATTTCTTCAGAAAGTGTGGCCGTTGCAACATGACGGTGACCATCGAACACCAGATCATGGTGCACTTCATCCGAGACAATCAGAATGCCGCGCTCCACGCAAAAGGTGCAGAGGCGGCGAAGTTCGTCCGCGGTCCACACGCGCCCGCCTGGGTTGTGCGGTGAACACAAAAGCATGACCTTGGTACGCTCATCAACCAGATCGGCGAGGCCGTCAAAGTCAATCTGATAGACGCCATCACGCTGGACCAGTTCGCTCTCGATCAGTCGCCTGTTGTTGGCAGCAATCGCTCGGCCAAAGGCATGGTACACCGGCGAGAATACCAAAACGCCATCCCCTGGTTCAGAAAACGCTTGTATGGCAAGGGAATAGCCTGGAACCACGCCGGGAACGGTGGTGATCCAGCTTGGCTCCACCTTAAAGTCATGACGGCGTTCCATCCACGAAACGATGGATGCCTTGTAATCGGTGTCGTCACCAAAATACCCGTTGATGCCATGCTTGGCATTGGCAAGCAGCATGTCGTTGACGGCTTCGGGGGGACGGAAGTCCATATCTGCAACCCACATAGGGATGCCGGTGTCCGGTGAGACGCCATAGCGGGCTTCCATCGAGTCCCATTTCAGGGAATTGGTATTGCGTCGGTCTATGATCTGGTCGAAATCAATTGTCATGGATATCATCGCGTTAGGTCTCAAGGAGACGCAACGCTAAAAGCTGGCGCTCGGTTTTCCAAGCCCTTTCCGACAAGGGCAGGTGCCCGAAGCGTCAAATGGCCTTGAGAATTTACGCAGTCAGACGGTAGCTCGCCTCAAGAGACACCGGCCCGCTTGTGGCCACAACACCGCGCGAACTCAGGTCTTCCAGGTGCGCCAGCACGTTCAGTGCAGCCGCGCCGTGCAGCTTTTTGTCCACATCTGCGTAAATGTTTGCCACCATCTGCGGGATGTGGGTATCGCCGGCACGCAGTCGCCCGATCACAGCCGTTTCCCGGCTTTGACGATGGGCTTTCAGACCTTCCAGATACCTGTGGGCATCGCGCAGTTCTCCCCCATGCGCCGGAAAGTAATGCCCCTCGGCCCGTTCCAGCAGCCGATCAATGGAAGCCATGTAGTGCCCCATGGATCCGTCGGGCGGAGCTACCACACTGGTCGACCATGCCATCACGTGATCTGCAGGAAACAGCAGGCCTTGCTCAGGGAGCGCAAAGCTGAGATGGTTGATTGTGTGGCCCGGCGTGGCAACCACCTCGATCAAGAGCCCGTCAATCTCCAACTGATCGCTATCCAACAGCTCCTGATCCGGTTCATACGCATGATCAGCGCTGGCTTCCATCGGATTTTCCGGCATATCGCGGAAAGCCTCGGCGCGGGAATGAGGGGCACAGCCATAGATCGGTGCCTGTGTTTCCGCCTGTAGCCTGCGGGATAACGGTGAATGATCAATATGGGTGTGGCTGATCAGGATCGCACTGACCTTGCGATCGCCGATGGCGTCCATAATGGTAGCCAGATGTCGGTTATCCTCCGGCCCCGGGTCGAGAACGGCGACCTCCTCCTCCCCAATCAGAAATGTATTGGTGCCATGAAAGGTGAGGGGACTTGGATTTTGGCAGGTGATCCGCTGAATCTTGGGTGCGACCGTAACCGCGCTGCCATAACGTGGGTCAAAATCGCGATTGAAACGCAGCTGAGCCATGCGAGTTCTCCAGAAAAACTGACGCCTTGTAACAGCGGCAAACACATGCGCGCAACTAGTCGTTGGTTTGCGTTAGTTGCGTATTTTCTGCGTTCGTGAACGCACCGAGCCGCAAAATCATACCGCGCTGCGAAACTCCAGAGCGCAGATCGAAAGAGCAGTCGGTCGCACTCTGCTTTCGACAGGGCTTTGGTCGCCAGGCGAAGCTGACGCCATGCGGTGGGTTTGAAACGACCAACCACCGCGAAAAGTTATCCCCGTGCTTTGAAGGGCTGTCATTGTGAGATCACCAACGCCAATCAGGAGGTGCGTGTGTTGAGATTACCTGTCCCTTCGTTGAGGTCGGATCTGTGCAAGGTCCATGAACCAAGGTGCATCGCCGCCCGAAGGCTGCAACACTGCTGAGGAGTTTTGCTGGCTATGCATTTCCTCCAGATTTTGTTTATATATCTGATCACAAGCAGCGCCAATCGGCACTTCTTGGGCCCGCGCCATTATTATCCATGAAAATTCGGTGGCTAACGCCGAGTGTGGGCCGCAACCGGGAGAAATCAGGGTCAAAAGAGCTGAGAATATCTTGCGTCACGTCGCGAGATTGTCATGCAGGCTCTGCTAAGATTCGAAAATTGCTCCGTGGGTTGTTGTGGTCAGCCTGCGCCTGAGGGAATGAAAAGAACAATTGGTCGTAAATGTCCGAAGAGTATTCAGAGTCTCCTAAAATCGCCAGTGAACCACTCGGCATTCGCTTGAACCGACAAACCGTCTATCGCAAGACGATTGATGTGCGTTGGGTTCTAATGGCGCTTGCCGCCGTGCTTGGCTTGTTCAAGCTTGCCTACGGTGTGCCGTTATGGGCGGCTGTCTCGGGATTTGCTCTGATCTTCATTCTGATTATCGGCGGCGGGATGAAAAGCCGGACGGTTGTCAAACCGCCCAGTGGCATGTCGCGGCGCGCTGCAGAAGAGATCGTGGACCGAGGCATGAAGTCTGCGGTGAATGCACTGCCGAATCCATGCTTCGTTGTGGATGACCGTGGTACAACCCGCTATGTGAACCTAGCCGCACAAAAGCGGTTCGGCATGATCGCTGTTGGTGACCCCTTGTCCTTCCGGATTCGTGCGCCGTCCCTTCTGGAGGCACTGGACCGAGTGAGTGAAGGTGGGCCCTCAGAAATCATCGAGTGGTCTGAAAAGGTTCCCATGGAACTGTGGCTGGAGGCTCATATTGCCCCGCTTTGGGCGGTTTCCGGCAAGCGGCCAGAAGGGGCCGACCGCACACGACCGGGCCTTATTCTGGTTGTTATTCGTGATCTGACAGAAACCCGGCGGCTCGAACGCATGCGTGCGGACTTCGTCGCCAATGCGAGCCACGAACTGCGCACGCCTTTGTCTTCTCTCACCGGCTTCATTGAAACACTGCAAGGCCCAGCGAAGGATGATGCAAGGGCACGCGACCGTTTCCTTGGCATCATGCTGGATCAGGCTGAGCGGATGCGCCGTCTTATCGATGATTTGTTGTCGCTGTCGCGAATTGAGCTGAAGGTGCATGTGCAGCCAGAAACAATTCTGGACCTGCGGGATATCATTCGTCACTCCGCGGACGCGCTTGCTCCCGTGGCGCGCGAGCAAAAAGCCACAGTAAACGTTGACCTGCCAAATGAGCCGGTAGAAGTGCGCGGGGAACGAGATGAACTCGTTCAGGTGGTCGACAATCTGGTAGAGAATGCCCTGAAGTACGGTGGCAGCGGTGAGCGGGTTGACGTTTCCATGGTAAAGGACAGCCACTATCAGGAAACGCCGCATTGGGTCTTGTCGGTGCGCGACTACGGTCCGGGAATCGAGCCAGAGCATCTGCCCAGATTGACGGAGCGTTTCTACCGCGCTGACACCGAAACGAGCCGCCAGATGAAGGGGACAGGGCTAGGCCTGGCTATCGTCAAACACATCTTGACCCGGCACCGCGCCCGTCTGGAAATTGAGAGTGAGCCGGGGCAGGGTGCGTGCTTCAAAGTGTTAATTCCAGCGGCACAAAAACACCTAACCGATTTGTAGGAGGAGAAATACGGCTTTAATTTCAATGACATGAAATGTCATTAAACTGAAATGAAACCTTCATATAAACATCACCCGTGACGAGTAGGTTACCGATGACTCGCAGGGATGGCCGCGGGTTTTTTATTCAGTTTACAACCTAGACTCCCAAGGAGACTTAAGGTGAAAATTAAAGCATTCGCAGGCGTTGCAGCGCTCGCTCTTGCTGGAACCATTGCAGCAGGTTCCGCACAGGCTCGTGATCAGATCCAGATCGTTGGTTCGTCGACCGTATTTCCGTTCGCTACAGCTGTTGCTGAGCAGTTCGGCCAGAAGACCGACTACAAAACTCCGGTTGTTGAATCCACGGGTTCCGGTGGCGGCATCAAGCTGTTCTGTGAAGGCGTCGGTGAAAATACCCCTGACATTACCAATGCTTCTCGTCGCATGAAGGAGAAGGAACTGGTGACCTGTCAGGAAGCTGGTGTAACACCGGTTGAAGTCACCATCGGTTTCGACGGCATCGTCATGGCGAACTCCGTACAGGGCCCAGACATGGATCTGACCCTCGACCAGATCTTCCTGGCGCTGGCCAAGCAGGTACCGGTTGACGGCAAGCTCGTCGCGAACCCATACCAGAACTGGTCCGACATTGATCCGTCTCTGCCAGCAGAGAAGATCGAAGTTCTCGGCCCACCACCAACATCCGGTACTCGTGACGCGTTTGAAGAACTGGCTATGGAAGCTGGTTGTGAAGCCGTACCGGGCGCAGCAGAAGCTGGCCTTGAAGGCGACATCTGCACCGAAATCCGCGAAGACGGCGCTTACGTTGAAGCTGGCGAAAACGACAACCTGATCGTTCAGAAGCTGGCTGCCAACCCGGCTGCTTTCGGCATCTTCGGTTTCTCCTTCCTCGATCAGAACGCTGACAAGGTTAAGGGTGCCGACATTGCCGGTATCGCGCCAACTTTCGACGCTATCGCTGATGGTTCCTACCCAGTGTCTCGTTCCTTGTACTTCTACATCAAGAAAGAGCACGTTGGTGTGATCCCAGGTATCGAAGAGTACCTGGCTGAGTTCACCAATGAAGACACCTGGGATGACATGGGTTACCTCACCGACAAGGGTCTGATCCCGCTGGCAGCTGACAAGCGTGAAGCAGTTGCTTCTTCCGCTAAGGAAATGACCCCGCTGCAGTTCTAATCAGCCTTAATGATAAGACCGGCCCGGATTTTTTCGGGCCGGTTCTGTTTAGCAAGTGATCCGGCTAAATATGTGTACCGACCTCCTGTCAAAGGGCCAGATTTAAATGTTCTGGACTTATTTTCTAATTCTCATCGCGACTTTTGTTCTGGCGACCTTCTATGGCCGATCGCGCGCTTTGCAAGTCTCGAATGCTCAAGCTGTCAAGCTTCATTCCCGCCCTGGATACCATGGCGGATTTCTTGCAATTGTCACGGTGATCCCGGCCCTGCTGTTATTGCTTGCTTGGGTTATCGTCGCCCCGAACATCCTCAATAATATTGTCATTAGCGAGAGCGCCGACTATCTGTCCGGTCTCAGTAAACCAGAGGTGGAAGCATTCTTGCGCGATGCGCGCGCTATTGCCTTTGGGGGGATCGTGGGCTTTACGGATGCGGGCAAGGAGCACGCCGCAGAGCTTTTTGCCAGCCTCAGTCGGACGAGCAACATTCTTATCGGCGTTGCGCTGGCTGCGCTTGTTGCAGCCGGGTTTGTTTTCGGCTCCCGCGCTATCGTCCCTTCCATGCGTGCCCGCCATTTCGTGGAACGCTCGGTCATGGTGGCCCTGATTGTTTGTTCTGCGGTCGCCATTTTTACGACGGTCGGTATCGTGTTGTCTCTCATCTTTGAGAGCCTGCGCTTTTTCCAACAGGTGCCTGTACTGGACTTCGTGTTCGGAACCCACTGGAGCCCACAGAGTGCTTTCATTGGGGCCGGTGCGGAACAGACGGGAACAAACCCCGAAGTGTTCGGTGCGATCCCACTTCTCGTGGGCACCATGTTGATCACCTTCATCGCAATCATGGTGGCAGCGCCGATTGGGTTGCTTTCCGCTATCTACCTTTCCGACTATGCCACCAAGACGGTTCGATCCGTCGCCAAGCCGGTGCTTGAAATTCTGGCGGGTATCCCAACGGTGGTTTACGGCTTTTTCGCCGCGCTGGTTGTGGCTCCGTTCATTCGGGGGTGGGGCGAAAGCATCGGGCTCTCGGTGTCCTCTGAATCCGCACTGGCTGCCGGTGTCGTCATGGGCATCATGATCATTCCATTTGTGTCGTCACTTTCCGACGATGTGATCAATGCTGTGCCTCAGTCCTTGCGTGATGGGTCCGCCGGTTTGGGCGCGACCAAGTCTGAAACCATCCGCCGGGTGGTTCTGCCCGCAGCCTTGCCGGGCATTGTATCGGCACTGATCCTCGCCATTTCCCGCGCCATTGGTGAAACGATGATCGTGGTAATGGCAGCCGGACTTGCCGCCAACATGACCATCAACCCGTTGGAAGCAGTAACCACCGTAACCGTGCAGATCGTGACGCTACTGGTGGGTGACCAGGAATTTGATAGTGCCAAAACGCTGGCTGCGTTTGCACTGGGCCTGCTTTTGTTCTGCATCACGCTGGCACTGAACGTGTTCGCCCTGCGTGTCGTCAAGAAGTACAGGGAACAGTATGACTAGTATTGCTCAACAGCCTGCGGGTGGCGCAGTACCGGTGGGGATCCACACCACGGATGCAGCGCGCAAGCGTTTGAAGGCCCGCTATGCCACCGAAACCCGCTTTAAGGCGTACGGTCTTGGGGCGATCCTGCTCGCGGCTCTGTTTCTGGTGCTGTTGCTGACCAGCATCATCAGTCAGGGTATCCCGGCCTTTTATTACAACTATCTTTCGCTGCCGCTGAACCTCACCCAGGAAAACGTGGATCCCGATAATCCGGGATCAGCCAGCTACAACTCCATCATTCGCGAGGCACTGTCCGAAACCGTGCCGTTCGCGACCAGTCGTAATGACCGCCGTACCCTTTACGGGCTGGTGTCGTCCGGGGCAAACATCACATTGCGTGATCAGGTCCTGGAAGACCCCTCCCTGCTAGGCAAGACCGATAGTGTGCAGGTGCCGCTGTCCGACTTTGCGGACCTCTACGTGAAAGGTCTGGTCACGAAAATCGAAACGTTGAAGACCAGTGGCGCGGCTACTGTGTCCGCAACGGAAGGCACGATTACTGTTTCTTCCGACAGCAATGATTTCGATTTCATTCGCGCACAGCTCAAGACCTACCTGGAAGCTGAACTCGCCAAGGTGCAGCGGGACCTGTCGCTGCGCGGAAGCTCCGAAGACAGCCTGAATGCCCGCATTGACGGTCTGCAAAACGAGATCGAAACCGCCGATCCGTTGGTACGCCAGCGCCTTGAAAGCGAACTGTCGGCAACGCAGGACATGATGGGCCGTTTGCAGACCGCAATCGGTGCCATTGAAACGGAACTGGCTGGCCTTCAGGAACGTCTTGATACGCTGGAACAACGACAGGTGCTCAGTCGTGAGTTGCCGTCCTTCCTGTTGAACATCAACGGTGGTACGGCCAAGGTTACGGCAATCGATGCGACGTCCGTGGAAGCTGAAGTGCTGGTGCCATTGGGTGCAGCAGGCACTGTGGCTGCCGGTGAGTGGACCATCGATGAGGTGGAAACACCGGAGGCGCTGCGCAAGTTCAACGACACGGAAATTGCCTATACCGACTACCTGTTGGATCAAGGCATCATTTCCACCAGCGTGAATTCGATCTTCTTCACTTCCGGGGCCAGCCGTGAGCCGGAAATGGCCGGTATCTGGGGTGCCGTGGTCGGGTCGTTCTGGACCATGCTGGTAACGCTGGCCTTGTCCTTCCCCATCGGGGTGGCTGCCGCGATCTATCTGGAAGAGTTCGCTCCCAAGAACCGTTGGACGCATCTGATCGAGGTAAACATCAACAACCTCGCTGCCGTGCCGTCCATCGTGTTCGGTCTGCTGGGTCTGGCCATGTTCCTCAACGTGTTCGGATTGCCACGTTCGGCGCCGGTCGTAGGGGGTATGGTGCTGGCGCTGATGACGTTGCCTACCATCATCATCGCCTCCCGTGCGGCATTGAAAGCCGTGCCGCCCTCAATTCGTGAAGCGGCACTGGGTGTGGGCGCGTCCCGCTTGCAGGCGGTGTTCCACCATGTGTTGCCACTGGCATTGCCAGGGATTTTCACCGGCACCATCATCGGCATGGCGCAGGCATTGGGTGAAACCGCACCTCTGCTCATGATCGGCATGGTGGCCTTCATTGTGGATGTGCCGGCAAGCCCGGTCGATCCGTCCACGGTGCTGCCGGTACAGATCTTCATGTGGGCCGACTTCCCGGAACCGGCGTTCCAGCAGAAGACGTCTGCCGCCATCATGGTGCTGCTCGGGTTCCTGATTTCAATGAATGCAATCGCAATTGTTCTGCGTAAGCGCTTTGAGCGCCGCTGGTAATAAGAAAGGCTGAAGCTATGGCTATGGAAATGACTGCCGGCACGGTTCAAACCCAGAATATGACGGGTGCTCTACCGCTTGCGGAAGATGGCGTGCCAATCAAGATGCAGGCCCAGAAGGTGAATGTTCACTACGGCGAGAAACAGGCGCTTTATGGTGTCGATCTCGATGTGCGCAAGAATAACGTCACGGCGTTGATCGGCCCGTCCGGGTGCGGTAAGTCCACGTTTTTGCGTTGCCTGAACCGCATGAACGACACCATCGACATTTGCCGGGTGGGGGGCAACATCCTGCTCGACAACGAAGACATTTATGATCAGCGGATTGACGTGGTGGAGTTGCGGGCCCGGGTCGGCATGGTGTTCCAGAAACCGAACCCGTTCCCGAAATCCATCTTCGAGAACGTCGCCTACGGTCCGCGCATCCATGGCCTGGCCCAGTCCAAGGCCGAGCTGGATGAGATCGTGGCGACCAGCCTGCAAAAGGCCGGTCTGTTTGAAGAAGTGAAGGATCGTCTGGACGAACCCGGCACCGGCTTGTCCGGTGGGCAGCAGCAGCGCTTGTGCATTGCGCGCGCCATTGCGGTGTCTCCGGAAGTGATCCTCATGGATGAACCGTGTTCGGCACTCGACCCCATCGCCACGGCGAAGGTGGAGGAGCTGATTGATGAACTGCGGGAGAACTACACGATCGTGATCGTGACCCACTCCATGCAGCAGGCCGCTCGTGTGTCCCAGCGCACCGCGTTTTTCCATCTCGGGTATCTGGTTGAAGAAGGCAAAACCAATGACATCTTCACAAACCCGAAAGATCAACGCACGCAGGATTACATTACCGGTCGTTTCGGCTAGCATTACGGGTTCATACGCGACATTAGATAGGTAAACAAAATGAGCGACCATATCGTTTCCTCTTTCAATGAGGACCTGAAGGATCTGGCCAGTCGCATTGTCGAAATGGGAGGTCTGGCCGAGACATTGGTCAGCGATGCTGTGCAGGCTTTGCTTCGCAAGGATTCCGGACTGGCGGAACGCACCATTGAGGCCGATCGCCGTCTGGACGAAATGCAGACCCAGCTGGAGGAGCGCTGCATTCTGGTGATTGCCCGTCGTCAGCCGGTTGCTCGCGACCTGCGCGAAATCTTTGCTGCGCTGCGCATCTCAAATGATCTGGAACGCGTTGGCGACATGGCCAAGAACATTTCCAAGCGCGCTCAGGCCATCGAAGGCAATTTCAATTCCAAACAGCTGGCACTTGGTGTGGAGCATATGGCTGAACTGGCCATGGAACAGCTCAAGGCCGTTCTGGATGCCTACACGACGGGCGATCTGGAGGCTGTCGAGCAGGTACATGCCCGCGACAAGCAGATCGACGCCCTGTACACCTCGCTGTTCCGCCAGCTGTTGACCTACATGATGGAAGATCCGCGCAACATCACCATGTGCGCGCATCTGCTGTTCTGCGCAAAGAACATAGAGCGTATCGGCGATCACGCGACCAACATTGCGGAGAACATTTACTACATGGTCTCAGGGGACCATCTGCCGATTGATCGTCCCAAGAAGGACGAAACCGACGTAGACCTTCCCTGACCCCGTGTTCACTGTGAAAGAGACTGACTGGAATGCCTGAAATTCTGATCGTGGAAGATGAAGAACCACTAAGCCTTCTTCTGCGTTACAACTTGGAAGCTGAAGGGTATAAAGTTGACGTTTGCGACCGTGGGGATGAAGCGGAGCTGAGGCTGCAAGAAAGTCAACCGGACCTGTTGCTGCTTGACTGGATGTTGCCGGGCCTGTCCGGCATTGAGCTGTGCCGCCGCCTTCGCGCCCGCCCGGAAACGGAACGCATGCCGATCATCATGCTTACCGCACGCGGTGAGGAGTCTGAACGGGTGCGCGGTCTCGCAACCGGTGCCGACGACTATGTGGTCAAACCGTTTTCCATTCCGGAACTGATGGCACGGGTTCGTGCCATCTTGCGACGGACCAAGCCGGAAAGTGTCTCCACACTGTTGAGAGCAGGGGACATCGAACTGGACCGGGAAACGCACCGCGTTCACCGCACTGGCAAGGAAATCCATCTGGGCCCGACCGAGTTCCGGCTTCTGGAATTCCTGATGTCGTCGCCGGGCCGCGTATATTCCCGCGAACAGCTGCTTGACGGAGTTTGGGGGCACGATGTGTACGTGGATGAGCGCACCGTCGATGTTCACGTGGGCCGCCTGCGCAAAGCCATCAACAAGGGCCGAATGAAGGACCCAATCCGTACCGTCCGCGGTGCCGGGTATGCCTTCAACGACCAGTTTCTGGTCAGTTGAGTGCAGCCAGCTCCTGTGGGCGGGCTTTGCTGGCTGAACCCGCAGAGAAACGCGAGCGCGAAGTTACTGACGAAAACCCCGCCACATCGTGGCGGGGTTTTGCGTTCGATGGATCTCTTATGGCCGTTGCAAGCATGGCGGATTGCTTCACCCGCCAGTTCAAACTCGTGCCGAATGCCATGCGCCTAATGTCGCTGCATCCCGGCCTCTGTCTTTGTCGTCAGGCGACGTTTTTCCAGATACGACCGGGTTGCCTGCAACAAGATGGCAAGGCCAATAATGATCACGCCGACAATCTTGTTTGTCGTTATCTCCTCGCCAAAAACAAACCGCCCAAGAAGAATGCCGAACACCGGGGTAAGGATGAAGAAACCGCTTGCCGTGTTCGCCGGTAGCTTTTCCAGTATCTTGAACCAGATGAGGGTTCCAACAATGCTGCCGATCACGGCGAGAAACCCGATATAGGGTGCCGCATGCCATATACCTGGCAGCGTGGGAAGCGGTTCGCTCACCACGGCCAATCCGCTGACCAAGAGACCGGAACTCAGGAACTGCAGGGCACAAATGGGCAGCAGGGTTGTTGGGTTGATAAGCGGTTTCACAATCACGTTGCCACAGGCCAACATCAAGACTGAGGCAAACAGGATGGCGGACGGGAGAATGAAGTCTGGCTCAATTGCCAGAAAATCGCTGCCGGACATCAAGGTGACCGCTACCCCTGTCATGCTGAGGATGAACGAAACCACGGTGATGGCCCGAACCTGTTCATGCAGTATGAAAAAGGCAAAGGGAACGGTCGCAAGTGGCAGCGAGGACACCACGATATTGACCAGAGAGGTCGGCAGATGGAGTAGCGACCAATAGCTTGCAGTCAGGTAACCAGCCTGGGATAAAAGCCCCGCCAGCAGGACGCGCCGCATTTGAGAGCGGTTCAGTCCGCGAAAGAAGGCGTAGAGGCGCGGGTGGATCAAGACGCTCAACAAGATGCCCGCCAGCAGCAGCCGCCCGGAGGCAAGGCTCGCCGGCCCCAAATCCGCAAGAGCGGCCTTGGTGGCCACAAAAGACAGGCTCCAGATGGCTGCAAACAGAACGCCCAAGAGTACAATGGTAACTTGGGCGTGTCCGGAGTGAAGGAGGCGCGTGCTCATGCCGCGCTTCGCTCAAGAGTTTGTTTTTTCTTGTCCACCCTTGCAAGAAACCGGTCGGTCTGAATGACGTGACGCCCGTGACGGCCTTCGGCAATGACTTCCAACTCGTCCCGCGCAACGACCTCCCAGAAAACATTGTTGCTGTTTCTAATTTCGACGCAGCGCGCCGTAACGGTTACTTTCATGCCGGGAGGCGTGGGCGCGCAGTGGCTTGTGCTTATGAAGGTCCCCAGGCTTCCCTCTCCCTCATCGAGATGGGGATGGAGGGCCTCAATGCAGCACCACTCCAACAAGCCAACCATGAAGCCCGTGGCAAACACCTCGGGCATCTTCCGATACTCTTCGGACTCTGGGTACAAGTTGGGAACGGTCTTGTTCGCATCAACGACGTACTCAAAAGTAAACTCATCTCCGATCTTGAGTGTGTCACGCATTATGCTGCCCCTCTTTGCAACGTGTTGTCCTGAACTTGGTGATGTTTGGGTGAAAAGATGTCGTCCATGATGCGCTTTTTCTGCACATCACCGGTGCCCGACGGCGGGCGTGTCATCATCGCGTCAAGGCTGAGCTGCGCGATTTCAAACTCTTGCAGTCCTGCTCTGGCGCCAAATACCTCCGAGGCACTGGTCGCTGATCTGCACGCATACTCACCACTCAAATATTTGGCCAGGGAGAGGGGGCGATAAGCGTTATCGCCAATACTCATCTTGTGAGCTGCCTCATAGGCCACATGTCGACTTTGCTCATACTGGGTGTAAATCTCGAACAGTTTTGACCGGACATCCGGCAGGTCCGAGATGGGCTTGCCATAGAGTTGACGTTCCATGGCGAAGGTGTAGGCCAGATCAAGGATCCGATGGTGGATCCCAAGAGCGAGGCCGGTGAGGCTGGGACGGCCATGGTGACCAATGACATAGTATGCCATGCGCAAGCCATCACCCAAGGTCCCCAGAATGTTTTCCTCGGGAACGAACACATTGTTCAACTTGAGTTTTCCTAGCGGGAAGGATTTCAAGCCCGTTTGATTGTGTGGCTCGGAGTTATCGATACCCGACTGATTGCCATCAACAATGAAACCGCTGATCTGGCGCTCATCTTTCGCCCTTGCATAGACGACGTGCAGATTGGAAATGCCACAATTGCCGATGAACCACTTTTCTCCGTTGAGGATCACCCCACCTTTCCTGTGCTCATAGGTGGTTGACATCCCAAGTACGTGAGATCCTGAGTGTTCCTCGGTGATGGCGATCGTACATATGCGCTCACCGCTCGCCAGCGATGGGAGCCAAGCGCGTTTTTGGGCTTCCGAACCGAACTCGATGATGCTGCCGGTGCCAAGCTGGGCAATTTGAAGTATGGCCCCCAAATCCGGGCATTCGCGAGCCAGGTACTCAACGTTCATGACGCGGTGAAGGCAATCAAGACCAAGGCCCCCGTACTGTTTCTCGATGAGCATTCCAAGCCAACCGGTTGACTTCAAGCTGTCCAGGAGCTGTGAAGGCATTTTCGCCGCTGTTCTGACCTGCGCGCTATGAGGGCGGACAACGCGCTCACAAAAATCAATGGTTTGTTCTTTCAGTGGCTCGCAACGGTTGCTGACAGATAAGTCCTGAAGTGGAGCGTACTTTATATTGGTCAACATGGGTGATCCTGTAACTATAAGGTTGCGCTGGACGTTTCCGTGCGGCTCATCAGTTTCAAAACATGATTTACTTGTTTTTACGTAGAAAACTCTAGGTTTACTTTGAGGGTGTTGCAATTAAACCAAAGGTTCATTTTCGCAAATACAGAGGAAATATTTTAATCTAACTAGATTTTTCGGCTCTATTGATAATGTTTTGGGAATGTTGTTTTTTTGCCGGCACAGTTCACTGGTTAAACGATACAATCAATAATCGTTAGATGAGAAAAACAGAGGCTGCCGTTGGCCGTCAAATAGACGGCTGGTTTACAAGCGGATGGTGGGTGACGGCGCTGACCATCCTGCGGCGCTGACGGCGAAGCTCTCAATCGGGCAACAAAAAAGCCGCCTCGAGGGGCGGCTTCTTGGTATCTCCATGTGGTTGGAGATCAGGCGGTCTTGCGTTCCTTGCGGCGGTCATTGACCGGCTGGTAGGCAATGGTGCGATGATATTCGCAGTAAGGGGAGGCGGCATCGCAGGACCGACCGCAGAAATAAAAGTCTTCGTCGTTCGGGTCACCAATGGGCCATTTGCAGGTGCGTTCGGTCAGCGTCAGAATTGAAGCGCGCTGGGACACGGGCACTGCAACTTCTGGCGCGGCAACAGGTGTCAGGTCCCCCACGATATCGTCTTCTTCAGGCGTTATCTTTAGCGCGTTGGCACCGGACACAACTGTTTGTGTTGTCCGCTGAGTGGTTTGAGCGGCTGTCTTTGCAGTTGCATTCATCTGTGTTTCGGCAACCGGCGCGCTATCGGCCACCGCTGCAGCCACCTTGGCTGGCGCGGTTTCCGCCGCCGGAGCCGAAGTAGCGCGGCGCGGTTTGGCAGCAGCGCCTGAGGTTTTCGTCCGACCTGAAAGGCCAAGACGGTGAACTTTACCGATGACAGCGTTTCTGGTGACGTTACCGAGCTCCGATGCGATCTGGCTTGCGCTCAACCCCTCTGCCCAGAGCTTGGTTAGGAGTTCAACGCGTTCTGTCGTCCAGCTCATGAAAAGGCCCCCGTCTTCCTTTTGGTCTCTTGCCACGCAAGAATGATTAGTGCCCGTATTTTGTCCATCGGCCCACACCCCGGGCGCAATGTCTGCAGCAACGGTATATACGAGATGATGTATTGCTATGGGCGGACAATACTATATGCCGACTTGGCTGAGCAAGAAGGCCTCCCGATTGAAGTGGGGATGACCCTTCTTTTCCCCAGAATAGCCCCGGTTTGGAGGCCCGTTTCCGGTGTGTCCTGCTGCGGTTTCATATGCCCATGCAACAGGACTTGTGCAGCCCCGGATCGGTTCATCATCCGGGCCAGCCTTGCCGTCTCATCCAGCGCTGAGACCCTTAAACATTATCAGCGTGAACGTCAAACAAAAGCGGCAATTCCGCCTTTCTTGTCCTTTGCACAGGCCAGATACGCACTTAAAACTCTGTTCTGTGCAGAACTTGGGGGACACTTTAAAAACAGAGGCTTTTCCCCTTGGCTTCTGGGCTCAAGCGTGAGTGGCGCTCCTCGCGATAAAGCTACAAGGGCCTGAAATTCAAAGTGCTCATTCCGGCGGAACATGACCTCATTCAATTGACAAGGTCGCAGGGCTCGGGTTTAACCGTACCTTCATGACAAAAGGTCGCCACCATGGGGCGATTTTTCCATTCACATTTCCAATCGGGACGTGTTTTCTACGTACATTACCGAAGCCTAGTCGAACCAAGGAGTTTCAAATGTCGACTTCGTCGCTCTTTCAGACCTACGCACGCGCGGACATCCAGTTCGAGCGCGGTGAGGGCGTCTGGCTAATCGCGACGAATGGCCGACGATACATGGACTGCGCCTCGGGCATTGCCGTGAGCGGCCTTGGCCATTCGCATCCCAAGCTTGTGGAGGCGTTGCAGGAGCAGGCCGGCAAGCTGTGGCATGTATCCAACCTGTACAAGGTACCGGCTCAGGAGGAGCTGGGGCAGCTTCTGGTGAACAACACGTTTGCTGACCGTGTGTTCTTTTGTAACTCGGGCACCGAAGCCATAGAAGGCGCGCTGAAAACCATGCGCCGCTATCACTATGCCAACGGTCACCCGGAAAAGACCCGCGTCATCACGTTTGAAGGCGCCTTCCATGGCCGCACCATGACCGCACTGGCAGCAGGTGGGCAACAAAAGTATCTGGAAGGCTTTGGCCCGGCCCCGCAAGGGTTCGATCAGGTGCCACTGGGGGATCTGGAGGCTGTCAAGGCAGCAATCACCGATGAAACCGCAGGGATGTTGATTGAGCCCGTACAGGGCGAAGGGGGCATTCGGCCGGTTGACCCGGCGTTCTTGCGCGCTTTGCGCGAGCTGTGTGACGAGCACGGCCTGCTACTCATGCTCGATGAGATCCAGTGCGGTGTCGGGCGGACAGGCAAGTTGTTCGCCTATGAATGGGCGGGCATCACGCCGGACCTGATGGCCATCGCCAAGGGTATTGGTGGCGGGTTCCCCGTTGGGGCGTTTTTGGCAACCGAAGAGGTTGCGCAGGTCATGCAGCCAGGCACCCATGGCACCACCTACGGCGGCAATCTGTTGGCCATGGCTGTGGGCAGGGCCGTTATGGAAACGTTGATGGAGCCGGGCTTTCTGGAGAGCGTGCAGAGGAAAAGCCTTCTGCTGAAGCAAAGCCTTGCCGAAGTGGTGGATACCCACCCGGAGGTATTTGAAGAGGTGCGCGGGTCCGGTCTGATGCTGGGGCTGAAATGCAAGCTGGAGGCTCCAAAGGTGCTCAAGGCGATGCGCGATGCCGAGCTTCTGCCTGTACCGGCCGGAGACAATGTGCTGCGCATCATGCCACCCATGATTATCAGCGAGGACGAGATCAAGATCCTCACGCAAAAGATCGCCGAAGCGGCAAAAGCACTGGAAACAGAAGCGGCGTAAAGCGGACAGAGTGCGATTGAATTGGGCCGGGTCTTGCGCAGATCCGGCCTTTTTGTTGCCGATTGGCGACAGTCTGGCCGTCTTGCTCAGGGCCAGAGGGTGACAAAATCGACGATTTGCTCCATAACGAGGCAAGGACCGAGACGCGCTTGAGCGCTCCGGTCTCTGGTAATTTGCAAGGCAGTTCCTATTTTACTGCTTTCCGGCCCGCCCTTGGACGCTGAACGGCGTGTGACGGGGCGCTGGCCGTTTCTGAAAAATTCGAAGAGGCAGATAACCGGTTGCCAGCTCTTGCTTGCAAAGGAGAGCGGGCGGCGCGGGCTTACTGCCGGAGGCATTAGTACAGTGGATCAGAACCAACCTGCCAACAAACCACTGGCCGGAGAAGATGCAGTCGTCCCGTTTGCTGTCGAGGCGCTGGATGCCCGGGGTCGCGCCGTGGCGCTCGGCCCGGTGTTGAACAGCATCCTCCAGCGGCATGATTACCCGGCGCCGGTGAACAAGCTGTTGGCGCAAGCCATCACGTTGACGGCGCTGTTGGGAAGCACTCTGAAGTTTGAAGGGCGGTTGACCCTGCAAACCCAGACGGACGGCCCAGTGTCCATGCTCGTGGTGGATTTCAACGCGCCCGACGGCCTGCGCGCGACGGCCAAGTTCGACACGCAGGCCGTGGAAGCCATGGCCGCACAGGACGACTTCCGGCCGGAATTCCTGCTTGGTCGTGGTCATATGGCCTTTACGATTG
Source organism: Pseudovibrio exalbescens DSM 16456 (assembly GCF_000422785.1). Classification (GTDB taxonomy): domain Bacteria; phylum Pseudomonadota; class Alphaproteobacteria; order Rhizobiales; family Stappiaceae; genus Pseudovibrio; species Pseudovibrio exalbescens. The sequence continues at coordinate 343,717 of NZ_KE383918.1, forward strand.
ATCAAGGCCGGCACATGAGCCGCTACCAAGGTATTGTGGTACTGGACGGCATCTCGCTCGAAGAGGCAGCCCATGATTATTTCATGCGCTCCGAGCAGATCCCGACCCGTGTCCGCCTGGCTGTGGGGGAAATGCTCACCCGCGAAGAAGACGGGACCAACACCCATCAGTGGCGAGCCGGTGGGATCATGGCGCAGTTTTTGCCCCACTCTACAGAGCGCATGCGTCAGCCGGACATTCACCCCGGTGATGCACCAGAAGGCACCGATCCGCACGAGATCGAGGAAGACGACGCGTGGGTCGAGGCGCGCGCGCTGGTCGATACCGTTCAGGATGTGGAACTGACAGACCCCGGATTGCCAGTGGAGCAGCTGTTGTTCCGTCTGTTCCATGAGCGCGGGGTCAAGGCCTATGAACCGCATGTGATGCAAGACCGGTGTACCTGTTCCGAATACAAGATCCGCTCCATGCTTAAAGGCTTGAGCGAGCAGGATCGGGCGGAAATGCTGGATGAGGGCAAGATCTCCGTGAACTGCGACTTCTGCGGCGAGACTTACTCTTTGGATGCGGAAGATGTTTTCCGCGCCTGACGCGCCAGAACGATCATAAATCAGGACTAAAAGGCGGATCTTCGGACCCGCCTTTTTTGTTAGACTATCGGCTGTGCGGGACATTTTGTTACACTTTTGGCCTTGCTGGCTAATCCATCCTGCGGCACCTAGTGTATAAGCAAATGGTAATGTAGGCAGGTGGCTCATTCTCGCCGGAAAGAACGGCGATCCTGCCCCAGCAGCAAGCAGGCGCACAAGGATGCTCAAATCGTTGGATAGCGAAGTCAAAAAGCAACAGACCTCCGATGCGCTGGAAACCCGCGCCACGGCTCTGGGCAGGCCGCGCACGTCCTCCGTTCTTGTGAAAACCGGCAAGGCGGTGCTTCAGGGACTGATCGCGCTGGTCATTCTCGTGTTGGCTGTGATGGGGATGCGCTATCTGGTGGCAACCAAGCCCGAAGTGGCCACCCAACCGGCAGAAGAACGTACGTTTGCTGTTCGCGCTGCGCCGGTGGAAATGGGTGACTACGCGCCGCTTCTCAAGGTTTACGGTGAGGTGATTGCCGGCCGGGAGGTGGATTTGCGCACGCTTGTCGGCGGTGAGGTCGTCGCGGTGAGTGACAATCTTCAGCCCGGCGGTATCGTGGAAAAGGGCGAGCAGCTTCTCAAGATCGATGAGTTTGCCTACCAGGGCGCACTGACTGAAGCCCGAGCGTCGCTGGCAGAGGCTCGGGCACGCCTGACCCAACTTGAAGGGCAGTTGCGGGTCGAAAAGAACAACAGTATCCGCATTGAAGAGCAAGTTGAGTTTGCGAAGCGGGATCTGGCCCGGGTGGAAGCGCTGTTCGAGCGCGGTTCAGCCACTGAACGCGGCGTCGACGAGCGCAAGCTGATCCTGTCGCAGCGCCAGCAAACACTGGAGCGGACCTACAACACCATTGCAGTGGAAGAAGCCAAGATCGAGCAACAGCGGGCAGCAATCGATCGTGCGCAATGGCAACTACGCCAAGCTGAACGCAATCTGGCTGATACACAACTGCTGGCACCATTTGAGGGCGTTGTGCGTTCGGATGCTGTTGAGGTGGGCCGCATGATCAACCAGAACGACGTGATCGCGGTTCTTTATGATCGCAACGTTCTGGAGGTCCGTTTCACCCTGTCCGATGCCCAGTATGGACGGCTGCTGGCTGATCCGCAGCCGCTTGCAGGCAGGCCGGTCCAGGTGGTGTGGAACATCGGCGAAGACCCAATCCGCTATGACGCGGTGATCCAGCGAGCCGGCGCCGACATTGCCCGTGCCCGAGGCGGCGTTGATGTGTATGCGCGGATCTCACTGGAAGACAAGAAACGCACCATTCGCCCCGGCGCCTTTGTGGAGGTGCTGCTGCCTGATCGTACTTATGAAGGTGTGGCGCGTATCCCGGAAGAAGCCCTCTATGATGGTGACAAGGTCTACGTGATTGACGCGGATGGGCGAATGCAGCCGAAAGCTGTCAAGCCATTGGCGTTTGATGACGGAACAATTCTGGTGCGCGGCGAAGACTTGGCCGCTGATCAGACATTGGTGGCCTCGCGGATCCCCGAGGCGGGGCCAGGCTTGAAGGTGCGCGTTGTTGAAGACGCTCTGCGTTAACAGGTGAGTTGCGCCAATACGGCGAATGTGGCGGGTGAAAAGGCCCGTCCTTTGACGACAAACGAGGAAACACCGATCCATGCTGCAGGCAAGAGAGTCCACGGTTAGTCTGATCGGCGCCTTTGTGCGCCACAAGAACGCAGCCAACCTGCTGATGACCGTGCTCATCCTGTTCGGCGTGTTTGCCCTCGTGAAGCTCAATACCCAATTCTTTCCGACCATCACCACAAGCACGATCACCGTTTCCATTTCGTGGCCCGGGTCCAGTGCCGAAGATGTGGAAGCCAACGTGCTGGCCGCCATCGAACCTGAACTGCGCTTTCTTGATAGTCTGGATGAGATAACCTCTTACGCCCGCGAAGGCGGTGGCACGGTTGTGCTGGATTTTCTGGAAGGTACGGACATGCAGCAGGCCCTGTCCGATACGGAGCAGGCTGTCAGTGCCATCACCACCTTGCCAGAAGACGCGGATACCCCGGAAGTCACCTTCGCTGCCTACTATGACAACGTGGCGCGGATTGCGCTGCGCGGCCCATTCTCTGAACAGGCACTAAAGGTTTTTGCCAAGGACATTCGCGATGATCTCATTGCCCGCGGCATCGACAAGGTGACCATCGAGGGCATGCGCGATGAAGAATACTTGGTGGAGATCCCAGAAGAACACCTTCGCCGCCTGAATCTCACAGTGGCCGATATTGCCGGCCGCATTCAGGAGAACACCGAGGACGTGCCTGCGGGGAATTTGACCGGTGCGGTCGAGCGACAGGTGAGAGCCGTGGCCGATACCACCCAGCCAGAGGACATTGCCGATATCGCGGTGAAGACCTTTGAGAGTGGTGAACAGGTGCGCATCAATGACATTGGTCAGGTGCGCAAGGCGCTGGATGACGATGACGTGCTCGGGCTTTCGCGAGGTAATCCGGCCATCGAGCTGCGCATCCAGCGTGCCGAAAACTCCGATACGCTGGTGTCCTCTGCCATCGTCAAGGAGTATCTGGAGGAGATCCGACCCCAACTGCCACAGAGTCTGGAGTTGGTCATGTACAACGTCTCGGCGGACAGGGTCGAAGGGCGCATCATGCTGTTGGTCAACAACGGTCTGACTGGGCTGTTCATTGTCGTTGCCGTGCTTTTTCTGTTTCTCAATGCCCGCGTCGCGTTCTGGGTTGCCGCCGGAATTCCGGTCGCCATCATGGCGACACTCGGGATCATGTGGGGACTGGGGCAAAGCATCAACATGATCTCGTGTTTTGCGTTGATCATGATGCTTGGGGTGATCGTTGACGATGCCATTGTGGTGGGGGAACACACCGCAACACTCCACAGTCGAGGCGAGCCGCCAGTGACCGCGGCCATACTTGGCGCAAATACCATGTTCTGGCCAATCATAGCGGCGGGTACCACCACCATCGCCGCGTTTGGCCCGATCTTGATGCTTGGGGATGTCATGGGACAGATCATGGGCGTCATGCCCATGGTTGTGATTGCGGTGGTGATCGCCAGCCTGCTTGAGTGCTTTTTCGTGTTGCCAGGTCACTTGGCCCACGCCTTGAACGCCCGCCCGGGATGGAGCTGGTGGCGGGTAATCTTTATCGGTGCCGTTCCCTCTGTTCTGCTGCTCAGCATCGCAACGGCTGATCCGGCTGAACTTGGCAATTGGCTTCAGCCATTGGCGCGCGCCGTGGCCGGTCCCACACAAACATTTGGTTTTGTGTTTGATCTGGCTCTGATTTGCGCCTTCTTTGCAATTGCACTGGCGATAGAAACGCTATTGCTCAAGCTTCGCCGGCGTCACGCTCTCAGCGGGCGGTCCATCAATGAGCGGGGGCGGTTTCGCGAGGCCTTCGACCGCGGCTTTGAGTGGTTCCGGGATCATCCCGTGCATGTGTTCTTGCATGCCACCTTCAAGTACCGCTACATCACGGTTGCTGTAGCAATTTCCACGCTTATTCTGTCCGTGGGCATGATGCAGGGAGGACGTGTGGGCTTTACGTTCTTCCCCTCGCCGGAATCCGAAAACATCAATGCAAGCATCTACCTGCATTCGGGGGTGTCAGAGGAAGAAGCGCGCCGCAATATAGGCATCATTGAAGATGCGCTGTATCAAGTGGCCGCTGATCTGTCAGGCGGCGATCCGAACCAGTTGATTGAGGCCACGTTTACGACCCTTGGCAAAAACGGGCGCAATCGCGGGGATAACGTAGCGCGCATGGGCGTCCAACTCACATCATCCGAGGTGCGCAGCGTGCGCACGCCCGAAATCGTCAGCGCTTGGCGGGCTGCCATACCCGATTTGCCGGCACTGTCCCGCCTTGCCATTCAACAAAGCAGGGGCGGCCCTCCCGGCAAGGATCTCGATGCCCGCCTGACAGGAACCTCTCTGGTTGAACTCAAAGAGGCAGCCGATGAACTTCAGGTAGCGCTCTCCGGCTTTCCGGGGGTTAGCGGCATCGAGGACGACTTGCCCTACGGCAAGCCCGAGCTTGTTTTGTCTCTGACCGACCGCGGCCGCGCGCTGGGCTTCACAGTGGAAAGCGCGGCCCGACAGGTGCGCTCCGCCATTGAAGGATCCGTACCGCGGCGTTTTGCAGACGGCGACGAGGAAATCACCATCAAGGTTCGGCAGGCTAAGGACGGTGAGGGCCTATCGGGCTTGCGCAATTTGTATCTAAAATCGCCCGCTGGCGAGTTCGTGCCCATGACGGAGGTGGTCTCCTTGCGAGACAAGCAAGGCTACTCTCTGATCCTTCGCCGCGACGGAAAAATTACGGTGAGTGTCGTGGCCGATGTGGATCCTGAGGTGACAAGCCGGGGAGAGATTACAGCCAAGCTTGCCGAGACCACCATGCCAGCTCTGGAGGACCGGTATGGCATTGAGTACACGTTTGGCGGCCGGGCTGAGGAACAGCGCGCGGCGTTTTCGGACCTGTTGCTGGGGGCCGGTGTTGCCATCGCTTTGATCTACCTGATCCTCGCAGCGGTATTTGCCAGTTACACGAGGCCGTTGGCGGTCATGTCCATCATACCCTTCGGGATTGTGGGCGCGATCATGGGGCACTATTTGCTGGGCTTCAAACTGACTATTCTGAGCATTATCGGCTTGCTGGGAATGGCTGGCATTCTCGTGAATAACTCGATCATTCTGGTGGCGCGGTTTGAAGATCGGCTTGAAACAGGCGACACCCTTGAAGAGGCAGCTGTCGGCGCGTCCAAAGACCGCTTGCGCGCCATCATCCTGACATCCTGCACGACCATCGGCGGGCTGTCGCCGCTCCTGTTTGAAACCAGTGTGCAGGCGCAGTTCCTGATGCCCATGGCCATCACGGTCGTGTTTGGCTTGGCCGCAGCCACGCTGCTGGTTTTGGTGATTGTGCCAGCGTTGATTGGTATCGGAAACGATGTATCAAGGTTTCTGTCGCTACGCGGTGGGTCTGGTCGCGGTGGTCATCCAGAGCCGGCAGAGTAGGAAGGCAAGAGGTGCAACATCGCGACCGTTTATAGCCATAAAACGGGGCGAGATTATCGGCATATCAAGCAAAAAAGCCCGGAGTGTGCCGGGCTTTCAGTAAAGTGCCATGGGGAGGGACAGGCGTCACTCCGCTGTCAGGTGCTGGGCAAAATCAGCGACTGCCTTTGCGGCGATCTTGATGTTGCCATCCCACGTTGCTGGTGAAGCGCCGCGCGGGGCGAAGTCGTGGTTGCCGTCCTCCAGATATTGAAGAGCGACGTGATCCGGCAGAGTAAGCTCCGCCAGTTCGGTCTGATTGCCAAATTGGTCGCGGTCGCCTTGCAGCACAAGAACGGGACGCTTGGCCTCTTCCAATGGTGCCAGACGCCAATGCTCAAGGTCTGGCTTGCCGGTGGGGTGGAAGGGGTAACCCAAACAGGCCACACCAGCGACGCGGCGGGGCAGGGATCCGCTGCCAGCCAGCATGGCGGCAACGCGAGATCCCATTGACTTGCCGCCGACGATCAGGGCGCCATCGGTTTGTTCGGCCACAGTCTGCACGGCGCGTTGATATTCACCCACCAGCTTGTCCGCGCGTGGGGGTGGTGTTTTCTTGCCGGTGAGGGCGCGCTTGGCCATATAGTCGAACTCGAACCGTGCGACGGTAAGGCCAACCGCGGCGGCTGCCTGAGCAAACCGTTCCATGAAATTGGCGTTCATGCCGGCGCCGGCGCCGTGCGCGAAAACAAAGGTGGCGTGTGAGGGGCCTTCAGGCCGTGTCCAGAGAATGTCAGTCATGGCTGCGTTGTAGCTGAAAAATGAAAATTGACTATATGTGAATTGAGCGGATCAGCAGAAAAATCTATCAAGCCCATGGAAAGCGAAGTGGGGACACATGATCAACGAAGGCCTGATACGGCTGAGCATCTTTCTGGGCGTCTTTGCCATACTTGCCGTGATTGAAGTGGCATTGCCCCGCCGAACCGAACCGCAGGATCGAAAGCATCGCTGGCTGACGAATTTGGGAATGTCGGTTCTCAATTCGGCCATGCTGCGTTTCGTGCTGCCCGTGGCAGCAGTGGGGGCGGCGCTTTGGGCTGCAGAGGTCGGCTGGGGCCTGTTCAACATGGTCGTCATCGATCCTGTTGTTGCCGGTATCATCTGCTTCGTGGCGCTGGACTTTTTCATATGGCTTGAACATTGGGCCAGTCACAAGATCCTCTTCCTTTGGCACATTCACAAGGTTCATCATGCCGATCCGCACTTTGATGTGACGACTGCCTTGCGGTTTCATCCGCTGGAAATCGCCATTTCCATGGCTTGGAAGGCGCTGCTCGTGGTTCTCATGGGTGCGCCGGTGTTGGCTGTTGTCGCGTTTGAAGTGGTGTTGAACGCAGCGGCCATGTTCAACCATTCCAACATCAAATTGCCAGTCTGGGCTGACCGGTGGCTTCGCAAGGTGATCGTGACGCCGGACATGCACCGGATCCACCATTCCCGGATCAGACGGGAAACCGACAGCAACTACGGCTTCAACTTCCCATTCTGGGATTATCTGTTCGGAACCTACACGGCGGATCCTGAAAAGGGACAGACGGGGCTGGAAATTGGGCTGACGCAATACGCCGGTCCGGAGCCACGCCAACTTGGATGGTCGCTGTGGCTGCCGTTTGCGGCCTACTTCAAGCGGGAGCGGCGAAAGCCAAGCGAGGCAGTGCCGCGCACCGATGCCCCGCAGGATGGTGGCAAGGTCCAGGGACCGCGCTAAAAGAAACTGATCGGGAAGTAGCGCAGGTACAAATCGTCCAGCCGGCCTTCTTCCTGAAGGCGTGTCAACGCAATGTTGATGGCTGACACCAGCACCTCATCGTCCGGGCGAACCGCAATGGACAAACCTTCGCCGAAATAGTCCGGGTCCAGCCATGCGGGGCCTGCGAAAACGCAGCAGTCCACGGAGGCCTCACTCTCAAGCCAGAAGGACAGGCGCATGCTGTCCCCAAAGTGAGCGTCCACATCACCGCGCACCAGGGCCTGCCGGGCGCGCTCTGTTGTGGGATAGGCCTTCAGTTGGGTCAGCGGAAAGAACCGCTCGAGATAGGCTTCATAGCGTGAGCCCGCAGCCACCGAAACAGACTTGCCTTCCAGTGTCTCCGGCAGGGCCTCAAGTGCCGCATCCTTTTGCATCACGAAACGAGCAGGCAGGCGCATGTAGACTTGAGAAAACGCCACCTTCTCCAATGTGTCGGGGGTGATGGCCAGGCCGGCAATAACCGCATCACCCTCGTTTCCCTCCAGCGCCGGCAGCATTTGAGCGAATGGTTTCACGCTCAAACTGCAGGGGATGTCAAGCACTTCACAAATCCCGCGCGCCAGATCCACGTTGTAGCCGACCAGGCGACCCGAGGCATCGCGAAATGCAAACGGCGGGAAATCATCGGCTGCCATGAACCGGATCTTGTCCGGCATTTGCGTGGCGGAGGCCACGAGCCCATCCGGATGGACGAAGGAAGGGAGCTGCGGTTCCTTTGCATTTGACCCGTCAATGCTTTGAGCTAGGGCGAATGAGGACCCTGCAATAAGGGGCACGACAATCAAGGACTGTAAAAAAAACAAGGATAAAACTACTAATTTATCGATAAAGCGCGCTGTCATTTGAAACCGTGAGTCCCTTGGCTCTGCATTCCACTGGGAGATAGTAGGTGAATGCCAGCATAGGTGAAAGATCAGAAAAACTGGTGAACACACCGCAGGAAACTCTGGATCAGTCGTTTTTTCTGCGGCGGATGGCTCTCAAGGCGGATCTTGGGTCAGTCCGGCCTTCTCAAAAAGGTCCTTCACCAGTCGAATTGGCAGTGGCTCGACAGTGTCAGGTGCCTTTGAAGGACATTGCACGTGTGTGTTCACTGCATGCGGTCAATGGAAAAGCGTTAAGCCAATCCTTGATTGAAAGCGGGCGGTTGTCGGCCAATCAGTTTTATTGGGCATTGGCCGGCCGGTTGCGTCTCAAGTTCGCTCAGGAAGGCAGTCTGAAAGTCGCCTCAGACAGGTTGTTGGACCACAGGCCCTTGTGTCTGGATGGCTTGCTGATGGTGCCGGCTGTCGACGCCAACCGTCGCGCTGTCATGGCCGTATCGCCAGTGGGTGCACAAGCTGACACACTGGCACGCCTCGTGTTGCAGAAGGCGACCCACGGTGTTCCGCTGGTGGTGGTCACGCCAAATGAACTGAGGCAGCTGGTCGTGACGGCCCACAGCACGGTGGGTATGGTGGAAGCCAACAGGGCCCATTCAGCCTACTCGCGCGCTCATGGCCGGCAGAAGTCGTTGATGTCCTTTGCTCCTTTCATCTTGTTTACGCTCGCACCCATTGGGGGAACTGTCATATTGATCGTGTCCGCTGTCCTGAAGGTGTGCGCGCTCGCCTTGGGCAGCCTTCGCCTTGCCGCAGCATGGCAGACGAGAAAACGCCCGCCGGTGAAATCAGCCTCACCCGGAGACCTGTGGAACCTGCCGATCTACACCATCCTCGTCCCGCTTTATGATGAGGACGCGGTGTGTCCGCAATTGGTGCGGGCACTGAGCAATCTGGATTATCCGAAAAACCGGCTGCAAATCCTGTTTTTGACAGAGCAGGACGACACCCGCACCCGCGAACGCCTCAAGGCAATGGCTGAACCACACATGCAGGTGTTGACCTTGCCCGATGGGCAGCCGCGCACCAAACCTCGGGCCTTGGGTGTTGGTCTTCAAATGGCGCGCGGCGCATTCATCACGGTGTTTGATGCGGAAGATCGGCCTGATCCCGATCAATTGAAAAAGGCGATTGCCCGCTTTCGTACTGAAACGCCGGATCTGGCTTGCCTTCAGGCCTCACTATTCATTGATCATGCGCAATCAGGTTTGTTGGTGCGTCAGTTCGCATTGGAATATGCGAGCCTTTTTGATGTCATGCTGCCATGGCTTGCGGACAAAAATCTGCTGATCCCACTGGGGGGAACCTCAAACCATTTCAAAACCGACCTATTGCGGCAGGTAGGAGGGTGGGATCCCTACAATGTAACCGAGGACGCAGATCTCGGCGTTCGTCTCACCCGCTATGGTTATCGCGTGGCAACATTGGACAGCACAACACGGGAAGAAGCGCCCCTCAAGTGGGACGTTTGGATTTCGCAGCGTAGGCGTTGGCACAAGGGGTGGATGCAAACGGTTCTGGTGCATTTGCGTCATCCGGTTAAGTTGAGGCGGGAACTTGGACCGCGTAACAGTCTCCTGTTTCTGTTGTGGTTCGTGGGTGGCTTGGTCTGCATGATGGCTGCACCATGGACACTTGTAGCCCTTCTGGGCGTCATGATCCATTCGGCGACATCGGCTGAAGGTGTCCCCTACTGGGTGCCCATGATAGGCGCTCTGGGGGCATTCTGTTTTTCGATCGGGTTCGGTGGCGCCGTTTTCTGTCTGAGGGAAGGAGCCCGGCGCCGCGGTTTGACCGTTCACTTTTGGGAGTACCTGAGTGTACCTGTCTACTGGCTGCTGGGAAGTTGTGCCTGCTATGGTGCCCTTATAGATCTTTTTTTCCGTCCCCATCATTGGCGCAAGACCAGCCATGGTCATGTGACGTACGACCCGGAAGCCGTTCCCGTTGCAGCGGAATAGATCCGGGTTATCGTGCCATTGCCGCCTCAAGGCGCGGCAGGAATGCCCAAAAATCTCGATTGAAGGACTTCAGCTTGGACAGGGTCGTGTCCAATTCTGCAAGTCGCGCAGCGTTAACGGGACGAACCCGGCCAAGAAACACCTGTTCTTTTGTTTCTGTAACCCGCATGGAATGGGTGTGGGTGATGGCGCCGTGATCGTCCAGCACGAACATGCAATGGTTCAACTCATTACGGGTCTTGGTAATGCGCTCGAATTGCCGGATCAAACCGCGCAATTCACCCCGAACCTGCTTGTCCTTGAGGTTGGTCTTGCTCAATCGGCCGATCAGATCCAGCCGGGCTCGCGACGTGTTCAGTGTAAAGAACACGATGGCCGCTGATTTCTGGTCAATACTCAGAAGCAGCATGAGCACATAGACGAATAGGCTCTCATTGTTGGACCAACTAAAGTTCAGCGTACCGATGAGCGCAAGAAATCGGGTGCGTTGGTCGGAGGTTGTATCTGCAGCCGCTTCGATGGAGGCAAAGTCTGGCGTTGGGGGCAGTTTTGTCATTATCTGTTCCTGCCGATTGTGTCGCCTTTATATAAAGTCCTACAATATATAGTGGGGCGGGAAAGGCTCGGGTTCAACCAGTAGGGAACGTTTACGGACGGCAAGAAGCGACATGAGCAGATCAGGAGCACTGTGGGATACTCTCTTGAGCTTCTTGCGGCTCGGACAGCCGTTGAACCGGCCCGTTCGGATCCTGTCCCGGCGGCTGGATCCCTTTCTGGCGGATACGCGGAGGCGCTTTGGGGAAAGTAGCCAGATCTTCTATCGCCCCTTCATGATCGGTTTTCTGGGTAGCGTTATTGATGGCATGGCCCGCGACGTGGCCAGAACGAGCGACCCTAACCTGATAGGCGCTATGCAAGTGCGTGTCTGGCAACAGATTACCGGATTGTCGGACGCTTCCATCGGAGACCTCATGAGCCAGGAAAGCCTGAGGCAATCGCAGGGTTTCTTAAGGGGGTGGGATCTTGGAGATCGCTTCCGAAAAGTCTTTGAAGATCCCAATACGTTTTCGCTGTGGTACGACTTGGCGCAACTGGAGGGCGATGGCGAGAATGATGATAGTATTCGCATTGCCTTGTCGGATGTATTCGAAACGCCTTCACAAGAAAAATTAACAAAATACGACCCAAGGGTGCTTGCTGCTTGGCGTTTGTCTTTGCAGCAGGGTTTGTACTAATAGCGGCGTAATGGGAAATTTCACCTTGGTGATATAATATGATAATAAAATATGATTAATGGGTATAATATTACGCAATTGCCATATTTTATTCTCATTTGATACTCGAAAAAGCTGAGCTCCGTTATGGCTGGCGTCATAGTCGTTCTCCAAAACATCGGTAAAACAATACGTTGTCATTTTATTAAAGTTTTAAATTGACGCAGCGGCGCTATGGGTCTTTACTAATCCTTGTAACCAACGGACCAACCAGCGATGCAACGCTGAAAACAAGAAGTCGCAGGGTTTACATTATGACGCATCATCACTGTTAGATGTAAGGGCCAGCGCCCGCACTCTCCGAAAACAAAAAGTAGTCGGCTTGCCATTGGCAAGAACAGGAAAAGTGCGTCCAAAACCGGGCTCACAGCCCAAAACGAAGAAGAGTGACGAACGTTAAGCACACGCGAAGAAGACGGTGCCCGTTTGATCACTCCACAAAAAGTGGAGAACTAAAATGCCAGGACCTCGTCTGGGTGGAAACACTAACAACAATCTACTGTTCGATGACATTCGCATTGATGACGTGGACGCCAAGTTCGAAACCGACGTGAAAATTGATGATGCAGACATCACTGCCTCATCAAATGAAAACGACAACAAGGTCGATAACGACAACAAGGTCGATAGCGACAACAAAAATGATCAAGATCAGGGCCAGATCCAGGGTCAGTCCACCCAACAGGGACAAGATCAGGGTCAGGGACAAGATCAGGGCCAAGGTCAGGATCAGGGTCAACAACAGGCTAGTTCGTCTGGTGCGCTTGCCGCTACCAAGACTGATGTCGACAACGGTAACGACATTGACATCACCATTCAGGATCTGCTCCCCGAAGATTGGATGCGGCCTGAAGACAACGACTTCATCGACATCGACGATGATGTGAATGCGCCAATTCTTGCAGCGGATCATGACAGCTCCATCAACTACAACCCAGGTGATGACGTCATTTTGAACGCTAATGCCAATGGCGCTGGCAATGACGCAGCATTCAACATCACGCAAGTTTCGGATCTGGTTGATAACGACCGGCTGTCGAACCCAACCGTGTCAAATGATGCCGCGTTCGTACCTGTGGCCGTTCAGTTCGGCGGTCAGGCTGATACCGGTGACGGTATCGATGCGGATGACTCCAAGGGCAATTGGGGTTCAGGTAACGGTGATGATGGGTCTGTTGCCGCTGAAGCCATGGCTTCTGCTGACAAGTCCCTGGATACCGACGCTTTCAATCAGGACATCGTCATGGGTGCCAACCTGCAGTACAACCTCGTGGATGCGACGGTTGTCGGTGGTAACTACGTCGACTCTGATGCCGGCGAAGACGCCTAATTAACCTCCCTAAGCAAGGGGGGGCGAGTTCCTGCAATGATTGCCGGGCCTCGCCCCCCCTTTTTTTCACGAGTAAGTCGGTGCTCAACCAAAATGGTTGGGCAAGTACCTCGGAGTAGGATGGGAGGAAAAACGATGTACGCCCTGGGTGTTTCCGAATTTATTACCCGCTTTATCGGTCATTGGGAGGTCTCCGAAGATTGGGGATACTGGTTCACTTCATACGCTCCAGGTGATGCAGATCCGCAAAAGCCTGAGTTGGTGTGGGTGGGGCGTGATCTTTTTCGGGGCAACGCGAAAGACATCGAACTCGGTGCAGGTGCACGAGGTGTTGACCTGAAAGGGTTTCCCGTTGCTGATCTTCCTTCCAGTGGCATCGGGGGCAGTCGCTTTTTTACACCTGCACAACTAGGGGATTTGCCGGTGCGTCTGGAGGCGCTGGAACCTCAGGGTGCTGCCGGTTTCAGTACCGGTTTTATACAGATAAACGGAGAAATAGTCACTCCGGCTGTCTACAGCTATGGTGAAGACGGTGGTGTGTCCGTCGTCATCACGCAAACGAACTTCACATGGGACAATGACATTCTGATCCAAGGTGAGTTCAGCATTGGCGTTGTTTACAACCTTCAGATATCGCAGGCCTCTACAGAGTTTGTCGAAAGTGCTTACGCGCTCGTCTCGGATGCCAATGAAGCTTCGATGATGAGCTCGAACGCCTTGGCGGAACAACTGGCAGAAACACTCACGTCTGTGTCCATGTCCATGGTCGCGTCCTACGGCATTCTTTCCGACGAAGCCTACGAGGAAATTTTGGCTCAGCGTCGTCTTGAAATGGAAGAGGCTGCCGAAAACGGCGGTGTCATCGGCCCTGAAGCAGGAACAACCGTCTCATCCATTTGGGTGAACGGTCAGGAAAGCGAAGCAACCTCTGCGCCAGACCTTGAAAGCTATATAACCGTTGCGCCGCTGGATGATATGGACAGCCGTTTCGACGACCCAGCGCTCGGGGTGTTGGAGGTTGGCAGCAACACGGCGATCAACAATGCAACAGTTGTTGATGGACCGGAGACCTTCGGCTCGCTGATGGTTCACGGCAACTATTACGACATGAGCGCTATCGTACAGCTCAACATTCTGCATGATGGCGACACCCTGCCAACCGGTGTTCTGGCGCCGCCGGAGATGACGACCCAACAGTTCGTCGACAGTCTGGTGCAGCAACAAACAGTGTTCACTTCCATGATGCAGGGGGCGAGCACGGCTCAGCAGACGGCAAGCTCCAATACGATGGACAACTATGCCCGCTTTGACACAGTTGTTGAAGCGCCCCCCCCAACAGAAATGCCGCTATTGCAAGCAGGAGCCGGGGCTTCCGGCAGCTTGTGGACCATCGACTACTCTTGGGGAGACTTTTTTGATGTTTCCCGCCTGACCCAGATCAACCATATCATTGACAACGACGTGGTTGGTCAGATCGAGTTGAGTGAAAATAAATCTCTCCTCATCGGCGACAATTATTCCGAAAATACTTCCCTATTTATAGAGATCTCCGGGAACTATGACCTGATTATCGTCGGTGGTGACTATTTCGAGATGAGTTATATCTGTCAGAAGAACATCATCTTTGATGCTGATTACATTCAAGGACTGAGTCAGGCATTTGAATCGGATCAGATGACATCGTCTTTCTCCGGCAACACGTTGATAAACTCTGCAAGTATTGGCGATGCTGGCACGCCAATTGCTTTTGACTACATGAGCGAAAGCGCGGCACAGCTGAGTGCGTTGATTGAAGCAGGCGAAACCAATCTCGATGCACTGCTTACCAGCATGTTTTCCGGCTATGCCGGGCAGCCGTTCAATGTGCTTTACGTCAGTGGCAACTACTATGATACCACGGCGATTTTTCAGACGAACGTCATTGAAGACGCCGATGCCGTTGCCGTAGGAGCTCAGGCTGAAGCCACGACAAGCCTGAGTGTTTCAACCGGCAGCAATGTGGCCATCAACAACGCCAGCATCGTTGACTACGACAGTGCAGGTGACCTGAAGATGCTGGCCGGTGACCACTACGAAGACAGCTTTTTGATGCAGGCAAACCTGCTTCCCGAAGACCTGGAAAATGCCCAGGACATGGACGCGCTGGCATCAGAGGTTGTTGTTTTTGCAGTTGAAGGTTCAACAGAGGAAACCATTACAGGAGACTCCGCTGAGATTGTCAAACCTGACATGACCAACGACGATATGTTCTCCTCGGTTCTGGCATAACATGGCTTTAAATAAGAAGAATGAGGCTGCAGATGCCGGAAACCGGAAAGGTTTGCATCTGCCCAATGACACTGTGCGCGGAAAGCTGATTTACCTGTGGGATCATCATCCCTACAGAATGCGCACACCTCAGGCTCGTAGCACCCCACAACAAGCCGACAGCACGCCACTTGAAACCCGGCAGGAAACACCGATCGGGCCGCCAGAAGCGTTTGGTCCTCCGCGTCCAACTCATTTGCGACGCGATGAGACCGCCAAGGGAAACGAGACAGCACGGGACGGCGGCACAGCGGGAAAAGGCTCAACCACAAACGTCGACAAGACCGCGTCGGATGCCCGCCAACCCTCTCAAGGAGGCGGAGGAACGCCCCCTACAGATGGCGGTTCCGGCGGGGGCGGTGGCGGCGGCGGAAATGGCTCGCCCCTTCAGGTTAAAGGCGGTTCTCCAAACTTCCGCCAGATCATGGCAGAAGGGCTCGCAGTTTGCCGCAAGAACCTGATGATCGTGTTCGTCTTCTCCCTGTTTGTGAATATTCTCGTTCTTTCCATCCCGATCTATCTGTTTCAGATCTCCGACCGAGTTTTGACTTCACGCAGTACCGACACGCTTTTGATGTTGACGATCATCGTGCTGGGGGCGCTGGCCTTCCATGTTCTTCTCGACATGATGCGGCGTTTCATTTTGATGCGCACGGCGGTTCATCTTGAAACGCGTCTGGGTGGCCCGGTCATGAATGCAGCTGCCAAAGCGTCGCTGGATGGGTCCAACAGGGAATTTCAGGCGCTGGGCGACTTGCAGATGATCCGGAACTTCATCACCGGCTCCACGCTGCTGACCATATTCGATGCGCCGATCGCCCCCATCTTTGTTCTTGCCGTGTTCATGATCCACCCGCAATTGGGCATGGTGGTTTGCGGTGCCATCGGACTGTTGTTTGTGGTTGCCATGATCAACCAGCGGCTGACTGCTGTGCCATTTAGCCGAGCCAATGCCTACGCCACCCGCGCCAACATGCAGGCGGATGCCATGGCCCGCAACTCGCAGGTCATCAACGCCATGGGCATGGTTCCGGAAAGCGTGATGATGTGGGGCAAGGATACGGCCGAGTCTTTGAAGGCCCAGGTGAGCGGACAGGATCGAAACGTCGTAATGGCCGGGATCTCGAAGATGGTCCGCCTGAGCACCCAGATCACGATGTTGGGGTGGGGCGCCTATCTGGCACTCGAGAGCCAGGTCACCGGCGGTATGGTCATTGCCGCGTCCATCATCGCCTCCCGCGCGCTGGCACCGATCGAGGGTGTGATCGAGGGCTGGAAGAACATGATCCAGGCCCGGTCGGCTTACGCTCGCATACGCAATCTGTTGAACGGATCGCCGCTGAACATCGACCGTCTGCGTTTGCCTGAACCCAAAGGCAAGCTTGATGTGGAGCGCATGTTGTTTGTGCCCAAGCCAAGCAAGAAGGTGATCCTGAACGGCATATCCTTCTCGCTGGAGCCGGGTGAGAGCCTTGCAATCATCGGCAACTCCGGTGCGGGCAAGTCCACACTGGCCAAGATGTTGGTGGGGTCGATTACCCCGACCGCCGGAAACATTCGGCTGGACCGCATGGATCTGCGCAACTGGGATCCCCGTCAGTTGGGTGAATGCATCGGGTATCTGCCGCAAGACGTCCAGCTGTTCCCGGCAACGATCAAGGCAAACATTGCTCGCATGCGCCCTGACGCAACCGACGCGGAGATATTTCGAGCGGCGGAACTTGCGGACATTCACGAGATGATCTCCGGGTTCCATCAGGGCTACGAAACCCTGATCTCCATGGATGGGGCGCCGCTGTCTGGCGGACAGAAACAGCGGATTGGTCTGGCCCGAGCCTTTTATGGCAGTCCGCGTCTGATGGTGTTGGACGAGCCGAACTCCAATCTGGACCCCATGGGTGAACAGGCTTTGGCCCGTGCCATGGCGCGCGCCAAACAGGAGGGCATTTCGGTTGTGGTGATCACCCAGCGGCCATCGCTGCTGCGCAGTGTTGATCAGATCATGGTGCTGAAGAACGGCAGTGTGCAGCTCTATGGCCCGCGGGATCAGGTCACGGAGCAATTGTCGGCCGCAAAGCAGCGGGCACGCAACATATCCGATGAAGATAGCGGGCCGGACGGGTCTCTGGAACCACCAAGAGCCTGAGCCTGAAACCCTGAGGAACACCTTTGGAGTGAGGAGCAAGACATGAGCCGCGTCCCAGCAGACTTGCAACAATGGCATCACGATGTGCCCCACAGCATCAAGGGATATGCGATATTCGGCTTCGGCCTGTTGATCCTGTTGGTCGCGGGCTTTGGTTTTTGGGGAGCTGCGGCACCCATTGCCGGAGCGGTGATTGCCAAGGGCAACTTCGTGGTGACAGGCCAGAACAAGGTCGTGCAGCACCTTGAAGGCGGGATCATTCAGGAGATCCTCGTGAATGAAGGCGATGTTGTCCAGAAAGGCGACACGCTCATTCGTCTGGACAGAACGGCGCCGCTGGCCAACTTGCGCCGCCTTGAGCTGCGGCTAAGCCGATTTGAGGCGATTGAAGCCCGCTTGAATGCCATGATAGCCGGCAGTGACACCATTGAGTTCTCTCAGTCCTTGCTGGAAAGGGCATCGGACCCGGATGTGGCTGACATCATCGAAAGTCAGCGGGCCGCCTTTGAGGTGGACATGGGCCAGCTCAAGAGTGAAATAGCGATCCTCCAGCATAGCATCGACAGTCTGCATCAACGCATTCAGGGCAATGAAGCCCAACAAGTGGCCGCGGAAACGCAACTTGAGTTTCTTGATGCCGAGTTGAGCTCAAAGCGCCAACTTTTGGAAAAGAACCTGATCCGCTTGCCTGAAATGCTGGCCATTCAACGCGCCAAGGCCAATCTCAACGGTGATATCGGGCGTCTGGTTGGTGAGGTAGGTGATATCAACGAGCGCATCGCCCGCACCCGTGAGGAAATCCTGCGCGCCAAATCCATCAACCGACAAAAAGCGGCAGTTCAGTTGCAAGATATTGAGGCCCAGATTGATGATGTCCAAGAGCAAATCAACGCCGCAAAGGACGTTCTCAATCGGGTGAACATCGTAGCGCCTACCCGAGGCATCATCGGCGATCTGCACTACCACACCTCCGGCGGCGTGATTGAGAGCGGGCGGGACATCGTTGAGATCGTACCCATGGACAGTGAAATGTTGCTGGAGGTCCGCATCCGCCCGCAGGATATCGATACTGTTCGGGTCGGGCAGGAAGCTGCCATTCGTCTGACCGCATTGAACCAGCGCACGACACCCACCATGAGCGGCTGGGTAACCTTTGTCTCACCGGATTCGCAGCCAACCGATGAAGTGGGCCAAGCCGGGGATGTCTATCTTGCCCGTGTCAAGCTGGACCGGACGCATCTGGAAGGACTCCGCGAGGAACTAGCCGACTTCACTCCGTTGCCCGGCATGCCCGCGGAAGTGCATATCAAGACGAAAGAACGGACATTCTTCGACTATCTGACACGGCCTCTGCGGGACAGCATGTCTCGCGCCTTCAAGGAAAACTGAGGGTTTCAACGAGCCTGTGTCACCAAACGAGAAAGACCCGCCGGAACCCGGCGGGTCTATTGATTGTTGTAGTTGCGCAAGAAACTAGATGACTGCGCTTACGCTGGCATCAAACGCAGGATATTCAACGCGAATGGATGTGCCGGCTGGGTAAAAAGTACAGCCAGACAACGACCCGGTGGTCACATACTGACCGGCCTTGAACCCGCCGCAGTGATTACCGGCAGCGCGAACAGCCCCTTTGAGCAAGTCGACAGGAGCACCCAGCACGTTGGTTACGCGTGTGTCGATGACTGTGCCTTCATTGATGATGAGCTTGAGATCAACATCCGTCAGGTTGTTGAGGTCCCACTCAGCGATCTTTTGTCCGACAACAAATCCCGCGTTGGCCAGGTTGTCGGCGAGTTTCAAATCTACGGGCGCCTTGTCCAAATCTTCAATGCGACCGCCAATGAACTCGATCACGGCGTAAAGACCTTCAATTGCGTCCATGAGTTCGGCCTCGGTTGCCGGTACCTCTGGCAGATCCTTGGCAAGCCTGAAGGCCAGTTCGCATTCCACGCCCAACGGTTTGCCATCCTTCTCAAAAAAACGAGCCCCGTTCTCTCGGATGTCCGCAGCGTACATGGGAGCGTATAGCGCGTGGCCCTGAGGATCCACCGCCACTTTCCAGCCACCGATGGGGCCTTGAGTTTCAGCAAGTTCTTCCTGCACTTTGAAGGCGTCGGCCCGGCTTGGCATCAACTCGTCATAGTCGGCAACAGACAATGCAGCACCGGTTGAGCGGGCAGCCAGAAGGGCTTTTGACAAGGCAAGCATGGTGGATCTCCTGAATGGTATCTAAACCGATTGAAATTCTACGCGATGGTTACACGAACTGGCAATCGGGCACATCTGTAAGAGACCTCATCGTGTAAACCAGCCCAGCCAAGCGCCACAATGCCGACGTCAGGTGAGTGGGTGCAACTTTGGTAGTAGAACCTGCCTTTGGGGCAGGCGTGGATTCCTGTGAGTATTGCTGGAATGCGCAATAAAATTACGTCCCATTGAAAATTTGGGGCTAGACGATACCGTGTATCGGTGATTATGACTAATGATATTACGAAGTTGATTTCGTGTCGCAGAAGTCAGATGACGCCAGCACCAGCGTCACAGCGAAGGTTTCAAGCCGAGGGGAACACAGACAGAGAAGAACCAGAACCTGTCTGTCCTTTTCAAACAGGCGGTCCGGCAAGGGGAGAGGCCGGGCCGCCTGATGCTTCAGTCAAACCATGCATCAGGTTTCAGTCTCAAGCAGCGCCAGCGTCTGTGGGCACTCCTGACCCTCGTAGAATTGTTCCAATACCTGCATGAAGGGATGGGCTTCCCCGCTGACCCGATAAAACAGCGTCGCGCATGACCGCAATTTCAGTGCATCGACAGACCCCAGAATGGAAACAGCCGATTTGTCCCTGTGCGTAAGCATAAGCTCGTGACCATCACGCAGCCTTGGTCCCAGCACCGGATGTGCCAGATAGGCCTTTGCTTCGCCGCCGCCTGCCAATCCATAGAAATGTGCTGTTCCTGAGCGGCCCAAGGCCCGCAATTGGGGGAATATGAACCACATCCAGTGTGTCGTTTTGGTGCCAGCTTGCAGCTCTTGGCACACGTTACCCCACACCTTGTCCTGTGCCTCCACAAAACGAGCAAGGTCAGTCTTATCAGTG
Source organism: Pseudovibrio exalbescens DSM 16456 (assembly GCF_000422785.1). GTDB lineage: Bacteria > Pseudomonadota > Alphaproteobacteria > Rhizobiales > Stappiaceae > Pseudovibrio > Pseudovibrio exalbescens. The sequence continues at coordinate 364,153 of NZ_KE383918.1, forward strand.
CTCATGCTATCTCCTTGGCTGGATCTGAACAAGCTGACTGACAGGCCAGCTAATCAACGCAAGTCTTTCAAGATAGACGTTGAACGGCAAGCCACCCAGTTGGGTGAGCACTAAACAAAAAGGAAGGATAGGGGAGAATTGGAGCGGGTGAAGGGAATCGAACCCTCGTCTTAAGCTTGGGAAGCTTCTGCTCTACCATTGAGCTACACCCGCATTACGCCGCTTTATATCTGCCAGCTGCGGGTTTCTGTCAAGGCACCAAATGTCAATGAAGTGGATAAGCCGTCGCCGGTAGAATGTCATGCAACCTCCTGCCACGCATTTGAAAATACGGATGGATGTCGTCACAAAAAAGCCGGTGGTAAGGCGGTTTTCTGCGCTGTTCCCGTCTTGATATGTCCGTGTTAATTCATAGGTTACCTGCGAGGTCATCTGGAACAGGTTGAAAGTAATGCGGGCGAGGCTCAGAGCACTCATAGAAAGCAAGCGTTGGGAATACACGATTGTGACGCTGATCGTGATCAATGCAGTCACATTGGGGCTGGAAACCAGCCAAACCGCCATGGCCGCCGCGGGAGGCTTCCTGATCACGGTAGACCGTCTCATTCTCTCGGTTTTTGTTGTCGAGCTCGTCACCCGCATCTATGCCTACGGACCACGCTTTTTTACCGGTGCGTGGAACCTGTTTGATACGGTGATTATTGGTATCGCCCTGGTGCCGGCCACGGGTCCCGCCAGCGTACTGCGTGCCCTTCGAATTTTGCGTGTGTTGCGCCTCATCTCCGTTGTGCCATCGTTGCGCAAGGTGATCGGCGGACTGATGGCTGCCCTGCCGGGCATGGGATCCGTCGTGCTTTTGATGGCCCTCGTGTTCTATGTGTTTTCGGTCATGGCGACCAAGTTGTATGGCGCAGTGTTTCCTGAGTGGTTCGGATCTATTGCTGCTTCGGCCTACACGCTGTTCCAGGTCATGACGCTGGAGAGCTGGAGCATGGGCATTGTGCGCCCGGTCATGGAAGAGTTCCCCAGTGCCTGGTTGTTCTTCCTGCCGTTCATCCTGTGTACGGCCTTTACGGTATTGAACCTGTTTATCGGTATCATGGTATCGGCCATGCAGCAGGAGCATGAACAGACTGCGGAAAAAGACCGCCAGATGATCCATACCGAAACCGAACTCGTTTTGTCGGAAGTTCGGGCGCTGCGTAAGGAAGTTGCGGAACTGCGCAAACAAACCTCCGAAAAGACATGAACAAGATAGTCGGTTTCACTTCAACCAGACTTGATTGAATTTGCACGCGGTCACCCTAGCCTTTTCCCAGGAATGTCCCTAGGAAATGGGCTGGAGTTAACGGGAGACAACCATGCTGGATGCAACGGCGCGGCGCTATATTGATCCACCGCTGAACCGCGCCGGGCAGGCTTTGGCGGATCTTGGCATTTCCGCAAACACTGTATCCGTGGTTGGCTTGCTGTTCGGTGCTTGTGCAGCTCTTTGCATCGGTGTGGGGCTGTTCGAACTGGCTCTGGTGGCTATACTCGCCAATCGGTTGGCAGACGGGCTCGATGGGGCCGTCGCCCGCGCGACGGAAAAGACCGATCTTGGCGGGTTTCTTGATATCGTGTTCGATTTCATCTTTTACGGCGCAGTGCCCTTCGCTTTTGTGGTGTATGACCCTGCCGGCAATGCCGTGGCGGGCGCCGTTTTATTGCTCAGTTTTTACTTGAACGGAGCTACCTTTCTTGCTTTTGCAACATTGGCCGCCAAGCAGGGCATGAACACGCAGGCGCAGGGTATCAAGTCCTTCTATTATCTTGGCGGGCTGGCTGAGGGGACGGAGACAATTGCGGTATTCATCGCGTTCTGCCTGTTTCCGGGGGCTTTCGTTTATCTGGCCTGGGGCTTTGCCATAATCTGCTTCATATCGGCAGCCGCGCGAATTTTCATGGTAAAGGCGCTTCTTGAAAACAAGCAGCCGTGAAGTTGGCAGAATGGCGGGTCGCTCCCGAGTTTCTTTCAGCGGTTCCTTCCGGAAAATTGGTCTGGACAAGGTGCAGCGCTTCCTTGAGGTTTCCAGTCTTGTGACCGGCTGGCGCGTTGAAGTAAAATGCCTTACACCCTGACCCTGAGAACGGTCATGCGAAAAGGAAACGAGATGTATCGCTCCGTCACCCGAGACATTCAGGTTACCGTCGAGCCCTACTATCTCTCCGAGGAGTCTCGGCCGGAGGAGGACCAGTATTTCTGGGCCTACCGCGTGGATATCGAAAATCTTGGCACGAAAACCGTCTGCTTGCGGGCACGCCATTGGAAGATTATTGATGCAACCGGGTACATGCAGGAGATCCGCGGCGCGGGTGTCGTGGGTGAAGAACCTGTGATCGAACCGGGCGAATGCTTCCAGTATACCTCCGGATGCCCATTGGGGACGCCCTCCGGCATAATGTCCGGTGACTATCAAATGGAAACGCTTTCAGGTGAGCGCTTCGAGGTGGAGATACCGGCCTTTTCTCTGGATATGCCAGACCAGCAGCGCACGCTGAATTAGCGAAGCCAAGGGCGGGCGGTACGACCGACGCACGATAAGAATGTCATCAACCCTTTCGATGGCATGGATACATAACATGGGGCAAATCAGAACTGTGATGCACGCAGACAAAGCGGTGGTCGAAGCCGTCTATACACACTTGGCGGGTGATGAGCCGCCGGCGTTTCGCGGGGCGATCAACGACGTATACAGGCTGGCATGGCGAGGGCGTCATTTTTGCATTCGTGTGCGCCGCAGTGATGACCTTTTTGCCTACGAGAAAACCTTTCCCAAGGAGCCATTGGCCGCTGCTCTTTTGAACCGCACCACACTGGAAACAGCCGTTCTGGATCAGGAGCTGGACCGATGTGTAGCACGGCTGACCTCACTGCCGGTTGGGCGTGGAGAGCCGTTCGTTCATCAGCCCAAGCTGGTTTTCTATGACTTCTCGCGAATGGTGGCGCCTCACGTTTTCACGGTGAGTGAGTGGGTCACCCATACCTCCATTCGCGATGCTGCTCTCTACGACAAGGCTGGCGCGGTACTTCACGAGTTGCACGCGCCGCGCTTTTCCAGTTTCAAGCGTCGGCTGGACGAAGCGTGGCAGCCAGCTGCACAGTGGCTATCCACTCAAATTGTCCAGCTCAAGCATTTGCGTGGAGTTGAGGCCGAAGTTGAGGCGGTTGAAAACCGGATCAAACAGATAGGGCCGCAAACGAGCCGGTTCACTCTGGCGCACAATGACTACCATCCTTTGAACTGGCTGGAAGAGGGGGCTGGCTTGAAGGTTATCGATTGGGATAACGCGACAATCGCACCGCCCGAGGTCGATCTCGTCAAGGTGAAGTATTGGGCCAAGTTGGATGCGGATGGCAACTACAGGCCGGATCACGCGGCCTATGAGGCGTTTTTACGAGCCTACCAAACGGCGGGCGGTCAAATTGACCGTGCCATGCTGGCCGTCTGTGAGTTGTTGTGGCTGCCAAAAATAATTGCGTTCGAGCAGGCGCGGGAGGCGCAAGGTCTGGAAACAAGGCCGTTCCCTGGCTCGCAGCAAATGCGAGAAGCCTTGAAAGCTCTTCTGCACAGTGAAGATCTGAAAGTGGGCCACGCGGTGTGACCGCAAAGAGGGAGCGGCGCGATCGCCGCTCATGTTGTCGCTGGATGAAAGGCGCCAGTCGGATCACTCGGTACGATAACGTGCCTGTGCGCCGCGCTCGATAGCGGCAACGGTGAGTTTGTCCAGATCAAAGCGGTCGCGGAACATCTGCAGCATCCGCAACTCTTCCTGACGCAGGTCCAGATCTGCAGCGGCTACTTCTACTGCAACGGCATAGCCGGTGTCGTAAAGTTTGCGAGGCAAAGACTGGGCAATCAGATCAAGCGTGTTGATGAGACCGTTCTCGTCGCTCATCCGCTCTGCACATTCACCGCTGATACGGACCAACTCGCCCTCATCAAACCCCCGGAATACTGGCAGGAACTGAACAACTTCGCCGATCGTCCGCAATTCGGAATCGGTCATGCTGCTGTCAGCAGCGGCTGTCATCACCATGATATGAACCAGGGCTTCTTGTACACTTAATAGCTTACTCATGTTTCTCTCATAACCAATGGAAGGGTAAGGCGTTTCAGGCGCAGCACTTGAACTGTCAGTCCACCCAGAATTAGGGGTAAAACCCTAGGGATGCAAGAGAGGAGCGCCATTGTCTGAGAGCAGACATTGACGCGCAACCCGGTTTTACTTAAGTTCCGGCAGCCTGTCGTGACGGCGCAGTCAGACAGGCCAAGATTTTTCCAATCAAACACAGAAAGCTGGATGGTTCAAAGCCATGACCGATCAACGTTTGCCGCAACTCGATCTCAGTCCCGAATTTATCGAGGCCGCGCAGGTTTCCAAAGCCTGGCCGTTCGAAGAAGCGCGCAAACTGGTCAAACGCATTGAAAAACAGAAGAAACCCGGGCCCGTCTTGTTTGAGACGGGCTATGGTCCTTCTGGTCTGCCGCACATGGGGACATTCGGCGAAGTGGCCCGCACTACCATGGTGCGCACGGCGTTCCGCTTGTTGACGGAAGACAAGATTGAAACCAAGCTGCTGTGCTTTTCCGACGACATGGATGGTTTCCGCAAGGTGCCGTCCAATGTCCCCAATCAGGAATTGATGACCGCCAATCTGGGCAAGCCGCTCACGCGCGTTCCCGATCCGTTTGGCGAGTATGAAGGCTTTGCCCAGTCCAACAATGCCAAGCTCATGGCGTTTTTGGACCGCTTCGGCTTTGAATATGAGTTTGCATCTTCCACGGAATACTACACTTCCGGCAAGTTCGATGCTGCACTGCTGCGCATGCTGGAAGTCTATGATGACGTGATGAAGATCATTCTGCCGACGCTCGGCGAAGAGCGTCAGGCAACATACTCTCCATTCCTGCCTGTGTGCCCGCGTACCGGCCTCGTGCTGCAGGTGCCGATGGTGGACCGCAATGTGGAGAAGGGAACGGTGACTTACATCGACCCGGAAACACAAGAGCGTGTTGAACTGCCCGTTACGGGTGGCAATGTGAAGTGCCAGTGGAAAGCAGACTGGGCGCTGCGGTGGTATGCGCTGGGCGTTGATTATGAAATGGCTGGCAAGGACTTGATCGACAGCGTCAACCTGTCCTCCAAGATCTGCCGTGCTCTCGGCAAGCCAGCGCCAGAAGGCTTCAACTACGAATTGTTCCTTGATGAGAACGGTCAGAAGATTTCCAAGTCCAAGGGCAACGGACTGACAATGGAAGAGTGGCTCACCTACGCTTCCAATGAAAGCCTGGCCCTGTTTAACTTCCAGAAGCCCAAAACAGCCAAGAAGCTGTATTTCGATGTCATACCGAAGGCCGTCGATGAGTACTGCACGTTCTTGAACAAGTACCCATCCATGACAGCGGACCAGAAGCTCATGAACCCGGTCTGGCATGTGCATTCCGGTCAGCCGCCGAAGGAAGACGTGCCGATCTCGTTTGCCATGCTGATGAACCTCGTGTCCGCCTCCAATGCGGAAAACGAGGAGGTGTTGTGGGCCTTCATTTCCCGTTATGCCCCCGGTACCAGCCCGGCAAACCATCCCATCCTGAACCAGATGGTTGGCTACGCGATCCGCTACTACGATGACTTCGTGAAGCCATACAAGCAGTTCAAGGCACCGGACGAGGTTGAGACCGACATGCTCAAGAAGCTGGATGCTGTCTTGGCTGAGCTGCCCAAGGACACGGATGGCGCGGATATCCAGAATGCAATTTACGACATTGGTCGCAATATCGAGCGCTACCAAAACACCGCCAAGCCCGGTCCCGACGGCCGTCCCGGCGTAGCGCAGAACTTCTTTTCCGCGATTTATCAGGTACTTCTGGGGCAGGAACGTGGGCCACGATTTGGCTCGTTCGTGGCACTTTATGGTATTGATGAAACACGAGCTCTGATTGCAAAAGCACTTGCAGGAGAGCTCGCTGCGTGATGAATTGGCCCCCTCCGGAACGAGGGGGCCTTTTTTATGAGTCTAACAAGTTTGTTATCCTGGGCACTGTTCCCGCTCTATGCAGTTGAAGGCATCCGTACCCGGTTGAGGACACCACGTCTGAGACCTGGCACGGGTCCCTATCAAGGCCGGTTTGAAGGGGGCGGTACGCCAGTACGCCTGTTGGTCATCGGCGATTCATCCGTTGCCGGTGTCGGGATTGGCTCGCTGGAAAACGGGTTGGCCTACCAGTTGGCGTCCATGCTGGCGGGGCGGACCGGTCGCACCGTTGAATGGCGGGCGGCTGGATTCAACAGCGCCACATCCAATCAACTACGTGAGGTGGTGGTGCCAAATCTGCCATCTCAGGACTTCACCCATATCTACATCAGTGTCGGTTTCAACGATCTCAAGAACTTCCACTCCGGTCCAAAATGGAAAAAGGGATTTGGCGAGCTGCTTTACGCGCTCAAGGCCAAGTATCCGGGGGCCAAGGTGTTCTGGTCGTGCTTGATGGCACCAAGCGGCGTGCCCGCACTGACACCGGGTCTGGCCTTTGTGCTGGGCCTGCGCCAACCTGTCATCAACAAGATTGGCAAGACGTTGTGTGAAGAGCGCGGTGGTCAGTGGGTCACCAGCATGCCGGACATCGGGCGGGTGCACTTTTGCGAAGACGGGGTTCACGCGTCGATCCGAGGAAACAAGGATTGGGCGGAGCACGTGGTGGAGGAGGCCTTGGCCCCCTCTGTGCTACGGTTGGAAAATCAGAACGAAGTAGACGATGAACAGGACGAGATGAACCGCGCCCTGTAGCATGTTGGTTCGAGTGCCACTGAAGGTGTTCAGGCTGAGGGCCATGGTCAGGATCAAAAGGACCATGTCCGTCGGCTTGAGACCCAGAATGATGTGCATGCCCAGATAATCAGAGATCAACAAGACAGTAGGAACGGTCAGGCCAATCGTTGCCAAAGCCGAGCCCAGGCAGATGTTGATGGAGCGCTGCACCTTGTTGTTCAAGGCGGCCTTCAAGCTGCTCAATCCCTCCGGGGTCAAGACCAGCAGCGCAACAAGCACCCCGCCGAGAGCCAAAGGTAGGGAAAGCTGCGCTATTCCCAAATCAACCAGCACCGCCAGTTTCTTGGATAAAAGCACAATGGGCAGCATCGTCAATAACAGGAAAACGGCATGAAAGCTGGTGCTGTGGACCTCAAGGTCTCCGTGTTCGTCGTGGGTTGAAACGGCTGTATGTGGGCTTTCATTGTTCAGTGAATCTTCAAGCAAGAAGGGCAGGGCGATACCCGGCGTATCCGATAGCGGTTGTTGAAAGAAGGACCTGTGCCGTTTGCTCTGTATCGCAAGAAAGACGGCGTAAAGCAGAATGATGATGACGGCAAAAATCACTTGCTGCACGGGTGAGAGGGAGGGGTCGCTAGTGGACGTTGTGTATACGGGCAGGATTAGCGAGAACGTGGCAAGCGGGATCAGAACCGCAAGGTACGCACGCGCGCCTTGGGTGTTGAAGGGCTGTTCACCATGACGCAAGCCCCCCAGCAACAGCGAGAGGCCCACCAGTCCATTGAGGACGATGTTGAGAACGGCCAGCATCGTGTCACGGGCCAGAGTGGGGTTGGCATTACCCGTCAGCATGATGGAGATGATCAAGGAGACCTCGATGCCGATCACGGACAGTGTCAGGATCAAGGTGCCGTAGGGTTCCCCCAACCGCACTGCCAGACACTCCGCATGCCGGACCACGCCAAATGCGCCATACAGCATTGCGCCGAAAATCCAGACAAAGCTGAGTATCAAGACGGGAATCGAGGCTTGAGCGCCCAATAACTGCTCGGAGAAACCATAGAAAACAATAGCAGTCAGTGCGCCAACAAGAAAATTCCGTTCCTTGCTGATTTTAGTGATGAAGGATTTTGGCAAACTCATTCCATTTCAAGGGTTTCGGAGGGCAGTGCGGTCTCATCGCCTTGGCGCCACACGGTGGGAGGCGATGTTTCAATCAAAATTGCATCGTCTCGTGGCGAACTGATGTCCTGTGTGACAGAAGGTTGTAGTTCGGTTTCGATGGTTGCAAGAGGTTTGCGATCAGTCTGCCAAATGCCCTTGCGGGTTTCCTTGGCCGCCTTGGCTTTGGTCTTCAGGGCAAGTGGTGCGTCTTCTGTAGGGTGGGCCCAGCCGTTCTCAAGGATCCAGTCGGCAACATCGATAGGGCCTCGATGGCAGGTAGCCAAGCTTGGGCCGCTGTCTTGCGATTCAATCTGCGTACAGGTGATAGCCTTTTGCAAGACAAAAGCCCGCAACGCCGTTCGGGCGCGCATACCGCACGGCCAACGCCCTCCAAGCCAACTCTCACAGGTCTCATTTACTGGCAGCGGGGAGACATGGCGGAGCCGGTAGCGTTGTCGTTTGAACAAGAACGTTGCCCCGTCTTCAACCAGTGGGCGGAAAACCGTTAGTTCTTCTGGAACTTCCTGCTTTTCGACCTTCTTTTCTGCGGGTTCTATGCGTTTCAACGGGCCGGTTACGGGCGGTGGCGGGCTTATGCCATTGCCGGTAATCGCGCGAATGCTGGCCGGATCAACAATTGGAGCCGATACAGCAGATGTCGCCGGGGGCGACGGGGCGGCTGGCTCAGGCTCAGGCAGGCGAGAAGGCTTGTAGACCACGGCGGCCTGTTCTTTGGGCTCCTCTGGCGTATCGGTCGCGAGCAAGGCAAGCCAAGCAAGTAGACCGATCCCAAACACGCTCAGCGCAAATGGAAAGGCCCATCTCATGTCTCCTTCTCCTCGCTTGCTTGCGCTATTGGCTGACCCACACGATGCGGTGCACCCAAAGCAGTTCCTGTTCCGCCATTATCAGGGGATTGTCGCCGGGCATCAAACCTCGAAACTCATAGGATTCGAGTGTTTTACGCACCAATTTGCGCGCGCCGATCCGGCCATCCTGGCTGGCAAACAGGACCCGATCTCCGCGGCGTAGCGGTGCTTCGGGCGCAATGGCCAACAAATCACCATCACTGTAATATGGCTCCAGAGTATTACCAGAAACTTCAAGAATATAAACAAATTGCCCGTGCGGCACAGGAAAGGCGATGTGATCCCATTGATCCATTTCTTGGATATCTTTGGGACCACCCTGTCTGGCTTGCTCCTGCAAAAATACCTGGGTTATGAAGGGCGCGGCGGTCACGATTGATGGGTTGGGGCGTGGGCTATGATCTGCCGCCAGTGCGCTGAACATTTCCAGACTGGTTCCTGTAACCTGCAGGATCTTCGCCACGGATTCGGTTGAGGGCCAACGAAGGCGGCCCTCGCTTGTTACCCGTTTCGATTTGTTCAAGGCCGTCGAATCCAGCCCGGCCAACCGCGCAAGGCCCGAGGGAGTCAGATCATTGCGGCGTGCGATCTCATCGAGCGCATACCAGAGGCCGCTATGGGTTAGCATGGGCATTGAACTCCCGGATTTCTGCCGTTTCTGTCAGTGGAAGTGTGACGCAGTGGAAGACCTGATGCGCACATTTTGCTCTCCACCTCTTGCATTCCGTCTCAACGGACCGTATGACACTGCTTTCAGTTGAGGTTGTCACCCCACTGAAAAGGTAATCCCCTGAATGTCTCTGATTTACAAGATCGCCGATCGGGATCTTTGGCGTAAAGCTGAAGAGGCTGGCGTGTTTTCTGGCGCGCCCATCGATCTGGCGGATGGTTTCATCCATTTCTCCACTGCAGAAACGGTCGCGGAAACTGCGGCGAAGCATTTCCAAGGGCAGGACGACCTGCTGCTTGTTGCCGTGAATGCCGACAAACTGCCTGAAACCGAATTGAAATGGGAACCTTCCCGAGGTGGGGCGTTGTTTCCGCATTTGTATGCAAAAATGCCGTTAAGCGCAGTTGAGTGGGTTCAGCCTCTGCCTCTAGTGGCCGGGCAACATGAGTTTCCAGAGGAGTTGTCATGAGCCTGATCCGCGTCGCTAACAAAATTGGCCTCAAGTCTCTCCACATGTTGGAGCCGGAGGCCGCCCACGAGGCCACAATCCGGCTTCTCAAGACCGGGTTGTCGATACCCTGTTTTCCTGTTTCCGATGGTCGCCTCTCTTATCAGTTAGGCGACCTTTTTTTTGCCAACCCGCTGGGCATGGCGGCCGGTTTTGACAAGAACGGCGAGGTGCCGGACGCGCTCTTGAAGATGGGATTTGGGTTTGCGGAAGCCGGCACGGTGACGCCAAAGCCGCAGGAAGGGAACCCAAAACCGCGCAATTTTCGTCTGACGGCGGATGAAGCTGTCATCAACCGATATGGCTTCAACAATGATGGCCATGAAATGGTTTATAACCGGCTGAGGCGTCGCCACCGCAAAGGCGGGGTGGTTGGCATCAACATTGGGGCCAATAAGGCAACGCAAGACAAGGCCTCAGACTATGAAGCAGGGGTGCGGCGCTTCGCCGATATTGCTTCCTACTTCACGGTCAACATCTCTTCACCCAACACGCCGGGACTGCGCGACCTGCAGGCGCGTGGTGCGCTATCCGACTTGTTGGTTCGAACGTTGGCTGCGCGCGATGAAGAGACAGAGAAGTTGGGGCGTCGTGTTCCGGTCTTGCTCAAGATTGCCCCCGATATGGGTGATGATCAGCTCAAGGACATCGCTGAGGAAGTGATGGCGCTTGAGGTTGACGGCCTTGTTGTTTCCAACACGACAGTCGACCGTCCTGCCTTGAAGGATGCGAAACAGGCGGTTGAAGCCGGTGGGCTCTCCGGCAAGCCTCTGTTCCGAAAGTCGACAATTGCGCTTGCGAAAATGCGCCGGCTGGTTGGGCCGAACTTACCCATCATTGGTGTGGGAGGAATTGATGGCGGGCCGGCAGCCTGGACCAAGATCACGGCAGGAGCCAACCTGCTTCAACTATACACATCAATGGTATTCAATGGCCCGGATGTGATCCGCGACATCAATACCTATCTTGTTCAGCAGGTAGAAAAGCAGGGACTTTCCAACCTTCAGGAGGCCGTTGGCGTCAATGTAGACGCATGGGCCGACCTCAGTTTGATTGATTAAAGAAATGCCAGCCCGCCGGTGCCATCATTCGGCGGGTTTGGGGCAAAACTGCTGTTCTTCCCTGAGGCGGCACATGTACAGCAGACTTAATCCGCGAGCGCTCAGAAAGATCAACATCGCCAACCAAAGCCCGTGATTTCCAAGCTGCGGGAACAAGGCATAGTAACTGGCAAGGAAGACAGCGAGCGAGATCAGCATCATGTTCCGCATGTCTTTGGACCAAGTGGCTCCGATGAAAACCCCGTCCATTTGATAGGCGAGGGTACCCACAACCGGACCAAGGGAAGCCCAAAGCATGTAGTCGCGCGCCACTTGCCGCACCTGGTCGTTGACTGTCATGAAGTCGACGATGTAAGTGCCGGTACCCAGAAACACCAGTGTCCCGAAACCACCCAGACCAAACCCCCAGAGCAATGAAAGTCTGACTGCGCGCCGAAAGGCGGGGCGATAACGCGCCCCGACCGCGCGACCTGCGATCTGTTCTGCGGCCACGGCATTGCCATCCAGAAAGTAACCGGCGATCAGGAGGAATTTCTCCAAGACTGCGTTGGCTGCCAAGATGGTGTCGCCTTGATCTGCACTGCGTGCGGTAAAGAATGCAAATGCAAACAACAGGGTGAACGAGCGGATCATGATGTCGCGATTTAGGGTCATCATGGCAATCAGTTTGTCCTTGTCCAGCACCTGACGCCAGGTTGGATAGGCATCTCCCGTCATGTGCCGGTAAGCAAGAGCAGCGCCAAGCAAGAGCGTAAGCAACTCGCTGATGCCCGTGGCCGCCGCCACGCCCGTGATCCCCCAATCCAGCCCGAGAACGAACCAGACGCTCAAGACAATGTTGACCCCATTGAGAAAGGTCTGGATGAATAGACCGGTCTTTGCCTTGCCGAGTCCCAGAAACCAGCCAAGGATAGCGTAGTTCGCCAATGAAAGTGGCGCCGCCAGAATGCGCACCGTGAAGTAGGCGCTGGCGGCTGCCTGGACTTCTTCCGATCCGCCAAGAAGATTAAGGCCGACCGAGAGAATGGGAGGGTGAATGGCAAAGAGAACGATCCCGCAAGCCAGCCCGAGCAAGACTGCCCGAAACAGCACAGCTTTGATTTCGGTGGAGTTGCCAGCGCCGAAGGCCTGTGCCGCCAGCCCCGTAGTACCAGAGCGCAGGAAGTTGAAGGTGACAAACACGATGTCAAAGATGACTGAGCCTACGGCAAGGCCGCCCAGTAATGCCGCATTGTCAATCTGACCGATTACTGCCGTATCCACGAGACCCAAAAGCGGCGTTGAGATGTACGCCAACGTCATGGGAATGGAAATGGACAAAAACAGGCGGTTGGTGACCGCAAAGGACTGTGACATGGGGGTCTCTTCATTGCAGAGCGGGTTAAGGGCATGGGGTACATACAAGGCTGGCGCCTGGAAAACAACCAACAGCTTTTGTTCCTACAGGTCTGGCCATTTATCCAAGAGGCACTAGCTTGGGCCTATGAGGCTTCCAATTGTGCACCATCCGGCGTTCACCGCTGACATCCCGGCTCAGCACCGGTTTCCCATGCTCAAGTTTAAAGGCGTTGCGGAAATTTTGCTGGCAGATCGCATCGTGCTTGCAGGCGGTTTTGTAGAGCCCGAACCTGCAACACGCGAGCAACTCATTCGAGCGCACGATGTGACGTACGTGGATCAGGTGCTCAATGCGTCCGTGCCCGACAAGATCGCGCGGGAAGTTGGATTTCCCATGACCCATTCAGTTTGTTTCCGCGGCCAATGTGCCACGGGCGGGTCCATTGAAACCGGGCGGCTGGCACTTCGCCATGGCATAGCCTGCAATACTGCTGGAGGGTCGCATCATGCCCGCTCCAGTCACGGGGCCGGCTTTTGCGTGTTCAACGATGTGGCTGTGGCAGTGCGTGCCTTGCAGGCCGAAGGGGTGATCCGGCGCGCTCTGGTGATTGATCTGGATGTGCACCAAGGCGATGGTACGGCGGAGATCTTTCGTCACGATCCGTCTGTCTTCACGCTGTCCCTGCACAGTGAGAAAAACTATCCGGTTCGCAAGGTTCCCTCCGATCTGGATGTGGCGCTACCCGATAGTTTGGAGGACAACCCCTATCTGGAGACGTTGGAGGACGCACTGACAGGTGTCTTGCGCCGGACAGAACCGGACATCGTGTTCTACAACGCCGGAGTGGATCCGCACCGGGATGATCGGCTGGGCAGACTGTGCCTGAGCGATGAAGGCCTGTTTGAACGCGACGCCATGGTTATGGCCGCTGTTCGAGGACGCGGGTTGCCGCTTGCCTGCGTATTAGGCGGCGGCTACTCCAAGGATATTGACGTTTTGGCCCGGCGTCACACGATCGTGCACCGTGTAGCCTCCGGTTTTATCTAGGACTGGCCACGACCCGATTGCAACAACCGAGAAATCAACCAGACCGGCACAACGACTGCGGCACCGATAAGGAAATAAGACCCGATCTGTTCAATCACATCAAATCCCATGTTCCAGAGCCGTTCCACGAAGTCTTGCAGGCCGTACAACAGATCAAGCGGGTAGATGTCTAACGCAGACAAGATGACGCCGACCACGAGCGAGAGGAAGACAAGACGCAACGCGACACGCCCCGGAGAGCCACCCAAAAAGCGCGTCAGACGATCACCCTGCATGTATCAAACTCCTGATGGTTTGTAGGCCTTGCCGCTGATATAGGCAGTCCTAGCGAATTTGCACCACTTACACTAGCGTAAATTCGGGCAATGCGGTGTGACAGCCACAAAAAAAGGGGCGGAAATACACCGCCCCTTTCATGCATGTATCGATGCCTTGTTTATTCTGCAGCTTCCGCCATGGGGGCTGCATCCTGCGGGGCAAAGCGGTCATAGAACTTGTCATCGTTCTTGGCCATGTCACGCAGGAGCCGTGTTGGCTTGAACCGGTCTCCCCACTTCTTGTTGAACTTTTTGCAAAGTTCGAGGAAAGCTGGTGTGCCCATGCCGTCAATGTAGGAAAGGGTGCCACCGGTGTAGGGGGCAAAGCCGAAGCCAAGGATGGAGCCCACATCTGCTTCCCGTACGTCGGTCAGGCATTTTTCCTCGAAGACGCGCATTGTCTCCAGAGCCTGCATGGCAAGCAGACGCTGCTTCAGCTCCTCAATGTCGAATTCTTCCGCCGGCTTGGACGGGCCTGTTACATCCTCAATGCCTTTCCAGAGGGATTTGTTCCGCCCCTCATAGTCGTAGAATCCTTTCGCGTTCTTGCGACCAAAGCGTTCCCGCTTGACGACCATTTCCTCAAGGATGTCATCCAGCTTGGACACAACGTACTTATCGCCCATGTCCTTTCGGGTTGCGCTGGTGATGCGATGGGCAAGATCAAGCGCCACTTCATCGGCCAACGCCAGCGGGCCAACAGGCATGCCCGCCATGCGGCCCGCGTTTTCGATCATTGCTGCTGGCACACCATCACCCAGCATCATGATACCCTCGCGGATATAAGTCATCACCACCCGCGAGGTGTAGAACCCGCGGCTGTCATTGACGACGATCGGGGTCTTCTTGATGGCACGAATGTAGTCCAGGGCCATGGCCAGCGCTTTATCGCCGGTTTTCTTGCCCATGATCACTTCCACCAGCATCATCTTGTCTACAGGAGAGAAGAAGTGGATGCCGATGAAGTTCTTTGGGCGAGAAGAAGCTTGCGCCAGAGAGGTGATTGGCAATGTTGAAGTGTTGGAAGCATAGATGGCGCGAGACTTCATGGCCGCTTCAGCCTTCTCAGTCACTTCGCGCTTTACTTCTCGGTCTTCGAAGACCGCTTCAATAACCAGATCACAGTCCGCCAGTCCGTCGTAGTCGGTCGTGGCTTCAATCAGCCCAAGAAGCTTCTCCTTGTCGGCCTCGGTCGCCTTGCCGCGCTTTACGGCCTTGCTCATGAGATCGTCGGAATGAGCCTTGCCCTTGTCGGCCGCCGCTTGTTCGCGATCGATCAAGACCACCTTGATACCGGCCTTGGCGGTCACGTAGGCGATGCCCGCACCCATGAAGCCAGCTCCAAGAACGCCAATCTTCTTGATCTTGTTTTCTTTCTGGTCAGCCGGACGCCGCGCTCCCTTGTTCAACTCCTGCATGGAGACGAACAGAGACCGGATCATTGCGGCCGCTTCCTTGGACTGCAAAACATTGGCAAAGTAGCGGCTTTCGATCTGAAGGCCCAAATCCATGGGAACCATCAAGCCTTCCACTACAGAGTGCATCAAGCCGCGTGGCCCCGGATAGTTGTCAAAGGTTTCCTTGCGATAGATGGCATTGGCTGCCGGCCAAAACTGCATGCCTCCCGGCGAGTAGATCCGCCCGCTTGGCAGCTTGAAGCCTTTTTTGTCCCATGGCTGAACTGGGTCAACGCCGTCAGCGAGTGCCTTTTTAGCAGCCTCAACCAGCTTCTTTGCAGGTGCAACTTCGTCGATGAGCTTCAGGCTTTTTGCCTTTTTCGCATCAAGCGTCCGGCCCTGAAGCAGGAACTGCATGCCGCCCTGCAGGTCTGAAACCATGCGCATGACACGCTGTGTGCCACCTGCACCCGGGAAAAGCCCCACTTTCACTTCCGGAAGGCCCATCTTGAAGGCATCGGAATCCACGGCAATGCGCTTGTGGCAGGCCAACGCCAGTTCTGTTGCACCGCCCATGCACACGCCGTTGATGGCGGCAACCCATGGCTTGCCGCAGGTTTCCAACTTGCGGAAGACAAGCGAAAGGTGACGAGACTTATCAAAGAGAAGCTGAGCAGCCTTCTCCTCGTCGTCTTCCTTGAGCTTCTTGTATTCGCCCAGCATGCCTTCCAGCATGGTCAAGTCGGCGCCCGCAGAAAAACCGGCCTTGCCAGAAGTAACGACTACGCCCTTAATGGCATCGTCGCCTGCTACAGCGTCAACGATCTGGTCCAGCTCTTCAATCACGGACTGATCGAAAACGTTCATGGACTTTCCGGGAGAATCCCAGGTCAGAAGGGCAAAACCGTTCTCATCGGTTTCAAGGGTAAAGTTCTTGTAGGTCATCGGTTCCCCCCTTTAAACGCGTTCAATGATTGTTGCAGTGCCCATGCCGGCACCAATGCACAGGGTTACCAGCGCGGTGTTGAGATCGCGGCGCTCCAGTTCGTCGAGCACGGTTCCCAAAATCATGGCGCCGGTTGCACCCAGCGGGTGACCCATGGCGATAGCACCGCCATTTACGTTCACCACTTCGGGGTCCAGATCAAACGCCTGCATGTAACGCAGGACAACGGACGAGAACGCCTCATTGATTTCGATGAGATCGATATCCGACCATTCCATCTTTGCGTTCTTCAGCAACTTGTTGGTCACATCAACCGGGCCTGTGAGCATCAAGGCCGGTTCCGAACCGATGTTGGCAAAGGCCTTGATCCGCGCACGCGGCGTCATGCCCGCAGAACGGCCCGCCCGGCGTGATCCGATCAAGATGGCGGCTGCCCCATCCACAATGCCGGAGGAATTACCCGCATGGTGAATGTGTGTAACGGCTTCGATTTCCGGATGGGCCTGAATGCCGACGGCATCGAACCCGCCCATGTTCCCCATCATTTCGAAAGAGGGGTTCAGGCTCGCCAATGACTGCATGTCTGTTTCGGGGCGCATGTGCTCGTCCCGATCCAGAATGGTCAGACCGTTGATATCCTTCACAGGGATGACCGACTTGGAAAAACGCCCTTCCTTCCAGGCGGTTTCGGCGCGCTTTTGCGACTGGATTGCATAGCTGTCCGCGTCATCACGAGAGAAGCCATACTTTGTTGCAATAAGATCAGCGGACACGCCCTGTGGCATGAAGTAGGAGGGGATTGCCACCTGAGGGTCGACTGGCCAAGCGCCACCAGAAGCCCCAATGCCGATGCGGCTCATGCTTTCAACACCACCAGCAACAACCATCTGGTGTTGACCAGCCATGACTTGCGCCGATGCGGTGTTCACTGCATCCAGACCCGAGGCACAGAAACGGTTGATCTGCATTCCAGGAACGGAGCGGTCATAGCCGGCCGTGAAGGTCGCGGCGCGCGCAATATCGCCGCCGGCTTCCCCAACCGGGTCTACGCAGCCCAGAATCACATCGTCTACGAGTTTTGTATCCAGGTCATTGCGATCCCGGAGCGCTTCCAAAGCACTGGCTGCAAGGCGAACCGGTGCAACTTCGTGTAGCGCTCCGTCCTTCTTGCCGCGCCCTCGTGGGGTCCTCACGTGATCGTAAATAAAGGCGTCAGCCATGGTCTCCTCCGCAGCTAAATTGTGTCAGGCTGTTTCCGGCAGAACGGGTAGGTCACCTGCCAGAGGCAGGCATCTCCGGTCTGTCGTTCCCATGATATGAAACGGCCTGTGATTGATGTTCGAAAAGAATAGGTGAGGGCGAGGGCTGCAGCAGCACTCGACCAACTTCTTTCCTGATCGGTCCCGACACGTCATCTTGTCATGGCCTCCGGCAACGTTTCGTCCCAGTACGCTCTTGGAGCATGGTGACACGCCGGCAAGGCGGGCCTGAACTGGGAAAACGCCAAGGGTTGAGGTCATTCAAGCATCTCCGAAACTGAACAGCGTGAAATAGTTAACAGGCGAGCGAGCACTTACCTCACTCGCCTGAATAATGCGTGGTTTTAAAATGCCTCTTCCGGGAGGCTCATCATGGTCTGGGCTCCAGTGGACAAGCGTGCCAACTGCGCTCCGGTCTCTGGCATCAGGCGTTCCATGTAGAACGTGCCAAGAGTAAGCTTGTTTTTAAGCATCTCTTCCTTGTCGCCAGCACCTTCTTCAAGTTTGGCCTGCGCGACGACGGCGATCTTCGCCCACATGTATCCCATGCCGACAAGACCCATGAGATGCATGTAGTCTGTGGAGGCTGCACCTGCATTGTCCGGGTTGGCCATGCCATTTTGCATCAACCACATGGTTGCGGCCTGAAGGTCATCAAGGCCCTTTTTCAGCGGTTTGGTGAAGCCTTGCAGGTCTTCGTTGTCACCGTGCTCCTTCAAAAAGCCCCCGACTTCCTTGAAGAAGGCCTGAATGGCGCGCCCACCATTGGCAGGCAGTTTGCGCCCTACAAGATCGAGCGCTTGAATGCCGTTGGCGCCTTCGTAAATCATGGCAATGCGGGCATCGCGAACAAACTGCTCCATTCCCCACTCGGAAATGTAGCCATGGCCGCCAAACATCTGCTGGGCCATGACGGAGTAGTCGAAGCCCTTGTCCGTCAAAACACCCTTGAGTACGGGTGTCATCAAGCCCATGAAGTCATCCGCTGCTTGGCGTTCTGCTTCATCTTCCGAAACGTGCGAAATGTCGCCCTTGATGGCGGTATGAATGTATAGAGCACGTGCAGCTTCATTGAACGAACGGATTGTCATCAGGACACGGCGTACATCCGGGTGAACGATGATCGGGTCTGCCGGCTTGTCCGGTGCTTTGGGCCCGGTGAGGGAACGGCCCTGAATGCGGTCCTTGGCATAAGCTACAGCATTCTGATAGGCCACTTCAGACTGGGATACACCCTGAATGGCAACTCCAAGACGCGCTTCGTTCATCATGACGAACATCGCGCGCAGGCCCTTGTTTTCCTCACCTATCAGCCAGCCTGTCGCCTCATCATAGTTCATCACGCAGGTCGCGTTGCCGTGAATGCCCATTTTCTCTTCAATGGACCCGCAGCTGACACCATTGTCTTCAGCCGGGTTGCCATCTGCATCCAACCGCTTTTTCGGCACCAGAAACAGCGAGATGCCCTTTGTACCGGCAGGAGCCCCTTCAATGCGGGCGAGAACCAGATGTACGATGTTGTCGGACAGGTCATGTTCACCAGCGGAAATGAAAATCTTGGTGCCACTGATCTTGTAGCTGCCATCACCCTGAGGAACAGCCTTGGTGCGCAACAAACCAAGATCCGTGCCGCAATGTGGCTCGGTCAGGTTCATGGTGCCGGTCCACTCGCCGGTGGTCATCTTGGGTAGGTACGTGTCCTTGAACTCGTCGGAGGCATGTTCCAGCAGCGCTGCGATAGCCCCTTGGGTCAGGCCGGGATACATGGCAAACGCCATGTTTGCCGAACACATGAACTCATTAAGCACTACAGCAAGGCTGGCGGGCAGGTTCTGGCCACCATATTGTTCTGGAATGGCAAGTGACCCCCATCCCGCTTCGCAGAAGGCATCGTATGCTTCCTTGAACCCTTTTGGCGTCGTAACGCGGCCATCGTCGTGGCGCGTGCAGCCTTCGTGATCCCCAATCTGGTTGAGAGGCTGCAGCTGTTCTTCGCAGAACTTGGCGCCCTCTTTCAAGATGGCTTCCACGACATCCGGCGTTGCCTCCGAAAAACGAGGCAAGTGACTATGATCATGAAAACCCAATACATCATTCAGCAGAAAAAGGGTGTCTTCAACAGGAGCGTTATAGCTTGGCATACCTCTTCCTTCCCAGCGGACCCTAATGGTATTCCGTTGACGTTATGGTCAACGTCCTCTGACTACAGATATACGTCTCAACCCTGTACGCGACAACCCGAACTTCAGGCCCAGTTTCGGCTGAAATCCGCTGTTTTTCGAAAACTTCCCCTAAAGTCTGATTTTATGCGTAGCAAGTGATGTATCAGTGCGGGAGGTGGTGGGGTGAATAAATCTGCTGGTTGTGATAGCGGCGCTATGGAGAGCGTTAGCCTCAAGCCTGCTCGGTACGGACTTCGTTGTGATCGTGAGTTCTATGGCCAGACAGTGAGGCTTGAGAGAAAGCTGCTGGTTCTTTTGCCGGGGGAGATCGCGAGGCACTGCGAAACAGCCGTATCAGGCGGGGTTTGAAGAATGCTCTCGCCGTCATGGCAGGGTATAAAACGAAACTGGCCGGGCATCACCCCCATGATGCCCGGCCAGTCGTGGTAATCGCGATCCGCGTCACGGTGGCTCCCCCGAAGAACCTCCGCACATGACTGGCGCTGCCCCGAAATAGCGCCGGCGCGATCACTCTACGGCGTGTTAAGCCGCCTCAGTTTGCTTCTGCTTGAGAAGGCCTGAGACGATTTCCACCGTCCTCTGCAGCTCATCCTGTGCCTGATCAATGGCTTGGCGCTGTTCGTCGAGCACCTTGATCTGTTCCTGGAAACGCTCGAGTGCTGTGCGCAGTTGGGTCTCTTGTCCGTCACGCAGATCATACAGATCCAGCAAATCGCGGATTTCGGTCAGCGAAAAGCCCACGCGCTTGCCCATCAGCACCAGCTTCAGCCGAGCCCGATCCCGGCGATTGTAAATTCGGTTCATGCCCTCACGGCGCGGGGTGATCAAGCCCTTGTCTTCATAGAAACGAAGCGTGCGAAGTGTAATGTCGAATTCTTTTGCGAGTTCGCCGATAGTAAACTGTGTTTTCTTGGGGTCTTCCGTGTCGCTGCTTACAGCTTGCACAAACGTATCGTTAATCTGTAGCGCTTCGCTCATTCCATACACCCGTTTCTAAAAAGCCGAGCCCTTAAAGCCCCTGAACCCAACGTTCGGCCTGTGCTTTATCCCGTGACTGTGAGGCGGGAGAGCGGATGACCGTGCGTCAGCTGGGCTTTTGCATAGTCTGTCCCTAGCGTAATCTGCCAGTATTTTGCGGTGACTTAACCGTTAAATCAGGGGGTAAAAGTGTACTTCATGCACAATGCAACCTCTGTAAACCCACAACTTGTGAGTACATAAAATTATCTCAGCGAAAATGGCCTCAATGTGGCTGCCATCTCACTGAAGTCACAGACATTAACGCCCTATTTACCCTAAACAGTAAAAGTTTGGCACTGAAGTCATGAAAGACCGGTTTCATGAAGACAGTGATTCGTGCCGAATTTTCGATTCTCGATACGTTGCGGGCTTGTCGTTGAAGCTGGACCTTAAATTACGAGGCAGGGAACACATGTCCTGGACCAAGCATGGACACAATATCCCCGATTGGGACGCTGACGGTGCTGATACCCGCGATACGGGAAAATCTGCACAGGAAATTTATGCGTCTTTGCTTGCCGACAAATTGAGGAAAAAAAGCTTCAAATCTAACCAAGGTGACCTTATGGGTAACGGTAACCTTGCACAGGACGGCTCTGCAGAATCCTTTTTTCATGATCCATACCCCCGAATTTCCGATGCTGAGAATGTAGGGGGGGACCCGCTCAATCGTTTGGAAGCGCAACTCGACGACGTTGCTGACGCGTTGAACGAGCTTCTCCCGTCGCGCGACACAAACCGTTCTGCTGACATTTCCAATTCCGACGCCGGTCTTGACGCTCACGAGGGTGCTGCGCCGTCTCTACGGAAAAATCGGGCGGAAGATCCAAGCCGTGCCGAACGAGTGTCCACGGTTCTGGAAGCGTTGGACCGACTGGATGCGAGACTGGACGCCATGAACCAGTCAATCGCGACAGGTTCTAACGAGCGCCAAAAAACGCCGGATGTTTCCGATTCCAGGATTTTGAAGGACAAAAAGTCGACCGCTACCGGTGCGACGCGCCACCCACAGCCTTCACCCTCACGCTCTCCAAGGGGCATGGCAGGGGTTCAGAACCTGATACAGGACCACTACGCGCAACTCTTGCAGCAGATCGAGGAACTGCAGCAAAGTGAAGCCAATCCAGATCCGTCCTTGATGCGGTTGGATGGTGATATGGCCGCACTGCGCAAGGATATTGCTGATCACACAGCGGTAAATCGCGAGCAGCTCAGTGACATCGTGTCCCGCCTGACCCGCACAGAAAAACATGGCGAAGCGCTTGAAGAACTGCGTGGAGAAATTGCCTCCATGAAGCAGGCGCTTTCGAGTGGGGAGACGGAACAATCGCTGAAAACGCTGGAAGATAGCTACAAGGCTATTCGCCAGCGGTTGGAAGACCTTTCCCATCAAAAGGTTGATCCCACAATTTTGCAAACGCTCGTTGGGCGTCTTCACGAGTTGGAGGCCTATCTGCAGCAGCTGCCTCGCGTGGACCAACTCGCCGCAATGGATGAACGCCTTACGGCAATGGGCGAGCGGCTCGAAAATGTCATGCGCCAAAGCGGTACTGAAGGGCTTGAAGCTGTTCGGACCGATATACGAAACCTGCGGTCCGTCGTTGATACGCTGGATTCGGGGCGGGCCATCATGGAAGTGGATCAACGGATCCGTTTCTTGGTCGCACGCATGGATGAACTGGAGCATTTCTCCCAGATTCAGCGGGATATTCAGACCCGGTTGAGCCATGTCGAAACGCGGCTGCCAGAGGCGGGAACCTACGATCAGCTTCACACACGGCTGGAAACGATCACTTCACTTCTGGCTGATGATCAGTCCCGCACAGACAATTCTCAGCAATTAGACCGCGTAGAGGCCCGTCTGCAATCCATCACGACAAAGCTGGAAGGCATCGAAGCGGAAAGAGACGCTCCCAACGCATTCGAACAAGCCGTAGATCGGATTGAAATGCGTATCGATGATCTGGCTAACCAGGTCAATGGGCTTGAGACGAAAGTCGCCAACATCCCGATGGGAGAGGCAGGAACCGGCGCTGACACGGAACTACTCGGTCGTCTCGAGCAGCAGGTGGCTGAACTCACCTATTTGGTTGAAAAAAGTTCATCTACCGGCGCGGCTGACCAATCTGTCAGCGCGCTCAAAGAGGAAGTGAATGCACTGCGTAGCCAGCTATCCACTCTGGCAACACCGCAGGATATTGAAGCCCAGGTACAGGCCCTGGCTGAAAGCCTTGCCCAACCTTCGGCGTTTCTGGATGACGCCAAGCTGACGCACATCGAAGACCAGATCGCTACACTTGCCACAAAGCTGGATGAGACCTCGCAGCGAATGGTGGGTCCGGAACACATTGAAGCCGCCATTGCCAAAATGGACGCTCAGATCTCCGGTAGCAAGGACGAGATGATGCGCACCGTGCAAATGGCGGCGCGGGAAGCAGCAGAAGCAGCGACAAGACATGTCGGTATCGGGCAACAGGCTACTGATGTCGCTCCGATCGAGGAGGCCATTGCAGACCTGCGCAAGGATTTGCAGGCGCTGTTGGACCGGGAGCAGCGAGACGATGGGAACTCCCTCCACGACGTAAAAAACACCTTGGCCACTATTTCCGAGCGCATTGCAGCGCTGGATGCACGGTCGGCGCAACTGGGCAACACGCCCATTTCCCGCGAGCATCAAAAGCTGGTCGGGGATGATCATGCCCGTGGTGTCCTGTCCGCTTTTACAAAGCGCCATCGGCACCAGAATGCCCAACAAGATGAAGATACAACTTCGGCCAGTCAGGCAGCGCGCGACAAGACAGCGGACTTCATTGCGGCTGCGCGTCGGGCGGCTCAAGCGGCGGCCGCTGAAGTGCGTGCCGAAGAGGGGGAGCCGGAAACACGCAAACCCATTATGCCGGATCGCGCTCGGCGCTTGCGGGACTATCTTCAAAGTCACAGTGAGCAGCCCTCCGTTGAGGTGCCTGAACAATACAGATCCGCAACGGCCGAGACGGTGCCTGAGGCAGCGGTGGAGCCTGATGACGGCGCTGTTGAACTGACCGAAGATCTTGTGGTGGCAGAAGAAGGCGCCCGTGAAAAACGCAAGGGCCTGTTCAAGCTTTACAGCCGCAAGAGCAAGACACCCGAACCATCTGATGCCAACGAAGGTAAAGAGGGGACGAGTTCGAGCCGACGCCGTGCGGTAGTATTGGCAGCGGCTGCTGTCGTGTTGACCATCGGGACCTTGCAGGTATTTAACTCGGGCGTATTGCAGCCATCGGAACCTGAGTTGGCCTCAGAGGAGCCAGAAGCCGCACTGGACAGTCAAACACAACCGGTCCAGCAAGCTGCTATCCAGGAAAAGGTCCAGGATCGCATGCCGCAACCCACGGCAAATGCTGAGAAACAAACCGAGATTGCCAACGTACAGGCACCAGTTGATCCGTCTTCTGACGTGGTATTTGGTGATATCGGCAACGTGGGTAGCATAAGTGCGCCAAAGCCGGACGGTGAACAGTTGAACAACACGCCAATGAGCCGACCCACGTCGGCTATGGCTGAAGATCTGAGCGTCGATAGTGTTCCGCAACCTCGGTGGTCCATCCCCCAGGCAGCGCGAGATGCCATTGATGGTGGTAGTACAACGTCGGTGCCTTTGCCGCCGGAGACAGTAGGTCCGATTGAATTGCGCCAGGCCGCAGCAAGCGGAGATGCAGCTGCTCAGTTTGAAGTCGCTGTTCGCTTTACTGAAGGCGAAATGGTGACCGCAGATCTTCAACAGGCCGCTGAATGGTATCGCAGGGCGGCGGCTCAGGGACTTGCACCAGCTCAATATCGGTTGGGTAGCCTTTATGAAAAGGGGCGTGGCCTGCAGCGCGATCTTGAAAAGGCACGCGACTGGTATTCCCTTGCTGCCGCGCAAGGCAACGTCAAGGCAATGCACAACCTCGCGGTTTTGTATGCGGAAGGGATCACCGGGGAGCCGGATTTCGAAGAGGCCGCGCGCTGGTTCCAGATGGCAGCTGACTATGGCGTGGCCGACAGCATATTCAACCTGGGCATATTGACTGCGCGAGGTCTGGGAACGCCAAAGGATCTGATCAAGAGCTACAAATGGTTTGCCATCGCGGCCCAGCAGGGCGATCAGGGCGCAGCCCAAAAGCGTGATGAGATCGCCAACATGCTCGACGATGAACAGTTAACGGTAGCCCGCGAAGCTGTTGATTCCTATGCAAGAAAGAAGGTTGATCCGCTTGCCAACAAAGTGCCGTCCAAACCATCCTGGAAGGCATCGCCCGCAACGCCGATTTCCTTTGAAATGCCTGGGAAAATTCGTCTCGTGCAAGAAAGACTCATGGATTTGGGTTTTAAACCAGGCGGGGCGGACGGACAAATGGGACCGAAAACCCGTCAGGCCATACGAGCCTATCAGAAGCAGCAGGGCATGATACCAACGGGTGTTGTGGATGGTCCGTTGTTGAGTGCGTTAACAGGTCAGTCCATTTAAACGCATTATAAAACACTATCGGTTAAGACTGACGTTGACACGCGCACAACTCTCGCGCATTAAAGCCACAACCTTCGACGTTCCGCCGACTTTTTCGGTTCAACTGGCTTGGTGATGCCTTGCAGATCTACCTTCCCATCGCCGAAATACCGATCAATATGTTCATGATTTTTGGCATGGGCGGTGCGGTCGGTTTTCTTTCCGGCCTGTTTGGCATTGGTGGTGGTTTTCTACTAACCCCACTCCTGATTTTTTCAGGAATTCCGCCAGCAGTCGCCGTGGCCACTGTGACAACGCAAACAGTTGCTTCTTCCTCATCCGGTGTGCTCGCCTATATCCGCCGCAATGCCATCGATTTCAAACTGGCATTTGTGTTGTTATGCGCAGGTATCGTCGGTTCGTTTCTAGGTGTCTGGCTGTTTGGTGTCCTGCGGGAAATGGGGCAACTGGATCTGGTGATCTCGCTGGCTTACGTAACGTTTCTCGGTGCTATCGGCATTTTGATGCTTACGGAATCCCTGAGGGCAATTGCACGCAAGAAAGCCGGCGGGCAGGCCGAGTTGCGCCGTCCAGGCCAGCATAATTGGGTGCACGGCCTCCCGTTCAAGATGCGGTTTCGTCGCTCGAAAATCTACGTCAGTGTGATCCCGATCTTCGCAATTGGCAGTTCCATCGGCTTTCTGGGTTCTATTTTGGGTCTGGGTGGCGGCTTCATGATGGTGCCCGCGTTGATTTACCTTCTGCGCGTTCCAACCAATGTGGTTATCGGCACGTCCTTGTTACAAATCCTCGTGACCATGGCGGTGGCGACAATCCTGCACTCCATCAACACACAGACGGTGGACGTTGTGTTGGCGCTTACCTTGATGGTTGGGAGTGTGATTGGTGCGCAGTTCGGGGCGCAGATTGGGCAGGGGCTGCGCGGTGAGCATCTGCGACTAATGCTGGCCCTTCTTGTCTTGTCTGTGGGGCTGCGGTTTGCGTTCAATCTGGTGATTGAACCACAAGACCTTTACTCGGTGACCATAGATATGAGGTTGCCGCAATGATCCACAACCTCGCTTTGTATCTGTTATCCCTACTGTTTCTCGCTCTGCCGTTACAACAGACCGCGCAAGGTGAAACCTTGGTATCTGCGTTGTCGGCGCATGAAGTGAACATCACGTCAAACTTTACCGGCACCGAAATCACCGTGTTTGGAGAAATCTCCCGGGATGCGGCCACGGTTGCACGGGCAGGCAGTTACGACATCGTCGTTGTGGTTGAGGGGCCTCCGGAGCGGGTCACAACGTGGCGCAAGGAACGCATCTTCGGGTTATGGATCAATGCGGCTTCGAAGACGTACACCAACGTTCCGTCGTTCTACGCCGTACACTCCACGCGGCCTCTGCTGGACATCACAGAGGACAACACTCTCAAGGTTCAGCGCACGGGCTTGGTGAACTTGCCTCTTGCGCCATTCGGCGTTCGTCTGCCCACTGCTGAGGATCGGCGAGCCTTTCGGGAAGCCTTTCTGCAAGAGCGAGTTGACTTGGGCCTTTATGCAGAACGCCCGGATACAATTCGGTTTTTGAGCTCCACCCTGTTTGCCACGTCAATTCCTTTGCCCGCCAATGTGCCCGTGGGAACGTTCACGGTAACCAGTTATCTTTACAACGGTGGGATCGTATTGGCGCAGGAAACGCAGCACCTGACAGTCGCCAAAAAGGGATTTGAGCAGTTTACCTTTGATTTGGCCAATGACAATCCAGCACTATACGGCATTATCGCCGTTGTTTTGGCCCTGTTCACTGGGTGGCTTGCTGGAGTGATTTTCCGCAAGGACTAAGCGTTTGACGGCGTAAGGTCCTGCTTACAGTTAGTCCGCAATCAGTTTGTTCGCGGTAAACGGAAACAAACGCCCGGCCCCCAGAAGAAACACGGAAAAACGCTTTGCATCGAATATTTGTGACCACGCGGGATCCAGAACGTTCAGTCCCCCGGTCAATGCGCCAAATGAAGGCATGACGAGGCGGGTGCCATTGGTTGCGAAACAGGGACGCCGGATGCTCCTCCCGAGCTGACGTACCTTTCCCACCGGATGCAAGTGGCCACAGACCTCTCCGGAGGCTGGCCCTTCGCTTGGTTCATGTTGAAAGCTCAGAGAGCCCAAAGACAGCTTTTCGGTGCGATCCCCGCCGAGGCCCGTTGGAATTTCGGGATCATGGTTGCCTGAAATCCATACCCAGTCTCTGCCCAGCTGCATGGTGGACAGCATGGCTCGGTATGACACCGGCATCTGTTGAGCGCCCTTCGTGTCGTGAAAGCTGTCTCCCAGAGCAATGACACGGCGTGGTTTGAATACATCAATCAATGCCGAGAGACGCTCAAGTGTTTCACCGGTATCGTAGGGTGGAAGCATCACACCCCGACGGGCGAACGAGGCACCCTTTTCCATGTGCAGGTCGGAGACGATTAATGCGCTTTGGTCTGGCCACCACAGCGCTCCGCTGTCGTGAAGGCCGATGATTTCATCACCAATCGCCAGATCGTGGCACACAGGAACGGGGGTGCGCCGAATGTTGAGTGCGTGGGCAGTAGTCACGCCATGGCCTCCAGAGCAAGATCGTCCGCAGCAGATGCGAGCAGAGCTTCGTTTGTTTCGCCATATATCGGTTCGCGGCCAATCTCAAGCAGCACTGGTACAGCTAACGGGGAAACTCGCTGTAAAATCATAGGATCGATTCTGCCCTGAATTCGAGAGAGAAATTCCGATAGACGAGAGATATCCAACAGTCCTGTTGCCGCATCGGCCCAGGTGGCTTTCATCAGCAGGTGGTCCGGCTCATGCGTTCGCAACACGTCATAGACGAGATCCGTGCTCATGGTGACTTGCCGACCGGTTTTTTCCTGACCGGGAAAGCGTCGTTCGATGAGGCCTGCAATGACGGCACACGCGCGGAAAGTACGTTTCATCAATGCCGATTCCGCGAGCCATGCATCCAGATCATCGCCCAACATGTCCGCATCAAATAGCGCCCCTAGATCAAGAAGACCCGACTTGGTGGCGGCACCGATATCTTTCATGGACCAGAGCGCGAGCGCATAGTCTGATGCCACAAACCCCATGGGATGCAGGCCAGCGCGGTCCAGTCGGCGCGTCAGCAACATGCCCAGAGTTTGGTGGGCGAGGCGGCCTTCGAAAGGGTAACACACCATGTAGTGTTTGCGCCCTCGTGGGAACGTTTCCACCAAAAGCCGATCTGGACGCGGCAATTGTGATTTCAGTTGTTGAAGGCGTAACCATTCGCCAACTTGGGGCGGTAGCCGGTGCCAGTCGTTCGGTTGGCCCAGCATTGTCCTAACCCGGTCTGCCAGATAGGTTGAAAGAGGAAACTTGCCGCCTTGAAAAGAAGGTACCTTGGGTTCAGTCGCTGTCGTGCGAGAGACATAGGCTTCGCTCTCCTGCAGGCCCTCAAACCGCAAGATTTCGCCGCTGAATACAAAGGTGTCACCGGGAGCGAGCTGTTCGGCGAACCATTCTTCCACTTCGCCCAAAACACGGCCACCGCGCCCAAGTGGTCGGTCGCCCTTGCCCCGGCGAGGCTTGACGAGGCGCACCTTGAGCATGGCATCGGCGACGATGGTACCGATGTTGAGACGGTATCTTTGAGCAATACTGGGGTGGGCCACACGATATCGACCGTTCTTGGTTTCCCGCAGCCTTGCGAAGCGGTCGTAGCTGCGCAGGGCGTATCCACCGGTGGCGACGAATTCGAGCGCCTTGTCGAACTGGTCACGGGTAAGCGTGCGGTAGCTGAAGCTTCCTTTGACCTCAGCAAACAGATCGTCAGCATCAAAGGGCTCGGCGCAAGCCATGCCCATGATGTGCTGGGCAAGCACATCCAGTCCCCCATAACGGAGTGGAGGAGTATCCTGTTCTCCCGCTGTAGAAGCGGCGAGCGCGGCCTGACACTCCAGCACTTCGAAACGGTTGGCCGGAACGAGAATGGCCTTGGAGGGCTCATCCATGCGGTGGTTTGCACGTCCAATGCGTTGTGCCAGTCGGCTGGCTCCCTTGGGTGCGCCTACATTGATCACCAGATCGATATCGCCCCAGTCAATGCCCAGATCAAGCGAGGACGTGCATACCACAGCCTTTAATGCACCGCGCGCCATGGCCTCTTCAACCTTCCGTCGTTGGGCGACATCCAAAGAGCCGTGATGCAGGGCAATGGGTAGCGTATCCTCGTTGATCCGCCACAGTTCCTGAAACAACACTTCAGCTTGTGAGCGGGTATTTACAAAAACCAGCGTGGTCTTGTGGGTTCGGATCTGGTCATAAATATCGTTCAGAG
Source organism: Pseudovibrio exalbescens DSM 16456 (assembly GCF_000422785.1). GTDB lineage: Bacteria > Pseudomonadota > Alphaproteobacteria > Rhizobiales > Stappiaceae > Pseudovibrio > Pseudovibrio exalbescens. The sequence continues at coordinate 393,570 of NZ_KE383918.1, forward strand.
CATAGTGTGCCGAATGTCCGGCCCATGGTAGCCGCTCCGCACTGTCCAGAATGGTTATCTCCGGTTTTACCTGAGTTTGCGCCAGCACAAGCTCTGCAAGAGCAGGCGTGGTCCCTTCATGACGCTGGTCCATGAGAAATGCGCGCAGTTCATCTGGCTCGGCAACGGTTGCAGAAAGTCCTATGCATTGCACTTTGGGTGATAGCGTGCGCAGCCGTGTCAGTCCGAGCGATAACAGGTCGCCGCGTTTGGATGTTACCAACTCGTGCAGTTCGTCAAGAATGATGGTCTGCAGGTTCTCGAACATGGACGCGCTGGCCTTGTCCGCCAGTAGGAGGGCGATTTGTTCTGGTGTTGTCAGCAGAATATCGGGCGGTTGTCGTTTTTGTCGCTGGCGCTTGTGTGTGGGCGTATCGCCGGTGCGCGTCTCCATCTTGATGGGGAGCTGCATATCCGTTATCGGACGCTCGAGATTGCGTTGAATATCTGTGGCCAGCGCCTTGAGCGGGGAAATATACAGCGTGTGAACGCCTCTAGGTGCTTCTGGGGTCGCGGCTGGTTGCTGAGATAGACTGATGAGAGTGGGCAGAAAGCCTGCCAACGTCTTTCCCGCCCCGGTCGGGGCGATCAGCAGCGCTGACTGGCCTGTACGGACCGTGTCCAGCAGGGAAAGCTGATGCGATCTGACATGCCAGGATCGAGCATTGAACCAGTCCTCAAATTGCCGGGGTAGCACGCGGTGGGTCTCCATTGCCTTTGAGTCGCTTCGACTTATAGTAGGGCGCAAACTGCAATGCTACGACCCGCCAGAACGCAATCAAAGGAGAACCGTGTGGGGTTGAGTTTTCTGGCACCTGTTCGTGCCATTTTGGAAAACAGGCGTGAAGGCCTCTATTGCATACCCGGTGACTTTTATGTCGATCCTGTCCGGCGCGTGCCGCGTGCGATCATCACACACGGTCATGCCGATCACGCTCGTACAGGTCACGAAACTGTTTTGGCGACACCTCAAACCATCGCCATCATGCAGGCGCGTAGTGGACGAAACTGTGCCGGCCGTTTCGAGCCACTGGACTACGGCAAGCCGCTCTGCATCAATGATGTTACCGTGACCCTGCGTCCAGCGGGCCACGTGCTCGGCTCTGCTCAGGTTGTCATGGAGTACAAAGGATATCGCATTGTCGCGCCGGGCGATTTCAAGCGGTCTCCCGATCCGACGTGCGCGCCTTTTGAGCCGGTTTCCTGTCATTGTTTTATTACGGAGGCCACCTTTGGCCTCCCCCTGTTTCAGTTGCCGCCCGTTGAGGATGAACTTGCCAAGTTGATGCAGTCGTTACGGCTTTTTCCTCAATGCACTCATGTTCTGCTTGCCTATTCTCTGGGCAAAGCACAGCAGCTCATTGCCTTATTGCGCCGGCAAGGGCTGGTCGATCCGATTCTGGTTCATCCAAGTGTCTGGGATGTTTGCCAAGTCTATGAGGCATTCGGCGTTGCGATGGGCGTGTTGGAAAAACTGCCACAGAACCCGTCGCGAGAAAAGAACATGCGGGGCATTGCCGTCATGCCGCCGGGGCGCGGTTCAACAGGTTTGGTGGAGCTGTTTGGCAACCACCGTACGGTTGGAGCGTCTGGCTGGCTGCATACCTCTAAAGGCAGAAAGCAGCGTACCTGCGATTTGCCGCTCGTCATATCGGATCATGCGGATTGGCTGGAGTTGTTGCGCACCATTGAAGAGACTCACGCTGAAACCGTTTTGGTAACGCACGGTCCTGATGCTGCGCTGAAGCGGGCATTGCACGGCGGACCTGTGAATTGTGCGGGACTGACAGAACTTTAGTTCCCAGTGATGAATATTTCGACGGGAATTTCAAAGAGATGAGATGACAATCTCAGTGAAATACTGTTTTTATTCCCGTCAGGGTGTACATCACATGGATGTGCCCCTTAGCAACAACAAATCACAGGGCGCGTGATTCATGAATGAAGAGAGCGACGTAGAGCTGCAGCTATCTGAGCTTTTTGATAGGTACGCTGACGGCTACGACGACTATGACGTGGCGGCCATTGCTGATTGCTTCGCCTTTCCCTGTGTGGTCTGGCAGATGGATCAGGGGCATGTTTTCGCGGATCAGGAAGAACTGGTCGAAAACCTTGAAGCCTTGCTCGACGTGCATCGAGAAAACAACGTCACTCAATCCACTTACGAGGTGATTTCCACGCACGTATCTGGATGTACTGCCCACATTACATTGGACTGGCAGCAGGAAGATGATGCTGGTGATGTCGTGTTTGACTTCACTTGCCACTACACCATCGTTCAGATTGACGAGAATTGGCGCATCACGATGATCGTGAACGAGCCAGCCTGAACTGATTTTGGATCAGGAGAGCTGAAAGGTAGGCTGTGAAGGCGTTTTCCCAGTTGTGCGAAGCGATTGCCTGCGATGCCTCGGAGAACCGCCAGAGCGCCTACCTCAAAGTGTTTCTGGAACAGAGCAATGCGCGAAATGCTGCCTATGCGCTTGCGTTGGTAACCGGATCTTTCAAGGTTCGGCCTGCGCTCACACCTGCTTTGATCAATCAACTGGCAGACTGCACGTTAGATACCGCACTGTTCGATCTCAGCGTTGAGTTTACCGGCGACAAGACTGAGGCGGTTGCGTTGATGTGGCCGCATGCCAAGAGCGAGGCTTGCGCGCCTGATCTTGCGGATCTGGTTGAGGATTGGCAATCCACGGCAAAAGCTGATCGTCTATCCTATCTGCAGAAAGCGATGGATACCATGCCGGCAACGCTCCGCCCGCTGGCATTGAAGGTGCTTCGAAGTGCCCGTTTGCAGTTGCTGTCCGCCCCATTGGTCTGGAAGACGTTGGCGGAAGTTTTTAATCAACCGCAAGAGCTGATCGCCCAAGTCTGGCAGGAGAGTGGCATGCCTCCTGAGGATCTGATGAACTGGCTGATGGAGGGAGGTTCTTGTCCGCTCAAAGGCCATGTTTTTGCTGTCGGGCCCGACGCACCATGGCAAGTTTTGACACCAGACGAAATTCTCACTCATAAAGAAAAGAGGATATGGTATCGGCCTGTTCCCGTCGGATTTTATTGCCGTTTGCTCAAAGGCGCGTTTAGAAATGAGCGGCACTGCACTGATGAATTTCAAGATCTGGACGGTACGCGGCTTCTGGTAATGGAGCGGCCGGAGTTTACAGCGCACTTGAGCGAAGGCGCGTATCATGGTGTGTTGACAGCAAGACAAGGTTCCGTCACCTGCTCAGGAGCTCACATCCGTCAATTGCTTGACCGCAAGAAGCCGCCTGACGTCTCGTGGGGCTTTGTCCCGCTGTGGTCAACCCGTGCGCCTGAGGAGGAGGCGTTAAAGGCCCTCGGATATTCTCGGGAGGTTTTGCATAGGAGCATTTTGCCCTCCAACTGGCATAATTCCGGCCTGCAAGCAGTAGCGCTGCACGCGCCGTGTCATCCGGATCAACAAGAGTATGAGCAGGCAATATGGGTAAGCCGGCCGCCCTATGAAGTTATGGCCCAGGTCATGCACGCACGGTTTAGTGCAGGGTTAAAGACGCCCGGCCCGGTGGAGTTATCCTTCGGCATGCCTGCCACGCAACAGATGGACAGTCCTCTGGTGCCTATTGGCAAAGCTCGGCTGGATGGTGACAGGAGCGCGTTTGAAGCCGTGTCGCTGGCCTTTTCTACGCATACGCTGGCTCGCTTCGGTCCGCTTCGAGAATTGCGCCAGCTTCCGGAAACACGTCTTGTCTTTCGTTTGGCATTTGCGGAGGTTCTTTCGGCTCCAAGACGCAAGTCAGGAATTCAATTGACCGAGTTGCGTATCCTGAAGTTCGAACCGGATGGGATGCCAACGTCTCTGGACGACTTGAGGCAAGACGTGCGTGCGCCCTAAGGCCCATCGCACAAGCGAGAGTTTCTCAGTAGTCTGCATCTGCCAATAAGAGTTAGGGAGTGACGATGAGTATCCAGATTGACTATTTCTACACGCATTTATCTCCATGGGCCTATCTGGGACATCAGGCGCTTCTTGACATCGCAGCATCCTATGGCGCGGCAATTCATTTTCGGCCGGTCAATTTGGGTGAGGTATTTGCCCAGACCGGCGGTTTGCCTTTGGGACAGCGGCATCCGGCCCGCCAAGCTTACCGGTTCATCGAAATGCAGCGCTGGAAGGAAAAACGAGCCCTTCCATTAACTTTCAAACCCGCGCATTTCCCAACAGACCCGAAACTCTCTGATCTGGCCGCGGTCGTTCTTCAGGAAACGGGTGGCCCCGTGGCAAGCTTTTCTTTGAAGGCCTTTCAGGCCATCTGGGCAGAGGACCGCGATATCGGTGATCCTGATACAGTTGCGCAACTGTTGGATGCGGTTGGGGTCAATGCCACGCAGGTTCTGGAAAAGACACAGGATCCCGCCATTTTGCAGAGTTTCGAAGAAAACAAAAAACGCGCATTATCATGGGGTGTAATCGGTTCGCCAGCTTACGTTCTGAACGCAGAGCCGTTCTGGGGACAAGACCGGTTGGATCTGCTGGAAGATGCCCTGCGAAGTGGGCGCGTGCCGTACAGGCCATTGTAAACAGGGTCAAAAGGCGCGAATGTATTTCGAGTCTGCTTGAGTATCTGTGAGTCCCATCAGGTTAGAAAGACAAACCACACCAAAGAGAGATACATGGCACGGCCTTCGAAAATCCCCTTTATGCTTGTTGTTGTCACCGCTTTTTTTGCCGTACTTGGAGTAGCACAGGCACAGGACTTGGCACCCCGTGCGCAGGAAGCGCGGTTTATCCTGACCGAGACCCCCCAGGGCATAATGCGCCTCGATCAAGCAGATGGAACGGTGTCATACTGCGAAGAGCGGAACGGCAAACTGATTTGCACTCCCTCAGCCGACGCGATTTTGGCCTATGAAGCCGAAATTGCTGCTCTGGAACGGGAAAATAAACAACTTCGCGAAGATTTGGCGCAGATTGGCGAGCAATTGCGCAATCTGGCGGAAATGGTTGAGGCTAAAAGAGCTGGCCCGGTTGTAGAGCAACCGCAGCGGACGGAGAAGGACGGTTGGCTCGGTCCTGATGAGGAAGAAAAGCTTGATCAGGCGTTTGACTTCACCGAAAAAGCGATGCGTCGTTTCTTCAATATGATTGAAGGTCTGCGGCAGGACTTTGACAATCCGGGTGCAGTACCCCAAACCACTCCAGAAGAGGGCTCAGGGACACCCTGACGCCTTCTTCCTGCAAAAAAGCCGCAGTTTCCTGCGGCCTGTTTGAGTAACGAGTTCAAGTGTTTTTTGGTCCAGTCAGGACGCTTGCATGGCCATGATGGCCTCCCGTACATCATCCGCAATCGGAACAATGCTGCGTTTTTCCAGATCCATGGTCAAAGCCACCATGTCGCAAACAGCAGCAAGGCGGTTGGTCTTTGATTCAAAAATATAGTGGCGCAAGGTAAACACGTTCTTCTGAACGCCCGTGAAGCTCGTCAACACCACCACCGTATCGCCGCTTTTCAGAGGGCTGATCCATGTCAGCTTTTGCTCCATCGCAACGCGGCCATAGTAGTTTTCATCCAGCCACGCTGTCTTCATCGGAGTGCGTTCCCACGCATGGTTGATCGAGTCACTGATCAAGCCGATGGCAAAGCCGTCATCTGCACGTCCTTCGTGTGTTAGATGGCGTGGCAGAACCGTTGCGCGTCCGGTGACAGAGGAGCCGTTGTTCAGCAGGTCATTGACAAGCGGCTTGCCCACGAACGGGGAGGGAGCAATGCCCTTCGGGCTTGCATCCGCGCTCATGGTGTCTTCCACGTCCTTGAACCGGGTGCGGAGCTGTTTGGCCGCGTTCTGGTTGGGCGTGTAGCCATCAATGGCGGTAGCTGCAATCTGGTTCGTCGAGCATTCAATCATTTCGTGAACGACGCTCAACATATGGGGGCCATCGAACGCAATATAGGACCGAATCTTCAGTGGCACGGCCGAGCGCAATTCCGCGTGGTAGCGAACATGGCGCACACGTCGTGGACCTGCTAGTGCATCACTGAAACCAGTTAGCAAACGAAATTGACGGTCTGCTTCTTCAAATTTCGCGAAGTAAAACTGGACGTTCAGATGATCGTTCTCGTCACACTCCCAAGTGTTTACAAAAGACAATAGTGTTTCGAGGGCAGGCATTGCTTATCCTTTTGAATAGACTTGGCCGCGAAGCTGGCAATTGCAGAATTATCTTTTTTGCGTATCCGTCAGAATTGCGACGCCATACGTTTCTTTATAAATGTATCTATACTGCTCAAACTCACCTTGGCAAGTCCAAGTTCAAAACCCTGGAACACATGGCAGCCATTTGGATAGATTTCCACTTCTACGTCGCTATTGGTGGCCTGTAATCGTGAAGTGAGGAAAAGACTATCGTCAAGTAAAGGGTCTTGTGTACCGGCCGTTACAATCGAGGGTGGCAAGTCGTGGAGTTCTGCAAATAGAGGTGAGGCCTCTGGATGCTGGCGATCTTCTCCGTTAAGCAAGTAGTGTTTGGCAAACAAGTTGAGATCACGGGTGGTGATCAACAGTGGCTTGTTACCCCAATTCCGTGCCGACGGCGTCAGGCCCAAATCGAAAAAGCCGGAGAGAAAGGCAGCACAGCTGAACGGGGCTGTCTTGTAAGTGTCGCGCAGTCGAACAAGTGTTGAAAGCGCAAGGTTCGCGCCTGAGCTTTCGCCGGCGATGGCTATCTTGCGCCAGCCATGCTTTGTCGCACCTTCCCCGGTGATCCACAGCGCGGCAGCAACACAGTCGTCCAGTCCGGCTGGGAATGGATGCTCAGGTGCAAGGCGGTAGTCGACTGAAATGATATCCAGATTGGTGGCACGACTGCGCGCTTCCAAATAAGCGTCCTGAAACGAGGCGGATCCAAACACGAAGCCGCCACCATGAATGTGCATCATAACGCCATCAGGGGCGCCAGACGGCGCTTTCAACAGCCGCAACGGGATCGGCTGCCGTTGACCCGGAATGGAGAGTGTTTCAGCGTTCGGACTGAGTTCGGGCGCCGGAAAGGTACTCGACCCCTGCATGCGTCGTTCTCGGGTTACCGAAGGGGGAAACTGCCACTGGTCTGGTAGAGCCTGGATGGTTGCAATCAAGTTTTGGTTGAACTGTTTGGCTTCATCAAGCATCGCGGATTCTACAGACACTACAGGAAATGAGAACGACATGAATGACCTCTTTTTGTTGCACCGCAAACTGGATAGGTTACGCTTGCAGGCTTCGTATACCGCGATTCAGAAAAATGAGCGTAAGTCAAAAGCGTTAGGAAACCCATATGCGTAGATGGAAAGGGAGTGCCTCTCCTGCAGAAGTCTGGATGGTTGACGCCGCAAATGCGCCCGTTCAGCAATGCATGGGGCGGCTGTTGGTGCAAACGGATGGTATCGGGTTTTATGATGTGAGCCCATCTGTGACCAAATGGCTGGAAGAGGCTCAAGTGCGTGATGGGCTATTGACATTGTTTCTCCGTCACACGTCGGCAGGTTTGACCCTGCAAGAAAATGCAGACCCTGACGTTCTTCATGACTTGAAAACAGCTTTAGACCGGCTGGCGCCGGAGGGCGGGCCATGGCGGCATACCATCGAAGGTCCTGACGACATGCCTGCCCATATCAAGAGCTTGATGTGTGGCGTCCAGTTGCAAATTCCGGTCATCGGCGGCCAACTGGATTTGGGCACTTGGCAGGGCATTTATGTTGCAGAGTTTCGAAAGCCGGCCCACCGTCGATCGGTCACGTTGGTGTTTCAAGGAACAACAATCACGCAAGCGCCGCTTTAAGGTATGACGAGCCAAGCGCAAGTTCAGGCTCCTTGCAGAGCGTCGTGATCGAAAACTACACCTAGGCTTGAGCGCGGACTTCCTTGTATTTCTCGGTGGCGTCGATCAATGCGCTCGCCAGCCCCGGTTCGCTCATTGTGTGCCCTGCATCATCAACGATTTTGAACGAGGCCTCTGGCCATGCCTTGTGAAGGTCCCAAGCCGATTTGACTGGGGTAACAACATCGTATCGGCCTTGGATAATACTGGCCGGAATATGTCGAATGCGCACCATATCGCGCAGCAACTGGTCATCAGCCTCGAAAAAGCCCTTGTGATAAAAGTAGTGGCACTCGATCCGTGCGAAGGCGAGGGCGACGTGTTCCTCACCGAACTGTGCCACCCTGCCGGGATTGGGGAGCAAAGACAACGTGCTGCCTTCCCATTGCGCCCACCGGCGGGCGGCTTCCTGTTGAACGCTTCGGTCGTCCCCTGTCAAACGCTTGTAATAGGCAGCTACCAAATCGTGCTGTTCTTCGGCGGGGATGAAATCGCGATACCGCTCAAAATAGTCAGGGAACAGAGCGTCCGCGCCCTTTTGATAAAACCAGTGAACTTCTTCGTGGCGCAACATGAAGATGCCGCGCAAAATAAGCTCGCTTACCCTGTGCGGATGGGTTTGAGCATAGGCCAGCGACAGGGTTGATCCCCAGGACCCGCCAAACACCTGCCACCTCGTGATGTCTAGATGCTCCCGCAATAACTCGATGTCCGACACAAGGTCCCAAGTGGTGTTTTCGCGCAGTTCCGCATAAGGCGTTGAGCGTCCGCACCCGCGTTGATCGAACAAAATGATGCGATAGTGGGCTGGATCATGGAGGCGACGCATGGCAGGGCTTGAGCCACCACCGGGGCCACCATGAAGGATGACAACTGGCTTTCCATCGGGGTTGCCGGATTCCTCATAGTAGATGGTGTGCAAATCGCTGACGCGCAAAAAGCCGCTGTTAAATGGCTGAATGGCCGGAAACATGAAGTACCTCGGGCACGAATAACTGGGAACTTGATGCATTCGCAGTACCATGCCCACTACGTCATGTCATTGAGTTCAGAACGAGAGAGATCGACCACAAGGCCAGCCCTCCATACATGGCGGTGCGCGCGCCCTTGATGTAGGCGGCTTCAAGGGCGCGGGATTCATCTGAGGATTGCTCGTCGGATGGCGCGGGAACTTGTTGAGATGCAGTTACCGGCGCAGTTGATTGTTGTGTGGATGGCGGTGGTTGTGTGCCCTTGAGAAGGAAAAATCCGGCAAGCAGGAGAGTCATCAATGCGCCATATCGGAACGAAGCCGCGGGATCAAAGCTCAATCCTGCCATGATCAACAAGGTGCCAGTGGAATACAGGACGGCGGTGCGAACAACAGTCATGGCCGCTGAATGTGTTGTGTTATTCATTATACGCTCCTGAGTGACTTAGCGTCAGACGCTAATGATAACCCTATTAGGCACGGGCAGCGCAATTGGTTTTTTGATCTGTTGTAAAAATCGTGCCGCCCTTCTCAGTAGTCGTCTTCACCTTCACCGAGTCTTTCCTATCTGATTTCCAATAGATCCGAGGAATTTCGGCTCTTGTGGATTGACAGGAAATGACGAGAAATAGCGTACAGAAAATAACGCGTTTTATTGGATAGTACCCGATATCAGTTTTGATAGGAGAAAGGGTGGCTGTGTAATCATAAGTAGATCCGATGTATTTTCGATTTTTATAAATTAATGTATACAATAACAACTTGAGATAGATGAATTTAGTCTTATTGTAGCCATATTGCATGTGTGCGTCTGTCTTCAGGATGGCTTACCTACTGTTCGTAATGGGTTCTTCAGCGGATTTGAGTAACCGTTTAAGCAGAACAAGGTGAAAACGTTTGAGTTATTGCTTGCGACTTTCGTTGGTATTAGCCTATTACTTATAGGGAAGGGTGGTGCAGTGCGAGAACTGTATCACGAGGAGGAACGTCAGTTGCGCTCGCGCGGCATACCGGTGAGCTCAACGCCAGTGTTTGCTGGACCCGGGACCTGGGAGACCTGTCGTCCGTACGAGGTCGTGCAAGCTCGAGCATAAAGGAGCACGGCGTGCAAACCGATAAACAACATTTCATCATCGCAGACGATCATCCGCTGTTTCGTGGTGCGATGAAGCAGACAATTGAGAAACTGTTCGCTGCGGCGACCATTTCTGAGGTTGGCAGTCTGGAGGAGGTGACGGAAACCCTGGATCGTGAGGAGGATGTTGATCTGGTGTTTCTTGACCTGACAATGCCCGGCATGCGTGGCTTTTCTGGGTTGATGTACTTGCGAGCTCAGTACGTGGGTGTGCCGGTTCTGGTGGTTTCGGCAACAGAAGACCCCGCTACCATTCGTAGTTGCATTGAGTTTGGGGCTTCTGGCTTCATTCCCAAGTCGCTCGGTATCGACGTTATTCAAGAAGCGGTTTCCACGGTCATGGCCGGAGGCATTTGGACACCGCCAGATATCGATCTGTCTGTCGAGGATGAAGCGTCAAAAATGGCTCGCCGGCTTGCCAGTTTGACACCGCAGCAAGTGCGAGTGCTCATGATGCTGTCGCAAGGGTTGTTGAACAAGCAGATTGCCTATGAACTCTCCGTGTCGGAAGCCACGGTCAAGGCCCATGTTTCGGCCATACTGCAAAAGCTGGGAGTAGAAAGCCGGACACAGGCTGTCATCGCGGCCGCCAAGATCGAGGCCGGTCAGTGGCAACAAATGGCCAACGCCCTGGTTTGATTTGAGGCTACACGCTCGAAGTTACAGAAAGGCCCTGCTTATTGGCAGGGCCTTGTTTTTTATTATGCAATAACGCAATGGCGGGGCTCGCGAAGTTTGTCTTTGCCTTACGCCGTTGTCTCGGCGGTTTCTTCCAAGGCGGATTTGCGCCGTGCCAAATGCCCTCGCAACGCCGCGGGCTTGAGTGGCTTGTTCAACAGCACAATGCCTTTTTCTTCGGCTTCTTCGCGAACTTCCTTGCTTCTATCTGCTGTTATGAGGATAGCAGGCAAGTCTGGCCCGAATTTCCAACGAAGTTGTCCAATTGCATCAATGCCGGTTCCTTCATCGAGGTGATAATCTGCCAGAATGATGTCAGGCAATTTTTTGTCTTGATGAACTTTTTTCGCCGCCGCAAGGCCGCTTTCGGCGCTGATGACATGGCAATTCCAGTTCTTGAGAAGCATTTCCATGCCTTCGAGGATTTGAGGTTCATTATCAATAGCCAACACCACAAGGCCATCCAGTTGGCCGGCCGTTTTGGCTTTGGCCGGGGTAACAGCCGTCTCCGGCAAGGCGGCCGCGCATTTGAAATGCACTTGAAACCGTGTCCCGCGCCCTTCGACCGAATTCAGGGTGACCTCATGCCCCAACACTCGACTGATCCGCTCCACAATGGACAGTCCCAGACCGAGACCGGAGGCAATGCGGGCCCCTGCGTCCAGCCTTTGGAACTCTTGAAAAACAAGTCGCTGCTGATCTTCCGGAATACCTACCCCGCTATCATAGATCTCGATGATGGCGTTACCTCCGGCGCGTTTGCGGCATCCAACCAGAACACCGCCGCGTTCCGTGTACTTGATGGCATTGGAAATCAGGTTCTGTAGCAGACGTCGCATCAACCGGCGGTCGGAATGAAGGGTCAGTTCCGTGGGTAATACCGTCAGTTTCAAGCCCTTCTCAGCGGCAATGGGTTTGAACTGTGTCTCCAGTGGGCGTAGGACTTCATCAAGACGAAATAGCGAGAACTCCGGTTTGAAGGAGGCGGTATCCAACCGGGATATTTCGAGAACCGTGCCGATGATTTCCTCTACGGATTCAAGGGAGGCTTCAATGTTGCGTACCAAATCCCCTTCAGGGTTGTTCTGACTGGCAAATCGATCTGTCAGCGCGGATGAGTACAGTTTGGCCGCGTTCAGTGGTTGAAGGATGTCGTGACCAGCTGCCGCCAGAAAACGGGTCTTGTCCTGATTGGCCAGTTCCGCCTTTTGCCGGGCCTCCAGTAGTTCGTCATTGACAGCGGTCAGCTCGGCTGTCCGTTGGCGGACGCGGCGCTCCAATGTCTCATTGGCATGGGCCAGAGCATCCTCGGCCATCACCCGCTCGGTGATGTCGCTGTAGGTGATAACCAGACCCCCTGACGGCATCGGACTGGTACGCACTTCAAGAACGCTGCCAGACATCATCATTCGCTCTTGATAGGTATCCTGCGCTCCAATGAAGTTGCTCAGCCTGTCACTAACGAGATCAGCGACCACCCCATCGCCAAACTCGCCACGCTCGGCGTTGTAGGTGAGGATGCGCTCAAGGGGAACGCCGACCTGACCAAACTCGATGGGTAGGGACAGAATATCGCGGAAGTTCCGGTTCCAGAAGATCAGATGTAGGTCGCGATCGAAGACAGCAAGGCCTTGGCCAACTTGATCAAGCGCGACTTGAAGCAGATCGCGATTGTACTGGATGGCCTCTGTGGCATCATCCAGCAGTTTGATCGTGCTTTTGGTATTCGGATCCCGCCGCTTGAACAACAGGGACAAAACCAACCGGGACGATGCCGAACCGATGGCGCTTGCCAGCAATTGCTCGGAAAACCTGATCAGGCGCGCATCTGCTTCCTGATGTTCGTTCAGTTCAATGCCATTGTCCCGCGCATAGGAGTCAAACGAACGTTGGGTGCGTTCTTCGCCGATATAGCGCGCAATGGTTGCCTGTAAATCGCCAGTCGTGATTGCCGTACGCCACAGGCGCAGCGCGGGCGGAGCGTTGATCTCCAATGGCACAAAAACATTGGCTTGAAGGCGCTCGATGGACGTGGGCTGGCGCGTGAAAGAAAAGGCGATGTAGCAGAAAATATTGAAGCCCAGACTCCAAACCACGCCATGATGGAAGGGATCTGCAAACTGCGTGTAGAACAGTGCCTCGGGACGAAGTGCCGTGATGCCGAACAGCCCGTTCTCCAAAACAGACGGGTCCATCAAGCCTTCCTTGGCGAACACCGGCAGCAGCAGCGTGTAGACCCACAACGTAAAGCCACCAATCATCGCAGCCTTGGCTCCACGCGCGGTGGCCCGGCGCCAGATCAGACCACCAAAAAAGGCAGGCGCAAACTGCGCAATTGCAGCAAAGGAGAGGAGGCCGATTGAGGCTAAGGCAGCGCTGTCTCCGGCAACTCGATAGTAGATATACCCGCCCAGTATGATTACGAATATAGAAAGGCGTCGGATGTTGAGGATCATCTGACTCATGTCTTCGCCGGAACTGGCAATGATCTCATCTTCGCTTCGGCGACGCAGGATCAGCGGCATCAAAAGGTCGTTGGACACCATGATCGCCAGCGCAACGGTCGTCACGATCACCATGGCTGTTGCCGCAGAGAGGCCGCCAACGAATACGACAAGGGTAAGGATCGGCGCATCCAGCGAGCGCGGGAGTGCCAGGACGAGCATATCGGAGTCGACACCGGTCGAGAAAAGAACCAGACCAGCCAGCGCAATTGGAATGACAAACAGATTGATCGCGACAAGATAGCTTGGGAACAACCACGAGGCACGGCGCAACTCATCTGGGCTGTTGTTTTCAGTAACCGTCACGTGGAATTGGCGTGGCAACAAGACGATGGCGAACAGGCTGAGCATGGTCAGCACCAAAAGGTTGCTGAAATCGGCTCCCTCTGGCATGAGCGCCGTTGAAACGCCCTTTTCGGCAGCTTTGGCCAGTAGGCTCGATGGTCCGTCGAACAAGACGAAGGTAACCCAGATGCCCACGGCCAGAAATGCGATCAGTTTGACAACCGCTTCCATGGCAATGGCAAGCATCAAACCTTCCTGATGCTCTGTTGCATCCGTGTGTCTGGTGCCAAACAACCAAGTGAACACGGCCATGAATATGGCGATCAGAAGAGTTTCATCGCCGAAGATGTAGTTTGGTGCAACCGATGTGGCCATCATCGGGTTTTGGACAATGGTACTGACGGAGAGGGACAGGGCCTTCAGCTGAAGCGCGATGTAGGGTGTCATCCCGATAACGGCGATCAAGGTTACTAACGCGGCAACCATCTGGTTTTTGCCGTATCGCGCTGCGATGAAGTCGGCAACTGAGGTTATGCGTTCGCTCTTGGCCAAGTGAATGACCCGCCGCAGTAATGGGTATCCCAGCAGAAACATGAGAACTGGACCGATATAGATCCCGATGAACTCAATGCCACTGCGAGCAGCAAGGCCAACCGAGCCAAAAAAGGTCCATGACGTGCAGTAGACGGACAGGGACAGGGCGTAAATCAAGGGACGCCCGGTCTTCAGGTTTCCTTTCAGGCGCGCTGCTCGGTCTCCATAGCTGGCGACCAGAAACAGGAGCAGGATGTAGCCCAGAGCCACCAGTACAACCACCCATCCCTGTAGCATTCTTCCCCCGCGTCTTTAATGAGTTATTTCGCCATTTTTCGAAAATCACAGTTGACCGAACTTCATGGAAAGGCAAGAGTCTTGCCTTATAAAGAGAACTCGAGCGCAAAACCACGTACTCATTCGTTTGTGGAGGGTGGACTTGAGCAGTAATAAAGAAGAAATCAAAAAGAACGCTCACCGGGATTTTCGTGATTCCAGTCCAATTAAACTAGAAAAACCGCGTCTATGGCAACGTATCCTTTTGTTTTTACGTTCAAATCGAGACATTGGCGACCCCAGAGCGGTCTCAGTCTACCTGGATAACCGAGCGGCATTTCTGGTTCAAAAGGCCGTGATAGAATACACGCGGTTTCGAGCCGGGCGTCATTGGTCTGTTCTCTCCCAGGATGATGGGTTCGTAGACGCGTTGGAGCGCGCGCGCTGGGCGAACTATGCCATTGCGCTGGATTTTGTCGGGGAAATGGCTCTCAACTCTCTTCGTCGGAAGAGTAAGAGACCGGAACAGGAGATCGCCGGATTTCTCGGTCGTTGTACCGGTACCATCATGAAAAGTTATGCCGATATGACCGCGTTACCCTGCGAAGAATGGCGCACTTTGACCAGCGCCTCCCGGTACCGCTTGCGAACTGCGGCATTAATGGGCCCCCGCCCCGTGCAAGAGATACCGGCAACGCGATTTTCCGAGTTTTTCGAAAATCTGCCCATTCACTGCAAGTTGGGAGGGCATGACGAACTGACCCTTTTGAACAGCATGCGCGTTCACTTGGGGCAAATGAACGATGAGTTCCGATGGCGCAGTGACTTGCCAGCACTTGATGCTTGCATGTGCGCCGCAGCGTCATTGCGTGGCGAAGAGCCTCCCTCTTCATCCTGAAGTCGATTGCTTGGGAGTGCTGAGAACGCTCGGTCGGTTGATTGAGAATATCGCAATTAAATAGGTCTTGATCCTAATTCGGTATCTTCCGTTTCTTGACGGATCGGCTAGGTTATGAAGCGAAAACAAGCCGGAACCAAGAAGGGGAGAATGGCCGATGCTGCCATCTGATGTTGTGTTGAGCAAAGTACGTCCTGAAGCCTTGCGGGCACCTGAAAGTGGGATTGTTGAACTCGTCAACGCTGGCCGGGATAGAGAAGACCTGATCCCTCTGTGGGTAGGTGAGGGGGAGTTGCCAACACCCGCATTGATTTATCGGGATGCCATCAAATCCCTCGAAGAGGGGGAGACATTTTACACCTATCAACGCGGGCTCCCCGTCCTGCGACACGCGTTGGCACAATACCACAGTGATCTTTACGGACGCCCCTTCGATTCCGAGCGGTTCTTTGTCACCGGTTCAGGAATGCATGCCATACTCATGGCGTTGCAAGCCACTGTTTCAGCAGGTGAAAGTATCCTTGTTCCGAGTCCCGTCTGGCCTAATCTGGCGGCTTGTGCAGGAATTGCTGGGGTGGAACCGATTGCTGTGCCAATGCAGTTCTCAGAAGGCAAATGGACCCTCGATATTCAGCGATTGAAGGATGCGCTGACACCTCACACACGGGCTCTCTTCATCAATTCGCCGTGCAACCCCACCGGCTGGGTGGCGACAGTAGAGCAACTGGCTGAACTGCGGTCCTTCGCCTTGGAGCATGGGCTCTGGGTCATTGCTGACGAGGTGTATGGGCGGTTTGTTTATGACGGGGCAACGCGCGCGCCATCGTTCTACGATGTGGCTGAGGATGATGACCCTATCCTTTACGTCAATACCTTTTCCAAGAACTGGGCCATGACCGGATGGCGAATCGGTTGGTTGTCCTGCCCTAAGGGCATGGGGCAGGTAGTGGAAAACCTTGTCCAGTATTCCACCTCTGGAACTGCGGCATTTATGCAGCGTGCGGCACTTGGAGCATTACAAAACGGAAATGAATTTCTTCAGCACCAAGTCATGCGGGCGGGTAAGGCGCGAGCCTTGCTATTGGAAGTTCTCGGCAGCCACTCAAGGATCCGCTTGTCACGACCTGATGGCGCATTTTACCTGTTTTTCTCGATAGATGGTATTACCAATTCCCGTGAAGCAGCGTTCAAGATCCTCCATGAAACGGGGGTAGGGCTGGCGCCTGGAACCGCCTTCGGTGAGGGCGGAAAGCCCTTCTTTCGGTTATGCTTCGCCCGAGATATGGATCAGTTAAACGATGCATCAAGGCTACTTTGTCGCTGGATAGGTGATTGACCGGAGACTCCGCTTGGGGTAGCTGGTAGTCAAAATACCCATCCACCTTTGGCGTAAGTCAAAGGACGCAGACCGTATTTAAGGAACTCGATCATGGATTCAAGTGCGCGTCTTGACAGCGTACTCGACACAGCAGCCGATGGCATTGTTGTTACAGACAAGGTCGGCAAAATCCTGCTCTTCAACAAGGCATGCGAAAAGATTTTTGGCTACACACGTGATGAAGCGGTGGGTCAAAACGTCAGCATCCTTATGGGCGCAAAGGATGCGGCTGCTCATCATCAGTACATGCAGCGATACCTTGATACCGGCGAGCGGCGGATAATCGGGATTGGTCGCGAGGTCAACGGACAACACAAGGACGGAACGCCGATCCCGCTGGATCTTTCCGTGGGCGAGGCAAAAACTGAGGACGATCACCAATTTATCGGGATCGTGCGAGATCTGCGGTCCAAGAAAGAGATCGAAGCACGCCTGAGCGAATTGCAGGCCAATTTGGTCAAGATGACTCGTGTTAATGCGTTGGATGAAATGGGTGCGGCGATCGCACATGAAGTCAACCAACCGCTCACGGCCATAATGTTGTATCTTCAAACGGCATCACGCCGTGCTCGTACCTCCGATAGCCCTGATCCGCAGCTGATCAAGCTGATGGAAAAGACGGTAGTCGAGGCGGAGCGCGCCAGCAAGATCATCCAGCGGATGCGGAACTTCGTCGAGAAGCAGGATTTGCGTCGGCAAGATGAAACGCTCGCCACCGTCATTGATGAGTGCATCGAACTCGTCAGCGTCGGTATCGACGTGGAAGACGTTGAAATTACGTCAACCTTTAAAGACTATACCTATAAAGCAAATATTGATGGTGTTCAGGTTCAACAGATCCTTGTGAACCTGATGCGCAACGCAGCGCAGGCCGTGGCAAATTCAACGGTCAAGCGAGTACTCGTCGACGTGGAAGTAACGCAAGACAATTTGTTCATTCGCGTTTCCGACACAGGTCCCGGCCTGAGCCAAGAAGCAATAGACGGCTTGTTTAAGGCCTTTTCTGGGACAAAGCGGCGCGGTCTGGGCGTGGGACTTGCGATTTCGCGCAGTATAGCGCAGAACCACGGTGGGGATTTGTTTGTAGAGCCGAAGGAAGAGGGCAAGGGTGCCACTTTCGTTCTTCGGCTTCCGTCAAAGTAACCGGAGCCAGTGTTAAGAATTACTGGCCGTAACTAAAGACATAAGAAGTGAAGGACCAAAGTGATGACGTCTGCACCGTCTGTGATCCATATCGTTGACGACGATCCCGCGGTTCGCGACGCTCTCTCGTTGCTTTTCGAAACCGAAGGCTTCGAAGTCGGAGCTTATGCAAACGCTGAAGAATTCCTGACAGCGGTTGAGGAGACAATGCCAAGCTGCGTTCTCCTTGACGTGCATATGCCTGGGCGTTCCGGAATTGATATTCTGAAATCCTTGAATGCGGAAAAGTTTGAAGCTCCGATCTTCATCATCTCCGGTCAGGGGGACATCCCCATGGCTGTTGAGGCGATCAAGCATGGCGCTTACGACTTCATCGAGAAGCCTTTCGATGTGGATGCGATCATCTCCCGTGTCCGTGAAGCGATCGCTGCTCAGTCTCGTGCTGGTGCCCATGGCCAGTTTAACTTCCCGGGCGCTGAAAATCTCACGCCACGTGAACGTCAGGTGCTGACAGAGATTACCGCTGGTTCTTCCAACAAGGAAGCGGGGCGTAACCTCAAGATCTCGCCACGTACGGTTGAAGTTCACCGGGCGCGCATCATGGAAAAGCTTGGTGCTCGTAATGCGGCAGATCTCGTACGCATCGTACTGACAGGCGAGCCTCCTGCGCATTAATACCGATGTAGATTTACTTAAATCCCATCAAATAAAAGTGCGTGATCATCCTTCTTTGGGTAATTACGCACTACACCAATGTCTGTATTGTCTATACTGCTATAGAGCTTTAACTATAGCAGTAAGCTTGCATGTCTGAAAAAGCATGCCAACCGACCTGAAGACTTGGTGTTTTGAGTGATTTACGTCATCGAAGACGATCCCTCAGTTCGTGATGCAATATGTTGCCTCTTTGAAGAGCTGGGACTACGGACGAAAACCTACATTGATGGCGAATCTTTTCTTGAGGGTGTTTCCCCCAAGCAGTCAGATATTGTGTTCGTGGATCTTGCCTTGCCTGGTATGAACGGCATTGACCTCATTCGCAGGTTATCCGCAGTTACGTATCCGCCACAAATTGTCGCAATGACAGGCCTGCCTCGCCGCGATCTAGATCAAATCTTTCCTGCTGGAAACAAGCCGTGTATTGTACGTAAGCCTCTGGAAGAAAAGAGCTTATTGCAATTTGTTCCGGCTTGAATGAACTCGCCTGTTCTTTGTTTCAAATCAAAAAATGTGGTTTGGTGGCCCGCTGTTACGTGCTCTTGCGGATTTTGACATTGCAATTTGCCACGTACTTCTGCAATTCATGCTCGTAACGGACGCCATGACGATATTGACGGGTATTGTCTGGCTGTATTTCGAAGGCAAAACCGGATAACATATATTTCCGATATTGCATTTCGAGGTATGCAAAGCACCTGACTACCGGGTGCGAGGAGGGACTATGGAACGGGTTATAGCTAGTGGATCTTGTGTAGCCGATGGTGCAGCTTCCTTGACCGAACTTGATAACGAAATGCACCGCGAATCCGGTTCCAAAAGTTCTTCCGGACGCAAGCATCGCCTCAGTGCCCATGAAGTCCTCTTCTATGAAGGTGATAGAGCCGATCGGATTTATGAAGTTCTGGACGGTGTAATGATGCTGTACAAACTTCTGCCGGATGGACGACGCCAGGTAGTCTATGTGCTGCGCGCCGGCGACATGTTGGGCTTTACCAACCATGATACCTTCGATTGCACCGCGGAAGCGCTGACTGCGGTTGAGCTGCAAGTTTATGAAACTCGTGAAGTGGCAACTTCACCACTCCTGCAACACTACGTGAACCGTTGCTTGCTGTCCCAGATGGAACACTTGCACGAACACACGGTCCTGCTCGGTCGGAAGTCGGCAATGGAGCGCGTTGCGACGTTTTTGATGAGCTTGGTGCCCGACAGGGGCGGGGCGAATTGTGCGGGACCGGCAAATCGAGATGCGCCTGATATGCGCTCGGTCGTGCTTTCAATGACGCGCCAAGAGATTGCAGATTATCTCGGCCTCACGATTGAAACCGTTAGCCGTGTTATCTCACAGTTGAAGCGCAAAGGCCTGATCAAGGTCGAAAAACAGGACAGCATTCACATTCAGAATGTATGTGGCATCTGTCAGTTGACGGGCATGCATTAAATGATGTCCATGCCCTTGTCTATGGATCTGCTATACGGCTACTGAGTGCCGCGCAGTCGAAACGTGAAGATATGCGTCAAATGCTGCGGCGATAACCCGGACATAACGCTCACCAACATCTGTGACTTTAACACGGTCACCAGAAATCGTGACCAAGCCATCCTCGGCAAGCGGATTTAGGCGCTCAAAGCAGTCCACAAATGATGACAGGGGTACACCGTAGTGAGCGGAGGCTTCGGCTATGTCAACGTTATAAGCAGTCATCAGACGTTCAATGATGTGGGCTCTGCAAAGATCATCTGCAGATACAGCGATACCCTTTTTGATGGGTAGGTGATCCTGTTCAACTTGCCGTGTCCACTCGCGGGTTTCATGTGTGTTCTGAACATAGCCCATAGGCAAGAATCCGATCGAACTTGGACCAAAACCGATGAGCGTGTTGGCCTTGTCGGTTGTGTAGCCTTGGAAGTTTCGGCGTAAAGTCCCTTCATGAAGAGCGATAGCCATGCTGTCGTCAGGCAGTGCAAAATGGTCCAACCCGATCGCGGTGTAGCCTGCATCAATGAGAGCACTGCGTGCCACATCAGACAGTGCAATGCGGGCTGATGCGTCTGGCAGAGCTGTTTCCTCAATGAGTTGCTGGTGTTTTTTGAACCAGGGCACATGGGCATAGCCGAACAGGGCGATGCGGCCCGGTGCGAGCTTTCGAGTAAGCGCCACCGTTTGCGAGAGTGTCTCCGGGGTTTGGTGGGGGAGGCCGTACATCAAATCGAAGTTGATTTCGGTGATACCCACATCGCGCAGCGCATGACAGGCCATTTCTACGCATTCGAAGGATTGAACCCGGCCGATCGCTTGTTGCACTGCATGATCAAAGTCCTGAACTCCCAAAGATGCACGGTTGATACCGCCCATGGTCAAGGTCTGCGCCAGATAGGGGGTGACCGTCCGAGGGTCAAGCTCAATGGCGTGCTCAAGATCGTCGGTAAAGTGGAAGGCTTCTTGCAGCTGATTCAGAATGCTCAAAAACGCGTCGCGCGGAAGGAGGCTCGGCGTACCCCCGCCCCAATGGATATGCTGTACCGGCCTGTTGCACCCGAGGTGGTCTACCACAAGGGCAATTTCGCGTTGTAGTGTTTCTGCAAACGCGACGACAGGTGCAATCTTCTTTGTCGCCTTCGTGTTACACCCGCAGTAGTGGCACATTTCCTGACAGAAAGGCACATGCAGATACAGCGATAGAGGCTGGCCTGATGGTATGGCTTTGAGCCAGGCGCCGTAATCCTCTGCAGTCACCTCCTCGGAAAAGTGAGGTGCCGTTGGGTACGAGGTGTAACGAGGGACGCTGAGAGTTGCGTAGCGTAATTCGAGCGAAGTCATATCGGTAAAATACGCAGAACGATTTTTATAACTTTGATCCTTATCAAGCCATGTCAAATTTCGTAGATTGGAACGGCTCTATTCCCGTCTGCCTCGCGGTCACCTGAAAGCACTGAATCCTATCTCTTGGCCGTGTCGTTTCTTCGTTATTTTCTGAGAGGCTATGCATTTCATGACGCTGAACTGGAATCTTCAGGGCGGTGCTGCCGTCCGTACACTTGTAACGCTATTGATTGCAGCGAGCGGCGGGGCTTTTTTTGACCGCTTGGGATTACCTGCTCCGTATCTGTCAGGAGGTATGATTGCTGTTGCGGCAGCCGCGTTTGCTGGTGTACCCGTTCAGTTTCCTGAAGTGTTGAAAAAACTGGCCATGATCGTTTTGGGTATCTCGATGGGCTCGGGTGTCACGCCTGAGGCGTTCGACCGTATTGGTGCGTGGCCAATAACAATCGCGCTCATTGCGCCAGTCATGATCGTCATGACCACTTCGGCCTATGGTTTTCTGCATGGCGTTTGTCGCTGGCGCCGATCCGACGCTTTCTTTTCCGCTATCCCCGGTACTTTGGGTCTTGTGGCTGTTCTTGCCGAAGAAAAGAATGCCGACTTGCCGCGAATTATGACAGTTCAGGTTTTTCGCCTCTTTGTTTTGCTAGCGTTTCTGCCAACTCTCCTCGTGGCGACGTCACCTGAGCATGCTGCCGGTTTGGCCTCGGAGATTCCCTATTCTACCCCTTTGCAAATGCTTGCGCTGATCGTTGTCTGCGTTCCGGCTTCCCTTCTGGCGCACAAGGTCGGTGTGCCGGCCGGTTTGCTGACTGGTGGCTTTATTGTCAGTTCGGTTTTGAATGTCACGTCGACCGTTCCTGTGCATTTGCCGGCTGTGGTGGAGGTGCCCGTTTTCATGTTTTTTGGTGCCATGATAGGCGCGCGGTTTGGGGCGACATCATTCAGGCAGATCGTCAGCTGGCTACGCATGTCGCTTGGGTCATTCATGATTGTGTTCGCCGTGTGCGTTGCAATTTCTGCATTGGTCTCGGCCGTATCCAACATCAGTTTCGGTCAGCTCGTGCTGGCTTATTCTCCGGGAGGGTTGGAAGTGATGACCCTGCTGGCTTTCCAGCTTGATCTGGATCCGGCGTTTGTCGCCACGCACCAGATCTTGCGCTACGTAGGTATGCTCTTTGTTCTGCCCTTTGCGTCGCGCTTGGTGTTAGGGCCTACGCCAAAAGTATAGGTTTTAGCCCTTAGTCGCATTCCATCTCGGGATAATTTGGATTTAGAGCAATTTTATCTTAGTGCACAGGCCGGTTTTTGATTTTGATCAAGGGATGGACATACGCCTGTAACTAATTATACCGAGAGATTCTGAATCTAGGTTTTGTCACAGTCGATGGGGCTAACATCATGTTAGAACGAAGAGCCAGATACCTGTCGCTGGAGGAGGGGGGATTTGCTCTTCTTCTGGCAGCTACAGCGTTCATGTGTTTGATTATTGCCGGTAAGACATTCGATCAAGTCCTGGCTTTTCATGCTAGTTTGATTTCCTTGGCCGCCGCAGTCGGTACTTTCTATATTTTCCGTCGGTACTTTGATGGTGATAACGAGCCGATCCCGCAAGAGGTAGACGGTAAGCCGAACTACAATATGGCACCGATCGAGTTCGCCACTTGGGCCTCCGTTTTTTGGGGCATCGCCGGCTTTTTGGTGGGCTTGGTCATCGCGCTTCAGTTGGCATATCCCGTACTGAACTTCGATCTGCCTTGGACCAGCTTTGGTCGCCTGCGTCCGCTGCACACGTCGGCGGTTATCTTCGCGTTCGGCGGCAACGTCCTGATAGCAACGTCGATGTATGTCGTGCAGCGCACATGCCGAGCCAGAATGCCCGGCCGTATCCTGCCATGGGCGGTCGTACTGGGGTATAACCTGTTCATCGTGGTTGCTGGCACCGGCTATCTGCTTGGCGTTACTCAAAGTAAGGAATACGCTGAGCCTGAGTGGTACGCTGATCTGCTGCTCACCGTTGTGTGGGTGTTCTATCTCTTCCTGTTCCTCGGTACGCTCTGGAAGCGCAAGGAGCCACACATTTACGTGGCGAACTGGTTCTATCTTGCGTTCATTGTGACAATCGCGGTTCTTCACATCTTCAACAACGCATCACTGCCGGTCTCGATCTTCTCAAGCAAGTCGTACATTGTTTGGGCCGGGGTTCAGGATGCGATGGTCCAGTGGTGGTATGGCCACAACGCAGTTGGCTTCTTCCTGACTGCTGGCTTCCTCGCCATCATGTACTACTTCATTCCGAAGCGCGCTGATCGGCCGGTTTATTCCTACCGTCTGTCCATTGTTCACTTCTGGGCGTTGATCTTCATCTACATCTGGGCAGGGCCTCACCACCTGCACTACACGTCTCTGCCGCAGTGGGCATCTACCCTTGGCATGACCTTCTCCATCATCCTCTGGATGCCGTCATGGGGTGGTATGATCAACGGTCTGATGACGCTGTCCGGAGCGTGGGACAAACTGCGCACCGACCCCGTACTGCGTATGATGGTTGTGTCCGTCGCGTTCTACGGCATGTCCACCTTCGAGGGGCCGGTCATGTCCATTCGCGCCGTCAACTCCCTGTCGCACTACACGGACTGGACCATTGGGCACGTACACGCAGGTGCTCTGGGCTGGGTAGGCTACATCTCCTTTGGTGCGCTCTACTGTCTGGTACCTTGGCTGTACAACAAGAAAGACGTGTACTCCCTGAAGCTGGTAAACTGGCACTTCTGGGTCTCGACGCTCGGTATCGTGCTCTACATCTGTGCGATGTGGGTATCCGGTATCATGCAAGGTCTGATGTGGCGCGCCTATGACAGCCTCGGTTTCCTAGAGTACTCCTTCATCGAAACGGTGGACGCAATGCATCCGTTCTACGTCATGCGTGCACTGGGTGGAGGCCTGTTCCTCTTGGGTGCGTTGATCATGGTCTACAACCTTTACATGACCGCCCGCCACGGCGAGGCCGCGGAAGCCCGCGTTGCTCAGCCAGACGGCCAGCTTGCGCCAGCTGAGTAAGGGAGGGGAACAGTTAATGTCTGCTTGGAAAAAACACGAAATCTTCGAGAAGAACTCGCTGATCCTCACCATTGGTATTGTGGTGATGATCTCCATCGGCGGGTTGGTCGAAATCGTTCCACTCTACTACCTCAAGAGTACCATTGAGGAAACGGAGGGCATGCGCCCCTACACTCCGTTGGAGTTGGCAGGACGGAACATCTACGTTCGCGAGGGCTGCTACACTTGTCACTCGCAGCAGATCCGTCCGCTGCGGGATGAACTGGAGCGCTATGGTCCTTACTCGCTGGCAGCGGAGTCCATGTACGACCGCCCGTTCCAGTGGGGGTCTAAAAGAACGGGTCCGGACTTGGCACGCGTTGGGGGAAAATACTCCGACGAGTGGCATCGCGATCACTTGATCAATCCGCGGTCCGTATCGCCAACCTCCGTCATGCCAGGTTATCCGTTCCTGGCGGAGAACAAGTTGGATACACGCGATATCCGCGAGCATTTGGAGCTTAATGCCGTCTACGGCGTGCCCTATACGGAAGAGCAAATCCAATACGCTCGGGCTGACCTGGTCGCACAGGCCAATCCTGATCGTGGGGATATTGATGGGTTTGAAGAACGGTATCCGGGTGTTGCAGCTCGAGCATTCGATGGTGATCCGTCTGACGTAACAGAGATGGATGCTCTGGTTGCGTATCTTCAAATGCTCGGCACGCTCGTCGATTTCGAGCTTTACGACAACAACGCGAACCTGCGCTGAGGAGGTCACGATGGAGTCAACCTACAACATACTCGCGAGTTTCGCGCAAACCGGCGGCCTGCTGTATTTTATGGCTATTTTCGCTGGTGTCGTAATCTATGCCGTGTGGCCCGGGAATAAGGAGCGCTTCGACGATGCAGCCCAGATCCCGTTTCGGGAGGACGACTAATGGCTGAACACAAAAAAGAAATCGATAAGCTCTCCGGCGTGGAGACAACGGGCCATGAATGGGACGGGTTGAAGGAACTGAACAACCCGCTGCCCAAGTGGTGGCTCTACCTGTTCTATGCCACCATTGTCTGGTCCGTTGGCTATTGGGTGCTGATGCCGTCGTGGCCCTTGGTGAGTGACTACACCAGTGGGCTCCTTGGGCACAGCCAACGCGCAAACGTTCACCGCGAGTTTGAAGCCGCCATGTCTGAACGCGCCGAAACGGGCAATCAACTCATGGAAGCCTCTCTGGAAGAGATCCGGTCAACACCAGAGCTGCTTGAGTTCGCTCTGGCAAGTGGCGGTGCAGCTTTTGCGGATAATTGTGCGCCTTGTCACGGCACCGGGGCGACGGGTTTTGAGGGCTATCCGAACCTGCAGGACGACGTCTGGATATGGGGTGGCTCCATGGATGACATCCTTCAGACGATTTCCTACGGCGTGCGATCTGAACATCCCGACACGCGGTTCGGCGAAATGCTGGCCTTTGGTCGCGATGAAATCCTGAATGACGATGAGATCAGCGCTGTCGCAAATTATGTGGCTGCTGAACTCGCTGGGACGGAGCCGGAAGACGGAGCCGATCTGGATACGGGTGCAACTGTCTACATGGACAACTGTGCCGCCTGCCATGGGGATGAAGGACTGGGCAGCAAAGAACTGGGAGCTCCCAATCTGACTGCGCCGAACTACCTTTACGGAAATACGGTCGAAGCAATCGAAGCTCAGGTGAACAATCCGCGTCACGGTGTGATGCCGCCATGGATTGATCGTCTGGGTGAGACCACCGTTAAGTCTCTGGCTGTTTACGTCCACTCATTGGGCGGCGGCCAGTAACACCCCATCCGCAAGCTTTGGGAACGGGGATGCTGGATGCGGCGTCCCCGTTCAATTACATCTGGTAAAGACTGGGACAGGCAACGACCATGTCAACGAATGTAGATCCGTCAACTCAATTGGACGAAGATACGTGGTTTGTATCGGCTGAGAAGGTATATCCTCAGTCGGTGAAGGGAACGTTTCGAACGATCAAGTGGGCGATCTTGTTCGTTACGCTTGGCATTTATTATTTCCTGCCATTTATCCGTTGGGATCGTGGGCCAGGAGCGCCCGATCAGGCGGTCCTCGTCGACTTTGAAGCACGTCGCGCCTATTTCTTCTTCATCGAAATCTGGCCTCAGGAAGTCTATTACTTGACCGGTCTGTTGGTCATTGCGGCTGTCATGTTGTTCTTGATGAACGCGGTAGCCGGGCGAGTCTGGTGCGGATACTTGTGTCCCCAAACCGTATGGACAGATCTTTTTCTTAAGGTCGAACGCTTTTTTGAAGGTGACCGCCGTCAGCGGATCAACTTCGACAAGGAGCCATGGACGGCCAATAAGATTGCGCGCAAGACAGGCAAGCATGCCGTGTGGCTGTTGATTGCCTGGTGGACAGGTGGAGCATGGGTGCTTTACTTTGCGGATGCGCCCACACTGGTCTATGAGCTTGCTACGGGGCAGGCTTCGCTGGTCGTTTATGCTTGGATTGGTATCCTGACATTTACCACCTATTCGCTTGCAGGCCACATGCGCGAACAGGTGTGCACCTACATGTGTCCATGGCCGCGTATTCAGGCCGCGCTCACGGACGAGTATGCGCTCAATGTGACCTATCGCGCAGACCGCGGCGAACCGCGTGGTCACCTCAAGGAAAACAAGAAGCGCGCTGCCGAAGGCCTTCCGGCCGGTGATTGTATTGATTGCCACCAGTGTGTGGCCGTATGTCCAACGGGCGTTGACATCCGCAAGGGCAGCCAACTTGAGTGTATTCAGTGCGGCTTGTGCATTGACGCCTGCGATAACATCATGACGAAAGTCGGAAAGCCGACTGGCCTTATTGCCTACGATACCGACATCAATATGGAGCGGCGGGAGCAGGGACTGGAGCCGGTTTACAAGTTCATTCGCCCGCGTACGGTCATTTACGCCGCCATCATCGCGATCTCGGCTGGCATCATGCTTTACACGCTCATGAACCGTCAGATGATCGATCTGTCCGTTGTTCATGATCGTAACCCGCTCTACGTTGTTCAGGACAAGGGTGTGATCCGCAATGGCTATACCATGCGGGTGCTCAATAAAATGAACGAGGCTCAGACCTTTACCTTGGCGGTAGAAAGCGATTCCGGCGAATTTACTGCTGAAGTGATTGGGGTCGAAAGCAACGCTGACGGATCGATTGCCATTGACATGGGGCCGGATCGTACACGCCAGATACGCGCTCTCGTATTCTCTGAGCCCGATGCCGACCTTCCTGCTTCCAGCCCTCTGGACTTTGTGCTGGAGAACACGGACAACGGTGAGAAGGTCGTAATTACTGACTTCTTCAGAGCGCCCGAGCAATAATCGCTCGGGCCTGTTCTGAGGCATTCACTCTGCAAACTGGTGAGGCGATGACGCTGACTATGAACACGAATACTCCAAAAAAACCGCGCCAGATCACGGGTCGGTTTGTCCTGATGTGTTTTGTGGGTTTTTTTGGCGTCATCTTCGCCGCCAACGCAATCATGATGTATCTGGCGCTTGGAACCTTTCCTGGGCTTGAAGTTGAGAGTACCTATGAGGTCAGCCAAGGCTACAACGAGGAAATTGCGCTCGCCAAGGCACTGGAGGCCAAGGAGTGGTCTGTTGATGCCGATGTGGACCGGAACGATGCGGGTCAGGTATTTGTCTCGGTCAAGGCGCGGGACAAGAACGGGGCCCCCATTCAGGGGGACGAATTTACCATCAAGTTCCAACGCCCCACGAGCACCAGCACCGATGTGGTTTTGCGCTTGCAAGAGCAAGAAGCCGGTCGTTACGTCGGTAATATCGAACATATTGCCCTTGGCAACTGGACGGTTGTTGTGGAAGCTTACAGCGCCGGTTCCGGGGATACACCGGTATTCCGCTCCCGCAACCGCCTGTTTTTCGAGTAGCTAAACCGACATGAACGCGCACACGCGAGATTGGGAGGCATTTGTCACCCAGAAGGAGGACGGCAAGGCTCACATGGAACTTGCCGTGGACGGGATTACGTGTGCTGCTTGTATCTTTGAGATAGAGCGCGAGCTATTGAAGGAGCAGGGCATCAGCCATGCCCGGGTCAACATGTCCAGTCAGCGTCTGTCGGTGGACTGGGATGAAGCCGCCTACAATCCTTCTCGCCTCGTGGATCTCATGGAGGCCCTTGGCTACAAGGTATATCCATTTGATCCGGCACAAGTGAAAGCCCGCGGCGACCGGATCGGTCATGAGCTGTTGCGCTCGTTGGCCATTTCCGGCTTTGCTGCGATGAACATCATGCTGTTGTCCATCTCGGTGTGGTCTGGCAACTCGTCAGACATTGATATGGAAACACGCGCTTTCTTTCACTGGTTATCTGCCTTGATTGCGTTGCCAACGGTCGTTTACGCCGGGCGTCCGTTTTATCGCAGCGCACTCAAGGCTATAAAGACCGGGCGTTTGAACATGGATGTGCCGATTTCCATTGGCGTCCTGTTGGCCACCGGACTGTCGGTCGTACAAACCGTCCAGCATGCCCGTCACGCGTATTTCGATAGCGCTGTAATGCTGTTGTTCTTCCTGTTGGCCGGCCGTTACCTTGACCATATGATGCGCCGGAAAACGCGCTCATTCGCCGAAAACATTGCCACGTTGAAGGCCGAGAGTGCAGCAAAGATCCTGCCCGACGGGTCGACTCAAGAAGTGCCTTTGTCAAAGCTGGAGGCGGGAGACAAGGTTCTCGTGCGCGCCGGGGAGCGTGTCTCGGTTGATGGTGTGGTTTTGGAGGGGCAGTCAGAAATTGATCAAAGCCTTGTAACAGGGGAAACGCGCCTGCAACCGGTCTCGGTTGGTGATAATGTATTTGCCGGCACCCTCAACGGCCCCGGCACCCTCACTTTGGGCGTAACAGCCTCCGCCAAGGGGACGTTGCTTGACGAAGTCAACCGCCTTCTGGAAACGGCCCTTGAGGGGCGCTCATCTTACGTTCAGATAGCTGATCGGGCCTCCCAACTTTATGCGCCAGTAGTGCATCTGGCCGCATTGATAACGTTTTTGGGGTGGGTATTCCTCATGGGCGCGGATTGGCAATATGGGTTGGTTATTGCCATATCCGTGCTGATCATCACCTGCCCCTGTGCGCTTGGGCTGGCTATCCCCGTGGTGCAAGTCGTCGCCAGTGGCCTTTTCTTCCGCTCCAGAATCTTGCTGAACGCGGGAGATGCGGTGGAGCGTCTGGCGAATGTAAAGACGATTGTTTTTGACAAGACCGGTACGGTGACACTGCCGCAAGCAACGCTTGGTGACGCTGGCGGCCTCTCAGAGGCTGATCTGGCGCTTGCCGGTCGTCTGGCTCTCAGTTCTCGGCATCCGCTGTCTCAGGCCTTGTCCAAAGCCACAGCGCAGACCCAACCGATTGGTGGGGCCAGTGAGGTTGTCGGTAAAGGCGTGCAGGGTCAGTGGGACGGTGAAGAGATACGGCTTGGTTCCCCAAGCTTCTGTGGTATTCCGCAGGGAGCGGTAGAGCAGCGGCAAAAGGAACAGCCTGGAAGCTCGTTGCTGGCATTTCGGCGAGGCGCTGATGTGTGGGCCCTGTTGGCGATTGGGCAGTATTTGCGACAGGATGCAGTCGAGACGATGGCGGCGTTGCGTGCGCGTGGGTACAATCTGGAGCTGTTGTCCGGGGACACCGCCGAAGCTGTAGGGGATGTAGCGGCTGCTCTGGGTATCGAACGTTGGCAAGCAGCAGTCAAACCTCAGGACAAGATTGCTCATATTGAGCACCTGAAGGCCCAAGGCCACGCAGTGATGATGGTGGGCGATGGCTTGAATGACGCGCCGGCGTTAGCGGCCGCAAACGTGTCCATGTCTCCCGTGTCCGCAGTGCACGTCAGTCAAGCTGCAGCAGATGCCATGTTCCTGGGAGATGAGTTGATGCCGGTGGTTGAGGCGCTGGACATAGCCGGAAAGGCTCATCGTCTGATGCAGGAAAATCTTGGTCTCTCGGTGATTTACAACGTGATTGCTGTTCCCATTGCCGTATTGGGCTACGTCACACCACTGGTAGCGGCCTTGGCCATGTCAGGCTCGTCCATTATAGTGGTCTTGAACGCCGTGCGGCTCCAGTTCATGGTCAAGCAAGCAAACAAGGAAAGCGTCTGATGGAAGTATTGCTCTATCTTATTCCAGCCGCCCTCATTTTGGGTGGATCAGGCCTTATCGCATTCCTGTGGTCCATGAAGAACGGCCAGTATGATGATTTAGAAGGCGCCAAGTGGCGCATTCTCGACGATGGCGACTTGCCGGACGATCATGCCCGAACCGCTGGTCCTGATGCCAAATAGAGCAGGGGCAGAAAACCAAACTGCGTGAATGAGATTTACAGGCGTCAAGAGCGCTTTCAATCAACAAAAAAAGGCCGGCGTGATGCCGGCCTTTTTTTTGAATGCGCTGTGAGGTTCAGCCCCCAGCAGCGTGATGGAGGATGGCAGCAGTAGGCGCTGCTTCTTCTTCAAGCGTGGCGTCTGACTTGAAGTCGATCCCCAACTCGTTCCACACATCCACCATGGAGGTTACCAGGTGATCAATCAGTTCATCCGAGTGCGCTGGACCAGGGGTGATACGCAAGCGCTCAAGGCCGCGTGGCACGGTCGGATAGTTGATTGGCTGAATGTAGATATCATGCTTTTCAAGCAGCATGTCGGAAGCCTTTTTACAAAGGTCCGGGTCTGCGACCAGAATTGGGATGATATGAGTTTCTGAATGCATGACCGGCAGGCCTGCAGCATTCAATCTGTCTTTTGTGCGTTGCGCCTGACGCTGCTGGGCATCCCGTTCTTCTGAGGATGTCTTGAGGTGGCGGATTGATGTCGTCGCCGCGGCAGCCAGACTCGGGGGCAGCGATGTGGTGAAAATGAAGCCCGGTGCATAGGAGCGAACCGCATCTACGATGGCGGATGAGCCAGTAATGTAACCACCCATGACCCCGACAGCCTTGGCTAGAGTGCCTTCAATCACGTCCATGCGATCCATGACACCGTCACGCTCACAGATACCTGCGCCACGCTCGCCGTACATACCTACAGCATGCACTTCGTCGATGTAGGTCATTGCGTTGTACTTGTCGGCAAGATCGGCAATGCGTTCAATAGGGGCAATATCCCCATCCATGGAATAAACGGATTCAAAGACGATCAGCTTCGCGCGCTCGTTGCCGGCGCTGCGCAGCAAATCTTCCAGATGTTCCAGATCATTGTGGCGCCACACCTTCTTCGCAGAGCCGGAGTTGCGAACGCCGGCAATCATGGAGGCGTGGTTCAGTTGGTCCGACAGGATCAGGCAGTCCGGCAACAGCTTGGCGAGTGTGGAAATGGCCGCCTCATTGGAGACAAAGCCTGACGTAAAGGTCAGAGCAGCTTCCTTGCCATGCCAATCGGCGAGCTCTGCTTCCAGCTGCACAAGCGGATTGTTGGTTCCGGAAATGTTACGCGTGCCACCGGAACCTGCACCCATGGTGTACGTGGCGTTCGCGGATGCTTCGATGACCTTTGGGTTATGCCCCATGGCCAGATAGTCATTGGAACACCACACAACGATTTCGCGTTCTTCGCCGTTGCGGCGCAAAATCGCCCGTGGATGCTTGCCCGTAATGCGCTCAAGGTCCGCGAATACCCGATAACGTTTTTCATCCTTCAGGGAGGCAATCGCCTCTTTGAAGATCGCTTCGTAATTCATTCCATGTTCCTTGCTGATACCGGGTACTTTAGAGTGTTACTAAACTACTTGTAGTGCTTCCGTACGCAAAAGTCGTAGGACAGATTGCCGCAAGCTCCAGCGCTGTGGAAATACGATGTTAGGCTAAGCACTTACCATAGTCTGACACGACTCTGCGAGAAAAATCCTGATATTCTCCAATGGTGCGACGATATTTGTGCGAACATCCACTGAAGATTAAGAGGAGAGATTGGTTTTGTTAAAAAACCGCTGCTAGAGTTCCCCGGAAAAGGATGGAAGAGGGCCGTTTGAGTATCGATCTGACATCATTGTCGTTCCTTGTCGTGGAAGACAGTGCGTATATGCGTACGATCCTGCGCACGATGCTGCAGGGTTTTGGCGCGCGCCGTATCGTTGAAGCTGAAGACGGAGCGGCCGGTCTGGAAGCGCTTGATCGGGCCAATCCTGACATCCTCATTCTAGACTGGGTGATGCCCATTCTGGATGGGCCGGACATGGTTCGCATGATCCGTACGCCCGATAATCCTTTTGCCTATATTCCGATCATCATGGTTACGGCTCACACCGAGCGCAGTCGCATTGTCGAAGCCCGCAAGCTGGGCGTCCATGAGCTTTTGTGCAAACCCATTTCGGCAAAAGCCCTGCACCAGCGCATCATGTCTGTCATTCTTCAGCCGCGCGATTTTGTAAAGACCGCTGGCTATTTTGGCCCCGCACCGAGGGCGATCAGAAACCACAAGAAAGCCTGGAAGGCGCCGGTCACCACAAACGGAGACTGACCCTCTGAACCGCAGCCACTGCGAGTTCCAGACCATTTTCTGGTTTGCATCGTCGGTCGCCTGATACGGGCAAAGAAAAAGGCCGCCTCTTTTTTTAAAGGCGGCCTCGATATTTTGAGATCAACCTATCTTTTCCGTATCATTGCTCGTTTACCAAAGCCGCCAAATGACGGCTGGCTTCCGCCCATTTCTCAGGGGGGAGTTGGGTGGCAGTACGAATAAGATCGGCAAAACCGTCTTCGTCCAGCTGGTATTTAAGGAGCATGAACTCTGCTTCTGAAAAACTATCTTCCCGAGAGTATTCGTACTCAGTCGATACTTGTTCCATTCGAATTCTCCTACGCGGGTTCAATATCAATGACCTTAAAAAACGCTGCGGCATATTCCGGAAAACGGAACAACGTCTGGATGGGGGCGGTCATGAGTGTTGGCAGCACGTATCGGCTGCTTGGAGGATTATCCCCGAATGCAGACAGAGGGTCTCAAGGTGGCGTCGGCTTGTAAATACACTACGACGACGCAGAGGACGCCATTGGCCATGAGTGGAGTATGGGTCACACTAACGAAGCGGGACTTGCAAACTAGGAGTCGGCCCTTGCGTAATGTGCACGCCCATGGCGTGTATAAAGCCGGTGCATTACTGTGGATGACGGCGGTCATACAACCAGCTTCATGAAGCTGTTACCGATTCGATAGTTCTGGTTAATGAAAGAAAAAAGGTAGAAAAAACAAGCGGGAGCTGTATTTCTCCCGCTTTACGAATTCATTCGATGTTCTGCAACCACAAGGTAGGACGGCTACCCCGCAGGCTTTGGTTCTGGCGGTTTACAAACCCGCAACAGCTTTCACCTCCAGAAACTCTCTCAAGCCTTCCGCACCGCCTTCACGACCGTTGCCTGAATAACCGACACCGCCGAAAGGTGTGCCGTAATCACAGAACTGGTAGTTGATTTCAACGGTCCCTGATCTGAGACCATGCGCTACACGCCGTGCGCGGTCTTTATCGGTTGTCTGGATATAGTTTGTCAGACCGTAGGGCGTGCTGTTCGCCAAGGCGATGGCTTCTTCCTCAGTATCAAAGGGCATCATGGCAAGTACCGGTCCGAATACCTCCTGCTGCATGATGCTCATATCTGCAGTACAGTCTGCAAAGACCGTGGGCTTGATGAAATAGCCCTGCTTCAAGTCATCCGGGCGGCCGGGGCCCCCGGCGACAAGGCGAGCGCCCTCCGCAATCGCGGCCTTGATCTTGGCCTGTATGGCGTCGAACTGGCGTTGATTGATAACTGGACCAATATCACTTTGCGGGTCGGATGGCATACCGGCCTTGATGCGTTGGGCAGCTTCAGCGGCTTCAGCCACAGCTGCGGCGTATCTAGAACGTTCAACAAGCATGCGTGTCGGGGCATTGCAGGACTGCCCCGTATTCTCCATGCAAAGTGCGACACCTTCCGAAACTGCCGTTTCCGCTGCATCCGAGAAGATGATGTTGGCGCCCTTGCCGCCCAGTTCAAGAGCGACGCGCTTGATGGTGCTGGCAGCCGATTGCGTGATGTGCGTGCCGGCGCGGGTAGAGCCAGTGAACGAGACCATGTGGACGTCCGGGTGAGAGGTGAGGGCAGCTCCGGCCCCGGCTCCGTCGCCGTTGACGAGATTGAAAACGCCGGCTGGAACACCTGCATCATGCATGATTTCTGCAAATACAAGTGCTGATAGTGGCGATTCTTCTGAAGGTTTCAAAACCATCGTGCACCCTGCTGCGAGGGCTGGAATGACCTTGAGGGTGATCTGGTTCATGGGCCAGTTCCACGGGGTGATCAGTCCGCAAACACCAATCGGCTCAAGGAACAATGTGTCGCCCGAGTCATTTGCTGTTACTGGTTCCTCAAATTTGAAGCTCTCCAAGACCCTGATGAAAGCTTCGATGTGGTGTTCCCCACAGGCTGCTTGGGATGTGAGCGCAAATCCCTTTGGAGCGCCCATCTCCAGCGTCATGGCCTCTGCAAGATCCTGACTGCGCGCGCGATATTGCGTCAAAATTGCCTTGAGCAAATCCAGGCGGTCCTGCTTGCTGGTTTGCGACCAGCTCTTGAAGGCATCTTTGGCAGCCAAGACTGCACGATTGACGTCTTCTGGACCTGCGAGCGAAATTTGCTCGACCTTTTGCTCCGTCGCAGGGTTGAGAACATCAAGGTCACGTGAGGCCAGCGGCGGCATCCATTGGCCGTTGATGTAAAAATTACGTGCATTGATCATGAGTCGTGCCTCCTGTTCACGGCGTGGACAGCCTTGCCGTCTTCGGCTTCAAGCGGGCATGATAAAACCCCACACCCGAAAATGTCACTGCACCCGGAAGAGCTGGGTTTTGACATCGGGGTGGGGCTGGTTTTTGTTCAAAGGCGCGAGAATAGAGCGCTTTTTTGAGGCTTGGCGCCTGGAAAGTTCTTTTCGATAGTATGCATTACCCACGTGAGAACGACGGTGAGCGCAACATAAATGCCGGCCACCAGCAATAACGGCTCGTAGACCAGAAACGTCTCGGAGCGAACAATATTGGCCGCGCGCAGCAGATCGACCACGGCAATCGTGGAAACCAGCGGAACGGATTTCAGCAGCAAAATGATTTCGCCCGTCAAGGTCGGCAGGCAGATTTGAATTGCCCGCGGCAACCAGATCCGCCAGAGGATCTTCCAGCTCGACATGCCAAACGCCTTGGCTGTTTCCAACTCGCGTTTGGGAACGCTTGCCATTGCCCCTCGGATGACTTCACCGGCATAAGCCCCGACACTGACGGTAAATGTCAGACACCCGAAGAAAAAGGCATTGGTCAACAACGGCCAGATGATGCTTTGGCGAATGCCGTCTATCATGGGCAGCAGCCGCCCAATGCCATCATAAAAGAAGAACAACTGCACCAGTAGCGGCGTCCCGCGGATCACCGTCGTGTAGCCCTTGGCCAGCCAAGCCAACGGGCGAGGCCCTTTTACCTGGGCCAGCGCGTTGAGAACGGCGAGGATGAAACCGAAGAAACCGGAGATGGCGACGAGCATAAGCGTGTTGACGAAGCCCTGCCAGAAGTAGCTTTGATAAAAGGGATCGTGGATCCAACTGAAGTCCATCGGCGTCTAGCTCCTCGCTTGTCCGTGACGTGCGAGTTTTTCCGCTTTCGAGAAAACCGCATTGGATGCCATGGTGAGCATGAGATAGGTAACCCCGGCGATGGCATAGAACGTAAAGTATTTGTTTGTGCTGGCTGCCGCCTGTTGAGCCGTGAAGAAGAGCTCCTCAAAGCCCACGACACTGACCAGCGCCGTATCCTTGATGAGTATGAGCCAAAGGTTGGACATGCCGCTCAGTGCATTCGGAAGCATGGCAGGTACGGTGATACGGCGAAATTTCATGAAGGCTGTCATGCCGTAGGCATCAGCTGCCTCAAGCTGTCCCTTCGGGATAGCCAGAATGGCGCCGCGGAATACTTCTGTCATGTAGGCGCCCTGAACGAAGGCCAGAACAGCAATCGCTGCCACAAAGCCACTCACTTCCGTGCGTCCATCCGTGCCCAGGGCGTTCATGAGCGCAGTCAATGCTTGCGTGCCTGCATAAAACAGAATGATGATCAACAACAGTTCCGGCACCGCGCGCACGATGGTGGAATAGGCGCTGGCGATGACTGCGAGGACGCGAACCTTGCCCAATTTGGCCAAGGCGCCCATCAAGCCAAGCAAAATGCCAATGGCATAAGCGGCGAGGGCGATCTCCAGAGTCGTCAAGGTGCCCTGAAGCAATGGTCCAGCCCAGTCTGCCAGCCCCTCGCTTTGATATCCGTGCAACGTTTTTTTCCCTTTTTTGGGAGCAGCGCTGGTGCGCTGCCCCATTCCCGAAACAGGGCTTTTTAGTCGGTATTACCGCCACAAATGTCGGTTCCGAAGTAAGCATTGGAGAGTTTGGAACAGCTTCCATCTTCCAACACCGCAGCAACGGCCACGTTCAGCTTTTCCTTGAGTTCGGTATCAGACTCTCGAACACCAATACCGACGCCGCTGCCAAAGGCTTCGTGAGCAGGAGCCTTGCCGACGATTTCGAGCGCTTGGCCTTCGTCCCGCTTCAACAACTCGGCCATACCGATCTGATCCGCCAGCATGATGTCCAACCGGCCCGCCAGCAGGTCGCGGTTGACCTGTTCCTGCGTGTCGTAAATCTTCATCTGAATGCGCTTGCCGGTCAGCGCTGCACGCGCATAGGAGGCGTGGGTGGTTGACCCCTGAATACCAAGTGTCTTGCCCTTCAGGTCCCCTTCTCCGGAAAACTCGGTGCCTTTTGGCGCGACATAGACGGCTGAGGAGTAGTAGTACGGATCTGTGAAGTCGATCACCTTTTCACGATCCTCGGTAATGGACATGGAACCAAGGATCATATCCACCTTGCCGGAGGTCAGCGCAGGAATGATGCCGCCCCAGCCGGTTGGGGCTTGAACGCACTCGACTTCCATCTTTTTGCAAATCTCTTGTGCCAGATCGATTTCGAACCCGGCCCAGTCGCCTGAGGAAGATTTGTAAGTAAATGGAGGATAGGGCTCAGCTGCAAAGGCAACTTTAAGGGGCTCGGCCTGGGCGGCGGTCGTCGCGGCCGCAAAGGCAAGGCCAGCGGCAAGCATAAGTCGCAGACTCATGATGGGTCCTTTCTAATGAATGTCGTTTGTCTTAAGGCCTTGAACGGGGCAGAGCCCGCTAATGAATGATCGAAGACAGGAATTGCTGGCACCGCTCGCTTGATGGGTTTTCAAACACATCTTCGGGCGTGCCGGACTCTTCGATTTGTCCCTGATGAAGGAACAGGATCTGGTTGGAAACTTCCCGAGCGAACCGCATCTCGTGGGTCACAAGCAGCATTGTGCGCCCGTCTTCCGCAAGGCTGCGGATTACGTTCAGGACTTCACCGACCAGTTCGGGATCAAGTGCAGAGGTTGGTTCGTCAAACAGCATCACATCAGGTTCTGTCGCCAGAGCGCGGGCAATCGCTACACGCTGTTGCTGGCCCCCTGACAGATAAGCCGGATACTGATCGCGTTTGTCGCTCATTCCGACTTTTTCAAGGTAGTATTCGGCGCGTTCGATCGCTTCCTTTCTGCTCACGCCCTGAATGTGAATGGGAACCTCGGTGACATTGCCAAGAACCGTGAAGTGAGGCCATAGGTTGAACTGCTGAAACACCATGGAAACACGGGTTCGCAGGTTTCGTGTTACCTGCTTGCAGACCGGAACCGGGCGGCCCTTGTCGCTGTAAGCAAACTCGACTGTCTCCCCTGCGATTTCCAGCCGTCCTTCTTTCGGCTGCTCAAGCAGGTTCATACAGCGTAGGAAAGTGCTCTTGCCGGAGCCACTGGCGCCGATGATCGAGGTCACGCTGCCCTCTGCGGCTTCGGCATCTATTCCTTTTAGAACTTCGAATGAGCCGTAGCTCATATGGAGGTTGGAAACGGAAACAGCCGGTGCGCAAGACTGGCTGTTTTCAGCGAATTGTGAGTGGTGAGTAGAATCGCTCATGGCCGCGACCCTATCAATTTACCGTCGCAACTTCAAGCTTGTTGAGCAGATGTTCAGTAAAGGCGCATGGTATTGGTACCTATTTCTTGATCATTTCCAACCAGTTTCTGCAGATTTCGATACCTTCTTCTTCAGTAAAATTTGTTGGGTCCAAAGACCACTCAAGCCAGAGACCATCCAGTAGTCCAGACAGCCCCAAAGCGGCTAATCTCGGAGACATTCTAAGGGGTGTTCCAGCCTCTATAATTTCTTGAAACAAGTGCTCTAGTCGGCTGCGATAACTGTCGTATTGTTCGGCGTGTACAGCCGATACTTCTTCTGAGTGTTGCATCATGGTCCAGAAGGCCAACCATGCCCGGAACAGCTTGGGATCCAGGTTCACTGGAGAGAACGAAAGCTGGATAAAACGCAGCAGCTGTTCCTGTGCCGTCCCGCCCTCCATTTTGATGCGTTGACCGAAGTCATCCATCAACGACGCCGCGATGTGCCGATAAGCATCTGCCACCAGTTCTTCTTTCGACGTGTAATGGTGGTTGATAAGCCCGACCGAAACCCCCGCTTCTTGAGCGATCTGACGAATCGAAAGCTTGTGAGGGCCATCCCTCACAATGCAATTCAACGCAGCCTGAACTAATATTTCACGCCGTTCGCTCGGAGATTTTCGAGAGTACTTCGGCTGGCGCTTTTCCTGAGTTTTTTCCTTTTCCATACAAGCTTCCTTAGCGGCGTCCGAGGCGATTGGCCACGGAAAAAGCGGTTTTCTTGTTGAACAGTTGTACAGCAAGAGATAGGGTCACCCAAATTC
Organism: Pseudovibrio exalbescens DSM 16456; assembly: GCF_000422785.1. GTDB lineage: Bacteria > Pseudomonadota > Alphaproteobacteria > Rhizobiales > Stappiaceae > Pseudovibrio > Pseudovibrio exalbescens. The sequence continues at coordinate 432,700 of NZ_KE383918.1, forward strand.
AAATAGGATGAAGAGGGTAATCTATCTGTGCGTTATTCGTCATTTGCGAGCCGAATTGGGGGTGAAGGATCGGATGCTTGGGACGTCCATGTAAAGGCCGCTGCGGCGCAGCGGGCCGGACGGGATGTTGTTGTCATGAGTGTAGGGGATCCGGATTTTGACACGCCGCCTGCGGTGCGCGACACCGCCATCGCCGCCTTGCAGGCCGGAGATACTCACTACACTGATGTTGAGGGAACTCCAGAACTCCGAGCTGAAATTGCTCGAACCTTCAAGGCGTTGGCCGGCTGGGATGTAACCGCAGACAACGTTTGTGTTGTGGCAGGGACTCAGAACGGCCTTTATTTCGCGGCAAGCCTTTTATGCGAACCGGGTGAGGAAGTCTTGGTTCTGGATCCGTGTTATGTAACCTACGATTCGACGATACGCGCCAGTGGTGCCGTGCCGGTTCGGGTTGCGCCGCATCCAGATGGCGGCTTTCGTCCTGATATCAAGGCATTGGCGTCCGCAATCACACCGGCGACCCGTGCGATCCTGATCACGACACCCAACAATCCAACCGGGACGGTTTTGACCAAGGATGAACTGGAGGCCATTGCCGATCTCGCGAAACGGCATGATCTTTGGGTCATTAGCGACGAAGTCTATGCTCAGCTAACCTTTGAAAGCCCGAACGTTTCCATTTCAGCTCTTGCGGGCATGAAGGAGCGCACGGTTACCGTAGCCAGCCTGTCCAAATCCCATGCAATGACCGGGTGGCGAGCCGGTTGGGTTGTAGCACCGGAAGAGTTTATTGCCCACGCTAGCAACCTGTCCCTTTGCATGCTTTACGGATTACCCGGTTTCGTTCAGCAGGCGGCGGTGACCGCTCTGCAGCAAAGCCCCAAAATCATTGGTGAGATGCGCGAAGTCTACCGCGCGCGGCGCGATATCCTCTATTCAGCGCTTGAGGATATTCCCGGCCTTACACCTTTCCGCCCCGAGGCTGGCATGTTCCTGATGGCTCATGTTGCAGGCACGGGACTGACGTCCAGCCAGTTTGTTCATCGCCTCTATGAGGAGCAAGGCGTGTCCGTGCTGGATGGGGCCGCTTTCGGGCCCAGTGCAAGCGGCTACGTCCGGCTTTCCTACACAACTCACGAAGAAGCGTTGCAAGAGGGTGCGAAACGCATCCGCGCTTTTTGTGAGACCCTTGCTTAAACACAGATATTCAGGAAATCGACATGTCCCACTCTCATGACAGGGTCGGCCCCTGGCTTCATTCAGTGCTCAAATCCTATGGGGTTGATACGGTATTTGGGATACCAGGCGTTCACACCATTCCCATGTATGCCGGCTTGAAGGAAAGCGGGCTGCGACACGTTACGCCGCGCCACGAGCAAGGCGCTGGCTTCATGGCTGATGGCTACGCCCGTGTTACAGGCAAACCGGGTGTATGCTTCATCATCACGGGTCCGGGAATGACGAACATTCTGACTGCGATGGGACAAGCTTATGCGGATTCCATTCCCATGCTGGTGATCTCAAGCGTCTCGAAGCGGGCGCATCTGGGGCAGGGGCGGGGCTTTCTGCACGAGTTGCCCAATCAGCAGGCCATGGTGAGCGGGGTGAGTGCTTTCAGCCATACGTTGCACGAACTGGCGGATCTGCCGACAGTTCTGGATCGCGCGTTTTCGGTGTTCAATAGTGCGCGTCCTCGCCCGGTTCATATCGAGATCCCGCTGGATCTGTGGGACCACGATGTGCCAGACAGCGCTTCGAGCCAAGTGCGCGATACGCAGCCTCAATTCATGCCGGTGGAGGAAGATCTCGCGGCGGCGGCTGCGCTGCTGTCGAACAGCGAGAAGCCTTTGATTGTTGCTGGCGGGGGCGCGCGTTCGGCCTCTGAAGACCTTCAGGTTCTGGCTGAAAAGCTTGCTGCACCGGTGGTCATGACAATAAATGGCCGTGGATTGCTGTCGCCGGATCATCCGCTGCGTTTGTCCGCCAGCGGGTCATCTGAAGCTGTACGTCACCTTATCAACGAAAGTGATGTGGTGTTGGCAGTAGGTACAGAGCTTGGGCCGACTGATTTTGATATTTATGATACCGGCGAACTGCCAGATTTCGCAAAGCTCATCCGCGTTGATGTTGAGGCAGAGCAACTCTACAGAAACGTGACGCCACATGTGCCTCTGCTGGGAGCCGCCAAGCCAACTCTTCGGGCTCTGTCCAGTGCTATTGCGGAAATAGCGTCACCTCAGGCATTGGCTGAAGGCTGTGGCCGGGCCAATGTTGCGCGCATGAGCGCCCGTGCTGAACTTTCCACGGATATGGAACAGGCGGTAATTTTCCTCGAAAAACTGCGCGCAGCTGCGCCACAGGCGCGCATAATCGGGGATTCTACTCAGCCCATTTATGCCGGTAATCTTTACTATGATGCCGCTGCGCCAACTACTTGGTTTAATTCTTCAGTAGGCTTCGGCACGTTGGGGTACGCACTTCCGGCTGCGACGGGGGCAGCGCTGGGGGATCCTGACGCACCCGTCATCTGCCTGATCGGCGACGGTGGGCTTCAATTCACCCTTGGAGAATTGGCGAGTTTGCGGGAATCCGGTGCCAATACAACAGTGATTGTCTGGAACAACAATTCGTACGGTGAAATCAAGAATGCGATGGTTGGAGCCGAGGTTTCGACCGTTGGCGTAGATCTATTCACGCCAGATTTTCTTGGGCTGGCTAAAGCATTCGATTTCGAGTGTGCTCGGATTGCAAAAAATGATGATTTCGAGGCCCTTATCAAGACTGCCGTTGAATCGGAAAAACCTTTTTTCATTCAGGTAGATGACTGAGTAGAAGGCGAAAGGATTCAACCCCGATCGCAGGGGTTGAATCCGGCTCATGACTTCGCTGAAATATGAGAAGAAATCACGTTCGATATTTCAGTCAAAAAAGGAAAAGCAAAGTAAAATTGTTTAATACATAAGATGCTCTAGTAAATCAGATAATGATTTGGTGTGCGTGTTGCAGCGAAAAAAATGTACTGATACACTTGAAATTCAGGTGAATTCTGTGCTTTAAAACGCCCATGTTTGATTCAGATGCACAATCTACACATGAGGAAGATTCAAATTCTTCCCAAGCCGATGATGTGCTGGTCGTAAAGAGCCTGTACAAGGTTTTTGGCGACAAGCCTCAAGAAGCCATCAAGCTCCATAAAGACGGTTTAACCAAAGACGACATCTTCGATCGTACCGGCATGACGCTTGGTGTGAGCGACGCCAACTTCAACGTTCGCGAGGGTGAAATCTTTGTGGTCATGGGGCTGTCCGGGTCGGGTAAATCGACTTTGGTGCGCATGCTCAATCGGTTGATCACCCCATCAGGCGGCGAAATCGTTGTGAACGGCAAAGACATTGCTGGGATGTCCGAGGAGGAACTGATCCAGTTCCGTCGCGATCATATCAGCATGGTGTTCCAGTCATTTGCACTCATGCCTCATCTTACTGTGCTGCAAAATGCTGCCTTCGGCCTTGAGCTTGCCGGTGTGTCAGCAGAGCAACGTGAGGCACGCGCATTGGATGCGCTGGAGCAGGTGGGCCTGGGCGCTCACGGTCACAGCTACCCTAATGAGCTGTCTGGTGGCATGCAGCAGCGTGTGGGTTTGGCCCGCGCGCTGGCAACAGATCCGTCCATTCTGTTGATGGACGAAGCATTCTCCGCACTTGACCCGCTCATTCGAACCGAGATGCAGGACGAGCTTCTTGCGTTGCAGGAAGAGCAAAAACGAACAATCATCTTTATTTCGCACGACCTTGACGAAGCCATGCGTATTGGCGACCGCATCGCGGTCATGGAAGGTGGTCGTGTGGTTCAGGTCGGTACACCCGACGAAATCCTCAAGAACCCGGCGGACGATTACGTCAAGTCCTTCTTCCGCGGCGTAGACCTGTCCAACGTTTTGACCACCAAGGATATTGCGACCAAACAGCAGGTAACTGTCTATCAGCGTGAAGGTCACATGCGCGAAGCCTTGAAAAAGCTGGATGACCATGATCGCGATTTTGCCTACGTGCTTGATCGCCGTAACAAGTTCCTCGGTGTTGTCTCAATGGACTCCTTAAAGGCGGAACTCAAGAAGCCTTCTCCGCAGTGGAATGACGCATACCTTTCCGGCATCGAGCCGCTCGATGCTGACTCTACGATCAGTGAAATCCTTGGCACTGTCGCTGAGGCCCCTTGCAGCATGCCGGTAGTCGACCAGAACGGGCGATACATGGGTGTGGTGTCAAAGGCGCGCCTTCTGCAATCTCTGGACCGGGAGGAAGACTGATATGAGTAAACTTATGAGTATGGCTTCATCTGCCTCGACAACGGGTGCAGGTCCCGATCCCATTGTTCTCGCTCAAGCAAGCGAAAACGCGTGGGGCAACGCAGGTACTGCAGGAGAGGCAGCGACAAAGGGCGCTGACTGGCTCAGCCAGGCCGCTCCTGCCAAAGAACCGGTTTTCGACATTCTTCAGCCTTTCGCTCATGCGATTATCCCGGTGGAAGATTGGGTTGAAGTTGCCCTTGACTGGACAGTAACGAATTTCCGTCCGGTATTTCAGATGATCCGTTGGCCCGTTGATGGCGTTCTGGGTGGTGTGGAATCCGCGCTGCTGGGAACCCCTTCAATCATCATGTTGGCCATCATTGCGCTATTGGCTTGGCAGACTTCTGGCTGGCGTCTCGGCGTTGGATCCTTTATCTCGCTTGTCTTCCTGGGCCTTATGGGCGCATGGGCCGAGGCGATGACAACGCTCGCGCTGGTGCTGACCGCCGTTCTGTTTTGTACGATCATTGGTTTGCCCATCGGCATCATGCTGGCACGAAGCGATCGTGCAGCTCAGGTGGTGCGTCCGATACTGGACGCCATGCAGACAACGCCTGCCTTCGTGTATCTGGTGCCGATCGTGATGCTGTTCGGTATTGGTAACGTACCGGGTGTTGTTGTGACCATCATCTTTGCGCTGCCTCCGCTCATTCGTCTGACCAACCTGGGCATTCGCCAAGTGCCGGGCGATCTGGTGGAAGCCGCACGTTCCTTCGGCGCATCCAAACGCCAGTTGCTATTCAAGGTTCAGCTGCCCATCGCCATGCCAACGATCATGGCCGGCGTGAACCAGACCCTGATGTTGGCTCTGTCCATGGTGGTTGTGGCTTCCATGATCGCGGTCGGCGGTCTTGGTCAGATGGTGTTGCGTGGTATTGGCCGCCTTGACATGGGCTTGGCCGCGGTTGGTGGTCTCGGCATTGTTATTCTCGCGATCATCATCGACCGTATGACCCAGTCTCTGGGTGTGTCCAAGCGAGATCGCGGCAACGTGGCTTGGTATGAAACCGGGCCAGTCGGTTTGGTCCGCCGTTTGATGAAGGTTGGGCAATCCAACGAGGTGGCTCTGCAGCCGGCTTCTACGAAGACCTCGTGAAAAACGAAATTTCGACCGGGGGCGGTGCGGGAGTTCTTCCGATTGCCCCCAAAACTCCCCGAAAAAATAAGGGAATTATACTTATGACGACATTTACGCGTGCGACGAAGACAAAAAGCGTGCTCACCGCTGGTGCTCTGTCACTGCTTCTGGCTTCAGGCGCTGCTGTTGCGCAGGACATGCCGGGCGAAGGTGTCACGGTTGTTCCGCTCAAGTCTTCCATTGCAGAAGAAACTTTCCAGACCATGTTGGTCATGAAGGCTCTTGAAGACCTCGGTTTTGAAGTTGAGGACATCAAGGAACTGGAATACGCAACCGCGCACACCGCGATTGCTCAAGGTGAGGGCACCTTCATTGCAGCCCATTGGGATCCGCTGCACACGGATTTTTATGAGCAGGCTGGTGGCGCTGAAAAGCTCTACCGCGAAGGTGTCTACTCTCAGGGCGCGCTTCAGGGATACCTGATCGACAAGAAGACCGCTGAGGAATACGGCATCACTAACATCGAGCAGCTCAAGGATCCTGAGATCGCCAAGCTGTTTGACAATAACGGTGATGGCAAGGCCGATCTGACGGGTTGTACACCAGGTTGGGGCTGTGAGCAGGTGATCGAGCACCAGCTTGATGCGTTCGATCTGCGTGATACGGTAACCCACAATCAGGGCTCCTACTCGGCCATTATCGCGGACACCATTACGCGCTATGAAAACGGCGAGCCGATCCTGTACTACACTTGGACGCCATACTGGGTTTCCGGCGTGCTGGTTCCAGGCAAGGATGTGAACTGGCTTGAAGTACCGTTCTCCTCTCTGCCGGGTGCGCGTGCCGATGTTGATACGTCCCTGCCAGACGGCAAAAACTACGGCTTCCAGGCCAACAACCAGCACATTCTGGCAAACCTCGAGTTCGCCGAGGAAAACCCGGCCGCTGCCAAGCTGTTCGAAATCATGAAGGTTTCCAACAACGACATCAGTGCGCAGAACCTGTTGATGCGTGAAGGTGAAGACAGCGAAGCTGACATTGAGCGTCATGCCGATGCATGGATTGCTGGTCACCAGGACCAGTGGAACGCATGGCTTGAAGAAGCACGTGCGGCTGCTCAGTAATAGCTGATCGAATACCGAAGACTTAAGTCTTCTGATGCCCGGGGCACTGCTCCGGGCATTTTTTCTGGTTCGCAGGCCCGTCGTTCAGGCGTTCAGGCAAATGCGCTCCGGCAAACAATAGAAATAAGGGAATGATATTTATGATGGCATTTACGTGTGCGACGAAGACAAAAAGCGTACTCACCGCTGGTGCTCTGTCACTGCTTCTGGCTTCAGGCGCTGCTGTTGCGCAGGACATGCCGGGCGAAGGTGTCACGGTTGTTCCGCTCAAGTCCTCCATTGCAGAAGAAACCTTTCAGACGTTTCTCGTTATGAAAGCCCTTGAAGACCTCGGTTATGACGTCGAAGGTATCAAGGAACTTGAACCCGCGACTGCCCATTTGGCTCTGGCGCAGGGTGAGGGGACCTTCATTGCAGCCCATTGGGATCCACTGCACACGGATTTCTACAAGGAAGCCGGTGGCGCTGAAAAGCTCTACCGCGAAGGTGTCTACTCTCAGGGCGCGCTTCAGGGATACCTGATCGACAAGAAGACCGCTGAAGAATATGGCATCACCAACATCGAGCAGCTCAAGGATCCTGAGATCGCCAAGCTGTTTGACAATAACGGTGATGGCAAGGCCGATCTGACGGGCTGTACACCAGGTTGGGGCTGTGAGCAGGTGATCGAACACCAGATGGATGCGTTTGATCTGCGTGATACCGTCACCCACAATCAGGGCTCCTACTCGGCCATTATCGCGGACACCATTACGCGCTATGAAAACGGCGAGCCGATCCTGTACTACACCTGGACGCCATACTGGGTTTCCGGCGTGCTTGTTCCAGGCAAGGATGTGAGCTGGCTTGAAGTGCCGTTCTCCTCTCTGCCGGGTGCGCGTGCCGATGTTGATACGTCCCTGCCAGACGGCAAGAACTACGGCTTTCAGGCCAACAACCAGCACATTGTTGCAAACCGTGAGTTCACCAATGAGAATCCGGCCGCTGCCAAGCTGTTCGAAATCATGAAGGTTTCCAACAACGACATCAGTGCGCAGAACCTGTTGATGCGTGAAGGCGAAGACAGCGAAGCTGATATTGAGCGTCATGCCGATGCATGGATTGCGGGTCACCAGGACCAGTGGAACGCATGGCTTGAAGAAGCACGTGCGGCTGCTCAGTAATAGCTGATCGAATATCGAAGACCTAAGCCTTCTGATGCCCGGGACAGTGTTCCGGGCATTTTGCGTTTTGCCTCATGTGATGTTGCATGCTGGACGCGTACCGGTCCCATTGGTATCTGTCAGAAGATCCGGCAAGGTCCGCTTGAAAGGCATGGCTAGTGAGCAAACAGAGCAATACCTCGTTCATCGTCGGGGCTGCCATTGGGGCTGGAGCAACGGCCCGTGCTGCAGAAGCGGGCGGCGCCGACTTTCTGGTCGTGTTGAATGCAGGCCGCTACAGAGTTCGCGGTGCGCCGTCCATCGCCTGCATGTTGCCGACCGGGAACGCCAATCAGTTGGTTCTGGACCTGATCGAAAACGAGATCGCCCCACAGTGCACCTTACCTATCTATGCAGGCCTGTCGGCCCTGAACCCGGAGGAAGATCTGGGGTGGTTGGTTCAACGCGCCAAGTCGCTTGGGTGTTTTGGTGTGATGAACTTTCCCAGTGTAGCGCACTTTTCAAATGAAATCGGAGCCGTGTTGCAAGCCCATGGCTATGGCTTCAGCCGTGAAGTCGCTCTTTTACAACAGGCTCGGAAAGCCGGGCTTGACGCAATTGCGCATGTAACAACTGCAGATCAGGCGGAAGAAGCAGTACAGGCCCGGGTTCGGTCCATATGTTTCAATTATGGCTGGAACGCAGGGGGCACCACTGGCATTCGGCCCCGCATCGATCTGAAGGAGGCCTCCGTCATTGCTTCGGAGGTACGTCGTCGCATTCGGGAAGTATCCCCACACGCCAGGTTGTTGTTGGAAGGTGGCCCGATAGAGACGGCAGAAGACCTCACGGTGATTTTGGAGGCTTCGCGTGCCGATGGCTATGTTGGTGGCTCCACGCTGGACCGTCTCCCACTGGAAACCGGTCTTGCCAATCAGACCTTGACCTTCAAGAATGCGGTCCGTGATCTGGAAATCCGCCAATCTCGGCGCCAGACCCAACTTGGGGCCTTACGGCAAGTGGGACTGCATGGCGCATCCCGAGCCATTGTGGAGTTGTCGGACAAGCTCGCCGAATTTGGGCGTATACAAGGACCGGTTATTGCAACCGGGCCAGCTGGAACCGGACGCCACCGAGCGCTTGAAGCGCTGGCTCATCTGAGGGGCATCTCTCGGGCCCGGTTGATCAATCTCAACAGCGCCCTTATGACCCCGCAACAAATCAAGACCAAGTTGTTTGGGCGGATTGATCGAGGGGGGACGAAAGGGCTGCTCTCTTATCACTCGGGTGCGATTGTGTTGCAAGACTTGGCGGACCTGCCGAAACACCTGCAAAAGCGCTTGGGCCTGTATCTTGAACACGGTGAGTTCTCGGTTGGAGGAGAACGTCGCCGCTCCACAAGCAACGTGCCGATGTTTTTCGTGGCGCGAGAACCCGTGGATCAGTTGGTCGCCACTGGCCAGCTCGACCCGGCACTGGCCGAGCAGTTGCAAGGGCGGGAGTTGGCGTTGCCGCCGCTGTGCAGCCGCCCGGAGGATATCCCGAGCGTTCTGGAAGAAGCCATGCGTGACCTCAGTACCGATGGAAAAATTCCCGCCCTTGCGCCTTTGACCATGCGGCGTTTGCGCGCTTATTCTTGGCCTGGCAACTTGACGGAGGCGCGCAATATTGCGGGACAACTGCTGTCCGGTGCCTCGAGTTCATTGATTTCTGAAGCTGACGTCAATGCTCTTCTCGAGCCTGAGGAGAGGAGAGCAGGCATGTCGCATTTGCGCTCGGAACGGGAGGTTATATTGGACGCGCTCTGGCGACATGGGTTTAACCGTTCAAAAACGGCCGCTTTTCTAAACGTGTCGCGCAAGACTCTCTATAACAAGATACAGCGTTACGGTCTTACCCGCACTGTGGCGGACTAGCTACGATCAGGGCTCAAGCACCGTCTTGAGGTACGCCTTGCCGGTTTTGTCCTCCAGCATGTACTGCGGTAAATCCGCCAATGGGGTGCCGGTGCGCTCGTCCTGCGTCGCGCAAACATCTTGGCGGGGTGAAGGCCTCTCAAAGCTCGGAACCCAAATAATGCCCGTCAGACAATAGCTCACCGGAGGCAAGGGTTGATTGCATACCTGCGTCTGGAAGCACATGAAACCTTCGAGTTGCAGGGCGAGAAGCATATCTTGTTCTCGTTGCAAGCCGAGATGCAAACGGTCCAACGTCGTCTCAAAAGAGGCACCATACTGCTGGACGCTAGGTAGAGCTGCGACCCGGCGGATTCCGTGGGTCTTGAGAAGGGTACTGTAGCTTTTCAGGTTGAAGAACGGATCCGCAAGAAAAAGCGGTGCCAGATGGGGCGTTTCGTCCGCTGGAGGTAGCGTTGCAATCAGATCCGCCAAAACTGCATTGTGATTTCTGTTGGGCAATAGCGCGGAAAGACTGGCTGGCAGTCCGGCAATTGTCGAAATTTCTGGCCACAACAAAGCAGGTGCTGTGCCCTTGGCTGGGGTGCAGTTTGCAGAATACATCACTCAATATTACCCATATTTACCCATGTAGTATAGCTGGTTCCGTTGTTTGGAGGAGCTTCGGTCTCCTAGCTTGTGCATGAGGAGACCGTTTGTGAGACCAAATGAGGATCTGCTGCGGTCTGGGTCTTCACTGGAGGAGTACCAAACATGCGTTCCACAGCCTACGTTGCAGGCACATTCGACACTAAATCCGAAGAGCTTCATTTCATCGCCGAGTGCATTCGTGCCACAGGCGTGCCCGTGAAGACGGTTGATCTTTCAACATCGGACGGGGGCGATAACCAAGTTGACGTTTCAGCCAAGCAAGTTGCAGCCAGCCATGAGGGCGGCGTGGCCGCTGTTTTTACCGGCGAACGAGGGAGTGCGGTCAGCGCGATGGCACAGGCGTTCGCCAACTACGTCGTCAACTGTCAAGACCTGGGCGGGATCATTGGCGCAGGCGGTTCTGGTGGCACGGCCTTGGTTGCTCCGGCAATGCGGGCGTTGCCGGTCGGTGTACCGAAGGTGTTGATCTCGACCGTCGCCTCGGGCGACGTGCGGCCCTATGTTGGGCCCTCTGACATTTGCATGATGAACTCCGTCACGGACGTTCAGGGCATCAACCGCATTTCTCGCCGCGTGCTCTCAAATGGAGCCCATGCGCTAGCCGGGATGATAGCCAACTCACTGGCAGAGACTGCAGACGACAAACCGGCTCTCGGCCTGACGATGTTTGGTGTCACAACGCCATGTATACAGGCTCTGAGCAAGGAGTTGGAAGATCGATACGACTGCCTTGTTTTCCATGCCACTGGGGTTGGTGGTCAGTCCATGGAAAAGCTGGTGGACAGTGGGCTGGTATCTGCCCTGTTGGATGTTACCACCACGGAAATTGCGGATCACTTGATGGGCGGCGTGTTGTCCGCTGGTGAAGAGAGGCTGGATGCCGTGATCCGCACAGGCCTGCCTTATGTCGGGTCTGTGGGGGCTCTGGACATGGTGAATTTCGGGGCCGAGACGACTGTGCCGGAGGCTTACAAGGACCGGCAATTGTTGGTTCACAATCCGCAAGTCACGCTGATGCGCACTACACCAGAAGAAAATGCAGCCATGGGGCGCTGGATCGTTGAAAAGCTTAACCGCATGGAAGGGCCCGTACGTTTTCTGCTTCCGCTCAAGGGCGTGTCCATCATCGATGTTGAGGGCGCCCCATTCTTTGACCCTGAGGCGGATCAGGCACTCTTTGAGGCAATTCGAAACGGGTTCGTGGCAAGCGAAAACCGGAAACTCATCGAAGTGGACGCGGCAGTGAATGACCCCGAATTTGTCGCAGCTCTGCTTGCGGCTTTCTCCGAAATTGAACAGCACTGAAACTGAAGGACGACGAGAATGTCCAAGGAAATAATACTCTCTCACCTGCGCGATCTCATTGCCAAGGGCCAACCAATCGTGGGCGGTGGGGCCGGGACCGGCCTCTCGGCAAAGTGCGAGGAAGCTGGCGGGATCGATCTGATCGTGATCTACAACTCCGGTCGCTACCGCATGGCTGGCCGCGGTTCATTGGCAGGCCTGTTGGCCTATGGAAATGCCAATGAGATTGTTGTCGACATGGCCAAGGAAGTCCTGCCTGTCGTGAAGAATACGCCTGTGTTGGCAGGGGTGAATGGTACTGATCCATTCTGCAACTTCGATTGGTTCCTTGACCATCTGAAGGATCTTGGATTTGCTGGAGTCCAGAATTTCCCGACCGTTGGACTGATCGACGGCAACTTCCGCAAAAACCTTGAAGAAACCGGTATGGGCTATGCGTTGGAAGTGGAGATGATCCGCAAGGCGGCGCAAAAAGGGCACCTGACCACACCCTATGTCTTCTCGCCGGAAGATGCACGTGCCATGACCGAGGCAGGGGCGGATGTCATCGTCTGTCATCTGGGGTTGACCAGCGGCGGCAACATCGGTGCTGAAACCCATGTCACGCTGGATGACTGCGTTGAGAAGATCAATGCGTGGGCAAAGGCCGCAAGAGAAGTGCGCGACGATGTGATCGTGCTGTGTCACGGTGGGCCGATAGCCCAGCCGGAAGATGCAACCTATGTACTGGAGCGTTGTCCGGACTGTCACGGCTTCTATGGCGCCTCTTCCATGGAGCGTTTGCCAACAGAAGTGGCCTTGATTGAACAAACCAAGCGATTCAAGCAGATCAAGAGGGCGTAACTCGCCCTTCAAGCGTCTCCCAAGGGTGCTTGAGGGCGGTGTTGGCTCCGCCTGCTAGCCGGGCAAGTCGCTCCCAAAACACCGTTCTGAGGGCCTCAGGACAGGCCTCTTGTTCGCAAGGGGCCTGTTTGCATTTGGATTGAAGGTGGTTTGCCTCGTTTAAGGGTTTGGCCCGATCGAAGCGCTGTGCCCATGCAGTGACCATCAGCAACTAGCAAACAGACCAGCCGCGTTTCAATGGAGAGAATCACACGCATTGATTGCTTGTCTGCCGACCAGCAAAGCTGTTCACAAAGCCATGTGCAGGCATAGACACTTGCAATCAGTATGTTTTTTGGGAGAAAGGATGGTGCTGCGAGGGAGGATTGAACTCCCGGCCTCTCCCTTACCAAGGGAGTGCTCTACCACTGAGCTACCGCAGCTTGATCATCTATTTTACTGAACTAACTGAGTTTTTCCAGTTCGTTTCTGTGTGCCGGAGGTGATCGCCCCGGAACGAGGAGGCTTTTGCCATAATGGCCGGGGGGGCGCAAGGGATAAATTTTCCAATTCTGTGGAATTTTGCCGGACTGGGGAAATCTAGCCTTTTAAAGCTACGGTGGCTTACGGATACCAGCTTGGCTTGAAGTTGGCATTGGTGTAGTGGAAACAGCCATGAGTGACGAAAAACAGCCAAAGTCTGCCGGTAAGGCAGATTCAGAGACAAAACGCAGCGAGAAAGAGGCGCGTGCCGAACGTCTGGCTGCGGCGCTACGGGATAATCTGAAGCGCCGGAAGAAGGCCAAGAAAACCGGTCGTTCTTCTGAAAATTAGGCTTGCCAACTGCAAGGGCGGCCTGACTTAAGATCGTGGGTGGGAATTGTTATACACATGACTTCAGGGGCAGGGCATCCCGTCATGTTAAGGCCATATCCATCCTTATACGCAAACCATAGATTTGAGCCGGAGCTGTCGGGCAGTCGTTTAGGGTAATTTGATTAATGGACAGAATTAAAATCGTCGGTGGCAACCGGCTTAATGGCACGATTCCGATTTCAGGTGCGAAAAACGCTGCGCTGCCGTTGATGATCGCATCCCTTTTGACGGATGAAACGCTGACCTTGGAAAACGTGCCGCGGCTGCGGGACGTTGCGCAGTTGACGCAGATCCTGTCCAACCATGGCGTTGACTATTCGGTAGACGGCAAACGGCCGGGTCAGGATTCCATGACGGGCCAGACCCTGCACCTTTCCGCGGGAACAGTCGTTGATACGACCGCGCCTTACGAGTTGGTGTCGAAAATGCGGGCCAGCTTCTGGGTCATCGGTCCGCTTCTGGCGCGCATGCACGAAGCGCGTGTCTCCTTGCCGGGCGGTTGTGCCATCGGCACGCGGCCCGTCGACTTTTTTATCGACGGCCTGAAGGCACTGGGCGCCGATATGGAAATCGATCAGGGATATGTGGTTGCAAAGGCTCCAGGTGGGCTGAGAGGCAATCGCGTCACCTTCCCGAAGGTCTCGGTAGGGGCGACCCACACCGTGATGATGGCCGCAACGCTTGCCAAGGGCGAAACGGTTATTGAGAACGCAGCCCAAGAGCCGGAAGTTGCGGATCTTGCGCATTGCCTTGTCGGCATGGGCGCGCAGATTGAAGGGGCTGGTACCGATACCATCCGCATTCAGGGCGTCGAGCGTCTTCATGCCTATAGGCATCCGGTGGTTGCCGACCGCATCGAAACCGGCACCTATGCCATGGCCGTTGCCATGACGGGCGGTGATGTGGTGCTGCAGGGTGCACGGGCGGATCTTTTGCAAAGTGCATTGGATACCCTGTCTCAGACTGGGGTGGAAATCACCAGTGTTGAAAATGGTCTGCGCATATTCCGCAATGGCGATGGCATTGATCCCGTGGATGTGCGCACCGATCCTTTCCCTGGATTTCCGACGGATTTGCAGGCCCAGTTCATGGCGCTGATGACCCGCGCACAGGGCACGAGCCGGATCACGGAAACCATTTTTGAAAACCGCTTCATGCATGTTCAAGAACTCGCCCGCCTCGGTGCCAAGATTGGTCTGGACGGGCAGGTGGCAACCATCGAAGGGGTTGATCAACTGCACGGCGCTCAGGTGATGGCGACGGACCTGAGGGCGTCTGTGTCGTTGGTCATCGCCGGATTGGCTGCGGAAGGGGAAACGGTCGTGAACCGCGTCTATCACCTCGATCGCGGCTTTGAGCGTCTTGAGGACAAACTGTCCCGTTGTGGCGCTCAGATTGAACGCATTTCCGGTTGATCCAATAAAATACCGAGTCCCCCGATTGTTTTCACAGCCGCTCGGGGTTACCTAAACAGCAAATGCAGGACGGCGAGAGCACATGCACCCGCCGTCTTTCATGTGACTCGGGGTGAAACAATGAAACTTCTGGCGCTCGACAGCGAAGATTTGACTGTAATTTCGGCCATGTGTCAGGATAGCCTCCTGAAACTTGGAGATATTCAGTATTTGCCGCGCGAGAAGCGGCTGCTGGTGGCAATGAACCGCTTCGCATGGGACGCGGATCTGGCAAGGCAACAAAAAAACGAACGCCGCAGGTCCGTTCTTGCCCTGTCTCGTGTTGAAGCGCTGCAAGCTCGCAATATAAATCAGGAAAACAAGGACATCGTGTTGTCATTGCTCGCCATCCGCTTCGAGCCAGCGGCAGAGCCCGCCGGAACGGTTATACTGGAGTTTTCCGGAGGCGCTGCGTTGGCGGCCAAGGCCGAGTGCATTGAAGCCCAACTGACGGATCTGGGCGCGGCCTGGAGCACTGACAACCGACCGCAACATGATCTGGACTAAGCCAGAAAACCACATGTGATGAAAAACAGGGAACAAGATCGTGGCCGTTAAAATCTCCTCTGCGTCAGCCAGTTTCGACGAAGAAATTGACCGTCTGCTCATGAGCAAGCGTGAAATCTCCGAGGATGTTGACCATATCGTGCGCGACATCCTGAAGGATGTAGAGGACCGGGGCGACGAAGCTGTATTGGCATACACTGCGAAGTTCGACCGCCTGAGCGTTGCGTCCATGGATGAGTTGAAGGTCACGGAAGACGAATTGAATGCGGCCGTCGCACAGGTTCCCACAGAAACCTATGATGCCTTGAAACTGGCGTGTGATCGGATCCGCGCTCACCATGAAAAGCAGTTACCGGAAAGCTCC
Organism: Pseudovibrio exalbescens DSM 16456; assembly: GCF_000422785.1. Lineage (GTDB taxonomy): Bacteria > Pseudomonadota > Alphaproteobacteria > Rhizobiales > Stappiaceae > Pseudovibrio > Pseudovibrio exalbescens. The sequence goes on from NZ_KE383918.1 coordinate 448,293, forward strand.
AGTTATATGGATCCGATCGGCGTTGAACTGGGAAGCATCTGGACACCTGTTGAAGCTGTCGGTGTGTATGTGCCGGGCGGTCTGGCCAGTTATCCATCGTCGGTTCTCATGAATGTGGTACCGGCAACAGTTGCGGGCGTGGAACGGATCGTCATGGTTGTTCCAAGCCCCGATGGCGTCCTAAACCCGTTGGTTCTGGCGGCTGCCAAGCTGGCGGGTGTAACGGAAATCTACCGCATTGGCGGGGCCCAAGCTGTGGGCGCGCTGGCGTATGGAACGCAAAGCATTGCCCCGGTCAGCAAGATTGTCGGGCCTGGCAATGCCTTTGTGTCCGCCGCCAAGCGTCGGGTTTTCGGCCGCGTCGGCATTGACATGATTGCAGGTCCTTCCGAAATTCTCGTTGTTGCTGACGAAGGCAATAACCCGGATTGGGTGGCCGTGGACCTGCTGTCTCAGGCCGAGCATGATCCCGTGGCGCAATCCATACTCATCACGGACAGCCCGACCTTGGCCGAAGAAGTGGCTGTGGCCGTGGAAAAGCAGCTGGAAACCTTGCCGCGTGCCGATGTGGCTGGCGAGAGTTGGAAAAATTACGGCGCCATCATCACCGTGGATGACCTTGAAGCCGCCATGGCCTTGTCGAACCGATTTGCGCCTGAGCACCTGGAATTGGCGGTCGAGGATCCCGATGCCCTGTTGCCATTGATGCGCAACGCGGGGGCGATTTTCCTTGGTCGTTACACCCCTGAAGCAATCGGTGACTATGTTGGTGGCTCCAATCATGTGTTGCCAACTGCTCGTTCGGCCAAGTTTTCCTCTGGTCTGTCCGTACTGGAGTTTGTTAAGCGTAGTTCTATATTGCGCTGCAACCCAGACAATCTGGCGCAAATCGGCCCGGCTGCCGTCAAGTTGGCAGAAGCGGAAGGATTGGGCGCACACGCCAAGTCTGTTGCAATACGGTTGAACCGATAGACGAGCACGGCTCGTCTGAGTGGAGCTGAAACACTGATGGATGAAACGGTGCCAACGATTGAAGAGGATGGGAATGAGACCACCCAGCGCCTCGTGGAAGTCGTGCTGGACCCCAATTCCATCCAGCGCGCCAGCAAGGACGTGGAACGCGAACGCAAGGTTGCCATATTTGATCTCGTGGAGGAGAACTACTTCTCCCCCATCGGGGCCCCAGAAGGGCCATATCGGCTGGACCTGGCCATGATCAAACGCCGTCTCGTTTTCATCATTCGAAGCGAAGACGGCGTTGAGTTGACGACGTTGATCCTGTCGCTGACGCCGTTCAAGAAAATCGTTCAGGATTACTTCATGATCTGCGAAAGCTATTATGAAGCAATTCGAACGGCGTCTCCCAGTCAGATCGAAGCCATCGATATGGGCCGGCGCGGGGTGCACAACGAAGGTGCCGGTGTGCTCAAGGAGAGGCTTGATGGCAAGGTGGACGTGGACCATCAAACCTCCCGTCGTCTGTTCACGCTGCTGTGTTCCTTGCATCCGAAGGCGTAGCGCATGGCAGACCCCCTCATTCAGCCGAGTGCTATCTTGTTCATTTGCCGCATGAATGCGGTGCGTTCTCCCATGGCCGAAGCTTTGACCCGCACCTTGTTCCCCAAGCAGATCTATGTGCGCTCCTGTGGTGTTTTTGCCGGGGAGCGGGACCCGTTCGTCGATGCGGTCATGGAAGAAGCGGGCGTGGACATGAGCTTCCATACGCCCAAGACATTTGAAGATCTGGCAGAAGAGGGGTTTGATCTCATCATCACCCTTGCGCCGGAGGCGCATCACATGGCGCTTGATACCACCCGTACTCAAGCCGTGGATGTTGAATACTGGCCCACAATTGACCCGACCATTGTAACTGGAAGTCGTTCTCAGATCATGGAAGCCTATCGTGAAGTGCGGGAGGCACTCAAGATGCGGTTGATGAAACGGCTCAACTGGACAGCGCCACCTTCATCTTGAAGAGAGAAACACGCAGGCAATAGTAAAAAACACAGCTGCAACGCGGACATTGGTAAAAAGAACCTGTGACAACCGCTTAAAATCCGGGTAAAAGAGCGCCCATCCACCTCTGACAATTGAGTGTTTGCGGTTTCCTTTCGGTGGTTAATCCGTTAGGTTCCGCGCAGCTACGAAGAACGATCAGGAATCCTAATGGCAAAAGAAGAAGTCTTGGAATTTCCGGGGGTTGTTACGGAACTCCTTCCGAACGCAACTTTCCGGGTTAAACTTGAAAATGATCATGAGATCATTGCTCATACCGCTGGCCGCATGCGCAAGAACCGCATCCGGGTTCTGGCGGGCGACAAGGTGCTCGTTGAAATGACACCATACGACCTCACCAAGGGTCGAATCACATATCGCTACAAGTAATTGCAAGCGGCCATGGCTTGATCCAAGCCATGCATCATCGGTTTTGAGGAGCAGATATGAGCGAAAAACTTCCGCTCGTTTTAGCGTCTGGGTCACCCCGTCGTTTGGCGCTTTTGCAGCAGATCGGCATTGAACCGGACTATTTGCTTCCTACCGATATTGACGAGACACCGGACCGGGGCGAGAGCCCCCGTGCTCTGGCCATGCGTCTGGCGCGCGAAAAAGCGGCAGCGGCGCGGCTGATGGTGGATCGGGACCCCGACAAGAAAGAAGCGCTCATCCTCGGGTCGGATACCGTGGTGTCCGTGGGGCGGCGCATTCTGCCGAAGCCGGAGAGTACCGAGCAGGCGGAAGCCTGTCTGGCTTTGTTGTCCGGGCGCGTTCATCGCGTCTACACTGGGTTGTGTGTCAACACACCCAAGGGGCAGAACCGCACCAAACTAGTGGAAACCCGTGTCCGGTTTCGTCGTTTGTCCAAGCAGGACATGGCCAACTATCTTGCCTCCGGTGAATGGAGGGGCAAGGCAGGGGGCTATGCCATACAGGGGCTGGCAGGCAGCTTTGTTGCCCGTGTCATAGGTTCTTATTCCTCCGTCGTCGGTCTGCCGCTCTATGAAACGGCAAACCTGTTGCAGGGAAATGGCTACAACACACAGGCAACCTGGGTACAGGCCGGAGTTCCAGCCTAACAGCGCTACTCAGCGCACAAAGCCGCCGATCGTGGTGACATATATCGGTGAGCTGGGAGCGAGCAGGGTTTTCAAGTCGGCCGACACATCGCCGTAAACAACCAGTTGCTGTGGGGTGAGCAGAGCTTCGAACCGGTTCTGGAACTGAACCATGTATTTTTCGAAGTAAACCAGTGCGCTTTCACTGGACTCCACCGTGACAAACATTTGGCAGGTTGTCCCATCCTCCGACAGATACCACACCATGGCCTGCAGGCCGGGTAGAGATTCACGGAAATGGGAGCACATTTCCTGCATGAGGCTCTCAAACGCGGGCTGGTCAAACGCGGTGACCTGACTGGTCAGGATCCATGAAATCTCCGATGTCATTCTTCCTCCCGATGGCAAAGCCGGAGACGGCCGGTGGTAGGCTTCTGCCTTAAGTGCGAGTTTTCCAAAGCTGGGTGGGCCTTGTTGCATCTCGTGTTGGGCTGGCGGATTGCTCTACCTGTTTTATGTGTTAGAGGGTAAACAACCTGCGTAGTGGAAGCAAATGCCCGTGAATTGAGGATATGGCCGTGGCAAAGCAGCATGAAAACAAGGAATGCCCAATCTGCGAAAAGCCAGCTCAGCCGGCGTTCGCCCCGTTTTGTTCCGAGCGATGCAGGAAGGTGGACCTGAATCGGTGGTTGTCAGATAGCTATGCGATTCCTGCCGAGGAGCAGGAGCCGGATTTCGACGACTACGCCGACCAAATGCCCAATCAAATGCGTCACTGATGTTCATTTTTGGCACTAAGTGCGTGTTTCGGTCGTGAGCCTGTTATAAGTCTGGGGGAAGTTGCTCACAGCGCCTCTTGGTGCGCTCCTATGTCTTGTTACCGACATCTATAGCCCGCAAGATATATCTGCATCCTTCGTACTCGCTGTCGGTCACAGCCTGAGCGCCAGCGGGATTCATTGGTAGATGGGGGCTTCTTCCTAATGCGTACTCTTAAAAACATTCTTCTGGGCGGTTTGCCTGTGGTCGCTTTGACCTGTGGTTTGCCGGCCACGGCACTTGCCGATTATTCCCTGACGATCCTGCACCTCAACGATTTTCATTCGCGCATCGAGTCGATCAACAAATACGATTCAACCTGCGGCGCTGACGATGAGGCTGAAGGAAAGTGCTTTGGCGGTATCGCCCGCGTCAAGACCATCCTCGATGACCGCCGCAACGCGCTGGACTCCGAAGGCAAGGCCTTCGTCACGCTTGATGCTGGAGACCAGTTTCAGGGCTCGTTGTTCTACACCACATACAAGGGTGAAGCTGCCGTTGAGTTCATGAATGGTCTGAGCATTGATGCCATGGCCGTTGGCAACCACGAGTTTGACGACGGCCCGGCCGCTTTGGCCCGGTTCATCAAGGCGGCAAATTTCCCCGTTCTGTCCGGCAACATCGATGTCAACAACGAACCCCTGCTCAAAGGCAAGGTTAGTGGCACGCTGATCCTTGAAAAGGATGGCGAGAAGATCGGCATTGTTTCCGCACTGGCCGAAGACACGGATGAAACCTCCTCGCCGGGTGATGGCGTCCGCTTCATCATGGCTGAGGATTATCTGAAAGGCGCGGTTGAGGCTCTGGAAGCTGCGGGCGTCAACAAGATCATTGCCCTGACACATGAAGGGCTGCCAAGAGACCGCCAGATTGCAGCGGCTGTGCCCGGTATTGACATCATCGTTGGCGGGCACTCCCACACCCTTTTGTCCAACACGCAGGAGCGGGCGGAAGGTCCATATCCCGTACTCGTGAAGAACCCTGACGGCGTGGATGTGCCAATTGTACAAGCCTATGCCTATGGCAAGTTTCTCGGCGAGATTGAGGTGACATGGGACGACGACGGCAATGTGATCAAGGCAGAAGGTGAGCCCATTCTGCTTGATGCCTCCGTCATGCCGGATGAGGCGTTTCAGGCTCGTGTCGAAGAGCTTGGAGCTCCAATTGAAGAGTTGAAGTCAAAGGTCATCGGTGCTTCTGCCGCACTGATCAACGGCGACCGTGGGTCCTGCCGGTCCGGTGAATGTGAGATGGGCAACCTGGTTGCTGAAGCCATTCTGGACCGCGTCAAGGATCAGGGCGTTGAAGTTGTCATCCAGAATGGCGGTGGCTTGCGTGCCTCCATTGATGCTGGCGAAGTCACGATGGGCGAAGTGCTCACCGTCCTGCCTTTCCAGAATACGCTGGCTACCTTCCAACTGAAGGGATCCTACATCAAGGAAGCGCTGGAAAATGGCGTTTCCAAAATCGAAGAAGGCGCAGGTCGCTTCCCGCAGGTCGCAGGTATCAAGTACACGTTTGATCCATCCAAACCCGTGGGTGAGCGCATCGTCGCCGTTGAAATGGCCGATGGATCCCCGTTGGAGATGGAAAAGATCTACGGCGTGGCCACCAACAACTACATGCGTGGCGGTGGTGACGGCTACAAGGTATTCGCTGAGCATGGCCTCAATGCGTACGATTACGGCCCCGGCCTGGAAGTCGTTGTGGCGGACTACTTGGCGGAAAAGGGCGACTACCAGCCCTTTATCGATGGCCGGATTACCCAGCAGAAGTAATCTCGGCAACTTGTGATTTGAAGTGGGGCGGGCCGAACGGTCCGCCCTTTGCGTTGGCAGCTCCGAAGTTTGAGCCATATTGGGCACCCGCTTTTAGGAAACGGGAAACCACCTGACGACACCCCATGAAAAGGCAGGGGCAGGCACAGAAACGCAGCCGTGTAAGGTGAGCGCGCACTGTGCAAGTCAAACTGATAAGGGGGCGCTCATGAACGCCGACGAAATCCTGTCCCAAGCCTCTATGCCAATCGCGGCCCCGGCCTATCCCAAGGGGCCGTATCGTTTTATCAATCGAGAGTTTTTCACCGTCATCTATGAAAGCGACCCGGATGCCATCCGCGCAGCGCTACCGGAGCCCTTGGAGCCGGATGGATCAAACACGGTTTTGTTTGAAACCATCCGGATGCCGGATTCTGCGGGATTTGGTGACTACACCGAGGCGGGTCTGGTCATTCCGGCGCTTCATGACGGACAGCCCGTCAACTTCACGCAGCAAATGTTCCTAGACTGCTCACCGCCCATCTACGGTGGACGTGAAATCTGGGGGTTCCCGAAGAAGTTGGGGCACCCTCGGCTGTTTGTCGAAGGGGCTACTTTGACCGGTCATCTGGAATTTGATGGCACGACAATCGCTTTGGCGACCATGGGCTACAAGTACCAACATCTGTTGTATGATGTGGACCACGGTACCAAGTGCCACCCGGATGCGATCTTGAAGAAACTGCAAAAGACGCAAGTGAACCTGAAGATGATCCCTCATGTTGATGGCTCGCTCGCCATTGCCCAACTGGTGGCCTATGAGCTGGCGGACATCACGGTGAAGGGGGCATGGTCAGGGCCGGCGGGGTTGCAGCTGATCCATCACGTAAACGCACCCGTGGCCAGTCTGCCCGTCCGCAAGGTGGTAGGTGGGTTGCATTTCATCACCGACCTGACCCTGCCTTACGGACGGGTTTTGCATGACTACCTGGATTGAGATGGCTGGGTTGCGGTTTGTGCCCACTCCGTCAAAACGCGGTTGAACGCTTCTGGTTCCTCCAGCATGGGCGTGTGTCCGCTCTGAGCCAGCTCCTTGATGGTGAGAGACTTGAAACGCTCTGCCACCGCATCCCAACTCCCGATGGGCGCAATGCTGAAGTCCAGAGTTCCCATCACAAGCAGCGTTGGGCAAGCAACGGCTTGGGCCTTTGTGGCCATGTCGAAGGTTGCAAACACCTGACCCCAGAGTTGGTCAAACAAGGGGGTGTGCAGGGTCAAGCCTTCCCAGAGCCAGCTCTCATCATAAGTGGGATCTGCCCACCGCCGGGCCTGTAAGGCGCAGCATATATGGGCGAACTTGCGGTCTGGATCCTGTTCAATCATGGAGCCCAGTTGCTCAATGTCTTGGGCAAATCGAGCCTTGCGGGCAGCTCCGGCCTCGGCTTCGAACCGGGCCTCGGTCATGGCTTGATGCGTTGCTCCCAGATCGGGGGACAGCCCGACCAGAACCAGCCCCGAAACCTGTTCTGGATATCGGGTTGCGTAGTCAATGGCCATATAGCCGTGTCCGGAATGTCCAAGAATAAGGAAGCGCTGCAGCCCCAGTTGGCCGCGCAGCCATTCCAGATCGTCGCTGATCACAGCGAGCGCGGCATCTTCCTCGGAAACGGGACGATTGGCAGGGGCAAAGCCGCGATGGTCGATGAAATGGAGGCGGAAAGACTGACTCAGTGTCTTCGAGATTGCACGGGCATAGTAGGTGCTGCTGCCAATCACAACGAGGTCGGGCCCTTGGCCTTCGCTTATAACGGAAAAATCAAAGCCATCGCGTTGAAACACGCTGTAAGCTTGCATGCTGTTCACTTTCAAATTTTGCCTATGGGAAAGGATCTCTGATAAATCAGAAAAAGGGGAGGAGAGGTGCGCCGCCGGTGCAGCCTATCGCATGCACAAGCGGTACCATAGTCGGTTGCCATCCCATTGTAAATCGGAAGGAAAACAGCTTGCAGCTGCGCGCAGTCAGGCGCAGCCCATGTGGATAAATCCAGCAATTTGGTTTGATGTTGAAAAACTGACAAGAGGTGCTGGACAGACGCTCTCTGCCTTCCTATAACACGCTCACTTTCGCAGCGCAGTTCCCGCGCTGGAGGAAGCCCGGATAGCTCAGTTGGTAGAGCAGCGGATTGAAAATCCGCGTGTCGGTGGTTCGAATCCGCCTCCGGGCACCACTTTTCCCGCAAAATAATGAAATTCGCAAATCCAGCGCTTGGGTTGGTGCCACAAGTATGCCGCGCTGTGCGAAATTTGTCGCTGGGCGCGAGGTATGGCACCAACGGGCGCGTTGACGTGCATATAGGGCTTTCAGTGCATATGCCCGGCGTGGCTGTGCTGGGTGGCGTTGTTGGCTTCCACCTGCACCGGCATCATCAAATGCCCCTGATCGAACACGATCTCGACTTCAAAACTCTCGCCCTTCGCCAAGGGGCGCGCCAGACCGTCGAGTTGAAGGGCAAGGCCGTTCGGCATCAGGTCCAACTCTCCCTCGGGCTGCACTGGAACTTGAGGTATGGGCACGTAAACAGCTTCGCCTTCCTGCATCTGGAAACCCACCAGTGTCACGGTTTCGGCAATGGCGCTGTGGCCACCCGTCAGATGGACTTCATGATCGCTCTCATTCTTCAGTTCCACGAACACCAGTGCATGGTCGTCGTCAGTTGCACGTGTCCAGGCATGAAGCCCGTGAATGCCGTGGGCAGCGGCCTCGTGTGCTGCATGGTCATTGGCATGGTGGTGGTCACCGGCCAGACTTGCGGTGCTTGTCAGACTTAAAACACCGAGGATAATCAGAATGGAACGTCGCATGGTGAAGAAACCTCCGTCAGGCTCGCAGGTCTGCGAGTACGTTGCGGGACATGGCGAGAAACGCTGGCAACAAGGCCAGCACAACAGTCAGGCTGACGAAACCGGCCACAAGGTGAAGCTCGGCCCAGCCCAGTTGAGCATTTACCAGAATGTCGGTGCGCTGGCTGACAATGCGTGAAATCTGGCCCACCGCAACCCATCCCACCATCAGCCCCGCCAGGGAGCCTGTGGCAATCAGCGTCGCGGCATAGCCCCATACCACGGAGAAGACAAACCGGCGCGGCGCACCCAACGCGCGCAACAAGGCCAGCCGACGTGAGAAAAGCCGTGTCAAAACGATCAGGCCGGTCAGCACACCGGCGGTTACTAGAACTTGCGTGAGCACGGCCATGACGGACATCACCTGACGAATATCGCCCATCACGCTGTGCAACTGTGCCAGCACAGCCCCGGGGAAAAACGCCATCATGTCATCGCGGGTAAACTCGGAGCGCAGCGCATAGTTGGACCAAAGCTCCTGCGCCCGTACCAGTACAGCCGGTGTCCCGGGGAAAAACTCAGGGTCAAACGGTGGCCCCAAGCGGTCACTTGCGTGGGGTGGGTGGCCGTTTGGCAAACCATGCACTTCCCATACCCCTTCCACAGGAACAAGAATGGCCTTGTCCCAAGGGCTGCCCGTGGGCGGCATGCGCCCAACAATGGTGTTGACGTGGCCGTCATGGGCGCCATGTTCGGCGCCATCGCCCACCCCGTGATCAGGGCTGAACTGCGAGCCCAGCGGCAAGGACACCGCAGCCCCTGCCACCGCTTCCGTGCTTGTTTGAAACAGCCTTCCCTCAACCAGGTTTCCAGCCAGATGGGAGATGAATTCGGCCGTTGTACCGACGACGGGCGCCCCGGCATAGCTGTCGCCAAACGCAATTGGGGCCGCCATGTCCACACGGGGGTTGCTGGCCACGTTCTGAAAGCGCGTAGCATCCAGCAGCGGCACGTCAGAGGGGCGCAGATACACCGAGGCGAACAGCATGGTGATTTCACTGCCGGGTGCAGCAACAATCAAGTCGAATTTCTCGGCGGCGCGCGCCGAGCCCTTGCGCAATCCTCTCTCCTGTGCAATCAGCCCGACGCCAATGCCCACCGAAACCGCAATTAACAGGATGAAAACAAGGTTGGTCCAGCGATAACGCCACAACAAGGCGCCAATCAACCCAAACGGCCGGTACCCCTTGCACACCATGCCTCCGACAATGAATGTGGGTGCCAGCAAGGCCAACAGCCAGAGCGTGTCCTGAAAAGTGGGAGGCAGTGCCTGCCATAGATCTGCCATGGTTTCAAACATGGCGCGTCTCCTGCTTCAGTTCGCCGTCCACGACTTGCAACACACGGTCCAACTGGCTCAACAAGGAATCGTCATGGCTCACGACAACCAAGGTGCGTCCTTCGTCTCGCGCCATGCGCGTCAGGTCGGCAATCAGGGTATCGGCCGCGGCACGGTCCAGGCTGGCGGTCGGCTCATCAGCAAGGATGACCTTCGGGTTGTTGGAGAGCGCGCGGGCCACGGCTACACGTTGGCGCTCGCCGCCAGAAAAACTTTCTACTGTACGGCCCAGGTCGGTCAGGCCAAGGCGCTGCAGCAGGGTGCGAGCCGTGTGCCTGATCTGATGCCGTTCCGCAGGGGCGCCAAAGGCGGCGGCCAGACTGGCGTTGTTCAGCGCGCCCAACTCCTCGAAGAGCAGGAAGTCTTGAAAGATCATGCCCATGTACTGGCGGCGAAACCGCGCGCGTGTGTGGTCGTTGAGCGGTGTCAGATCGGTATCGCCCCACACTACTGCGCCGCTCATGCGGGCCTGCAGACCTGCAAGGGCATAAAGCAGGGAGGATTTGCCCGCGCCTGACGGGCCGCGCAGTCCAACGGTCTCGCCCGGCGCGACGTCAAGCTGGCGCGCGCGCACCAGAACGCGTCCGTTGGGGGCATGAACTTCCAGATCTCGAACGTGCAGCGCCAACGACATCGGTGTCACGCCAGATGGAAGGTGGCGTCACTCAGGCGCACTCGGCTCAAGAAGCCCGTGTCCGGGTCCCGGTAGCTGCCCAGTTCGAGTACACCACGGGTAATGATTTTGCGTCGGTAGGAAACAACCGTGTAGGAGCGCTTGGTGTAAACGGCAAGAATATCGTCCGGCCATTCGGCTTCCGTTTCGCAAAAAGGGCAGGTGGCCATGGGCATCTTGGTCAAGACAAAGAATTTGGAATCAGCTTTCAACGGCGGCGCCATGAAACCATCCACCGATACCCGCTGGCCTTCCATGGCTTTGGCAAGGGGGGAAAAGCTCTGGTCCTTGTTGTAGAGCGTACGCAGCTTCAACGTGCCTTCGGCCGCTTCGGCCGCTTCGGCGGCAAAGGCCAGTGGCCCAAAGGGGGTGGCCAGAAGCAGGCTGCCTGTTGCCTGCATGAAATGACGGCGGTTCATTACAAACCTCTCATGCTCGGGGTTGGCACTGGGTAAAGCGCCAGAATGGAAGGCCCGCTTCAGACGGGCCTTCCAGAGGGGTAAGGACTGGGTCCGCTTATTCAGCGGTCGCCGCGTGGTGCATCACGTGGAAGATGTAGTTCTGTTCCACGGTGCCATCGATCAGGTGCGCCCAGGGGCCCTTGGCATAAATGGCCACATCTTCACCGGAATGAGTTTCAGAGCTCATTGGGATCAAGGCCTGCTGGACATAGTCGATGTCCGTGGCTTCCTCTTCGGTGATTTGCGGACGTGTGCCGAACCAATCCTGATCTTCGGTCAAAATTGCGCCGCCACCATTCAGGAAGCCGGCGGTTGTGTAAGGCTTGCCGTCCTGAGCCAGGTTCGGCTCGTCAAGCGCTTCCGTCCCGTTGGGGTTGATCTGGCGGGACAGGCCCAGAATGTTGGAACCGCGACCGGCATAACCTTGAAAGGCAATGGCGTGTTCGTGGTCTGCAGTGACGATGATCAGCGTGTCTTCGTCATTGGTCAGTTCGTCTGCCTTGGCTACAGCTTCAGCAAAGGCCACCCCATCGCGCACGGTGCGGGCCAGATTGCCAGCGTGGTTGGCGTGGTCGACACGGCCAGCCTCAATGGACAGGAAGTAGCCCTTGTCATTGTTTTGAAGTGACTTGATCGCCATTTCTGTCATTTCTGCCAGAGAAGGTTCACCGGTACGGTCTGCCTCATACTTCATGTGGGAGGATTCAAACAGGCCGATAACTGGCGTGCCGTCCAGTGGCAGGTCGGCGGCGGTTGCATCGTCCCAGGCATAGGCAATGCCGAGGGTCTTGGCACGGGCAATCAGGTCTTCTTCATTGCGGCGGCCAGCCTTGCCTTCCTCATCCACGAGACCATCGCGCTTCAAGACGAAATTGCGGCGACCACCGCCCAGGGCGAGATCCAGACGGCCTGCTTCAAATGCATCGAGCATCTGGGTGGCGATGTCTTTCTGGTCGCATCCTTCGGGCAGGTTGCTATCGGCCTCAAAGTTGCGGTCCGCAGAGTGAGCGTAGACGGATGCCGGTGTCGCGTGTGTCAGGCGAGCCGTGGACACGATGCCGACAGACTTGCCCATGGCGCTGTAGATTTCAGAGGCATTGGCAACGCTGGCTGCTTCAGTTGCGGAACAATCACCCCGGTTCAAGGAGGCGTCGACACCCAGAACGCCGGCCTTTGTCTTCACACCGGTGTGCATGGCAGTGCCGGTGCCGGCGGAGTCAGGTGTCTGGGCGTTGGTATTGTAGGTCTTGGCCAGAGCGATGTAAGGGAACGCTTCATGCGGCAAAACATGCTCGTCACCATAACCGCCCTTCTGCTGACCGTCGAACAGCCGGGTCGCATAGTTGGTGCCAACACCGTTACCATCGGCAATCAGGATGATCACGTTCTTGGCCTTGTTGGTGATGGGTTGACGGCCTGCCTTTTTGGCCAGTTCGGCCTGTGCAGCCTGAAACCATTCATTGTCTTGCTGCGGCAGGGCGTCTTGAGCAAAAACGGCAGTGCTGGACAGGGCCAGCGCCAACGCGGAGCTAACGATATGTTTCATCAATCTCTCTCTTCAAGGTGCGAGTGTGAACCGATGCAACAACTACAGATTTCAGATGACATTACATTGACGTAATGAAATAACAAAACCGGATAATTTATTTGAGTTTTTCTGTGTTTATTATAGTTTTTTTAGGAAATTGAGGTCGGTTTATCGTTTAACTTGCCGGAACGGCGGTGTGCCACGAAAGTATAAGGGGATTGGTTTCGCGCTGGCTCTTCTGCCGGCTCCTGCGGTTGCCGCATTTTGCCTGAGGTTTGTTGGGGTGCGTGTTGGAGCTGGCTGGATGGCTTCGGGCTGCTGACACTTGAGACTTCGGGTCTTTCGGAGGCACTCTTTAGGGTCTTGCTGTGTACAATCCTCGATGATCTGCGGCCTCTTTCTCCTCTCAGCTGTCCAGCCAGCCCTGAACCTCGCCTTTCCCTCGTTTGTCCTGCCGGACTTGCTCCGGCCTCCAGATTCACGGGGCCTCGCGGGTGTGCGTAATTGCCGGTCTGGATCCCGGCTGGGGGGCCGGGATGACCTGCGTGGGGAAGGGGCGACGTTGGATCTTGGTCTTATTGTTTTGCGTGAGCATGAGGTCGGTAGGGTTTCGGTCGGACAATTTGCAGAGAGTTCATCGTAGGGCTGCTGGCCCCTTTTATCTTTGCGCCGCGTTGCTGCTGGACCTGATCCTGTTTGCTTTTCGCGGTTCACTTTTGCCCTGTCCTGCCCCGTTTCCCCGAACCTTCCATCGCCTTTTCCCTCGGCTGTTATGCCGGACAAGCGCAGCGCTGATCCGGTATCCAGACTCACGGGGCTTCGCGGGTGCGCGTAATTGCCGGTCTGGATCCCGGCTCGGAGGCCGGGATGACCTGTGTGGGGTAGGGGCGAGGTTGGATCTTGGTCTTATTGTTTTGCGTGAGCGTGAGGGGCGCTCGGCCGGCTCGCTCTAAGTATGCTGGTTCCGCATTCTCCTTTTTTGACGCAGCCCTGAGATCCGCGACCTGCTCGTCCTTCCCCTCGGCTGTCATGTTGGACTTGCTCTGGCCTCCAGATTCACGAGCCTTCTCGGGTGTTCGCAATTGCCGTTCTGGATCCCGGCTCGGGGGCCGGGATGACCTGTGTGGGGGAGGGGCGACGTTAGGTTTTGGTCTTACTGCTTTGCGTGAGCAGGAGGTCTGCAGGGTTTCGGTCGGACAATTTGCAGAGAGTTCGTCGTAGGGCTCTAGCCCTTTTATCTTTGCGCCGCGTTGCTGCTGGATCTGATCCTGTTTGCTCTGCGCGGTTCACTTTTACCCCGTCCTGCCTCGTTGCCCCCGAACCTTCCATCGCCTTTCCCTCGTTTGTCCTGCCGGACGAGCGCAGCGTCGATCCGGCATCCAGATTAGCGGGCCTTCGCGGGTGTGCGTAATTGCTGGTCTGGATCCCGGCTCGGGGGCCGGGATGACATTCGTGGTGTAGGGCGGTGTTTGTTCTTCTTCCCCTCGGCTGTCATGCCGGACAAGCGCAGCGCCGATCCGGTATCCAGATGGGGCGCGGTATGGTTTTGGGCATTTCTGGTTTGTGTCTTGGACTTTTCACAGCGGTTTTGGTTTGATTTTACGTTGGGTTTTTCAGGTTTGTTTGGTTTTATCCTCAGGGTCTTTTGATTGTGTCGTGATAATTTTGCAGAATCGAGTTGACGGATTGAAGATTGTGGGGCTATAACCCGCTCCATCGAGAGCGACGGCGCTGCCGGCGACGGCACGGTTCGCTCTAAATCTTCTCACTGAGATGATACGAGTTTGCGCCCTGTCAATGACAGTTGATGTGGGTTTGCTAGCGT